>JAWKPC010000008.1:0-165945 GCA_041390865.1 Thermomicrobiales bacterium
ACGAAGTGCCCGAGGATGCGATGCGCAACTCGGTTGAAGCCGTCGGATTCGCTTATTCAGTCGATCTGTTCGGCGGTCAGGTGCTTGTCGAGAGCAACCGGGAATTGCCTGGTTTGGCTAACCGAATTGATCCCGGCCGCAGAGCCTACCCGCTCGTCGTCGATGGGTCGAACCTGATCGCGGGTCAGATCCGGGATGAGGACCACATTGACGTCATCTTCAATACCCGGGTGGCTCTCACTCGTGTCAGTCCAACCTATCCTTTTGAACTCACGGATAGTCTCGAGCTTCGGGACGTACCGCCTGAATCAGTGGATGGAGAAGGCCGGGTGCCCGGTGTTTCGTTGCCTGAATATGGCAACGCGCCGGAAGGCCCTGTCTATCCGTATCCGGGAGAGCCAGGTTCCCGATTCTGGCTCTCGGACACACTCGACGGCGAGCCGGTCACAAAGATGATCCTTCAGAATGTTCGCGTTCTTCGGGTGGTCTCGGCGTCGCTTGGTGAAGCAAATCCCCAGGTGGAGGGCAATTTCTTGATCCTTGACCTGGATCCGGTTGAATCGGAGCTCGTGCAGTACCTGACAGAGATCGGTACGTTCCAGATTGTTCTCCGCAGTCCCGAAGATGAGGATGTTGTGCAGACCCCCGGCACGACGATGAATCTCCTTGTCGACAACTGGGGCATGACGGTCCCGAAGACGGTGCGTCTGCCAGAAGCTGGAGCGCAGTAGAGTGGCGAAGATCAAAGTTCTCATTGTCGACGATGTCCAGGAAAGCCGGGATAACGTCGAGCGATTGTTGAAGTTCGAGCCCGATATCGAGATCGTCGGCAAAGCCAGTAGCGGTCGTGATGCGATTGACCAGGTCGCGTCGAGCCAGCCAACGGTTGTGTTGATGGACGTCAACATGCCGGAAATGGACGGTATCGAGGCGACGAAGCTGATACTGAGCCGGCGGCCGAACACCGGCGTGATCATGATGTCGGTTCTGAACGAACCGGACATTCTTCGGCGGTCCATGCTAGCTGGCGCTCGAGAATACCTTGTCAAACCTTTCAGTCTCGATGATCTGCTCTCAGGAGTGCGGACCGTGCATCAGATGGTCGAGTCACTGCCCGCACAGACCGTCGAGCGCGAGACCACGACTCGTAGCAAGTCAGACGAGCAGAAGATCGCTGGACAGGCTCGCGTGCTCACGTTCGCGAGCTCTAAAGGCGGTGTTGGCCGGTCATTCCTGGCAACGAACTTTGCGATCGCTCTGCGGGAGTTAACTGGTCAACGAGTTGGCGTCCTCGACGCGAATTTGGCATTTGGCGACGTCGGTCTGCTCATGAATATCGGCGATGGAAAGACGATTTCAGAGGCGGTCAAGTACCGCGATTCCATAGATGATGAGTTGTTGGAGACGATTCTTCAGGAACACGCGTCGGGTGTCTCGATTGTTGGCATCGCCATCGGCCCCGCAGGATGCTGAGGTCGTGACTTCGTCCATCGTGCGCGATTGCCTGGCTGTCATGGCAACGATGTTCGACTATATCGTTATCGACACGCGGCCCGGATTTGATGATCTGAATCTCCAGCTATTTGACTTATCAGACTTGCTGCTGCTCGTTGTCACCATGGACATGGCGGCAATAAAGGATGCCAGGCAGTTCCTGGAGATCACAGATCTGTTGGGGTACGAATCCAAACGGGTGCGCATTCTGCTCAATCGATTGAATGAATACTCGGGTATTCCGGCGATGGAAATAGGGGATAGCCTGCGTCGCGATCTGTGGGCCGAGATACCGGATGATCCGGGGCCGGTGCTGCGCAGCATCAACGAAGGGGTCCCGCTCGTCAGCGGCAGCCGCGACAATCGGGTCGCTATTGAGCTCCGGCGCATGGCGGCAGCGTATCTCAAGGAAATCGATCCTTCTCTATCTGAAGCAGCTGGAATTGAACCGTCGGATGGTTCCGCGAAGTCTTCGTTGGTTGGTCGTCTTCGCGTCGCGCTGCGAAGTTCCTGACGGATCTCGGATACAGGGCAGTATTGATCTCGCACAACAGTGCTTCGGAGGGAGTGCCAAAACACAATGTCACTACTGAAAAGGATCGGGACAACCGGAAATCTGGGCGAAGACGCGGGACGTCCCTCATTCGAAGAGGATAGCCCCGCGTCACCATCCTCGAATGACGAGAATCCACCAGGTGACTCTGGCTCAGGCATGCTGAGAACGCTTGGAACTCGCTCCCTTTCGGACGCAACAGCAAAGAAGTCCGGCGGCCGCAGCGACAGCGGAACTTCTATCCTGCGCCGGCCTGGATCCAGCAGCACGCCAGGCGGCGATTCGTTTGCCGACCTGAAGTCTCGCGTTCAAAACCGGCTCATCGCCGAACTCGACCCACGCATGGACCTCTCCAATGCCGACGAGGTACGGCGGACCGTTGAGGAAACGTTCAACTCCGTCCTCGAGTCGGAGTCGATCGTGCTTACCCGCGTCGAGCGGATGCGGCTATTTGAAGCCATATCGGCAGAGATTCTCGGGTTTGGACCCATTGAACCGCTCTTGAATGACGACTCCGTATCAGAAATCATGGTGAACGGTCCCAACCAGGTGTACGTCGAGCGTAATGGCCGGCTCGTCATGACCGACGTCCGATTCGTCGACGATGACCATGTCATGCGAGTGATCGACCGGATCGTGAGCCCGCTAGGACGGCGCATCGATGAGAGCTCGCCAATGGTTGACGCGCGTCTCCCTGATGGCTCTCGAATCAACGCGATCATCCCTCCGATTTCGCTCGTCGGCCCCGTTCTGACGATCAGAAAGTTCGCCAAGGATCCACTAACGACAGATGACCTCGTTCGATTTGGAACGATGACGCCGGAAATGGTGGTCTTCCTCGAGGCGTGCGTGAAGGCTCGTCTCAACATCGTTGTCTCGGGCGGTACGGGTTCCGGTAAGACGACCACGCTGAATCTCCTGTCTTCGTTCATTCCCGAAGACGAACGGATCGTCACCATCGAGAACGCGGCTGAATTGCAGTTGCGTCAGGATCACGTCGTGACCCTTGAGTCTCGCGCGGCCAACATCGAGGGACGCGGCGAGGTATCGATTCGTGACCTGGTGATTAACTCGCTTCGTATGCGGCCCGAGCGCATCGTCGTCGGGGAGTGTCGTGGTGGCGAAGCCCTGGACATGCTCCAGGCGATGAACACGGGTCACGATGGTTCGATGACGACCGCTCACGCGAACACGCCGCGGGATACGCTTTCCCGACTGGAGACGATGGTGCTCATGGCTGGTGTCGACCTGCCGGTGCGGGCGATTCGCGAGCAGATCGCTGCGGCTGTCGATCTGGTTGTCCACCAGTCGCGTCTCAAGGATGGATCTCGAAAGATAACGTACGTGACCGAAGTACAGGGTATGGAGGGCGACGTCATCGTCCTGCAGGATATCTTCGAGTACGAGCAGTCTGGAATCGAGAACGGTCGGGTCGTTGGTCGGCTCAAGCCGACGGGAATTCGTCCGAAGTTTATGTCGCAGTTCGAGTCCGCAAACATCTACCTGCCGCCGAACATCTTCGGCGCGCAGGATCGCGTGTTCTAGGTTGAGCGTATCCGTTTGCAAACGCCACGCGGTGAGGAATAGGGTGCAATGACGATACCGGTTCTCCTGATTATTCTGGCAATACTGATGCTTGGAGCCGGTCTGCTGGTGGTGTTCGGCATGCAGACGACCAAGAGTCGTGCCGCAACCGCAGAAATGGAAGACCGCCTCGAGCGCTATGGTCACGTGACAGACACCGTCATAGCGCCCGAATCTGAGCCGCGCGCCCGCACCGTCATGGCGAACAAGATGGAGGAGGCGGTCGGCGGGAGATCATCGAGCCAGGAGACACGCGACGCGCTCGCAAGAGCGGACCTCCGTATGACCGTTGGAGAGTGGATCCTGGTGCGATTAGGATCTGCTGCCGGGTTCTCTGTCCTCGGTCTCATCATGGGGCGATTCTCGCTTGCGGTCGCGATTGTCCTTGGAGTGGTTACTGCGGGTATCGGGTGGATGGTTCCACACTTCTACCTCAAGCTTCGGGCAAGCAGACGCCAGAACGCTTTCAATGCCCAGCTTGGCGACACGATCTCCCTCATGGCGAATTCGCTTCGTGCGGGCTACAGCTTGCTGCAAACAATGGATCTCGTCGGGAAGGAGTCACCGCCTCCAATCTCGGATGAATTCCGCAGGGTTGTTCGGGAGGTCGGTCTCGGTATCTCCCCGCAACAGGCGCTCGACAACCTCTATCGGCGGGTGCCAAGCGAGGACCTCGATCTGCTGATCACGGCGATCAAGATTCAGAGCGAGGTCGGCGGCAATCTCGGGGAGATCCTGGATGTTATCGGCGAGACGATTCGAGAGCGCGTGCGCATCAAAGGTGAAATCCGCACGTTGACGGCTCAACAGACGATATCGGCATACGTTCTCTCAGGGCTGCCCCTCGTGCTCGGTGCCGGTCTGTTCGTGATGAATCCAAGCTACATGGCCGGCATGTTCGTTTGGCCGTGGGTCTGCATGCCGATCGCTGCTGGCTTCTTGATGATTGTTGGTTTTCTCGTGATGCGCAAGATCGTGTCGATCAAGATCTAGCTCGGTTTGGATCACCAAACGGTGCCGGGCTCGTCCTGATCACTGTAATGAGGAGAGTCAAATGGACTTGATGCTGATACTCCCAATAGTCGCCGTGTTGGTGATCGGATGTGCAGCGCTCGTCGTACTGGGATTGCGATCTCAGGGTGAAGTCATCAGCATCGAAGAGCGTCTGGCAGCATTTGCGGAGAATCCCACATCGCTCGAAGAGATCGAACTATCACTGCCTTTCCGCCAGCGAGTGCTCGGCCGTTCTTTTTCAAATTGGGTACCTTCTTCGGGCGGTTCATGCCGCACAAGAATCTTGAGAAACTTCGTCAGAACCTGATTGAAGCGGGAAATCCGTCGAAGCTCGGCCCTGTCGAGTTCATGGGAGTTAAGCTTGGCCTCGCTGTGATTCTCGGCGGAGCGTTCTTTTTTCTCTTTCTCGTTTCTGCTGGTGCCCAGTCAATCACATTCCTGGTTCCAGTTGGTGTTGCCGGAATCGGTTACGTCATGCCCGGGTTCTGGTTGGGCAGGAAAATCAAGCAACGTAAACAGGAGATACAGAATGCGCTCGCTGACGCCATTGATCTCCTTTCGATTTCTGTCGAAGCTGGCCTCGGGTTCGATCCCGCCCTCGCCCGCGTCGCAAACAAATGGGATAACGCACTGACTGACGAGTTCAAGCGGATGCTCGGTGAAATGCAAATGGGTAAATCGCGCAGAGAGGCGATGCGCGAGATGCAGACCCGGGTGAGCGTAGATGATCTCAACGTCTTCATATCTTCACTCGTCCAGGCGGATCAGCTCGGCGTGAGCATCGCGCAGATCCTGCGGGTTCAGTCAAAGCAGATGCGTGTGGCACGGCGCCAGCGAGCTGAAGAGAAGGCGCAGAAGGCGCCAATCAAGATGCTGTTTCCGATGGTCTTCCTTGTCTTCCCGGCGATGTACGTTGTCATCCTTGGACCGGCTGTACCAACGCTTGCCAACGGATTCTAGAGTCGAGGTCGGAGTGCTGCACATCGCGAATTATTCCAAGCGCACGATCGTAGCTGAGAACGCCGCGGTGGCATCTTCACCATGGTCCCGCTTCCGGGGGCTGATGCTGCGGAGTGCCGAGAGCTTCCAGGATGGCCAGGCGCTGGTGATCGATCCTTGTACCTCAATTCGCATGTTCTTCATGCGATTTCCGATCGATGTGCTGTATCTGAGTCGTGAAAATGAAGTAGTACGGGTGCAGAGGGTATCAAGCCCTGGCGCGTAGGTCCGCTCTACACGAAAGGCGCACGATTCGTCGTTGAGCTTCCGGTTGGGACCATCGCTCGATCTCGTACTCAGGTTGGTGACACGATCCGGATTGCGGCCGTGGAGATGCCGGAACGCATAGCTGCGGCCGCCTAGCGCCGCTTTCGGCCAGGCTGCGTCCCGATTGACCTCGATAGTAACATCCAAAAGGCACCTGAAGTTGAACTAGAATCTCCGTCATGGGAAGTTCCTGACGGTTGGGAGATCGTCCTGTGCTCGGCGACAGCGCATCGCGACTGGTCGACATAAGTAGGTCTGGGCTTGGATTCCTGGCCCGAACGGTGTTTCCCGCGACGTGCGGTGGGTGTGGCAGCTCCGGTAGTTGGCTGTGTCAACGATGTCAAGCAAAGCTCGCGTCCCTCGACCTTACAGAAGGCGTCCCGGCTCTCGAGCAGTCCGCTGAAGTGTTCGCTGTACGAGCCCGGTATCGTTACGCAGACCCCGTTCGGCAATCCATACACCTGATGAAATACCGGGGGCAGTTTGCTCGCGCGATTTGGTTCGCCGAGCAGGTTATTCCGCTTATCCAGACCCTGATCGACGATCGGACGTTGATGGAGCCAGTACCTCTCGCGACCGACCGCGAGCGATCACGCGGGTTCAACCAATCGAGGGAGATTGCTCGTCATGCGTCGGAACTCCTCGGGGTGCAGCTCGGAGCGAATATCTCCCGTATCCGTGAGACCCGGCCACAGGTCGAACTGAATGGGCTAGAGAGAGTAGAGAATGTCCGGGGGGCGTTCGTTGCCGGGCCAGGCGTAGCAGGGAAGACAGTCATTCTCGTTGATGATGTCGTTACGACAGGGTCCACGATGCGGGAGTGTGCCTCGGCTTGCTATGAGGCGGGGGCATTGTCCGTAACCGGAGTGGCAGTGGCAGCGGGCGTGAACTAGTTGGGATTCTGGCAGCTATTGCCGGCGTTGGTCCCACAGAGCGAGTCCGACGAGCATCAGTGCCGTTATGCCCATCAGGGCGGATCCGATGACGACAGTGAGCGCAACGCCGCTCATGTTTCCATACGATTCAAAATGTCTCTAATGTACCGGTCGGTCCACTTGTCGGCTTCGACAATGGAGTCGAGCGTCATACAGCCTGATTCGGGTCTGTGTGCGTCGAGCGCGCGCTCGACGATATCGATGATCGCCGGGAAACCGATCTTTCTGTCGAGAAACGCTTGCACGGCCACCTCATCTGCTCGAGACAGCACCGCGGGATACGTCCCGCCAGCTTCGAATGCCCGCCGGGCCAGCACCGGAGCCCGGAACGTCGAGAAGTCTGGTGCCTCGAACTCCAGACGAGCGATATCCGCCAACGTGAGGCGTTCCGCAGGGCCACGCGGACGCTCGGGAAAGGTCAACGCATACTGGATGGGCAAGCGCATGTCATGGCTTGCGAGCTGTGCCAGAACGGTGCCGTCCTCGTATTCGACCATGGAGTGGACGATGGACTGCGGATGGAGCAGGATGTCGATGTGGTCGATCGGGCAGTC
This sequence comes from Thermomicrobiales bacterium, assembly GCA_041390865.1. Lineage (GTDB taxonomy): Bacteria > Chloroflexota > Chloroflexia > Thermomicrobiales > CFX8 > JAUIIK01. Next base: position 7,401 of record JAWKPC010000008.1, read on the forward strand.
GAACAACCAGGCGGTTTCGATCAGCTCGAATCCTTTATTCATCAATGTCGCTGAATCGATCGTGATCCGGGTCCCCATATCCCAGGTGGGGTGAGCCAGAGCTTGCTCGACGCCGACAGAATCGAGGTCGGCGGGTGAGTATCCTCTGAACGGTCCACCCGAGGCCGTCAGCAAGATCCTACTGACGTCACGATAGCTCGCGCCTGCCGGCGGGAGGCACTGCCAGATTGCGGAATGTTCGCTGTCGACCGGTCGTAGTCGGCTAGGATGCCGGCGAGCAATCGGCATGACAATCGAGCCGGCCGCGACAATAGTTTCTTTATTCGCCAGTGCGACGATTTTGCCTGCTTCGAGCGCCTGGATCGTCGCCGGAATCGCGGAATGGCCGGTCGTCGCTACAACGACGATGTCGACCTCGTCAAGCGTCGCGAGATCAACCAGGGGATCGGCCGAGTCAATCATCCTTGCGCCCGTTATCGAACTCGCGTCAGCGTTCGATAGCACCGCGAATTGCGGCCGGTGCCTGTTGATCTGGTCTTGAAGCGTGGCGACGTCGGAATTTGCCGCCAGGCCGACGGCGTGGAATCGGTCCGGCAAAGCAGCAATGACATCCAGCGTGGACTTACCGACTGAGCCCGTGGATCCGAGAACGGCGACGCCCTGAGTCGAAGCCATCAGGGCCAGCCTCGCCAGTCGAGCAGGAGCGCAGCGTAATACGTCAGTGGCACGGTCACGAGCAGGGAGTCGACGCGATCGAGAATGCCGCCATGGCCGGGGATGACCGTGCCCATGTCCTTGATGCCGATTTCTCGCTTGATCAGCGATTCGAGCAGGTCGCCGATGATCGTGCCGACGGCTACCGCGAAGCTGACGAAGAACATGATGCCGAGCGGCACCGGTAGCCCGAAGACGTAGGAAGCCAGCGTGCCGGCGAGAGTACCTGCGACGAGCGCCGAAATCGCGCCTTCGATGGTCTTGCCTGGACTGACATGAGGGATGAGTTTTCGCTTACCCCAGCGGCGGCCCCCAAGAAATGCCGCGACATCGGTCGACCAGGTTACCGCCAGGACATACAGTAGCCAGCCCAGCCCGAGAGCTGCGCCGCCGTCGCCGATGACGTCGTCGAGGGTTACGATCCAGCTGCTGTCAACGGGGCCCTGGAGCCTGCGAATCAACACGAAGTGCATCATCGTCAACCCCACGTACATCAGCCCGGTCAGACTGAAGACCCAGTCGGCAAGGGAACCGGCAATCTCGCGTTTCAGGAGGTGCTGTGCCAGCGAGAACATCGTGTAAGCCGTGAGCGCGCCAGCCAGTCCGAGGAACGGCGCGTCGGTACCGGCAACGATAAAGAGCGCGACGAGGGCAAGCATTCCGGTCCACAACGAGGGGCGGACACTGATGCGCTGGAAGGCACGATAGATTTCGACAAGAGCGCCGTAGGCAATCAACGCGATGGCGATCGTAAAAACCGGGCTGCCGAAGAGCCCGGGGATGATGAAGACGAAGACAACGCCAACGGATGATATGACGCGCTGTCTCAGCACAGGCTAGCCACTCGATTGCCTGGATGGTGTCGATACGAGACCGCCGTAGCGTCGTTCGCGCTGTTCGTACTCGGCGACGGCTTGCTCGAGATCCTGGGCCGAGTAGTCGGGCCACAAGATCTGGGGGAATGTCCACTCGGCATAGGCAGATTGCCAGAGGAAAAAGTTGCTGATTCGTTGCTCGCCGGAGGTTCGAATGATGAGATCCGGATCCGGCATACCTGCTGTGTAGAGAAACTCTTCATACCGTTCGGGAGTCAATTCGTCCGGCTGTAGACCCGAACGCATGATTCGCTTCGTCGCCTCGAGAATTTCGGCACGGCCGCTGTAATTGAAAGCCAGCGTCAGATTGATGCCTGTATTCTCCGACGTGAGCTCGATCGTGTCCTGGATCTGCTCGACCAGCGTCGGGTCGAGACCTTGTAGCTTTCCGATGTGGCGTATTCGTGCGCCGCGCTGGTGCAGCTCGTCCCGCTCCCTGGGGATGGTCTCGGCAAGAATTCGGAGAATGCCTTCGACTTCCTCGTCGGGGCGAGACCAGTTGTCGGTGGAAAATGCCCAGAGCGTCAGGTAGGAGATGCCAAGCTCACCGGCTCGTGCCGTAATCCGCCGGATATTCTCGGTGCCGGCTTCGTGCCCCTTGATGCGCGGCAGACCGCGCGCCTGGGCCCAGCGGCCATTGCCGTCCATGATGATGGCAACATGTTCCGGAACGTTTCGCGCAGGTGTGGACTGATTGTCGGCAACCATATCCGGGCCACTCCCGATCGCTGCTAGCTAGAACTCCAGGATTTCTGTTTCCTTGGCGTTGCCCAGTACGTCGGCTTGTTCGACATACTTGTCGGTGATTTCCTGGATTTCCGACTCCGCCCGGCGTCTTCATCCTCGCTAATCATCTTCTCACCGAGCAGTTCCTTGGTGCTGTCGATGGCGTCGCGACGGATGTTGCGAACGGCAACCTTTGCCTCTTCTACCTTGGACTTCGTCAAGCGAACGAGCTCGATGCGGCGCTCCTCGGTAAGCTGAGGAATCTCGAGTCTGATGACGACGCCGTCGTTGTTCGGAGTCAGTCCCAGGTCCGACTCCATGATCGAGCGTTCGATAGCCTGCATCGACCCGCGATCCCAGGGCTGGATAACCAGCAAGCGGGCTTCGGGCGCAGATACTCCGGCAAGTTGGTTGAGAGGGGTCGGCGTGCCGTAGTAGTCGACCATCATTCGATCGACGAGGACTGGTGATGCTCGACCTGTCCGGATGGCTCCGAGGTCGCGTTGAAGCACCTCCATCGTCGACTCCATGCGTTGTCGGGCATCCGAAAGTACATCATCTAGCATTGGTCGGGCCTCCTCCCTGCGCGGCATGTTGAACCGGAACGACGAAGCGTCGGGTTAGTCGCAGATGAGAGTGCCAACGTTTTCGCCGCGTGCTGCTCGCTGGATATTACCATCGCGGTCGACATCGAAAACGATTATCGGCAAATCATTGTCCCGACAAAGGGCGATTGCCGTCGCGTCGATGATCCTTAAATCCCTCTCGATGAACTCCTGGTACGCGATTTGCTCGAACTTGGCGGCACTCGGGTCGAGCCTCGGGTCGGCCGAATAAACGCCGTCGACGCCGTTCTTCGCCATCAGGATACAGTCTGCCGAAATCTCCGCGGCACGGAGGGCAGCGGCGGTGTCCGTCGTGAAATACGGATTTCCGGTGCCGCCCGCCATGATAACGACCCGCCCCTTCTCAAGATGACGGATCGCCCGCCGGCGAATGTACGGTTCCGCGATCTGATGCATGTCGATGGCTGTCTGGACGCGAGTCTGGATCCCGACACGCTCGAGGGCATCCTGGATCGCGAGCGCATTGAGGACCGTCGCCAGGATACCCATGTAGTCCGCCTGGGCGCGGTCCATGCCTCGCGTGCTGGCGCTCAGGCCCCGCCAGATGTTGCCGCCGCCGATGACGACGGCAACTTCGATGCCTTCGTTGTGGATATCGCCGATGTCCCGGGCCAGGCGGTTGACGATATCCGGTTCGATACCAAACGGTTGCGAACCCATCAGGGCTTCGCCGGAAAACTTCAGGACAATTCTTCTGTTGGGATTTGATTCCGACGAAGCCCCGTTGGATGTCATTCGCTCTCGTCTGCGCCTTCATCGGCGGTTTCGCCGAGTTCGAATCGGACGAAGCGGCGGAGGACGATGTTCTCACCGATCCGGGCGATTGATTCAGTGATCATGTCTCCGACCGAGACGCTTCCGTCGCGGACGAAGGGCTGGCGCGTGACGACCGTGGCGTCGAGGAAGGCTTTCTCGCTGCCGAACTCCTCGATCCCTGCCTCGCGCTCTTCGGCGCTGATCTCATCCTCGTCAACATACCGTGGCGACATACCGACGACATGGAGCGCGATGTCGTTTGCCAGACTCGCGAAGTCATCGGTTCGCGCGACGAAGTCGGTCTCGCAGTTCAACTCAACGAGTGAACCAAATCGGTTGTTTCCATGGATGTAGGAAACGACGAGTCCTTCGGCGGCTCGCCGGCCGCTCTTCTTCTCGGCGCTTGCGAGACCCTGCTCGCGAAGCACCTGAACTGCCTTGTTCACGTCGCCGCCCGCTTCTTCGAGGGCGCGCTTGCAATCCATGATTCCGGCTCCGGTCCTGTCCCGGAGATCTCTAACCAGTGCAGCAGACATATTCGTTACTCCTTATTTCCGGGCATCACAACACGCGGCGGGGATGCTTCCGGATTCTGATTCTCGGTCATCTCACGTCGCATGAAGCAGGCGGAAGACTCCAGCCTACTCGTCGTCGTTGTCGTCCTCGTCATCATCATCGGAATCATCTTCGTCCGAGGCCCAGTCGGAGTAGTCCGCAGCCTCTTCTCCGGCTGCCGGCTCATCGGCGAACTGGGATTCTCGCCGGGTCAGACCGTCGATGATCGCGTCGGTCAACGAAGACAGGATCAGGCGGATCGATCGGATCGAATCGTCGTTACCCGGGATCACATAGTCGATTTCGTCCGGATCGCAGTTCGTGTCGGTGATGGCGATGATCGGGATCTCGAGCCGCAGGGCTTCCTTGATCGCCAGCGTTTCCCGCGAAGGGTCGACAACGATGACGCAGCCAGGAAGCTGCTGAAGATTCTTGAGGCCGCCGAGCTTGCGCTGCAATCGTTCGAGTTCGTCCTCGCGATCCATTGCTTCCTGGCGCGGGAGCACCTCGAACGCACCGACGATCTGTTCCTGTTCGAGACGGCGGAGGTCGTTCAGGCGGCCGCGGATAGTGCGGAAGTTCGTGAGAGTTCCGCCAAGCCAGCGGCGATTCACGTAAAACATCCCGCAACGCTGAGCCTGCTCATCGACGATGTCGACGGCTTGTTTCTTGGTCCCGACGAAAATGACCTTCTGGCCCTTTTCGGCGATCTCCGTCAGAAACTCCTGGGCTTCTTCAATGTGGATAGCGGTCTGATGGAGATCAATGATGTGGATGCCATCACGTTCTCCGAAAATATACGGCGACATTTTCGGATTCCAGCGCTTCGTCTGGTGTCCGAAATGGACGCCTGATTCGAGCAGCGAGCGCATAAGCTGCTCGGTGCTCTCTCCAACCATAGCTGCGGTCATGGAACTCTCCCTGTGTTTACGCTTCCGCGTGGTTCATCTCGCAGGTTTACCCGCCGACACTGGGGGAACACAATCCTACGATCCGCACGCGTGCAGATTAATCCGACCCACGTCGGACCATCGGCGAGTATAACATAGGGATTTCCGGAGGTTCAGCCGATTACTCTACGACGACCAGATATTCCTGAACGATCCAGCCGGCGGCGACTTCATTGCCCGTTATCTGCCACCAGGTGAAGCCTTCAGCTTCAACCGGACCGTCAATGACCGTTACCTGCGTGCCGTCGAGAAAGACGGTCAGAATATCGGCTGAGGTCGTGGCGTCAGCGCGAACATTCACCCCTGCGCCATCAGTATTGGCGACTTCAACCGTCGCACCGAGATATGGCCCGACATCGGGATTCCCACCCGTGTCCGTTGTTGGTTCGGCGGGATTCGTTGTCGCTGGCGTGGTGGCGCTGCCTCCTCCCGGAACCGGTGTCGTGGCAACGGCCGGGGCGCTCGGGGTCATGTTCCCCGTCGTCGTGGGCTCCTCAGTCGATGAGAAGGTCGGCAGCTCAATGGTCACTGTGCCGGAAGCTGCGTCACCGGGATCCTCGTCGTCGTCCCCGAGGAAGCTGGCGATCCAGAACCACAGGAGCACCACCAGCACGATCACACCCAGGACGGGCGCGGCGATACGGACGTAGTCGGTCCAGTACCGCTCTTCTTCGTAGTAATTGAAATCCCGGTCGTCGTTGCCCCAGGGTGGTCCGCCTCCGGTACCACCCCCGCCTGGAGCGGGCGGCGGCGGTTCGTCGTTGTAGCCTGAAGAACCAGATACCTGGAAAACTGGTTGTCCGCCTGATGTCACACTAATGATCGCCGACTTATCCGCTGAATCCGGCACCATGCTGCTCAGAGCTGGCCTGAATCCTGAGACTCCCAGAAATCTCCGGTTCCGCGATCACAATCAAGGTCATCAGCTGATACAAGGTGATTGTGTTGCGTGGAGTAGAGATCGGGATGGCGACACCATCCCATGCGGGCAATAGATGAACGCTCATAGTATTTACATGAGGCGCAGTTGCGCCGTGCCATGGTCAATCCCCCTCGAGTCGCACCAGCCTGTCTCAGTTATCCCCATTTGAGCGGGCCGGTCGACGGCTCCCACCGTTCACATCATACATTATCAACAACCATCAGTCGCGTTATGTCGTTATTGAGCCGATGAGCTAGGTTTCGTCTTCCGGAAGCGCATCGTCATCTTCCGGCGCGAACCGCCGGAGAAACGAGTATTCGGTCTCGGACGAGTCCTCGTCTGTTTCCAGGACCGCCGATTCCCCGGGATCGTCTTCCGATTCTATCGCTGGAGCTGCTTCGACGGCTTCCATGGCGATCTGCCCCTCGTATCGAGCACCTTCGTGAATGACCAGCGCTCCAGTCCGGACATCGCCTTTGACGATGCCGGTCGAGCGAATCTCGAGCCGCCCGCGACAGCGGACGGTGCCGCTCATCTCGCCTGCGACGACGATGCTGCTCGCGTCGATTTCGGCGTCGACGAGCGCCCCTTCGGCCACGATCAGCACCCCTTCGCACTGGATCGTTCCGGCCACGGAACCTTCGACGCGAAGATCGTGATCGGTCCGGATAGTGCCTTCAACCGTGGAGTCCGGATCAATATACGAGGATCCACCGGGAACCGTTGCGTTGTCCATCTGATTCATGTTCTGCTCACTCCTGCCTCGGCCCAGCGCCGCTGACGCCCGGGAGTTCTATAGATCTTGATCCTGCTCGCTGTCGACGTCAAGAAGCGTCGATTCGTCGTCATCGTCGTCGAGACGCATGCGAAGAGAGCCGTTGATAACCGCGCCTTCGTGGACGACGAATACCGGAGAAAGAACTTCGGCCTTAACCTCGCCGGTGTCGAGCACTTCGAATCGGTCAGTACAGGCAACGGTGCCGGTCAGCTTGCCGGCAACCGTTAGCCGGATTGCCTGTACTCGCGCATTGACGTTGGATCCCCGGGCGACGGTGACATCGCTGGACGCGATGATCTCGCCATCGAATTCCCCCTCGATATAGAGCGGGTCTTCACTTCTCAGGGTACCGCTAATCGCCGTGCCGAGCGAGATGATGGACGTTCCGCGCCGTCGTGCGCTCTCGGAACTCTCGGCTGGTTGAGGCTGGTCGTCGCTGGAATCGGATGTGATGCGATTTCGCCAGGCCGGCACAGCTGGCTGCCAATCGTCATCTCCATCCGCCTCGGACGTCGAGAATCCCTGATCCTGGGCATCATCGTACTGGTCGTCATCGTGTGCAAACACGTGTGCCTCGGCCCCTCCCACAGATGAATCTCGCCGATCGACGACGCATATACAATTCAACATCGTCCCAGGCATCTTACGATACCTTGAAAGTTTCGGTACAGCTTACAAAAATGATGCCGCTCCCGCGAAGCGGTGCGGCATCAGCCTGGTACGCCCGATAGGATTCGAACCTATGACCTCTTGCTCCGGAGGCAAGCGCTCTATCCACTGAGCTACGGGCGCAGGTACGTAGTCACCAGTATACGACGATCAGGATTGTGCTGCGAGGTGTCAATGTTGGAACACGTATCAGAGCGAATCTACGTTGCGCCCGGTGGCGTGAATATCGACATCATCCTGGCTGATGATGATCGAGCCATCTTGATCGACACCGGCGGAACGACACCGCCGCGCGGAAAGTGCTGCGCGGCCTGGCCGAAATGGGCCGAAGGGTGACCTCGATCGTAACGACTCATGGTCACGCTGACCACTTCGGCGGCAATGCCTTCGTCGTCAAGCGCACCGGAGCCCGAGTCTGGGCGCCGTCATGGGACGACGGTGCTGCGCTATCCCCTGTTCCAGCCGCTCGTGCTGTTCGCCGAGTTGATCCGCCTGACTCGTTGCGCGGAGGTTTTCTCCTGGCGGACGAGTCCCCGGTCGATGTTGTTTACGATGCCGGTCCGCTGACAATCGACGGGGTCGAGCTGGAGGCTGTGTCGCTGGCCGGGCATTCCGGGAACAGATGGGCATCGTCTGCGATGACGTCTTCTTCTCGGCTGACGTGGTGCTGCCGGGCGCGTCCTGGATCGCTACCAAGATCCCGTATCTATTCTATTCGGGACCATCTCCAGTCGCTGAAGGGCCGCTTCGGTCCCTTACACAACGGCGATGCCCGGTCATGGGCCGATAACGGACGACCTCACCGGGCTGATCGAACTGAACAGCGATCTGCTCCACCGCGTCGCGCAAGCTATCGTCGAAATCTGCGAAACGCCCAGGATGCCCGGAGATATCCTCGCCGATCTTCTGCTGCGGTTCGGTGCCGATCCACAGGACGCGGCCAGCTACTACCTGCTCCATCCAACGGTCTATGCCTACCTGACCTATCTGGAGTCTGCAGGGAAGTTGGAGCATCGGATTGAGCATGCGCGGTCTCTCTGGCGTTCAAGTTAGTGCTCCGGAACGTGTGAATCGATCCACCGCCTGGCGCATGCCGCCGGTCTCTCGGCCACGCAAGGCTCCAGATTTCAATGGAGATCCTTTCATTTCGCTGTCTCTGCGGTCAGGATGGCGTGGTTGTGACTTGTCGAGTTTCCGGGCGACACTGGCGGGCCGGTCATCATAGGCAGCTGACCCTGACGATATCGCCTGGCAAAGGCGGTAGCCGAACTCGTCTTCAGGCAGAGTTTCGTTGTCTCTGAATACACCGGGACATTCGCTTCTTGCGGAAGGCATCGTTGCCCTCGACGCGCGATCTGTTACGTGTCATCAGGAATTCCGGTGACGCGACGGCCATCCATCCCCCGGCCATTTGGAAGGCCGGACGATGTGTCCACCATCAGTAGTCTGACTACTAGCAGTCTGTGACACATGGTTTGACAAGCATGTTCGTCAATCCTGGGAAGCTCTACCGTATCAACATTGTCATTTCGACCCGAGTGCCCGCGGAACGCGGGTGTGAGAAATCTCAGTGCAGCATGTCCCTGGGGCTCGACTGAGATTTCTCGCTCCGCTCGAAATGACACGGTTGTTGCTTATTGAGCCTCCCATGATGCAGCCGGGCAACCCGCCGCTTCATGTGTCACAGACTACTAGCGCGACTGGAGATCGTGGTCCAGCAGTTCCGCGACGTGCTCGCCGAGGGCGACGGCGTAATTCGTGCCGCGATCTTCCGGGTAGATCTGTGACATCGACGCCAGGTAGACGCCCGGAACCGGGGTTCGGTGGTCCGGGCGACGCTCGCTGTAGTTGAGCCCGACGACAGGCTGCGCCGCCGGGGTTCTGAAGACCCAGGTCTCCTGCACCCAGTCACGGGAAAATTCCGGGTTGAGTGCGGGGAGATATCCAAGATACTCGTCCAGCAGCTCGGATTCGCTCATCGAGAGATAGGGATGATCGACATCCACGTAGGCATTCACATAGACGTAATGGTTGCCGTCGTACTCGGACGGATCGATGAAGTTCGTGTGCTCCACGACGACGGTGAACGGAAGCGACGGATCTGCGATATTGAGCCAGTAGGTATCGGTCAGCTTACGGTCAAGGCGAAGCAAGACGCATGCAGCTCCCTGGTAGATCGATCCTCGGAGCTTTTCAAGATAATCGGCCGGCAGGTCCGGCATTAGCCGGGCGAGCAATGGTGTCGGCGTGGTTGCTATGACCGCGTCGACTAACTCGTCGCCCTCATCGGTAGAGACCGCGATCGACCCATCTTCCCGGGACGCAACCCGGCCGATGCTCGTAGAACGATAAAACTCGACGCCTTCTGTTCGTCCCGCCTCGACCAGCGCATCGATGATCACGCTGAAGCTTCCTTCGAAGTACCCCAGGTACTCCTTCGCAAGCAGGCCGGGTCTCGACTGGGTGCGAAGGTAGATCTTGTTCCAGAACCAGACCATTGCGACTTCATCGGCCCTCGGGCCGAACTTGGCTTTCAGCTGGGCTCCGAGGGTGCGATCAAAGGCGCGCAGACCGAGCCATTTTCGAAGCCATTTCGAGGCGGTCACCCGCTCGAATGCCTTCCAGCGCTCCCCAATCGAAGGAATCGTCTGGAGGTAGAGGGTCACGAGCCCGATGCGGATCCGGTCGATGAAAGGCACGACGGGCAGCTTGATCAGGTCGAACGGGCTCGCCAGCGAGTAGATCCGGCCATCGGAGAAGTACGAGTTTTGGGATGGCAGCCAACGCAGGCTGGATCCGATACCGATCTCATTCGCGAGGGCGACGATGGACGTGTCGCTCATGAAGAGGTGATGGTAGAACTTCTCGATCTTGCCGCCGGGAACGTCAATAGCGGCGGCCAGACCGCCGTATTCATCGCTGCGTTCCCAGAGCGTGACCCGGTAGCCAAGCCGGGCGAGCCGATAGGCGGCGGTCAGTCCGGTGATGCCACCGCCTATGACACCGACATGCGGCGCGTTCGAGCGATCACTCAATGATCGGGCTTATCGTGAGTGGGCTGCCGCGCCGGTTTCAGGCGCGGCGACTCGATCTCGTCTCCAGAAGGTGGCGGCGCGTTTGATGTCTCCCGACTCCCAGGCAACCAGGATCTGAGCGGCGTTGAAGATCGACGAGTACGTTCCAGCCACGACGCCGATCAGCAGGGCGAAGACGAACCAGCGGGTCGTTTCTCCGCCGAACAGCCAGAGGGCTGCTAGGGTCAGCACAACCGTCAGGGAGGTGTTGATCGATCGGACGAGAGTCTGGACGATGCTGTAGTTCACGATCTCGTCGAACGTCGGCGCGAGGCGCGCCGCCAGGTTTTCCCGGATACGGTCGAAGACTACGATCGAGTCGTGAACCGAGAAGCCGATGACGGTCAGCAACGCGGTGACGAAGAGCGCATCGACCTCGACATCGGCCAGCCAGCCAAGGATCGAGAAGACGCCCAGGACGAAGAACGCGTCGTGGAGCATCGCGAGAATCGCGCAGAAGCCGTAGAGCAACGGGTTGTTCGTGTTGCGAAAGGCGAACGCGATGTAGAGCAGGATACCAACCGACGCCAGGACGACGGCGAGGACGGCGCGGTCCCGGATCGCCTGTCCGGCCGACGGGCCGACGCTGACGATGCTCAATTCTTCAAACTGCCCGAATCTGTCGATGAAATCGCTCTCGATCGCGTCCTTCTCCGGCGAGCCTTCTTTCATCTCGGCCATTCGGATGATGACCGTGTTGTCATCGGAGAGTTGAACGACGTTGTCGCCAAAGCCGTTTTCATCGAGGATCTGGCTGATCTCATCGGTGTTCACGGGCTGTTCGAACTGGAGATCCCAGTTCGTGCCGCCGGTGAAGTCGATCCCCAGTTCCAACCCATTGAAGATGAGCGAAATAAACCCAGGAACCAGGAAGAGCGCGGAGAGCAGGAACCAGAGATTGCGCTTGCCTACGAGATCGAGCATGTTGTCTTCGTCCCTCTCGCGATGGAGACCTAGTCGCCGGACGCGAATTCCGGCTGCTGTGTCGATTCAACGCCCAGCCACCAGTGGTTCGTGAACCAACTCCGGTCGAGCAAGATGCGCATGAAGTTTCGGGTGACGACCACTGCGGTGAACATCGACGCCGCGACACCGATGAAGAGCGTCAGCGCGAAGCCCTGGATGATGCTGGCCCCGACATACTGGCCAAACCAGTACAGGATGGCGCAGGTGATCATGGTCGAGATGTTCGAGTCGCGGATGGAAGGCCAGGCATGGTCGAAGCCTGCTTCGACGGCAACCCTGATGCTACGGCCACGCCGCAACTCTTCTTTGAGCCTTGAGAAGATCAGGACGTTTGCGTCGACCGCCATACCGATCGAAAGAATGAACCCGGCGATTCCGGCTAACGTCAGGGTGACCGGAATGACCTTGAAGAGTGCGAAGACGATCGCCGTGTAGATCAGCAGGGCGACCACCGACATCGCGCCGGGCACCCGATAGTAGAGGATCATCATGATCGCGACGAGCCCGAGACCGACGAGGCCTGCCTCGATGCTCTTGTCGATCGAGTCCTGACCGAGGGTCGGACCGACAGTCCGGCTCTGGACGACTTCGAGCGGAGTTGCCAGCGCGCCGGACTTGAGCTGGAGAGCCAGATCCTCGACTTGCTGGCGGTTGAGCCCGGTGATGACGCCCGAGCGGGAGATGGCCTGGTTGATTGTCGCGACGTTAATCACTTGCTTGTCGACGACGATCGCCATTGGCTGGCCGACGTGGGTGCTCGTGAACTCGAAGAACTTGTCTGCGCCGTCCGAGTTGAGCTCGAAACCGACAACGACCGACCCGAGGCTGTCATTCGTCGGGTAGGCGTCGACGAGATCGGCGCCGGAAACGATCGTCGTGTAGGTCGGGCCAGATGTGTCCGGTTGGATCTCCGATTCCGCCGTGACCCCGTCGGTGGCCGGTCCGAGCGATGTATTGACGTAGGAGCCGAGCGACGGGAACTGGCCATTCGTATCGATGATCTCCAGGAGCGCAGTGGCTTTCAGCACCTCGATCGCGGCTTCCGGATCGTCAACACCGGGCAGCTCAACGAGGATCTGATTGTCGCCCCGGGTCTGGATAACCGGTTCGCTCACGCCGAGGGAGTTGACCCGGCGGTCGATCGTGTCGCGGGTACCTTCCAGCGCGTCCCCGCTGACGTCCTGGCCTTCCGGCGGACGCGCTTCGAGAACGACCTGGAGGCCGCCCTGGAGATCGAGACCCTCTCGAACGTAGAAGTCGTCTTTCGCGCCATTGAAATTGAGCACGTCGGTCGGGAGTGTTATCCAACCGGCGACCAGGGTAATGATCGCGATGAAGACGAGGGTGTACCAGGTTTTGATTCGCACGTTGTGATTCTCCTGGGCGCCAATCGATGGGCCATGTGCCGTACGGTTGCCGGGCTGAGACAGGTCAGACGACCGACCGACGAGTGTACGGCCAGTCTATGAGCGATGTCAACCAGTTCTATTCTGCCATCCGGCGCTACCGGCCGTTCCGGCTGCCCTGAATCGCATTCCGATAGAGTCCGGTTTCAACGATGTAGTCCGCGACCTTTGGCGTGACCTGAAATCGAAATGGACGGCCCGTCCGCACGCGATCGCGAATGTCGCTCGATGATATATCGATCAGTGGGACATTCACGACCTCAACCCGGCCTCGAGCTTCGGGTACCTGTTGCTCGATCTCGGCGCGGGAGACGTCGACCCCCGGGCGGCGGGCGATACCCAGCCGGGCGAACTCGGCGATGCGTCCGGGTCGGTGCCAGCCTGGGAAGTCTCGCAGGCTATCCATTCCCATCAGGAAATACATTTCGGTGCGTTCGGATACGCGGTCGCGGATCTCGGCCAGGGTGTCTGCGGTGTAGGAAGGGCCCGGGCGACGCAGGTCGATCTCACTGACTGAAAAGTTCGGCGCGCCTTCGATCGAGAGGCGGATCATGTCCAACCGGCTGTCGGCCGGTGCGAGCGATTGAGCAAGCTTGTGCGGTGGATGGGCTGCCGGGATGAAGACGACATGATCGATGTCGAGGCTGTAGGCCAGGATCTCGGCGACGATCAAATGGCCGACGTGGATCGGGTCGAACGATCCGCCGAGCAGGCCAAGTCGCGAACAGTTTAGCGGGATCGAGTTGTTCACGTCTTGCGCGCCTCTCTGTCGACGAGATACCAGCGTCACGTATCCTACAGCACGGGCATCGTCGCCCTTCCAGTCGGATCTGCGGGATTTCAAGAGAGTTCGGTTCATCGACGTGTCGGCCGATTACCCATACGACTCGGAAATACAGCCGGAGGCTCCGCCGCGCAGGCGGCCCCCGCGCCGCTCGGACCGGCGCGACTGGAGGAACTGGTTGCTCTCCGGCACGGTCCGGGCGGGCGTTGCGACCGGATTTCTGATGATCCCAACCGTTCGGGTGCAGCTGGGAGAAGCGGCTATCGCCTTGCTCTGCCTCTTCCTCGGTGTCGTCCTGGCCGGCGTCCTGGGAGGGCACTGGTACATTGCGCGAAGAACTGCCCGGCGGGATATCGCGGCGGATATCGTCGCCATCGTCGCCCTGACACCGTCAGCAATCGTCGCGGCAGGTATTCAGGGCGCGGAGGACCGCTTCGGGGGCCGGACGGTGAATGTCCTTGCGGCTCTCGGCTCGACGCTCCTGATCTTCGCGATCGTCGCCTTTGTCGCGCAGCTCGACGAGCGGATCGAATTCGGTGCGGCGGCGATGGGCTCTCTCGGAGGGGCGCTGACGTTCGCCGCATTGCTGGCAAACCCCGATCGCTATTCCGCGAATGAAGTCTGGCAGCCGCTGTCAATTGCCTGGATGGTTGCGGCGGGAGCGACGATTCTGTTCGGAGTGCTGCCCGGGGGCATCCGGTCGTTCTTCCCGATCGCCGTCTATGTCGCCTTTGCGGCAGTGTTCTTGTTTCTGCCGGTTGAGACGACGCCGGAAGAGTCGGCAAGTGGGGTGGAGTCGCTGGCGATTCTCGCGACAGTGATAACCGGCGCGATCATGATTCTGATCGCGCCGGCTCGTACGAACGTCAGTTCAGCCTAGTTAGTCCTCGGCACGCCCGTTCGGCGATTCGAGGCCATTCGGGGAGTCGGTTACTTCGACCTCCGCCTGCTCGGACTCATTGAATACGGTCATCGACGCCACTTCGGCGCCTGACGCGAGTTTCATCACGCTGACGCCTTGCGTCGCGCGTCCGATGACCGAGATCTGCTTGACCGGGATCCGGATGACGACGCCTTCAGATGAGATCAGCATCGCGTCGGCATCTTCGTCGACGATCGCGGCGCCGGCGATATGGACGCCGTCCGGCAGTTTCATCGCTATGACGCCCTGGCCCCCGCGTCCCTGCTGCCGGTATTCCTCGAGGCTCGTGCGCTTTCCGAGCCCCTGGGTCGAAACGGTGAGCAGCGTGGACTCGTCGTCGTCCCGCCCGACCACCTCGGCGGCGACGACGATGTCGTCGTCATCCATCCGGATGCCGATCACGCCGGCCGCCGGCCGGCCCATCGGGCGGACATCTTCTTCGGAGAACCGGATCGCCTTCGCGTTGCGTGTCACGAGAATGACTTCGCCTTCGCCCTGGGAGTAGCGCACCCAGGCAAGCTCGTCGTCCTCGTCGAGGGAGACGGCGATCAGGCCAGTCGAACGAACGGACGCGAACTGGTCGACCGTCGTTCGCTTGACGCGCCCGTTCCTCGTACAGAAGAACAGGTACCCGCCATTGTCGAAGTTCCGGATCGGCATCAGCGCCGTGATCGACTCGTCCGGCTCCAGCGAGATGAGGTTGACGATCGGCATACCCTTTGCCGTTCGACCGGCATCGGGAAGCTCGTGCACCTTGAGCTGGTAGACGCGGCCCCGCGAGGTAAAGAAGAGCAGCGAATCGTGGGTGCTGGCTGTGATCAGATGCTGGATGTCGTCTTTCTCGGTCATCTTGAGACCGGTGACGCCGCGACCGCCGCGTCGCTGGGTGCGATAGGTATCGTTCGGCAGGCGTTTGACGTATCCGCGCTGGGTGAGCGTGACGACGACGTCGACTTCCGGGATGAGGTCCTCGTCGGTCAGATCTCCGACATCGTCGACGATGCGGGTCCGGCGGACGTCGCCGTACTTCTCGCGGATGTCGATGAGATCCTGCTTGACGACGTCGAGAATTTTCTCCTCGCTGGCGAGGAGTGTCTCAAGCCGGTTGATCTCCTTGAGCAGCTCGTCGTATTCCTCTTCGACCTTGCGGCGCTCCATCGACGCCAGCCGGCGTAACTGCATGTCCAGGATGGCCGTGGCCTGCACTTCGGATAGGCCGAAGTTCTTCATCAGGTTGTTGCGGGCGGATTCCGCCGTTCGGGAATTGCGGATCGTCTCGATGACCGCGTCGAGATTATCGAGCGCGATCTTGAGGCCTTCGAGGATATGAGCCCGGCGGCGCGCTCTGGCGAGCTCGAACTCCGTGCGGCGCTTGATGACTTCCTGCCGGTGTTCGATGTAAAGCTGCATCGTGCGCTTCAGCGACAGCACCCGCGGTTGCTCGCCGTCAACCAGCGAGACCATGTTGACGCCGAACGTCTGCTGCATCGCGGTGTGCTTGTAGAGGTTGTTCAAGACCTTCTTCGGTTGAGCGTCGCGTTTGAGGTCGATCACGATCCGCATGCCAGTGCGGTCGGACTCGTCCCGCAGATCATGAATGCCCTGCAGGCGTCCGGCGCGAACGTGGTCGGCGATCTTCTCGATCAGCGTGGCCTTGTTGACCTGATAGGGAAGCTCGGTGACGTAGATCGCATAACAGTTGACGCGGTCCGACAGGTCGATGTGCGCCTTGGCGCGCATAACGACCCGACCGCGTCCTGTTGCGTAGGCCGCTCCGATGCCCTCGCGGCCGAGAATCAACCCGCCGGTCGGGAAATCGGGGCCGGTCACAAACTGATTCAGGTCTTCAACCGTCGCCTCGGGATTGTCGATCAGGTGGATCAGTCCGTCGCAGACCTCGGTGAGGTTGTGGGGCGGGATGTTCGTCGCCATACCGACCGCGATCCCGGAAGCGCCGTTGATCAGTAGATTCGGCAGCTTGCCCGGCAGAACCTTCGGCTCCTGGGCGCTGTCGTCGTAGTTGGCGCGGAAATCAACGGTGTCTTTGTCGATGTCGGCCAGCAGTTCGTCGGCGATGGCGGCAAGGCGGGCTTCGGTGTATCTCATGGCCGCCGCGCCGTCCCCATCGACCGACCCGAAGTTGCCCTGGCCGTCGATCAGTGGATAGCGGAGCGAGAACTCCTGGACCATGCGCACGAGGGCGTCGTAGACGGCGGTGTCGGAGTGCGGATGGAAGTTCTTGAGGACTTCTCCGACGATACCGGCCGACTTGCGATAGCGAGTGTTCGAACGAACGCCCATCTCTTGCATGGCATAAAGAATGCGTCGCTGGACCGGCTTCAGGCCGTCACGAACGTCAGGCAGCGCGCGTTGCACGATGACACTCATCGCGTAGTCGAGGTACGAGCGCCTCATCTCCTGATCAATGGTGATCTGCCGTATGTTTGCGCGTTCCAAGTCGGGACCCTTCAACATTGCCACTCGAGTGTATGTTTAAACCGTTGAATTCTACCATTTTCCCGCGTACTTTCGCAGAAAACGGATAGTATGACTTCCGGGCAAGCCATCAGTCAGATAGTCTTTCAGCGAGACGGCGGAATGCTCGTCAGTCCCGGCGGGAATCGTGCCGACGTCGCCGCGGCCGTGAGGCTTTGCGGTCAGCTTGAAACAATCACCGCGGGGAGCTACCTGTTCAAGCTGAATCCGGTCGCTATCTGGGGTTCGGCAGCCCGTGGTCTGACGGTAGATACAATCCTTGACCGGCTTGATTGTCACGCGGCAACCCCGGTGCCGGCGCAGGTCGCGGCGCTGATTTCCCGCCATCACGCCCGCTACGGCGTGATCTGGATCGAACGGTCGGATGGTGAGCCGGCTCGGCTGCGGTCGAGCGATCCGTCGGTCCTGGCCCGATCCGGTCTCGGCGACTGCCCTGAACTTCGCGACCGCGACATCCCACAGATCAAGCAGCAACTCGCCTCGGAAGGCTGGCCGGTCGTCGATCGGTACGAGCGCCAGGATGACGACGAACTGGCGATCAGCTGGCGACCCGGCGTCGAACTCCGCCCGTATCAGATTGAAGCGGTCTCGGCCCATCTGCAAGCCGGGAACGGACTCGTGCTCCTTCCGTGCGGGGCCGGCAAGACGATGGTCGGCGTTGGCGTCGCAGTCGACGTGAGAACGAGGACGTTGATTCTCGCGCCGTCCAGGGAGATCGCCGACCAGTGGGAACGGACGCTCGTCGAGACGACCACTGTGAACCCGGAGGATGTCTCTGTCGCCGTCGGAGATCGGAAGCCGACACCGATAACGATCACGACCTATCACTCCGCGTCGACCGGGCGCGTCGGGTCATCGCTGGCGGCGTCGTCCTGGGGACTGGTCATCTACGATGAGGTCCAGTCACTCCCGGCAAACGTCTTCAGGGCGGTCTCGGCGTTCTCGGCGGTGCGGCGGCTCGGTCTGAGCGCCACGCTGGTGCGCGAGGACGGCCGTGAAGCCGAGATCTTCGCGATGGTCGGCCCGGTAGTCTATGACGTGCCCTGGGTCGAGCTGGAGAGGGACGGCTGGATCGCGCCGGCGCAATGCCACGAGGTGCGCATACCCGAGGCTCCCGGTACCCGGCAACGACAGCTGTTCAAGCATGCCGTCATCGAACGGATCCTGTCGCTCCACGAAGGCAAACCGGCACTCATCGTCGGTTCGCGAATCCAGTGGCTGGAATCGGTAGCCAGGAGATTCGACGTGCCCGTGTTGACCGGGAAGGACGATCCGGCGACACGAGAGGAAACGTTTGAGGCATTTCGCACGGGCCGGATATCGCGCCTGGCGGTGTCGCGGATCGGCTCGGTCGGCCTGGACCTTCCGACGGCTGAATTGATGATCCAGGTCGACGGAAACTTCGGGTCAAGACAGGAAGAAGCGCAGCGCCTGGGGCGTCTGCTTCGGCCCGGCGATGGGCAGCCCGTCCACTTCTACTCGCTGGTGTCGCTCGGCACGAGGGAACCGAAGTACGCCAGGAGACGCCAGCGCTTCCTCGTCAATCAGGGGTACGAGTACGAGATTCTCGACGCCGCAGATCTACCGCGCGTCGCCAGGGCCGGAGTCCAATCGCGAGACGACTTCGGGGAGTAGCTCCTCTGCGGGCGCTGGCCAAACCGCCCGTCTCGGCCGCCACTGATCAACGTAATCCCGGATCAGGTCTTCGAGCGCCGCGATCACTTCAGCTTTCATTTCCGGCCAATTGAACGGCCCGGTGGCGATCAGGTCCAACTCGGCGCCGCCTGGCCGGACGACGACTGCAACAACCGCCAGCCGCTCACTTGAGACATTGGGAAGATTCAAGCGCCCCGGTGCCCGGAAGAATACCTGTTGCGATGCGCCCGTTTGCGTGGCGGAATCCACCGCGACTATTGCCGGTGGTTCAGGACGTCGTGAAGTGATCGTTTGGAGTGCCGCGGGGGCTCCAACGTGGGCGGTCAGAACGATCTCGGGCTCGATCTTACCCAGCGACGCCATGCCCAGCATTCGATCCTTCGAGGAAAGACGGTGCTTGAGCGCATCCGTCGTCCTCTGGCTTGCGAGGTTCGCCTGAGCGGCGCGTTGGACGGTTTCGCTCCATGAGGGTTCATGAAACACATAGGAATAGTTCAGAGCGAGAGTTTCGGCCTCGACCCCGTCATGTCGGGGCGGCCCGCCTAACCGGAGGCGGGTCGTCAGTCGATCTAACACGATCTGTCCACTAACCCGACGTACGTCTAGTCGGCTGGAACTTCGACCTCGCGGCCAGCAATCGCAGCCCGGGTCAGTTTGATGAATTCCTCGACCTTATCCCGCACGCTGTCGTCGCTACGTCTTGTTCGCTCTGCGTTCATGTCCGGGAATCTCCTCACTCACTCGAACGGCCGCCTCAACTGGAATGGCGTTGCGGCGGCGCGGTGTTCTCCCCGACCGCGTATTCGCTGGGCTGTCTGGCCGCAGGTGTGGATCGGACGATCGTGTGGCGGCTGCCGCTCAACCTTGTGACTGTAAGGCGGATGACAACTCGTTCGTTGGTGACCGCTATCCCTGGAGACCGGTCCCGCATTCTGTACAGAACTTCGCCCCCGGCGGGTTCTCGCTTCCGCAATTCGGGCAGACGTTACCCGCCGGAGACGCAGCGGTCCCGCAGTTGGGACAGAACTTCGCCGATGCCGGCATCTGGTGCCCGCAATTGGTGCAGAACTTGGTCGCGCCGGCACTAGCCGCAGCACCTGCCTGGGCCGGCGGGTTCTGCTGGGATTGCTGGCCACCACCGCCACTGATCGCCTGCGAGATGACCTGTCCCATCGCAGCGCCCATGCCAAGGCCGGCTCCGAGGCCGGCTCCCTCGCTGATTGTCCCGCCGCCGCTTCCTCCTCCGGCGCTGGGCATCTCGCGAATCGCCTGGGCGGTCTGATACTGGAGATACTGGTTCATATCGCCGAGCGCCGCCATGCCGGAGCGCTCGTCTATCCGCTTCTGGACTTCTTCGGGCGGCGTCACGGACATGATCTGGAATGACTGGAGCTCGATGCCGAGCCGCTCGAAGTCGTCGGTTAGAGCATGCCGGGCGGCCGAGGCGATCTCCTGAGTGAGCAAGGGGAGATCGAGGATGCTGGTCATGGTCTCGCCGACCATGTCATTGAACTCGGTCAGGATGATCGATCGAAGGAATTCCTCGATGTCCTCGACGAGGTAGGTCGCCCGGGTGCCGACGACCTGGTTGACGAAGAGTTGGACGTCGCTGACGCGCATCGAATAGGTGCCGAACGCGCGCAGCCGGACCATCCCGAAATCCGTGTCGCGGTAGACAATCGGCTGGACCGTTCCCCATTTGAGGTCGGTGAACTCGCGAACGTTCACGAAGAACACTTCCGCCCGGAAAGGACTCTTGCCGCCGAACGGGATGCCGATCAGGTCCGAAAGGATCGGGATATTCGCAGTGGATAGGGTGTGCCGGCCGGGGCCGAGAACGTCCAGCGCTTTGCCGTCGCGGGAAAAGACGGCCCGTTGGGACTCCCGCACGACACACTGCGATCCTAGCCGGAACTCGCCGGAGCCATACTCCGGAATCCGGTGAACGATCTCGTTGGCACGTGAATCGGGATACTCGATCAGATCTAGGATCGCCATATGACCTCTCCTCGAGGGCAGCCTCGTTGTTGCACGATCGACTCGGGAATTAGCTGGACTCGCCGCTACCGTCCGTCAGGGCCGGTTCGTCGCCGGAGATGCGGGCCTTGAGTGCCAGGAGCTCGTCCTCGACGTCGGCGTCAGCTTCAAGCTCGGCAAACTGCCACTCGACGTTGTCTTCTTCGAGCTCCTGCATCGCTGCCGCCTGCGCCTCGTCGGCGAGGATGCGCTTCTCCATCCGCTCGAATTCGCCCATGGCGCTCATATCCGGCAGGCTGGAGAAGGTTTCGGTGATCTTCTTCTGCGCCTGAGCCTGTCGATGACGTGCGATCAGCATATTGCGCTTGGACTCGGCCTCGTCGTACTTGCGTTCCAGCACTTTGAGCTGGGTCCGGAGCTTTTCGATCAGCTCCTGCTGGGTGATGAGCTGGTGGGAATAGACCGTCGAGATCTCCTCGGCGTCGCGCTTGCGGCGGAGCGCCTCACGGGCCAGCTCCTCGCGGTCCCGCTTAAGGGCCATCTCGGCCTTTCGCTCCCACTCGCGGGCGTCCATCCGGGCGTCGCTGAGCTCGGCTTCGAGCTGCTTTTCCTGGGCGATCATGTTCGCGACCTGCTGCCGGGCCTCGCGGATGCTCGACTGCATCTCTCGCATCAGCTCGTTGAGCATCTTTTCGGGATCTTCGGCGTTGTCGATAAAGTCATTGATATTGGCGCGAATCAGGCGCGACATCCTGTCGAGAATTCCCATGGTGTTCCCTCTCTTCTGTCCTCACTGCCGTCCCCGGGCGATCTAGATCGCTTCGCCGCCTTCTCGGGACCACAGCTCAAGCTCTGCCGCGTCGATTGGCTCGCCCAGAAGCGAGATTTCGTCGGCTCTCCAATGATAAACGCTCAGCGTTCCGCTGCCTGCAAATTGACTGTACGTGTGGATCGTCACATCGCGGTTTCCACTACCACCGCCGGTGCCGATGACCTCGGCGTTGCCTTCCAGCGAACTCGCCAGCCGGTAGCTTGTGCCGTCCACGGTAACCTCGGCATCGCCAGCCTTGCCTTCCTGCTCGACTCTCCGGCACCAGAGAAACGCACCACCTGCTGCTGCCGGCACCCGGAGCCACGAGCGGCTGTCGCCGCCGCGCAACTGGAAGTCGCGCCACGATTCGCTAGCTGTCTCGATCGTTATCCGCCCGATCACGGTGTAGTTGGCGTCCCGGTAGGTAATCCCGTCGCCGTCGTGGAGCTGGTATGCCGTCGGAGCGGTCGCAGGGACCGGATTTGTGGCCAGCAGCGCCTCGATCTCCGACTCCGGGCGCGGTTCGCCTTTTTCAATGAGCTCTGATCGGCGGTCGAGTCGATCCAGCAATTCTTCGATCAGCTCGCCTAGCTCTTCCGACCGCTCACGAAATGCTTCGGAATCCGGGTCGGTGTTCTTCAGCGCGTCGGCGGCGTTGGACACCTGATCGAGCCCGTCGCCGAGACTAGCGTCAAACGCCGCGATCTGGTCGAGGGCCTTGGCGTCCACCGGACGGTCGCTGAAGAGGCCTGCGTAACCGTAGGTCGCCGTCGTGAGCCTATCGGTGAAATGCTTCAGTCGCCCATGCGGTCCATCAACGAAGCGGATCGATTTGAGCTTTCGATCCTCCGCCAGCCGGGCGGCAAGGCGGCCCAGCTCATCTGCGATTTCTCCGTAGTCTCGGGCGAGTCGCTCGCGAAGCAAGCGATCGGATTCGCGGCGTCGTTCCCGATCGCGATATCCGCTCCAGCCGGGGATCGAATCGAGGAAGCTCCGCTTTCCGCTTTCAACCATCGTGACAACCTCTCTGAACGCCGGTTGCGGCACTTGCTACGGGAGGAAATACTCGGTCCCACAGTATGGGCAGCGTATCAATCCTTTGCCTGCCAGCTCTAGCTCGCTGCCGCAGCTCTGGCAGTGGTGCATGTTCCGGAGCTCGGCCGCCTGTCGGGCAAACAGCCGTCCACGATCCCAATCAACATATCCTGAGAAGAGGCCTTTGGAAACAAGGTCGACCAGATTCGCGCGAACTTCGTCCCGCGTCAAACCGACTTCGAGCGCCAGATCGGCGATCCCGATTTCGCCGGCAAGCTCGATCCGGGCCAGCAGTTGCCGTTGCAAGGCGACCTGATCCATCTGCCGCGATTCCGAACGGGACCGCACGAGGATGAAGCTGCCGACGCCGATGAGCGGGGCAACGAGAAATATGAATCCGAAGATCCCGCCCAGGATCGCGCCGCCCGCTTCGAGGTCGGAGCTGACCAGTCCCGCGACCAGCCAACCGCCGATCGCGATCGCGAGTATCGACCCGACCGCGACCAGCCCGATTCCGACGATTTGGCTCGAGTTACGCATCTAGTTGCTCCAGCACGGCCGTCGAGACCATCTCCGGTGTCACCATCTCCAGACACGTTCGGGAGGGACACCCGTCCGGACGTCCCAGACGATATCCAGTGTACAGGCACGGAGCGCAGGGTAGACCGGCCGATACGACGGTTGAATGCCGTGAAAGAGGCTTCCATGCGCGGGAATTAGACGGACCGAAGATCGTTGTGACCGGGGTTCCGACCGCCGCGCCCAGATGAGTAGGAAAACTGTCGTTTCCGATGACGGCGCTGGCACGCTTCAGCGTCGCTGCCAGCTGGCCAATCGTTGTCTTTCCCGTCAGATCGATTCCCGCGCAGCGGTCGATGCCGTTCAGTATGGTCCTTGCTGCCGGGGTTGCATCGGATCCTCCGACGATGACGAACTTGATCCCCCGGTCGGCCAGTTGCCGGCAGAGGTCGGCGAACTTGCCGGCCGGCCAGATCCGGGCCGGAGAGTACGCTCCTGCAACCGGCGCGACGGCGACAAACGATCCGGGCAGATCGAATGGCAGCGGGGATTGATCTGCATTGAAAACGGGTATGGCGTGGGTCGGTTTACCGCCTGCCGCGACCGCAACGTCGAGCATGTACTCCGCTTCGTGCTTATAGCCGAACCCGCGGTCGGGCGCTCGATGGGTCAGGAACGCGCCACGTCCATTGTCGAGCCCGACGATCATGCTCGCCCCGGTCGCTCGGGCTAGTGCGCGGTATTTGGTCATTCCCCAGGTTGTCGTGAGATGATGGAGGAACGCGACCCGGTCGTAACCTGCCGCGCGGAGTCTGGCTCCGAGCGATGCGGCGCTCCTGAGTGACGCGGCCGCGCCGAGTCCTGGCGCGTCGAAGGAGGCCTTTTCGAAGGTGAGCGCATGCGCGCCTGGCGCGATGTCCGGGAGCAGCACTGCTGCGTGCGGCGTCGTGAGGACGTCGATCCGAGCCTTGGGAAAGCCGAGCCCGAGCGATCTCAATGCGGGCTCGGAGATGAGCAGATCGCCCAGGTCAGCGAGCTTGACGACGAGGATCTTCACCGGTTACCGGCTCGCCTGCTGGTATGCCCGGCGGATCGAATCGAGCGTTTCCGAGGCGGCACGCTCCCAGGTAAACTGACCGGCTCTATCGAGCCCCAGCCGCCGGAACCGGGCACGCTCATCTGGATTCAGCGCCTGGACGATTCCCTCACGAATCGCGGTAACCGATCTGGGATCGACGGTGATGGCAGCATCACCTGCGACCTCGGCGAGGCTAGTGGTGTTGCTGGTGACGACCGGGCAGCCACAGGCCATGGCCTCGAGGACTCCCATTCCGAACCCCTCGAACAGGGAAGGTAATACGAACGCTTCCGCACCATTGTAGAGGGCGGGAACGAACTCGTCCGCGACATATCCTAACCGCAAGATATCGGCGCTTCGGGCGCTGCTCTCCATGCGGGCGGCGATCGGGGCGGATTTCCAGCCGTCGCCGCCCGCGATGACGAGGCTCAGGTCCGGGCGGTCAAGCGTTTCGAATGCCGAGATGAGGCGGCTGAGGTTCTTACGCGGCTGAATCGTGCTGATGAATAGAAGGAACGGTTGCCGGATGCCGAGTTCGCGGAGAACATTCGCCACGTCATCGCGATCGAGGGGCCGGAAACGGTCCCGGTCGACTCCATGCGGGATCACGTCGATCTTCGAAGACGCGACGCCATATTCACGGGCGAGGTCATCGCGAGTCTGTTCCGAGGGGGTGATGATCCGGGTCGCCGCCCGCGCATTCCAGCGCGTCGTCAGGTCGAGCGTGATCCGTCGCTTGAGCGTGTGGGACCGTGATTCCTGGAGGTAGCCGAGGTCGTGAATCGTCACGACCGTTGTTTTTGGATGACGCCAGGGAATGACGTGGGCGGGAACGAAGAGAGCGTCGATATCCGTTGCGCGCATCTCGTTGGCCAGCCCCAGGTGCGTCCAGAGGCGCTGCCGGTCGATTGGCTGCCATTCCACTCGATTGGCGTGAACGAACCGCTCGGGCTCTCGTTGATACAGGCGAAGCCGGGGCCGGTCGTCGAGCGTTGCCATCGCCCGGATGATTTCCCGCGAGTACCACTCGGTGCCGGTCTTCGCGCCCAGTGATGCCCGGCTGGCGTCGATTCCGAGTAGGTCAAGCTCCACCGTTCAGCGCCGATCTGATCGAATCGACAACCATCTCGATGGTGATCGCCAGCATACAGCCGCAACCGGGAGATCGGCTGGGGGACAGGTCGCCGCAGCGCGGGCAGCTCCAGCCGGCGGAGATGACGCGCTGGTCGGCGGCGCCCGGCCATGGTCCGTACCGCGCCGGATCACTCGGGCCGAATAGCCGAACTGTCGGCGCACCGGCCGCGGCGGCAAGGTGCATCGGCCCGTTGTCGGTGCCAACCGCGAGAGTAGCGTCGCGGAGAATGCCAGCCAGTACCGGTAGGGGCGTCAATCCGGCGATGGAGTTCGCGTTCGGCTGGTTTTCCGCGATTTCAGCGCACAGGGCTCGCTCCGAATCAGAGCCGGTCAGAACGAATCGAACGTCCTGAAGCTCCCGAATGACGGCCCTCCAGCGATCGGCTGGCCACGTCTTGACCTCGGCGCCCGAGCCGGGATGCAGGACGATGTATGGATCTCGCTGGTCGAGCTCAATGAGCGTCGGAAGGATCTCCAGAAGCTCAGAGGCGAACGCGTCTGGCATGAGCTTCGGGGACACATCCCAGACCCCCACATCGAAGTCCAGACCAATCCTGGCAAGATATGCGTCAACAATCGATCTGGCGATTACTGTCCGGTGCGGTGATGCCGGAGCCTGCGCCGCAATTGTCACGAACGGACGTACCCTGTGGTCTCCGGATGCCACAACCTCCCGGCCAACCGATGCCCTGGCAAGCCAGGCGGTCCACCAGGCATCGTCGCGAAGGACGATAGCGTCGTCTGCGCGCTCCCGGCTCAGCCGGTCCGCCGATTCAAAAAGATAGGAGTATGGGCCAATCCTGTTTGGCTCCGCGCTGGCGCGCGTGAATCCCGGGAACTCGACCTCGATGACTCGATCCACCGGCCAGGACATGCGGGTGATCTCGGCCGACCACGGGCCGACGACGGCGATCAGTTCGGAGTCAGGTATGGCCCGACGGAGAAGCCGTATCGCCGGCTCGGACAGCAAGATGTCGCCCAGATGATCCGGCTGGAGGACCAGGACGCGATTCTCACCGGTAACCTTGGGCCTCGGCGTCGCCCTGGCTGAAATGGGAAGCATGCTGTTGCGAAGGCGTCCGGCAATCATCGGCACACCCGTTTGGCATCCAGCAGTTCCGACAGAGCGCCGATGACTGACTCGACGTCGATGGAATCGGTGCTCGGGCCTGGCCCGGTTCCGCCCTTCCGGAGATCGGTGTCGGCGATCCGATAGGACGCATCCGGTGCGAGCACGGTCACGCGCGCCCCGCGAGGCGCGTACTGGCGCGGGTTCGTTGGTCCGAATATGGCGATCGTCGGCGTTCCAGTTGCGGCGGCAAGATGGGAAAGGCCCGTATCGGGGCCGATGAACGCGGCAGACCGGTTCGCTAGTGCGGCGCTCTCGAGGATCGACAATGATCCGGCCGCGATCATCGCCCCGGATCCGGCGGCGACCTGCTCGCAGAGCTGGCGTTCGGCAGGCGAGCCGGTCAGGATCGAGCCGATTCCCTGTCCTTCGAGCCAATCGATCAGCGATATCCAGCGTTCTGCCGGCCACCGCTTGGAGTGCATCATCGCGCCCGGGTTTTCGGCCCCTCCTGGATGCAGGACGACGAACGGTGAGCGGGCCTCAGACGCCAGATGCTGGACTGCAGGCGTCGCAAACCGGTGAGGGTCCAGCGATGGTTCGCGGATAGATACCGGCGTGCCGGATTGGCGTAGCGTGTCCAGACAACGATCTGTCTCGTGCATGATCCTGCGGTCAGTCCGGCGTGTTGTTCCCAGGATGCGGGCGCCGGAGATCCGGGCGGCCAGATGGATGAGTCGAGATCTATCCAGGATGAAGAATCCGCTAGCTGACGATGCGCGAAGCTTGTGAATAAGAGCGGGTAGATCGGGCCAGGTCGGAATGCTGGGAACGTCGACAATCGACGCGATCGCACCATGAGCTTCGAAGACCGGGCGGGTGTGGGCGCCGCAGAAGACGTCGGTCTCGGTTTCGGGATCAGCGGCTAGTAGATTGTCGATCACCGGCAGAGCCATGACCGCGTCGCCGAGACAACACGGTTTGATGATGCCGATCCGGCGGGAACTGGCGGTCACCCCGCAGACAACTGCTCGCGATCGACCAGCGCGAAGGTGATCTCGCCTTCGGCGGCGAGCTCACCATCGACGGTCGCCCTGCCGGTACCCTTGCCAATCCCGCGCCTCATTCGTCCGATCTGGGTCTCGAGTCGGAGAGTGTCGCCGGGCTTGACCTGGCGGCGGAAACGCACTCCGTCGATGCCTGCGAACAGGGCGATCTTCCCTTTGTGCTCGTCGCTGCCGAGCAGTGCGACCGCACCAACCTGAGCGAGCGCTTCGATGATCAGGACTCCCGGCATGACGGGATAATCCGGGAAATGTCCCTGGAAATGCGGCTCCCCCATGGAAACCTGCTTGATGCCGACCGCGCCGACACCGTGCTCGATCTCGACGATGCGATCCACCAGGAGAAACGGATAGCGATGGGGCAAAATCTCTTGAATCGCGACGGCGTCGAGGTTCACCGGTTCCATTCAGACTCCTTGTTGATTGACGGAGGAGGTCGTGCCCCCTCAGGCCGCTGGTGCCACGCGGGTGACCATCTGTCGGCGATGAGGGCCGACGCCAACGTACGTCACATCCACGCCGACGAGCTCTTCGATGCGGTTGACGTACTGGCGCGCCCGGACCGGGAGATCGTCGACCGACTCGGCCTGGCTGGTGTCTTCGGCCCAGCCCGGCCATTCTTCAAACACCGGCTCGACGCGAGCGTACTCGGAAATGCGAGCCGGCGGGCTGTCGATCTTGACCCCGTCGAGTGTATAGCCGGTGCAGACGAGCACCGAATCCAGATCGTCGAGGACGTCGAACTTGCTGAGCGCGATCTCACCGACGCCGTTGAGGCGGGCCGTGTAGCGAGCCTGTACGGCATCGAACCAGCCGGTACGCCGGGGGCGTCCAGTCGTCGTGCCGTACTCATTGCCGCGTTCTCGAATGTGCGCGCCGATTGCATCGTGCAGCTCAGTCGGAAATGCACCTTCGCCGACTCGCGTCGCGTACGCCTTATAGACCCCGACGACTCTATCGATCTGCGTCGGCGCGATCCCGGCACCCTGGCAGACGCCGGCGGCGGTTGGCGACGATGAAGTTACGAATGGGTAGCTGCCGTAGTCGATGTCGAGCATTACCGCCTGCGCCCCTTCGATCAGGATCTCCGATCTGGCATCGACGGCGTCCTGGACGAGGAGTTCGGTGTCGGCGATATACGGCGCGAGACTTTCTCCATAGGCGGCGTATTGTTCCGCCATCTCACTGAGATCGAGCGCAGGGTGATCGTATCGGGTGGCAAGGAGCTGATTCTTTTCCTCGAGGATCGAGCCGAGCCGGTCGAGGAGATGCTCCGGATCGGCGATGTCGGCGATGCGCAGTCCGACCCGGGCAGCCTTGTCGGCGTAGGCCGGACCCATCCCGCGCTGTGTGGTTCCGATCTTATCGTCGCCACGATGCTCTTCTTCGAGCCGGTCGAGGATCGGATGGTAGGGCATGACGACGTGGCTGCGAGACGATACTCGAAGATTCGACGTGTCAATTCCCCGTTCGTGAAGCTCCGAGATCTCGTCGAGCAGCAGCTTCGGATCGAGAACGACGCCGGCGCCGACGATGCAGAGGCACTCGGGCCTGAGGATTCCCGACGGGATCAGGTGAAATTTGAAGGTCCCCTGATCGGTAACGACAGTGTGACCCGCGTTCGCGCCACCGTTGGCGCGGACAACAAGATCGGCGCTTTCGGCGAAGATGTCGACGAGCTTTCCCTTACCCTCGTCGCCCCATTGGCCGCCAAGTATGATCGTCACCGCCATCGCGAGGACCTCAATTCAGGATCGTATCCGGTTGATAACCTACGTCGTTTCCCCTGTAACCAACCGGCGATTCTAGCACGTTCTCGGGCCGTGATCCGGTCAGGCGGCTGCGGCGGCTTCCTGTCCGGCGCCTGACCGGAGGGCTGCAAGCTGCTCGAACAGCCGCTTTTCCTCGTCGTTGAGGTCTTCGGGAAGCTGGACTTTCACCTTGACGAGCAGATCGCCGCGCTTGCTGCTGCCGACCGAAACCGGCCAGCCCTGGCCCTTCAGCCGGATCGTCTGACCGTTCTGGGTTCCCTCGGGGATCGTCACGGCCAGCCGCTTCCCGGAAGGGACCGGCACAACGACTTCGCCGCCCAGGAGGGCGCTGTAGAGCGGCACCTGGGCTTCGGTCCGTACGGTCGAGCCCTCGACCGTGAATCGGGAGTCGGGCCGTAGCTTGATCCGCAGATAGACGTCGCCGGGTGGACCGCCGTGGCGGCCGGGTCCACCCTTGCCGGCGACGCGGACGCGCGATCCGTCCTTGACTCCGGCCGGGATCGTCACTTCGATCTTCTGGCGTGCCGGATCCTGGCCACTCGGGCCGGTCGAGATCTCAAACGTCCGGGACGTGCCATTGAACGCTTCCGATGTCGAGAGATGGACCGGGTACTCGTGATCGTCGCCACGGACCGGCTGGGCTTGCATTCCGCCCATCGTGGGTCCGCGCCGTCCTCCGGCGAATCCTTCGGATCCAAAGAGCAGATCGAAGAAATCGGAGAATCCGCTACCGCCCTGAGTGGAGTTGAAGTCGAAATGGACCCGGCCGGATGGGTCTCCGGTGTACCACTCGTTGAAATCCGCGCCTCCGGCGTCCGGAGCTGACTGATAGCGCTCCCAATCGGCGCCAAAGCGATCGTATCGGGACCGCTTATCCGCATCGGAAAGGACCTGATAGGCCTCGTTAACTTCTTTAAATTTCGTCTCGGCGTCGGTTCCAGTGTAAACGTCCGGATGATACTTCCGCGCTTTGCGCCGGTAGGCCTTCTTGATCTCCGCCGCGTCTGCGTCCCGGGAAACGCCGAGCACCTGATAATAATCTTTGAATTGCACGTTATTGCCTTGTCGTCACTCTCACATGTCGCAGCTTGTCATAGTATAAACCTTTAGTCGATGCGACGCAACCCTCTACGGGGCTGTTTCGACCGATATTCTGCGCCGCCGGCAGTTTTCTGAAGAGCCGTACAACGAGTGCTCCGAGAAGGGCCAGCACGCCGAGGATCAGGATCGGCGCCAGCAACGCCAGGACGGTCAAACCGATAGCAACGCCGTCCTCGACGGCGCTGACGATTGGATTCCCGATGCCGCCGGTTGTCGCCGTTATCGTTGGCCGGATAGACGCCTTGACCGTGTGGACGCTGCCGGCGACGACGAGGCCGAGAATCATCGCCAGAATCGGGTTGACCGATTCGACCGCGCCGGTGCTTGCCATGACCAGCACGGCGCCGGCCGCCGGACGGACGATCGAGTTGATCAAATCGTTGATGTGGTCGACGAGCGGGATCTTGTCGGCCAGAAGCTCGATGACCAGGAGAATCGAGATCACGATGATCCCGGCCGGGGATGAGATCAGATCATAGGGGCCGGATAGATGGAGCAGGCCAAAGTAGCGGTCCGCCAGAGCCACCGCGAGCAGGGGGATATACGCATTGAGCCCGGCGGGCATCGCCAGCCCGAGGCCGGTGAGAAGTTCAAACATGTCCTGCTACCGAACCGCTGAGGTCACTCCGACGCACATGATAACCCGCGGCAAGCGCCGCGGGTTAGTTCGTGAATCGCCGAAGCCGAAGTGCTAGAAGGCGGGGTAGTCGGTCGCGGCCGGCGCTGCACCAGGGGTGTCTGGCGCGAGCCGGGCAAGCTGTCCGGCGCCATGGAACTGGGCGAACATCGCGTAGGCGAGCGTGAAGATCACGCCAATGAAACACGCGATCAGGCCGAGAGCGCCGACAAATCCAGCGACGATCGCCAGCACGAGGTACATGACATATGGACCGATCCCGATCCCGCGAATCGTGGCGAATACCTCGTTGAACTGAAGCATCGATTTGAAATCGTTCGTGATCGCGAAACGGCCGACAAGCGTTGGCGATACGAATATCCCGAACAGGGCGCTAAGCGGGAAGATGAGACAGATGTTGATGAATAGCGACAGAATTCCGCCTGCGTCGTCGGAGACCGTTCCAAGCAGGAAGGTGCAGAAGTACAGGACGTAAATCGGTAGTGCCCAGATCAGGCTACCGACTGCCAGAAAGAAGCCACGGGAGAGGTCGCCGCCGATGTCATCCCATTCCGGCAGCGGATTGGGAACGCCGGAGATCACATTCCGTGCAATGCGGACTCCATACCCGTAAAGGATCAGGAATCCGACGATCGGAATGAGACTGACGAGGCCGCCGATTAGCACCTTCTTCAGCCATGCCTCGTCCTTCGTAACGAACGTCAACGCCAGTGCGATATCCACGCAGCACCATCCCCTGTCAATTGAAAAGTCTGCCGCGCAACCCCTTATGCACGCGACACGTCGGTATCGTACGTTCTGGCAAGCTAACACGGCCCGTCGAGAGCGTCAACGAACGAAATGTCAGCCGATCTTGAGATTCTTCTGGAGACTGCCAAGCATGCCGCGCCGTGGTCTCCAGTATCCCTCCCCGCTAATCGCACGCGCGCAAATCAACGTCAGTACGACCAGGGCGGCGGAAATCCAGAACCTGGCCGCTACCGGGGCGATGGAGTACGGCTGGAACGCAACCAGAAACCGTTGGATATCGACGTGGAACTGCTCTCCAAACTGGACGACGAGATTGTTGACCCCGTCCGGCTGGTGATAGAAGCGTTGGGGGCTCTGGTATCCGACAACGGTCAGCAGCATGCCGAAGCCCCAGAGGGCATAGACCGCGACCTTCCATGCTGGCGAGGCGGAGCGGAGCCAGCCCGCGAGCGGGCCGGCGGCCAGCGGCACGATCGGGACGAGATATCGCGCCGGTGGCCCCCACTCTCCCCACCATACTTTGTAGGCGGCGATGACGACGATATAGGGAGCGAGCGCGAGCAGGACGATATTTGCGAGTCTCGGGACTTCCTTGTGCCACCTGGGAAACGCGGCGAGCGCGAGGATGAACACCGGCGCGGTGACGAGCAGTCCCCACTGGGCATCGAGGAGCAGTCCGAACCCACCATTCAACGTCCCGACGACCCGGTTGAACCCGGCATGGTCTTCCGAGCGCTGCAGGGGTATCCCGTAGAGCCACTGGTTGTAGAACAGGAGGCTGATGCCTCCCGCCGCGATTGGTGAGAGGCAGAATGCGGCGTTGGCCAGGATGTCCCGGCTTCTAAGAATCCTGACGAAGAAGAGGAGCGCCAGAACCGCGGCAGTCGGCGCGAAGCGCTGGTGCAGCCAGGGGATGAAGCCGACGGCGCCGCCGGCTAGCAGCCATTGCCACCACTCGTTTTCCGGCGACGCGGCTCTTCTGATCGCGTAGATCAAGAGCAGGGCGGCAGGAATCTCGGGGAATAAGAGCAGCGCGTACGGGCCGATCGGGATGCTGATCGCCAGCGCGACGGCGATAACGCCCGCGAGCGCGGCGTTCGCGCCGCTTTCCCGTCCCAGGAGATACATCTGCCCTGCCAGGAGCGAGGCTGCGATCATCACGACGACATCCGCGCCAAACCTTCCTGCAACAGCCCAGGGGACGGCGATCAGCACCGAGAGGCCAATACCGTGCTTGGTGTACAACCCGGGTTTGTCGGTTGTCGCCGCATGTGCGCCAACGAGCCGCGGCGGGTTCGGCCATCCCTGCCAGCCGGACGGAAGCGGATCGGGAGGGTTCAGTGAATCGTCAAACGCGTAGAGCGTGTAGGGGCCGCTCTCGCCGACGAAATCAACGGGCGTGTAGTTGTTCGATTGGTCGAGATCCTGGTCCTTGAACAGGCTGATCGATGTCATGACATAAAACGGCTCGTCTCCGGTCAGCGGATTCAGCCGCTCGGAGAAGCGGGGCCAGAGTGCCAGATAGAACGCGAATGCGATAGCTCCGACGAGCAGGGGATAGCTCCATCGGGGCAGATCGCTCGACTGTCTCAGGAGATTGCGATCTTTCGCCAACCAAATGTCCAGATCACGATCATCGCGAGGATACCGGCGCTGTCGACCAGGAGATCGAAAACTGACGAGTCACGGCCAGGCACGAACGACTGGTGGAATTCGTCGCTCACAGCGTAGACGAAAGCGACGGCAGCGGCGACCAGTAACGTACGGCTATCCGGAGCCCGAATGCCGGCGATCCCGAAGATCAGTAGCGCGGTGAGGACGGTGTAAAGCGCAAAGTGTCCAGCGATTGCTGCAACGGTGTAGGACAGTCCTGGCGGAGGCGGCAGTGCTTGCCGGGAAGAGAGCCAGAAAATCCAGGCCATCCAGAGCACGACGGGAATAAAGCGGAGCCAGCGTAGCGGGCTGGAGCGATGATTCACAGGTATCGCACCCCGCATGATTCGTAGAGTCGGAGAAGTCTCGTTGCCATGCGTTCGACCGTGAACCGGGCGGCTCTTTCCCGGGCTCGAGCCCCCAGATGCGACGCTCCTTCGCGATTGTGAAGGATCTGCACGACCGCTGACGCAAACGCTCGGGGATCCTGACCGTCGACGGCGATGACGGTATCTCCTCCCACTCGTTTGATATCACCGACGTCGGAAGCCACGACAGCACATCCCGATGCCATCAGTTCGAGGAGTTTGACCGATTGCTTCGAGCGATTAATCAGATTGTCCTCATACGGATAAATCGCGACCGTCGCCCGGCGCAGGAGTTCGGGAACTGCTTCTCGCGTGGCGAAACCATGCCAAGTCGGCTGGATATGCTGAAGGTCGCGAAAGATGGGCCGATCCGGTTCATCCCTCCCGATCAGATGCAGAACGACCGGCTGCGCGAGTACCGAGTCGAGCGCGATCAACATCCTCGCGAGCCACTTCTCGGAGAACTCGGCGAAGCGAGAGTAGAGAACCAGAGCCGGCGACTCATAGTTGTTGCGTTCGGCGCCTGGTTGCCCAAGCCGGGCTAGCCAATCGTTGTCGAGGCCATTCGGGAGAAACACGACCCCCCGGTTCGACCGACCGCGTCTCAAGCGCTTCGCCCGTTCTTCGAGGAGCGTGCTTGCCGCCGTCACGGCATCTGCGGATGCGATCAACCGGCGTTCTTGAAAGTCAAAGAGACGCCGGGCCGCTACGTTGTAGCCGGAGACGTCATTCCAACCACCGTCGCCCTCCCAGTCGTCATGGTCGACAACGACGAGCCGATCCGGCATGGCCCGGCGGAGAGCGGAGGCGGTCAACCCGGCGAATGCCTTGGGTTTCATAATGTGGACGACGCGTGGATTGATCGTGCGAAGGATTCGCAGCTGCTGCACGACGGCGAGCGGGGTATGGACCTGCTGGACGAACCGGGTGTTGTAGATGGCGACGCCGTCGATCGTCTCGCTAGCTCCAGCTTGAGACGGATCGTCCCAGGGCGTGGTGACGATAGCTACTCCCAGTCCCGTCCGGGCCGCGATAGAGCGTGCCAGCGGCAGGGCTCGGGATTGGAGCGTACCGCGCTTCCACATCCCGAATGAACCGAGCATTGCGATGTCCACGATCCCGGCCGACGAAGATTCCATGACCGGAAGGGTAGCGAATCTAGCCCGTTCCGGCGATCAGGGCAGGTTGCAAACCGAGGCCCTAGCGTGGTGGCCGGATGACTGTGACGAGCTTACCCTGGATCTCGACGTTCTCGGCGCGGGTGTAGATCGGCTCCATCGTGACGTTCTCGGGCTGGAGCCGCACCTGCTCGCCTTCGAGGTAGAAACGTTTGAGGGTCGTCTCCTCCTCGTCGACGAGCCAGACGGCGACAGTCTCGCCGTTTTCGCAGACGTGCTGTTCTTTGAGAATCACCACGTCGCCGTCGTTGATCAGGGCGTCGACCATCGAATGACCCTTGACCCGGAGGGCGAAGAGACCGTCCTGATTTGATCCGAGCATCTCCGGGCTGATCTCCAGCGATTCGTCGAACACCTGCGGCCCCAGATCACCCGGCACGGAGATGGGCTGACCGGCTGCGATCTGGCCGACGATCGGGATCTGGATCAGGTTCGAGCGACCGGCGGGCCGGCTGGTGAGCTCGATACCGCGAGAGATGTTCCGATTTCGGCGAATCTCGTCGCGCTGTTCGAGAACCTTCAGGTTGTAGTCGACGACACTCGTGGAGGATATGTTCAAACCCTCCTGGATTTCCCGGATGGTAGGTGGGTACGAATGCGTGTCGCTGAACTCCTCGATAAAGGTGAGAATGGCCTGTTGGCGTCTCGTCAGCGGCTTCATGTTGAAGGTCCTCTCAGCACAACTCGGGCGGATTCGCTCCGGCCTTCTCAGATCGAGTCGGTCTCGTATTATGGCGAGTATAGTCTCGAACATCTGTTCTTGTCAAACCGGTACGACAATCCCGGGCCATGCGGTCCATCGTTTGCCGAATCCGGCGTATGTAGGTCCAAATTGGCTATATGTCGCGGGATAACCGGATCCTAGACTTCTACCAGGCTTAGGGAAGTCTGATCACCGTTGCGGATTCCAAGTGCTCGGAGCAGACCAGCAGCATGAATGCCATGGACATCCTGATCGTTCTCCTGTTCGTCGTGATTGCCGGCATCGGTTTCTTCGTCGGCGTTGTCCGGACGATGAGCTCGATGGTTGCAATCTATCTGGCGACGGTCATTTCGGCGACGTTCTATCAGCGTCTCGGAGACTTCTTCCGGAACTCGATGGTCTCGATGAGCCAGGGGGCAGCCTATTTCGTGGCGTTCGTGATCCTGTTTATCGGCGTTACGGCGCTCTTCACGATCATCATTATCTCGACGCTCCATCCGACGTCGACGAAACGTCGCTTTGCTATACTCGACAACTTGGGCGGCGCGTCCCTTTCGGTGATCGTCGCCTTTGTCGCAATTACGATGTCGCTGGCGATCACGGTGATCATGATTCAGGCGGCGGTAGCAGCGTCCGGCGATGCGTCCAACGGCCCGATGAGTATGGTGCGCGAACAGATGGATGCATCGGCACTCGCGCCACTGTTTCTCCGGTTGCTCCCGTTCCTGACCGCGGCGGTTCAACCCTGGTTCCCCGGAGGACTGCCCCCGATTCTGACCGACGCCGGCAACGTATAGACGGCCCTGTGCCGTCGGAGCTGGCTCCAGATGGCATCCACGATCCTCGACGTTCTCGAATTCACGCGTATCCGGGCGATGCTGGCGGAACACTGTCAGTTTTCGCTCTCGATCGAACGCGCCCACGACCTCGGCCCAACGAACAAGATCGACATCGTCAATTACCTGCTGGACGTTACGAGCGAAGCGGTGGACCTGCTCGAATCGCGCTCGGAGTTCTCCGTCGGCGGGGCAAAGGACATCCGCGAAACGGTTGACCGAGCCGCGCGCGGTTCGATGCTCTCGCCATCCGATCTCCTGGAGGTACTCGATACCGTTTCGGCAGCCCGGTCGTTGCGCCGGGCCTATTTCCGAATCGAAGATCGAACAAGCCGATACCCGCACTTCAGCGAGTTCGTTGATTTCGTCGTCGATTTGCCCGGTCTCGAGGCCGATTTGCGGCGCTCGATTGGCGACCACGGCGACGTGCTCGATTCCGCGAGCGACGAACTTGCCAGCATTCGCCGGCGCTTGAGGTCAGCGCAGTCGAGGGCAGCGGAGCGTATCCGGCGCTACACACAGAGTTCCGATTATTCCGACGCGTTGCAGGAACCGATCGTCACCTCGCGTGGCGGCCGGTTCGTCGTTCCGGTCCGGGCGGACCGTCGCTCGCAGCTGCCGGGAATGGTCCACGACACGTCGGCCAGCGGTCAGACGCTGTTCGTCGAACCATCGGAGATGGTCGAGCTGAACAACCGGGTCAGAGAGCTTGAGTCCGCCGAGCAGCATGAGGTGGAACGTATCCTCCGCTGGCTCACAAATCAGGTTGCCGGCAAGAAGGACGATCTTCTGACGACGCTCGATGGCATTTCGGCGATCGACCTTGCGCTGGCAAAGGGTAGATTTGCGCGCCGCCTCTCGGCAACCAGGCCGATACTGAACGAGGAACGGGACCCGAAGAGGCGCCGGATCGCCTTGAATAAGGCGCGACACCCGTTGTTGCCTGCTGATGAAGTCGTGCCGCTCGATGTCGTCATCGGCATCGATTTTCGCGTCCTGGTGATAACCGGCCCGAATACCGGCGGTAAGACGGTTGCGCTAAAGACAATTGGCCTGTTGGCTCTCATGGCGCAGGCTGGTCTGTTTATCCCTGCCGACGATGGCAGCGAACTGCCGATCTTCGACGCGGTCTATGCCGATATCGGGGACGAGCAATCGATCGAACAGTCTCTATCGACGTTCTCATCGCACATCGTCCGTGTCATTGCCGCTCTGGAAGGCGTCACCGACCAGAGTCTGGTGCTGTTCGATGAGCTGGGCGCTGGAACGGACCCGGAGGAGGGTTCGGCGCTCGCCCGCTCGATCATATCCAGCCTCGTCGAATCGGGCTGTCTTGCCGTTGCAACGACCCACTATTCGGACCTCAAGACCTTCGCTTACACGACCGATCAGGTTGAAAATGCGAGCGTCGAGTTCGATATCGAGACGCTCTCGCCGACGTTTCGCCTTGAGGTCGGCGTGCCGGGCCGGTCGAACGCACTGGCCATCGCGTCGCGGCTGGGGATGCCGGACGAAATTCTGGAGAATGCTCGCACCTTCATCGATCCGGCTGCGGAACATGCCGATGTGCTGATAACGGAGATCCGGGTTCGGCGTCGAGAGGCTGAGGAGGCGCTGGCCGAGGCGGAACGCCGGCGCCAGGAAGCGGAGGAGAAGCTCCAGGAGGCGGAGGAGCGCCGCTCACGCGCCGAGCTCGACGCGCTGTCGGAGATCGAGAAAGAACTGGCTGACGCCCGCGAGCATATCCGGAACATCCGCCGGACGCCCGACCAGGTGCCTCAGGAGGAATTGAGCGGCACGCGCTCCCAGGCCCAGGAGCAGCTTAATCAAGCTACCCGTGAGGTCAGGCGCGCCAGCCGCGAGCGCTCCCCGCGCCAGCCGACAACCGTGACCTTCAAAGTGGGGGATGAGGTCGAACTGATGGCCCTCGGAGGTGAAGGCGAGATCGTCCGCTTCTCCGAAGACGGCCATGACGCCGAAGTGCAAATGGGCGCCTTCAAGCTGTGGCAACCGATCCGGGACCTCAAGAAACTCAAGGGAGCGCAGAAGAAGCCTCGCCATTCTTCGGTGCGGCCACCTGCGCCAAGTAGGAGTGTCGACGCCGAGCTACACCTTCGCGGTCAGCGGGCCGGCTCGATCGAAATGGTCGTTGACAGCTATCTCGACGATGCCTATCTCTCGCACATGCCGTTTGTCCGGATCGTCCACGGCAAGGGCACCGGCGCTCTCCGGGAAGCGGTGCGTGAGGTTCTGACCCGGCATCCGCTGGTGAAGCGTTTCGAGACGCCGCCGCACAATGAGGGCGGGGACGGTGTGACAATCGTCTATCTCAAGGAATCCTGATGGTGCTTGGAGACAAGGGGCGGATTGTCCACATCGCGACGGCCCCGAACGAGACGATCGCGATGATGTGGCGTGACGTATTGCGCGACGAGGGCATCGTCGCCGTCGTCAAAGGAGGAGGCGCGGGCTACGGGCTCGGCCACAACCTGCTCAACGAGCAATACATCCTGGTGCGCGAAGATCAGGCCGAAGAAGCCAAACGCATTCTCGACGAGTTCGAAGACGACGACGTCTTGATTCTCTGGGAAACTAGCTAGCAGCCAGCACCTCTCGCCGCACCGTTTCGACGGCGCGGAGAATCGCCCGGATCGCCGTCCATCGATCTACATCCAGTTCCGACAGCGTCACCCGTGCCTGGTTCGGCGTAATCCGCACGCCCTGGCCGATTTCGCGCTGGAGTGAGCGAGCATCCAGCCTTCCGCCGACGACCGGCCTGAAGAAGAGCACGCCATCCCGTTCGACGATGCTCGTTACCCCGAGCTCGGCGGCGGTGTGCCGCAGTCTGACCAGATCGAAAATACGCTCGGCAGCGTCCGGAAGTGGTCCGAAACGATCGACGAGTTCTGCCCGGAGCGCCCCGAGATCGGTCGAGGTCGAAGCAGAAGAGATCCGATAGTAGAACGACAAGCGCGTCGATTCGTCCTCGATGTAGTCGTCGGGGATCCTGCCGTCGACGGCGATGTCGATCGTCACGTCCTCCGGTTCGAGGATCGGCCGTCCGGCACGGAGCTCTTCGACGGCGTGGGCGAGCATTCTCGTATAGAGATCCAGTCCCACTGCTGCGATATGCCCCGACTGCTCGGCGCCGAGGATATTCCCGGCTCCCCGTATCTCCATGTCTCGCATGGCTATCTGGAATCCGGCTCCAAGCTCGGTCGCCTCCTGAATCGCCGCGAGTCTCTCACGGGCCTCACCCGACAGCGGCGTGCGCGGCGGGTAGAGCAGGTAGGCGTAGGCGCGGACGTTGCCGCGTCCGACTCGGCCCCGAAGCTGGTAGAGCTGGGTGAGGCCCAGGGCATGGGCGTTGTCGATGATAATCGTGTTCGCGTTCGGGATATCGACGCCTGATTCAATGATCGTCGTGCAGAGCAGGACGTCATATTCGTGCTGCATGAACGCGAGGATGACATGCTCGAGTTCGCTCTCGTGCATCTGGCCGTGGCCGATGCCGATGCTGACCTCCGGCACGAGCTTTTCCAACCATTCCCGGATGCGATAGATGCTTTGAACGCGGTTATGGAGAAAGAACACCTGTCCGCCGCGCGATACTTCCCGGAGGATGGCCTCGCGGACGAGAGTGTCGTTCCTGGCTGACACAAACGTCCGGATCGGTACTCGTTCCTGGGGCGGCGTGCTGATCAGTGACATATCCCGGATGCCGGTCAGCGCCATATAGAGCGTCCGGGGAATTGGTGTTGCCGTCATCGTCAGCACGTCGATCGACGCGCGCTGTCTCCGGATGAATTCCTTGTGCCGGACTCCGAAGCGCTGCTCTTCGTCGACGACGAGCAACCCGAGTTCTTTAAAATGCACATCCTTCTGGACCAGGCGATGCGTTCCAATGACGATGTCGACCTTGCCCTCTTCGAGGTCTTCGAGGATTTGCCGCTGCTCGGCCTTCGTCCTGAGTCGTGAAAGCATTTCGACCCGGACAGGAAAGGCGGCAAGGCGCTCCCGGAAGGTCTCGAAGTGCTGGAGGGCGAGGACGGTCGTTGGAACCAGCACGGCAACCTGTTGACCGGAGTTGACCACCTTGAAGGCTGCGCGAAGGGCTACCTCGGTCTTCCCGTAGCCAACGTCGCCGCAGATGAGCCGGTCGGTGGGTCGCCCGGATTCGAGATCGTCCCGGACATCATTGATCGCCTGCAGCTGATCGTGGGTTTCCTGGAACGGAAATGATTCGGCGAGCTCGATGTCCCAGGTCGTGTCGGCCGGGAACGAGTGGCCGCCGGTGAGTTCGCGCGAGGCGTAGATCTCCAGGAGCTCGGCGGCCATCTCCTGGACGGCTTTGCGCACCCGGTCCTTGGTCCGGGACCACTCCGCCGACGAGAGCCGGGTGATTCTCGGCGTGCCTGCCGGGGACTCGTACGGCGCGAGCCTATCCGTCTGGTCGACAGGTACGTAGAGCCGGTCCGCGTCGGCGTAGTCGACCTGGAGGTACTCGCGCTCGACGCCGCTGAGGTCGAGCGTCACCAGGCCGGTGAAGATCCCGACGCCGTGCTGAACGTGGACGACGTACTGGCCTTCCTTGAAGTCCCGGGCCGGCCGGAAACGTTGCCGTCGCTGCCGTGCGGCCTGCCGGATCGCCTTCCGGATGCCGAACATCTCGCGGTCGGTGAGCACCAGGGTCAACGCGTCCTGCAGGACGAAGCCCGTATCCAGTCGTGCATGGACGATGTCGTAGGTGCCCGGACTCGGCGGCTCGATTACTCGCCCGTCACGCGCTCTGGCGATCCGGGCGAAAAGATCGTGCTCTTCCAGAAGGTCCCGGACCCGCTCGGCCTGGTCGGTCGCGACGACTACCCGCCAGTGCTGATCGAGCCGGTGCCGGATGTCGGATGCCAGGTTGTCGATGTCGCTCGCA
The DNA here is from genome assembly GCA_041390865.1 of Thermomicrobiales bacterium. Classification (GTDB taxonomy): domain Bacteria; phylum Chloroflexota; class Chloroflexia; order Thermomicrobiales; family CFX8; genus JAUIIK01. Next base: position 48,888 of record JAWKPC010000008.1, read on the forward strand.
TACTGCGGCGGTTCGACGAACGATTCCCGGGTGCGGACGATCCGGCCGTGGCTGTCGGGATCCGCATTGCCGATGAGCCAGACCCGAAAACGTTGGAACGCATCCCGCAGCTCGGTCGGAGCAGCGAACGGCCTCGGCAGCCCCTCAGGGATTTCGCCGGCTGCGAGCAGACCGTCATACACCTCTTCTTCCCGGAGTTCGAGCTGCTCCGATTCGATCGCGATGGTCTCGGGTTCGACCTGCACGATGATCGAATCTTCTGGCATGTAGTCGAGCAGCGTCGACCGGTTGTTGGCGAATGCCGGCGCGAGAAGATCGACGGCGTCGGGGACGTCGCCGGCCGTCAGACGCTCCAGGATCTCGATCCACTCGTCTCTGACTTCAGGGCGTAGCGGATCGAGGTCGATCGCGCCGCCCAGCTGGCGGTCTTCCTGTTCAGATGGAATGTCAAATTCGATTGGCGGAAGGATGCTGACGTGGTCGAGCTTGCCTGTCGATCTCTGGGTTGTCGGATCGTATGAGCGGATGCTCTCGACTTCGTCGCCGAAGAGTTCGATCCGCACCCCGTCACTCCGACCAGGCGGAACGATATCGATGATCCCGCCTCGTTGACTGATCGTGCCGGCAAGGTCGGCTAGCGGTTCGCGGCGATAGCCCGCTGTCACAAGCTGACGCACGAAGTTCCGGTCATCCAGGCGGCCTCCGCTATGGATCTGGAAGGCGTCAGCGTCGAACGACTCCCTATTCCGGATGTAAGACATTAGTGCCCGCATCGACGTGACCACGATGAGCGGCGTTCCGGATTCCGTCCGTATGAGCCGATCCAGGGTACTGATCCGCAGGCTTGAAAGATCGGGGTCATGGGGAAGCTGTTCGTAGGGCAGTGGATCGGGAGATATCCAGCTTAGAGGCTGAGTGTCTTCCGGGAGCAATTCCGACAGCGCCGCAGCTAGCGCATCCGCGCTATCCTGTCGTGCAGTAACAACGAGCAGCGGTTGCTTTCGTCTTGTCGCCAGGGCAGCAATGGATACCGCGCGCGCCGAGACGCTGAGCCCGGGCGAGATCTGGACCCGTTCTTCGAACTCAGGGAGCTGTATCGCGTCGTAGAGTGGGGTCAGGTAGGCGAGTGACAAGCTTCTTACTCCAAGGTCACAGATGCGTGAGCGCGATCGTGCCGGCCGATGCGGCCAATCAGTATAACGAACTCACCCGTTCGAACCGGGGCTCGGCATGCGGCGCGGACGTCTGATCTCGATTGGCCGCTACCGCCAGCAGTTGACGCCGTATGCGATCAGCATCTCGGTCTGCTGCTTGATCGCCGTTCTAGTGTTCTTCGGCATCAGGCTGTTCTTGTTTGATGACGACGCGGTCGTGATCGAGGTCGTTCCGGCCACCGGACCGGATCCGGTGCGCGTCCAGGTCGTCGGTGCGGTCGCCAGCCCGGGCGTCTACGAACTTCCTGCCGACAGCACGACCCGGGATGCCGTTGACGCAGCCGGCGGTCCGACTGGCGGGATCAAGCTCGAGGAGCAGGCTGCCGTCGCCTCCGTTCAGGACGGTCAGCTTGTTGTCGTACCTGCGGATGAACATTCTGGTTCCCCGACAGGCGGCCCGATAGACATCAACACGGCGACGGCAGCCGAGCTGGAGTCGTTGCCTGGTATCGGTCCGGTTATTGCCGGGAGAGTCGTTCAGTATCGGGAGCTGAACGGTCCGTTTGCCTCAGTCGACGAGCTCGCCGCCGTCTCCGGCATTTCCGAGCGGATGGTGGACGAAATGCGTTCGCAAATATTCGTTGCGTCCGAGTAGATGGGCTTCGTTTTCGGCGCAACCATCATGGTCGGGGCTGCCGGTGCGTTCACCGGGAGCGCCGGCGAAACGCTGGTGCTTGCCGGTTGTCTCGCTTTCCTCTCCGTGATGTTTGCAAGAGAGCGACACCGCTTCGTCGCCGTAGCTCTGGCCGGATTACTGCTGGGGTACGGCGTGACCGCGTATCGAGTTGACCGTGTCCGGTCCGTCGATCACCCTACTCCATTTCCGAGCGAGTTTGCAGGCACCGTCGCGTCGGATCCACGGTTGGGTTCAGTGAACCACAGCGCACGGGTCGCCTGGAGGTTCGAGGACGGCCAGTCGGCCGAGTCGCTCGTGCTCTATCCGGGAACGAGCGATGCCGGAAGAGGAGACACCGTCTTCGTAGTCGGTACCTGGTCGACCACGGTGGAAAACCTGCTGTTCGCTGACAAAGTCGAAGTCGTCGAAGAGGCTGGGCCGGTCGAACGCCTTCGCAGGAGCATTCGGGCCAGCGCGACGACGCGGGTTCTCGAGCGCGTGCCGGGCTCGAACGGCAGCCTTGCCCTTGGGCTGATCATCGGTGATGACAGCGGGTTGACCGCTCAGGAGCGAGCGGATCTGAGAGCCAGTGGCCTTTCCCACATCACTGCCGTGAGCGGCTCGAATGTCGCGATGGTGATCGCCGCCGTCGCCTTGATGCTCCAGGCGTTGGGCCGCCGCGGCCGCTACTGGCTGGCGGCTCAGGCCTCCGGCATCGTGTTCTATGTCTGGATCATCGGCGCCGACCCGCCCATCCTTCGGGCCGCGATCATGGGAAGTCTGGTGCTGGTGGCGGGAGCCATCGGGCGACCGACGCACCTCTTCACCCTGCTTTTTCTGGCGGGTGGAGCGATGTGCCTGCTGGATCCGGATGTGTTGCTTTCTCTCTCGTTCCAGCTCAGTTTCCTGTCGATGATCGGGCTCGCCATAGCTGGCGATTACATTTCCCGGACGACGGGCTATCGACGAAAGATCATCGCAGCGGTTCTATCACCTGCTGGCGCAGCGATCGCGACCGCTCCTCTTCTGGCAGCTCGCTTCGGTACCTTCAATCCCGGTACGCTCCCCGCCAACGTGATCGTTGCGCCGATCGTTACGCCCGCCACCGGGCTGGCGGCGCTCGCGGCGGTGATACCGGATGGATTCTTCACCGGATATCTCATCGGGTTCGTCCTGTGGATGCTGACCGGTGTCGTTCTCTCGGTGTCGGCGCTGATATCGAGCCTGCCTTATGCGACCTGGACGTTTTCGGAATTGACCAATGCTCAGACGCTGGCCTGCTACCTGGCGCTCGGCGCAGTGATGCTGCCGTTCATCCCGGAGGCGCGCCTCTTGGTGTTCCGGCTGCGCGTCCGGGCCCACGACGCGCCGGGTTTGGCGGCCGCATCGGTGATGACCTGTGTCGTCATGCTCGGAGCGCTTTCGTTCATCATTGATTGACAATGGTGGACCCCTGCCGTAGGCTTTCCGATGGTGCTCGTTCCGCCCCCATGGTCTAGCGGCCGAGGACGCCACCCTTTCAAGGTGGAGATCGCGGGTTCGAATCCCGCTGGGGGTACAGACATCACAATACAGATTCAGATCCACGAATTCGGGCAGTTGCCATTTCTGTGGTCGCTGGCTGAGGGCTATACGTTACCGACTGCTCCGCGGTTCGCCAGATAGGCGACAAGCCCATCAAGTGTCGTGATGTCACCGTAATCCGTCTCCGGAACGTCCACCCCCAGGCGCTCGTCGATTCCGATCATCAGGTTCAGGAAATCGATCGAGTCGATATCGAACTCGTACCGCATATCCGCCGTCGGGTCGATATCGTCCAGGTCCAGCCCGGGCACGACCTCGTCGAGGATCTGCACGACGGCCCGGGTCAATTCCGGGTAGCGATCCGCTGCTCCAGTAGTCTTGATGGTCATAGTTTTTCCGGCTCCTGTAAAAGTCGGTCGATCTCGGCCAGGAACTGTGCACCGCGATGCCCGACGCTTGCCCGGTGGTCAGCCGAGAGCGATGCGAAGACAGTGGGACGGACGAAGATGCCCCCATTCTCGACGCGAGGGCGGTCGACGAGCGCACCGAAACCGACTAGGGCAACCTGGGGCGGGTAGATAACGCCAAAAACCTGCTCGATGCTCTGTTCGCCGAGATTCGTGACGGTAATCGTCGCGTCCGAGACCTCGGAGCTGCGTAGTCTGCCGGACCGCGCTCTACCGACAAGATCGCGTAACGATCCCATGATCCCCTCGACGCTCGATCTATCGGTATCGTGAATGGCCGGTGCCACCAGTCCTCCGCCACGCAGCGCGATCGCTACGCCGACGTGGATATTGTCGCTTGGTTGGAAATTCCCGCCGGTCCAGAATCCGTTCATTTCCGGAACCTGTTTCACAGCCAGCGCCACCGCTTTGAGCAGCAGGGCCGCGTAAACCAGCCGGTCTGCGACGGACCGGCTGGTGTTTTCCCGCTCCAGCCAGGTCATCACCGAATTCATGTCGATTTCGTGGCCCAGGTAGTAGTGGGGGATCTCTCGTTTGGAACGAGCCATCGCGGCGGCAATCGCTTCACTCATGGCCGCCGACGAGTCCGTTCGTTTCTGATCCACCGGTGCCTTGATCGCTTTGATGGCGAGTTCGACGTCGGCTAGCGTAATCGCCGCGTCCGGCCCGCTGCCATGAATATCGCGTAGATTCACGTTCTCCCGCAGCGCCAGCCTCCGGGCTGCCGGCGAGATCCTCAACCGCTGCTCTCCAAATCGACGATGAGGCGAGGAAGCTGGGGCAGCTTTCGGCGTAGCTGCCGGCTCTGCGGCGGCGACCTGCGGCGTTGCGACTTCTGTATGCGCTCCGTTGACGATTGCCAGGGGCGTTCCGACAGGAACTTCCTCACCTTCCTCGACGAGGATCTCCGTAATCGTTCCGCTTTCGAAAATCTCGACGTCAATTGCGCCCTTCTGCGTTTCGACGACGGCGACCAGGTCGCCGCGGTTCACCTGTGCACCCGGTTGGACGAGCCACTCGACGAGGGTGCCCGATTCCATGTCGGCGCCGAGCGACGGCATTCTGAACTCAGCCATTGACGTTCAATACCTTTCGACTCGCTGCGACGATCTTGCGGACGCTCGGAAGTGCGGCATCCTCGAGGTGCTTTGGATAGGGGACTGGAACTTCGACGCTGCAGACACGCTCGACCGGCGCATCCAGCTCGTAGAAAGCCTGCTCCATGATCCGGGCGGAGATTTCGGCGGAAATGCTGCCGGTCCGCCAGCCTTCGTCCACAATGACAGCGTGGTGGGTTCGTGCCACGGATTCGATGACGGTTGCATCGTCGAGAGGCCGCAGGCTTCGGAGGTCGATCACCTCGGCATCGATCCCGGCATCGGCCAGTTCATCGGCAGCTTCAAGCGTTTTCGCCAGAGAGCTACCATAAGTGATCAGACTAAGGTCCGCGCCTGACCTCCGGATTCGGGCGCTCTCGATGTCAACCGGGCCGGCGTTGCCGTCGAGCTCCCCGGTAACAGGATAGAGAACCGTCGGCTCGAAGATGAGTACGGGATTCGGGTCCTCCAGGGCGGTCCAGAGCATGCCGCGCGCATCCTCGAAGGTAGCAGGTACGACGACCTTGATTCCGGGAATGTGGCCGTACCAGCCTTCGAGGCTGTGGGAGTGCTGGGCCGCGAGCTGGCGGCCTCCGCCGGTCGACATCCGGATGACCAGCGGCACGTTGAATTGGCCGCCCGACATATGCAGGATCGTGGCGGCATTGTTGACGATCTGGTCGAGCGCGAGCAGGCTGAAATTGACCGTCATGATCTCGACGATCGGTCGCATGCCGCGCATTGCCGCGCCGATTCCCGCGCCGACGAATGCCGACTCCGACAACGGCGTATCGCGAATTCGCTCCGGACCGAACTCGTCGAGCAATCCCATGCTGACGGCGAAACACCCGCCGTATCGGCCGACATCTTCGCCCATGAGAAAGACTCGCTTATCCCGCTGGAGAGCATCGCGAATTCCCTCGCGAACAGCTTCCCGGTATGTCAGCTGCCGTGTTGCTGTAGCCGTCATGATGCGGCTCCTTCCGCATAGACGTGGCGTTCGAGTGTTTCGACTGGTTCCCAGGCGGATTCTTCGGCGAACTGCACTGCCCGGTCGATTTCTGCGGCGATCTGCTCCTCGATCTGCTGGAGCCGATCATCGGATAGCTCGTCATCCGCCCTCATGGTGGATATCAGAGAATCAAGCGGATCATGCTCCGAGCGCCATTCCTCGACCTCGCGACGGTCGCGATAGAGCTCCGGGTCATACATCGAATGAGCGCGGAAGCGGTAGGTCTGAAGCTCGAGGAAGTACGGTCCACGACCTGACCGGGCGTGCTCGATGGCGCATGCCGCAGCTCCGGATATTGCCGAGACATCCATGCCGTCGACCGCTTCGGCTTCGATGGAATAACTTCGTGCCTTCGTTACGAGGTCAGTCTGGGCTTCGGAACGTTCGAGAGCGGTGCCCATGGCATAGAGATTGTTCTCGCAGAAGAAGACGATCGGGAGTTTCCAGAGACTGGCGAGATTTGCCGACTCGTGGAATTCGCCCTCCGCGACAGCGCCCTCGCCGAAGAAGCAAGCCGTCACGGCAGGCTCGCCGCGTAGCTTGTCTGCCAATGCGATCCCGACGGCCAGCGGCAGGCCGCCGCCAACGATGGCGTTGCCGCCGTAAAAATTCGTATCGGCGTCGAAGATGTGCATCGACCCGCCGCGGCCGCCGCTGACTCCGGTGGCTTTGCCGTACATCTCGGCCATCAGCCGGTCCATCGGGATACCGCGAGCCAATGCGTGGCCGTGTTCGCGATAGGTTGCGACGATAGCGTCGACGGGGCTTAAGTGCTGCATGATCCCCGCAGCGATGGCTTCCTCACCGATGTACAGATGCAAAAATCCACGGATCTTCGAGCCGCTATAGAGTTCCGCGCACTTTTCTTCGAAGCGCCGTATGCGGAGCATCTGACGCAGGAGTTCGACGCGGTCGGTCTTCGAAGTGCTTCGAGTATCGCTGACTGTCATGGCTACATCCGTTCCAGAGTGGAGGTATCACCCTCCGGCAGACCAAGTTCGCGGGCCTTGAGTAGCCGCCTCATGATCTTGCCGCTACGAGTGCGCGGGAGCGTCTCCAGGATCTCGATTTCCCGGGGAGCGACGGCCGGCCCGAGCCGCTTCCGAGCGAATCCCCGAAGATCCCGTTCCATCGCTTCGGTCGCCTCGAATCCGGGATTGAGGGCGACGAAGGCCTTGACGATCTCGCCGGCGACCGGATCGGGTTTGCCGATGACGGCGGCCTCGGCGACGGCCTCATGCTCGATCAGCGCGCTCTCGACTTCGAACGGACCGATCAGATGTCCAGCCGACTTGATGATGTCGTCAGCTCGCCCGACGAACCAGAAGTAGCCGTCGCCATCGCGCCGGGCAAGGTCACCGGTGAGGTACCAGCCGTCTGCGAAGGCCTTCCGGTACCGTTCTTCCTCATAGAGGTAGCCGCGGAACATCGAAGGCCAGCCGGGTCGGAGCGCCAGTTCTCCCTCTTCTCCTTCAATCGCCTCGCGCAGTGTTCCATCATCCCGGCGCTGCATGATCGCCGCCGTGATGCCCGGTAGGGGCAATCCCATGGATCCGGGCCGAATGTCGGTCGAAGCGAAGTTGGCGATCATGATGCCGCCGGTTTCGGTCTGCCACCAGTTGTCGTGGATCGGGAGGCCGAGCACCTCGTTCCCCCAGATGACGGCTTCGGGATTGAGCGGCTCACCGACGCTTGCGATGAATCGGAGCGCCGAGAGGTCGTAGCGTTTCGGCAGCTCGGGGCCGGCCTTCATCAGCATGCGAATAGCTGTCGGTGCGGTGTACCAGACCGTGACGCGCTGATCCTGAAGTGTCTGGTACCAGTGTTCGGCGTCGAATTCGGACTCGTCGATGATGTTCGTGACGCCGACTGTGAGCGGCGAGATGATGCCGTAGGAGGTGCCGGTCACCCAGCCCGGGTCGGCGGTGCACCAGAAGACGTCGTCCGGGTGGAGATCGAGAGCGTATCGTCCGGTCACGTTGTGAGCGACGACCGCTTCGTGAACGTGCACCGCCCCTTTCGGCATTCCCGTCGTTCCGCTCGTGAAATGCAGGATTGCCATATCCTCCGGCCTCGTCTGCGCCATCATCGGCGTGTCGTCCGCGTTCGCTAGCAGTGCATGGAATGGGTGAATCCCGGGCTCGTCTGTATCGACGTCGACGAGCAGGATGTGTTCGAGCGACGGGAGGCGGTCGCGAATCGGCAGTACCCGCCGACGGTAGAGGCGTGCGGAGGTGACCAGGATCTTGCCGTCGCCCCGTGTGATTCTTTGGTGAACCGGTTCCGGACCGAATGCCGAGAAGAGCGGGCAGAATACAGCACCAAGCTTCCAGGCTCCGAGCGCCGTCAGATAGAGTTCCGGAACCCTCCCCAGCAAGGTGAAGACGCGATCGCCCTTCGCCACTCCGAGCTGTAGAAGCATGTGCGCGACCCGGTTGCTCTGGTCGCTCAGATCCCGGTACGTGAAATCACGCACCTCGCCGGACATCGATAGCCAACGAAGAGCGACCCTCCCGGCTACCGCAGTATCGAGATGCCGTTCGACCGCTTCGTGAGCGATGTTTATCCCGCCGTTCGGAAGACCGGCGAGACCTTTTGCCGCTGCCGCCCAGCTGAACCCTAGTCGTTCACGCTCGTAGTTCGACATGTTGGGTTTGACCGGCATACGGTCGGCATTCTTGCGGATAGGCCTGTTTGCGATGACGTCCCTCACGGTGTCCCCCTTCCCTGATTCGGGCTGGAGCAGCCTTTGGCGCGCCACACTGGACACGCAATATTCGGCCTGACGCCATCAGGTTAGGCGCGAGAGCGTGTAAACGTCGCAACATGTAGAAACGATGAGTAACAAAACAGCAACAGTCGGCGGTGCATCGGCGCCTCTCGACGCAGATGATTGCTAGTGTCCGAGCAGCCTGGAATACAGGACTGAGGGCTTGACGGGATGGACAGGCGTCTGGTTCTAGTGCTTCGTGCTGGCGGCCTTGTCGAGGCTGAGCGCGAGTTGGACTGCCTGGTCGACGATCATTGTCCGTCCACCGATTCTGGAGCGCTCGAACACTTCCGGCGGGAGTCCACTGCGAATCAATTCCAATGTTCGGTCATAGTCCGGACGCTCGACGGACGGTATCGCGAGGCCCACGGCGTCTCGCAAGCCCTCGCTAGCCCCGAGGAGCCGGGCGGCCAGTTCAGGATCTCCTGTACTCGCGGCGATTAAAGCCAGTCCGAATAACGTCTCTGCCAGCCCGTCGCTTATTTTCATCCGACTCTGCATCTTCAGGGCCTGGATGTAGAGCGACCTCGCCTGCTCAATATCTCCGCGAAGCCTCGCGACAGTAGCAAGCGATCCCGTTGAAGTGGCAATACCGAACTGATCTTCGAGCGACCGCCGAATCTCGAGGGACTCCTCGATAAACCTGGTCGCTTCGTCAAGTTCGTCTTGATAACGTGCTACCAGCCCCAGATTCAAGAGCGTCACAGCCGTCCCGGGCGTGTCCTCGAGTTGCCGGCGAAGCCCGAGTGCTTCCCGGTGTAGGTCGTTGGCCCGGTCGAGGTCTCCCTTCTGGCGCATGACCGCGCCGAGGGCGTCGAGGGACCGGGCACGATAGACGGATTCTCCGGTCGGTTGCCGGAGCTCGATGGCCTGTTCCAGCATCATCTCGGCCCGATCGTAGTCGCCGAGATAGCCGAGAACGATGCCGATGTTGTTCAAGGAACTGGCGGTATCCCAATCATTTCCGGTCTGCTGGAACAGCGAGAGCGCTTCGGCGTAGATTTCCCGTGCGCGTCGATATCGACCCTGGTCCAGTTCGACGTTGCCCAGATTCAGTAGCGAGTGAGCGACCCGGTCGAGATCCCCGATTTTCCGTCGTAGTTCCAGGCTCGATTCGTGGAATTTCGTGGACGCTCCGTAGTCGCCCTGATCGCGCGCAAGATTTCCGGCGGCATTCAGCGCATCCGCTCTCAGGTTCGCCGGTGCGCCGTCGCTGTCGGCGAGCGCGGCCGCGAGCCAGCGTCGACCCTCGGAGATATGGCCGCGCGTTTCCCAGAAGAACCAGAGAGCCGCCGAAAGCTCGAGTTCCAGTGATTTTCGTCGGCCATCAAGATGCGTCCAGGTCAGGGCCGCCCGGATGTTGTCGTGCTCGGCCTCCAGCCGGTCCATCCACTCCTGTTGAGAAGGCCCGTGGAGTTCCGGGATCGCCCGCTTCGTGAGAGCTAGACACCATCCGAGATGTCGGTCGAGGAGGGCATGAGTTTCGCCGGCTTCGTCAAGCTGACTGGCCGCGAATTCGCTAATAGGCTCCAGCATCCGGTAGCGAGTCGTACGTGAGGGTGAGAATTCGGCGACGACGAGCGATTGTTCGACGAGGTCGGCGAGCAGGCTAACACCATTTGTGCTACTCACTGGATGCCATGCAGCGACATACTCGGCCGCGTCCATCGTCCAGCCGCCGTGAAATACGGACAACCGGCGAAATAGCGCTTGATGCTCCGCGTTGAGGAGTTGGTAGCTCCAGCTGATTGCCGCAGTCATCGTCTGCTGCCGCTCAGGCAGATCGCGGGATCCGCTGCTGAGCATCGGCAACACGCGGTCGAGCCGGGCCAGGAGCTCGGTCGGGCTCATCGCTCGTACTCTTGCGGCCACGAGTTCGAGCGCCAGCGGCAGACCGTCGAGCCGCCGGCAGATAGTGGCGATGGCCGCGCAGTTCTCCTGGGTAAGCTCGAAGCTCCGGTTCGAGGCTTGCGCTCGCTCAACGAACAGTTGCACGGCGCTCGTACCGGCGACCTCGGCAAGCACGGGAACCCGACGGAGATCGGGCAGGTCGAGCGTTCTCACAGGATATTCGTGCTCGGCGCGAATCTTGAGTGGAGCCCGGCTCGTTGCGACAATCTGGAGATCCCGGCAATCAGCCAGCAGCGATGCGATGTCAGCCGCCGCCGCGAGCAGGTGTTCGAGATTGTCGAGCACGAGGAGCCAGCGCTCGTTCCTGAGATGCTCGCCCAGCAACGCGATCGCCGGGGTGTCTGGCGATTCCGGCACTCCCAGCGTCTGAGCGATCGTCGCGATCACGAGCGACGGGTCACTCACCGGAGCTAACGATACGAGAGCCACCTGACTCGCCTGCAGATCTCGTTGCCGCCTGGCGAGTTCCAGCGCCAGCCGCGACTTGCCGACGCCGCCCGGCCCGGTAAGGGTCAACAAGCGCATCGAGCCGTCGCGTAGTAATTCGCCGACGTCGCTCAGTTCCCTGTCGCGGCCAATGATCGGAGTCGGCGGCAGTGGCAGCGCAGCTCGTTCGTTGCTCGACTTGGATAACGGCGGGGTTCGCTTCTGGACTATGCCGGACAGATCCCGGTATTGCTGGTCAGACAGTCCAAGTGCGTTGGCAAGTGATCTGAGCGTGCTCGGGTAGGGACGTTTCCTGCGGCCACTCTCGAGGGCGGCAACGGCCTTGACGCTGATGCCGGCGCGCTCGGCAAGCTCTGCCTGAGTCAGCCCCGCGTTTCCTCGTAAGCGTCGCAACTGGTTGCCGAAAGACTCTGCGTCCGGAACATCCATCGTGACGCTCCCACTTTCCCGGAGTGTCCAAATACGCGCGAATCCTAGCACCCTGCCTGAGCCGCTCCCAGGTGTCACACCGCCCTCACACTGCCTGTGGAGTGCCAACTGTGACGGTGCTGTGCCTGTTGGAGCGAATGAACAGGCTGGATACTGGTTTCGTCGCGCCGGAAATCGCGAAGGCGGGGCCGGCAGGGCAACCAGGAGATGAGCCATCATCGATGCGTCCAATCCATGCACCTGGTCGGTAGTCGTCACTGGCGAGCAGACCGGCGGCAGTTTCGCGGTCGTCGAAGTCCGCGAGCGGCGCAATGGAGCGCCGCTTCTCGAGTGGAAACTGACGCGGCGCAAATGCTGGTGTTCCTCTTGTCAGCGGGTCTCGAGAGATGTCTGGCTGATCCGGGGCCTTTGCACGCTGGTTTGACTGGAGCGAAAGGGGATCGAGTTGCCGATCGCGGTCGCCGCCCGGTACGGCGTGACGGTTACCGGTCTGGCGCGGCCCCCGTAGGGCCGTGCCGGAGGGTGCATCCGCGCCGAAGCGGAACTGAAATTCATCTGGATTTTTCGAGGAAATGATGACAAAGGAGTCTGTCATGACCGTGACTACGAAGTCTTTCAGCGCCACGCCTGGCGCACCTCTCTTTTCGATCGATCTTGATCATCTGGGATCTTGCCTGGCGGGAGATCTCATCCTCGCCGGCTCGCCGGAGTATGAATCGGCGCGGGCCGTTCAAAATATCGTCGTCGACCAACGTCCGATGGCTATCGTCCGCGTGGCGGATGCGAATGACGTCACGCTCGCCGTTAACTTCGCGCGTGACAATGCCCTGCCACTGGTCGTCAGAAGCGGCGGGCATAGCCTCGCTGGACACAGTATGGTCGATGGCGCCGTCGTGGTTGACCTGTCGTCGATGAAGCGTATCGAGATCGATGCCGAGACCCGGATTGCGCGGGTTGAGGCGGGAACGACGTCCGGCGATCTGGCGGGACCGGCGAATGAACTGGGACTGGCGCTCTCGACCGGCGATACGTCTTCGGTTGGCTTTGGCGGTCTGGCTACCGGCGGCGGAATCGGATTTATGGCGCGGAAGTACGGCTTGACGATTGATAGCCTGTTGTCGGCTGAGGTCGTAACCGCTACCGGCGAGATCGTCCGGGCCAGCGAGCATCAAAATGCCGATCTTTTCTGGGTGATCCGGGGTGGCGGCGGGAACTTCGGGATTGTCACCGAATTCACGTTCAAGCTCTCGCCAGTCGATCAGATACTCGGTGGGGATCTCGTGCTTCCGGCGAGCCGCGAAGTCATCCGGGGTTACCTCGAATACGCCGCGTCCGCGCCCGACGATCTGACGACGATCGGCAACATCATGCACGCGCCGCCGGCACCGTTCATCCCGGATGGCTGGATCGGGAAGCTCGTCCTCTCGATTATCGTCAGCTGGACGGGATCGATAGAAGAGGGTGAACAGGCAATCGCCCCATTGCGCGCACTCGCGAAACCGGTCGCGGATACGGTGCGGCCGATGCCGTATCCGTCAATCTACGAGTCGACCGCCCACCAGGCCCTGCCGCACGGCGCAGAACTGCGGGCGATGTTCGCTGACGATCTGAGCGATGAGGTGATTGATGCGTCGTTGCAGGCAATGATGACGGCAACGTCGCCCTACAGCATCATCCACCTTCGCGGACTTGGTGGCGAGATGGCCAGACTAGACCCCGATGCCACGGCGTTTGCCCACCGGGACAAGCGCTACCTGTACTCCATCATCGGTATCTGGCTCGACCGGTCCGAGGACGCGTCGGTTCATCGGGCGTGGACCGAGTCTCTCTGGCAAGAGGTTCGCCACGCAGGCACGGGCACCTATATGAACTTCGTTGGCGATGAGGGGGAAGAGAGGCTTCTCGACGCCTATCCCGAGCGGACACTCGCGCGGCTGGCGGAGATCAAGCAGAAGTACGATCCGTCCAACCTGTTCCGGCACAACCAGAACATCAAGCCTCCTCGATAGCTGGAGATCGGCGGGAGTTGGCTCGGATCAACGCAACATTCGTGAAACGCTCGCCGGACCTTGATTCCGGTGGGCGTTTCGCCTGTGCGGCACCGGTAGCAGCCGGGTGACAGGGAATCATGTTCCGGACGAAGTCGCCAGCTAAACCATTGACAGTAGTTGTAAAGCTATGTAGAATAGTTTTACCGTCAACGAGGACGGTCGGCGCAGGCTCACTGTGCTGGAGATTTAACGAATTGGAGACCTGGCCGTGAAGATGACAGCGCATAGCGACCACCTCGTCGAACTCACCCGATTTCCGCTCGTCTTTCCCGTGAGCTGCTACTTCGTGAAAGAAGATGACGGCCTTACCCTGATTGACACGGGCATGTCCGGAACTGGGAAACAGATACTTGCGGCCGCCGAGGAGATCGGACAGCCGATCGTGCGAATAGCGCTCACCCACTCGCATGGGGACCATGCCGGTTCACTCGACGAGCTGCACGAGCTTCTTCCTGATGCCGAGGTACTCGTCGGTAATCGGGAGGCGAAGCTGCTAGCCGGAGATCGGTCGCTGGAGACCGGCGAACCTCAGGAGAAGCTCCGGGGCGGCTACCTGACGGCCGAGACCACGCCGACTCGACTCCTGAACCATGGCGACCGGGTCGGCTCGCTGGAGGTCCTCGCGGCACCGGGACATACGCCGGGACAGATCGCGTTCTTCGATACGCGTGACCAGACGCTGATCGCCGGTGACGCTTTCCAGACCCGGGCCGGGATCGCCGTTTCGGGAACGGTCAAGTGGCTCTTCCCATTCCCTGCATTCGCGACCTGGCACAAGCCCACGGCGCTGGAATCCGCACACCTGCTCCGCGCTCTGGCTCCCTCCAGGCTCGCGGTCGGTCATGGCAAGGTGCTGGAGAATCCGGCAGGCGAGATGGACCGGGCGATCGCTGATGCGGAATCAGCATGGGGGCGAGCCGCGGTCCATGTCGCCTAGGGCTGGTCTCGATCGCGCTGCCGTCGTCGAGGCAGCAGCGAAAATGACCGATGATGCCGGCGAGGTCGTGACGCTGGCCGGGCTCGCGTCCAGGCTCGGGGTGCGAGCCCCCTCGCTCTATAACCACGTCGACGGGCAGGCCGGTCTTCGCCGTGAACTCGCTCTCTTCGGAGTCAGGGATCTCCTGTCCCGGATCGTCCGGGCGTCGGTCGGGAAGGTGTCGAGCGATGCGTTGGTGGCGGTGTCTCAGGAATATCGCGAATTCGCGCTCGACCATCCGGGCATCTATCCACTCACTCAGGCGGCTCCCGACCCGGATGACGCGGAGCTCGCCGCGAGCGCGGCGGAGATCGTCGAGGTCCTGGGCACACTCATGGAGTCATTCGGCCTCGAGGGGGATGCTGCGGTGCATGCGATTCGCGGGCTCCGCAGCCTGTTGCATGGCTTCGTCATGCTCGAAACGACAGGCGGATTCGGGATACCGCTCGACATCGACGAGAGCTTCGAGCGCGCCGTGCGGACCTTCATCCTCGGCCTCCACCAAGCCGCGGCAGCAACCGAGATCTCTTGATAGGCGTTAGGAGCGGAACAATGTGCCGTTCTTACTCGCCCGAAGAGCCCGGCTCCCCGTAGCCCGCGCCACCGGCAATGACCGACGTGAATGTGTCGCCGGCGTCGCGGAGCACGATCTCTCCGCTCGGGAGCGACCCGTTGACCGAGAGATCTTCGCCGTTCTTGAGCAGGAGATTCCGGGCGCTGTCGCCCCCGCCAAAGAGTCCCGGAGCCGGGAAGCGCAGTCTGTCTGGATGGACGTAGATATGGACCGGCTCGGCGTGGTCGGGGAGCTTCCGGACGGTAACCCGCTGGCCGGGGGCGCCGTTCCAGCGTCCGCGGCCGAAATTGTCGACCAGGCTGTCTTCGTCGACGAGCAACGGTACCCGGCTCTCGAAGATCTCTACCGGCACATTCCCGGCACTCGACGGGAAGCAGTTGCGCGTCACTCCAGCATGTTCGAAGCCAGCGCCTCTACCCCCGCCACAAATAAAGTGGGCGTTTTTCGGGTTGCCCTCGGCATCCCGAGCATAGGCACGGAACGTGTACATCAGGCCGTTTCCTGCCTGCACTCGTTCGGGCAACGCGTCGGCCAGCGCCCGGAACATGAGTGTGTGGATATGCCAACCGGTCTTGGTGCGGCTGTTGACCGACGCCGGCGGCCGGGCATTCAGGATCGACCGCTCCGGGGCTCTGACCTCTATCGGTTTGAAGCTCCCTTCATTGTTTGGCACGCCGGGAGAGAGGAGGCACTTGAGCGGATAGACTGTGTGAGCCCGGGTGTAGTTGAAGACGCAGTTGATCCCGCCACCGAGCGTCTGAGCGGCGGAGCCGGAGTAGTCGACGATCATCGAGTCGCCGTTGACCTCGATCGCGACCTTGAGGAGGAGCGGCTCGCCCATGCCTTCGATCATTTCTTCGGCTTCGTAGACCCCGTCGGGGACAGCCGCGATCTCGCTCCGCATCGCGGCCTCGGTGCGGCTCTGGACGGCGTGACCGAGATCCTCCAGCGACGCTAGCGAGTACTCCTCCATGAAAGCGTTTAGCCGCCGGTCGGCCACGACGTTCGCTGCGACCTGGGCTTCGATATCCGTGATCACCATCTCCGGCTGCCGGACATTGGATCGAATGATCTGAAACAGCGTCTCGTTCGGCGCTCCCCCGTCGTAGAGCTTGAGGACCGGGAAGAACAGACCTTCCTCGTGAAGGTCCCTGACGCTGATGCCGTCGAGCGCGCCGCCGATCGACGACGTATGAGCGACGGTGTTGGCGAAGGCGACCACGTCGCCATTCCGGAAAATCGGAGTGACGACGGCGATATCATCAAGGTGACCGGCGCAGATCCAGGGATCGTTGGTCGTGAAGACATCGCCCGGCTGCATATTTTCGATCGGGTACTTCTCGAGAATCGCCCGTACGACCTCAGGCATGATCAGGTTGAAGACCGGCATCGAGCGATAGGAGTGGGCAAGCGAATCGCCATTGCGGTCGTGCAGTTCGCATCCGAAGTCCTGGGCCGCGCCGATGATCGTCGACACAGCCGTCCTTAGCACGGTCGTCCACATCTCATCGGCGATGTTGATCAACCGGCTCCACATGATCTCCAATGAGACCGGATCAAAGCCGCCATCGGTGGCTATCTTGTTGCGTTCGTTCACCGTTTCAAGTCCTTTCCCGCTCGCCATTACGATGTGGCTTCCGGCCGAATCTCGACAATGAGCGAGAGGTACTCATCGACCGTGGCCCTGTTTCCGGAGTGGATCACACAGGTCGACTCGCGTTCCTCGACGATCGCCGGCCCTTCGAATGTCATACCCGGCTGGAGGCGGTCCCGATCGTAGACCTTCGTATCGATCCAGCCGTCCGGGTCGAAGTAGACTGGACGGCTGCCTTTGACTGCCGCGTCCACTGATTCAGCCGATTTTTCCTGGCGTCGAAGCTGGACGGCCCGGTCCGGTCCCGTTGCCGTCAGCCGCCAGTGAAGGCCTTCGATCGGCAGCCCTTCGAGCATCCGGCCGTAGCGTTCGGTGTAGGCAGCTTCGAAGGCCGCCTGAATGGCTGGGACGTCCGAAGATGTCGGGTCGTGATTCGGCAGCGGTACTTCGATCTCGTGATACTGACCCTCCAGGCGCATCTCCGCCCAGCGGCGATAGGAAACCTGATCGGCAGGAATGCCGGCTGACGCGAGTTCGGCGTCCGCTTCTTTCCGCAGGTCGCTGTAGAGGCCGGCAATCTCATCCCAGTCAGCCTGTTCAAGCCGGGTCAGCAGGGTCCGTCCGGCCGAGAACGCAATCGGCGCCACGAGGGCGCCCAACGCCGACGCGACCCCCGCTCCGGGCGGGAAGACGACGGCCGGGCTGCCGAGCAGCTTGGCGACGGCGACGGCGTGGGCAGGTCCAGCGCCACCGAAAGCGATGACTGCCAGCGAGCGCGGATCGCGGTTTCTCTCGATGATATGGACCCGCGCGGCGGCCGCCATGTTTTCGTTGACGACGCGGTGGATGCCCCATGCGGTGGCGGTGGTTTCCAGCCCGAGTTCGTCGCCGAGCGCCGCTATCGCCTGCTCCGCCCGGTCGGAGTCAAGCTGGATATCACCGCCGAGGAAGTAGCCGGGATTCAGGTAGCCGAGGGCGAGGTTGGCGTCCGACACGGTTGGATGGGTGCCTCCGAGACCGTAGCAGGCCGGGCCCGGATCGGCGCCTGCAGAATCCGGGCCGACCTTGAGCAGGCCGAGCTCATCCTTGCGGGCGATCGAACCGCCGCCCGCCCCGATCTCGATCAGGTCCACCACCGGCGCGACGATCGGCAGGCCGGAACCTTTCATGAATCGCCGGACGCGCGCCGCCTCCAGCAGCTGGGCCATCTCCGGCCTGGCGTCTTCGATGACGCACGCCTTCGCAGTCGTGCCGCCCATATCGAGCGAGAGAACGTCGTTGTAGCCGGAAATCGATCCGAAGAAGGCGGCGGCGATCGCTCCGGAGGCAGGACCCGATTCCAGAAGCCGGATCGGACGTTTTACCGCCGTCGTCGCCGACGCGATCTCGCCGGAGGACATGACGAGATGCAGGTTCGAGCGCAGGCCAGATTCCGTCAGCGCGTTACTCAGCTCGTCGATGTAGCTGGCCAGAGCGGGTTTGGTGAAGGCGTCAGCGACGACGGTGGACATGCGCTCGTACTCGCCGGCGATCGGGGCGACATCTGCGCTGGTTGAGACTTCGATCTCCGGCAAGTGTTCCCGGATGGCTTCGGCAACCTGCTCTTCGTGCTTCGAGTTGCGATAGCTGTGAAGGAAGGCAATCGCGACCGATTCGACGCCGGACTCTCTCAGTTGCTCGATCAGCGATTGGATCTCGTCACTGGCAGGCGCGTCCAGAACATCACCCCGATAGGTCACGCGTTCTCCAATTTCGAGCCGGAGCGAACGCGGGATGAGCGGTTCCGGTGGTGGAGCGAAGAGATCGTAGATGTCGTACATCTGCTCGCGGCCGAGCTCGAGGATGTCCCGGAATCCTCTCGTCGTCACCAGCGCCGTCTTTGCGCCCTTACGCTCGATGATGCTGTTCGTCACCAGCGTTGTGGAATGGACCGCTAGTTCGACGTTGCCCGGTTCGATCCGGTCTTCAGTCAGATCATTCCAGCCTCTTAGCACTCCCCGGGCAGGGAAACTCGAATTTGTCAGGACTTTGTGTCGGTGGACTACCTCGCCGGCATCGAGGTCCACGAGAACGAAGTCCGTAAATGTCCCGCCGACGTCGATCGACATCGCAAGCCGGCGACTCTGTCTATCCACCACTTTCGGTCAAATCCAATCCCGAGATTCGTGCGTCCAGGGGCCCTCCCCGGCGAGTGAGCCTACTACAGACACGTTCGGAGCGGACTGATTCGCAACGCCGCCGCAGTTCCCGGATGGCGCCCTGTACATTCGTGAAAGAACGCGCCGTTGCCCGGCTCGCGCCGGGATCGGATTGCGGGTTTCCGATCGCCGGTCGATGCACTACGATGAACCATATGAAATCGCAAACATCGCGGGAGGAGTGTGCGCTATGACAGCCACACGGGACCGACTAGGGACAGCAATCGCCGAAGGCGGCGATCTTTCGCAGGCCGGGGCACTGGACGCGGCGACGCTGACCGGCTTCGCAGAGGATTTCCGGACGTCTCCGGTCGCCCGGATCGCTCAGAATGCCGTAACCCGAACATCCATCGACCATATCTCTCTCAATCGCGAGGTCGTCAACTCGACGCATCACACGTTCTCGACCGTGCTTGACGACTGGAAAGTCACCAGCCAGGGGCAGACCGGGCGCTGCTGGGCGTTCGCCGGGATGAACCTCCTCCGGGTGGGCGCAATGCGCAAGATGGATCTCCGCGAGTTCGAGTTCAGCCAGGCATACGTCCTGTTCTGGGACAAGCTCGAACGCTCGAATTACTATCTCGAAGCGATCATCGAGACCGCCGATGACCCGCTCGACGACCGCACCGTGGGTTTCCTTCTCGATCGTCCGCTGGAAGACGGCGGCCAGTGGAACATGTTCGTCGCCCTGGTCGAGAAGCACGGTCTTGTGCCCAAGGCGGCGATGCCCGAGACGCAATCCTCGAGCGCAACACGGCGTCTGAATCAAGTCCTCTATTCAGTACTTCGCCAGGGCTCGCGCGAACTCCGCGAGCTACGCGGAAGCGGCGCTTCGGTCGACGACCTGCGGTCTCGGAAGGACGAGATTCTCAAAGCGATTCACCGGATTCTGTCTATTCATCTCGGCACTCCGCCGACGACGATCCAGTGGCAGTGGAAGGACCGCTCGGGCGAGTTCCACCGTGATGAACCAATGACGCCCCGCGAGTTCGTCGAGAAGTACGTCACCATCCCGGTCAACGACTATGTCTGCCTGGTTCACGATCCCCGGCCGGATCATCCGATGAACAAGACCTATACCGTGCAGTATCTGGGCAATGTGATCGGCAGCAAGCCGGTGACTTATCTCAACATCGATCTGGACCTGATGAAAGACCTGGCCCGGCGGACGATCGAGGATGGCGAGCCCGTCTGGTTCGGTTGCGACGTCGGAAAGATGATGCATCGGAACCTGGGGATCTGGGATGTGGATCTCTACGAGCTGGATGATCTGTACGGGGTCGACTTCGACCTCGACAAGGCCGGCCGGCTGCTCTACCACGACACCCAGATGACCCACGCGATGCTCTTCACCGGTGTCGATGTCGTCGACGACGGGGTGCGGCGCTGGCGAGTCGAGAACTCGTGGGGCGAGAAGAGCGGCGTCAAGGGCTACTTCACGATGAACGACAACTGGTTTGGCGAGTACGTGTTCGAGATCGCCACGCGCAAGGAGATGCTGCCGGACGAGCTTCAGGCGGCGCTGGATCTCGATCCGATCGTCCTCCCGGCCTGGGATCCGATGGGGGCACTCGCCCGCTGATCCGACACCCGACGGCCCCGATCACCGATGGCGGAGGAGGAACCTGTGATCGTCAAGAGTCCTTACCCGGACGTTGAGATACCGGAAGTGTCCGTTGCCGAGTTTGTCCTGTCCGCATTCGATCGATTTCCCGACAAGCCTGCGTTCATCGATGGCCCGAGCGGCGCGACGACTACCTATCAGGCCCTGGGAGAGCGAATTCGCGCCTTCGCCGCCGGGCTTCAATCGTGGGGGCTGGCGAAAGGCGACGTCGTCGGCATCTTCAGCCCGAACTTCCCCGATTACGCGGTCGTCTTTCATGGCGTCGCACTTGCCGGCGGGATCGTTACGACGGCCAATCCGCTGTATACGGCGCGGGAGCTGCGCGAACAACTCGCGGACGCTGGCGCGAAGATGCTCGTCTGTCACGCGGCGTTCCTGGATATCGCAACCGACGCGATGGGTGGTACCGGCGTCAGGGAATTGTTCGTTATCGGCGAGTCCGAAGGCGCCAGGACGATAGATGATCTGATCGCGGACACCGCTGACCTGCAGCCTGTCGAGATCGATGCCAGGCGCGATGTCGTCGTGCTCCCGTACTCGAGCGGGACGACCGGGCTACCCAAGGGCGTGATGCTGACTCATCACAATCTGGTGTCCAATCTTTGCCAGCTGGCCGGTGTCAACGATGTCGACCTGATCACCGACACCGACACCATCCTCGGCGTGCTTCCGTTCTTTCACATCTACGGCATGCTCGTCATCATGAACTACGGGCTCCACGCCGGGGCCAGCATCGTTACGATGCCTCGCTTCGATCTCGAAGGGTTTCTGTCGCTGATCCAGGATCATCGAGTGACGCGCGTCAACGTTGTGCCTCCGATCGTCGTGGCGCTCGGGAAGCATCCGATGGTCGACGACTTTGATCTCAGCTCGCTGCTGTCGGTCTTTTCCGGCGCTGCGCCGCTGGGCGAGGATCTGGCCAATGAGGTCCGGACGCGGCTCGGGTGCGATATTCTCCAGGGTTATGGACTGACCGAAACCAGTCCGGTGACCCACTGCTCGCCGAGCAACCCGGAGGTCCGTTCGTCTATCGGCGCGCCGATCCCGAACACCGAGGTGCGCATCGTCGACGTCGATTCCGGCGAATCGCTGGGCCCTGGCGAATCGGGCGAACTGTACATAAAGGGCCCGCAAGTGATGTTGGGCTACCTGAACAATCCGGATGCGACGGCCGAAACGATTGTCGATGACGGCTGGCTCCGGACCGGCGATCTTGGCTACTACGACGAGGAATCCCGGTTCTTCATCGTCGACCGTGTCAAGGAGCTGATCAAGTACAACGCCTATCAGGTTGCGCCGGCCGAGCTCGAGGGGCTCCTGCTCGGACATCCGGCGGTCGCCGATGTCGCGGTGATCCCGGTGTCCGATGAAAGAACCGGACAGATTCCAAAGGCGTACGTCGTCAAAAAGAATGATGTCTCGGACCGCGAGTTGATGGACTGGCTCGCCGAGCGCGTCGCGCCCCAGAAGCGGGTTCGGCTGATCGAATTCACCGACGTGATTCCAAAGTCTGCGAGCGGAAAGATCCTCCGTCGGGAATTGATCGAGCGGGAGCGCGAGCGCGCCGCCGGTGTCGCTGCGGCGTCGGACTAGCCGGAAAGGAACCGCGATGGAACCCTGGCCAGAACACAGCCACAACGTCCGGCTCGTCGGTCACTCGGACCTGAACGGTTGGGGCGACGCCTTCCAGATCCAGGTTCGGGACGGCCTCTGCTATGTCGCTGGTTCCGGCGAGGCTGGCCACGATGGGCTGACAATCCTCGATGTGAGTGATCCGAGGGAGCCGAAGGTCGTCAATCAGATCGCCGACGGACCCGAGGCGCGGACGCACAAGGTGCTGTTAATCGACGACGAGCGAGTGCTGATCACCAACAGCGAGTTGCGTGGAGACGAGCCGACCGACGAGATTCGCGGCGGCCTGCGGATCTTCGATATCAGCAATCCGACCGACCCGAAATTTGTCCGCTACGTGGACACCGAGAGCAAGGGCATTCACCGTCCGATCTTCGATTCGCGGCGTAATCTCCTGTACAGCTCGGGCTTTCGGGATGGCTTCGAGGGCAAGGTCCTGCTCGTTCACGATATGAAGGACCCCTGGAATCCGGAATTGATCGGGGTTGGATGGGTTCCGGGACAGCACGTAGCCGACGGCGAGCAACCGAGCTGGGATGTCGGAAAGATCGGGATGGGATGCTGGCTGCATGAAGCCAATCCGTGGGGAGACTACCTGACCTGCGGGTTCTGGAACGGCGGCATCGCCCTTTTCGACCTGACCAGCCCGACGAACCCGGAATTCCTCTGGCGCCACAACCCGCACCAGTCGCACGGCTGGCCCGGCGCCTATCACACCTTCCTCGTGCCGGAGGGCTCATCGTTCGGGATCGCCGCGACGGAGACGATCAGCAACGACTGCGCCCATCCGCCGGCGTTCGTGACCTTCTACGACGTCCGGAACCGGGATGTCCCGCTACCTGTTTCGACGTTCATGCCGCACGACATCGATCCGGAAACGATGCGGCCGGTCGATCCAGTCTGGTGCAGCACCGGCACGCGATATGGCGCCCACAATCTCTGGCTGGACATGGCTGCGGCTGACCTGCTCTACGTGGTCTGGTTCGCCGCCGGGTTGCGGATCGTGGACTGGTCGAATCCGTTTCAGCCGGTCGAGGTCGGTCACTATCTTCCCGCCGGAACGCCAGAGTGCCCGTGCCCGCAGTCGAACGACGTCTACTACGACCGCCAGTCCGGCCTGATCTACATTTCCGACCGGGCAGGACTGGGCCTTCATATCGTGGAGTACACCGGCTGATCGGAACTCGCTAGCGGTAGTCGGTGAAGACTTCCGGGACCTGCCGCAGCACGTCGCGGCCTTCATCCGTCTCCGGCATCCGGTAGTAGATCTCGGTCGCACCGGCGTCGAGATACTGCTCGGTGACGGAGCGGAAGTCGTCAACGCTGTCGAAAGGGTCCCGGTCGAGGACGCTGCGCATGGCGAATGCCGACCAGCGTATCTCCGCCGGATCGCGGCCGATCCGCTCGCAGGATTCGACGAGCGTTGCGCCGAATTCCTTCATCTTCTCCGGACCGTGATTCAGGTTCCAGATATCCGCGTGCTTGGCGACGAGCCCGAGCATGCGCGGCTTCTGCGCGCCGATCATGATCGGGAGTTTCTCCTGAACGGGCTTGGGTTGAAACGGCGCGTCATGGATGCTGTAGTATTCGCCCCGGAAGTTCGTCCGCTGGTCTGTGAAGAGGGAGTTGATGATCTCGAGCGCTTCGTCGAGCATATCGACGCGCTGCCCGCCGCTTCCGAGCTCCCAACCGTAGGCTTCGTGCTCGCGGGCGTACCAGCCTGCGCCGACTCCGAGATCGAGTCTTCCACCGCTAACGTGATCCACGGTCGCGGCTTCCTTCGCGAGCAGCACCGGATTGCGGTAGGTGTTTCCCGTCACCAGGATGCTCAGCCGGATGCGTGGCACGAGGGCTGCCAGCGCGGCGAGCAACGTCCAACCTTCGTGAAACCATCCGTCCTCGTCGCCGGCCGTCGGCATGAAGTGATCGACAATACCGGCGCAGTCGAAGCCGAGTTGCTCGACCAGTTTCCATTCGTCGAGGGTCTCGTTCCACGGCTTTGACTGTGACGTCCAGATGCCAAAGCGAAGGTCATGCATAAAGCGGTCGCTCCAATTTCTTCGATTCTCTCGAGGCACGCTACACTAAGCCAGCGATTCTGGCTGGTTCGAATGAGATGCGGGTTGATCGTACCCGCATTGCACCGGAATCCACCATGGAGGGTACCAACATGAAAACTGGAGTTGTCTTTCCTCAGACCGAGATCGGCGAAGATGCCGGGGGAGTGAGGGCGTATGCCCAGGCTACCGAGGATCTCGGCTATGACCACATTCTTGCCTATGATCACGTCCTCGGCGCAAACGAGGCCAGCAGGCCCGGCTGGAGCGGCGCGTACTCCTCGGAATCACTCTTTCACGAGGTCTTTGTGCTCTTCTCGTACATCGCCGGATTCACCGAGCGGGTCGAATTCGTAACCGGGGTATTGATCCTTCCCCAGCGGCAAACCGCCCTCGTTGCGAAGCAGGCGGCGTCGCTGGACCGGCTTAGCAATGGCCGGCTGCGGCTGGGTATCGGCGTGGGCTGGAATGAAGTCGAGTACATCGGTCTCAATGAGAACTTCAGCGACCGCGGCAAGCGCTCGGAGGAGCAGATCGCGGTGATGCGGCGGCTCTGGACGAACGACGTCATTGAATTCGAAGGCAAGTGGCATACGATCCCGGACGCCGGCATCCGTCCCTTGCCGGTACAGCAGCCCATCCCGGTCTGGATCGGCGGGTATGTCGACGCCACGTTGCGGCGCGTTGGCCGGATCGGCGACGGCTGGTTCCCGCGCGACCAGCCCGGAGACAAGCTGCGCGCCGATCTGGAAACGCTCGCTGAAGCGGCCCGTGAAGCCGGCCGGAACTACGAAGAGATCGGTATCGAAGGCCGGATCAATCTCATCCAGTTGCCGGAGAGGGAGTGGGGACCGGCTACCGAAGCCTGGCGCGAGATCGGAGCGTCGCACGTCTCGGTGCTGACGATGGGCGGCGGGCTCGACCCTGACGGGCATATCGATTTGATTCGCCGGTACCGGGAGGTCGTCGGCAACGATTAGTTAGCATCTCATGATCTGACAAGCTTGCTACTGTGGAGTCGCCCGGGACGCACCGGGTAGTCGATCAGATCATTCGTCACAAACTACTCGTTGGAATTACGCATTGAGAAGGGGATGGGAGATGGAGCTGACCCTCGAAATAGGGCTGGCTTACGGGATCCTCCTGGCTGCTTTCGTTGTCTTCGCGCTGGACATCCTACCCATCGACTTCGTCGCCTTCGCGATCATGGCTGTGATCCTCGTCCTGCACGACACGCTGAACATGTCGCTCCAGGAGGCGGTCTCCGGATTCAGCAACTCGGCGACGGTGACGGTCATGGCGGTGTTTATCCTGAGCGCCGGCATCCAGCGCACCGGCGCGATCAACTACATATCGAGGCGGATGGTCGAGTGGGGAGGCCGGGAAGAACGTCGCCAGATCGTGACGATTCAGGGCATCACCGGCCCGATATCGATGGTCATCAACAATACCGCAGCCGTCGCGATCCTCATTCCGGCCGTCATCCGGATGGCGCGGGAAGCCAGACGGTCGCCGTCGAAGCTGCTGATGCCGCTCTCGTTCGTCTCCCAGCTTGCCGGAGTCGTGACGCTGATCGGCACCTCAACGAATATTCTCGCCAGCGAGCTGACCGACCAGGCCGGGCTTGGCGGGTTCAGCATGTTCGACTTCTCGTCGATCGGCCTCCTGATCTTCGCGACCGGTGGGCTCTATCTCCTGCTGGTGGCTCCACATCTGCTTCCGGACCGCGGCTCTGACCAGACGCTCGAGCGCAACTACCAGGTAACCGAATTTCTGAGCGAACTCCTCGTACCGGAAGGTTCGTCGTTCGCCGGTTCGACGATCGCCGAGGCGAGAATCCGACAGGAATTCGGCGTCCAGATCCTCGAGATCATCCGGGGACAGCAGCACATCGTTTCCCTTCGCGGAGACACCGATCTCCTGGCGGGCGACATCCTCGTCGTGTCCGGCAGCGCCGACGAGCTGGTCGCGATACGCGATGATCCGCGACTCCAGATCGAGGCCCAGGCCCGCCTCGAAGACACCAATCAGCTCCCGGGAGAGATCCGGTTGCTCGAGGTTGTCATCGGACCGAACTCGGACCTGATCGGCGGCACGCTGATCTCGACGAATTTCCGCAACCGCTATGACACGACGGTCATTGCGATGCGGCGCGATGGGCGGGTGATCCGCCAGCGTCTGGGTCAGGTTCGCTTCGAATTCGGCGACACGCTGCTTCTCCAGGGGCCGGCGATTGCCATCGAACGCGCCAAGCAGGAGCGGGGCTTCATCGTCACCGAGGAACCGGAGATCGAGACGTTCCGTACCCGCCGGATTCCGGTGGCGCTGGCGATCGTCGGCGGTGTCGTGCTGTTCGCTGCGCTGGGCCAGCCGATCCTCGTCACCGCGATTGTCGGTGCGGTGCTGATGGTCCTGACCGGCTGCCTGACCGTCCAGGAGCTTCACGAGTCGATACGCTGGGATGTGATCTTTCTGCTGGCCGGCATGATTCCGGTCGGCATCGCGCTCGAGAACACCGGCGGCGCCGAGTTGCTGGCGGACCTTGCCGTGGATTCCGCCGCCTACATCCCGTCGATCGCCGTCCTCTATGTCTTCTATGCCACAACGATGGTGCTGACCGAGCTGATCTCGAACAACGCATCGGTCGTCGTGATGGTTCCGATCGGTATCAGTACCGCGTTGTCATTGAATCTCGATCCGAAGGCATTCATCCTGGCGATCATGTTCGCGGCATCGACGGCGTTTACGACGCCGGTCGGTTACCAGACGAACACGATGATCTATGGTCCGGGCGGCTACCGCTTTACCGATTTCCCGAGGGTCGGCGGACCGCTCAACCTGCTGTTGCTGATCGTGACGCCGTTCTATATCTGGCTCATATGGGGGCTGTGAGCTGACGATGGGAACATAGGCTGGAACCTGAGGGGTCAAGCTCGATCCAGTAGCCCTTCAGCCAGCCTGGCCGCTGCATAGGTGCTCATCGATATGCAGTCGGGAATTCCGACGCCTTCGTAGGGGGCGCCGACGAGGGCGAGGTTCGGCAGGATCGCTGTCTGTTTCCTGATTCGTTCGACCAGATCTCCATGACCGATGTGGTATTGCGGCATTGCCTTATGCCAGCGGAACACGGTTGCGAAGAGCGGATCTGCATGAATGCCGGTGATCTTGCCGAGGTCTCGACGGACGATTTCGATGACCTGTTCGTCCGGGAGGAACGCGGGCTCCTCGTTCCCGGCTCGCCCGACGAACCCGCGAAGCAGGAGCGTACCCTCCGGCGCTCTGCCGCCGAATTTGCGGCTGGACCAGGTGGCTGCCGTCAAGTCGAACCCTTCAACCCGCGGGACGACGAATCCCCGCCCGCCCTCGTTGACCGGGACTTCCGACTCTCGAAACGCCATCGACACCGTCGCCGAGGAGACGTAGGGTATCGAACCGAGGAGCTTGGAAGCTTCCGGCGCGATCTTGCTGAGAAGCTTGCCCGTCGCGAATGACGGCGTCGCGGCGATCACCGCGTCAACCTCGAGCGGATCGCTGTCGGCGATGATGAGGCGATAGCCGTCCTCACGATCCTCGATCGACTCGACGGGCGTCGCAAACTTGATGCGATCCCGGCCAACCTCCTCGATGGCGCTATCGATGATCGTCGCGAGCCCGTGTCGGAAGCTGACGAACGGCGTATGGCGACGCTGGGCAGCCGGGGACCCTGGCGTGGCCCGGCGTGTGGCCAAGGCGGATCGGATCAGGCCGCCATTGCGCTTTTCGGCTTCCCGCAGGCGGGGAAACGTCGAGAGGATGCTCAATCGCCGGGCGTCGCCGGCGTAGATTCCGGAGAGCAGTGGCTCGGCGAGATTCTCAAATGCCTGGCGACCGACTCTCCGCGACATGAAGCTCGCGACGGATTCATCCTGGTCGCCGCGTTTGGCCGGAATGAAGTACTCGGCGAGCAATCGGGCTTTGCCGGAAAGATCGAGCAGCGGCGACTCGAGAATCTGCCGGAACTGGGTCGGGACAAGCATCGTGATGCCTTCCGGCAGTGGCTCCATATGTCCGTCGTGGACGATGTAGGTGCCGCCGCCGTCGGGCCGCGTGTCGACGATCTGATCGTCGATACCGAGCTGCTCGGCGAACCAGATCCCGCCCGGCTTGGTCGAGAGGAACGAGTCCGGGCCGGCGTCGATGATGAATCCGTCGCGTCGTACTGTGTGGATCGGCCCGCCGGCCCGTTCAGTGGCCTCGAGGACGGTAACCTCAAGGCCCTGCGACCGCAGCTCGACGGCAGCGGCAAGTCCCGACAGGCCAGCCCCTATGATTGCGACGTGGGCCGTCAAGCCTCAGTTCGCTCCGGCGACGGCGGTTCGAACTGCGTTTGCGACGGCCTTCGCCAATCCTGGATTGTCGTTGAGCATCTCGGTTCGCTCGAGTCGGATACCGAGCTCCTCGGCTTGCTCCCGATGCTCGATGTCAACGTCGAAGAGCACCTCGACATGATCGCAAACGAAGCCGATCGGTACGAACAAGATCTCCTTGACGCCGTTGCCGGCGAATTCCTCCAGCGTCTCTTCGACGGATGGGCCGAGCCACGGGTCCGCCGTCGCCCCCTGGCTCTGGAAGGCGAACCGGTAGTTCGTCAGGCCGAGCTGCTCGGCGACGAGGTCGACGGAGGTGAGGATTTCCTCGCGGTAGGGATCGCCTGACTCGACGACCCGGGCCGGGAGGGAATGGGCGGTGAAGAGGACGACGACTTCGTTGAGCTTCTTGTCCGGGTAGTGTCTGGCCATCGCTTCCTGGATCTTCGAGGCGACGGCTTCGATGAAGCCCGGCTCGTCCTTCCAGCTCTGGACCTGCACGACCGGGACCGATACCTCGTTTTCCTTCAGCGCCTTCGAGAGCTTGCCCATGTAGGCGCCGACGCTCATCCGGCTGAAATGGGGCGCCATCACGGCTCCGGCGACGATGTCGACGTCGTCGGACAGCATCTCCGGTACGACGTCCTCAATGTAGGGATCCCAGTGCCGCATCCCGACGTAGCAACGGTACTCGTAACCGTCGTCCTCGGAATTGAGCTCGCGTTCGACGCTCTCGGCCTGGGCGGTTGTCAGTTCGAGGATTGGCGAGCGGCCGCCGATGTGCTCGTACCGTTCGGTGATCTCGTCGATGAGCTCCTGGGACGTGGGCCGGCCGCCCCGGATATCGGCGAGGAATGCCGGAACCTCGTCGATCGAGTTCGGGCCGCCGTAGGCCATGATCATGACTCCGACGCGTTTCTTTTCATCGCTCATTGCAATTGCTTCCTTCTACCGGGCGCTCAGCTCGTGTACTAACTCAACCACGTGTGTCACCGTTTCCTCTGGAGTGTTGGGGATGATCCCGTGGCCAAGATTGAAAATGTGACCTGGTCGGTTGTCAGCCGCGGAAAGGACTTCCTGAACGCTGTCGCGCAACGATTCGCCGCTGTCGAAAAGCCGGATTGGATCGAGGTTGCCCTGGATCGCACGGTCGTGGCCGATGACCTTCCAGGCGTTGCCGAGATCGATGCGCCAGTCCACGCCGACGACATCGCTGCCGGCTTCGGCGATCACGTCGAGCATCCCGCTCGTATTAACCCCGAACAGGATGACCGGGACGTCCGTCTCTTCGTGAATCCGCTCGACGACTCCGCGCGTCGTCGGCAGAACGAATGCGCGGTAGTCGGCAGGGCCGAGCGAACCCGCCCAGGAATCGAAGATCTGGACAGCCTGCGCGCCGGCCTGGATCTGGGCAAGCAGGTAGTCGGTCGTCATCGCGCCGAGTTTCTGCATGAGAATCCGCCAGCTATCGGGGTCGCCATACATCAGCTGCTTTGTCTTGACATAATTGCGAGAAGGTCCGCCCTCGATCATGTAGCTGGCGAGAGTAAATGGCCCTCCTGCGAATCCAATCAGCGCGGCCCTGCCTTGCAGATTTTCACGGATTGTCGAAATGGCCTGGAGCGTTGCGGCCAGGTCATCGCTCGGATCGAACGCCGCAAGGGCGTGAATGTCGGACGTTGATGAGATCGGGTTGTGGAGAACGGGCCCCTCGCCTTTGACGAATTCGAGGTCCATGCCCATCGGCACGAGGGGTGGCAGGATGTCGGCGAAGATGATCGCGGCGTCGACGGCCATTTGCTGGATCGGGATCATCGTGACCCGGGCGGAGAGTTCCGCGCTGGCGATGATTTCCAAGAGCGTGTGGTCGGCCCGGATCGCCTGGTAAGCGGCCTGGTATCTTCCGGCCTGACGCATGAACCACACCGGTGTACAGTCAACTTCCTGCCGCCGGCAGGCTGCCAGAAACCTTTCCGAACCCTGCAATTGCTTCCCCTCCGCGACCGCACATCAGTCGCGCTCGATTGTATCAGGGGAAGGAGTCGCCCTCCGGCCGGCGAGCGCGCGGAAAGTGGGCTCGGAGCGGATCCCCGGGTTACTGTGTCGTTGAACCCTCATGCTGGTAGGCGCCCGCATATCCGGACCCCGTTTCGGAAACGAGCGGGTGGAAAACCAGCTGGCCGACCCGGGCGTCTTTCTCGATATGGAAGCCGGCCGGATGGTAGACGACCATGAGCGACACTCCGCGGCCCGAGTAGCCGGCGTCCCAGACGGCGGTGTGCAGCGCAACGCCGGATCGGAGTAGGCTGGAACGGGGACGCAGGTAGGCCATTAGCCAGGCCGGCAGGTTGACCGTCTCGTTGAAGCGCACCTGATACGATCCGGCCGGCAGGTAGAGCGATCCGCTGTCGTCGAACGCGAGATCCTCGGTCTCTGGAAGGACCCGCGTGGCATTCGTGCGGCCGAGGGTGCCCGCGCCTCGAAAGCGCGACACGGTTTCGACCGAGATATCGATGCCGTTGGGCTGGACCTGGGCAGAGCGGTCCGGCATGCCATCGAGCAGGGGCGGCGATCCGTCGAGGAGCTGGTCGATTGCCTCACGGCTGAGAACGCCCTGGCCGTTCCGGGTAGTCAAGATGTACGCCTTTCGATCCGATAGGACGTCATGTACGTACAATCTACCGGCTGCCAGGGTGAAACGTCAACCAGACCGCAATTGAGCCGGTTTATACTCTGTTTGAGTATAAGTGTCCGTGAAGAACGGGAGTGACCCATGGCCAGAGACCGAGAAGACGCCCGAGCGACCGGCGCGAGCGCAGTATTTCATCAGGCGACGACGGAAGAGATTCTTGCCGGGCGCACCGCCGACGTCTATTTCCAGCGAACACTTAAAATTCTCGAACATGCGGGTCTCAATCCGAACGTTCGCGCGGAGTTTGCAGTCAAGGGGTTCCCGGGCGGCTTTCCCTGGGCCGTGTTTGCCGGTCTCGAAGAAGTCTTCGCATTGCTGGCCGGCCGCAATGTAAAGCTGCGGGGATTTCCGGAAGGTTCGATGATCCGATCCTACGTGCCGGTCTTCGAGATCGAGGGCCCCTACCAGGAGTTCGCCCAGCTCGAGACGGCGATCCTCGGTTTCGTCTGTCAATCCTCCGGGGTAGCGACGAAGGCTGCTCGCGTCCGTCATGCGGCGCGGGAGAAGACGCTCATCAGCTTCGGGGCGCGACGGATGCATCCGTCGGTCGCGCCAGTCATTGAGCGTGCCGCGTACATCGGAGGTTGCGATGGCGTCAGCGTCTTGAAGAGCGCCGAGCTGCTTGGCGCCGACCCGACCGGCACGATGCCGCATGCCTTGATCCTGATCGTTGGCGACACGCTCGAAGCGACGCGCCTGTTTGACGAGACGATCGAGGAGGGCGTTCCACGGATTTCGCTCGTCGACACGTTCAATGATGAGAAGTTCGAGGCGATCCACGTCGCCGACGCACTGGGTGAACGGCTCAACGGCATACGGCTCGACACGCCCGGCAGTCGCCGCGGCGACTTCTCCCAAATCATCGAGGAGGTGCGTTGGGAGCTCGAGCTGCGAGGCCACTCGCACGTCCAGATATTCGTCAGCGGCGGGCTAGACGAGGATACCGTTAGGCAACTCTATCCGCTCGTCGACGGGTTCGGGGTCGGGACGAGTATCGCCAATGCGGGAACGATCGACTTCAGCATGGATATTGTCGAGATCGAAGGAAAGCCGATCGCGAAGCGGGGCAAGATGTCGGGCGCGAAGCAGGTCTGGCGTGACCCGGAGACGCTTCGGGATACCGTTCGGCCGCTTGAAGCGGACCCCCCTAGCCCCGGATTCTCTCCCCAGCTCGTCGAGCTGATGGTCGACGGGGAACTGACCGTTGATCTCCCGTCTGCAAGCGAATTGCGCGAGCGGACGCTCGATCAGCTGCGGATCGTCGGGCGGGAACTCGACAGCTAGCGACCGTTGATGGGCGATACCGATACCGCCAGCGTCTCGATCCGGACGGCGAACAAGGCCGACTTTCCTGCCTGTGAATCGATTCTGAGATCGCTGCCGGATTGGTTCGGGATACCGGCATCGGTGGAGGCGTACGCCGGGGCGGTGCGTGCCATGCAAACGATCGTCGCCGTCACCGATGCCGGCGAGATCGTGGGCTTCCTGACGCTCGACTCGCACAATCCGAGTACGATCGAGATTCACGTGATGGCGGTTGTCTTGCAACTCCATCGTACCGGCGTTGGCCGGGCGCTGATCAACTCCGCCGTGGAGATCGCGATGCGCGGCGGATACCGGTTGCTTGAGGTGAAAACGCTTGGTCCATCCGACACCGACCGCAATTATGCCGCCACCCGATGCTTCTACGAAGCGATGGGCTTCCTGCCAGTAGAAGAGATTGACGGACTCTGGCCGGGGAATCCATGTCTGATCATGGTAAAAGTGCTCGACAATCTAGAAATTGGTGAGTGAGACAATGAGTACAACACTTCGCATAGAGAGCCACCCGGTTCTGGGCAGCAACGAACTGCGTACCACGGTGACGATCACCGCCGACGGACGGGAGATCCAGGCGTTAGTGGGCGAGCCAATTGCGGCCGCGCTGCTCGCGTCCGGCATCCTCAAGATTCGCACGATGCCCGGGACGGCGGCGCCCCGGGGCATCTTCACGGGCGTTGGCCGGTCGATCGAGGAACTCGGCACGGTGAACGGCGAATCGAACGTGCCGCTGATGTCCACGCCGGTCGAGGACGGCATGGTGATCGAGGTCCAGCAAGGACTCGGCGGATGGGTGGAAAACGCATGAGCGGAATCGATCAGATTGTCGTTGTCGGTGCAGGGGCGAGCGGAGTCGCGGCGGCCTATGCGGCGGCAACGTCCGGAGCCCCGGTCATTCTCCTTGACGAACAGGATGCGCCTGGAGGCTGGCTCAGATCGTCAGTGTCCATGATCGAAGATGCGCCGGAGATGCTCGATGGCAAACGAGGTTTCGAGGCGGCCTCATACGCGACCGTACTCCTGGGATCTTCGTCAGTCGACTATCGACCCGGAACCGTCGCCTGGGGGCTGTTCGAGAACGGATCACTCGGCGTCGTCGGGCCGGAGGGCGCATACCAGCTGCGGCCATCGCGGACGATCCTGGCAACCGGTTCGACCGAGATCGTCTGGCCGTTCGCCGGATGGACTCTTCCCGGAATCATGACTGCTCGCGCCGCCCGCGCGTTCATGCACCTGCATTTCGTCCTGCCTGGCCGCCGGGTTGCCGTGATCGGGCAGGGTAACGACGCGGATCAGATGGCCGTGGATCTGGAGATGGCCGGCGCCGACGAGGTGCACCGATTTGCTTCTCCCGATGGTCTCGTAGCCGAAGGAGAAGCCTCCGTCACCTCGATCGTCAAGGATGGCGATCGCACCCACGTCGATGCGGTCATACTGGCGCTCGGGTCGCTGCCGGACCCGGAGCTGGCGCGGCATGCGCTGACCGAGCTTCGCTATTCGGAGTCCGACGGCTGTCACGTGCCAATCCGCAATGCCCACATGATGACGTCGGTCGACGGGGTATTCGTCGTCGGCGATGCCGGGGGAATGACCAGCGTCGCCGAGGCGGTCGCCCAGGGATTCGTTGCCGGATACGCCGTGACCAGAAGCGAACGGCTCGCCGAAGCGATCGGAACGCTGACTGACATCTCCCGCGAGACCGCCGTCCACGAGTCGGTCGGCACCGCTTCGGATATTCCCGACGACGTGCATGTCGACCGGGAGGAGCAGGTTACCGCCCGAATGATTCGCGATGCGATCGAGACGGGTTCTGTCAGCGTCAACGATGTCAAGCGCAAGACTCGCGCAGGCATGGGGGTTTCTCAGGGACGCGACACGGAGTACGTCATCGCGAGGATGATCAGTGAGCAGACCGGGATATCACTCGACCAGCTCGTGCCGATGACAGCCCGACCGCCGGCCCGGCTCGTCTCGCTGGCAGCGCTGGCACAACTAGCAACGGCAGTCGACTGACAGTCGCTCGGATAGGGGCAAGCGATGGCGGACAGGAACTACTCGGGTTACAGCTACTGGCTCGAATCGTGCGGAGACGACCTGACGCCGCGCGCCTCACTTGACGGATCGAAGGACGTCGACGTCGCGATCCTGGGCGCGGGTTTCTCGGGGCTCTGGACCGCCTACTATCTGCTGCGGCAGCAACCCGACCTGAACGTCGTTGTGGTCGAGAAGGAGATTGCCGGCTTCGGAGCGTCCGGGCGCAATGGCGGATGGTGCTCCGCTGGCTTCCCCGTCAGCCTCGGTGAACTCGAACGGAGATTCGGCGCCGGTGCGGCTGGCCAGGTCCACCGGGAGATGGCCGCAACGGTCGATGAGGTCGGCGATATCGCCGAGATGGAAGGGATCGACTGCGACTACGAGAAGGGCGGCGCGCTCCGTCTGGCGCGAGGCCGGCACCAGCTCCGATCGATCGAGCAGTCACTCGAGGGCCTCCAGGCCCGCGGCTTCGCCGACGGCTATCGGATGCTCGGTCAGGCCGAGACGCAGGAACGCGTCGCCGTTCGCGGGGCGATAGCATCGCTGTTCAACCCCAATTGCGCGACGATCCATCCCGGCAAGCTCGTTCGGGGACTTGCCCGGGCTGTCGAACGCCGCGGCGGCAGGATCTACGAGCGGACAGCCGCGACCGGATACTCCACTGGTAACCGGCCAGTCCTGCATACGGAGCGCGGGGATATCCGGGCCGACGTCGTCGTTCTCTGTGGAGAGGCCTACCTGTCCCAGCTTGATCAGCTTTCAAAGCAGGTCATTCCGCTCTATTCGTTGATTGTTCTGACCGAACCGCTCGAGGACGAGCAGTGGGAGCAGATCGGCTGGCAGGGCCGAGAATGCATCAGCTCGAATAAGTATGTCGTCGATTACCTTTCCAAGACCGCCGACGGCCGGATTCTCTTCGGCGGTCGTGGCGCGCCGTACCACTTCGGATCGAGCATCAAGGATGAGTACGACCTCCATGAACCAACTCACCAGATGCTCCGTGAAGCGACGATGGAGTGGTTCAAGCCGGTCCGTCCGGATCAGTTCTCGCATGCCTGGGGCGGTCCCCTCGGCGTGCCGCGAGACTGGATGCCGACGATGTCCTACAACCGGACGACCGGAATCGCGACAGCTCGGGGCTACACCGGCCAGGGCGTCGCGACGACGAATCTCTCCGGGCGCGTGCTCGCCGACCAGATTCTCGGCGAGAAGTCCGATCTGACGCTGCTGCCGACGGTCGGACATCGATCGCCCAACTGGGAATCCGAACCGTTCCGTTACGCGGGCGTACGCTTTATCCAGCAACAGTATTTCAAGATTGACGACCGTGCGGAATTGACTGGAATCGCCCCCGACGGAACCACGCTTGCGGAGCGTCTGAGCCGCCATTGACAGCCGGACCGAGATAGGCCTACCCCTGCTGGTTGCCAACCTGTACGATTAATCGCGTCGCACAGACTGCCTCTCCGACGTCGCGAACCCGCGACACCATCAGGTTCCGCGCCCCCGGTATCCGGAACCCCGAACGTCGTTCACTATTCGATGCTCCATGGCGGGATGACCGCAGAGGCAGATCTACAGGGAGGAACACACATCTATGTCGTCAGAACATTTGCCGACAACGCTCGGTGAGTTGCGGGAAAGTGGTTATGAGATCCTGCCGATACGTGAGGAAATGCGAAAGAACTTGATCGCGCGTCTGCGCTCGGAGGACCCGCTCTTCGCCGATGTGCTCGGCTATGAGGACACTGTCATTCCTCAGCTCGAGAATGCGATCCTGTCCGGCCAGGACCTGATCTTCCTCGGTGAGCGCGGTCAGGCGAAGACGCGCATGGCGCGCAGCCTCGTCAACTTGCTTGACGAATGGACGCCTATCGTCGCCGGTTCGGAGATCAATGACAGCCCGTATGAACCGATTTCTCTGATGGCTCGCGAACTCGTCGCCGACAAGGGTGATGAGACGCCGATCGAGTGGGTGCATCGGGATGATCGAGTAGCCGAGAAACTTGCGACTCCTGACACGACAATCGCAGATCTCATCGGCGAGGTCGATCCGATCAAGGTTGCCGAGGGGCGCTATCTCTCCGACGAGCTAACGATCCACTACGGACTGATTCCCCGCACCAATCGCGGGATTTTCATCATCAACGAGCTTCCCGACCTCGCCGAACGGATACAGGTTGGCCTGCTCAACATCATGGAGGAGCGCGACGTCCAGATCCGCGGTTATCGCGTCCGGCTACCGCTCGACGTGTATGTCGTGGCGAGCGCCAACCCCGAGGACTACACGAATCGCGGCCGGATCATCACTCCGCTGAAGGACCGCTACGGTAGCCAGATCCGCACGCACTACCCGGAGACGATCGATATCGAGATCGAGATCATGGAGCAGGAGCGGGCGGCATTCGAAAGTGACGGCATCGAGATCGTCGTTCCGGATTTCATGCGCGAGGTCATCGCGGATATCACGCACCTCGCGCGGCGGAGCCATGACATTAGCCAGCGTTCTGGCGTGTCGGTGCGTATGTCGATCGCCAACTACGAAAACATCGTATCGAACGCGCTCAAGCGAGCGATTCGCCGGGGCGAGACCTCGGCCGTGCCGCGCGTATCGGACCTGCGGGCGGTCTTCGCGTCGACCACCGGAAAGATCGAGCTCGAGACGATGGGCGATGCCCAGGAAGACCGGGTGATCGAGAAGCTCATCCAGGGCGCGATCGTCAGCACGTTCAATAGCTACTACTCGGTACGCGACTTCGACGAGCTCGTACTCGCCTTCGATAACGGCCTGACCGTCGAGGTCGCCGACGACATGGACGCGATGAACTACGTCCACCAGGTTTCGCACATGGACGGGATGCGAGAGGCGCTGAACAAACTCGGCGTGTCGGGCAACCCGCAGGGGGTCGCGGCCGGAGTCGAGTTCATCCTCGAAGGGCTGCACCTCAACCGCAAATTGAACAAGGACGACATCGGCAGCGGAGGCGGAACCGTTCGGTACCAGAGCTGACACCGGCCCCATTGGAAGGATCAACCACGTGAGCTACGGCTACAACTCTCCAGCACGGGCGCGATTCCAGCAGCGCTACTCACGGTGGGACGGCACGCAACACATCGCGGACTTTACCGCCGACGATCTGATGGATGCTCTTTCCGACGACGTCCTCGCGGACGGGAATCTCGAACGCGCCCTGCAGCGCTTGATGCGCTGGGGTATGGACGGCCAGATGCCCGGAATCAGGGATCTGATGGACCGGCTGAAGCAGATGCGCCAGCAAGAGTTGAATCGATACGACATCGGTTCGGTACTGGAAGACATCAAGGAACGTCTCGAAGAGATCCAGCAGATGGAGCGGGATGGCATACAGCGCCGTCTCGACGAGGCGTCGGGGAACGGTCCCGAACAGCAGTCCAGCGAATCGGGACAGGCGCAGGAATCGGCGGAAGGCGGCGAAGCGTCGCCGTCAGATGCAGATCCCGATGCCGCGCTGGATGATTACGAGCAGCAGCAGGCGTTGCGAGAAATGCTCGAGAAGATGGCCGAGCGCAAGCTCGAACAGCTCCACGGCCTGCCGCAGGACCCGGCCGGACAGATCCGTGCCCTTCAGGACTACGAGTTCATGGATCAGGGGGCGCGCCAAAAGTTCCAGGAACTGATGGAACAGCTCCAGCAGCAGGTGCTCAACTCGGCCTTCGAGGGCATGCAGCAATCGATGCAGAATATGACTGCTCAGGACATGCAGTCACTCCAGAACATGCTTGGTGACCTCAACCAGATGCTCGAGGACAAGGCGAACGGGCTCGATCCGAACTTCGAGCAATTCATGCACAAGCACGGCCACTACTTCGGTGGCCAGGACATCAACTCGCTCGAAGATCTGATGGACCACATGGCCCAGCAGATGGCGGCGATGCAGTCGCTCCTCGACTCGATGACGCCCGAGCAGCGCATGGAGCTCTGGAACGCGATGCAGTCGGTCATGGACGATCCCGGCGTCCAGCAGCAGATGCAGCGCTTGTCCGAGAACCTGGCCCAGATGATGCCGGACAACCCCTATGCCCAGCAGTTCCAGTTCCGTGGCGGCGAGGAACTCAGCCTTGCCGAGGCGATGCGCCTGATGGAGAAGCTCCAGGACATGGAGGAGGTCGAAGACCAGTTGCGCGGAATTCGCGACTGGCAGGATCTTGAAAACCTGGATGACGAGAAGCTTCAGCGATTGCTGGGTGATCAATTCCGGCAGGACATCAACCAGCTTCGCGAGCTGACGAAGATGCTCGAAGATGCCGGCTACATCCGCAGGAACCGCGACGGGTTCGAGATGACCCCGAGAGGCATCCGGAAGATCGGCCAGAAGGCGCTCAACGATATTTTCCAGCAGCTGAAGCAGGACCGCACCGGCCAGCATGATATGGATCGCGGCGGATTCGGCGTCGAGCGAATCGATGAATCGAAGCGGTACGAGTTCGGAGACCCGTTCCTGCTCGATCTTCCCCAGACGCTGCGTAATTCCGTCTACCGAGAGGCCCCGGGTCGCCGCTGAACCTGACTCCCGAAGATTTCGAGGTCTATCGGACGGAGATGACGACCCAGACCTCGACGGTCCTGATGGTCGATATGAGCCGTTCGATGCTCTACAACGGCTGCTTCTCGGCGGCGAAGAAGGTCGCGCTGGCGCTCGACAGCCTCATCCGCGGACAGTATCCGCGGGACAGCTCTACATCGTCGGATTCTCCTATGTCGCGACCGAACTGAAACCGACCGATCTGCCGACGATCACCTGGGATGAGTACCAGTACGGCACGAATCTCCAGCATGGTCTGATGCTGGCGCGCCAGTTTCTCGGACGGCACAAGGGCGGCAGCAAGCAGATTATCGTCATCACCGATGGCGAGCCTACGGCCCACTTCGATGAGTTCGGTGACGTTCACTTCAATTACCCGCCGACCTGGCGGACGTTGCAGGAGACGCTGAAGGAAGTCGTCCGCTGCACTCGCGAACGGATCACGATCAACACGTTCATGATGGACCGGAGTCCATACATGACCGGCTTCGTCCAGGAGATCGCGAAGATCAACAAGGGGCGTGCGTTCTTCGCGACGCCGGACCGGCTCGGAGAGTATCTTCTGGTCGACTATGTCAGCAACAAGAAAAAGGTCGAACGGGCGTAGCCGGTCGAGAGTCCGTACGCTGAGGGCGTCTAATCGTCGCCGGTGAGGTCGACCTGCCAAAAGTCGATCATGTCGAACTCGACGACGGCGTTGGTTGTCCGGCAATCGAGCACATGGCCGCCGGCTTCTCTGTCCTCCGTCAACGCGTGGAAGTGATAGCCGGCTGAGTTCGAGTTAGCCATGTAATCGGGCAATCTGAAGCCGACCATCGTCGCGGAGACGTCGGTGAAGTTGAACTCGATCTGGTTCGCGAGCACGTCGCTCAGCGCGGCGTACGGTTTTTCCTGCCGCTCCTCGCTGCGCGTTGTCAGGGACGAGAAGGCACCTTCGACCTTAACTGCGTACGGGATCTCCGTGCTTTCGAGGAGACCGTCAATTGCCGCCTGAAGGTCACTGCAAGCCATCGGGGTCGTTATCTGATGCTCCGCGTCTGGATCCCATTCGGTGACGGCGGCGAATGGTGTCGTGACGGCACCGTCGACTTCGACGGCAATCCCGTCCGCCGGCACGCGGTAGACCGTCCCCTCGTAGACGATCATCTCCCCATCGAGAGCGTCGAAGGTCCCGAGCCCGAAGTCACCCTCGTCCAGCAGTTCCCCGGCTGTGATCAAGCCGTCGTAGCTGCCGGCGGAGAGCGCCGAAATCGTCGAAACCTGGTAGAGATTGTCGCTCGTTTCGTCTTGCTCACTGGTATCGATTGTGCATGCGGAGATAATCGAAAGGAACGCAAAGACGGCAATTGCCGGAGTACCGAGACGCTTCATCATCTGAGCGAACCTTTCTCGAACTAGTTAGACCTGATTGATGGTATGCCAGTCTACCGGCAAGATGCATGCCCTGATCGTCCGGTTCGTACTTCTAGAATCCAGATCATGCCTGTGAATATGAGGCATACCGTAATCAATCGGGAACTTTTTGGGGGCAGAATGTGTTTTGATCAATGGAGAAGGCCGGTTTCAGTTGTGATGACGCGACTCCGGTCGACACGACGCACCTACGATCGCCATGGAGGACATGCATGATATTTGGACTGGGTAAGAGGAAAGAAGTCGTTGCTGAACGCGACGCGTTACCGGGCCGCGATGAACCGGCATACGATGTTCCGGAGACGCACGCCGTTCTCGGGACGAAAATGCAGCCGCCGTTCCCTGATGGAATGGAGCAGGCTGCGTTCGCTCTCGGATGCTTCTGGGGGCCGGAGCGGACGTTCTGGCAGCTGGATGGCGTCTACACGACGGCGGTTGGATACGCCGGGGGCTACACGAAGTACCCGACCTACCGGGAGGTCTGTAACGGATCGACCGGCCACTCCGAGGCCGTGCTGATCGTCTACGATCCGGAGAAGATCACGTACCGAGACCTCCTGAAGATCTTCTGGGAATCACACGATCCGACGCAGCATATGCGCCAGGGGAATGACATTGGCTCGCAGTACCGGTCGATGATCCTCTACGCGAACGATGAGCAGTATCGCGCAGCGGTCGAAAGCCGCGACGCGTACCAGGCGGCGCTGAACGACGCCGGTTATGGAGAGATCAAGACCGAGATTCAGCGAGCCGATTCGTTCTACTACGCCGAAGAGGAGCATCAGCAGTATCTCCACAAGAATCCCTGGGGATATTGTGGGATGGGCGGCACGGGCGTCGCCTGTTCCGTTGGACTGGGAATCGAAACGGAGGAAACCATGCAGGAAACCGAACTCAAGAATGTTCCGACGACCGACGACGAGTGGAAAGCCCGGCTGTCGCCCGAGGAGTACCACGTGCTGCGCCAGGCTGGCACCGAGCGGGCCTTCACCGGGAAGTATGTCGACACCGAGACGGACGGCATGTATCGCTGCGCTGGATGTGGCAACCCACTCTTCGATAGCTCGACGAAGTACCACTCCGGTTCTGGCTGGCCCAGCTTCACCGAGGCCGTATCTCCGGATGCGGTAACGCTCAAGGAGGACCGATCGTTCGGGATGGTTCGGACCGAAGTCAATTGCGCCCGCTGCGGCTCGCATCTCGGGCACCTGTTCGACGACGGTCCGCGTGACGCTGGCGGTCAGCGCTGGTGCATGAACAGCCTGTCGCTCGATCTGGACGAGCGGGAATAGACCGGCGATTCTGATCCGAAGAGCGGCGCCCGATCGGGTGCCGCTCTTTCTTGTTGACGGAATGCTCGTTCTGTGTTTCGTTGACCGGACGGTGATCCGCCCAGAAGAATGGAGAAACGCCGCTGTGAATCAGGACATGATTGAAGATCGCCGCGAGTATCCGCTCGGAAACGTCAAGGAAGCTGAGATTGAACTCCTCGTCCGGCAGGGCTCGCTTGCCGTCCATGGCGGGGCCTCCGAGCTTTGCGTCGCGAACTTCGAGTATTCCCATCCGGAGCTCAGACCGGAGGATGACTACGACGAGGACGGCGACGAGGCGCGACTGGCGATCACACAACCCCGAACTGAAGGTCCGCGGGACACGAGAAGCGCCTGGAACATCCAATTGAACGGCGAGGCTCAGATTGATCTCGGTCTCTCGTCGATGAGTGGAGGAGTCTCGCTTGATCTCGATCGAGTCAATGTCGGGAACCTTGAGGTTGAATCGATGAGTGGTTCGGTACGGGCGAGCCTCGGCGGCAACTACCCTGCCCTCGACGAGATTTCTATCGAATCGGCTAGCGGTAGTGTCGCGGTTCGGCTCAGCGGGGCGTTTCCGGAGCTGACATCGATCCAATTGGACAGTAAGAGCGGCAAAGTGGATCTTGTCGTTTCGGGAGAGTGTCCTAACCTGAGACGGATAGGCGTCGACTGCAAGAGTGGCACGGTTGATCTTGATCTGCGCGGTCACTTCGAGCGGGAAGATCTGGGTGTGCGGGTGGATTCCATTTCCGGTGGGATCC
The DNA here is from genome assembly GCA_041390865.1 of Thermomicrobiales bacterium. GTDB lineage: Bacteria > Chloroflexota > Chloroflexia > Thermomicrobiales > CFX8 > JAUIIK01. The sequence continues at coordinate 91,522 of JAWKPC010000008.1, forward strand.
GTGTCCGCGTGCCCGGTGACGTTGGCGTCTCGATGAACGCGAAGACGGTATCGGGCCGCGTGCGGGCGGATGGCTTCAATCAGGACGGCGGGCGGTGGACAAACGATGCGTTTGGGAACACCGTCGCGTCCCTCTGGCTGAATCTGCACGCCATCAGCGGTGGCGTCGATGTCGCTAGCGAATAGTTCGAGTGACAAATTCTTGATCTGGAAAGGACCAGCGAATGTCGGTTCCTACTACTGATTCTCACATGTACCAGACGATGCACCGCCAACCTGCGGACGTGCAGGCACTGCTCGATGACGGCTGGGAACCGGCGTCGGATGCGGCGAAGCGGCTACAAGACCGCGGTCGGGTTCATGTGATCGGGATCGGCACGAGTTACCACGCCGCCCTCGTCGGGGCGTGGTTGCTTCGTTCAGCTGGCGCCGACGCGCGAGCGGTCCACTCGTTCGAGTTCACTCACTACCCTGACAATTTTCCGATTCGCGATGGTGACGCGGTCATCATCATGACGCACACCGGCGTCAAGACGTTCTCGAAGGTGGCGATGCAGCGCGCCCATGAAGCCGGCGCGAGGGTGCTGTCCGTCGGCAGCCGGCAGGCAGAGCATCCTGGCTCAGAGCTCGTCCTCCGAACGACTGACCGCGAGAAGTCGGCGGCGTACACCTCCTCGCACGTCTCGGCGATGACTGTTCTGGCACAAGTCGCGACCCAACTGGGCGAGCTTAACGGATCGAATGCGACAAGCGGCTTCCGTTCGGCGCTCGAAGAGGTTCCGTCCCAGATCCAGGATATTCTCGATCGCGAGGACGCAATCCGGCCGATTGCCGAGGCTTGCATCAACCGGCGGATCTATGCTGCAGGGGCCGGCCCCAGCGAGTTTTCGGCGATCGAAGCCGTAATCAAGGTCCGGGAAGCGGCCTACGGCTGGATCGACGCTCTGGAGCTCGAGCAATACCTTCACGGGCCGATGGTCAACTTCAATCCGGGCGATCAGGCGATTTTTATCAACGTCTCCGGCAACGCTGAAGAGCGTGTTTCAGAGGTGGCCGCGGCCGCTGACGCGATGGGCGGAAACATCTGGATGGTCGGCAAAGGCGTCTCATCCCTGCCGGATGCCGAGACGTTTACCGTCCCGGAGACCGTCGAAGACTTGTCGTGCCTCCTGACAGTCGTCCCGATGCAGCTGTTCGCGTATCACATGGCCGTCGCCAAGGGGATAAACCCGGATACTTTCCGGCGCGACAAGGAGCCGCACAAGAGCGCATTCGGGCTGTTGACGCTGTAGGCGCCGTTCTCGTTTGATTCTGGAGGTCCCATGCATCCACTAGTAGAGCAGCTGAAGTTCGCGAGATCCGAGTTCCTGCGCGTCTTCGATGGAGTCGACGACGAAGACGGGCGAACACGTCTTCAGCCGATGAACTGTCTCGGGTGGATCATGGCCCACCTGGCGCTGCAGGAGCAGCGCTACTGGGTCCGGTTGGCTCAGGGCCGGGACGCGATCCGGCATCCGGAGCTTCTTGGGATTTCTGGCTATCCAGATAGGGCAACGAAGCCGGATCTGTCAGTCGTCCGGCCGATCTGGAACGGCGTCACGTCGAACGCTGACACGTTCCTCGACGGCGCCGACCAGGACCGGTTGCTCGAGCATTTCGTGTTGGACGGCGAGCCGGTTGCTGAGAACATCGGCACGATGTTGCTCCGAAATATCTACCACTACTGGTTCCATACGGGTGAGGCACATGCGATCCGGCAGCAGCTGGGTCACAAGGACCTGCCCGATTTCGTCGGGAATCTGGGGTCTGCGCCATATCACGACTGGTGAAATGTTGAGCGATGGCCCTCTGGCGACAGATGGTTGTCCGAACGTGCTGGATAATCAGAACCCTTGAAGCTGGCGCTTCAAGTGAAGCCCTCATCGAGCGCATCGGCGAGTTTCGTATGCGTTGTCTGCTCGAGTCTCAAGGGCCGTTCTCCTCAGGCATTGTTCGAAACCAGTCCGCAAGTCGGCGAACTCGTTCGACGTCGACGGGGGCATTGATCCGGCCGTCTCGCTTGATGCTGGTGCCGACGATAGCGCCGTAAGCTGGCGGGACGAAACGAGCGATCGATTCGGTAGTAATGCCCGAGCCGATGTAGACCGGGCGGTTGCCGCTTGATTGGACGGCTTGCCGTACATCGCTTGGATCGGCGGGCTTGCCGGTAGCGCTGCCGCTGACGATTACCCCGTCGGCCAGCCCTCGCAATGTAGCGTCTTCAACCGCGTCGGCGATCGAGAGTGAGGCAAGCGGCGACGCGTGCTTCACCAGAACGTCGGCCAGTACCTTGATCCGGCTCGCGCCAAGCGACTGTCGAGTTCTCATCAACGAGTCCGCCTGGCCGGTGATCAGTCCCTGATCGGTCGCCATCGTGCCGGACAGGATGTTGACCCGTATGAACGATGCATCCAGGGCATGAGCGATTCCGAGTGCCGCCAGACCGTCATTTCGGAGGACATTGACTCCAATCTGCAAGTCCACCTCGCTCCTGATTGCCAGGCCGATTCGAGTCATCGTAGCGATGGTGTGAGGATCAACCGAGCCTGCGCGGAATGGGACATCACCAAAATTCTCGATGATCAGCGCGTCCGCTCCGCCCTCGGCGAGCGCTACGGCGTCGGCAACGGCGCATCGCTCGCATTCGTCTAGCGCAAGGGAACTCAGGGGCGAACCGGGAAGGGCTGGCAGGTGAACCATGCCAATGAGGCGCGGAAAATCCATGTGAAGCTGCTCCTGATTCGTCGTCATTCCGCGGTCGATATTGTACGGTCTCCCCGGAAGCAACGGAGGCGCCGGTGGAAAGCCGATTGAGCGAACCTCGATTCTCGCTGACCGAGCTCGTCGAGGCGAGCGGAATCAGCGAGCGAACGATTCGATATTACATAGGAGAAGGCCTGCTCCAGCACGCACGCGGGCGCGGACGGTCGTCGTATTACACGACAGAGCATCTGGAGCGGCTGACGAGAATCGCCGATCTGCGCGAGCGGGGATTGAGCCTGGCCGAGATCGCCGAGTCGCTCGTTCCTGCGGCCCAGACGATTCAGACACCGACGGAGTCGTGGCAGCGGATTCTTCTGCACCCCACACTGGAAATGAACGTCCGGTCCGACGCTCCGGAAGACATCAAACTGCTGGTCCAGAGGTTCCAGCAGATAGCGGATCAGTGGTTCGCGACGCTTGAAACCGGCGGCCAGTTCGACCAGCATTAGTATTTGAGGGCGATAGAGCCGCAAGCTGGCCTGCGCCCGGCAATTCGAACGAGCAATGGAGCATCCAACAAGATCATGACCATCACAGACCAGAAAATCGCGCTCGATCCTGTCGTCGAGGTCTTTCGCGGTGAGGGCTTCTACGCCTACGGAACCTTCGACGACGAAAACCGCTGGTGTGTCGCCTGCGACGTCGAGGACGGACATATCGACGTCCGCATCGGCGATGACGGTTTCGAGATGGATGCCTGGGCTACCCTGACCGGGATGTACGTCGATGAGGAGAACGTGCGCCGGCGTTATGCGCTGGAGCGGCTGGCCCGGGTGTCGATCCCGTCGATTCAGCGAGGTATGCTCGACGACACCGAGCTTCTCCATTGGGACGATGTCGAGAAGGGAATCGCGTTGCGGAAGACGATCCAGCTGCCGTTCGCGACAACCGAAATGCTGCCGGAGATCGCGATGAGGCAGCTTCAGGACGTCAACGAAACGCTCCTGTTTCTCGCGCGTCAGATAAACAGCTAGGCGGTATCGATGGATCGTTGGCAACGCGCGCTCGGTGTAGCGCTCAGAAACGAACCGGCGGACCTTCTCTTACAAGATGCGCGGATCGTGAACGTGTTTACCTGCGAGATCCAGCGGGGAAACGTCGCGATCGCCGATGGCCGCATCGTCGGTGTAGGAGACTACAACGACGCAGAGGACGTCATCGATCTTGATGGAGCGTTCCTGGCTCCGTCGTTCATCGACGGCCATATCCATACCGAAAGTTCGCTGTTGTGGCTCCCTGAATTCGCGAAGGCCGTCGTTCCCCATGGGACCGGGGCGGTCGTGACCGACCCGCACGAGATCGCGAATGTTGCCGGACTTCCCGGCATCGACGCGATGATTGCCGCTTCCGAGGGGTTGCCGCTTGGTGTCCATTTCACCGTTCCATCGTGCGTGCCGGCCAGCCCGGCCGAGACTGCCGGAGCCGAGATGACAACCGAGGCGATCCGGACAGCGCTCGGGTATGAATCGACCGTCGGCCTCGGCGAGATGATGAATTTCCCGGGCGTGCTTGCCGGCAACCGGGACATCTTCGACCGGTTAGGGCTGGCAGCCGGTGGAAGACGGGACGGCCATGCCCCGGGCCTGCGAGGCCGCCAGCTCGATGCATACGCGCTCTCCGGAATGACGAGCGATCACGAGTCGACGGAGCTTGAAGAGGGGCGGCAGAAGCTCGAGCGGGGCATGATGCTGATGCTTCGGGAAGGTTCCACCGAGCACAACATGCTGGAGCTTCTTCCGCTGGTGAACGACGCGACGTTCGCACGTTGCTGCTTTGCCAGCGATGACCGGGACTGTGCGATGCTTCTCCACCAGGGACACATGGATGAGACGCTTCGTCGAGCGGTTGCCGCCGGCCTTGACCCGCTTCGGGCGATTCGTATGGCGACGTTCAATACCGCTGACTACTGGAGATTGGAAGGGGTCGGAGCGATAGCTCCGGGATACGCCGCAAATTGCGTCATATTGGATGATCTCTCGGCGTTCCAGGCTTCGCTTGTTCTCTGGCAGGGGCGCATCGTCGCCGCAGACGGCGAACCCCAATTCGAAACGCGGACGGCCATTCCCGCCGTTCTCTCTAACACGATGCACGTTGGAGTGCTTTCCGCCAGCGACCTCCGGCTATCGCCTTCGGACGCTTCCAGGGCTGTGGGGGCTCTCGACGGTCAGATCGTGACCCGACTGCTCGAGGTCGAGCCAAAGGTGGAGGATGGAGCGGCCGTTGTCGATCTCGACCGCGATCTACTGAAGCTCGTGTGCGTCGAGCGCCATCGCGCGACCGGAAACGTCGGTGTCGGCTACATCAATGGCTTCGGACTTCGCCGGGGGGCGATCGCGTCCTCGATCGCCCACGACGCGCACAATATAGTCGCGATTGGTGTCACCGACGAGGACATTCTGGCGGCGATCGAGGCGGTGATCGAGATGCAGGGCGGGCTGGCGCTCGCGGTGGATGGGGTGGTGGAAGACCGGCTGCCTCTACCCGTTGCGGGGATACTTTCGGACCAGCCGCTCGAGCACGTTGCCCGCCAATACGAAGCCATAGAGCAGGCCGCGAGAGACCTCGGGTCGGGATTGACTTCCCCGTTCGGATTGCTCGCCTTCATGGCACTGTCGGTCATCCCCGAAGCGCGGGTAACCGATCAGGGATTCCTCTCGCTTGTTTAGCGAGACGGGATCGGGCAATCCTGATGTACCAGTTCGCTCGTGATTTGCGCCGACAGCAAGACGCCCGGGATGCCCGCACCTGGGTGCGTACCAGCACCGACAAGATAGAGTCCGTTGACCGACGACGAGCGGTTGTGCGGCCGGAAGTAGGCGGACTGCGTCAGGGTCGGTTCGATCGAGAAGGCCGTCCCGAGCCAGCTCCGTAGCTGGTCTCTGAAATCGAGCGGCGTGAAGCGATGCTCGACGACGATGCTCTCCCGCAAACCGCTAAGACCGGCTTTCATCTCCAGGAAGTCGAGTATCCGGTCCCGGAATCCATCCGCTTCGACATGCCAGTTGATGCCTTTGCCGAGATGCGGCACGGGTGCCAGGATGTAGAGGCTTTCGCCGCCAGATGGGGCCATCGTGGGGTCGGTCTTCGTCGGGGCGTGCAGATAGAGGGCCAGATCATCCGGCATGCCGCTTCCGTCGAAGATATCGGTCAGTAGCCGCTCGTAGTCCGAGGGCGGCGAAGATCGTGTGATGGCGGAGTTGATCGGAATTGTCGGTCAAGTCCGAGGTAGAGCAGGAAGCAGCTCATCGAGTACCGGTAGCGGTCGAGAGCGGGTACGCTGCACGGCCGCCGAGCCGGCATTTGACGGCAAAAGCTCGTGGTAGGTGTTGGCGGCGTCGGCGTTCGAGACGATGATATCCGCGTCGAGTATCTCTCCTGACTCGATCCGTACCCCCCGGTCGCCCGTCCCGGCTCGACCAGTATCTCCGCAACAGGTGGTGAGGATGTTCTGATCGTTCCGCCGAGGTCTTCGAAGAGTTCAGCCATGTGTTGGACCAGGGAGTACATCCCGCCGACGATATAGTGGACGCCGCCCCAGCCCGAGATATGGGACGATGCTGTAAATCGCGCTGGCTCGTGCAAGGGGTTCTCGCCGATAAAAAGCGGGTGAAATGAGAAGACCATCTGCAGCCTCGGGTCGCTGATGTAATCCCGGACGGTGTCGTAGACGCTCCGGTGCGCGCGCAGACGCAGCAATTCGGGAACGATGGCGGCGAAGTTCTGGAAGCTGTCAAACGGTTGTCCGGCGAGGTCTTCGAAGGCGCGATTGTAGATCTTTCGGTATGGGTCAGAAAAGATCGCAAGCCTCGACATCCGTCGGATTGAACTGAGCAACTTCATCTTCTGTCTCGTCCCGCACCGTAGTCGAAGTACGACCCATCATCGAAGTAGACGCGATAGAACGGGGAGAGCGGGGATGAGCGAAAGGTCGTTCTCGAATTCCCCTTCCGGCCGAACGCCAGAGTTCCCGTAGTAGTTGTGGAGCGGTAATCAGGCTCTCGACCCATGTCGAAGGTGAAGCCCGCATCCTGAGCTGGTATGCCCGGCCACCGACTTGAGGGCGGGCCTCGACGAGTTCGACGTCATACCCGGATGCCTGGAGCCTGATTGCGGTTGCCAGTCCGCCGAAACCGGCCCCGATGATGATGACTTTCACGACACGGCGACCGTCTCACGCGGGACTTCCGCTCGAATCCCCCCTCGACTCCGGAAGGTGGGCGTGCAGACCGAATGCCTGACGCTGCGTACAAGTTCGTCCTCCGACGGAATTCATCGAGGTAGACCGGCTCGCCGAAGCGGACAGCGACCGGTCCGGACTCCGGGTCTTGTACCCGAGGCCGACCGGGATGATCGAACCTTGTTTCCCGAGGCGGCGTTCGGCGATGCGCGCGATCGTCGCGAAGCCTCTTTTGAACGGCAGCGAATCATCGTCCTCGGTCTTCGGGGTGTAACCCGGATCGATGTTCGGATAGGCCTCCGGGAACATGACTAGCAATCCATCGCCGCGAAGAATCTCCACCGATTCGCGGACAGCGCGCTTCAGGTAGGCGCGCGACTCGTGCGGCTCATACACGCTTCCGCGCCATCGCGGTGCAGCGCGTCATCACGCAGGATGACCGGCCAGCCGGCCGACTCTGCGGCGCTTGTTTCCATGAGCGTGCGAATTGGCCGTTTGGTTAATCCAGTCAAGGCCGACGACGATGTGAACCGGTCTGTCGGTGCTCGCCACAATCGCGCAACCATCCCAGATGAGATGGTGGTAGTGACGGCTGACGAGGATCGCCGGTCCCGTCTCGGGCGGTAACTCGGTCGACAGTGACTCCGCTCCTCCGCCGGATCAGCAGTGCCGCGCCCGGACAGGAAGGCTTTGCCAACGTCCGACCTGGTGTCAGCGGTCGATGAGCGCGGACGATCTGCAGGGCGACGACAGCCGGAATCATGCCGAGAATTCCGGGCGATAACGACCGGTTCCTAAAGGTCGACGCTCAGGCTGAGCGCCATCGCGAAGATCATGTTGGCCAGGTAGACCATGAACGAAAACGACGGGCGTTTCATGCTCCGAGGATCACGCCGCCAGATCACGCGAGCCGCGGCAATGAAGATCAGGAGCGGTCAGCGCCCAACCGACGAAGTTGAATGAAGCGGCATCCCGAAGTAGGGGCTGTGCTGACCACTCCCAGAACTTGATTGGCAGATCTTCGCTGCGCCATGGCTGGATCCAGGACGAGATCCCAGACCACCAGCAGGTAGACGCCGTGGTAAGGACGCCGACGATTCCTGAAATCTGCGGCGTAAATCGCCGGGCAAGGGTGATACCGAGCAGATAGCTTCAAGAACCTGACATAAACCATGAAAGCGGATGGTAACGGTACCTTGTCAAGCACCTTCAGACCCAACCCGGACGGCATAGCTGCCGAACGGCCATCCGGTCGAGGTGCCGATCAGCTCTGCCGATAGCGAAATCGGGTAGGCGACGGCGAAGAAGATCATCGTCCGTTTCCAGCCAAGGGCTACTGATCCTTAGGCCAGCATCGCGAGGGCTCCGAAAATGATGTGGCTTGCCCCGTCATGTAGTTCATGCCGAATTCGAAGACTTCAGCCTGAGTTCGATCCGGACCAGGTGCGGGTTCGGCAGCGCGCGATCAGGATGCCGCCGCCGAGGCCGAATGCCAGTGCGGCAACGTGAAGGGCGTAGAGTGTCCAGGCACGCAGCATCGATTACTTCCCGGATGAGCGGTTGGTTGCGCCAGATAAACGTTTGTTGGCGGGGTGGCCGGGAAGGATACGGATGGATACCGGTAGATCGGCGAGTGGCGAGAGCCAGCAGCTCCAGGCTACATCGGTATAAGCCCTGCGCGTGCCGGTCAACGTTCCGATTCGCATGAGTGCGATGACGAGTGGCACGATTTTCCAGGCGGACTTTCGGCATTACCAGCACTGGCACAGACGATGAGCGACGGAATCGCCAGCCCCTGGGCGAGCAAGACTGAGAAGCCTCCACCAGCCCCAGAGACCGAAATACCGGTCGCGGACCGGCACGAGCGGGACCATCCGCTCCATGCCTCGGCTGCGATCTGTACATTTCCGTTGAGACGAGGTCGCCCGCTTCATGGAATCCGACCCGATAGCCGGATGCCGCAACCGTGCGAGCGAGGGTCACGCTGTCTTCGCAGAAGGAGGTTCGAACGGCTTGGTGCCGCCGCAGCGTTCCAGTACAGACCGTTTTACGAGGAAGCACTGCCCGTTGCCTGGATCCCGGACGGAACCGGCGAGTGTTCCCGGTATCCCGAATCTGTAGACGAGTGTCGTCAACATCGGGCGGGTGAAGGCGCGAGGGCCAAACCTCGTACCTGCCGTCGGGCCGCAACGCCGATGAGATCGGCATGTTCGCTGGTTGTAGCTTCCAGCATCTGCTCCGACGAGATCGCTGTCGACGTTCACATCGGCGTCGATCGTGAGAACCCAGTTCACATTTTGCGGCAAGCAACCGAGGCCATGTTCGACCCCAGATCTTGCCGTTCCAGTCATCCGGCTCGGGCTGGCCTCGATGACTTGAAGCCGTTCGTTCTCCTCGAACGCCTGGCCAGCTGGACGGTTGCATCTGAAGAACCGCCATCGACTACCAGGATTGGATCGGCCGAACGCAATGACTTGATCGCATCGAGACACGACTGGATACGTGATTCTTCGTTGAGCACCGGGATGATGACGCCGACTCTGTCGTCGGGACGAGCGTTCTTCGTGGGACGCGCGATCGTTGTTCCTCCGCTGGTTCGGATCAGCTGCAGGATGATCGAGATGCTACAGACTGCCTGCATCAGCAGACCAGCGCGGAGCATCCAGGGTGGCTATTGCTCTAGGCACCGCGCGGCGTCTACCGCCGTCGTCGTACTTCCAGAGTCGCGTAAGGATGGCGCAGGTCGAGAACTCCCTCAATTTGTCCCATTTCGAAGTTGCCGCACGGTGATTGATCGAGTCGTACCCGTTCGCTTCGATGATCGAGAGCAGATGCCGGTACAGGCGCCTGGCAAGCAGAATCGACATCCGGGATTCGCGTGGCAAAAGCCAGACGCCGGGCAGGCTTGATACATCTGACGCGTGCCGGATCTCTTCCCTGCATCATCGGGGCGAGAACCCGCTTTGCTCGTTCGTGGTCTCCCATGAGCCGAACAAGCTCGTCCCTGTCGAGACCGTGCTGCTGGAGTGTCGTGGTCGGGAGGTAGACCCGGTTCATTTCCAGGTCTTCGCCGACGTCTCTCAGGGATATTCGTCATCTGCATCGCTGCCCCAAGCCTCGCGGCTGCGTCCAGCGCTGCAGGCTGACGAGTGCCGAGGACGTGACTCATAACGATTCCGACCGTTGAAGCGACGCAATGACAGTATCGGTCGAGATCGGCTCTGTCTTTGATCTCGCGGTACTCCAGGTCCGAGATCAATCCCTCGATGAACTCGCCGATCAGGTGCCGGGGAACCTCATGCGCTTCCAGGATCGTCTCGACTGCTTCCGCAAGCTCGGGATGCGGCGGATTGGCATCCGATTTCGATGACCACGCCTTCCATCGATCCAGCTGCTCTCTCGCGGCTTTTCGTTCGGAAGGGCGGGAGATCTCGTCAACGGCGTCGTCGAGAATACGGAAGAACGCATAGAGCACCGTCGTCGCACGTCGCTGCTCCTCGGGAAGGAAACGGGTCGCCAGGTTGAACGACGTACGCGCGTGCCTTGCGAGAATCTTCTCGGGATCAAGCGTCTCGGGTCGGATTGTGACTGAACGGATGCGGTCGGGTGCCGGAGGTTCCGGCGTCTGGAGTACGGGTTGTGGAATAGACACGGCCGTTTCCAAGCTCTTGCTCGCCGGACGATCACCAGTATCTTTCGAATCTTCGGAATGTTCAGTCTGATCCCCGCTACAGGAGGATGCCGCCTGACGGCAGATACAGCTGAGGCAGTCCAAACCGCGCCGCGTCCGTCCACATCGCTATTTCAGCGTCGTGAATACGACCGCCGGCGCGCAACAGATCCGAAAGCGCCGGATGGCTTCCGCCGATTTCGATGGAAATGCCGCGGCCGGGGTATGTGTGCTGGGCCAGGTTCGCCATGGCCAGCACACACGCGCGTGCATAGCCCGCAGCCACCGCTCCGATCGGTCCTAGTTTGAGCGGGGCGTCGGATTCATACCAGTTTGCCATTTTTCCACATAGAGGGTCGTGGATCCAGCCGTATCCAACCTTCCTTTCACCGGACGATAGCAGGTAGGGAGTGCCGCCCGTCTGGTTCAACCAGTACCGCAGATCCTCGGGACGGTTTCTGCCGGAAACAGCTTTGTCCAGGCGAGCGAGTTCGTCATGGTCCGGATCCGGAAGCACATCCAACTCCGACGCGCCGAGGGCAGCAAGGCGATCAGCCAGCAGTCCGATCTCGTAGTGCGGCCACATTGGTCGGAATCCCCGTCGAGCGTAAAGGCTGATCGCTCGTGGATCGTCCGAGGCGAGCAGTCCGAGGTCGGCATCCGTGCCGTCCAGCAAATCGTCGAGCAGCGCCGAACCAATGCCGCTGGACCGTCTATCGGGCGTCACGAAGAGCTGCGACAGAATCCGCGTTCCGTCTCGCTCGATGACCGTACCGTAACCGGCGATCGATCCGTCGATTTCGGCGACGCGGATCTTCCCGTGCTTCAGGGCGTGGGTATGAAATGAATGAGCATCGGACGGTCGGACCCGTGATGCGAGCGCTTCGCCTTCAAGCCCGTCCAGGGTGATCCTGAAGAGGTCAGGCAGATCTTCTCCTGTGGCGGAACGGATATGAAAACTGCTGAGCGTTAATACAGCACGGTTGGAGCCGCCACTCATCTTGTCTCAATCGTCTCCCGCTTGCCGTCTTTGGCTTCACTTCGAGCCAGCCACCAATTATCACGAGCGTCGTCGCGTCGACGGCGCAGGAGATCGCCGCCGGGCACGAGCGATCCGACCAGCCTGCCGGTCATCGCGCCGAGCGATACGGGGACGATCGAGAGTCCGAAATAGAGCAAGGCTCGGGTGCTCGCGAAGTTCTCTAGCCCCACCGTCTGGACGAGCTTGCCGGTCCAGACGGGGAAGAAGAGCAGCGCCACGTAGACGGCAGAGCCGCCAAGGCAGCAGAGGGCGACCATCGGCACGAGCGCTTTCGTGCGTTCAACCGTCGCTCCCATGAGAAAGCCGATGATCGTTGCGCCGACGAACGCGTAGCCGCTATCGAGATGAAGCCCGATGAGTCCATTCAGGGACTGATCGGTATAGATGATCATCACGCCAAGAGCGAACGTCAGTAGAAGCCATTGGAGAGCGACGACTCCGATACCGATCCGGGTTCTCGTTCGAGCGTCGGTCATGTCAAGATCCATCGTAGGGAACCTTTCCCATGCCGCCGCGGAAGCGGAAACTCAGCGGTTGCTCGAATTCCTCGAATCGCACGAGCATCTGACCGGTGAAGCTCAGGTCCGCCGTTCCGCCCTGGTCCTGAATGCTGTTCGTTGTGACGGAGAATTGCATTTGAAACTCTCGGGATTCGTTCCCCGGCACGATCAGGCCTGGCCAGATGTCGTAATCCGTTCCGGCAAACTCTCCGTCGAATCTGAGCGAGACGCTGAAGCCTTCGACATCGGCCCGGAAGCTCGATCCATTGACGACCCGGAAGGACGCTACGGCCTGATCATATTCGGGATCCTGCCACTTGAAGGAATCGGGAATGTACTGAAGTTCGACCCGCGTGAACGCTTCGGAAGCATCATCGTAGGTCGTGAAGGCTCGCACACCGAAAACGATTCCGAAAATGCCGACCAGCATCGTCGCAGCGAGGATAACCGGGTTGATACGCAAACCTATCCACCTATCGCAATACAGACGGACCCGGCAGCGATCACGAGCGCTGCGACGATCCTCGGCCTCGAGATCGGCTCACGCAGCATGATGATACCGATTATGACCGCGAAGACGATACTCGTTTCTCGAAGGGGAACGACGTAGCCGACGTTGGATTCGGTCAAGGCTACCAGCACAAGCAGATAGGTACCCAGCGAAAGCACCGATCCGGCCAGGACGGATCGCACGTTGGCCGTCAACTGCCGGTGGACCTCTGGCCAACGTCGAGTTAGCGCATACGGTAGCTGAAGTACTGCCGAGGCTGCGATGAGACCGTATCCGTAGACGACGGGGTTGATTCTGCCAACGCCGAAATTGTCGACCAGCGAGTAGCTGGTGATGACCATGCCAGTCAGCAATGCGAACCCGGCTGCCGACCCCGAGCGCCCCGGCCCCGCTCGATCAATGCCTTGCCAGCTGGCGACAGCGAGAATGCCCAGGCCGGCCAGCGTCGTCGCGATGCCGATCCAGCCGGCGATGCTTGGCCGTTCGCTGAACAGCGCGTATCCCGCGATCGGCACGAGCGCTACGCTGGTCCCCCGGGCGATCGGATACACGAGCGTCAGCCCCCCTCGCTGGTAGGCCGACGCGAGGAATACGAAGTAGAGAACCTGAAGTGAACCGGATCCGAGAATCAGCAGAGCGTCCCACGGTGAGGGTGGGTCTCCCCAGCCGGCAATCAGTGCGATGGGCAGCCAGAGAACCGTCGCGACCAGATTGAAGGAGAAGAAGAACGCATACGGCGATTCCGTCCGCCTGGCGAGAGCGTTCCAGCTTGCGTGCATGACCGCTGAAACGAGAATGAGGAGGACGGAAACGGTTGCCATGGCTCTACGTTACTTCCGTTTCCGGCGACCTGACACCCCGATCTGGGCTATCTTGGACTTCTGCCGGTTTTCGTGCAAACAGCAAAGGAAGGCGAGAGGAACCGATGACACGCGCGCTTCAGTTCGGTATCTGTACCGATCAGAATATGGATTGGCCTACGAGCGTCGAACGCTGGAAGTACTTCGAGTCGCTCGGCTTCGACAGCATCTGGAACTGCGATCACTTCGAGCAGCCTTCCAAGCCCGGCGGCCCCTATCTCGAGGCCTGGACGATGCTCGCCGGGTTGGCCGCCGTCACGGAGTCGATCCGCATCGGCGTCCTCGTCACGAGCAATACGTTCAGGCATCCAGGCCTGCTCGTGAAAGAGGCGATAACCGTCGATCTCATCTCGAACGGCCGTCTCGAGTTCGGCATCGGCGCAGGCTGGTACGTCGCCGAGCACGAAGCCTACGGACTGGAGTTCTTGCCGGCCGGCAAACGGGTCGACCAGTTCGAGGAGGCTGTCGAAGTCATGGACAGTCTCTTTCGACACGAGGAGACGACCTACGACGGAACCTACTACCAGCTCGACGCGGCGCCGTCACGGCCCCGCCCGGCACAGAGCCCGCGACCACCGTTCACCATCGGGGCACACAAGCCGCGGATGATGCGCATCGTCGCAAAGTGGGCCGATCGATGGAACACCAGCGGGACCGTCGAAGAGGTTCGGGCGAAGAACGAGATCCTCAATGAGGCGCTGGCCGAGCTAGATCGCGATCCGGACTCGATCATCCGGTCGCTTTACGGCTGGGCGGCGGTCATGCCGTTCGATCCGTGGGAGTCGGTCGACGCGTTCGAGCAGTGCATCGGGGAATACCGGGACGCCGGGATCAACGAGTTCGTTATCGACCAACCGGACCCGTCGCGATTCGAGGTCGTCGAGAAAGTCGTATCGGACGTCCTGCCGAAGCATCGAAACGGAAGCTAGTGGTCCGTGACACTTGATTTGGTCGACAGCACCGGACTTCCCGCATAACTCAACAACGAACAAGTTTGTCATTTCGACCGGAGTGGAGAAATCTCAGACGAACAGGCAGCAGCCGTCTACACGAGATTTCTCGCACCCGCTAACGCGGGTACCCGGCTCCGCTCCGCACGAAATGACAGGGTTGGTGCTATTGGGCTCCCGAGGGTTGATCATCATGCTTGTCATATCAAGAGTCACAAACCACTATGCCTCCTGGTCCCAGCGCAGAAGTTCGTACGTCGCGGTCGATTCGCCAACAAGCGGCGCGGCGTAGTCCACGAAGCTCGGGGTGACGGCGAAGCCGGACGGGTCGATCATGTGATCGGGGAGCCTGGCCTCGACGTTGGCGATTGCCGAGAGCGGCGCGAGATTCATCGTCGAGCGATACGGCGACGAAGAGTCGCGCTCGATGACGACGCATGATCCCGAGCGTCCTTCCTGGATCGCCCGGACCGCGAAGCGTCCCGCTTCGGACGCTTCCAGGAAATCAACCGTCGACACGTAGTCGATCGAGGAGCGGGAAACAGAACCCGGTCGATCCAGCTTTGCTTTCAGGCCCAGTTTCTGCGCGCAAACCGTCGCCAACGTCTGACCCGCACTCGCGTAATACTCGTGGCCGAACTCGTCGGTCCATTCCGGCGTCGAGCCAGATACATGGACGCCGTCAGCCCAGCGCATCGTCTCCGGAACGACGATGACTGCTCCGCCCATCTCGTCCACGCGCTGCTGGATGACGTCCAGGAACGTATCTTCCGAGGCGAACGGCCGTTCCGGTAGGGCGATGATCGGCGCCGGAAGCCAGCCGGGCGTCCAGAGCGAGGAGGCAGCCGCCAGCCATCCGGCGTTGCGGCCCATGACTTCGACGAATTTCACCGGATAGAGATTCGCCATGCCGACGGTATCCGGCTGCGCGTCGCGGACATACGCCGCGATGTAGCGGGCCGCCGATGCGTAGCCGAGGCTGTGGTCGGTAACCGCAAGGTCGTTGTCGATCGTCTTCGGCAGGCCTATGACTTGAAGTTTCTGGCCCGTTTCAGATGCCAGCCGCGCCAGCCGGTCGAGCGACTCGGCCGTGTCGTTGCCGCCTATTCCGATCAATCCCGTGCACCCCAGGGCCCGCAGATTCTCCGCTATCGTTACGAGATCGTCGTCCGAGGGTCGCAGCCTGGAGGTTCCGAGTCCGGCCGATGGCGTTCGCTCCAATCTGTCGAGCTGATCGTCCGAGAGCGTCGTCAGATCGAAGTGCCTGTCGTCGAGGAGCCCTTCGAAACCGCTGCGCACTCCCAGGATACGACCGAAACGGTTTCGGCCTTCCCGGATTATCCCTACGAGGCTGGCGTTCAGGACGGACGTCGGTCCCCCGGACTGAAGAATGGCCAAGTTATCCAGTGGTAGCCTCCTGACGCGTGCCATGAAGATGGACGGTAGTCGCTGGTCTATCGACGAACAATCCTACCGAGTCCTGTCGTCGCCGGAATATCAGGACCATTCTGGTGGTTGTAGAATAGAGATGCTCATGAGATTCTCGAATGGGACGGCATCAAATCAACATTCACGCCGATTCGAGATGGAACAGAAGGCTGGAACATTGAGCGATCAGATCCGCAAAGCAATCGAACGCGTCGTCGAGCGCCTCGAGCAAGTGGCAGATACTGTCCGGCGAGGTCGTGAGAATGGCCGGCTCGTTCCGCAGCCTGTACCCGTCCGCTCGGGCCGCCCGATACCGAACCGCACCTATTCATAAGCGAGTTCGACTTTCGGGGCACTTGGGGCCCGCCGGAGGGGATGGAGATTCAGATGCTCGGCTGGCTTGTCATCATCGCACTATTCGCAGTTGGTGTGCTCATTAGCAGCATCCTCGCTTATTTCTGGGGACGCGGTGCGAACGAAGGCATGTCGGTCAACATGGAATCCGAATCCGCCAGCTACGTGAACTTCACTCGAGGACAGTCCATCTAACAATTCAGGCCTTTCAAGAGGCGCCCGGGAGCCAGCTCCCGGGCGCCTGTTGTCTGCCGTTTGATCCGAAGGAGGATCTGACCGGGCAATCACGCCAAACGCCGGTTGGTGTTCTGAATCATGCCCGATGATGCGCGTACGTACGCTATAATCGAGGCTATTGTCGATCGTGAAATGGGATTGGCCGGGTGCCGTTGGAAGAATCGAGACAATGGCAGAGGGTCTTCGGGAGCCTCCTCTTACCGTTGATCATTCTGGCCGGGCTGACGTCCGCGTTTCAGGGCGAGTCCGGGCCGCAGGAAGTTAACCTGAACCCGGATCCCGAGATCTTCGGCATCGTCGGGCTGGACCCCTGGTACACCTACAACGCTGACCCCGTGAATTTTCCAGACGACGTAAACCGGGCTCTCCTCGAACGGATGGCCTCCGACATGTCCCAGCTCGGAGCGCGCTGGATCCGGATCGAGTTTCACGCGGAATACAACGTCGATGTCGGGCCGGGCCCGATCGACTATTCCAAGCATGACTGGTTCATCAACGAGGTCGCGCCACGTTACGGGTTGAACGTTCTGGCTGTCTTCGGCAGCGGCCTGATCGGCGACCGCGATCCGACCTGGGGCTTCCAGCACATCAACGATCCGCTGGATGAGAACGGCACCAATCGCTACATCGATCTCTACGTCGAACGGTCGCGAGAGATCATGTTGCGATACGGTCATCGTATTGCGGCGGTCGAGGTTCTGAACGAGCCGAATGCCAGTCAGGTGCTTTCGGATGACTCGCTCGGCAAGACAAAATCGGTGACGCCCGCGAATTACGGGGAGTTGATCCGAAGAACGTTCGATACGGTCAAGGAAGTAAGCCCGGAGACATCGGTGATCATGGGCGGCGTTCTGTTCGACGATGAGAATGGCACCTCGTACGATCTGCGCGGTCGCTCCTACGACATGGACTGGCTCGAGGGCGTCTACTCGTCCCGAGCCGTGATGACCTACAAGGTCGAGCACGGCCGGCACCCGTTTGACTCGATCGGGGTCCATCCCTATTTCATGGAACCCCAGGACATCATCGAGTATCTCCACCAGGCCCGGAACCTGCAGCTCAAATTCGACGATCGCGCCGGGCGGATCTGGATTACCGAGGTTGGCTGGCCGGCCCAGGCGCCCGAGCATGTCACCGAGCTCGGCATTGGGCTGCCCTCCGAGAGCGAGCGGGAGCAGGCGGCGTTCATGAGCTCGATTTACACAACGGTCCAGCAGCGTGCCCCGTTCGTTGAACGCATCTTCTGGTTCAAGTACGAGGACTTCCCGGTGGATGGCCAGTACAACGGCTGGGGGCTCGTCCGTCTCGAAGGAGCGCACGACGAGTATGGCAGTTACTCAACGCCATGGCCCCGAAAGTTCGCGTTCTCCGTCTACCAGGCACTCGCTAGCCCGGAGTATCTACCAGTCGCGCCGGTCGAAGAGCCGGACGATCTCGAAAATGGCCGGTATTTTGCGGAAACCGGTCATACGCTCAAATCTCCCTTCATCGAGTACTGGCAATCGGAGGGCGGCATCGGTCGTTTCGGGATGCCGATCACCGAGCCGTTCGATCAGGGCGGGACGCTTGTCCAGTACTTCGAGCGTGCACGGCTCGAGTACTACCCTGAGTTTGCGGCCGATGGTTGGGGAATCCAGATGGGGCATCTGGGCCGCTTCCTGGTCGAGGCCCGCGGACTTGGCACTGAACCGATGGCCGATACCGGCGCGCCGAATCAGCGCTATTTCCCGGAGACAGGTTATGCAATCCTTGGAGCATTCCGGCTCTACTGGGAGGCAAACGACGGTTTGACGCAGTTCGGGTACCCGATCACACCGGAGATCGTGGAGGACGGCGTTCTGGTCCAGTACTTCGAGCGGGCGAGATTCGAGTACTCGCCGACGCCCGACTCCAATGGATATGAAGTTGTCCTCGGCGATATCGGCACCGAGGCGCTGGAGATCCCCGGCTGGTATCGCTGATGCAACTTCGGCAACCGGAGTCGGACGATTCGAACCCGAGCCTCATGGATCTCGTTGCCGGCGAGATCGAGCGCGATGGTCCGATGACATTCGCCAGATTCATGGAGATCGTCATCTCCGATCCGGAGCACGGCTATTACGCGTCCTCAGCACATCGCGCCGGACGGTCCGGCGATTTCCTCACGGCACCCGAAACCCATTTTATCTTCGGATGGCTCGT
This sequence comes from Thermomicrobiales bacterium, assembly GCA_041390865.1. Classification (GTDB taxonomy): domain Bacteria; phylum Chloroflexota; class Chloroflexia; order Thermomicrobiales; family CFX8; genus JAUIIK01. Next base: position 110,233 of record JAWKPC010000008.1, read on the forward strand.
CGCACGCCAGATACGGGAATGCTGGGACAGGCTCGGACGCGACCAGAAACTGATCGTGAGCGAGCACGGGGCCGGACGCGGAGCCCTCGGCCTGCAGATCCTCGACTGGTTCTCCCGACATCCTCCGGACGGTCTGGAGTCCCTGGCATATCGCGTCGATGACCTGAATCCAGGACACAGTTCGGCCATCGAACGCGCGGTCGAACAACAGGGCAATGATTCGCCGGTTTCGGTGGAGCCTGCCGCCCCCGGCTCGTTCACTGGAGTGGTCATTGCGAATGAGTTCCTCGACGCGCTGCCTTTTCACCGGCTCAAGCTTGAAGACGGTCAGATTCGGGAGCTGTATGTGACGGTCAAGGACGGATGGTTTGACCATGAGGTCGGCGAACTATCGGACGCTGCGTCCGGTGCGCTCGACCTGGATATTCAGGCAGACGATGGCCAGCGTTTCGAGTTCTGTCCGGCTATAGAGGATTGGTTTCAGCAGATCGGACGGCAGTTGGAGCGGGGCTACGTCCTGATCTTCGATTACGGTGACGAGCGGGACGCATTACTCGACGTTCAGCGATTCCCGGGCGGGACGTTGAAGACCTATCGCCAGCACCAGGTTGGTGACGATCCATTCCAGGACATCGGCCAGAGGGACATAACGGCCCACGTCGATTTCACCCTTGTCGAGTCGGCTGCGCGAGGAAACGGGTTCCGTGTCGAGGGCATCACAAGTCAGGCGGAGTTCGTCGCCGGCGTCGGGTTGGACGAGGTCCTGCTCGAGATCCAGGGGAGGGCTGACGCGGCTTCCGAGTATCCGGCGGCACGGGCTGCTGCCATGGAGCTGCTGAACCCTGGTGGACTCGGGAGATTCCGGGTCGCCATTCTCTCCAGGAACGTCGACGACCAGGCTCCGCTGAAGGGGTTGGCGTTCCGGTTGCCGGCCCTGAATCGCCGCTGAGTCCCGATCATTTGATTCGACCGCAAGAATCCGATAGCTCGCCGGTCCCGTCTCGCTTATCCTCGAAGAGTGAGATGAGCGATTCAAGTACAGCTGCTTCGGAGACCAGAATGCACTCAACGACTAATCGAAACGATTCGACCTCGTACTCCAGCGATGATGAGCGCTGGGCGGCGGTGCTCGAGCGCGACAGCCGGGCCGAAGGGGCGTTCTACTACGGCGTCACGTCGACCGGTATCTTCTGCCGGCCGACCTGCCCCTCCAGACGACCCACTCGCGATCGGGTGGCGTTCTTCCCAGCCAGCGAGGACGCGCTACGTGCCGGCTACCGGCCATGCAAGCGATGCCGTCCCGATGCCGAGAGCCGGGATGTCGAGTTCGTGCGGCAGGTGGTCGATGCGATCGATGGCTGGGACGATGGCCAGCCGACGCTGGCGAATCTGTCCGCAATTGTCGGCATGAGTCCGGCTCACCTGCAACGGAAATTCAAGCAGGCGACCGGCGTCTCTCCGGCGGAATACGTCCGCCAACGACGTATCCAACGGTTCCGAACCGGGCTCAAGGAAGGAAATGACGTGACGACGAGCATGTACGATGCAGGTTTCGAATCGTCTGCGTCGCTGTATGAATCCGCCGAGCGAGAGATGGGTATGACGCCCGGTGAGTACAGGGCCGGCGGGAAGGATGCATCCCTCCGGTTCGTCATCGGTGATACGCCGCTGGGTCGCTTGCTCATGGCGTACTCCGATCGCGGGATCGCATCGATCCAGATCGGCAACGACGATGACGAGCTCGTTCAGTCGCTCCGGGATGAGTTCCCGTCTGCCACGATTGCCGAGGAATCCGGAACCCATCCGTGGTTCCAGGTCATCCTGAACTATCTGGGCGGAAAGATCCCGCACCCCGATCTTCCGGTTGACGTTCAGGGGACGGCATTTCAGCGGCGTGTCTGGCAGGCGATCCGGGTGGTTCCGCCGGGCGAGACGCGATCCTATCGAGAAATTGCCGTCGAGATCGACAGCCCGAACGCCGTCCGCGCCGTCGCGAATGCATGCGCCAACAATCGGATCGCACTGGTGATCCCCTGTCACCGGATTGTGCGGTCGGATGGAAAATCGGGCGGCTACCGCTGGGGCGAAGAACGGAAGACGGCGCTGCTTGCGCTGGAGAATTCCGAGTCGTAGACGGCCGAAGCTGCTTGGCCAGAACAGCGATCCAGCACTGTTTGAATATGCAGACCCCGGAGAGGCCGACATCCGAGTCGGCCTCTTCGCCGTAAGATAGCCGTAAGTAGCGTTGGGCATACTCGAATCGTTGGCGACTGCCATCATCGCTACGTATCGGAACGGGTAGGGTTACCAAATGTCAAGCTGGTCGACAGACATGGGAAGAACCGATCAAGCTGACGGTGGAGTTCAGGCGCGCGAAGGTGCGTCGCCAGAGCGAACCTGGCCGATTGCGAATGGACTGATTGTCGGCGCTCTGGCGGGGCTTATCGCCAGCGGATTGATGCTCTGGATTGGACGGACCTGGGGAGGCTCCATCCTCGCCCAGCTTCTGGCGGAGCGAACCACCGCCGAACTTCCTCTTGCCGTCGTGCGCGATGCATTGACCAATCTCGAAGAAAATGCCAAGCCCGTCGCGCTGATCGGCATCACGATCGGTCAGATCATCGCCGCAGCCCTGGGAGCCGTTCTCTATGGCCGCTTCGCAGGCCGGACGTTTCGCGATCGGGTCGTCGGCGCCGCGGTACTGAGCGGAGCTGCCTGGCTCGTGCTTTCGGTCGTCGCCGCTCCGGTCGGCGGCATCGGGCTGTTCGCCGCCGATTCAGCGCTCGGCGTCGGGGATACCCAGCTCAATTTCGTCATTACCTCCGTCGCATACGGCGCACTGGTCGCGGCGTTGGTGCCGTGGCCGAGACTTGCGATGGGTGAGGCCTCACCTGAGCGGCGGACCTTGCTGAAGGTCGCCGGTCTCGGAGCGCTCGCGCTGCCTGCCATCTGGGCGACGCGCTACATCGGCATGCACGCCAACCGGCTGCGGAACGTCGCCGACACGGAAGCTGCCTTCAGATCCTCAGCGGGTGAGAGCACGTTCGAGGCGGCTGGCATGCCGGAGTTCTATACCCCGCTGGACGCCTTCTACGTCGTGTCCAAGAATCTAGTCGATCCGACCGTTTCGGAGATGGATTGGAGCCTGGAGATTGGCGGCCTCGTCGACAATCCGATGACCCTTTCCTACAGCGACGTGCTCGTTCGCGACACGTCCGAGATGGCCTCGACGCTGGAGTGCATCTCGAATCGCGTCGGCGGAACCTACATCTCGAACACGATCTGGACAGGGTTTCCGCTCAAGGAATTGCTGGAAGAGGCCGGGATCCAGGATGGCGTGATCGACATCAAGATGGAGGCTGCCGACGGCTACTCCGAGTCCATACCGCTCGAAGAAGCGATGCAGGACGATACGATGCTCGCCTATCTCATTGATGGCCAGCCGTTGACCGAAAAGCATGGCTTCCCGCTTCGTTTGATCGTACCCGGTATTTTCGGGATGAAGAACGTCAAGTGGATAACCAGGATTGAAGCGGTTGCCGATGACTATCAGGGCTACTGGCAGGAGCGCAGCTGGAGCGACGTGGCAACGGTTGTCACGATGAGCCGCATCGACATTCCGAAGCGCGGCTACAAGGCCCAGATGGGCGAGACGGTCAAGATCGGCGGCGTCGCGTTCGCCGGTGATCGCGGTATCTCCAAGGTCGAAGTGACGCTGGATGGCGGAGCGACCTGGCAGGAAGCTGAACTTTCGGACGTGCCGTCCAGCCGGACCTGGCGTCTGTGGCGCTACGACTACCTGGCGACCGACGCGGGTATCAAGCGGATCGCTGTCCGGGCAACCGACGGGACGGGCGCGCTTCAAACTGAGGAGGAGCAGGATCCGCTTCCCGACGGAGCGACCGGCTACGATCGAGACTGGTTCGAAGTCCTTGAAGATGATGGCAGTTCGGCTGAAGTCGAGGGAAGCTCGATCGGCGGCCTCGCTCGAGTTTGGCTCGATGGGAACTACGAGCCCGCGCAAACGTCCGACCGCGAATAGCCGTCATCCCCCGCAGGCTATCAGCTAAGTTACAGAAAACCTGGCCAGATAGAGCCACGATCAATGATCGTGGCTCTGCGCTACATGAACAGATCTTTTTCACGCTCGAGAACGAGGTCGGTCGCCCGTCCATCCCCCTTTGGATAGGGGTAACCGCGAATGACCGCGACGGGCCGGCCATCGAGCTTCCCGTGGACGAGTTCGGCGGCAGACGCCAGTTCGTCAGGGACGGCCATGACCGTTACCCGAAGTTCGTGGCCGCCCGAGTCAACCTCTCCGCGGTAGTCGGCAAACACATCCATGCCGGCGATGCCGATGGCGATGTTCGTGATCCCTTTTCGCCATGGGCGGCCGAAGGAATCGCTGATGATGATGGCCGGTTCGACGCCGAGGCGTTCGGATAGTCCCCGACGGATGCGGCGCGCCGATGCGTCCGAATCGACGGGGAGCATGCAGACGACGCCGCTGGAGGGCACGTTCGAGGCGTCGACGCCGGCGTTTGCGCAGATGAACCCATGGTGCGTCTCGGTGATCATCACGCCGCGATCCATCCTGACGACGCGCGCGCTTTCCCGCAGCACGACTTCGACGTGTCGCGGGTCTTTGCCCCATTCCTCGGCGAAGGTAATCGCCAGCGCCGAGGGCTCGATCGTCGAAAGGTCGACGAGCCTCCCCTCCGCCTTGGAGACGATTTTCTGGGTGATGACGATCACGTCGTCATTTTCGAGCTCGACGTCGCTTGTCTCTAGAGCGTTGACGATCAGCTCGACGACGTCGTCGCCCTCGTGAACTTCTGGAATCCCGTCCAGACCGAGGATCTGGACCGAGGGAATAGCCATGTTTACCGTTACCCTGTCCTGGCGTGGTGGCGGCTTCGCTGCGAGGCTAGTCGTTCACGAATGGAACGACGTGCTCTCCGTAGACTTCGATGAATTCTTCCTGATTGCGGCCAACATTGTGGACGTAGATCTCGTCAAATCCGAACGAAGCCCAGTGCTTGACATGCTCGAGATGCGCTTTCGGATCGCTCGATATGAAGACGCGGTTCTTGTAGTGCTTCGGCTCGACGAGCTTGGCCATTGCCTGGAAGTCCTCCGGCTGCCGGATGTCGGCCTTCGGGAACGCCATCCCGCCGTTGGGCCACTCCTTGACGGCATTGTCCGTCGCTTCTTCATCGGTCGCAGCGTAGGAAACGTGGATCTGGAGGATCTTCGCCATCTTCGAGGGATCCTTATCTGCCCGCTTGGCGCCCTTCTCGAACTGGCTGAACAGACCCTCAATGCGCTGCTCGGGCGCTCCGACCGTGATCATGCCGTCGGTGTAGCGTCCGGTCCGCATTGCGTTGAGCGGGCCGGCGGTGGCGACGTAGATTGGCGGCGGGGAGTCAGGCAAAGTATAGAGACGCGCGTAATCCATCGAAAAATAGCGGCCCTCGTGCTTGACGCGGTCGCCGGTGAAGAGCTTCTCGATGATCTCGACCGCTTCGAACATCATGCGTGACCGGGTACCGCCATCGGGCCAGACCCCGCCAACAATCGCTTCGTTGAGCGCTTCGCCAGCGCCGATCCCGAGATAGGTCCGTCCCGGATACATCGCTTCCAGGGTGGCCGCCATGTGGGCGACGACCGCCGGATGGTAGCGAAAGCTCGGGCAAACGACGCCGGGGCCGAAGCGCTGGTCGGTTCGCTCGCCGAGTGCCGCCATGAAGGCGTAGCTGAAGCCGCTCTCTCCCTGCTCCGGAACCCAGGGGTGGAAGTGGTCGGACGCCATGACGATCGGGAAACCGACCTTTTCGGCGCGTTCGCAGTAGTCGAGCAAGGCAGTCGGCGAGAACTGCTCCATCATCGCGGCATATCCCATGACAACCATCGGTGTCATCCTTTCTCTAATCGACCGGGGCGATCGGGGGTGAATCTAGAATCCGTTCGTAATCATGCTATCGATACTAACAACGAGCGTCGTTCTTTCTTCCTGTCGGAAGTTCGAGAATCGCTCGTCGATCTCTTCGTCGGTTGCTCCGGGATTGTATCGGCGAGCAATTGCGAAGATGTCTTCCAGTGCCTGTTCCTGGTCGTCGATGATCTCCGAAACGGTGCCGTTGACCGAGACGAACTTGTACTCCTCTTCCCAGCACAGCGATACCTGAGGATTGGCGCGGACATTCTGGTCCTTGACCCGGCCGCGAGCCGTGTTCATGATGATCTGATCGTCCCTGAGGGCGTACCACATCACCGTTTGCTGGATGCGGCCATCAGGAAACGAAGTTGCCAGGACGGCGAAGCGCCGCTCTTCGAGAAACGAACGGACTTCCGGCGTAATTGTCACTATCCCTGCTTTCGACACAGTGTCTGATTCCAAACACCAACACCGTAGCATGATTGAGATTGGTGACGCGCGAACTTCCCGTTATTCGAAGTCCATCGTCCGGAGGCGGAGAGCCGAGAGGGCGAGCGACACGACGATCGCGACGGCAAGTGCCGGGAAGGCTGCGTAAAGATGGACGGCATTGTCGAGCGTGACATCGGGATCGTTGACAAGGCGAACGAAAATCGACTCCACATAATGTCGAATGCTGAGCGTCCAGACGCCGGGAATGAACCGGCTTAGCAGCGATTCCCAGATGAGCGCGTAGAAGATGCCGACGATCAGGGCTCTCGGGACGATCAGGCTCACTGCCACGAACACAGCGCCATATGCCGCGACGCCGATCAGAACAGCGATCAGCGCCGCCACCAGCACTTCAACGGTGTCTGGCAGGTCGCTGGCAGAGATCAGGATCCATGTTCCAATGACCCCGAACCAGAGAGCGAGCACTGTCGATTCGGTGACGGCCAGGTACTTCTCGGCGACGATTCTAAATCGCGAGATCGGTTTGATGACCAGATAGACCATCGTCCGGTCGTCGATCTCATCGCGAAACGCGCTGGTAGCGAGGATGAGCGTCGCAATCGGCACAAGCGTCCCGAACACGATCCCGAGCATGACGCCACTCATGAACACAAACGGCGTATCGGTGACGTCGCCGACCTGATATATGACGCCGAAGATCATTGGCAACGCCGCAAAAAAGGCGACGAACCGGATCGCCTTGCCGCTGCTGAAGTGCAGCAGCGTCAGGGTCGAGACCGGTAGCAGGGAGATGAGCGAGCGGGTGAATCCTGACATGATTATCGGCCAACCACGTAGGCGAAGACGCTCGTGAGGGAATCATCGAGCGCCGAGACTTCATACAGCGTGATCTTTTCGCGGGCTGCGACGGCGGCGACGTTCCGGTAAAAGGTCCGAACGTCTCCGGCCTCGACCTGGATCGCGCTCGGGCTGCCATTTTGCTCGATGATGCTCACCGAATCCACCGACATTTCCTGAATGAGCGCCGACGCGAACCGGCGCGGCTCGCTGGAGCGGACGCGAATCTTCGAGGCCTGCTCGTCCATTCGCTCGCGGATCGTGTGGAAGTTGCCGGCGGCGGCGAGCTTGCCGTTCACGATGACGAGGATCCGGTCAGCGAATCGCTCGACCTCGTCGAGGACATGGGACGAAACCAGGACCGTTCGGCCCTCGGCGCCCAGCCTTTGGATGAGTTCGATCGTTCGGAGTCGCTGGAGCGGATCGGTTCCCGAAAGCGGCTCGTCCATGAGCAGCACCTGTGGATCGTGGACCAGTGCGGCCGCGATCTTCGCGCGCTGGCGCATGCCTTTGGAATATCCCCCGAGCTTCCGGTCGGCATCTTCGACGAGATCGACTATCTCCAGTGCTCGCTGGGTGGCGGCCTCGGGATTGGAAACTTCCTGAAGTACGGCGTTGAGATAGAGAAACTCGCGGCCGGTCAGGAAGGGATACATGTGTTCCTGTTCCGGCACGAGCCCGACCTGCCGGTAGAGATCCCTGTCGCCACGGACGGAGCGTCCCAGAATCTCGATTTTTCCAGCTGACGGCCGGAGCAGTCCGGTCAGCATCTCGAGCATCGTCGATTTGCCGGCGCCGTTCGGTCCCAGCAGCGCTGTCACGCCGGCTTCGAGCGAGAATGAAATGTCCGAAACGGCGACGACATCGCCATAGAACTTGGATACCTGCGTTACCCGGATCGTCGCGACTGGTTGAGCGATAACCTGGTCCTGCGGGGCGGTGGCCGTTTGGCTCGACATGGCTAGTCCTCCTGCAGGTAGGTTCGATGCATCAGGAACATCGCGACACCGATGACGACCACGAGCCAGATTAACGTCACGACGCCCGGAAGATCCGTCGCCGCGAAGAGATCGTTCTGCGAATCCGTTCTGAAGAGCCAGCGCCGCAAGGAGTCGATGAAGTCGGGCGGGCTGATGAAGACGAGATAACCGCGCAAGCTCCCCTCACCGATCGCTTCGTAGAACGAACGAGCGATTCCCTGGAGCATCAGCGCGCCGATGATGAAGATCGCAGCCGCGACGCCCTTGCGCGTCGTGAATGTTGCGATCGACAAGCTCAGCGCTCCGAAGAATGCCGACACCAGCAGGCCGTAGCTCGTGATCTTGAGCAAGTCGGTTAGATGATTCGCGAAATAGCTGATCGGGCTGTCGTCGGAAAAGGTCAGGCCGAGGAAGAGCAGCAACGGAGGCCCGAAGATGATCGTCGACATGAGCAGACCCATCGCCGTCACCTTCGAGGCGAGATAGTCGAGCCTCGTGAGTGGCCGCGAGAAATAGAGTTGCAGGGTCCGCTCTCGTCTATCGTCGCAGAGCATTTCCGGCGCCAGGGCGCTGGCGTAGATCAGGATGACAATCTCGATCACGCCGTAAAGACTGTCGAAACCGAATCCTTCGAGGTCGCTGGCCGGAAGGAAAGCGAACAGGGCGACGATGATGAAAGCTGGTATGTAGGCGAGTCCGTAGAGGATGATCGGCAGGATCTTCGAGGTCCAGCGCTTCTTGATCCCCAGCCCACGCTTGATCGAGTAGATGATCAGCCGGCGAATCGCGAACGAACGGCCGAGGCGTTCGCCCGAGTAGTGCTGGTAACCGCGGTCGAAGATCTCGCCATACGGTTGGGGCTGGCCCGTGCTGGCATTTGCTTCTGGATTAGCTTCCACCGGCGACCGCCCGATCTTCTGTTCTGGTATGACGTTCGATGCCGCTGACGGTGCGGATATAGACATCCTCGAGCGTCAGCTCGCGCGGCTGCAGCGCTCGCAGGGAGACGCCGGACTCGACGACCGCGTCCCGCACCGCGTCAAACTCGCTGTCGGAGCTTGCCGAAATCACGATCTCGGAACCGGATTCGGTCGCTTCGATCCCCCTGGCCCTGAGAGCAGCCATGAAGCCGTTGCGCGCGCCGTCGATCCGGATGACGACGTCAGCCGTCGTACTTCGCAGGTTGGCGATGTCGTCAGCAACGACCAGACTGCCGCTGTCCAACATGATGACATAATCACACACACGTTCGACGTCGCCGAGTATGTGGGATGACAGCATGACCGTGATGCCCAGCTCGTTGTGGATCTTCCGGATCAGGTCGAGCATTTCATCGCGACCTTGCGGGTCCATGCCGTTGGTCGGTTCGTCGAGAAAGACGAGGTCAGGGTCGTGAACGATCGCCTGGGCGAGTTTCGCGCGCTGCTTCATTCCGGTCGAAAACTCGCGCATCAGCCGGTAGCGTTCCTCGTTGAGCCCGACCTGATAGAGGACGTCGTTCGCCCGCTGGCGCGCCGCCCGGGTCGGTAGACCGCTCATCTCGGCCATGTGCCCGACAAAATCGGCGGCGGTGACGTCGCCGGGAAGGGTGTCCGACTCCGGCATGTAGCCGATGCGTTGACGTATCTCCGGCCCCTGAGAGGCGACCGGCATACCCAGGACAGCCGCCGAGCCGGACGTGGGTTCGAGCAGGCCAAGGAGCCCCTTGATCAGCGTCGACTTACCGGCGCCGTTGGCTCCCAGCAGCCCGATTGCGGCTTCGGGCACTCTCACCGTCAGTGCCTCAAGGGCAACAATTGGTCCGTACGCCTTGTGGAAGCTGTCGGTCTCGAATACGTACCGGCCCGAGTCGCTCGCCATGTTACCTGCTGGTCCACTCCGGGAGGCCGTGCCGCTCCCAGGATTCGATTCCCGCCTTCAGCAGTGCAGCGGCTGATTCCCGCGTCGTCTCGGCACCGTCGCCCTCGCCGGAGACGGACACCAGCGCGAGGGCGACGACCTTACCGGTCGCCATTACGGTATCGATTGCCTGGATGACCTGCTCGATGTCCGGTCCGTCCGGCTCCTGAGTGCCGTGGTTCGGGACGAACCGCGCATCGAGGATGTCAGAGTCGATGTGAAGATAGAGGTAGTCGCAGCGGCTGGCGAGGTCGGCGACGGCCTCTTCGAGATCGTCACCGGGGAATCCCTGGGCCGGAGCCGCAATTCTTATCGACGTCGCGCGCACAAGTTGCTCTTCGGCAGGGTCGAGATTTCGCACGTCAACCATCAGGATGCGATCGGTCGGAATCGGGGCCGGGAGGTGGGACGCTTCCCTCCATTCCGGAAAGTCGAGGCCGGCAGCGACGGCGACCGGCATACCTCCGAGCATTCCCGATAGAGACGTCCGCGATGTGTTGAAATCTCCGTGGGCATCGAACCAGACGAGGCCGATCCGAGCGGTCGGGCCGTGAACGTCCTGCCAGCCGCCGAGCACGCCGGTGATGTGGGCGCAATCGCCACCGACCATCACGGTGCCCCGGCCCTCTCGGATGCCATTCGCCACTGCGTCCGCAATTTCGCCCCCGATGATCCCAAGGTTGGCCGTCGGGCTCTCCTGGCGACGATTCTCCGGGAATTCCGGATCGGTAAATGTCGCGCGATCCTCGAATTCACCGTATGCGCCGGATCGGCGGTAGAAATCGACCGAACGCTCGTCGCCGTCGGACGGGGTGCTGCCACGATAGCGGACACCAATCACGTTCAATCCACGCTCGGCCAGTGACGCCATCTCGACCCCATTCTTCGAATGCCACTATCCTTACTCGAGGCATCGTACCAGCAGTACAAGCCGGATGCAGAGAGGAAGGCACGCCAATGGACGTTCTCGTAACTGGCGCACGCGGTTTCGTTGGAATGAATATTGCGCGGTACCTCGCTACAAACGGCGCAACAGTCTGGGCTGCGGATCGAAGTCCGGTCGATGGCTGGATCGAGCGGTTCCTCGCAAGCTGTTCTGCCCGAATCCATCACATTACGGCCGATCTCTCGACAGAAGGTGAACTCCTTCGAACCCTTGATCCGACTGCGGAGCTCACCGCCGTTGTCCACGCGGCGGTCGTTACCGCTACGACCACGGAGGTCGAAAAGCGTGACGCCCGCGGCATCGTCGATTCCAATGTCGGCGGGACGATCGAGGCACTGAATGCGGCGGTCGAGCTCGGCGCAAGTCGCTTCATCTACGTTTCCAGTCCATCGGCCATCGGGCGCGTGTCTTCGGCCGACCCGGTCGACGAAGCGGTTACACCTCGTCCCGACTCGCTCTACGGCATCACCAAGCTCGCCAGCGAGCAGATCGTTGATCGTTGGACTGATCTCTTCGATCTGGAAGCTGCGTCGGTCCGCATCGCCCAGCCGTACGGTCCAGGCGAGCGGGCGACGAGCGCCCGGATAAGAACCTCGCCGATCTGGGAGTGGCTGCGCGATGCAGAGCCTGGTGCAGTGTTGCCGACCGGTCCGCTGGAACGCGCCCGCGACTGGACCTATGTCGAGGACACTGCGGAAGGAATCGGCCGGCTTGTCACGGCCGATCGGCTGTCGACCAATCTCTATCACCTCGGAACTGGAAAACAGGCGCGGGTGGCGGATGTTTTCGATGCGTTGAATGCGCGGATCGGCGGCCTCGAATACGACGAAGATCCGGCGCCGGACGCGCTCAACCCCAATATCGCCGGTCCGGGGCGGCCGCCACTCGACGTACGCCGTTTCGAATCCGAATTCTCATGGAAACCGGCTACCTCAATACAGGATGGAATGTCCCGGTACCTCGACTGGTGGGCGGGATTCCAGGATGAATCCGGCTCTCCCGGCGATTGATCCCGCTGGACGAGAAAGCGGCGAGGCTACGTACCCTCGCCGCCATATGACAAACAGCCGGCTAGCCCGATATAGCCACCGGGCGATCGTTCAGCTGGTCTCTGCCAGACGATCGAATAGCGCGCAGTAGCCGCGCCGGGCCATGTCGAACGAACGCAGCTGGAAATTCTCATTTGGCGCGTGGCCGCGGCTGTCCGGCATTCCCCAGGAGTAGAAGATCATGTCGGCGTTCAGGACCTCCTGGTACGTCGCGGCGATCGGCAGCGTTCCTCCAAGACGCACAAAGTAGGGATCGCGGTCATAGAGATCGCCCAGAACTTCCGAGGCTGCCTGAATTGCCGGGTGATCGCGGTTGACCCGGAAGGCGCGTGATCCGCCGGTTGTCCGCCGGTCGATCGAGACGGTAGATCCTGGAGGTGCGTGCTCAATGACGGGTGACTCGATGAGGTCGATGATCTTGTCCGGGTCCTGATCGGGTACGAGCCGGCAGGTGATCTTGAAGTGCGCTTCGGCGGGAGTGACCGTTTTCGTGCCCGGACCGGTGAAGCCGCCCCAGATGCCGTTGAGATCCAGCGTCGGACGGGCCCAGTTCAGCTCGACCGGGGTGTAACCGGTCTCACCGATGAATGCCGAGGCTCCAATGTCTTCGAGGTAGCTTTCCGCGTGGAAGGGCGCCTCGGCGAAGTCCGCTCGCTCCGCGTCCGTCAACGGGACGACGTCATCATAGAAGCCTTTGACCGCCACGCGGTTCTCGTTATCGTGCAGTGTGGCTGCGAGCTGGGCTGCAGCGCGCACCGCATTCTGAACCGAGGCGCCGTACATTCCCGAGTGGAGATCCGTTCCAGCCGTTCGGATATCGACCTGGCAACCAGTCACTCCCTTTGTGCCCAGGGTCAGTGACGGAGTGTCCGGTCCCCACATGCCACCGTCGGCGCAGAGGACGAAGTCGCACGCGAGCAGCTCTGCATTCTGCTTTACGAATGCGGGCAGGCTCGGCGAGCCGATTTCCTCCTCGCCCTCGAAGTTGAACTTCAGGTTGATTGGTGGCTCTCCGGCTGTCTCATGCATCGCCTCAACGGCCTTGATCGGCATGAAGAGGTTGCCCTTGTCGTCAGCGGCGCCACGGGCATAGATCCGGTCGTTCCGGACGGCTGGCTCGAAGGGCGGAGTTTCCCAGAGATCGAGCGGGTCCGGCGGCTGGACATCGTAGTGGCCATAGATCAGAGCGGTCGGCTTTGACTCGTCGACGATCCACTCGCCGTACACGACCGGGTTGCCGTCGGTTTCGAGGATCTCGACGCGCGGGACGCCGGCGGCTTCGAGCTTTTGCGCTACCCACGCGGCTGCCGCGCGCATGTCATCCTTGTGTTCCGGGAGCGAGCTGACGCTCGGGATTCGCAGAAACTCCAGCAGCTCGTCGAGGTGTCGAGAACGGTTCTCCGAAAGGTACTGTTCCCATGCTGGTTGGTCCGCCAATTGATGCTCCAATCGCTTCAAATATAGTGTTGCCTGTCTACCGGATATCGATGGCCGTTGCAAGCATCACTCACCGCGTCGGAGGACGAACATGAGCAGTACTGCGAAGGCAAAGACGCTTCGACGTCGCGAATTCATGGATCTTGTCAAGAACGCCTGTCAGGACTCGCTGACCGGGAAGCAGGCGGACGCACAATCGCGCAGTACGATGAACCTGCTCAAAATACATTTCAACGCAAACTATCGTATCCACTACGAGTTGATGATCAGCGCCGAGAACGGCGTCATCGAGCTCGGCCTGCACTTCGAGGATGGGCCGGAGTCGACGGCCGCGCTTCTCGAGTTCTTCGACACTTACGTTCTGGAAATCAAGGATCGTCTGGGCGTCTCGTTCGAGGTCGAGCGATGGACCAAGTCGTGGGGGCACTGTTTCGAGATCCATCCTATCGAGCCGCTGACGCCAGCCTTCGCCCGTCGCCTTGGCAACCGTCTCGGGGAGGTGATCGAGGTGCTTCAGCCAATCCTCGATGAGGCTTTCGCCCGTGAGATCGCCTCGGAAACCCCGCGCCCGTCCAGCGGGCGACGCAGATTTAGGCGCTAAATGTGACGTGCTTACGTGATTTCTCCCATTGCGATCAAGTAAACGGCTGTTCTAAGCTAATCATGAGGGATGTCGCGACGGTGCGATGTCCCGGCTTACCGACCCCGATCGGAACAATGGGAGGAACCTGCATTGGCACATCAACTACCTGACCTACCTTATGCGAAAGACGCACTCGAGCCGCATATCGATGCGCGGACGATGGAGATCCATCACGATCGACATCACGCGGCCTACGTAAATAATCTGAATTCGGCAATCGAAGGCAACAGCGACCTCGAGTCCAAGAGCATCGAAGATTTGCTCTCCGACATCGATTCGGTTCCCGAGAACATCCGGACCGCTGTGCGAAACAACGGCGGCGGACATGCGAACCACTCGCTCTTCTGGGAAATCATGAGCGGCGACGGCGGCGGCAGCCCGAGCGGCGCTCTGGCCGACGCGATCAACGCCAAGTTCGGCGGCGTCGACCAGCTCAAGGAAGCCGTGAATTCGGCCGGCGCCGGCCAGTTCGGTAGCGGCTGGACGTGGCTTGTCGTTGACGGAAACGGCGACCTCGAAGTTCTCTCGACGGCCAACCAGGACAGCCCGCTGATGTCCGGCAAGACACCGATTCTTGGAATCGACGTCTGGGAGCACGCCTACTACCTGAAGTATCAGAACGCGCGCCCGGGCTATCTCGATGCCTGGTGGAACGTCGTCAACTGGGACGAAGTCGCCAAGCGGTACGAGGCGGCAAAGAGCTAGCACCCAATCGACGCGACAGTAAGAGAGCCCGCCGGATTCTTCCGGCGGGCTCTCTTCTGCGCGTTATTCGCAGACTGCGATCAGGGCTGTGGCGTCTGCGTTGCCATCGGCGATGGACTCACCGTCGCGGACGGCGTTGCCGACGCGGCTGTCGTTGGGCTCGGCGACGGCGTCGATTCAGCCGGTACCTGGGTCGGCTCGGGCGTTGGCTCGATTGTCTGGACCGGCGTCGTTGTCGGCTCCTCCGTCGGGACCGAAGGCGGAGAGATCTCCTGGTCCGGCCGGCCGGCTCCTGGAATCTGTCCAGCCGGGGTCTCTATTACCTCCGGCGTCGCCGATGGCTCCGGCGTCGGGGTCGGCTCGATGATGCGGTCCCCGAGATAGCTCACGACGACGTCGTTGTTGCGATCGAGTCCGAGAGCTTTGAATGACGACCAGCTAAGCTCGACCGTCCACTTTGCCCGCCAGCCGATCTGGTGCGGTATCGCGACCTGATCTCCGATCGTGCACTCGAGCACGCGACCGTTTGCTTCCAGCTTCAGGCGTTCACCGATCAGGTAGTCGGGATGGACGCAGTAGAACCCGTTCTCATTCGGAGCCCAGTAATCGACGGCGTTGCCCCACGAGTTGTGGAGCGCCATCGTTCGCTCCCACCAGACGGAGTCGTACGACGGGTCATAGTGTGCGGCGCGGCCCTGTCCGATGAGCTTACCCTCGGCCCGGACGGGGTCGACTCGCGGACCGGTGGGCGGATACTCGGCGAGCAGTTCGTTCGACGTCGTAATCACAGCCGAGGCCCAGCTAGCGGCAGCGCTCGGATCTGCGCCTTCGTGGCCGAGCAGGTAATAGCTCGACAGGATCGTCGGCCAGTCCCAGGCCGCGTACATCTCGCGCGCGAATTGAGCTGCCGCTGTCCGGGCGTTCACTCCGGGATCATTCAAATCGAGCGGTTGCTCGTCGGTGGACGGCTCGTCCTTTGCACCAAGGAGCCCGTGTCCGCCATTCTCCGCCGTCTCGAACGGGTTCCCATCGGATGAGTTCATCGAAATGGCTACAAAAATGTAGGGATCGATGAAGGCGTCCCGCGCCGCGCCGATGATCTCCTCGCCGAAGGGTATCTCGGCCGCCAGCCGGGCCAGTTCCGGGCGCTCGGGCCGTTCAAGCCCGCGCCAGAGCCGGTAGTGAAGACCGACGTTGCCGGATTCGACCTTCCATCCTTCGGGATTCGATGGCGTGTACGTCAGCGTCCGGCGCTCGAACGCCTGGATAAGCACCAGCGTCGGTATGCCGTCAATTTCGGTGTTGATCCAATACGGCTCGGTGATCGGCAGGCCGAGGATGTTTAGCGCCGGCATCCCCAGGTCGGTAGCCCATCCCGCGAAGGGGCTGGCAACATTGTGGCCCAGAAGATCCTCGTACTCGACGATGCGAACTCCCTGGTCCAGGACGGCACCGGGATGAATCGTTCCGTCCGAAGCAAGTATCTCGGTGACTTCCTTGCCAACCTGATTCAGATTCCGGTCAGATTCAACCCGCTCGCCGGTTTCCGGCTCCGTCTCGGTATCGTCATCGAGCTGGACGGACGAATGCCGGGCGAGAACGGCGTAGGTGACTGGATCGGGCTGTTCCAGATCGCCGACCAGCGCGATGTCAGCAGGCTCCCGCCGGACGAACTCCTCCTCACCAAGTTGGATTCTCCCCGAGAGCAGCTCGGTGGTCAGGAGTGCGCCGGAGACCATCCAGATAGACCCGGTGGGTGATTGAGGATTTAGCAGGTCCAGACGGCCCTTGTCGTAGTAGACAATGTTCCGGAACTTCGTCGGACTCTGCGGATAGTACTCGTAGGCGGCGGCGATCGGCTCTGGACCGAAGGCCCAGGCGCGCTGGACGCTGCCGTTGACGATCTGGCCGTCTGTCATTTCCCAGACGGACTGAATCGTCGGATCTACAATGACCGGTTCGAGCTCTGCATCGCCGCCGATCTCTTCCTGAGCGCGCGCTGGAATCGCGAACGCCGCGACGGTGAAAAGCATGAATAACGAAGCAGCGACCCGCCAAACGGGCCGATTGGTCCGCTGCATCGATGAGGTTCCCTTCCCCTTCTGGCGCGTTAGACCGGTCTCCCAGATATTCCTGGTCTACGCTCGTTAACGGCTTCCGGGACCCCACTTCCCGGGTTCACCGCAACGATTGCCACTCGGCAGAATCCAGTCGATTCTACCTATGCTGGGTAAGAACGCACAGTTGCGACAGGAAGTTACGGGACGTGATGCCGATCGGAGGCGAACGGGAATCAGCCGATTACTCGGGGCTGTATGGCTCAAGCTCCCGTTTCAAAATCTTGCCGGCCGCTGACTTGGGCAACTCGCTGCGGAATTCAACCTGACGCGGCACCTTGTATTTCGCCAGGTGCTCGGAGCAGAACCGCAGCACTTCCCGACGATCCATTGTCTCTCCCTCCCGAAGCACGATGTACGCCTTCGCAACCTCGCCGCCGACCTTGTGGCTGACGCCAGCGACCGCAGCCTCCTGGATCTTCGGATGAGAAGCAAGAACGTCCTCGATCTCGCGCGGATAGATATTCTCGCCGCCGGTGATGATGACGTCCTTGAGGCGATCGACGATGCGGAAGAATCCGTCCTCGTCCATGGTCGCAATATCGCCGGTATGCAACCAACCGTCATCGTCGAGAACACTGGCCGTCTCCTCCGGCTTGTTCCAGTATCCCTGCATGACCTGGGGCCCGCGAACCAGGAGTTCCCCGCGTTCGTTGAGTGCCACGGGCTCGCCGGTGTCGGGATCGACAAGTTTGACCTCGGTGTTCGGGAGCGGAAGGCCGATTGCGCCGTTTCGCGCCCGGCCGTCGAGCGGGTTCACGTGGGTAACCGGCGACGCTTCCGATAGACCGTAACCTTCGACGAGCCGGCCGCCGGTCAGCTTCTCGAACCGCCGGACGACGTCCGGGGGGAGCGGCGCTCCGCCGCTGACGCAGCATCTGATCGACGTCAGAGCTTCCTGACGACCCGGGTTGTTCTCCGCTGCCCGATTCAGCGCGTTGTAGAGCGTCGGCACTCCCGGCAGGATCGTCGGTCTGTACTGCTCGATCAAATCCATCACGTCTTTCACATCGAACCGGGGAACGAGAATGATCCTCGCCGCAAGCTGGATCGCGAGGTAGAGGCAGAGGGTTCCTCCATAGGCGTGGAAAAACGGCAGGATGGCCATGACCGTCTCTTCCCCCTCAACGGTGTCAGTGAGCCAGGCCCGCACCTGGTTCGCATTGGCGACGAGGTTGCGATGGGTGTGCACGGCAGCCTTCGGGAGCCCCGTCGTTCCTCCGGTGTACTGAAAGACCGCGACGTCGCTTGGGGAGAGAGAGACTCCAGTTGGCTGGGATGAGCCACCTTTGATGAATTCGCGGTATTGGTGTCGACCGCGATCCGGTTCGTGCTTTACCTCGACCATCTCGTGCTTGTACTTCAACGGGTACAGCCATCGCTTGAGTCGCGGTAGGCCGTCCTGGATGCCGGTCACGATCGCCGTCGAAACGATCCCGTTGTCGAGCAACGGTTCGACGTCTTCCCAGAAACGGTCGAGGGTGACGATCAGGTTCGCGCCGGAGTCGTCGACCAGCTTCTGGATCTCGGAATGGGTCAAAAGCGGATTGATCGATGCCAGGATGCCCCCGGCCTTGAGAATTCCGTATGCGGCGATCAGGAACTGGGGCACGTTCGGGAGTATGATCATCACCGGTTCTCCGGGGCGGATCCCAAGTTCGACCAGCCGATTGGCAAACCGGTTGGACTCATCGTGAATCTCCTGAAAGCTGAAGTCCCGCCCGTAGAACGTCGCACAGGTGCGCCCTCCGAAACGTTCACAGGTGTGCACGAGCATTTCCGGAAGCGTGATGTCCGGAATCCCGATCTCTGGTTCTACTCCGGCAGGATAGTGAGAGATCCAGGGACTTGATGGAGTCGGGGCGTTCATTGCGCCGGGTTGGGTAGGTCGGAGCCCTGACATCGTTCACCTCATTGTGGTTTGTTCGCGGATGCGTGTACTGGAAATTGTAATGGGAAGTTCAATGACAGTGCTTTTTCGGGTTGACGGATCTGGGCCTCGAACCTATAGTGAAAGCATTCAAATTGGTCTGACCACTGACCCAATCTTGTCAGGGGCGTGATGGTGAAGGATCTGGCGGTTCAGCCTGTCCGAAGAGAACGCATCTCCCAGCGCGTGGCGTTGGAGATTTGCCGGATGATCCGCGACGGTAATCTGTCGCCAGGCGACACGTTGCCCGCCGAACGGGAGCTTGCCGGGGACCTCGGAGTAAGCAGAGCCAGTCTGCGCGAAGCGCTGCGAGGCCTTGAGCTCGCCGGTATCGTCGAGACGCGTCATGGCGGCGGCACGGTTGTGCGCCGGTTCTCGGCGTTCGGGACGGAGTCGCCCCTGGCGATGATCTTCGAAGCAAGCCACGACAACGTGAGCGATCTCTGGGAGGTCCGGCGGATTGTCGAACCGGCGCTCGCCGAGCGTGCGGCGGTTCGGGCGACAACGGATGAGATCGATTGGCTGGGGCAGATGCTGAAGCGGCACGAGGAGCCGTATCACCAGCCTGGGGCAACCGATACACCGCGGGCGTTGGACCGGGAATTTCATGGCGGGGTCGCGCGGCTCACAGGAAACCGGGCCGCCGAACAGGTCATCCACTTGTTGAACACGCTTGTCCACAAGGGCTACCGATCGCGGGGCGTCTCGATCCTCGACCGACGATTGCGAGCATACGAGAGTCACTGTGCCATCTTCGAATCTATCCGCGACCGGAATCCGTCGGCGGCCCGAGAACACATGCTCGACCACCTTCAGGAGGTCGAGGAGTTCATCTTCGCGGAGGTTATTGAAGGACCAAATGAAGACGAAAGACCGGAATCGAACGTAGATTCCTATGAACGCCGGAAAATCGAACGTGGAGACGGAGGTGACGAGGCAGCCACGGACCAGCAGCACCTGACCTGATCGATCCGAGGGGGAAACCGGATCACAAGCGAACCTGTCGACGACGAAGCTTCAAGTTTGGGAGGAAGATCGTCATGGCCGATGAAGAACGAAACATTAAGAATTTGAGCGATATTGACTGGAGCGTCCTGAGCGGACCGAGGGTGTCTCGTCGAACGATGATGCGCCTTGCGGCGTTCACCGGAGCCGTCCCATTTGCGAGCTGGCTAGCTGCCTGCGGTGGTGATGACGACGATGATGATGACGACGGCGGCGGCGATACCACCGATGAACCTACCGCGACGTCGGGCGGAGGAGACGAAGGTGGCGACGAGGAGCCGACCGCTACGGAAGAAGCAGACGACGCTGAACCGACCGCTACATCCGGCCAGGTCAGCGGCACCGCCGCTGAGGCAACGCCGACTCCAGATGAGAGCGCCCAGTCCGGCGGGACGCTGGTTATGGGTGTCGGTACGATCACGCAGATCCTGACGCTCGATCCTGCACAGGTTACCCAGGGTATCGTCGCTGGAGAGTTCGTCTCCAACATCTTCTCCAGCCTGGTTCAGTTTGATGAGAACCTCGGGCTCGTCGCCGATCTCGCCGAGGACTGGTCGGTGTCTGAAGATGGCACGGAGTACACGTTCAACCTTCGTGACGGTCTGACGCACCACAACGGCGACTCGCTGACAGCCGAAGATTTCGTCTACACGTACGAGCGAACGACGAACGAAGACTTCGCGTCTCCACATGCCAACAAGCTCAATCTGGTCACCGACATCAGCGCCGTAGACGACCTGACGGTCAGCATCACGTTGAGCGCGCCGTTCGCGCCGTTCCTGGCCGTTGCATGCAGCCGGGGGCCCGGCCGGGCATTGACGCCGATCTCGAAGCGCGCCATCGAGGAGATGGGCGATGAGGAGTTCGGACTGGCGCCGGTCGGATGCGGTCCGTTCAAGGTTGTCGAAGGCAGTCGCGAAGTCGGTCAGGGCCTGGAGCTCGAACCGTTCGAGGAGTGGTACGGTGGCCGGCCGCTGCTCGACCGGATCGTCCTCCAGATCATCCCCGAGCCGTCGAGTCAAATCAGCGCTCTCGAGGCCGGCGATGTGGACATGCTCAATATCGTCGACGAGACCGGCGTTGAGCAGATCCAGGCGAACGACGATCTCGTTCTCATCCAGGCGCCCGGCACGAGCTGGTCGGGATTGACGATGAACTTCAACAATCCGCCCTGGGACGACCCTCGAGCCCGTATGGCGGTCTCGAAGGCCATCGACCGGGATGACTACGTCGAGCGCACCTTCTTCGGGCTCGCTACCCCGGCCCATAGCGCGATCGCCCCTGCATTCGGTTGGGTCTACCACGCCGACGACCCGGACAATCCGCAAGCATACGACCTTGAAGAGGCCAAGCGGCTCGCGGAAGAAGTCGGGCTGGCGGGTACGACTGCGCGGCTCATGGCGCTGTCGGACAATTCCCGCGCTCAGGAGGTCATCCGGAACGCGATGACGGAGATTGGTGTCGAGGTCGAGATCCAGCCGTTGCAGAGCGCCGCACTCAATGAGCGCTGGCAGGCCGGCGACTTCGATTTCCACATCAACGGTTCGGTCGTGGATGCCGATCCCGATGACGGTCACGCGAACTTCTTCTATTCGGACGGGCCGTGGAACGTCTATGGATACAACAGCGCGGAAGCTGACGAACTCCTGAACAAGACGCGAGAGACGAACGATCTCGAGGAGCGCCGGCAAGCCTGGTTGGAACTGGAGAAGGTCCTACAGGGCGATGTCGCCTACGCGTTCCTTTCCCATTCGATCGACTTCACGGCATTCCATAAGGATGTCAAGGGGTACCGGACGATTCCAGAAATGCGCTACATGGAAACTGTCTGGATGGACCGCTAGACAGTATCTGATTCCGGGGAGGCCGATCACACTCGGCCTCCCCGGGCACATGTTCTGGACGGAGACGTCACATGACCCGCTACATCATCCGACGGCTCATACATTCAGTCTTCATCATCTGGGGAGTTGCAACGCTCGTATTCTTCGGTTTACGAGCGGTTCCGGGAGATCCTGTCGTGCAGTTTCTCGGAGCTGAATATACGCCGGAGGCTGCGGACGCCCTCAACAAGAAGCTCGGGCTGGACCAACCGGTCTATGTTCAGTACTTCAAGTGGTTGTCCAGCACCGCGACCGGCGATCTCGGAGACTCGATCGCGACGGGCGAGACGGTTGGCGACGCCATACGAACCGGATTTCCGAAGACGATAAGTATCGCGATCGTCGCGTTCACGCTTGCAATCGTGATCGCGATTCCCACCGGAGTAATTGCGGCATTAAAGAGAAATAGCTGGATCGATTACGTGGTCAGTGTGATCGCCTTCATCGGCGTGAGCATGCCTGCCTTCTGGTTCGGCATCATCCTGATCATCCTGTTCGCGGTACGGCTCGGCTGGTTGCCAGCGATCGGTTACTCATCGATATCCGAGGACGGATTCTGGGAGTGGTTCAAGCACCTCCTGCTGCCCGCGCTCGCCGTTGGGGCAGGTTTCTCGGCGATTCTGATGCGATTCGTGCGCGCCGGTCTCCTGGAAGTACTCGGGAGCGACTTCATCCGGACGGCAAGAGCGAAGGGGCTTGCCGAGCGGAGCGTAATCATCCGTCACGCTCTTCGCAATGCGTTGATCCCGGTCGTGACGATCGCCGGAATACAGATGGCCTTGCTTCTGAGCGGGACGGTGGTGATTGAGATCGTCTTTTCGATCAGAGGTCTCGGTCGCATCCTCGTCGGGGCAATCCTCGACAAGGACTATCCGATCGTTCAGGGCGTGATCCTGCTGATCTCGGTGATCTTCGTCCTCGCAAACCTCGTTGTGGACATCATCTATACCTTCCTCGATCCGAGGATCCGGTATGACTAGCGGAAGCGTAGGTGGAGGAATGGATGCCACAGCCGCCGGGCCGCAGGATGTCCTGGACCGTCTTGCCGAGGAACGGCGCGCAAATCAGGGTAACCGCGTCTGGCAGCGGCTGAAGTCGGAGCGCAAAGCGCTCGTCGGTCTGGTTATCGTCGGGTTGCTGGCGCTGATCGCCATTGCCTCGCCGGTGATCGCGCCTTATGACCCGGACGCGGACGATTTCGGCCTGTTCGTCTCGCCGAGTCTGGATCATCCGATGGGCACTGATTCGTTCGGGCGGGACCTTTTCTCGCGCGTGCTCATCGGTACCCGGGTGTCGCTGACGATCGGGGTTCTGGCGGCGCTGGCCGCGACGATCGTCGGCGTCTCGCTTGGTCTGGTGTCGGGTTACTACGGCGGCTGGATCGACAGCCTGATCATGAGATTCATCGACTTGCTCTGGGCATTTCCTGTGATCATTCTGACGGTGGGGATGGTCGCGATATTCGGTACGGGCGCAAGGAATGTGGTGATCGCAATCGCGGTTGCCTACATCGATGACTTCGCGCGCGTCGTCCGAGCTGAGGTGCTACGGCTGCGGGAAGAGGAGTTCATGATCGCCGCTCATTCGATTGGCGCGGCGGATGTGAGGATCATGATCCGCCATCTCTTGCCGAATATCGTCGCTCCGATTATCGTCCAGGCCTCATTCGCGGTCGGTCTCGGAATCCTGGCCGAGTCCGGGTTGACTTTCCTTGGTCTTGGCGTGGATCCGACGACGCCGACCTGGGGACTGGCTCTGAACGAGGGACGGGACTTCGTCCGCCGTGCCTGGTGGATCAGCGTTTTCCCGGGCGTGGCCATCGTCTTCACCGTCCTCGCCCTCAATCTTTTCGGCGATGGGTTGCGGGATGCACTTGACGTCCGAGGCGTTGGCGATAGCGAAGAGGGCACCTAGCACGAGTCACGTTAACGCCCCTGGCTTTACGCGATCGACGAGCAGCTTGCGCGGGTGTCGCTTATGCGGCACCCGTGCAATCCTTAAACGTCAGTAGTTTGCCTCAGATTCGCGCCGTTTGAAACGTGTACTCGCGCCGCCGTTGCCTGCCGTTCCTGCGTCAAGGGTGATCTACGCGAGCCGGGTCGGTTCCCGGCTGAGCAGAACGCTCGACAGCGCGTCGTCTGTGGCGGCGCGCATACCGCTATCCATTGTGTTTCATGATTGCCCGCGAAGGGTGAATCGATTCGCTCGAGATGACACTGTTCTGGTGTGCGCGGGTACTTCTGGCGGCTGACTATGAATCGGCGACGTCGGCGATCGACCTGGACGGGCCGGTGCCGTTGGTCTTTTCACCCTCATCGTCGTCGAGGTAGAAGGTCATCGACTGCATCAGGCTGATCGGGTCGATCTCCCGGACCCAGACTCCTTCGGGAACGCGGAGGGTGACGGGCGCGTAATTCAGGATCGCCTCGATCCCGCCTTCAAGCAACTTGTCGGTAACCTCCTGTGCCTGATCCGCCGGAACGGCGACGATGCCCATCCGGATACCCTTCTCCCGAACAACCCGGGCGATATCGTCCTGGGAACAGACTTCGATACCGTGGTCGCTTTCGGTTCCGATCAGATCGGGCGAACGGTCGAAAATGGCGGCGATGCGGAACGACGATGGTTCGAATCCCCGGTAGTCGGCTATTGCCTGACCGAGGTGACCGAATCCCGCCAGCGCAACATCCCAGCGCCGATCAATGTTCAGAATCTGCTGGACGGCATCGATCAGGGTCGGGACATCGTAGCCCTTGCCCTGCTTGCCGAAGCGCCCGAAGTAGGAAAGATCCCGGCGTATCTGGGCGGCTGTTACGCCGATTTCCGCAGCGAGATCGTTCGATGAGATGGTCAGCTTGCCGTGCCTGAGCAAGTGCCGTAATCCGCGACGATAAATAGGTAGACGGCGGATAACAATGTCCGGAATCGACTGATCCCGTGCTGGGAGATCTCGTTCCATCGGTCCTCCGGGAGCGGTTGATTTTAACGTCCACATTCGTCGGACCCCTGGCTGGATCGGTAGGACCGTGAGGAAAGGGTCTGTACCGGGACAAAACGTCGTTCGTGAGATTCAGCACAATCCTATCATCGCGCTTTAGTTACGGCATCCCCTCCCGGCATCGTTGGAGGTGCCTCTTTTACGAGCCATTCGGATCGAGGTCTATTCCCAGCTCATCCGCCAGCTCTCTGATCTCACGATCGAACGCTTCATCCATCGCTCGTTGTCGAGCGGCATCCAGAAACGAGCCGTGAATGGCGTTCTTCGTCAGTTCCAGCAACTCTGGGATTGTGTAGTCGAAGTGCTCGACGAGCACCTCATATTCCTTCGTCAGGGTGGTGTCGAACATCGGCGGGTCGTCGCTGTTGACGGTTAGGCGGACGCCTGAGTCCGCCAGCAATTTGAAGGGGTGGTCGGCGTACGCCGGATAGACGCCGAGCCGGATGTTGCTCGTCGGGGATACTTCGAGGAGCATCTCCATCTCGGCAAGTTCGCAGACCAGGCGCTCGTCCTCGATCGCTCGCACGCCGTGGCCGATGCGTTCCGCGCCGGTCGCGAGAGCATCCCGGACGCTCTCGGGCCCATCGGTCTCTCCGGCATGCAATGAGACTCTCGCCCCGGCGGAGCGGACGAGCTCGAAGGCGTCGAGGAACCGGCTTGCCGGATTGCCGAGCTCGAGTCCCCTGAGCCCGAACCCGACCAGTCGGTCGCCGGGCGTTGTCGACCCACCACCCGCCGAGGCCAGCACCTCTTCCGGGCTTCGGCCGCGAACCGGGTCGAAGATGAACTGGAGTTCGACATTGTGCTCCCGGGCCGCTATTTCAGCGCCGGATCGAACCCCCGACATGACGACATCCGGAAGGGCGCTGTTCCTGGGATTGAGGATCGAGACCGGCGCGAACGTCACTTCCATGTATCTCAGGTTCTGTTCGGCCGCCCTTCGTGCCATGTCCAGCGTGATGAACTCGTAGTCTTCTTCATCCTGAAGGCAGTTGCAGATCTCGACGTAGACTTCAATGAAATGTGGAAAATCCCTGAATGAGAACCAGTCTCGCGCCTCTTCGACCGATCCGAACGGGAGTCGCCGGCCGTGCTTTTCGGCCAGGATCATGAGCGTTTCGGGGTAGACGCTGCCCTCGAGATGAACGTGAAGTTCGGCCTTCGGCATCCTTCTTATGAATTCCCGATCGATCCCGGTGAGAACTGCCATCACTGCCTCCGCTGAGCTGTTCGATTGGCGAATGCCGTCTGGAAGTCTACTCTTGTCCGCGAGGACGTACCGACTGCACGATTTGTGGCGCGGAACTGATACCGCTAATCGGGAGCGGTAGATCCCGGACTTGACACTGGATGCCGGGTGGAGCACCCGCGCTGAGGAAGGAATCAACCATGGCAAACGGGCGCTGGATGGAGACGATGTCCTGGATCGCGTCTGGCCAGTACCGGCCGTTACCCGTGATTGTGCTGGCGCAGAATGACGGCAAACCGATGGATGAGATGAATCTCGCCGGTCGGGCGGTACTGCTCAACCAGCAGATGACCGGCGAAGTCGTCGAAGTGGCAGTGCTGATCAAGCAGTTGTCGGATCTTCAGGAGAAGGGGATTCTCGAGCGTACTTCCGACGGCTTCCACGTCCAGCTCACCAGATTCGGTGTGCTGCTGAGCCGTCAGTGGGTTCCGGCGAACATCGAACCCGCCGGCCAGGAACCGCTCGACACCAATGAAATTCGGGGTTGGAGAGATCGGGTCGTCAGGCAGATGGATGCGGACGCAAAGCTCGCGGAAGAGGCCGGTGTTGACCAGCAGGAATGGTTCATGAGCCAGAGCCAGCGAATGATCGAGATGCACGTGCTCAACCGCATCCTCGGTGAGGACAAGCTGCCCGATTGGCTCGTGTCGAGACAGTTCAGCGCGCCCGATCCGTCGGGCGCGGAGGGCGACGGAGAATCGCAGGGCTGAGTTTTCAGCGGAACACTGCCCGATGTCACGTCTCGAGGTGTCGGTTAGAATACTGCGCTGAAGCTTGACCAACTTGATGGCCTTTCTGGAACGGGTAGGTGAATGAGTGGATTCGATCGAAGACTGACCCGGCGCCGTGTGCTGGAAACCGCGGCTGCGCTGGCAGGCACCGCCGGACTCTCGGTCTTCGCGATTTCCTGTGGGGGAGACGAAGACTCCCGGGCCGGCGCCGAGTCTCCGACTGCCGGTGCTGACTCGCCGACAGCTACGACGGCGGGTGCCGAGAACACCATCGTGCCGACGGTCGCCGATGGGGGTTCTCGCCGGGGCGGGGTGCTGCGCGTAGCGCTCACCGGAGATCCGCCGAACCTGGATATCCATCAGACGACGGATTCGATCGTCGTGCTCGTCTGCAGTCACATGTATGAAACGCTCTTCACCTGGGACGCGGAATACCGCCCGGTTCCGCTTCTGGCGGCTTCGCATGAGGTTCTGGACGATGGACTTCGGCATAGGGTCGTGTTGCAGGAGAATGTCGAGTTCCACAACGGCGAGATCCTGTCCGCCGCCGACGTGATCGCGTCGGTCGAGCGCTGGTCAACGATCTCCGGCCTGGGCGAAGGATTGATGGAAGCCGTCGAGTCGATAGAACAGGTCGACGAACTGACGATCGACTTCCATATGCTCGAGCGTTACGGGTCTTTTCGTACCGCCCTCTCCCGCCAGCTCCAGGGTTGCTCGATCTATCCTGCATCGGTGCTCGCAAATTCGAGCCGCACCGAACTGGCTGAATACGTCGGCACCGGCCCGTACCGATTCGTGGAGTGGCTGCCGGACCGCCACGTGCAGATGGAGCGATTCGCCAACTACCGGCCTACTGAGAGCGACGCCGATGGTTACGCGGGAGCGAAGGCCGCCTATTTCGACTCGATCGAATTCGTCCCGGTTCGCAGCGAAGCTTCCCGGATCGCCGGGATGCAGGCCAACGACTTCCACTTCGTCGAAACGATCAGCTCCGATCAGGCTCCCGTTCTCCAGGATGCGAGCGGCGTGGCGGTCGACATCCTGCCTGCCGATGCCTGGGTGAACATCGTTCTCAACCTGCGGTCGCCGCTGTTCGCCGATCTCAATATTCGACGGGCAATCCAGATCGCGCTCGACCACGAGCAGATCATGCTCGCGGCAGTCGGCGAAGACTACTACGAACTGACACCGGAACTCGTTCCCGGCGCGCCTGCCTGGTACTCCGAGGCCGGCATCGAGTACTTCAACCAGAACGACCCGGAGGAAGCGAAGCGGCTACTGGAAGAGGCAGGCTACGACGGCACGCCGGTCCGTATGATGGTGACGCAGGAAGTCCAGCAGGAGTACAACGCGACGCTGACGATGAAGCAGCAGCTGGAAGACGTCGGCTTCGTTGTTGACCTGCAGGTCTACGATGGGGCGACGCTCAGCGACCGGCGTGACGATGAGGCGGTCTGGGAAACCTACACCGCCTCCGCGAGCTTCCGGCCGGATCCGGTCATGCGTAACCTCAGCAGCTCCGCCACCGGCTGGTGGGAAAACGACGAGAAGGACAAACTCTTCACCGAGCTTCAAACCGAGGCGGATCATGACCTCCGATTCGAGGTCTGGGAACAGATCCAGTTCATGTTCTATGAGGACGTACCTCGTCTCAAGATCGGTAACATCCGTCGCGTCCTGGCCCGGGCGTCGGCGCTCCAGAACATCGGGCCGACGTCTATGCAGCCGGAGTTTTCCAACGCCTGGCTAGAGGAATGATCCCGTTCATCATTCGACGGCTTATTCTGATCGTGCCGGTGATGCTCATCGTCGGCACGATTACTTTTCTCCTCCTGCACGTAACGCCCGGAGACCCGGCGGCGGTGATGCTGGGCCCGGACGCGACGCCGGCACAGGTCGAACAGTTGCGGGATGACCTCGGTCTGGATGAGCCTCTCCTCGTCCAGTACCCGCGCTGGATATCGAACGTCGTTAAGTTCGATCTCGGGCGCTCGATCTTTCTCGACCGTCCGGTTATCAACGCGATTCTGGAGCGGGCACTACCGACGCTACAGCTCTCGCTCTATGCGTTGATCATCGCTATCGGACTTGGCGTGCCGGCCGGGGTGCTGGCCGTTCTGAAACGGGATACGCTGCTCGACCGGATGTTGCTCATCCTGGCCCTTTCCGGCACGGCGATCGCGGACTTCTTCCTTGGCATGCTCCTGATTCTGCTCTTTGCCGTCGTTCTTCAGTGGTTTCCGTCAGGCGGCTACGTCGCATTCTCGGCCGATCCGGTCGAGCATTTCCGGGCGATGTTTCTACCTTCGCTGGCACTCGGGATTTCGATCGCGGGGTTGCCCGCCAGGTTGATCCGGACATCGATGCTCGATGTCATCCAGGAGGATTACGTCAAAGTCGCGGTATCTAGAGGTCTGAGCCCCTGGGTTGTTACGACCCGGCACGTATTGAGGAATGCGCTCATCCCGGCGATCACCGTTTTCGGCTACACGCTGGGAGATCTGCTGGGCGGCGCAGTTGTTGTCGAAACCGTGTTCAGCCTGCCGGGTATGGGGCAGCTCGTCGTCAACAGCATTGCCCGTCGGGATTTCCCGGTCATACAGGGGGTTGTCATGGTGATAGCCGTCGCCTATCTGCTCGCCAATCTCCTGGTGGACATTCTCTATGTCGCAGCCGATCCTCGCGTGCGAGTGGACCGTGTCAGCCGGTAGGGCGAGTATGTCGGTCCGGCCGGGGGTCCGTTCCCGGCCGAGCGGTTGGCGCGCGGATTATCAGCCGGACCGCCGTCGAGCATGGTACGTCCATCTCCTGCGCTCTCCGGTCGCCATCGGCAGCAGCGCCGTTCTCCTGATCGTTATTGGCGCTTCTATCCTGGCGCCCTGGCTCGCGCCGAAGGACCCGAATCATATCGATCCCGTCGTCCGTCTCATGCCGCCTTCGTCCGAGCACCTTCTCGGGACTGATGATCTTGGTCGGGACATTCTCTCGCGACTTATGTTTGGCGGTCGGGTCTCGCTGGTCGTCGGGATGTTCGTCATGGTGATCAGCGCCGGCGCGGGTACCGTATTCGGATTGGTAGCCGGTTTCTACCGCCGCCTCGACGGGCTGATCATGAGGACGATGGACGGCTTCATGGCTTTTCCGGGGGTATTGCTGGCGATCGCCGTCGTGATCTCGCTCGGGGCCAGACAGTCGAGCGTCATCCTAGCTCTGTCTCTCGTCTACATCCCGGTCGTTTCCCGGCTGATGCGGGGGATGACGATCGTGATTCGCGAGCTTCCATACGTTGAAGCGGCTCGCGCGCTGGGATTGCGGGATCGGGTCATTCTCCGGCGCTACGTCGCCGCCAACGCGATTTCACCGCTCATTGTCCAGGCCGCCTTCATCGCGGCCTACGCGATTCTGGCCGAAGCGTCTCTCTCGTTCCTCGGCGCAAGCGTGAACCCGGAAACGCCGACCTGGGGCAATATGCTCCGAGATGGCCAGCGGCTGCTCAGCCGTGCCTGGTGGATGGCGGTCGCGCCCGGAGTGGTTCTGTTCGTCACCGTGCTGGCGCTGACGCTCCTCGGAGACGCACTCCGGGACGCGCTCGACCCGAGATCGAGCGAGCGGCGCACCGATGGGCTACCGAAGTAAGTAATCCGTTTCGACTAGTGGCATGATATCCTCGCGCTGCTGGCGTATGAGGAGCGAACAACCTGGCGAGTGCCATGATTCGAGATTCACTCAACACAGGATGGAATGCCGGTGAGCATCCATCCATGATCAATCGACCGCTATCCGACGAAACAGGCAGTGCGGATAGCGGGAGGAAGATCGCCTGACGATTCTCCCTCCCGATGAATCAATCGGGAGCTTTAGCAATGTCCAAAATACAGACTCCGGCTGTAGTGCGCCCGGCGGCGCAGGAGTCGGGGTTGCGCGGCAACTCCGACTTCGTGAATCTCTGGATCGCCGAGTCGATTTCGCAGATTGGCTCGCACATCAGTCTTATCGCGTTGCCGCTGCTGGCTATCCTGGCGCTCGACGCCAGTCCGGCTCAGATGGGCTTACTCAGCGCGGCGGGAACGGCTCCGTTCCTGGTGATTGGTCTGATAGTTGGCGTCTGGGTCGACCGGGTGCGCAGACGACCACTAATGATTGCCGCAGATCTCCTGCGCGCGGTTCTCCTGCTCACGGTACCGGTCGCCTGGTGGGGCGGGTTTCTGCGCATCGAGCTGTTGTATGCCGTTGCTGTGCTGACCGGAAGCCTGACGGTCGTCTTTGACGTTGCCTGGATGAGTTTCCTTCCGTCCATCGTTCGACGGGGCCAGCTGGTTGATGCCAACAGCAGGCTCCAGGTCAGCGCCTCGGTGGCCCAGGTTTCTGGACCAGGGATCGGAGGCGTCCTCGTCGGCATTGCCGGCGCGCCGCTGGCGATTCTGACGGACGCTGCGAGCTTTGCGCTCTCGGCGCTGTTCTTGCTTCGCGCAGCGCCGGACGGAGCTCAGCAAAAGAATGCGGTTGAAGTCTCTAGCATTCGAAGAGACATCCTGGAAGGCCTTCGAGTTGTATTCAGGGACAGCGTACTTCGCGCGCTCGTGTATTCGAAGGTACTCGTCACGTTCTCGGCAGGGATGTTCTTTGCCGTCTACATGTTGTTCATGGCCGAGGACCTTGGACTGGGCGCGACGGCGATCGGCATCGTTTTCGCGACGGGAGGCATCGGATCGCTCCTGGGGGCGGTGATTGCGGAACGGGCTTCCAGCCGCTTCGGGACTGGCGTGACGGTTATCCACGGTCAATTCTGGTTTGGCGCGTTCGGCGTTGCGATCCCTCTGGCAGTTCTCTTTCCTGCGATCGCTCTGGTGATGGTCGTCCTCTCGGAGTTCGCCCAGTGGATGGCTCACATCGTTTCGCAAGTGAACGAGCTATCGATCCGGCAGGCAAAGGTTCCCGATCAGTATCTCGGGCGGGTGAACTCGGTGTTCCAGTTCTTTGGACGGGGAATGACGCCAATCGGTGCGCTGATGGGAGGATTCCTCGGCGAGGTGATCGGCATTCCGATGACGCTGGTCGTCGCCACCGTGGGATTCTTTTTCGCATTCTTGTTCGTCGTGTTTTCACCGGTGCGGCGCTTCCGTCTGGCGCACGATCAGTAGAATGATTGCCACCGCTCGACCGGTAACGGCAAACGGTTCATTGGGTGTCTGGCTTGTGAGAGAGGGGAAGGTCTACTCGACTCTTCAGCGAACCTGAATCGGCCCCTGCTTGCGTATACTCGTACCGGAAATAGCATTGCAAGGGAAATCATGAGCACACCAACGACATCTCAATCGACCACGCCAGATACGGGCGGGGACATCTGTAGCGCCTGCGAGGCAGCGCTCGACAACGACAGAAACTGGATTCAGTACCGCGTCTGTTCCAACTGCGGCCATCATGCCAGGATTGGCGCCTGGGACAGGGTGAAGATGCTCCTTGACGGCGGCTCGTTCAGCGAGATTCATTCCGACCTCGTGTCGGTCGATCCGCTCGAGTTCAGTGACTCCCGTCCATACCGGGAACGTGTCATCCAGGCTCGGGAACGAACCGGGATGAAGGAGGCAGTCCTCACCGGCCGGGGCAAGATCAGAGGCCATGAAATTATCATCGCGGTCGTCGACTTCGGTTTCCTGGGCGGAAGCATGGGCTCGGTTGCCGGAGAGAAGATCGCCCTCGCGTTCGAGGAGGCGATCGATCGGAAGCTGCCGATCGTGACCGTCGTTGCCTCCGGCGGAGCCCGGATGCAGGAGGGGATGCTGAGTCTCGTTCAAATGGCCAAGACTGCGGCCGCGGCACGGCGGGCTCACGAACGCCGAATCCCGTACATCTCCATTCTGACCGATCCGACGACTGGCGGGATGTATGCCTCATACGCCTCCCAGGGCGACGTAATACTGGCCGAGCCGGGCGCGCTTATCGGTTTTGCCGGGCCGCGCGTCATCGCCGGGACGATGGAAGACCGGGGGGACGGAGAAGCAGAGAAGACTCACACGCCGGACTATTTGCTGGATCACGGTTTTCTTGACGCGATTGTCAGCCGGGTGCGCTTGCGCGATACGTTGACGACGATCTTGAGGGTCATTGCCCGCTCACACCGAAGTCTTCCCAATGTGCGCGAACCGCATGTTGATAAACAGCAGCTCGAGGCCGAGGATGCCTGGGACATCGTTCAGATCGCCCGGCGAGATGACCGGCCGACGACGCTCGACTATATCCGCCGCATATCGCCCCAGTTTGTCGAGCTGCACGGTGACCGGACCTTTGGCGACGATCCGGCCATTATCTGCGGCCTCGGCGAGGTGGCCGGACGCGGCGTCGTCTTCGTTGGTTTGGAGCGGGGACACGACGACGAATCGCGGCGAGGCGGCCAGGCGTTGCCGGAAGGCTATCGCAAGGCGTTGAGGGCGCTGCGGCTGGCAGAGCGCTTCGGCTGTCCTGTGGTGACGTTTATCGATACCCCGGGGGCATATCTGGGCATCGAGTCGGAGGCCAGGGGGCTTGCTTCCGCACTCAGCGAATGTCTCGCCAAGATGAGTGTCCTGCGCGTCCCGATTGTCTCGATCATCATCGGTGAAGGCGGGAGCGGGGGCGCGTTGGCGCTCGGCGTTGGTGACCGGATCCTGATGTTGGAGCACGCTATCTATTCGGTCATCGCTCCGGAAGGCGCGGCGGCGATACTTTTCCGTGATCCGAAGCGCGCGCCGGAGGTGGCGGAAGCGCTGAAGCTGACCGCGCGAGATTGTGTCCGGCTCGGTGTCGCGGACAAGCTCGTCTCCGAGCCCGACGGTGGAGCCCATGTCGACCCCGACTTTGCGGCGAGTCTGGTCAGGGACGCGCTGACCTGGGCTCTAAGCGACATTGACGATAGCGACGGGAGCCGTCTGGTCGAGTCCCGCTATCGGAAATTCCGGCGGATGGGCCAGATGAACACTTACTGGCGCGAAGCGTTGAGCCGCGAAGCAGGCGCCGTCGGAACCCGCTTCACGCAAACCATCGACTATATTCGAGATCGCCTGACCGGTAGCGATGGCGCGGACGATGACAACGATGAACGGTCGCAGAGGGCCGAAGCAAATACCTAAATCAGACTCAGTCACCGAGGAGTACGATGGCAACGAAGCTATCGCGTCGCCGATTACTGCAGATCGCCTCAGGCGCAAGCCTTTCAGTTCTTGCGGGATGCATCACCGATTCAGGAGACAAAGTCCCTACCCTCGATCCGAGTTCGTCGGTAGTGCCGGTCCTTACCCAGGTCGAAGGGTATGGGGATACCCGGCGCTGGGAGGGGCGGACGCTGGTGGTCGCCACGCCAGGCGACGAAGGAAGCGAGTACCTCGAAGCCCAGGTCGCGGCGATCTATGAGCCGTTTCAGCGGCTTACCGGAGCGGTCGTCCGCACCGTTCGCACGGACATTGCCGAACTCGAACAGCAGGTGAATGAAGCCGAGGTCCTCTGGAGCGTCTGTGACATACCAGCGGAGCAGGTGCTCCCGCTCGCTAATAGCGCGATCATCAGCGAGATCGACTACACGGTTGTCGATTCGGCCAACCTCTTCGAGCCGTTTGTGACCCAGCATGGGGTCGGGGCGAATCTCTACGCCACGGTTCTGGGGTATTTTCTGGGCGAGGAAGGCGTACCAGTGGCTCCGGAGAACTGGGCGGACTTCTGGGATCTTGCCATGTTTCCCGGTCCGCGCGGTTTCCAGGAGACGCCGCTCGGGACGCTCGAGTTTGCGTTACTTGCCAGTGGCGTCGATCGCTCGGACCTGTACCCGTTGAATGTTGATGTCGCCTTTCGCCAGTTGGACGCGATTGTCGAGAGCATCGTTCTCTGGTGGAGGCAGGGGGCGCAGCCTACGCAGATGATCGCGGCAGGTGATCTAACGATGGTCGCGGCCTGGCATGATCGCATTCGGGCACTCGAGGCTAGCGGCGCGACCGTGGGCATGTCCTGGGAGTCATCCCAGATTAATGGCGACTCGTGGGTCGTTCCGAACGGTGCTCCCGAGCGCGAGATGGCGATGGATTTCGTCAACTTCGCTACCCGGCCCGAAGTCGCTGCCGAGTTTTCGTCGAGGTTCCCCTTCGGGCCCACGAATAACGAGGCGTTCGAGATTCTCGATCTTCCGGAAGGCCAGGCATTGCCGGGCGCGCCGGACATCATCGACCAGCAGTTCGTTGTCGACCTCGAGTGGTGGTTCCGGAACCGGGAGCCGGTGGAGGAGCGGTTTCAGGAATGGCTCGCCGAGATACCTGAGGATTCCTGAGAGCGTTTTACGTTTGCCCCGACCCGACGCTCGCGTCCGCTCAGCGCATGGCTCCAGTCCGTAGCGAGCAGGCCCTGGTTTTTCCGGCGAAGTCGGATCTGGATCGAGATACCGGGTGGGGTGAGAGACCGTGCGTGCTCTCACCCCACCCGGGAAATCAGCGTCTGATGTTCGCGGGGATGATCGCTTCGAGGCTTCTGGCGACTTCATTTCCCGTTGCCGATAAACCCTCAGGCACCGACGGAAGGTACTGCGAATCGATGGTGGCCGCGTCCTGCTCAGCGATCGAGATCTTGAGTGGTTCCCACCGGACGCTCGCGACTGGTTGGGATGTCGCGAAGATCCGGTCGTACCGCTCCAGTTCGAGTTCCCCCGCTCGCTCGTCGGTCAAGTCGTCCGGGCGATAGGTAAGGAACGCCCGGGTCAGGTCCCGATGATCCAGATTGGCGATCCAGCGTGCCACCTCGTCCGGTAGGCCGTCGATGGCGATCGCGAGATCCACGAGCGAGAGTTCCCGCGCGATCCACTCCATGAGCGGAGCGCCGCTGCGAGGCTCGAAGCTATGGATCAGCACCCCTGGAAATGCTTCATAGATATGCCGGGAAGCGCCACTGCCGACGGCCTCGAGCGTCCTCCGCAGTGTCGGATTTCGACGCTCTTCGAGCATCCGCACGGTGTGGCCTCGCTCGTGGAGGCCCCATGCCAGCGAGCGGGCGTAGAGTGCTTCGGGGTAATCGACATAGCCGATCGCACTGGCGGTGAAGATGGCTATCCGTCCGCCCTGCTCGTCGGTATTGTGTCCGTTTAGTTCGATGAGACCCGCTCCCGTAGCTCTTTTGCGGCGGCGACCATGTTTGCCAGCGAAGGCCACACTTCCGCGTCCTTACGGGTTTTCAGCCCGCAATCCGGATTGACCCAGACGACATCCGCGTCGAGTACCTTCACGACGTCGTCTAGCAATCCAACCATTTCCGGCGTATCCGGTACACGCGGCGAGTGGATGTCATAGACGCCAGGGCCGATCTGGCCGGCATAGTCGTAATCCCGGAGTACCTGGAGGATCTCGCCGCTGGAGCGGCTGTTCTCGATCGAGATCACGTCGGCTTCCAGGGCGTCGATGGCCTCGATGATGTCGTTGAACTCGCTGTAGCACATATGCGAGTGAATCTGGGTGCCGGCCGCGACACCCGACGACGACAAGCGGAACGCCTTGACCGCCCAGTCGAGGTACTCGCTCCAGTCTTCTTTCGCGAGCGGGAGACCTTCCCGGAAGGCGGGTTCGTCGATCTGGATAATCCGGATTCCAGCGTCCTCGAGATCGGCGACCTCGTCGCGAAGCGCAAGACCAATCTGATAGGCGATCGTCCGATCGTCAATGTCCTCGCGCGGATACGACCACTGGAGAATCGTGACCGGCCCGGTCAGCATGCCCTTCACCGGTTTCGAGGTCTTTGACTGGGCATAGCTGATCTCGGCGACAGTCATCGGCTCATCGCGATAGACGTCGCCAATGATGATCGGTGGCCGCACGCAGCGCGTACCGTACGACTGGACCCAACCGTACTGGGTCGTAATGAAGCCTTCGAGCTTTTCGGCGAAGAACTCGACCATGTCGGTCCGCTCGAATTCGCCATGAACCAGGACGTCGAGATCGATCTCTTCCTGTTGGCCAATCAGCTCGTCGATCTTATCGTGGACGTATTCCTGGTATTCATCGGACGAGATACTTCCGCGCCGGTACTTTGCCCGCATACTGCGCACATCCGATGCCTGGGGAAAAGATCCGATAGTCGTCGTCGGGAACGAGGGCAAGCCGAGTTCCGACATCTGGGTAGCCAGGCGCTCCCGAATCGGCTCCGCTCGCTGGAAATCCTCGTCGGTCAGCGACGAAACGCGCTCCTGGGTGGCGGCATTGGCCGTCGAGGAGATTGATGCCTGGTCCGTGCGCTGGTGATCGAGTTCGAGTTCCGTCGCTATCGCTTCGGTGCCCTCGTTGATCGCCTTCTTGAGGAGGAAGATCTCGTTCAGCCGCTGTTCGGCGAAGCTGAGATTCCGCAACTGTTCCTCATCGTGGGATTCTTCATTGACATCATGGGGCAGAAGGAGCATCGAGCAGGATGGTCCAATCCAGAGGTCGTTGGAATCGACCTTGGATTCCAATTGCCCGAGCAGGCCGAGGACCTGTTCGAGGTCCGCCTTCCACACGCCGCGGCCATTCACGACACCGGCACTGAGGACCTTGTCTTCGGGAAATCCCTTGTGGAGCAGGTCATCGAGATTGCGACCGTCTCTGACGAAATCGAGCCCGATGCCGTCGACGGGCAGGCCGACCGCGGTTTCCCAGTTGTCCCGCAGCGAACCGAAATAGGTCTGGAGCATGATGCGAACGCCGGCACTCGACAATTCTCCATAGGCGGACTTGTAGGCGTCCCTGGCGGCTTCGTCGAGATCGAGCACGAGGCAGGGCTCGTCGATCTGCACCCATTCGGCTCCCGCCGTGGCGAGATCGTTGAGCAGGTCTTTGTAGAGCGGAACGAGGTCAGCGATATGGGCCGCGATCGACTTGGTATGGTGTTTGCCGAGAAGGACGAATGAGACAGGCCCAAGGAGGACCGGCTTGGCCCGGTCACCGACGGCGTCTCGCGCTTCCTCATACAGCTCAACCGGCCGGTTGCTGGCCCGGTAGGGTTCTCCGGAATCGAACTCGGGAACCAGGTAGTGGTAGTTCGTGTCGAACCACTTGGTGAGCTCCAGCGCCGGCGTATCGTCGTCGCCGCGAGCCATCGCGAAGAACGTGTCGAGGCTGACTTCTGAGCCGCGGTCGTGGCCGAATCGCCCCGGCACGAGGCCCCAGAGACATGAAGTGTCGAGAACATGGTCGTAGAGGGTGAAGTCGGCACAGGGGATCAGGTCGATTTCGGCATCCAATTGGACCTGAAACGCCGCCGCTCGCACATCTTTCGCGACGGACGCGAGTTCGTCGGCCGAAGCCTTTCCAGACCAGTAGCGCTCGATGATCCGTTTCAACTCGCGCCGCTTTCCGATTCGTGGATATCCCAGATTTGTAGATTTGGCCATCGTTCTGTTTCGCTCCTGCCCTCTCGATATCGACTTGCATCAAAAAACCACCGAAATCGACGGTGGTGGATGCTTAGAACCACTTATCTCCCGGGTACCGTTCCCGCCGGATTTGGCACCGTGCGTCTGCGCGCCGGTTGCCGGGCTTCAAAGGGCCGTTCCCTCCACCACTCTGGATAAGCTCGGGTATTCAATTGTTGAGTAATCCTAGCATGAATCGAAGCGAGACGCCCGCTCGGGCGTCTCGCTATGTTCGACGGTTTGAATCAGCGGCTAGTCGTCGTCGCCCGGATTCGGATCGATGATCGTCCGGACGGCTTCTTCGTCCGTTTCGACGCCCATCTTTTCCTTGACCATACCCATGAGATCGATGCCGGTCGTCGCGGCGAAGTTCTCGGACATCTGCTGGACGATGATCGGAAGCTGGCCTGCGTAGCGTCCAAGCGTGCCGCCGTCGCCGTTGGAGCCGTGACCGTTGCCCCCGCCGTCGATGAGGACGACGCGGTCGATCTGGGACATCGGCAGGGCGGCGGCTTCGACCATCTTCGGCAATTCCTCGACGAATGCCTGGTACATGAGGAGGTTGATCGCCTGATCGTTGTAAGCGTTCAGCGCCTCGGCAAGCTGCTGCTTACCTTCTGCCTCGGCGAGCAGTGCGGCCCGAAGACCTTCGGCCTCGGCCAGCAACCGCGCCCGCGTGCCTTCTGCTTCAGCGAGCAGGTCGGCCCGCTTGGCGGCGGCGGCCGCTTTCTGGGCGTCGGCCTCTGCTTCACCGATCTGGCGGATCCGGGCGCCTTCACCGGCACCGATCAGCTCTCGTTCCCGCGACTGACCTTCGGCGCGGGTGACGATTGCCTGCTGGTCGCCCTCTGCCTGTAGCACTGCCGCGCGCTTCTGACCTTCAGCAGCGATGATGACCGCTTCGCGCTCGGCGTCGGCCTGCTTGAGCACCGTCGCTTCGAGTTCACGCTCGCGGCGTCGCGCTTCGGCTTCCTGGACCTGGATCGACGCTTCGGTTCGAGCAACTTCAACCTGCTGTTGCGCGACGACAACGCCCTTCTGGGCTTCGGCCTGGGCAAGGGGGCCAGCCTGAGCGGCGCGCGCCTGCTCGGCGTTGATCGAGGCCTGATACTGCGCCTTCGCTACGTCCGTATCTCGTTGCGCCTCGGCGATCTGGGCTTCGGCGCGGGCCTCGGCGGTCGAGGCGTCGCGCTGGGCATCGGCGGCTCGCGTGCGAGCGTCACGGTCGGCATCGGCACGCCCGATCTCGGCGTCGCGCTTGACCTCCGCCGTTCGCTTCTGGCCCAGTGCTTCGAGGTAGCCATAGGTATCGGAGATCTGCTGGATGGTCAGAACATCAATGATAATGCCCATCCGGGCGAGATCCTGTGCGGATTCGGCGGTCATTCGCTGGGCGAACGCCTGTCGGTCAGTGTTCAGTTCTTCAACAGTCAGCGTGCCCAGTATCGACCGGAGATGACCTTCCATCGTCTGATGGACGACCTCTTCGATTTCGGCCGTCGACATGCCGAGGAATCGCTCGATCGCGTTACCGACCGAGAAGTCATCGCCGCCGACCTTGACGTTCGCAACGGCGTTGACCGACACCGGGACCCCCTCGATGTTGTAGGCGCCTTCGATTCGGAGCGGGATCGAGATGATGTTGAGTGAGATGTAGTCGACGCGTTCGAGAACCGGGATGCGAAAGGCCGAACCACCACGGATGACGCGATAGCCGACCTGCCGCTGTTCACCCGTCTGGCTATCAACGACCCGCCGTTTGCGACCGGAGAGGATCGCGACCATATTCGGCGGGACTTTGATGATATTTCGACTGACGAACGCCGCTACTAGTGCCAGCGCGATCAGGATAAGAAGCGCGCCGATGACCAGCGTGAACAGTCCAGAATCCATGTTGCCCTCTTCAGTTCAGCGATTCCGGCTCCGGAGCGTTGGCCCTGGAACGGGTTTCGTCTAGGCTCGTGCCTCTTCGGTGGTCTCTGTTTCTACCCCGGCGTGAGCCAATCGCTCAACTACCAGCGTATTGCCCATGACTTCCACGATCCGCACGACCGTGCCAGTGGGAATTCTTTCTCCCGAAGCGGACCGGGCGAGACGCGTATGCGTGCTTCCATAGGAGCTAATCAGCACTTCTCCCGGAGTCGACGTGATCGATGTAATGACTTCTCCCGTCTTTCCAATAACCGAGACGAACGCATCGTCGGTCCCGGAGGTCTGGCGATAGAACATGATCGCCAGCCAGGCGCCGAGTGCTGCGAACGCAATAGCCGACACGAAGCTGGTCAAAACGCTTGGCACGACGCTCCAGCCGGCCCATTGAGTCACCATGCCGGTCGCGCCGAACGCCGTCAAACCGAGCGAAATCGCCGGGGTGGTGATCGGGCCGCCACTGTCGCCGGGCCCGAAGTCGCCGGCGTCGAATAGATCACCCATGTCCAGAAATTCGAACAGCTCGCCGACGATCACAGAGACTGCCAGGAGCAAGAGTCCTGCTACGGCTATGAGGAAGAAGAGGATCATGTTCGTTCTCCCACCCAGTACGAGGCAAGCAACGGCGCCCTCGGGACGCTGCCACCAACTTCTAACGCACTGGATCAATTAAAGAGGGCAGTGCTATGAAGCAATCCTACTGTTTCCCGATTTCCTCGTCCATGTGACAGAGGTGCTATTCGATCCGGTCGGCGTGATGTCCGTTCACCGCCGTTGCCGGTGAAGAATCCCCCGGCATTCGTTTGATCGCGACCGTGTCAACCAGGACGCCAAGCCGCCCGAGATCGTCACGAATCGCTGCATCCAGCTGCGACTCGAGTTCAAGCCATGTTCCGGGGATAGACGGGTCGGCTTCGAGGACGGCATTGGCAATCCGGCTTTCGATGGTCGTTTGCACGACCGTCTGGATGTTCGCGAGATCCATCGTCAAGAACCTTTCGATGGCTCGTTCGACGTACGGATCTTCAGCCGAGATGCGACAGTTGACGAGGACGGACATGGAGCGTGCGCGGCCCTGGACATCGCGCAAGTCGTCGGCGTCGATCTCGATGGACATCTCTTGCAGCGGGAGCGAATCAACCCGTTCGATCAACGGCATTCGGAAAGTCGACCCTGCTGACACGATGCGATGACTCCTGGTCCGCTGCTCGCCCGTCTCTGGATCGTATTGAATGGTTCGGCGACCGGTGAGAACGATCGCCTCGTCAGCCGGGACGTTGATGATGTTGCGGCTCAAAATTGCGATAAGGGCCAGCAGCATGAGCAGCAGCAACCCGATTGCGATGAGAACTGGAAGCATGGATACTCCTGCCGGCGTTGTAGGGTTAAACCAATGAGTCCAGTCAACCCTACAACGCCGGCAGGTCAGCGAGTATCACGCCCAGGTCGCGACGATTCCTCCGACGTCAACTCTCGTCGGCGCCGAGGAATCGCAGCGCGATCGCTGACATCGTCTGGACGCCGACGGCAATCGCGTCTTCGTCTGCGTCGAACTTCGGATGGTGCGGCGGATAGATGATGCCGCGCTCCTCGTTTTTGACACCGAGCGAGTACATGCAGGTCGGTACGCGCTGGGAAACGTAGGCCATGTCTTCCCCGGCCATGATCGGCTCCGCGTCGTGGACGTTGTCTGCGCCCAGGACCTCCCGGCAGGCTTCTCTGGCAATGTTGACGATCTCCTCGTCGTTGTACATCGCCGGATAGCCGCGAAGATAGACCGTGTCGGCCTCGGCCCGGAATGTCGCGGCGATGCCGGAGGCGACTTCGGCAAGCCGCTTCTCGACATGCGAACGGACATTTTCATCGTAGGTTCGGACCGTGCCAGACAGGACGGCACGCTCGGGAATAATGTTCATCGCTGTGCCGGAGTGGATCGTCGTGACCGAGAGGACGGCCTGATCCATCGCCGCTACCTCGCGGCTGACGATCTCCTGGAGGGCGACGACGATCTGGGATGCGACGTAGACGGTGTCGACGGCCGCTTGCGGGTAGGCTCCGTGACCGCCCGTCCCATGGACATGAATCTCGAACATGTCGGCCGCAGCCGAGCGCGGGCCGTGGCACATGGATACGTGTCCAGCGGGATGATCGACGCCGACGTGCAGGGCGTAAGCCGCGTCGACCTTCGGGTCTTCGAGGATACCGTCCTCGATCATCGCCAGCGCGCCGCCACCGCCTTCCTCTCCGGGCTGGAACATCAGTTTGACCGTACCGTCGAACCGGTCCTTATTCTGCTCGAGTACCTCGGCGACGCCCATCAACACGGTTGTATGGAGATCGTGGCCGCAGGCGTGCATCTTTCCGGGGTTCTGGCTCTTGTAGTCGACGTCGTTCTCTTCATCGAGGGGCAGCGCGTCCATGTCGGCTCGCAGGAGTACGGTCTTCCCGGGTCCGGCTCCCTTCGTGCCTGTGATCGTTGCCAGGACGCCGGTTCCGCCGGTGGGTGGGCCCGGCTTGATGCCGGCCCGCGCGAGGTCCTCCGCTTTCATGTATAGCGAACGGCCGTCTCCGCCGACGTTCGGTTTGAACTCGACGCCAGCCTCGGTCAGCTGTTTCTGAACCAGATCGGCCGTGTCGTTTTCCTCGAACATGAGCTCCGGATTGACGTGGATCATCCGCCGCGTTTCTCGCAGCCACGCATCCATTTCCGGAGTAACTTTCACCAGATCGGCTAGTGACACAATATCTCCCTCTGTTCTCGTATCGTCAGTCATCTCGGTCGGATCGGCTAGGAATTTACGCGATCGGACACCCGGCCGCCGACCCGGACGAACCGGATCGAATCATCGTCGTTTCGGAAGAAGTCGACGTGGTAGCCGGCCGCCGCGCCCTCAGTCACCCGGAATCGATCGTCGCCGATTGGCTCCAGGTGAACCGGTGGGCTGGTCTTATCCTCGTCAGTGTCGGCAAGAGCACTCTTGGAGACCGTCTCCATCTTCAGCCCATCGTTTTCGACCGACAGCGTCACGTCCGCTAGCGGCTGGCTGTACTTGCCGGCGAATTCGGACAGCTGATCGTCGGTCATCTCGATGGCGGGTATCTCTGGTTTGCTCAGGCCAAGGTACGTCTCGAGAACCCAGTCGGTGATTTCCCGGTAGCTCGCGGCGCCTCGCCCGCTGTTCGTCAGGACGACGAGGGCGAAGTCCTTCTCGGGGGCGACGTCCAGGTGAGCCTGGAATCCGTTGGTGCTCCCGCCGTGGCCGATGACCTTGACGTTGTCATAGAAATTGATCTGCCAGCCAAGTCCCCAGGCATCTGCCATCGCCGAATTCTCGACGTGGACTTCCTGCATCAGCTTGATCGAGTCCTCGCTGAGAATCCGCTTGCCTTCCCAGGTGCCGTCGCCCATATGGAAGCGGGCGAACCGGAGCATGTCGCCGGCGGTGGAGCTGATCGAACCTGCCGGGCCGGATGCCCGGGGGATCGGCCAGCGCCGGGCGACCTCGTGCTCGTCGCCGGCAGGGTCGACCAGCGTGTGGCCAACCGATACGCGATACGTGATCGCCTCGTGCGGAAAGTAGAACGACCGCTCCATGCCGAGCGGTTCGAAGATTCGCTCGCGCATTGCCTGCTCGAACGGCATCTCCAGCTTCTTCTCGATAATGTATCCGGCGAGATTGAAGGCGCTGTTGGTATAGGACCAGATCGTGCCCGTCTCGTAGACCTGCCGCAGATCCGACATCGAAGCGACATAATCTCCAAGCGCGTTGTCGCCCCAGCCGAAATCGTCGAAGTGATCGCCGTAGACGCCGCTGGTATGGGTAACGAGATTCTGAATCTTGACGATATCCTGGGTGCCGTCTTTGGATAGTCTGAACCCGGGCAGATGCTTCGAAATCGGATCGTCCAGCGCGAGCAGGCCTTCGTCGACCAGGGTCATGAGCAGTGTCGTCGTGAAGATCTTCGAAATCGAACCGATCTGCATGATCGTGTCCTCGGCCATTTCGTAGCCGGTTTCGAAGTTGGCGAGGCCGTACGCATGCAGTTCCTGCGCGCCGCCGTTCCAGATCCCGAGAGCGATGCCGGGAACGGTCCAGCGCTCCATCGAGCCGCGGACGAACGCATCCAGTTCGTCGGATCGGGGCTTATCGGTCATGAA
This sequence comes from Thermomicrobiales bacterium, assembly GCA_041390865.1. GTDB lineage: Bacteria > Chloroflexota > Chloroflexia > Thermomicrobiales > CFX8 > JAUIIK01. Next base: position 154,513 of record JAWKPC010000008.1, read on the forward strand.
GAATATCCTTCCAGATTGTCCCAAGATCCCGGGACATAGAGCCGGCCACCGGCCTGCAGGTATCGAACGGAACCATCATCGTTTCTCCAGAACTTTGTCTGAGCACCCTTGTGCTCGCCGGCGGAGATCAGAAACCGGTCGTCCCCGACGTGCTCGAGACCGAACCATTTGCCGGTCTGGGGCTCCGAGACTTCGGAGTAGGGGCTAAAGGTCGTAATCCGCCCGCATAACTCGTCGCCGTTCTGACGGATCTCGATTGATGCGTACGGATGAGCGTACACGCCCTCGAACAGCGCCGCGTCGCTCGACGCAAGCGTCACTCTGGGGTGTTCGATCGGGGTGATTCCGAGCCGCTGCTCGAGCACCCAATCGACGATCTCGGTGGCGAACTGGCTCCCGCTGTCGCTGTTGGTCAGCACCGCCACGGCGAACTCCCGATCCGGAACCATCGACAGGTCGGCGCGGAAGCCGTTCGTGGCACCGCCATGCCCGACGACCACTCCGCCGTTTCTGCGCTCGAGTTTGAATCCCAGGCCCCAGTGCGTATTCGCCTCATACGTTTCTACTTGCGGCTCATGCATGGACTGGACGGCCTGTTTCGAGAGAACGTCCTGGCGTTTGCCGAGGTGAAGGCTGGCGAACGTGAGGATGTCTTCGATGCTGGAAAGGACTCCGCCGGCGGGGTTCCGGGCGCGCGGGCGAAGGAATTGTCGTGCGATCCTGGCGCTGCCGTCATCGGCCGCGTTGGTGTGGCCGACGGCAACAGGGTAGGCGATCGCCTCCGCTGCCGAAAGGTGGGTGTGTTCCAACCCGAGCGGTTGGAGGATCGTATTCTTCAGCGCTGCATCAAACGTCGTTCCGCTAACCCGTGCTGCAACCAGGCCGGCGAGGATGTAGCCGCAGTTGTTGTAAGCCCACATCGTGCCGGGCTCGAACATTTGCGGCAGTCGGCCGTATTCGGCGACGAAGCGCTCCATCGCGTCGTCCCCGAGGCCGAAGTCGTCGAACCAGTCTCCCCAGAAACCAGCCTGATGGGTCAAGAGATGACGCGTCGTGATTCTGTTGGCAACGGCTTGTGAACCGAGCCGAAGGCCCGGTACGTACTCCGTTACTGGCGCGTCGAGATCGACATCGCCGGCGCCGGCCATCGCCACGAGCAACGATGCTGTGAAGGGCTTCGATACCGATCCGACCTGAAAGAGCGTATCCGGCCTCACGATAAATCCGGTGTCGAGAGCCGCGACGCCGAGACAGGTGATCTCGTTCCCATCCGGCGAGCGGATTCCGATTGCCGCGCCGGGAACGGACAGTCGATCCATGGCTTCAACGGCGACTGTCCTGAGATTCGCCTCACCGTCCACTAGATGACTCCATCTTCACGAAATCGTTCGATGTCTTTCCCGGTGTACCCGAGCTGGGAAAGCACTTCGTGGTTGTGCTGGCCAAGGTCCGGCGGCGGCCTGCGGATCGTTCCCGGCGTGCCCTTCATCTTGATCGCGATGCCGGGCATCTTGAAGTCCGGGATCTTCGGGTGTGGGAGATCCACGACGAGTTCGTCGTGGAGCACCTGTGGCATCGAGAGCGTTCGATCGAGCGTATTGACCGGCCCGCAGGCGACACCGGCTGATGAGAGGATGTCAGTCCACTCGTCTGCCGATCGGGTTGCGAGAACGGGTTCGAGGATCGCGTCGAGCGCTTCGCGGTTCTCGAGCCGGTTGGGGTTCGAGACGAAGCGAGGATCTTCGACGATCTCTCCCAGATCGAGCGCGGCGGCAAACCTCCTCCAGAGCGCGTCAGTCGCGACTGCGACGACGAGAAATCCATCGCCGGTCGGATAGGCGCCGTAGGGGGCCACCGCCGCATGGGTAGAGCCCATGCGTTCCGGGACTTCACCGGTCGCGAAGTAGGCGGTCGCGTGGTAGGTCAGCCAGGAAACCCCTGCCCCTAGGAGCGAGACCTCGATCCGCTGTCCTTCGCCGGACCGCTCGCGATAGTAGAGCGCGGCGAGAATTCCCTGGACGGCATTGGCCCCGGCAGTCAGATCGATGAGCGACGTTCCGGCCCGGACCGGGGGGCGTCCACTTTCCGGTGATGCTCATGAGGCCGGTGGCCGCCTGCATGAGAAGATCGACGCCGGCCCTGTCGCGGTCGGGGCCAGCGTCGCTCGGAACGCTGACACTGCAACGTAGATACGATTCTGGGGTTCAGGGCCCTCAGGTCCTCATAGCCCAGACCGAATCGCTCCGTCGTCCCGGGCCGGAAGTTCTCGATGACAATGTCCGCCGTTTCCGCGATCTTGCGGGCAATCTCCTGGCCGCCGGCGGATTTGAGATCGAGCGTAATCCCGCGTTTGTTCCGGTTCGTGCTGAGATAGTACGTGCTGATCCCGTTCCAGTCAGGCGGAAATCTGCGGGTGTCGTCGCCAATGCTTGGAGCCTCCACTTTGATCACGTCGGCGCCGAGGTCACCGAGCGTCATCGCGGCGAACGGTCCGGCCAGGTGCCGGCTGAGATCAAGAACGCGCAATCCCTCGAGGGGGCCATCCATCAGAAAGTAACTCCTGGTTCCCTAGCGCCCTTCGAATTCGGGCTGCCGTTTCTCTGCAAATGCGCTCAACGCTTCGGCCCGGTCTCTTGTCCCGGCGGCACGGGCGACGTGGTCGATGTGATGGGCGGTCGCGGCACGTTCGCCACGTTCTATTCCGACGTAGAGGTTTTCCTTTGTTCTCGCCAGGGAGATTGGCGAGAGGGTCATGAGCTCGTCTGCGAGCTGCCTGGCGGCCGTCATCGGGTCCTTTTCGATTCGGGTGATCAATCCCCAGCGAAGCGCCTCGTCCGCGCCTATCCAGCGTGCAGTCAGGAGCATGTCCTGTGTGCGGGCCAGGCCGATGAGCTGGTTGAGGTGAAATGTCGGCGACGGAACGGCGACTTTCGGCTCGGGGTAACTAAGCCGGGAATCCGGCGAGGCTATCCGCAGGTCGCCGCTGATCGCCAGCTCGCAGCCGAGCCCGGCGGCGACGCCGTCGATCGCGGTGATGACAGGCACTGGCAGATTGCGAAGCCGGTGTAGCACGTCATGCATCAAGGTGCAGCGTTCTCGCGCAAACCCTTCCGTCGCTTCCCGGCTTTCTTTGAGATCGATACCGCTGCAGAAGCCGGGGCTGGACGCAGTGAGGATGACGACGCGTGGGCGGTCACCCTCCAGAACCTCAATAATCCTCGATAATTCTTCCAGTTCGTCCCGGCGGATCGCGTTGTAGACCTCCGGCCGGTTGAGCGTCACTATCGACACGCTCTCGCCGGCGTCGAAGAGAATAGATTGATTGGTCAACGTCCCTCCTTCTGGCCGATAGACTAGCCGTCCTGTAGCCTTCGTCGCAAGAGAAACCTGTTCGAGTAGCACTAACATAAGGGACTAAAGTCCCTGCCAGATGAGGCAAGTTTTCACCTAATCTTGGATGTAACGTCGAAGAACAGTGTCTCGTGATATCCGGGTCACGCGTCGGCAGCGAAAGGGACTCTCACCTTCGATGAAGGTGCTCCTTATCCAGCATCAGAACCACGCCCGCCGGTTATTTCGTCATCTCTTGAGCCGCCAGGACTGCGCCGTATCGGAGAGTGATTCCTTCGAAGGCGCCACCGGTGAGTTTCGACGAGGACCATTCGACATCGTTTTCGTCGATGAGCCGTTGCCCGGAGCCAAACCGCTCGAACACATCCGGCGGCTGCGCTCGAATGCAGCGACGGCGGACGCGATACTCGTCGCACTCGTTACTAGATCGCAGGAACGCGACCTCGCCGGTATCGTTGCCGCGGGAGCCGACGAGTACATGGTTCTGCCTGCGCCGCTGGAAGAAGTCCAGCTGCGAGTGGGCATTGTTCTCAACTGGGCGCGCCGCTCTTCGCGAGAAGCCGCCGGACAGGAGGCCGCAGGCGGCGTCAACGACCGGTTCTTCGACAGCTTGCCGGACGCGGCCGTGCTCCTCGATCGCGTAGGAACCGTCGTCTCGGCGAACCAGCGACTTGCCGATCTCACCGGCTACACCGTCAAGCAGCTCATCGGACAACCCGCCGAGTTCATCGGCCTCCCGATGGCTGAGGAGATGCCCGGTCTATTGGAAGAGGCGGCGGCCGCGAAAGACCGGCTGGAGCACGTCACGCTCGTCCGGCGCGACATGAAACCGGTTCCGGCCGTCATTCGTTATGCCTGGCTCGATCCGGACGTGCGTTCAGTGATCGTCGGCGTCGCCCGCGAGACGGGCGAGACAGGATCGATCGAGCCGGATTCACCGGCGGAGACGCCCAGGAAATCCACCGGATCCGGCCACCTGGAATTCGACCGGCAAGGCATCGTTCGGAGTATCAGCCGCTCGCTGGCCGACACGCTCGAGACGACGCGGGATCAGCTCATCGGCACGAGTCTGCGACAGCTCATCCATCGTGACGATCTGTCCCGCATCGCCAGTATTATGGCGCCTCGCCAGGGACGGAAGGGGCAGGCCGCGGGCGGCACGTTTCGATTGCAGTCCGGTACCGGCGACTGGATTCCGCTCAAGCTCGTTGGGAACGCTCTTGAAGCCGGGGGCGAAGTGGACCGGTTTCGGTTGCAGATTGTTCCCGAACACCATGCGGACTCCGAAGACCGTCCCGCATTTGAACCAGCGCGTGCTGATGTACCAACCGGCTTCGTGAATCGGGACGAGTTTATCGAGCGAATCGGTGAGGCGTTCGATTCCACCCCCGCAGATGACCCGGTTGTCGTGCTGTTCCTGAACATCGATCGATTCAAGGCGATCAACGAACAGTTCGGGTATGCGACCGGTGACGAGTTCATCATCGAGTTCGCCAGGCGGTTGAAGACGTTCGTTTCATTCGCGGACACGATCGCCCGTGTCGGCGGCGACGAGTTCGCGATTCTGCCGGGAATTGCCTCGAGCCATGCCGAGGCGATGGAACTGGCCGAAGACATCGCGAAGAATCTCGCCGATCAGCCGCTGGTTGTCCGGGGAATCGATCAGTATCTGACGGCGAGCATCGGAATCGCGCTGACCGAGCCGGGCACGATTTCTCCCGCCGAGCTGTTGAGACGCGCCGACGGCGCGGCAGCCCGCGCCAAGCGGGGCGGTCGGGGAAAGATACAAATTTATGAATCCTCGCTCGAAAAGATTGAGAGCGACAGCCTTCATCTCGAGCAGGATTTGCTGAATGCGCTCAAGCGTGACGAACTAGCGATCTACTACCAGCCCGAAGTGGACCTGAACAGCGGGGCGATAGTTGGCGTCGAAGCGCTCATCCGGTGGAACCACCCGTCGCAAGGCTTCATCGAGCCGTCCCGGTTCATCCCGACCGCCGAGGATTCCGGGCTGATCGATCCGATCGGCCTCTGGGTGCTGGAACGGTCGGCCGCCGAGGTGTCGGGCTGGATTGCCAGATTCGGGCTTCGTAACTTCACCCTGGCGGTCAACTACAGCGCCAACCAGTTCATCAACGACAATCTGGTGATGGAGCTATCGTCCGCGCTGCGCCGGGCGAGCCTTCCGCCCTCGGCGCTGAGGGTCGAAATAACCGAGAGCGTGCTGATCGAAGATGATCCGGCAATTCTCAAGCGATTAGCTCAGATAAAGCGTCTCGGATCGCATCTGGCGATCGATGATTTCGGCACAGGCCGGGCTTCGATGAGCTATCTGCGATCGCTTCCGGTCGACTGTCTGAAAGTGGACAGATCATTCGTGAGCGGCGCAAGCGCGGTCTCCGGCGAACTGTCGTTGACTAGATCAATCGCCGCGCTGGCCAGGCAGTCGGATCTCGACCTGGTGGTCGAAGGGATAGAGTCGGCAAGCCAGTTGAAGCGCGTCCGCGAGTTCGGCTGCACTCGCGGGCAGGGCTACTACTTCTCCCGGCCCGTTGCGGCCGAGACGATCGAGTTTCTGCTCATGGCCGGACCTCGCCCGTTCGCCGGCATCATCGAGCAACTGAGCCCCGGTCAAGCCTCGGCGTCGAATACCTCCTCGTCATAGCACACCCATTCCACCTGATTCCCTTCCGGGTCGCTGACATACAGCGAACGCCAGCCCACCCAGCCATGGATTGATTCCGAAACGTCACAACCCAGCGCCTGGAGACGCTGGCGTTCACGTTCGAGATCCTCGAGGGAGATCCCGAATGCGATGTGGTCGAGCGGGGGCGTTCTCCTGCCCGGCGTGAAGCCGGGATAGGCATCGTCGTCGGACCGGTCAAAGAGGGCGAGGACCTGGGTATGTCCATCCACTCCGTCGGCGATCCGGAAGAAGCTCGAGGCCGGGAATCGGCGCATTAGCTCGAGATTCACCACTTGTTCGTAAAATTCCGTCATCGAATCAAGATCGTTTACTTGAAGCGCAATCTCGCCGAGGCCCTTGATCGGTCTGTTGTTCGTCATCGATGGCGCGTCCTTTCGCTACCGGCGTTCTGCACAGATGCTGGCATCCATCCGGTGGGCGGTCATCCGAATATTTGCCCATTCGCGGTCTGCTGGATCTCGGACTACAATCGCGTGCCACATGTGGCCTGGTTCGAATTCGCGGAAGAGGGTGGATGACCTATGACTTTACCTGACGGAGTCGGGATTATCGTCGGCAGCGCGAACGCGCGCGTCGGATTGCAAGCGGGGATCGACACGCTAAACGCCGGTGGCAGCGCGTTGGACGCCGCCATCGAAGCCGTAAAGCTCGTCGAAGACAATCTCGACGATCGGGGCGTCGGTACCGGAGGTATCCCGAACGTCATTGGACAGGTTGAGCTGGATGCTACCGTCATGGACGGTCGAAATCTGGCCGCCGGTTCGGTCGGAGCTGTCAAAAACTACCCACATCCGATCGAGATCGCCCGGAAGGTCATGGAGCTGACGCCACACGTCATGCTCGTTGGCGAAGGCGCCGAGCTGTTTGCGAAGCATCATGGATTCGAGCCGTCGAACTTGCTCACCAAGGAGGCGGAAGCGAGTTGGCGGGAGCGGATCGAAGGTTCTCAGGCGGACGGCAGCAGCGTCTACGAAGACAGCTACCAGCTTTACATGAAGACAGTGGACGACTGGGTGAAGATGCTGCACGACGAGATCTATGGCACGACCAACGTCATCGCTCGTGATGCTCAGGGGCAACATCGCTTGCGCGGTGTCGACGAGCGGATGGGGATTCAAGTGGCCCGGACAGCGCTTGGCGACTCGCCGGTTATCGGCGCGGCAACTATGCCGACAACCGGTTCGGATCGGCGGCCTGTACCGGTCGTGGCGAGATGGCCATCCGTTGCACGACGGCGTCGAGCGTCGTCATGTACATGCGTCACGGCAAGTCTCTGGCCGAAGCGCTCGAAGCTGCGATGATCGATTTGCGGCATCTGGACGATCCCTTTGCTGGTGACCGGACGAATGTCATGAATATCATCGCGATGGATGCTGAGGGGAACGTCAACGCTGCTTCGACGTCCGATGAGGCTACGTTCGTGTTCCAGCGCACGGACATGTCCGACCTTGAGGAATCCGCGCGATTGGTAGTGCCCCTCTAACCTTTCAAGATTGCCGTTCCGGCCGTCATCGGAGTCTGCCCATCGCAGATACCGGTGACGGCTTTTTATTGCACATCGGATAGCGCGGAAGTCAGGGCCAAACATACGGAGAAGATACTTAAGTACCTCGATCGGTCCCCTGAAGATACGCTCGGCCCCGAGGACTCACTCTTTCGGCCCTAACGAGTCACAGACGTTCCGACCGATACTGAAATCGGGAGGTGCGCAGTAGATCGGGAGGCATACACATGACGGCGAGAACGACAACGGACCCCACAATGACCTGGGAAGACCTATCTCCTCGGCAGCAGGAGATCATGCTCTGTCTGGCACAGGGCAGCAGCAATCAGGAGATAGCCGACGACCTCGGGCTCAAACTCTCGACGGTCCGCAACAATATTGCGGCTGTCTATGAGTTGCTGGGCATTTCCAATCGAGTCCAGGCATTGCTCTGGGTGCTCTCCTTCGAGGATCTCGCACAGGAAGTCCTGGCAGCTGACTAGGCTCAACACGTCCCGTGCCATGACGACAGGTCCGCTACACTGTACGGGCTGTCATGACTATTCGTGGGGGACGTCAGGGCTATGGACTCGAATGAAGCATTCGTCGCGATCAGTCGAAACGAGGAGCTGGCCGGACGGCGAGCCTACTGGTTCCTGATTCGCGATTTCCACCCGCTGGTAGCTATGCAAGGTGAGCAGGCAAGGATTCCCGTGCTTGATCCGGATGATCCATTGATTCCTCCGGTCGAGCGGCATCATTGCATCGGTCATATCGGCAACACGCCCTGCTTCGCAGCAGAGTTGCCGACGGACTTCGAACCGCCCGAGGGGATGGAGTTCATCAATCTCAGGCCGCTTCACGCGCACGTCGGCGAAACGCTCTGGTCGGTTGCAGGGCGGGCCGTCCAGATCATCGACTGGGCGAGGACGCACAGGTTTTGTGGGCGTTGCGGCGTCGAAAACACGTTTTCCCGGCAAGACCGTTCGCTCCGATGCCCGAACTGCAACCTCTCCCACTATCCCCGCCTGTCTCCCGCCGTTATCGTCCTCGTCCAGCGTGACGGTGAAATCCTTCTCGGACGCTCCAACAGGTTTCCCAACGCGTTCTACAGCGTCCTGGCCGGTTTCGTCGAACCCGGCGAGTCGCTCGAGCAGACGGTTGCACGTGAAGTGTTCGAGGAAACCGGCATACGGGTTAAGGACATCCAGTACTTCGGAAGCCAGCCCTGGCCCTTTCCAAATTCGTTGATGATCGGGTTCACGGCATCCTACGCTGGTGGAGATATCGTGCTCCATGACGACGAGATCCTCGACGCGAACTGGTTTGGCGCCGAGGATCTTCCGGTCATTCCCGGGTCTATCAGCATCGCTCGAAAGCTCATCGACTGGTGGCTCGAGCAGCAGGGAGTTGCCGTATCAGCATGAGGCCGCGTCGGGTCAGACGCGGCACATGACAGGTGGCGCCCGGAAGCTTGCTCACGGACGCTCTTGGTGACCGGGGGTGGGTGAGAGACCAACCCCCGGTCACCGGTGAAGCCTATCCTGCCGGCCGATTGTTGCGGCCCCAGTGGTATTCCAGAATGTCCGCTATATCATCCTTCTTGAGGATCGATTGCACCTCGTCTTCGTCGCGCCGGTCCGATGCGAGGTCCGGCTCGCAGGCCAGTCTTGCGGCAACCCGGGCCGCGAACACAGCGCCCATCTGCAGTCCGCGTGGAGTGACCTTGTCGACGGTATCGGCCTCCGTATGACCATAGCCCCGGCCGATCATCCCGGCCGTGGCGTCTTTGCTGCGCATCGTGGCGCTCGGATAGCCCTTGAGGAAGTAGGGGAAGTGATCGGAATGGACCGAGAGGTTGTCCCCAACCTCGTAGTCATAGTCGAGCGACTCCGAAAGATCTCTGAAGTAGCGGACCCAGTTCTCGTCACGCGTTACCGTGACGCTGTCCTGTCCACCGGCGCCTCGTCCGGCTCCGTCAAGATTCATCGAGAAGACCAGGCGTTCATCGACGCCGTCGCGGTCATAGGTATCGGCATGATCCCAGCTCCCGATCAGACCGATCTCCTCGCATCCATAGCAGATGATCCGGATGGTTCGATCGAACTGGCCGGCGAACGGCGCGAGAAGCCGGCCCGCTTCGAGCCCGACCAGGGTTCCCGCTCCGTCGTCCGCCGCGCCCTGTGCGATGTCGTGTCCGTCATAGTGTCCACCGAACAGGACGATCTCGTGCGCCTTGTCGCCTCCAGGAATGTCTCCGACGACGTTGTAGGAGTGCGATAGCCGGGTTTCGTTCTCGAGATGGATGCGAACGCTCACTGGACCGCGGTCGAGCAAACGCCGCAGCAGCGAGCCGGACTCGAAGGTGATCCCGATTCCCGGGATCGGCGACTCGTGATCGGTATCCTGGTCGCCACCCGGCTTCTGAGCATAGAGCGCCCCGGTAATGTGCAGCAATCCCGGATTCCGATTGAGGAAGATAACGGCCGACGCTCCGGCCTCGTGGGCCCACCGGAACTTGTCGGTCCGGTGGCTGCGAGTCGCCGTTTCAGCATCGGTCAGTACGATCTTGCCCCGCACGACGTCGCCAAGACGCTCGTAATCTTCCTGCTCTCCGCCGCCGACATCGATGACTTCGCCCTCGTACGTGCCGGAACCGCAGTAGGGCATTGCGATCGCGGTGATCTGGCGCTCTCCGGGTTCGGTGACCGTCAGCTCACAGACGCCACGGTCCCAGGTGTAGACCGGGAACTCCTCCAGATGAGCGTTCGAGAGTCCGTAGGCGCGCATCTTTTCGAGCAGGTATTCGGCGGCGGCATGCTCGCTTGCACTGCCGCCAAATCGATGACCGAGGTCGTCACAAAGGTGCAGCAGGTTTCGCCACATCTCGTTCGTCGTCCAGGCTTCGCCAATGATATGCCGGTCGATCGCCGCCAGGTCGCAAGCCACTATGGCCTCCCATTGTCATTACAGCATCGCGAAACTGGTTCAATATCGCCGTCGGGATAGACCTTGTCAAGCGTGCGGGAACCCGATTGAAGTATTCTGGACATGGAATCAGACGCTCACTCGTTGAAAGGCATTCCCATGACGACAACATCGACGTTTGTCGCACCAGACGCAAGTGGATTGAAGTCGCCGTTCGTCAATCTCCATCATGTGGCGCTCGTCACGAACGACATGGAGAAGACGGTCGCGTTCTACCGCGACGTCCTCGGCAGCGAAATTGCGATGGCGCATCGGACGGGCAACGAGAACGTTCGGCACTATTTCATCACCGTCGCGCCGAATACCGTTTTCGCGTTCTTCGAGTTTCCGGAAGCCGAGATGCCGGATCTGCTTCCAGCAACGCAGCCGAAATCAGGGCGTTCGCTCGATCACATATGTCTCTGGGTTGAAAATGAGAAGGCCTGGGACGATTTCCACGATCATCTCGTCGAGCATGGCGTCGATGTAACTCGTTCCTCGGAGCGGAAATCGATGTTCTTCCCCGATCCGAACAACATCGTCATCGAGGTGACCTGCGCGAACTGGTCGCCAGGGTTCCCGGTCCACGACGATCCCGAACCGGCCTACGAACCACCAGCGAGCTAGCTCGACGAAGGCGGAAATTCTCGCAGCCTGCGCGCGATGTTCGCCTGTTCGAGTTCCGAATGGGCGTACTCGCGCGCGGCGAGCAATGCCGCCATCGCCTCCGAATGCCGCCCTGACCGCAAGAGCAGTTCCGACCGAGCGACGAAATATGGCGCGTACGAGCTGAGAAGTCCGGTTGATTCCAGGTCATCCAGCATTTGAAGCCCGGCATCGGCACCGCAGGCTTCCGCGACAGCCACGGCATGATTCAGGCGGACGACCGGGGAGCGATTCAAGGCGTACATGCGATGGTAGAGCA
>JAWKPC010000009.1:0-149319 GCA_041390865.1 Thermomicrobiales bacterium
GCGTGACCCATCACGCCCCTACCAACCGGGGTGATTCGCTATGGAATTCCAGGACGTCATTCGCAAGCGGAGAATGATCCGCAGCTACCTCGACAAGCCGGTCGACCGGGAAACGGTCGACTTCATCCTCGAAAACGCAATCCGCGCGCCTTCGGCCGGGTTCAGCCAGGGCTGGGGCTTCCTGGTGCTGGAGGAGGAAGAAGACCGCAAGCGCTTCTGGGAATCGAACTGGCCGGATCGCGAGGAAGACAGCCGCTGGCCGACGATGCAGAACGCGCCGGTCATCATCATCCCGATGGCCCACAAACAGGCCTATCTCGACCGTTACGCCGAGCCCGACAAGGGCTGGGAGGACAAGGACGAGGAACGCTGGCCGGTGCCCTTCTGGATCATCGACACCAGCTTCGCGGCCGAGAACATCCTCCTGACCGTCACCGACCTCGGACTCGGGGCGCTCTTCTTCGGGGTCGACACGCCGCGCTTCCGCGAGGCATTCGGCGTGCCGGAAGCCTATGAGCCAATCGGCGCGATCACCATCGGCCACCCCGCGCCGCGCGACCGCAAGTCGCCATCGCTGAAGCGAGGCCGCCGGGGTATTGACGAAGTCGTACGCAGAGGGAGATGGTCCTGACGATGGAACTTCAAGAGGTCATTAACCGGCGGCGGATGTACCGCAAGTATGATCCCGACCGGCCGGTGCCGAGAGAGAAGATCGAGCGGATCCTCTACAACGGCACCCGCGCACCGTCGGCGGGGTTCGCCCAGGGACTTGCCTTCCTGGTGCTGACCGAGCCCGACGAACGGGCGCTCTTCTGGGAGGCGACCAACCCGCCCGGCCAGGCTGAGGCGACCGGCTCGCCGCAACTGCACGACGCGCCGGTCATCATCGTCCCGCTGGCCCACAAGCAGGCCTACCTCGACCGCTACGCCCAGCCCGACAAAGGCTTCCCGCCCAACTACGAGGAACGCTGGCGCGTGCCCCACTGGTACGTCGACACCGCCTTCGGGACGATGCTGATGCTGCTGACCGTCGTCGATGAAGAACTCGGCGCGCTCTTCTTCAGCATCCGCGACGAGAAGACGATCCACAACGCCTTTGATGTCCCGCCGGGGTATGACCCAATCGGCGCGATCACCATCGGCTACCCCGCGCCCGGCTCCGGGACGCCCAGCCGCTCCAGCGAGCGCCGCCCGATCGACGACATCGTCCACTGGGGACGGTGGTAGGCGCGGGTCAGGCTGCGGCCAGGGCCGCCTTTATCTCGTCATAGTCGTAGCTGGTGACCTCGTAGTTGTTGCCCCAGGGGTCGCGAAAGTAGATCGACCAGGCCAGATCGTGGTCGACGACCTCATCGCGCGTGAGCCGGCCGCCATGCCGGCTGGCGACCTCGACCTCTTCGATATGACGAAGAAAGTCCATGAACCCCTTGGCATCGACGCGGAAGGCGACCAGGTGGTGGCCGATCGTCTCGCGTCCCTGCGGGCCATCGCCGTGGAAGAGCGCCAGCATCGTGTTGCCGCCATCGCTGGAGATCATCAACGGCTGTCCCTCGTCGGCCCAGAGCTTCACCTTCTCGACCGGCACAAGCCCCAGCACCTCGCGGTACCACTCCAGCGCCGCCTCGAAATCCGGCACGAAGAGTTCGACGTGGTCGATCTGTTGGACTTTGAACCCTGCCATCGCCAGTTCACCTCACCTCCCCGGGCTCTCGAACGTTGACATCGCCACTCTATCGAATCGCTGCAGACTGCGAATCGGAATAATCACGCATTGCGCTTACGGTAGACAGAGATTGTTCCTGTCCGCGCTACAATGCCGTCCGGTATGCATGAGGTAGAGCTATCCACTGGTACAGGGAGGAAATGCATGGCTGAGAGGGCGAAGCTAATCGAGGCGATGAAATATCGCTGCATCGGGCCGGTCCGGGGCGGACGCGTCGTCGCGGTGGCCGGTGACCCGGTCAACAAGTCGACCTTCTACTTCGGCTCGACCGGCGGCGGGGTCTGGAAGACGACCGATGGCGGCGTCTCCTGGCGCAATGTCTCCGACGGCTACTTCAACTGGGCCTCGGTCGGGGCCCTGCAGGTCGCACCGTCGGACCCCAACGTGATCTACGCCGGCATGGGCGAGACCTCGATCCGCGGCAACGTTTCGCGCGGCGATGGCGTCTACAAGTCGACCGATGCGGGCCAGACCTGGCAGCACATGGGGCTGGCCGAGACGCAGAACATCGGCGAGATCCAGATCCACCGAGAACCCCGACCTCGTCTATCTGGCAGCCCTCGGACACGTCTGGGGACCGGAACCGGAACGCGGCGTCTACCGCTCGAAAGATGGCGGCCAGAACTGGGAACTGGTCCTCCACAAGAGCAGCACCGCCGGTGCAGTCGATCTGGCAATGGACCCCAAGAACCCGCGCATTCTCTATGCCGCAATCTGGGAAGGCAGACGCGGACCGCATTATCTCTCGTCCGGCGGCAACGATTCCGGTATGTGGATGTCGACCGATGCCGGGGACAGCTGGAAAGAGATCACCCACAACCCTGGCCTGCCGCAGGGCGAGGTCATCGGCAAGATCGGGTTTCGGCCTCCGGCGCGAAGGCCGGACGGGTCTACGCCATCGTCGAGGCCGAGGATGGCGCGGTCTTCCGCTCGGACGACTACGGCGCGACCTGGACGAGGGGCAGCGAGGACCGCAACCTGCGCCAGCGCGCCTGGTACTACCACCACATCTACGCCGACCCGAACGACCCCGACACGGTCTACGTCCTGAACGTCAACATGTGGAGGTCAATCGGACGGCAAGATCTTCGAGTCGATTTCCGTCCAGCACGGCGACACCCACGACCTCTGGATCGACCCGGAGGATTCCAACCGGATGATTCTGGGCGATGACGGCGGCGCGGAGGTCAGCTTCAACTATGGAGTGGGCTGGTCGCCGATCGAGAACCAGCCGACGGCCGAGTTCTATCACGTCACCGTCGACAACGCCGTTCCCTACCGCGTCTACGGCGCCCAGCAGGACAACACGACGATGAGCGTCCCGAGCCGCTCGAACACCGGAGCGATCACCCGCCCGGAGTACTACGAGATCGGCGGCGGCGAATCGGGCTACATCGCGGTGAAGCCTGACGATCCGGACATCATCTACGCCGGCAGCTACGGCGGCCTCCTGACCGAATACAACGCCCGGACGCGGCTGGTGAAGCCGGTTAACGTCTGGCCGGAGATGACCCTGGGATCGGCCGGAGCCGAGATGCGCTGGCGTTTCCAGTGGACCTCGCCGACGGTCTTCTCGCCGCACGATCCGAATACGCTCTACCACGGCGGCAACGTTGTCTTCCGCTCGAACAACGGCGGCCACAGCTGGAAGCAGATCAGTCCCGACCTGACCCGCGCCGATCCGGAGACGATGGTCGCATCGGGCGGCCCGATCACGAAGGACAACACCGGCGCAGAGACCTACGCGACTGTCTTCGCCATCGCCGAATCGCCGGTCGAGCAGGGCGTCATCTGGTCCGGCTCCGACGACGGCCTGATCTATCTCTCCCGCGATGGCGGCGACAACTGGTCGAACGTGACGATGGGACCGGATCTGCTGCCGGAGTTCTCGCTGATCTCGATCATCGACCCCTCGCCGCACGACGCCGGGACCTGCTACGTCGCCGCGACCCGCTACAAGTCGCACGACGACAAGCCCTATCTGTTCAAGACGACCGACTACGGCGAATCCTGGCAGGCGATCGCCAACGGCATCCCCGAGAACGAATTCACCCGTGCCATTCGGGAAGATCCGGAGGTTCCGGGGCTGCTCTATGCCGGCACCGAGCGGGGCGTCTGGTATTCGGTCGATGGTGGTGAGAGCTGGGAGTCGCTCAAACTCAACCTGCCGGTCGTGCCGATTCACGATCTGATTGTCAAGAATGACGATCTCGTCCTCGCGACCCATGGCCGCAGCTTCTGGATCCTCGACGACCTCGGGCCACTCCGCCAGCTGGCGAAAGGTGAGGTCGACACGGACGGCGCGGTGCTCTTCAAGCCGCGCAACACCGTCCGCTGGGCGACTGCCCGTGGCTTCAACAGCCGGCCGTCGGAAGGACGCAACTACTTCCGCTCTGCCGGGTTGGTCGTCAGCTTCGACGTCGAGAAGAACGAAGAGGGCGAGCTGGAACGGCAGTGGCTCGACGCCGGCGCGAATCCGCCGGAAGGCGTCGTCATCCAGTACTACCTCCCCGAGGAACCGGAAGACGATATCACCCTGACGATCAAGGACAGCGACGGCAACACCGTCCAGAGCTACTCCAGCGCCAAGCCGAAGGATGAGGACTACAAGGACAAGCCCGGCCTGACCAAGCCGACGCCGGTCCCGGCAGACGAAGGCGCGAACCGCTTCGTCTGGGACTTCCGCTACCCGAACGCAACCCAGGTGCCGGACGATACCGGCTCGATGGGATTCGCCGGCGGTTCTCCGACCGGTCCGAAGGCCGTTCCGGGGCGCTACACGGTTGAGCTGACCGTCGGCGGCACGACGCTGAGCCAGGATTTCGAAGTGCTCGGCGATTCGCGCACCGGCGCGAGCCAGGCGGACTATCAGGAGCAGTTCGATCTGACGATGCAGGTCAGCAACAAGCTCTCGGAACTGCACGAGGGTGTCAACCGGCTCCGGAAGGTCCGCAAGCAGGTCGACATGTGGATCGAGCGGCTGGACAACGAGGACGTTACCCAGGCCGGCGAGGATCTGAAGACCAAACTGCGGAGCGTCGAAGACGTCCTGATCCAGTGGCGCGCCAAGGCGGCCCAGGACACGCTCAACTTCCCGGTCCTGATCAACGCCAAGCTGGCCGCCCTGATCTCGATGATCGGCGCGATCGAGGGCAAGCCGACCCAGCAGTCCTACGACGTCTACAACGACCTTGCGGCCGGGTCGACGAGCAGCTCGCGAAGCTCGATGCCGTGCTGGCCGAAGATCTCCCGGCCTTCAATGCGAAGGTCAAGGAAGTCGGCGCCGAGGCGGTGGCGATTTAGGGAGGTCCGTCGCCTTCAACCCCTCTCCCACAGCTCCGCTTCGCTACGCGGAAGAGGGGGCCCGATCCAGGCAACGACATTGCTGCTCTTTTCTTGTTCCCCTCTTCCCTCTGAGCGTAGCGGAAGCGTGTCGGAGAGGGCCGCGGTGAGGGAGGTCTTCACTGTGCCTACGAGGTCGCGAGACTGCCTTCGGTCATGAGCGAATCGACAAGATAGCTTGCCGCTTCGATATTCGTCCAGCTCGTGCTCATAGGATGACTCAGCCGCATTCGTGAGCGTGTCAACGAAGGGTTCCAGCCAAGGATGCCGGGGCACGTATGTTCGCGTGAATGACTCGGTCTGGATTCCGATCAGTTCCATTGTTTCGGGATCCAGCATTGCATAACAACGTGTCGGTGATGTCGACACTAATGGATGGTCCAGTTTTGTCGTAAATGAAGAAGTCAGTGTATCGGCTTCTTTGTCGTGCTCGATTCTGGATTCATCGGTAGCGGAAACCGCCGGGATCGCGCCGTAGATGAAACGTGTCTGGCATTACGTGTCGGCCATAGCTATGCCTCTTAACCCGCGATCCTTGGTGGAGTTGCAACTGCCAGGACACCAATAAGATCTTCAGCTCACTTCGCTATTATGATACGATCAGAACATACGTTCTTTCTAAGTCGAAAGTGTGCAGATGCCACCAAAGAAGCATGGCACAATCTGGGAGGCTAAGCCTCATACGATCGCCAAAGTCAAGATCTTAGAACGATATCTCCAAGCGTGGTCCCGATTATGGGAAGATCTGCGGGCTACGGGCAGGAGATTCTCTACATCGACGGTTTTGCAGGTCCCGGTCACTATATCAATCATCCGACTGGATCTCCTGTTGCTGCCCTACGAGCAGCTGCAAGGCAAGAAGCCAAGCCGATGTGACAATGGAAAGCAGGGATATTCACTGCGCTTTCGTCGAGATGGATACTGATCGATGCGAGTACCTACAAAATCACCTGATGCCGTTTCAGGCGATTTCAGGTGTGAACTACTCCATCGCATGTACTCCGTTCTCGGAGGGGATCGACGAACTGGCGAAGCAGAGGCCCGAGTTCTTTACCGGTCGGCTGCCCATGTTCGCATTTATCGATCCGTTTGGCGCTACCGGTGCTCCGTTCTCGGTGGTGTATCGGCTTCTGGCCAGTCCAAGATCGGAAGTATTCATCAACTTTGATGTTGATGCCGTAGCACGGATCTTCGGAGCTGGGGATCACGCTCGACATGAGGATCTGCTGGGCGATATCTTCGGCGACAATGAATGGCGGTCGGAATTCGAGCGGTTTAGTAGCGATTTCCCAAATTTATGGTGGGCGATTCTAGCCGCTTATAAGACGAGGCTCTGGAATCTGCCGCGAGTCCGTGCATCATTCTCCTTTGAGATGACAATACCGATACTCTTCCTCACTATCATCTTATCTTCGCTAGTCAGCATCATCGTGGATTGGAAAAGATGAAGGAAGCGATGAAAGGGATTGACCAAACGGGCGAGTATCGGTTCTATGACGCGCATGTGAATCGGCCTAGACTATTCAGATTTGATCAGCCTCGAGACTTTGCGCCCAAGCTCAAGGAGTCTTTGAAGGCGCATCAGTTTCTTATGACGCAGTTCGAGACTACGCCTTGAATGAAACTCCATTCTTGAATCCAAAGAGCATGCTCAAGGTCCTGGAGGAAGACGGACTGATAACCGTAGATTCTACAAACCCGAAACGACGTCTAGGCACCTTTAACGAGAAATGGCTGAGATTGATCCAATTGAAGAAGGAAGGTTCCGATGGCGAGACGGAGCAATATTGAGTGGACTGACATGACGTGGAATCCCGTAACTGGTTGTACAAAGATCAGTGCTGGATGTAAACATTGCTACGCGGAAACAATGGCAAAACGACTCCACCAATGGGGAGCGCGCGATATCGAGATGGATTCAAAGTCACACTTCACGAAGATCTGATCGGACTACCCTTCCGGTGGAGGAAGCTCGCATGGTCTTCGTCAACTCGATGTCGGATCTGTTTCACGACCGAGTCCCGTTCCGCTTCATCGAACGGGTCTTCGAAACTATGGAGGCATGTTCACAGCATGTCTTTCAAGTACTTACCATGCGGCCAGAACGCTTTGGATGTCGCCAATAGCTTGCCATGGCCTGAAAACGTTTGATGGGTCGTCAGTGTAGAAAACCAACGCTACACCTATAGATCAGAGATTCTCCAGCGAGTACCAGCTCAGGTCAGGTTTCTGTCAATTGAGCCGCTAATCGGTCGAATTGATCACATCTCTCTCGATGAGATCCACTGGGTGATAGTAGGTGGAGAATCAGGTCCGCGAGCCCGTCCACTGGAACCCTCATGGGTCGAGGAGATCTATAGTAAATGCCGCGCATCGGACGTTCCGTTCTTCTTTAAGCAATGGGGAGGGTTCAAAACATCGAACTGGACGCGAGCTATTTGGGACGACGTTCGATGAAATGCCATTCGCCTACGAGAATCGCACGTCTAGTCAACGTTCGATCCCGATTACGGTCGATCTTCATTGAGGTCTCATCATGGTCGCTAGCGCTGTTCCGCGGACGCCCAAGTGAAGCTGCCGTTCGCACAGTTGTGTGGGGGGCATGACTAAGTGAGGCCGACTGTTCAAAACCATTCAAAGATGAAGGAAGCGCATGAAAATCGAAGCGAAGCTCGAAGAGATGGGGTTGACGTTGCCGCCGGTCGGGACGTACGCGTCGCCGCAGACGGGACCACCGGTGCCGGTCGTGGTGCGGAATGGCATCGCCTACGTATCGGGCCACTCGTCGCGGGCGATAGACGGCAAGGGCGCGGCGCCGAAGGGTGCGGTTCCGAGCAAGGTCTCGCCGGACGACGCTCGCGAGGCGGCGAAGGGCGCGGGTCTGACGATCCTTACCCAGCTCAAGGAAGAACTCGGCGATCTCGACCGCATCTCGAAGTGGCTCTACGTCGCCGGAATGGTCAACGCCGATCCGGGGTTTGACCGGACATCGTATGTCATGAGCGGTTTCTCGGAGTTCATCATCGAGTTGTTCGGGCCGGAAATCGGCAATCACGCCCGTTCGGCGGCAGGCCATTCGACGCTGGCCGGCAACAGCTGCGTCATCGTTGCAGCCTGGGTCGAGGTCGACGGGCACGACACGGAATAGGTCCTGTGCCTCAGAGGAGCCAGAAGACGGCCATCCCGGTCAGGAGAGCGGCCCAGAGCTGACGGGTCAGAAGCACGGCTCCGGCGGCGAGCAGTGCGGCGACAATCCTGACGGCGTCGAGGTTGCCGTCGCTGCTCAGGCCGGGAACGATGAGCGCGGCGAAGGCGGCGACCGGGACGTAGGCCAGCGCCCTGTCGAGTCTGGCCGGGATAGCCTTTCGATTGAGCAGGGTGAAGCCGACAACCCGGGTAACGTAGGTCCCCAATGCGATGACGGCGATCAGTCCGGCACGCTCGATCATCCGGGCCCTCCAGTGAGAGCCGTCGAGCAGGACGCTGCCGTCGCGGCCAGCGCGATGACCAGGACGATCGATGCTCCGTCAGGCACGACCCCATCGATGGCGAACATCAGCGCTGCGGCGATGATCGCGACGGCGACGTCGACGCGTGTCTTCAGCATCGGCATCAGCAATGCCACGAAGGTAAGCGGGAAGATGAACTCCAGGCCGATTCGCTCGGTGGCGGGTAAGGCATCGCCAACCAGCGCTCCGAAAGCCGTTGCCGGGATGTAGATGATCCAGAGGCTGATGCTGACCCCCAGGAGAAACAGGGAGCTCACCCGACCGGCGACGAATGACCGGAGCGAGACGCCATAGGATTCGTCGGTCAAGAAGAAGGCAAGGACCGGTTTCGGCGGCGTCGTGCGCTCCGGCAACCAGCGGTTGATCGACAGGCCGTAGAAGATGTGGCGGACATTCAGGAGGAGCCCGGTCAGGACGATCGGGATGAATCCAGCGCCGGAGGCATAGAGGGCGACGGCCGCGACCTGAGCCGAGCCGGCGAAGATCAGGGCCGACATCGCGACGATCTCGAACGGCCCGAAACCTGCCGTGCGGGCGGCGATTGCATAGGCGATCGAGAAAGCGACCACGCCGGGCCAGAGCGGGATCATCTGGATAAAGCCGCGCCGGAAATCCTCATCGAGGCCGACGGCGGCGATCTGTTGTCCGACGTGCCGCCGGCTCGGAAGAACTGACATGTGGTCATGTCCGATCTGTTAGATCGAGAGTCCAATAGGTCGATATTGAATGGGCACGTGCCCGTAGGAAATACCCAATATGTGATTGGATCTTCCGGAGTCTGGTAGCTACGACTACAATGCAGCTATGGAATTCTCAACGATTGACCTGGATAGACAGCAGGATGCGGCGCTTTATCTCCAGCTTTGCGATGCGCTGGTCTCGGCGATCGACGACGGCGAGCTCGTCCCGGGAGAACGCCTTCCCTCGGAGCGCGATCTCGCCCGGCAGCTCGGAGTCAGCCGGACGACGGTGATCAACGCCTACGACGAGCTGCGCGCCCGGGGGCTGGTACGCGGTCAGGTGGGTCGCGGCACCTTCGTCGATGCCCGGCCGGACCACACCGACGCGCCGTTCGCCTGGAGGGGCAAGGTGTCGCTCGGCGCGCTGCGGACGCTCGATCCAACTCTTCGCTGGATAACGAACGTGGCCAGTGATACGTCGATGATCTCCTTCGCCCCGGCACTTCCGGCGATCGATATCTTTCCGGTCGACAAGCTCAAAGATGCCGTCGCCGATGCGCTCGACCGGTACCCGCTTCGCGCGTTGACTCTCTCTCCGACCGAGGGCCAACCCGAGCTGCGGAAGGCTGCGGCGAAGCGGATTGGCGCCCGTCCGGAGCAGATCCTGATCGTTTCCGGGGCGATGCAGGGCATCGATCTGGTGGCGCGGTGCCTGCTCGATCCCGGTGATACGGTCATCATGGACCGTCCCGGCTACCTCGGCGCGATCCAAACGTTCCGGGCGTCGGGGGCGAGCATCATCGGTTGGGACATCGAACGTGCGGATGTCGATGAGCTCGAAGATCTGCTGATGCGCTACCGCCCGAAGCTGCTCTACACCAACCCGACCTTCCAGAACCCGACCGGCCGGGTGATGCCAAGAGGTGTCCGCCAGGATCTGCTCGACCTGGCCAATCGCTACCGGCTGCCGATCGTCGAGGACGAGCCTTATCGCGAGCTCGGGTTCGACGGATCCCCGCCGCCGACGCTCTACAGCCTCGACCGGAACGCGCTGGTGATCCATCTCCATACCTTCTCGAAGACGCTGGCGGGCGGATTCCGGATGGGCTTTCTGGCGGCGGCCGAGGAGATCATCGACCAGCTTGCTCTCTTCAAGCAGCGCAGCGATGTGACCTCGCCAAGTCTCGAGCAGTTCATCGTCGCCCGGATGCTCACCGGTGATTTCTTCGACCGGCACATGGAGCGGCTGCGCATCGAGCACAAGCGCCGGGCCGGGGCGATGCTCGCCGCGCTGGAGCGGAACGTGCCTGCCGGAACGCTCTCGATCGATCCCGTCGTCGGGGGGCTCTACATCTGGGTCACGATGCGGGGCAGGCAGGATGGCTACGAGCTGCTGCGCCGGTCGGAATCAGCGGGCGTCGTCTTCGTCCCGGGCGAGACGTTCTACCCGGATGTGGCCGGGAAGAACCAGTTCCGGCTCTGCTTTGCAGCGGTTACGCCGGAGCGCATTGATGAGGGCATCGCGAAGCTGGGGCCGCTGATCTCACCGCGATAGACCGCTTAACCCTGAAGGCCGACGCCGCCGCCGCCGGTCAACCGATGGGCACGTCCGGACATGCCCGTGGATAGCTCGCTATTCCCCGGTTTCGAGCCGACCCGCCAGCTCCAGAACTCGCCAGTAGGCCTTGTCGGCGCTGTAGATCAGTGTGTTTTCCAGACTCCGCTCGATCAGCTCGCCTTCGGCGGAGTGCGCTCCAGCAGTATGCGCCACGGCCTCGGGCAGCCCGACGGTCAGCGCACATGAACGCCGTAGACCGAATGGCGGATGGCCGGGTAACCCGCTGCACCAACGTCGTTCTTCCAGCGCTGCTGATTTCTGGGGCTGAACTCGAACGGCTTGCCGACATCGTGGCAGAGCGCGCAGGCCCAGAGGAGATCGCGATCGATTCCCAGATCTCCGTGGACCTCTTCGAGACCATCGGCCAACCCTGAGCCATCCGGGCTACGCTGCGAATATGGTGCGCCTGCGATCCTTCGGTAGAGAGCAGGCGTATCCGGGTTGCCGGACGCTCTGATCTCCTCGATGCGGGAGAACTCGCTCTGGCTCAACGCGTAGGCCCAGGCTTCGATCACCAGATCAGCAGTTCGTTATCCTCCATGGACGCCAGTTCTTCCAAAGCTGTCCCGGACGGATTCGCGGTACGGACTCAGATCGCTCATTGGCCTTCCTCTCTATGGTTTCTGACAGGCAACATAGCGCGGATGGCCGCCGCCAGCGTCGAGGACTCGGATTCTCCCCTGCTCGGCGAGGTGGATCAGGTGCGCCCGGACGGTGCCTTCGGCCGCTCTCTGGATGTTCGGCTGCACTTCGGGATAGATCAGCGCCGTGACCGCTTCACTGGTGTCCAGTCCGGACGCAACTGCGTCGAAGATCTCCCGCTCCCGGCTCTCTCTCCGTTCGATGTACTGGTCGATGCGCTCGTTGCCGTTGATGATCGCCGGCCCGTGTCCCGGATAGATGATGTCGATCTCGAACTCGTTGACGCGATGGAGTGAAGCCATGTAGTCGCGCATCGAGCCGGCTGGAGGCACAATCGATATCGTGCCGAAACCCGAAAGCAGGTCTCCGGCGAAGAGAGCCTTCAGCCCGGGCTCGTAGAGGCTGATGTGCCCGACCGCATGCCCCGGCGTCTCGATGACCGTCAGCCGGTACGGTCCCGCTTCGAACAGCTGTCCGGCGGAAAGCGGCTGAGCACCGGTGACGTCGGTCGACGTCGCGTCCGGATGCAGGTAACGTTCGGCGCCGGTCGCTTGCTGGATCGCCATCGCTGCCCCGGCATGATCCTGGTGAGCGTGAGTCAGGATGACCTTCTCCGGCGGGTCGATCCCGAAGTGCTCGATTGCCTCGGTGACCGCAACCCCGCCGTCGTCCGATCCGGCATCGACCAGGAGGCCGTGCCTGCGCCCGACGAAGTAGACATTCGTCGGCTGGCCGATTCTGCCGACGAGATTCGGGACGCTTGCCCGGAACAGTTCATCCGAGATCTGTTCGAAGTCGGAGCTCATGGAAGACACGTTCTTGGATCCCTACCGTCTCGATCAACTGCGGGCACGACCGTTTCAACCACGTGGGGCATCGCTTCCGAGCAGGCGATATTCCTGCGCCAATGCACTGACGACCGTTCCCACCCGGAAGGGGATTGTAGCTATCTTTTTGCGATCACCAGATGAGTGTGATATTCGTGTGGCCGTCGGGCCTCGGTTAGCAGGACAAATTCGCGATCAGTCCTGGCCATAGAGGGCGGTTTCGGGGAAGAAGCTTGACCAGCCGAACCAGAAGGCGAGATGGCCGGGAAGACGCGGAAGTTTGTCGCCGGCTGCAGCGGTAAGCGCCTCTTCGGTGATGGCCCAGGTCTGGCCGTCCTGATCGATCAACGTGCCGGGTTCTGGGCCGGGTCGGAAGGTGTGCCCTTCACGCTCGTAGGCGCGAACCGCCCCTCCCGCATCGTAGCTGAATGCGATGTCGTTCCGGTCGGTGCCGTTGACCTCTATCTTCTCTCCGCTACCGACAATGACGATCTCGACGCCGCCCAGGTCGTCGCTGATTGCGCGTTCCGAGAGGACCGCGTCGGTCGGATACGCCTTCGGGTTGCCATTGATCTCGATCGCGAAGATCTGGGTTTTCTCCGGCAGCCGGCGGTCGGATTCCGGCGTCGGGAACCAGGTGCCCGAGCTGGTGAAGTACTCGCTGTAAGGCGTGCCGGGCCGGTACTGGCGGTCGTGTCCGGTGTCGAAGCTCAACACCGTCGTATCCGGATGGTCGACCAGCCAGTCGCTCCAGGTCGTCAGGACGATGGGCAGAATCTCGAGCTTGATCGCGGGGCGCCCGTTTGCGGAACCGGCAAGCTCGCCGAGTACCGGCTCGCCGGTTAGCTGGTTCCAGAGCGTGCGCGTCTGCCGGTCGTACATGAGCTTGTTGCTGCGATAGAGCAGCCCGGAGGTCCCGAAGTCGAAGACCGTTCCGTCCGGTTGGGTCGTCCGGTAGGCGATCCCGGCTCCGCAAAGGGTGCAGTAGGCGAGGCTGATCGGCTCGCCGCCGATGACATCGTTCGCCATCTCGTGCTGATCCATGATTCTCAGCGGATAGGCGCGCGCTTCGCCGTTGACGACCAGGCCGAAGACAGGTTCCTCGTCCATCATCCCGGTCGCGTCGGCTGCGCTCAGCACTGGCGGGTACTCGAGTGGCGGGATGCCGTCGACGCCGACGCCTCCCCAGACAATCTCTTCAACGCGAATCGTGCTCGTCTCTCCGTCGTTGAGGAACTCACCAAAGCCCCGGTCGAGCCGCGAGAATAGCGAGCCCTTCCAGGCCGTGAATCCGGGCGGCGGTTCATATTCCGTGTTTGCGTACCAGTCCCGCCATGCGAACCAGGAACGGCCGAACTTCTGGCCGCTCAATGCCTCCAGGGTTTCGACGTGAGCGACTCTCTCGCTGTTCTCGACCATCATCCGCTGCGTCTCGATGAAGACGGCGATGAAGCGTTTGTCATCCTGCTCCCTGATACGTGCCATCGCATCGAGCGCGGGCTGGCCCCGTTCCTCGCTGATCGCGTAGAGCAGTTCAACAGCTTCTTCGTCGGAGATCGGGTGCGGCGAACAGCCGGAGATACCGGCGGTAGCCAGGAGGGATAGGGAGATCAGGATAAGGACGAATGAGCGGTACATGTTTCTCCGTCAGATCCGGTCCAGGAATCGGGAAGCTGTCCGACGCTGCCAGTATGGTGGGGAGATATTACGCCGTTGCTACGGGTTCGGCGGTCCGGTTTGGCTCGATCTGGAAGCGCCGGACATCCGGTAGAAATCAGGAGGATGGATTTTCGGGAAGGCGGGAATAATCGGAGATGCATTGGAGTTATAGATAGCGAGACAACCAAATGGGCCGGCGGCGCGGCGCCTCACGTCCTTCCCCTCTCCCACTCAGAACCTGGACGACGAGGCTTTCTTTTCCCCCACACTGAATCGCCGGGCGCGTCCGGTCCACTGTTGTCCCACCCTCCTTCCCCTTGCGCCCGGGCGGCACCCCCACCGCTCGGGCGACTCTCTTTCGGGTCGATTATGTAGGTTCTCCAAGCCGTTCGATCCGGTGTCTGACGCTGCTCCGGTACCGCTCGGCGAGTTCTGGCAGCGCAGCCAGCTCCACCAGCGCGTCGAGGTCCTGCCCCCGGCGGGTGGCCGCAACCCTCCGGATCGTCCATTCCGGGTGAGGGCGGCCAATCCGCGTGAATTCCTGGCCGGCTTCGACAGCGCCTTCCCGGAGCGTCCGGTAGTACCAGCCGGTCCAGCCAAGCTGCTCGACGCGGGCCGTGAGGTTCGGGATGCCGTGGCGGCGGGCGATCTTCCAGCAGGGCCCGCGCGGGCTGGTGACCTGGATTACAACCTCGCCGATCTCGAAGGTATCGCCGATGCTGACGCGATCCTCGTCGAGCCCGTCGATCGTGAAATTCTCGCCGAACGCTCCGTAGGGAAATTCCGGGCGGTCCAGCTCCTCGCGCCAGTGTGGGTAGTGCCCGGCCGAGTAGCCGAGGATCGACTGATCGGGGCCGCCGTGAACCGCGAGATCGTCCTGCCGGTCGCCGGCCAGGTTCAATTCTCCCAGCCAGACGGGACCTGTAACCGACTCTTTCAAAATCGCGCTCGACCACGAGCGGTCCGGCCTGAACCCGCCTTCGTCGCCGAAGATCTTCGGCATCCCCACCTGGATCGAGACCAGACGCACCATTGCTCCCCCTCCGGAACCATTCGCGACCACAACACTGGAGAGGAACGGTACGACGTTTTCCCGATGGCGGACAACGTCTGGCGAATGACACTCTAGATGATTGCCTGACCACTGAAATTGAGGGGATAATCGATGGCTGTATTGACCGATGAACATGGCGTCGCCCGGCTCTGCTACCTGACGACGACCGGACGCCGGACCGGAAACGCGCACGAAATTGAGATGTGGTTCGCCCGGGATGGCGGCGACCGGATCTATATGCTCTCGGGCGGTGGCCGCGACAGCGACTGGGTGAGGAACCTGCTGGCGACGCCGAAAGTTGCGGTGCGCATCGATGACGTTACTTTTCGGGGCACTGCCTCACCGATCAGCGGCCTTCCGGACGAACCGATTGCCCGTCGGCTGCTGGCTGCGAAGTACCAGGACTGGTCGGAGGGCGAACCGCTGAGTGACTGGGCGATGCAGTCGTTCCCGGTCGCCATCGATCTCGAAGGCAGCCTGTAGCGAGTTGCCCGAGACAATCCCCTCCCTCGGGCCCAGAGGGCGTCGCGAGGGAGGGATGTTTCGTGTGGTGCTTGCTCTATTGCGAGGCGTCGAGGCCTTCGACGACGAGCTTGTAGCTGGCGGGGAACTCCTTGAGACGGCCCCGGCTGAACTCGACCGAGAACGGGATCGTTGCGCCGGGTTCGAGGGTTTCCGTCGTGACGAAGCTGTCGACGCTGATGACGTTCCCCGCCGCATCGTAGGCGGTCGCTCCAACCTGGACAAACCGTAGCGCCATGCCCGAGTCGTTGGTGAGGTTGCCGGTGACGTCCACGAAGTCGAAGCCGGTTTCCGGGCCGACGAGCGTGTCGCCGCTGATCGACAGGTTGCCGGTATAGGCAGCGACGATCTCGGGGCGGGTGAAGTTATAGCTGGCGACGATCTCCTCGCTGGCCCACTCGGTATAACCGCCTTCATCGAAGGTGACGAGAATCGAGAATCCGGCGATATCGCCCGGCTGCATGACCGTCTTTCCGACCGATTCGCTCTCGCCCCGGCCAACACGATTGCCGCCTCCGTCGAGCAGCGTCGCGCTGACCTCGACGCCGGTCGCAGCCACATCGCTTGTGTTCTGGACCTCGCCGAAGATAATCGCCGCGCCAGCTTCAGGGTTGCAGGTAGACGTGGGTCGAGATGATCTCGACTTCCGCCTTGACCGGCTCTGGCGTTGCGCTGGGACCAGCTGATACCAGCGCCGAGGCCGATCTGCGCGTCGCCGGTGGCGCGACGCTGAGCGGTGTGGCCGTCGGAGCGTCGACGTCGGTCGCGGTGTTCGCGTCGGTTGAACGATCATCCGTGACATCGTCGCTGTCGGCAGGGGCGCTGATTCGCTATTGCCGGAGCCTGTGACGCTGTCCTCCGGCTCGCTGGTTCCGCTGCCGCCGGCGTTCGAGCCGCCGATGCTGGCCGAAATCGATGATCCATCATCCGCTGTGCCATTGCCGGCATCGTTCGAGTCGCCCTCGTCTCCACCACAGGCGGTCAATATGAGCGTGAGGATCAGCAGAATACTGAAGAGAGCGCGCATCCGGGCCTGCCGGGATAGTCCAATGCAAAACAGGCCGTATCGTTACCGGCCATTCATCCTCAACCGTATCCGTGCGGTTAGCTTGAAACTACAGGCAGTTCGTACCGATTTTCCGGCGGCGCAGTGGCGTCTACCGTCTCCCAGCTCTTGTGGGTGAGAAATGCAACGTTGAGCGGGATGCCCGGCAGCAACTGGTCGGCGACTAGCCCCGCGGCGGATCCGAGCTGATCCTCGACCAGCGCCCGGATCTGGTCATCGAGCTCGACCGCTCCATTGAAGACGGCGGTAATCCGGACCTCTCCCTGGTTGTCAGGCGGTGCGCCTTTGTCCGTCAGGACGAACATCGAGCTCGACCCATCATCGAACTCATAGATCCCGTATTGATCGAGAAATGGAATCGTGTAGCGATTGCTGACCGTGCCGGTGAGTCTGACTCGGCGCCGTCACCCTCGGATTCCCGCGCAGCTGAGCGATCGTCAGATCTTCCGAGCCTCTTCGCCATCGCCTCCGGCTAATCAGCACCCCGACAATGACGACGACAATCAGCAGTGCGAAGGTGGCAACGATCAGGCCGGGCGACAGCCAGGATGGCCGCCGGAATCCATCCGGATCCGATACCTCGACCCACCCGTCCGCTCATGATTCGCTCATTACCTGAAATTGCAGTGTCTGGATCACCACATCATCGACCAGCAATTCGACTGTACAGGGCTGGCCGCTCGCCAGGGGATCGATATTCCTGGCGCGCATCGCTGGCACCGAGATGCCAGACTTGCCCGGACCGATCGAAGACCACTTCGGATGGAGGGCTGGTCGCTCGCAGCGTTCCGGTCGGGTCGTACCAGCGTCACAACGTGAATTCGAGATCGCGATCCTTGTATGATGATACGACGAAGGCGAACGCGATCGCCGTCTCGTCGGGCTGGAACTGACGGCGGTATCGGTCGGGGCCTGATCTCTCGATCGTTCAGCGCGACCTCATGGGTCATCGTCGCTCTCGTAACCTGCAACGTTTCCGCCGCCGGGAGTGGCTGGAGAATGAGCGACACCTCGCTCCCGTCCTCGCCGACATCGACGTTCGGCAGGCTCGAAACTATCCATCGAAGTGCGTACGACATGTTCTCCTTCGGGTAGATCGGTGACGCGGCGTCGTGCCGACCGGTTGGCCGTTGATCGAGAGTTCCGGCTCCGGAGGGCAGGGCTCGTGACCGATATCTCGCTGGATGTGCGGCCGACGACCGCAGGTCGAGATATTCGCCGCGATCCAGGTACACGGTGACCAGTACGATGAACACGGTGAGCACCCTGCCGCGAACCAGCGCCCCCTGTTCGCTCATCCAGTGCCAGGGCATCAGCTTCCGCTTGAGCGGCGCTTCGATAACGGTCGCCGGCCTGCGCTTGTCACTGCCGGCACGTTGTCCGGGAGAGAGATGGACGCAGCGGTCACCAACCGCACGAGCGCCGCCGCGAATTCACCGGCTGTCGCATACCGGTCCTCGGGCGATTTCGCGAGCGCCTTTCCAACGACGGCGCTCATCTCGGCGGTAAGCTGCGGGTTGCGATCGTGGACGGGCAGCGGCGGTTCGCTGATGTGACCGAGCAGGACGGCATGGGGCGTGCGGTGGGGAAACGGCGTCGTTCCAGTCAGCATCTCGTAGACGACCACGCCGAGGGCGTAGACGTCGGATTGGGCAGTGGCGGGGAATCCCTGGGCTTGTTCGGGAGACATGTAGGCCGGGGTGCCAACCAGCATGCCCTGGCTCGTGACGTTGATATCCTCTGCCGCCTGGGCGATGCCGAAGTCGGTCAGCAGTACCCCGCCGTCGCTGTCGACCAGCATGTTCCCGGGCTTGATATCCCGGTGGATGATGCCGTTTTCGTGGGCGTAGTCGAGTGCGGACGCGATCTGGGTGATGTATCCGACGACGGTCTAAAACATCTGCTGGCGCCGCTACTGGCGACCTGGCGTAATGTGGAACCTTCAACGTATTTCATCGCCAGGAAATACGTCCGGCGTCCGGCCGGTCTCGTAGATCGTGATGATGTTGGGATGCCCAGGCGGCCGCGGCGCGCTGCTCCCGGAGTAAATCGCTCGACGAGTTCCCTGTCGCCGGCCAATTCGGGCAGCAGGATCTTTCAGGCGCTGACGCGGTCGAGCACGCTATGGCGGGCGACTAGACCCGGGCCATGCCTCCCCGGCCGACCTCATCCTCGATGATGTAATCCTGAATTCGCTGCCCGCTGAGACTGGCCCGCGCGCGTGACCGAAGCCGCCGAACTTCCTGCCGGTAGATAGACCGTTCCTTCCTGGTTCGCTGCCCATAGCCTGACATCGGGTCAACCGCCGGGAAAAGGGCCATCATGACTATTCGCGGCATCATCGAGTTCCAATGACCCGGCAGACAAGTACGGGTTGATTCCGTGGCCCTGACCGTTGTGGTCCCAGCTCCTCGACCTCGAAATGGTCCCGACCCGTTCGTGGTCGAATCGCTGATCAGAACGTCGCCGACCTGGGCTTCGGCCTGTAGCCGGGCGGCGATGTTCACGGCATCGCCAATCGCGGTGTAGTTCATCAGCTCCGGCGTCCCGATGTTGCCGACGATCGCCTCCCCGGTGTTGATGCCGACTCCATAGCCGGTCGTCAGGATACCGTCCGATTCCTCGGATCATTTGCCGCAAGCCGCGCTGCATCCGGAGCCCGGCCCGACCGCGGCGATTTCGTGGCCGGGAGTTCCACCGGGGCGTTGAAGATTGCCATCATGCCGTCACCGAGGAATTGTCGAGCGTGCCGAGCTGGCGAAGATCTCGCGGCGTTGCCAGCGTCGGGCACTGCTCCAGGACCTTGACGACCTCCTCCGTTGCTGGTTTTCCGACATCGTCGCAGCCACGGAGATCCAATCCGCGAAGAGAATTGTCACCTCCTGCCTGGCACCGCCAAGCTCGACGTCATCGGGATTCATCAGCAGCTGCTCGACGACGCCACGCGGAGCGAGGTAGCGGCCGAACAGACGCGGACGAAGTTGCCTGCGCCGGACTTCCGCCCGGCGCGCCTCTTCAAAGCCGGACAACCTTGGTCAGATCATTGATGAGTGAAGACGAACCCCTGGCTCTCCTGAGCACCACCGGCGCGCGGCAGTACCGCGACCCGGGCCGTGTAGAAACACCGCTCTTTCTCCCCCAGTTGCCGCTCCAGCCGCGGCCAACCATCATCGTCTGGTCGTCGTTCTCCGCCTGAACGCTGAGCGTCTGGAGCCGCCGCCGAGAACTGGCCGGAGATAACCGCATCGAGCGGCCGCCGGTCGCCTGTTCCAGGTCGATGCCGGTGAGCTGCTCGGCGGCCGGGTTCCAGGTTGTGACGATCCTCTGGCCGTCGACTGCAATCAGGGCAGACGACATCGAGCGGATGATCGATTGCCGGCCTGCTGGCGGCGGTCTCGGCGTGCACCGCGCGTTCTCGATCGCGGCCGCGGCTTGCCCTGCAAAGCTCGACATCAGCTCCAGACGTCGCGTCGAACACCCCGCGCTGGATCGAGGAATCGAGATAGAGCGCGCCGATTTTCCGCCGTCGCGCCAGCAGCGGGACCGAGAGAATCGAGCGCAGCGAGAGCCCGACGATCGATTCGGCGGCGCTCAGGTCCGGGTCGTTCAGGGCGTCGCCGGTGATGAATGGTTCCTCTCGATGACATCCTGAACGATCGAGCGACTGAAGATGATCTCGTCGTTCGCCGGTTCGGATGCGTCTCGAAGCGGGTCAGCACGAACTGCCTGGCTTCGTCGAACATCGGCCGCCCCCGGTCGTCGCAGAGGATGACGGCGGCATGTTCTCCGCCCAGCAGGGCCAGGAGTTCCTGCATGACCGAGCTGATCGTGACATCGAGATCGAGCGACGCGCCCAGCGAGCGTCCCGCGCTCTGAAGTATCGCCAGCCGCTCTCCGGTCGATTCGTTTTCGACCGATGCTCCGGATGCGTGGACGACGACGACGCTGGCGCTATCGGAGTTGCCTCGTTGTCGGGCGAACTCGACCAGCCGTTCGGCGGGATCGGATTCGGCGGTGGAATCGAGTGCCGTCTTGATCTCGCCGGCGTCGATCTGTCGCGCCGCGCCGTCGCTGGCGAGCGTGATGTAGACCTCGTCGGCGATTTCGTGGCTGAACATGTCGACTTTGATTTGCCGTTCGATACCCAGCGCCCGGGTCAGGACGTTTCTGCGAGGGTGATTCTCTGCCTCTTCCTTGGATAGCCGTCCCGCCGCTACTTCCCCGGCGACCCAGGTATGGTCATGGGTGATCTGTCTGATGTCGCCGCCGCTGGAGAGGTAACCGCGCGCCCGTCCAATATGCGCGACATGGGCGATGCCTTCGATGAGGGTAAGGGCGAGGATCGTTGCTCCGGATGTCGGAGCGCCATCCTCGCGAGTATCCCGCAGCATGTGGTTGGCACGTTCGATTGCTGTCCGCAATCTGGCCTCGGGATTCGAGATGGCGCTGTTCCAGTAGTGTTCGATGACGATGCGCGCCGCCAGCCTGCTGGCATGGAGGGCGTCGTCACGCGGCCCGAAGCCATCGGCAATGACCCAGATCGAGCCTTTCTGGGCGCGTTCGAAGGGCGTCGTCGACTCCCGCGACTCGACGGTGTCGAGCAACACCTCCTGGTTACGGCCCGGTAGACTCGCCTGCCATGCCTGATAGCCCATCGCCGACACCGATATCAACACCCGCCCCGCTCGGTTTCGTTAGCCTCGAGGGAAGTATAAGGAGTGAATGAGATGATCGTTGCTTGATATGGCCGATAAGCGATCATTTCTACTGCGCCGGACGGCATGATGGAATCTGCCCGGCGCATTCGACGGTCACCGGGCGTGTTGCGCGGGGATGGATTACAAGCGTTTCGAATGCCTGAGGTCGCCGTCGAGATTGCCGCACCAGCCAACACTGAAATACCGGAAATGGATGGGTCGATGGGTGAACCGACGTTGAAGGAACGCCTTGCGGCGCTGGCCGCATTCGTGCCGGTGTTCGAGGGCCCGGATTTCGTTTTCGGTGAGTGGCAAGGGGCGGCGGGGCAGATGCCCTGGTTCCGCCTCTCGGACGATGCCAGGAGCTTTGTGTCAACCGCATCCCGGTTCGGGTGGGTCGTTCCAGGCTTCGATTGGCCGTCCTGGCAGCGGACAGAAGTGGCACGTCATCTGCTGAGCAATCCGCAGTCGATCGAAACAGCCACGGCGGAGGACCTCGAACGCCTGCTGACCGTCCATGTCCGGCTGGATCGGTTTAGTGAAGGACACCTCGCCTCAGCCTTCGAGAGCGGCCAGCTTCCGGCTATAGCCCGCCGCGCCGCTGCGCTTCTGAAAGAATGCCGGGGTCTCGATGAGACAGCAAGCGGGTTACGGTAGCTGCAACCAGCCTTGCCGGCTGGTGACGCCCGGGGGCGGAAGGTCGGAGATCCAGGGGTAGCGGAAATAGGAATCGAAGATCGGCCGGAGGTCGGTCGCGCTGTGAGTCTGCCAGGTGCGGAGCATGTCGTAGGCTGTGACGATATCGAGCGCGAAATCATCGTAGATCTGCTGCATCGCGGCCCAGAAATCATCCCAGCCCATCGTCGCCAGGACGTCCATGTAGAAGCGCTGGCCCTGCTCGTAGATCGCGAAGTAGGTGCCGTTGCCGGTCTGGGGCAGCTCTTCCCAGCGCGAGTCGAGCGGGCAGCAGTAGCCGCCGCTGACCACCGGCGCGACTTCGGTGAAGTCCGTCGCCAATCCCCGCTCGAAGAACTCGGCCGCGCCCTCGTCGATCCAGCCTTCCTCGAGCGTCCTGGTGCCGATGATCCCGTAGAACCACATGTGAGCGACTTCGTGGTAGATCAGCCGGTCGAGCGGCTGATAGGCCGGGTTGATCCAGATGTGGTTGCCGTACTCGATGCCGCCCGGCATCGACGGACCGGCGTCGGCGATCCGCAGCGTCGGCCAGGGATAGGGACCGAGCAGCACCGAGAGACGGTCGACGGCCTCGGCGGTTGTCGCGAGCACCTGTGAGCTGACGTCCGGCGAGATGCCGCCACGCCAGGCGTACTCGATCGTCACCCCGGTCGCCGAGACGGTCGACGCGAAGACGTAGCTCGGCGAGATCGCAAAGTCGAAGTCGCGGATATCCTTGCCATGCAACTGGTAGCGCACCCGGCCGTCGGGGAGTTGCTCGTTGCCGGTGACCTCGCCCGAGTGACTGAACTCCAGCCCGGGATCGAGATCGAGCGTCACATCGAAGGTGGCGACGCGGGTATAGGAGGGATCGAGTGTCAGGCTGAAGGGGTGGTCGTCCGAGATCTGCGGGAACCAGTAGCCGAGCCGGAGGACGTCGGCGTCTACCGCCAGATAGCCCCAGCCTTCGGGCTCTGGCCCGCCGACATCGAGGTGGAAGTCGATGCCGATCTCGAGCGGCGCGGCGACGTCCTCCGGCAGGTCGAGGACCATCGTCGCGCCGCCGTTGAGCCAGTCTGGCTCGGCCGGCGAACCATTCAGCGTCAGTTGTTCGAGCGTGAAGAAGCCGTAGCCGGCGGCCGGGATCTGGAAATAGAGTTGATCCGGCGGGTAGCTCCGGAAATCGCGGATCGTCACCGTCTCGCTGGCCTGCACGAAGCCGGTGGTCGTCGAGAGTTCGCTGATGTGGACGGCATAGTGCAGGTCGAGATCGGGCAATTCGACTCGTTGGTCGGAAGGCCGCTCATCCGGCAGCCAGGGCGTCGCGGCGACCGGGGCTTGCTGCGGTTCGGTCGATTGCGTTGGCGTCGGTTCGATGGCCGGCATAGCCGGGATGGTGGGAGATGGGGCCAGTGACGTCGCCACGCCGGTAGGTGCCGTCGGTGATATCCGGGTTTCCGCTGTAGGCGTCGGGGCAATTGATTCGATTTGATCAGCCTGCGGAACCTCTGACGGAGCCGCGGTAGCCGATATGGACGCGCCTTCGTGTTGCGTGGCGTCCGGATTCGCCTTCGAGGGACCGGTGCAGGCTACGACCAGCGGCAGGATCATGACAACCAGCGCAGCGATGCCCAGGCGTCTATACGATTTGTGGTGTCGTCGCACGTCTGACCTGGCGATCCGTCATGTCCCGTCGTTCGCGAGCGTTACTTGATGAAATGAGCGACGCCGTCGTCCGGTAACGCGAGAAGATATTGTGCGGGATTCAGTCACCGGAAGTGTAACAACGGGTTAGAGGCCTTCCGTGGTGGCGAAGCCCGTTGCCAGGCATCTGTGACGTCGCTTCTCATGCCGGATGCATCGTCTGCCGGAGCAGAAGCGTTGCCAGCCCGGTTTCGATGAGACCGATCGTGAAGTACAGGATCTGGAGATTCCTCATAACTCCGGGATCGGACCCGACGAAGAGCACCTCGCCCAGGATCCATCCGATCATGATGCAGCCGGCCGCGCCTGCCCCGACTGTTGCACGCTCCGACCTCCGGAGGAGTTCGGCGAGGGCCAGCAACTGACTGCCGCCAACGATGACGCCGAGAATCAAGGCCGGGATCGTGAAGCTGCCGAACGGCGAGCCGTCCAGGACGCTTGTTTCATCTGGAGCGTGTCGGTCAGGAGACCGATGGAACCGCCGATCGCGCTTACCCCGCCAAGTCCCAGGAATCCGATCAATAGCCTTCTCTCGGCCCGATTACCATTCATGACGAGCCTCTTTCCCAGCCGTCAGGATTTCGGCGTGGGGCGATCGCGCACTACGATTCGCTTTACGAGCAACGGCAGCATGAGGATCGAGATCGGGACGGCGCTCCAGGTCTGTCCTTTTCTGACGTCATAGGCGGCAAGCAGTTTCGACCAGGGTTCTCCGGCGACAAAGTGCCCGAAACCGAACTCGAAGGCGATCGTCGCCAACGACCAGCCAGCGCCGATGCCGAGAAGTGTTCTGTCCCGAACATCAGCGATGGAGTTTCGTAGCGACAGATAGGCACCGGCGAACAGGCCTGCAACACAGGTGACCGTGCTGATCTGGTGGGCCGTGCGTTCCCGAGGAAGGCCGTAGGTCGTGCCGCGGAGTATGCCGTTCAACACGCCGATCGCGGCGAGAAGTATCCACGTCACCGTCGCGCGGAGGATCATGTCAACCCGCTTTCGTATGGATCGGGATAGGCAATTCGACAGGCTGCTCGTTCCGGGATCGCTCATGCGCTTCGACCCTGCGGCGAATGCCCCGGAGCATCTGGCGGGTGTAGATGAAGTCGCCAAAGTCCGCGATGGGCAGCGCCAGCCGCATCCAGCCAGGAGCAGGCTTCCTGCCTTGCATCACGATGGCGCGAGTCCGGAGCAGGAGCCGGGTGGTGTCGTCGTCAACCTCGTCCAGCACGAAGGCCCAGGAGAAGTCGAGATAGAGGCCCGGGTCGGCTGCCGAGAGGTCTGGCCAGATGCCGGTCGTCGGGTGCCGGCGGGAATGGAGCACGAGCGACCGGTTCGGCTCGATCAATGCCACCCGGAAATGGGCCGTTCCGTTGATGCTGTCCGGAACGACGTCCCCAGCCGAGAGTTGCTGGAGTTCCGGCACGATCCGGTCGACGCTCGGATTGTCGATTCTCCAGACGATCCGGTCGAGGCGTTCCGAGAGATACCAGCCGCCACGGGTAATGCCCATCTGGACGAGCCAGGGCCAGACATCCCGTGCAGGGGCGCGGATCGTGATGCCGTGCGTCGTTTCCCAGACAGGTTGAGGGATCAGATCGTCACCAGGCAGAGATGCGTCTACCTCCCGGGTCGTGGCGCCCCAGCGGCGTCCCAACTGCCGGTTGAGCAGCAACGCCACCCCGACAGCGGCGACACTTGCGGTGGCGAAAAGGGTAGTTCTCGTCGGCATCCTTCCCCTCCAATCGGTGGAGAGTGTCTGTCTCGTTGCCGCCGAACCCGGAGAAGGTTCAACGGCCGGCTACATCAGGATTGTCATCCCATCCCCGCAACACAGATGCGAAGAATGACGGGGCCGAGTTACAGGTTCGTGCCAATTCGCCGTTCGGTGTTCTCCTCCTCTGGGCTCATCCCTCGATAGCTTCTCTTAGCCTTGCGTCGAGTTCCCGATAAGAATCCGCTAAGAACCCCTCGATACGATGCGGTCATACGATCGTGAAACGTGCGAATGCCGCATGGGTCGGCGCTGTACCGGCCGTGCATTCCAGTAGCCGCTCGGCCACTTGAGAACAAACCGGGCAGGTATGAGAACGAGCAGCGGTGGCGCTTCACGTTATCGGATTCAATGCGCCAGGAGGGGGCAGAACGATGGAACAGCTAGCATGGGTAGTTCATCGCTGCGAGAGCGAGCGCGCGAGCAGCGAGCCTCCCCGATGGGTCGAGTACGAGGCTACCTTGCCAGCATCCACCGGAGATCTGAGCGTCAGGGAGCTCGATGTCCTCGAGCTCGTGGCGACCGGCAGGACCGACGCCGAGATTGCGGATAGCCTCTCGATCAGCCGCCGGACGGTCGGCGCCCACATCAGCAATATGCTGAACAAGACCAACGCCAGCAATCGGGTCGAACTCGTTATCTGGGCGCTTGTCAACGGCGTCCTGATGCTGACGATGCGGGAATCACTATCGACGGCCTGACTTTTCTTATCCCGAGCCCTGAATGAATCGACCATCGAAAGAGCCGCCCGCGCGGGCGGCTCTTTTGTGCTGTCCGACTGGGTTTATCCTCGTGGATGGCGGCCTTCCTGGTAGAGCCAGCGTAGGAGCTGGAGACAGCGCCAGTGGTGGTTCGTCTCGACCTCCTCGATCAGCGGGTGGTAGCGCTCACGCATGGCCACGATGCGGGTGATTTGCTCCTGGCCGAACCCCGCGCGTTCGAGATCCTGCCGGCTGATCGTCCGCGTGGTCTGGCCGGTTCCGTTCGTCATGGCTGCGTCTCCAATCTCAGCTGATCTCTTGCCGCCGAGAGCGGGACAGTCCAGGCTGCCCCGTCCTCGACGATGGGTCTAGTAGTCGAACTGGTCGATCGGGCGATTGCCTCCCGGATAGACTTCGCTATCCGATCCCTTGTCCGGGGCGCAGAACTCCGCGATCGAGCCGGGCCCTTCATGCTGGGCCGCCGGGTCCATCGGATCCATCAGTCCCTCACCCTGACAGGTGGCGGGATAGTCCAATCCGGCGTCCGGATCGACCTCGTCAGCGGACCCTTCCGCGCCTGCCACGGTGCCGCAGTACTCGGCGACCGACTGCCCCGGGTCGAGCAACAGTTCCTGGATCTGCGTGTCCATCAAGCCTTCGCCATGACAGCGCGTCAGGCTGACGTCCGTCGATTCGGCTTCGTCATCACCGCCGGGCGTCTGGGCGGTGCCGGCCTCGCTCATCAGTAGCACGGCCAGCAGGCCGATAAGTCCGACTGCGAGAGTTGTGGCGAGGAGTCCCCGGAGGCTCTGCCGCTGTGGTTGTGCGATCTCATTCATCGTCGTGTTTCTCCTTCAATATGCGTCGTACTAGTAGTTCAGTTCTCCAGCGCGAAGCTGGAGGACGTCATCCGGGCTCGGGTAGTAGTTCTCGCATTGATCGAGGATCGCGAAGTGCGCAACGTCCTCGAATTCGTCCTGCCAGAGGATCTCGTCGGAGAACATGTCGAGGTCGATAACGTCGACTCCCGTTTTCTGGTTGAAGTAGGGGTCGATCCAGTCATCCTCGAGTGGCGGATCTTCCGCGTAGAAGCCGACATTCGAGGCGATCGTCCCGGCTGGTTGGGCGACGATGTCGTGATCCCAGAGGTTGTCTTCCAGGAACTGGATCGTCTTCCCGTCCAGGTTGTCCCGGCCGGCGATCTCCTCGAGCGGTGTGCGGTCGAGCATCGCGTAGCCGGCCGTGGGCTCGTACTGCATGGTTTCGATGACCTCAGGCGTGAAGGAGCGATGGTTCGCATGCTTCCCGGTAAGTCCATCGGCTCCAGCGCTGAGCGGGAGCGCGACCAGGCCGAGCGCGAGCCCGAATCCGGCGAGCGTATGTTTGAGGCGGTTCATGCTAGGATCTCCTTTGAAAGTGGTTGTCGATGCGTCGATGTCCGCTGAAGATCCCCGAGCGATGCGGTCCCGTTCAGCTGGTGTGCCGCGTTGGTCGGGGATTCTGCGCTCGTGCTGTCCCAATAGACGGCTCCTTTCCGCTCGTTGTGAATATCGGGGTGAAGCGAGCGCCCGCAGGATCGGTGTGCGAGCGCTCGAACCGGATAGCGGCTGGGCCGGGGAATCACCCAGCTTCCCCTGTTGCGGCCAATCGCGGTTCCCGCCGGGGCTCGTTATTGAGCCTGCTGCCGAGGCGGACGAAAACGTCCCACCGGCCGGCGAATGTTGATGTCCTGACCGACGAAGACGCGTGCCTTCCGGTCTCTCTCGGCCGCGCGAAGAGTCATTCCTGCGGAGCTCGGCTTCGCGTTCGATAGGTGGAACATGACAGCCTCCCTTCTGACTGCATGGCATCGCCATGTCCTGATCAGAGAATAGGAGGCCGGCTTAGCCCGCACTTAGGCGGGCAAGCGGCGTCTTCTTAGCGTTGGACTAAGAACGTGGGAGTGCCTTACGAAGAAAGAGTCGAGGCCATATTTATGTCATCTTGACCGAAGCGGAGCGAAGTCGAAAAATCTCCATAAATCCTGGATGCTTCCCTGGAAAGGAGTCTTCTTCCGGGACCGTCTCGACGGGCATTGCTTTCGGATCTGCTCCAACATCCTCATCCGTGGAGCAAAATCGACGGCAGCGCAGGATCCGCCAACCGCAGGTAGAACCGCGCGATCCCGGCCAACCCCAGCATCAGATTCGGCGTCCAGCCGCTGTGCGTCCACAGGGCCAGTCTCGCTCTTCCGGCCCGTAGATCCTGATCCCGGCCTCGGCGACCGCCCGGCCAGTTTCCCGAAGCGCTCGAATCCCTCACCCAGCATCTCGCTGCCGAGTGCGAGGATCTCAGCGTTCCCGGCCAGTCCATGGCAAAGTGAATAGTTAACCGTCCCATCCTCCAGCCCGTTGATGACGGCTTGTTGGGTGGTATTCAGCGCGGTGATCGCCTCGTCGCGATAGCGATCGTCGCCGGTCAGCTCCCAGGCACGCAATCGGGATAGGGCGATGCCTGGTGCGCCGTGGCACCAGAACGTGGCATAGGGAAATGGCCCGTCAGGGCGCTCATCGAGATCATCGACGGTGCGGAAATCCGGCCAGTTGCACTCGTCCGGGTCGAACCAGCTCCGCTCGAAATCGAACGCCCGGGTCGCAACATCGTGGAATGGCTCATCACCGGTCGCCTGCCACAGTTCGAGCAGCGCCATCCCGATCCCCGCCGCGCCGTGGGAGTAGCCGGTCAGGTTCGGGCTATCCGGCAGTGCGATCGATGGCCAGGAGCAGCCCCGCTCATTGCACTCCGCCGCCTCGACCAGCCGCTCGCCGAGTCCAGTGGCCCGGTCGATCAGCGCCGGTTCATCCAGCATCTCGCTCAACCGCAGCAGAGCAATGACGGCGCCGGCGCTGCCGCTCAGCAGATCGTGCTCGTGATCTTCGGTGAGGTCGGCGTCGAGGGTGTCGAGTAGATTACGCGCACCGGAAACGATATCTTCAGCCTGCAGGAGCCGGCCAACCCGCGCCGCAACGAGCGCCAGTCCCGGCCGGCCGGTATAGAGCCCCAACTGGACGGGCGCTTCGATGACCTCTGCCCGTCCCAGCGCCTGCCGGATCGCGCCGAGCGCCGTCTCCCGCGCCTTCTCATCACCCGTCGCCACGGCCATCTCGGCCAAGAACAGCGCCACTCCACTCGACCCGCCATACGGCTCCGGCCCGAGCGAGCTATAGGTCATCCCCTGATGCGCCGGCGCAGTCATATCCCAGGCTCGACCCCAGCCAGTTGCACCAGCCTTCGTGCCAGAACGCTTCCCCGATGATCTCCCGGCCAATCGCCCTCGCGACCTGGAGATACTCATCCGTCAGCGCTTCCCGGTACCGGCAAGGCGGTGCCGTGCCTCCCCGCCGTCCGTCTCGTCAAACGTAAAATCGTAATCATCGACCGAACCGGGTTCAGATACGGCCGTTCCGGATCGATCCCCGCCTCCTCGAACGTCTCGATCACCACCGCCAGCCGATCCTCGACGGTCTCGGCGCCCTGCTCCCAGCCCCGCACCAGTCCCTCGGCCAGCAGCCGGCAGCGGTGCATCCCGAAGCTGTCGCCTCCCGGCGGATCCTCGGCTAGCCCGACTCCCGGCGCGATCCGCTTCGTCAGCGCCGGAACCGGACGCTTCAAATCGTCGCGCACCTCGCGGTAGACCTCCGCCAGCAGCGGCACGGCCCGATCGAGATCATCCTTTAATAGATAGAGCACACCCGCATCGCAGCGGTTGTAGCGGTCCGGGTGATTCACCACCTTCAGCCGGAAGGGCACCTTCGCCCCGTTCAGCCGCCCGGTGATCCCTTGAACCAGCGTCGCCGCACCCCAGGAATAGAGGTTCCAGTACACCCGCACGACCAGATCAGCCGCGTCATACGGCTCATCGCTCAACACCGTATAGAACCCCGGCGAGATCGCCGGCAGCTCCTTCGGGAGCTTCAGGTCCACTTCCTCCCCGACCCCCGGCAGCCCATCCCCGCCGAAGACGATCTCCTCCGGCTTCGCCCGTAGCGTTAGCCCATCCCTCCGAATTGCCAGCTCGACCCCGCCATCATCACCATCCCGATGCTCGACAAGCAGCCACCCCGCTTGCCGCGTTCCATTCCCGGCGTTCGCCGCCGACAGTTCATCAACAAACTCCGGTAGCCCGTTCGCCCGCGTCGACCCCGCATACGGCGCCCGGCTCGGCCTGGCCCGCCCGGCCTGGTAGAAATCTTCATACAGCCGGTTCGTTAGCGTCCCTCCGAGATGCCCCCGCGCCGCATCCGGCCGGATCCGGAAGATAGGCCGCACGTGCTCCTGCACGTTCGACGACACCGCCCCGAACCAGGTGAATTGAATTGCTGAGTTTTGAGAAGTGGAATACACAGTCTCACGAAGACGGGCGACGGGCTCATCTATCAACGCCTTAGCCGTAGCTAATACGCCTTCCACCTCTGTCATTTCGAGCGGAGGCTTTGCGGAGTCGAGAAATCTCATGCGACCACCGGAGGGGCGTTCACCCGAGATCTCTCCACTCCGCTTCGCAAAGCCTCCACTCCAGTCGAGATGACAATGTTGGTGCTTGGTTCGTCTTCAATGTTGAAAGCAAAGATCACGTACCCGCTCCGTCCGGCAGCGGAATCCCGAACAACCCCTCCGCCGCATCCTCCGGCGCTTCCATGATGTTCAGGCTTAGCTGCAACAGCAGATAGATGTGCGGCGTTAGATGGGTCATCGTCTGGGTCCGCTCGTAGGCCGTCTGGATCAGCCGCGCCCCGGCGAAGCTCACCGACTTGATCGGCCGCTCCCGCGCCTTCGCCTGGTCGAACTCCATCGCCTCGACATAGCTCTCCCAGAGAGCGCGGATCGCTGGCTGCATATCTTCGATCAGGTACTTCGCCAGTCCCTCGTACGGTTCGCCGCCAACGACCGGAATCGACAGCGCCCAGAACGCCACGAACTCGCTCAGCAGTGTCCCGACGTCCCAGCACGGATCGCCGATCCCCGCCATCTCCCAATCGATGATCTTTACCTCCGTTGGCCCCGTCTCCTCCTTCGGATACACAAGAATGTTGTCCCACTTGAGGTCGTGGTGAATCCGGCACCGGGAAGACCACCAGCTTTGAAGCGACCGAAGCTGGTTGATGAGTGCCTTTGATATCTGAACTTCCCCGATCATTTGCTGGCTCCCGGCGCTCGCAAGGTACATGAAATGAGCCCGCGGTTGGCCCAGGTCAGTGGCCATGGGTATGCGTCTTGTTCGTCATCCCACGGGGCGTCGGAGTGTAGTCGTGCCAGGACTTTTCCGAGATCGGCTGTGATTGAGGCGCCAGATGAAGTGGGGCCGAGGCGGCCCGGAAGGTTAGGCCGCCACCCTATGTCGATCGAATGTACCGTTGGAAAGTACGCCGAACTGTTCGTCCGTATGAATCAGCCATACGTCGTTATGCGATGAGTAATCGACTGCGGATATCGGACCTCGGGCAACAGCACCGCTGAATTGGAATCGCACCCCAGAAGAGGCTTTAGCACGGCGAGTTCGTTGAGCTATACGCCTGTTCCGAATCCGTGTCGAAGATCGTGTTGACGAAACCACCGACATTGGACTCGATGTCCTCAATGCGCAGTCGCTGGGCGATCTGCCCGCGGATGAATGTCTTGGCCGTCTTCGACCGGACGTGCTTGACCTGCGCGCGTGCGCGCACCCATACTGTTGTCCGTCCGAGCGGTGCATACCCATCAGCCAGGCCCGGCTCTTCGTAGACAACGTGCAGGACGTCCTTGTTCTGTATCTCGAGCCATTCGGATAGATCAACCTTGATGAAGAGACGGCAGATTCGTTGGTCGGTGAAGCGCCCGTCTGCGATCAGGAAATCATCTTTGTCAGCTTTGCTGAACTTTCCGAAGACAGAGCAGACCTCCTAGCCACCTCTCGAGCTTACCTTTTGCATCAAGTTGTTCGCTTGCGGCTGAGGCGGCATTGGTCGCCTTTTTCAAGTTGCATGTTGCTTTATCCCACTCACATGTTTTCGTAAAATCGATTTCTCCGACAAGCCACTCTTTGAACCAGTCGACTCGTTCAGAGCCTCGGTCTGATCCTCAGCATCCGTCGTCTTATCCAGAGCCTTCTTTATCTTCTCTATCTTCGCTTGGGCTTCGTACCCTCCTTTGTCTTCTTGTCATCAAGACTTCCCATAAGAACTCCGCCTGCGTCTCTGTTCTTCTTGTACCAACCAGGGCCTGTGTCTTCATTGCCGTCCTTAGTGAAATGCTCGAGAATCGTTCCAACAACATCCGTCACGAGACGGTTTCCTTAACCAGATGAACTCGCCGATATCGCCGTCGTCCCACTTGTAGCCTTCGAGATACACTCCGGACACGCTCTGAAGATCATCAAGCTTGGCGTGTTGGATGATGCGGTTGCGGTTCTTTGCGGCGCCTGAGAATCCGGTTCCTCGTCGTAGCCTCGTCACTCTCTGCGATCTCGTCAGAGATCTTGTCCTCCAGCGCTTTGCGAAGCGATGCATCATACATGTCTGTCTGGATCGCAGCGATTTGGTAAAGTGCTTGGGCAACGGTGACCGGATCGACGTTCTCGGCACCAGAGATACGTCCCAAGATGTTCTTCAATAGTTCATCGAGGCTTTTGGACTCACTGCCGCTCATTTGTTCCTCAACTAGGTTGTTCAATATGACATGTCCCTGTGGTCGTCCGTATCCGACTTCTCGGTTCCACCTCCACTTCTTGTTCGGGACCCGCACAAACCGGTAGCCCGACAACTTGACGCAGGAACCTTCGATCAGGTCACGAACCTGCTGGTTCGTCAGTTCCGGCCGGATGCCGAAAATCAGTGCCGCCAGGCCGACCTGCAGGCTGGCGATTGATGTGCCAGCCGACCGGTCGAATAGCTGCCGGGCAGGTCTCCACTCGGACCGCGCTCGTCGAGCGATCTGACGCCGACGCCGCGTGCGACGACATCGAGATCGTTGCCGTACTGGCTACCCCAATCCCTGGGAAGCCTCGGGTCCAACTGCTTGCGCCGTCCGCGACGATCGATGGCCCCGACCGCCATGACCTTGGGATGCCGGGCCGGAAAATCAACCCCGGAAGGGTAGCGTTTCAGTAGTTGC
Organism: Thermomicrobiales bacterium; assembly: GCA_041390865.1. Lineage (GTDB taxonomy): Bacteria > Chloroflexota > Chloroflexia > Thermomicrobiales > CFX8 > JAUIIK01. The sequence continues at coordinate 33,319 of JAWKPC010000009.1, forward strand.
CCGCTGCCGCACGGAGAACCAGTCCGGAGTCCCAGGCGCGCTCGATTGCCCGATGCATCTCGGGCGTTTCGGCGACCTTCAAGCTGATGTTGATGACTCGTGCGCCATGTGCAATTGACCAGAGGATCGCGGCGGCGACCCAGGCCGGCGACGGATTTCGTTCGCCGCTGACCTTTACCGGCATGATTGGAAAGCCAGGGGCAGTACTGTCCAGGACATGCTGCCGGGAATCTCGCTGAATCCCCGCTGCAGCTCCGCGACGCTCGTTCCGTGTGGTTTCGATCTGAGCCGGTAGCTCGCGTCGTAGTTTGGCTGGTGGGAAGCAGGCCGGGATCTGTTTCTGCGACGCTGCTCGTATTCCTCGGCATTGAAGTGAAGTGAGCGGTCGACGTAGTTGAGATTGGGATGATGGAGATCAAAGCCTGAATCGATGACCGCGATGATTGCTCGCTCTTTCCCAGGCATCTGGATGTCCGGGAGAGCGCTCCACGGTTTGGGCCCCTCTGGTGTTCTGCTCTGGCAATCAAGTCGGTTCATCTCCTCATCGTGGTTTTCAGTCCAGATACAGGATATGGCCCAGTACTTGGCAGACTCTTAGCGGTTTCCGTGCGTTTGCAGCATGCGAGACTCGCTGTCCAGAATCTATCTGACGCTGCAGGCGCGACATCCCGAGTTGGTGCGCGGTCTGTTGGGCAGATGAGGAGAGTTCAATCGCTCGTTCACGGTCTCCCGCTGCATCGCGTTCAGGAGCACATCGGCCAGAATTACCCGCGAATGGGCTACATAGACAGGCAATCTCATGGATTTGTGCGCTTGATACGCATCTTCCAGGTGCTTGACGGCGACGGTCCAGATTGCCAAGGCAAGCGGCAAGCAAGCCCAGATAGAGCGAGACGGTGCCGTAGATCACGACGTTCCCACCGCCACTTACGATTTGGCCATCATGAGGCTTCAGGAGGTCATAGAGCACGCTCGTAGCATGTTTGTCATTGACTGCTGTCGCCGTTAGGGACAGCATTGCGATGTTCGGTAACCACAGCAGATTCCTCGGAATGTCAGCGAACTCTTTGTTCGTCAGGCGTGCAATCTCATTTCGAGGCCCCTCTGTTTCACCGAGATCGCTTTCGATTAACTTGACAAGGATCGAGTAGTGGGACGGATGTGAATGCCGGCCGGCAACTTCCTGAGCTAGCTCCAGAATGTCTTGTTGCCGGTCCTGTTCACGGTAGATGAACGTCAACTGCGTTAAATAGGCGCCCAGCGACTGGACTGGCGCAGCCCGCCGACCAATCGAAAGAGCTTGCTCCGCCAGCTCTTCGGCTTCTTTGAAATCGCCGCGTGCGAGAGCGTACATTGCTTGTCGGAACGTTGCAGCCCAGATGTTTCGGGGTTGACGAATCTGATGAGCGATCTCAGAGTAGACACGATTCTCCTGGTTTGCGGATTCGAGATCGCCAGCTTCTATGAACTCGAATATTCGCCATGCATGGCTCAGGAGCAATTGCTCTCGATTATCGAGTTGGGTTGCTAGCTTGATGACTTCTGATGTGTTGCGCAGACGCTCCGAACTATTGTCCGGTCCTTGAAGAACGTAGTGCCTTGCCAGCTTTGCACGCATCTCGATCTCGGCGTCGGCATTATCGGATGCGATCTTCAGGGCCTCTCTGACCATTTTCTGTATGCGCGTTGCACCGTTAGTAATGGCGACGTTCGCTCCAGCGATGTCACGAACTAGTGCACCGAGTACCCGGACATAGAGTCGGGGATGTTGATCATCCAGTCGGTTTCTTGCCTCTTCAAGCAGAGCAACATAGGTGCCGTCGTAGTCACCCAGTTGGAACGCCGTATCCGAAATGCCGACAGCCGACCGAGCGTACAGGACCGGATCTTCTAAACCTTCCGCGAGGTCGACGGCCCGCTCATAGGCTGCCAGTGCCTTCCGGGCGTCTCCGACACTACGTTGTGATTGACCCAGAAGTAATAGCAGCTCGTGCTGGCTATGGGGATTAGCGTCAGCCTGTTGATCGAGGATGTTCAATGCCTCCTCGAAATATTCTCCGGCCTCTTCATAGGCGATGCCTGCCAAGGCCTGTTTCCCAGCACGCGTCAGATACGTGACAGCCTGTGCATGAGCTCCAACTGGAACAGCGATCGAAAAGTGATGGGCGAGTTCGACGACATGATCGTCCGGATCTTCTGCAAAGCACTCTTCGATTGCCTCTCCAGTCCGCAGGTGCATCCGCAGGCGGCGGGCCTGGGAGAGGTCGTCGTAGAGGGTCTGGCGGGTGATGGCGTGGGTGAAGCGGAAGCCGCCGGGGGTCGGGGGCGATTCGACGATCAGGCCGGTGCCGAGGGCTTCTTCCAGGGCGTCGAGCGTGGCCAGCTCATCCAGATCCGCGACCTGGGCGACGATCGGGAGCTCGAAATCGCGGCCGGAGACGGATGCGGTGGTCAGAACCTGGTGGGCGGTGTCGCTCAGCCGGGCCGTGCGCAGCGCGATCGTCTCCCGGATGCCGTGGGGGATCATCAGGCGCCAGGACCGGACGTCCTCCGGGTTGTTGAGTCGCTCTTCCTCTATTAGTAGGGCCACGATCTCACGAACGAAGAAGGGATTGCCCTCGGTCTGATCGTGGATTGCGGCGGCTAGTCCGTTCGGTGTCTCGCGGCTAGTCACCAGCTCGATATAGCGGTCGATGTCGGCCACACTCAGTCCTTCGAGGTTGATCCGCTCGTTCGCTTCGTGGCGAGCAAGCTGTCCGAGGGTGCGGGTTAAGGGGTGGCCCCGATCAACCTCGACGTGGCGGTAGGTGCCGAGGATCAGCAGGCCGGTCTCGGCGACCTCGCGAGCCAGGAACTCGAGCAGCAACAGCGACGAGCGGTCGGCGCTGTGGAGATCGTCGATGATCAGTGCCAGCGGCGCGCGCCCGGCGGCGTTCTTCAGGAAGGTTGTCATGCTGTCGAAGAGTCGAAATCGCTCGCCGTCGGGATCGAGCGGCGGCGGCTCCTCCAGATCGGGCAGCCGGTCGCGTAGCTCCGGGGTGATCCGTGCGATGTCGGCGGCCCCTGGTCCCATGACCTTCTGCAATTCGGCGGTCGAGCGTCCCTCGACGTAGCTGCGGACGATCTGCACCCAGGGCCAGTAGGCGGGCGCGCCGTCGCCCTCGTAGCAGCGGCCCCAGAGCGTGCGGACACCCTGAGAACCGGCGTAGCGCAGGAACTCTTCCGACATGCGCGTCTTGCCGATGCCCGGCTCGCCGGCAACCAGGATGATCTCACCTTCGCCGCCGATAACTCGCTCCAGCGCCTCCTGCAAGACGCCGAGTTCCTGGCTCCGCCCGACGAAATCGCCGGCACGGCCGAGGAAATCGGCGATCGATTCGGTGATCTCCGGTCGGGATTCAGGTTCTGCCGTCACCGGCTGTTCGACCGTCCAGGTCTGGAAGGGGAAATCGCCGGAGAGGATCGCGCCGTAGAGATCGTCGGTCTCCGGTTCCGGCTCGAGATCAAGCTCCCGTTCAAGGATTTCCCGGACCCGCTCGTACTGGCGCAGCGCCTGCTGGCGGCGGCCGGTCAACGCATAGAGCTCCATCAGCTGGCGATGGGCTCTTTCCCGGTCCGGCTCGATCGCGACAATCCGCCGCAATGCGTCGATAGCCGGTGTCGCCTCGCGGCGGGCAACATGCAGCCGGGCCAGACGGTCGAGCAGCGAAAGATACTGCTCGTGCAGAGCGATCCGGCGTTCTGCAGCCCAGTCCTCATAGAGATCGTCTGGCAACAGATCTCCGCGGTAGAGATCGAGCGTCTCGTAAAAGCGACCGGGATCGTCTGCTGTTTGGAGATCGCGGGCGCGCTCTTCAAAGACATCGACATCGATCCAGAGGGGGGCGGCCGGGTCAAGACTGAGGATGCCGCGTTGGAGCCGGAGGATGCGGTTCGGTTTCTCGTCGGGTAGGAGCGCGCCGAGCGTTCTTCGTGCAACGTGCAGCGCCTGGTGGAGATTGTTCGAGCCGGCGTCGGGATCGAGATCCGGCCAGAGCAGCTCGACGAGCTGTTCGCGGAGGATACTCTGGCCAGGGGCGAGCACGACGATCTTGACCAGGCTGCGTGCTTTGGCCAGTCGCCAGCCGTCGTCGGGGATTTCGCTCGCTCCACAGGCGATCCGGAATCCGCCGAGCAGCTCGATGCGGAGCGCTTCCAATTGCGTTTCTGCCGACACCGCCCCCGCTTCCTCTCGCGGATGTAGTCCCTCACGTTCTGTGGGGTCGTGTTCGTGCAGTACTTGTTTAATTGACTGTGATAGCAACGTAGCGAATACCGATCATTAAGTCAATGCTCTGGGGCCAGATAAATGTGTGGTTCACTGATTGCTGCCCAACGCCCGCCGCTCTGGCGGAACTCCGTATTGATATGCCCGATCTCGTGGCATTGCCAGTCACCCTCCTCCCGGTTCATCCCGCCGATGACCATCGAAAGCTGAACCCGATCATCTCGCCAGACGGCGGGTCGAAAGGCGAGGAAGCCGACTTCCTCGTCGAGGAGCAGCTGCTCTTCCGTCATGAGCTCGTCGAGCGCCAGAACATCGAGTCGCCGCGGAAGCTCGTCCAGCTTCAGCGATTGAGCGAGGTTCGACTGCACGATCTTCATCGGGATTTCACGAAGCCTATGGCCTCTCGGGAAGATCTGGATTGGACGGCGGGTGCCGGGCAATCGTTCCCCGAGCATGACCGCGATCAGGACAATCTCCTGCAGGTATCCGAGAATCGAGTCTGAGCTGGTGTTCTGGGAATCGTAGCTGTTGGTCATCGTAGGCCTCCTCGTTCGAGGGATAATGGCTGCCACCCGGAACACAACGTCCACCGGGAGAGCAACCCGGCCTTACCACCGGTTGCGGTTTTACATGTGCTCTGCCCCCCCGCTTCGCTTGGACGGTGCGTTGTGCCATTCGCTAGTAGGACCCGGCACTCATCGCGTGGCGCCTGCGAACTTAAGCTGTTGTCCGGAGTGTGAGCACCCGTTCTTAGCAATTTCTTAACAGGTCCAGACGCGCGGTAAGGAGTGGCGGGCTGCCCCGACTGCTCGCGTGCTACCGGAACGCGCGGGTGGACTACGATCGCCAGCACAGGGTGACTTGTCGTTCGGGGAGTAGACGCTGACGTGAAACAACCCGTCGGGTTGGAGTTCGAGGCGTTCGGACACCTGGTGACGTACCCTCGCGACGGGCGGAATCTTTCCTGCTACCTCTTGCTGCCGGAGTTTGCCGCCGGCCCGACGAAGTCTCTCAGGCCGGGTTACGCTGCCTTCTCTTCTGTGAGTCCCCGGCCGTTGGAGCCGCGACATCGAGCTGTTTCTGGAACGATGGGTGCGAGCACGATCGATCGATATTCGACGGCGCGCTTTGACGGCCGGGCAGGACTCTTCTACGATCTGCCGATTGGATAACTGGACGATCATCAGAAAGTCGAGAAGGATGAACTGGAATCAGCTTGAAGCCGCCGTTCGAGAGAATGAACAGTACGGGACGGTCGGCGTCGCCGCGATCGGACCGGATGGCAGCGTTTGGTCGCACAACGGCGATCGGAAGTTCAAGGCGGCCAGCACGGTCAAGATCCCGCTCATGGCCGAGATCTACCGAAAGGTCGAGGCGGGCAACGCCTCGCTGGATGACCTGCACACCCTGCAAGCCGATGAAAAAGCGCCCGGCAGCGGCGTCATGCTGCATCTCCACGACGGTGTTGAGCTGACGCTCAATGACCTGATCTACCTGATGATCTCGATCAGCGACAACACTGCCACGAACCTCCTGATCCGGATGGCCGGGATGGACGCGGTCAACGCAACGATGCAGGAACTGGGGATGGCGAACTCCAATCTGGGCCGTGAGATGAAGAACCGCGCCGCCGAGGGAGACGAGGAAGAGAACTGGGCCGCGCCGAACGACTACGCGGCCGTCGTACAGGCGATTCTCGATGACAAAGCGGCCTCGGCCGGGTCGTGCGCGGCGATGCGCGAGATGCTCCAGCTTCAGCAGAACAAGCGCCGTATTTCTCGCTACCTGCCTGAAGATGACGGCATCGAATGGGGCAGCAAGACGGGCAGCATCAAAGACGTCACTAACGATGTCGGCTACGTTCGGACCGATAAGGGCACGCTGATCATCGCCGTCTTCTGCGAGAACATGGCGAGCCAGGCGCGGGGCGAGCGGATGATCGCCGACATCACCCGGGCGGCGTTGCTTGATACCGGCGTCGTCGAGCCGCTGCCGATAACCTGATCGGTATCGACGAATGACTGTAACCTGGCCGTTGCTGCACTATGAGCTCGATGACTACACCGAGCCGTGGAGTGCTGAACCTGCCCCGGTCGTGCTGTTCCATCACGGGCTGGCCGGGAACGGGGAGCTGTTCCGTGCCTGGGTGCCGTTCCTGGCTGACCGTTTCCGGGTGCTGCGGATCGATGCCCGGGGACAGGGCCGGACGCCGAAGCCCGGGGGCTACGAGTGGTCGGCGGATTACTTCGTGCAGGACGTCGTCGACCTGCTCGACCATCTGGAGATCGAGCGGGTTCACTGGGCCGGATCGTCGGGCGGCGGGATCATTGGCCAGCACGCCGCGATCACCGCTCCCGGCCGCATTGCCTCGCTGACGCTCATCGCGACGACGCCGCGTTTCCGGAGCCCGACCGAGAACCTCGATGACTGGCTTGCCCCGCTCATGCGCGGCGATGCCCGCGAGTTCTTCCTGCAGGACGTCGAGCGGCGCTTCGGCACCGGGAATCCGGAGCGGACCGACTGGATCGTCAACGAGATCCTCCGGACGCCGACGAAGACGATCGAAGATCTCCACCGCTGGGTCGTTGGCGTGGATCTCGTGCCGGATCTTCCGAAGATCCAGTGTCCGGCACTGATCATTACCGGCGAGCACGACACACTGACCGACCTGAGCGACGCGAGTTTGATGGAGCAGCACATCCCCGATGCCCGCCAGCATGTGATCGAGGGCTATCCACACAACGTCGGTTACACCCATCCGCATTTGGTAGCGCCGATCCTGCGGCAGTTTCTGGATGAGGTAACCGGTGCGGATCGGAGAGAATCAACATGACCGATAACGACCAGGCGGTCGATCGCGACGAGGTTCGGACGCTGGCGAGACTGGCCGGATTGCCGATGCCTGACGAACGTCAGGAGCAGCTGGAGAGGACGCTGTCGGCCTACCGGGCCAACATTGCCCGCCTGCGGGGTGTAGATCCCGGCAGCGCGGAGCCGCCGGCGATCAGCTACGAGAGCGAGGTGCCGCGATAGCTGCGCACGATGCAACCGATCTCTGCTTCGCCCCGATCGAGGATCTCGGCGGGCTGCTGGCGAAAAAGGATCTATCGCCGGTCGAGCTGACCGGGGCCGTCCTGGATCGCGCCGAGCGCCACAACGACGAGATGCGCGTCTACATCACGATCGTGCGCGATGTCGCGCTCGAACAGGCGCGGCAGGCCGAGCGGGAGATACTCGACGGCGGCTACCGGGGACCGATGCACGGCATTCCGATCGCCTTGAAGGACAACGTCGAGACGCAAGGTATCCGGACGTCATGCGCGTCGCTGGTCGACCCGGACTGGGTACCGAACTCCGATGCGACGGTCTACCGGAAGCTTCGCGAGGCCGGCGCGATCCTGATCGGCAAGGCGAATCTCTTCGAATACGCCTTTAGCATGACTGACGCCTTCCCTCAGCCGCTGAACCCCTGGCATCCCGAGCGAACCTCAGCCGGCTCGAGCTCCGGTTCGGCGGTCGCCGTCGCGATTGGTATGGCCCAGGGGTCGATCGGCTCGGACACCGGCGGTTCGGGCCGTATGCCGGCGCATGTCAATGGCGTCGTCGGGCTGAAGCCGACCTATGGCCGGGCCAGCCGGGCCGGACTCGTACCGCTCAGCTTCAGCCTCGACAATCCCAGCGTCTTCGCCCGGACCGTCCGCGGCGCCGGGCTGATGATGGAGGCGATCTCGGGACACGATCCTCGCGATGAATACTCTGCCGCTGTCGCGGTGCCGGACATGACCGGCAAGATCGGTCGGGACATTACCGGCCTGCGGATTGGTGTGGCTCGCGGCTACACCATCTCGGGCGTCGATCCCGATGTCGATGCTGCGATGGCACGCGCGCTGGCCGTGCTCCAGGGGCTTGGAGCCAGCGTCGACGAGGCCGACCTTCCCTATGTCGAGCATTGCGTAGCCCTGCAGAACGCGATCATGCTGACCGAAGCGGCGAGCGTGCACTACAAGACGGTCCGCGAGACGCCGGAGCTGCTAGGTGAGACCGCCCTGATGCGGCTCGACATGGGCAGCGTCATCCCGGCAACGGACTACATTCACGCCCAGCAGGTCCGGAAATTGATGCGGAACGCCTTCCGCGAGCTGTTCGAGCGGTTCGACGTCATCATCGGGCCGGCGAATCCTGCCCGGGCTGGAGCCGCCGGTAGCTGGATGACCGAGATCGAGGGCAAGGCATACGATCTGCGGCAGGTTGGGCCTGAGTACACCGGTATCTACAATCTCGCCGGCATCCCGGCCATTGTCGTTCCGGCGGGATTCACCAGCGAGGACACGCCGATCGGTCTCCAGATCGCCGGTCCCTGGTTCGACGAACCGACCGTTCTCCAGGTCGCCGGCGCCTACGAGCAGGCTACCGACTGGCACGCGAAACGGCCGCCGTTGCCGCGAGACCAGGCGGCGTGACTGCTCCCCGTTTTTTCGGTCCAGCGATAATGAGAGTTGTTACGGCGAAGAATAGTTCGGATTATTCGCAGAGTATGTGGATGGCAACGATGTGATCAGTGTAGAGACGCGCCGTCGGCGCGTCTCTACATGGAACGACGATGCTGGTGAATGATGTGGGATAGATCACCGCATTCTCTGGGCGATCAGCCGGCCGCGCGCTGCCTTGGTGAGCGTTGGTCCTGGAGGGCGGCTTCGGATGATACCGACGATTCCCGGATGATGAGCTGTGGGGAGATCGACACCTGCCGTGGCTCGTGATCGGCTCTGTCGATCTGGTCGAGCAGGGCGTGAAACGCTGTCGCGCCCATCTCGTAGAGCGGCATCGTCACTGTCGAAAGCGGCGGGGTGACGATACCCGCGACATTCGCGTCACCGAAGCCGACGATCGCGACCTCGTCCGGGATGGCGACGCCCTCCGAGATGAGATGGCGCATGGCCCCGACGCCCGGGAGATCGTTCGAGGCGAAGATCGCGTCGAACTCCAGACCACGATCGCGGGCCTCGCGGATCGCCTGCTCGCCTCCGCGCAGGAGATCGCTGAATCCCCGTCCGATTCTTCCGGCAGCCCGGACGACGAGCTCCGGGTCGACCGGCATACCTGCCTGTTCAAGCGCCGTCTTATAGCCCGCGAACTTCGAGCTGTCGACGTTGCTCTCGAGGTCCATGCCGAGGAAGAGAATGCGCTGCCGGCCGAGCCGGATGAGATGCTCCGTCGCCAGCCGGGCACCGGATTCGTAACCGGGCCAGATAACCGTTCCATGGGTCTGAGAAATCTCGCGATTGATCATGACGACCGGAAACAGACCGCCGATCGCCCGCTCGATCGTTTCGTCGTTCAGCTTCGAATTGAAGCTGATGATCCCGGCAACGCGATGGCCGCGCAACCGCTCGATCGCGTTGAGCTCCCGTTCCTGGCTGCCGGACGCGTTGCAGAGAAAGACGCTGTAGCCGGCCTCGGCAGCAGCATCTTCGACTCCGCGGGCAATCTGTGGAAAGAACGGCTGGTCGATGTTCGGGACGGACAGGCCGATCACCAGTGTCTTGCTGGTAACCAGACTGCGTGCCAGGGCGTTCGGCTGGTAGCCGAGTTCTCGAATTGCTTCGAGGACGCGCTTGCGTGTAGCTTCCGCCACTTCACCCTTGTTATTGATGACCCGTGAAATCGTCTGCTTCGAGACCTTCGCCCGGGCAGCGACATCACCAAGCGTTGGCTGGCGCCCACGTTCCAACTTGCTCCGCCCTCACGTTAGATTTCCGAATCCAATGGCCTGCTCGATGATAGAACGAATCCGCACTCGGAGCGGGCACATGCCATTGGATGGGCCGTTTTATACTGCGTATGCACCTCAGCTACAGAATGTTATCGTTCACGGTCGGACTTGTCCAAGGGGCCGCGTTGTGGGGTGGCGCCAATCCGGATCTCGTAGCTCCAGCACGTCCGAACTGTAGGCGCTTAGCCCGGGCACAAGGTAAAAACGACGCGATCTCATTCCGGTGGTTCGGGTTGAACGCTCCCGATCGCCTCTTGACGTTCGAGATTTACCGGTCTATGTTATCGATAACGGGAACGATAACAAGTGCCATCTCTCACCATTTCTCGGATGTTCGAAAACCGGAATACGACCGCTGGTCGGAAGGAGACTTTTTTGTACATGATGGAGAAGCCCTGGGTCGACTTCGACGCGATCCGGCAGGAGAATGATCTGGTCATCATCCCGACCGGCGCGGTCGAAGTCTATGGACAACACCTGCCGGCCGGAACCGACACGATCGTCATCACCCACATCGCGCGGCGCGTCGGCGAGCAGCTCGGCGCGCCGGTCCTGCCGACGCTGCCGGTGGGTTTCTCGCGCTCGCTCGGCGACTTCCCCGGCACGCTGAACATCTCGACCGGCACGCTCATGGCCTATGTCCAGGAAACTGCGGAGAGCGTCATTTCCTGGGGGTTCAAGCGCATCCTGTTTCTGAACAGTCATCGCGGCAACATCGGCCCGATCGGCGAGGTTGCGATGGAGCTCCAGGCAAAGCATGGCGTTACCTGTGCCCAGGTCTTCTGGTGGGATTACGTGGCCGCTCTGGTCACCGATATCGTCGACTCCGCACCCCACGCGAACGGCCACGCTTCCGAGATCGGCACTTCGATCATGCTCCATCTCGACCCGGACTTCGTCGTCGAGGACCGCATTGAAGACCAGACCCCGACGAGCGGCGTGCCCTACGGCGACATCATCCAGTACAAGGGCATGCGGGTCCGTTCCGATTCCGGCGTCGTCGGCAATCCGGAAGTCGCGACGGCCGAAAAAGGTGAGGAGATGGTTCAGCGAGGAGTTGACCGGATTATCGCATTTGTCCGCGACGAATTTGGCGGCTAGACCGGCCGTCCAGCAGGAAGGATGTCACCAATGGCAGCCACGAAACCAGGGTTCACGATCGTCAAGTCAATCGACAGAGCCGGCAAGGAAATCGTCGAGAAGTTCCGGGGATTGGCGTCGGCGAATATCTCCGATGTTCAGGGGAAGCACAACACCTTTGATGCTCGGGTCAAGCCGATTTACGCGCCGATGGAACCGCTCTGCGGGACGGCGATCACCGTCAAGGCGCGGCCGGGTGACAACCTGCTGGCGACCAAGGCGATTCATATGGCTCAGCCCGGAGACGTCATTGTCATTTCCGGCGGGTTCGACATGAACCTGACGGTCTGGGGCGGGGTCATGAGCACGATGGCCAAGAAGAAGGGCATCGCCGGCGTCGTGACCGACGGCCTCGTCCGCGACGTCGCCGAAACTCGGGAAGTCGGCTTGCCGGTCTTCTCGATCGGCGTGACTCCAGTGGGGCCGACCAAGGAGGGCGCCGGCCAGATCAACCTCCCGATCTCCTGCGGCGGCGTGATCGTCAATCCCGGCGACATCATCGTCGGCGATGAAGATGGCGTCGTCGTTGTTCGGAAGGAAGACGCCGAGGCCGTCCTCGAACGGACCCACGCGCGCATGGAACTCGAGAAATCCTGGATGGAACAGATCGCTCGCGGCGAGTCCATTCTCGAAGATTCCGACGATGATCTCCGGGCCCGGGGCGCCGAGATCATCGAGTAGCGCAAGCAGCGGTGCGATATGCGGCGAAGCATCCACATAGTTCCGGTTCAGCGTATGACCATGAGTAAGGATGAACGGCTGCCGCGCGCCCGGTTGACGATGTCTATCCACGGCAATCACGGAAAAGAGTAACCACGTGGCAAAAGTTCGTCTGGCGTCTATGACCTGGAAAGAAGCGGAGGAGGCATACGCAGAGAATCCCGTCATTCTGATACCAAGCGCATCCATCGAGCAGCATGGCCCGGCTACGCCGGTCGGCGACTTCCGGATCAGCGAATGGGTCGGAGATCAGGTCGCGGAACGCACCGGATCAATCGTTGCCCCGATGTTGCCGTACGGCTATTCGGAGGTCTTCCGGCGGTTCCCCGGCACGGTGACGCTGGAGGCTTCGACGGTTGCCGAGGTCATGTACGACGTGGCCGCAAGCTTCCTGGATCACGGCCTGGACCACATCGTATTTCTCTGCGGCCACAACGGGAACATGCCGATCCTCGATCATGTCGCCCGTCGTATCCGCCGCGAGTACGGCTTGCGGCTCGGCTGTTTCGAGCCCTTCCGCCTGTTCTCGTCCAAGACGCTCTCCGAAGCGTTCGGCGAAGAGAACAAGGTGATGGGTCACGGCAGCGATCCGATCATGTCCTTCAACATGCACCTCTTCCCGGATGACGTCCGGATGGACCTTGTCGAGGAGGAGAACCTGACGAAGTATGAGGACTTGACGGTGCGCGGCAGCAGCCAGGTCGCTGTCGGCGATGTTGCCGGACACATCTACTTCGATACGTTGGATCTCGCGCCGAACGGCGTCATGGGGGATGTCTCGGGATTCAACGCCGAAGCCGGCGGGAAGCTGCTGAACCATATCGTCGAAAAGGGCGTCGAGTTCGTCGAGCTCTTCAAGACGCACGACACCCACATCGACTAGCCCATTCGAATCCGAGTTGAGGAGAGAGTACAGATAGTGAACGATCAGAACACTGAACGCCCCGATCGCATGATCGATCGGATCATCCAGAATCAGTCATCTCGGCGCCTCTTCTTGCGCCGCGCGCTGGCCCTGGGCCTGAGCGCCCCGGTCGTCGGCGGGCTGCTGGCCGCCTGTGGCGGTGATGACGACGACGATGACGATGACGACAGCGGCGGCGAGCCGACATCGGCGGATGCCGGCGGGGACGAACCCACTGCCACCGCCGAAGACAGCTCCGGGGAAGATGAACCCACCGAAGCGGAAGGCGACTCCGGCGACGAGCCGACCGCGACATCCGAAGACAGCGGCGGCGATACCGGCGGCGGTGAAGGCCAGGCCGGCGGCACGTTGAACTTCGGCCTGCTGCGCGATGCCATCGGCTTTGACCCGCACATCGCCTACGGCGCGAGCTCATCATCGCTTCAGGGCAACGTCTACGACACGGTCATCACCTACGATCTCGAAGGCAACCTCGCTGGCGGACTTGCCGAAACCTGGGAAGTCTCCGACGACGGGCTCGAATACACCCTGTCCATGCGCCAGGGCGTGACCTTCCACGAGGGTCAGGCATTCTCGGCCGAAGACGTCGTCGCCAATCTCGACCGCATTCTCGACGAGACGAACGGCCTCGCCCGGCGGACCGAGCTGTCGAACATCGGATCCTACGAAGCGTCCGACGAGCAGACGCTCGTCCTATCGCTCGAACAGCCGTACGCGACGCTGCTTGCCGTCCTCGCGACGAACGAAGTCGGCATCGCCAGCAAGGAATGGCTGGAATCCGGCGTCGACCCGGCGCGCGAGATGAACGGCACCGGCCCCTTCATGCTCGATTCATTCGAGCCGGAGGTACGCTACACCCTGGTCAAGAACCCGAACTACTGGCAGTCCGGGCTGCCCTATCTGGACACGATCAACGAGACGCCGATTCCGGACGACAACGCCCGGGTCAACGCCTTGCTCAGCGGCGAGATCAACTTTGTCGAGTATGTTCCCTGGCAGAACATGGCCGAAATCGACGACAACTCGGACTTCCAGCTCTTCAAGGGCTTCGACCTCTACAACATCGTTCGCCTGAACACGAACCGCCCGCCGCTGGACAACAAGCTGGTCCGGCAGGCGCTCAACTACGCGATCGATCGGGAAGCGGTCATCGCCGTCGCGTTCGGCGGCGAGGGACTGCCGATGACCAACGGACTCTTCCCGCCCGGCTCCCCCTGGTACAACGAGGAGCTCGAGGGTCACTGGACTTACGATCCGGAGAAAGCGATGTCGCTGCTCGAGGAGGCTGGCGTTGATCCGACCGAGGTCACGCTCGACTTCACCGTGGCGACGATCAGCGTTCACTCCGACACTGCCCAGGTCGTCCAGCAGCAGCTGGAGCAGCTCGGGTTCACGATCAACTACATCCAGCAGGACGTGCCATCGCTGACCGAGCGGCGGACGACCGGCGACTACCAGATGATGCAGGATGGTCTGAGCCTGAACTATCCCGATCCCGACTACTACAGCGTCTACTTCGCGATCGGTGGGACGGCCCACGCCGCCGGTATCGGCTACGAGAACGAGGAACTGACCGAGATTCTCGAGCGCGGCCGTTCAGAAACCGATCCCGAAGTCCGGAAAGAGATCTATCTGGAATTCGAGCGCGCGCTGATGGAAGAAGCCCCCTGGATCTTCGTCCTGCACCGGCCGCAGGCTGAGGCGATGGCTGCGTCAGTCAAGGGCTACACTCGTATTCCGGGTCTGGGATTGCGCTCCGAAGCATTCCTTGAGAACCTCTATATCGAAGAGTAGATCGCTAGCTGATCAGGGGACGGCGTCTCGCGCCGTCCCCTGGTTGTCAGGGTGACATGAGAGGACGGACGAACCGGTGGGCGCCTACCTCGTTCGACGGACTATCTCCACCATAGTCTTGCTGTACCTGATTATCACGGTCGTATTCCTGCTGCTCCACTTGCTGCCGGGCGATCCGGCGCTGGCGGTGCTTGGCGGCATCGATGCGAACCCTTCTCCGGAAGACGTGGCGCAGGTCCGGGAGCGGCTGGGGCTGGATCGTCCACTGTATGTGCAGTACTTCGACTACCTCGGGAACATCGTTCGGCTCGACTTCGGCGAGTCGTTCGTCAACGGCCGCTCGGTCTCCAGCGATATCGCGACCCGGCTTCCGCGGACGATGATGATCATCGTTCCGGCGATCATCGTCGCGGTGCTGGTCGGGATGCCGCTCGGGATCATCGCCGCCCGCTACCGCCAGTCCGTCGTCGATCCGATGGTCTCGTCGATCGCCTTGCTCGGATTCTCCGTCCCGGTCTTCGTCATCGGCCTGCTGCTCGTCTACCTGTTTTCCATCCAGCTTGGCTGGCTGCCGGCGAACGGCTATATCGACCCCCGGGATGACTTTCCGGAGTTTCTGAAGCGGGCGACCCTCCCGATCGTCTCGCTGTCGCTTGGCCCGATGGCCCTGACGATGCGGATGACCCGGTCCTCGATGCTCGAGCAGCTTGGTCTGGACTACGTGCGGACGGCGCGCTCGAAGGGGCTCTCCGAGCTGACGACGCTCTACCGGCACGTCCTGCGTAACGCGCTCCTGCCAATTGTCACGATCGTCGCGTTGCAGTTCGGCGCGATGTTCGCGGGAAGCGTTCTGGTGGAGTCGATCTTCAACTGGCCCGGCGTCAACGCTTATCTGTTGACCGCTATCGGGGTCCGGGACTATCCGGTCGTCCAGGGCGTGGTGGCTGTCGTCGCATCCATCTTCGTGCTGATCAACTTCCTGACGGACATCTCCTTTGCCTTCTTCGATCCACGAATCCGGCACGACTAATGAAAGGT
This sequence comes from Thermomicrobiales bacterium, assembly GCA_041390865.1. Taxonomy (GTDB): domain Bacteria; phylum Chloroflexota; class Chloroflexia; order Thermomicrobiales; family CFX8; genus JAUIIK01. Next base: position 48,976 of record JAWKPC010000009.1, read on the forward strand.
CGAACGTGGAACAGCTGAGAACGGTCGGTGCCTCGACAACCGACCTCCGGGAAGACCGGCACCCCCGGTTCGAGATCATCCGCGACTGGCTGCACTGGTTCTTCACGAATCCGCGCGTCTTCATTAGTGGTGGGTTCATCATTCTGCTCTGTCTGGCCGCCATAGCGGCGCCGATCATCACCAGCAGCGATCCCTCGCTGATTCGCGCGGACCAGCGCTTGCTACCTCCCGGCGACGGCGGATTCCTGGGAACCGACGAGTTCGGACGCGATCTATTCGCCCGGATCATCTATGGAGCGCGACTGACGATGATCGTCAGCCTTTCGAGTGTGATGATCGCCGCCGTTCTCGGATTGGTGATGGGCATGGCGGCGGCCTATTTCAAATCGCCGACCGACACCGTCCTGATGCGGTTCGCCGACGCGATCCTGAGCTTCCCGCCGATCCTCCTGGCAATCTTCGTCATCTCCTTCTGGGGCTCGTCGGTCATCAACGTCATCATGGTGATCGGGCTCCTCTACACGCCGCGATTCCAGCGTGTGGCCTACAGCACGACGCTGGCTGTCCAGGAGAATGATTACGTGCTTGCCGCCCGGGCGATCGGCTCGAAATCGACGCGCATCCTCCGGCTGGGTATCCTGCCGAATATTCTTGCGCCGTCAATCGTCCAGTTCTCGCTGGCGATGGGCACCGCCATTCTTCTCGAATCCGGATTGAGCTTCCTCGGGCTCGGGCCGCCGCCGGACATTCCGTCCTGGGGACGATCGATCCAGCAGGCGAGCCGCTTCCTCAGCCAGCATCCCTGGGGAGTTTTCTGGCCGTCGCTGGTCATATCGATGACCGTTCTCGCGTTCAATATTCTGGGCGACGCGTTGCGTGACAGATTGGACCCGCGTCTGCGATCCTGATCGCCTGTCGTGTCGAGCAAACGCGGAAATGCCTCTACTATTCGATCGAACGAGCAAGTAGCCTGGGGAAGGAAACACAGGAGCATGGGATCAACGACAACCCTGCACGTCACGCGGGATCTAGCAGTTTCACGAAACGGTATGGTGGCAGCCAAGCATCCGTTAGCGGTCCGCGCTGCGCTCGATATTCTCGAGCAGGGAGGCAATGCAGTCGACGCCGCTGCCACGGCGGCGTTCGCTATCGGCGTCGTCGAGCCGTGGATGAGCGGTGTTGGCGGGGTCGGCTTCATGACGATCCAGATGGCCGATGGAACCCGGAAAGTGGTCGATTACTTCGGCCGGGCGCCGCAGGCGGCGGCGGCCGACATGTACGAGCTGACCGGTGAAGAGCGCTCGGTCGTCGGTTTCGGCGGCGTCAAGGATCAGGCCAACGCCTACGGTCCGCTCTCCTGTGTCGTCCCGGGCATGGTCGCGGGCCTCTCCTACGCCGTCGAGAAGTACGGCAAGAAGGAGATCGGCGAGGTCGTCGGGCCGGCGATCCGGTTCGCCGACGAGGGTTTCGAGGTCAATTGGTACAACGGCATGCTGCTCTCGTCGCAGCAGGATACGATTCGCCGCGATCCGGAAACGACGCGGATCTTCCTTAATAATGGATCTCCGCCCGCCCCACTCTTCGGAACCGCCAACCCGAGGATCCGGCAGCCCGAGCTGGCCGGTACGCTACGGAAGATCGCCGAGCAGGGATCGGACGGTTTCTACAAGGGCGAGGTGGCCGAGCGAATTGGCGAGCATCTCCAGAGTGTTGGCGGGATCATCACCGCGGACGATATGGCGCGCTTCGAGCCGACCGAAGTCGATCCAATCGTCGTCGACTACCACGACTACGAGTTGCTTCTCCTGCCGTTCCAGGGTGGCGGGATCACCCTGGCGGAGTCGTTCAACATTCTCGACGGGCTCGACATCCGCTCGACCGGCCACAACACGGCAACGACGATCCACCACATTGCTGAAGCGAGCCGGCGCGCATTCGCCGATCGCTTCGCCTACGTCGGCGATCCAGGCTTCGTCGATATTGACTGGGCAAAGCTGGCATTGAAGGAGTACGGAGAGCTTCGACGCGGCGAGATTGACTCGACACGAGCGTCGAATCCGGGGCCCGGCGAAGGCATCCGGCTGAGCAGCGATGCGAACGGCGGTTCCGCCACCAACATGGACGAGGGATGCACGACCCACCTCTCGGTCGTCGACAAAGACGGCAATATGGTCTCGGTGACCCAGACGCTAACCCTGATCTTCGGCTCGGCGGTCACCGTCCCCGATGTCGGTGTCTTGCTCAACGATTCGATGAACCTCTTCGAGCCGATCCCTGGGCGGGCGAACTCGATCGCGCCCTGGAAGCGGCCGGCATCGAACATGGCGCATATCGTTGCGGTGAAGGATGGACAGCCAGTGCTCGCGGTCGGCGCCCCGGGCGGCCGGCGAATCATCGACACTTGCATGCAGATGGCCTTGAATGTCCTCGATTTCGGCATGGACATCCAGTCGGCCTGTGCCGCGCCGTTGCTCGACGCATCGAGCCCGGACGAGCTCCTGGTCGATGACCGGATCAGCCAGTTTACTCGTGACAGGCTGCGTGAGATGGGCCACAACGTCGTCGATGCTGAGGTGACTTTTGCGCCGCGTGCCTTCGCCAGCCCGACCGGCGTCACCCTTGATCCCGACACCGGTCTTCGCCACGGCGGCGCCGACCCCTTCGGCATCGGCATCGCCGCCGGACACTAGGATCTGCGCGAGCCCGTGGAGTTCCACGGACTCCGTCAGAAGCCGATGCCTGACCATCGATCAGTCCGGCGGGCGTATATACCCGCCGGACTTCCGAGTTCTGGAGTCATTGATGATAGCCAGCGGCGGTCCTGAGCCGTGATTCCAGATGCGGCGTGGAAGTAGATCCGGATAAGAATGGTGGAGGTTCTCAAGCCTGGCTGGCCAATGAGAACCAACTCGGGAGTGCACTGCCGAAGAGTCCGACCAGGACGCTTGGGAGTCGAATCTGTTTGGTCTTTCGTCGTCGCTCTTCATGTGATTGACTCATCTCCGGTTCTTGAGCCTTTGCCTGTGACGAAGCTGGTCTTCTCGTGGCAAGGCTATGGTGCCGCTAGACCGTCTTTGCTGCCCTGCTCTCTCAGAGACTGCCGTCGTCAAACGACACACTCGCGTCAGTACATGATGGGCCTAGGCTAGGATCTGGGTTCAATCTTTGGAAGCCAAGATGTTGTTGAATTCTCTAGCTCCAAGGGGCTCTGCGTTTACATGCTCGACGTTCCATAAGCCACTCTGTTGAATAGCTTCAGAGTTCGAGAATCTTCCGAGCCAGGTGTCTGATGGTGATCCCATTGGCATCTGGGCAAGAAGTGCGATTAGTCCTCGTGAAAGAGTCTTTCGATCGTCGTAGTCATTTATGGGGATGCATACAAATGAAAAATCGTCTCGTAGTAGCCGGCTGACCTGTTCTTCGACTTTTGGATCGCTGCTACCTCCCTGCTTGACCCATTCCTCTAATCGACTGTCATTTGGATTGTGGCGGTTGAGTCACGCAGCCCCCAGATGTTTTCGGAACACAGATGAGTTCTTGTTTCCTCTGAGCGAATTCTTGTTACCAAAGTGTTGCTGGATTCGATTTGGAAGTCGTCCCGGCTTAATGTGGGTGCCGATCCGCGTGACTCTCTCGCACATTGTGGTGCCGATCTGGATCGTTTCTCCTCGCTCAAAGAAGAAATAGACTCCGTTCGGCGGCAGTTGATCGTGCATGGAGTAGAAATCGTACCGCTGAAGTTGTGACAAGACGGCATAGAGATCGCTGGTTATCACTGTCCTTGACTCTTTCTTTCACTTGAATTGATGCTGGAACTCTTCCCGTTCCGACCGCCAATCTTGTCAGGCTTCCCGAAAAGAGACATGATTAACATAGACGGCTTAACGGAAATTCGCTCATTAACGTCCCTATTGAATTGTCTCAATGGGATTCGTTGCAGCAATCTCAGTACGTGACGGGGGCGCATGGGAGTCGAACCCACCCGAGAGGCTCGTCACCCCTCACAACGGTTTTGAAGGATGGAATGTGGCTTCTAGGCAAGTCCGGCAATGTCCATTTTGCCCGTAAACATCAAGAAACCTGTCTGAGCGTTTCCAGCAAAATCCAGCCATATCCATCGGCTAAGGTGTCAAATTAGGTGTCAAAACCGGTCGCCTGAGTTGCTAGTGCGTCGACGAAAGCACTTCGACAAACGTCGATTGCGGCTACTTGAATTCCCATGCTGAATGGTTCGATATCGAACGAGACGGTTTGATCGGCTCGATCGGCATGCGGGTCGCAGTTGGACCAATATCGTTGACAGATCCTTCATTGATGCTAATATCCGTCAACGAACCGTGCAACAAGGAGGAATATGACGACCGAATCAACCATCGTGCTGGATGAGTTGGATCGTGCACTGATCGCTCTTCTTCAGGAAGATGCACGGGCGAGTTACCACGAACTCGGAACAGTGCTAGGTGTCTCGCCTTCAACGGCGCGAAGGCGCACCGAACGACTGATTGATGCTGATGTCATCAAGACCGTCGTTGTCCCGAACTGGCCGAAGCTGGGCTACAGCTTCGTCGCCCTGGTCGGTATCTCGGTCCAGCTGCTCAAGCTACGTGAAGTCGGGCGCGGGCTCATCTCAATGGATGAGGTCAACTGGGTTGCCATGACAACCGGAGCGTTCGACCTCTTTGCCCAGATAGTGCTGCCCCGTAATCAAGACATCACCAGTTTCATCACAGAACGCCTAGCGCCCATCGACGGTATACGCAATGTTGAAACGCTGATGGTGCCGGAATTCGTGAAGTCGTTTGAAGAGTACAGGCTGCCGCTAGAACCTAATCCTCTTTATGTGCGTACATGCCAGAAACAGGACCCGGGTCCTAACGGGCGCGTTCCAAGGGAATAGGAGGGCGTATGGCTAGGTGCCGGTAGTCTGGCCGTTGGTCAGTCGCGACGCCGCACAACGTTGGGCAACTTCTTCTTGATGAGGGGGAAATAATGGTAGATGAACGACAAGTTTCACTGACGAAGGCTCTAATGGCGCACTTTGAGTCGCTTGGAGTAAGCCGACGTCACTTTCTGAAACTACTTGCAACGGCCGGTGCAGGCGCCAGTCTCTCGGCACTCATTGTCGCTTGCGGCGGCGATGATGACGATGACGATACATCTGGCGGTGGTGACGAGGAACCAACAGCAGCTAGTGGTGGTGCGGAACCGACCGCTACTTCTGCTGAGGAGGAAGAAGAGGAATCGGAGGACGAGCCTACGGCAACAACTGAAGCCTCCGGAGGCGCTGGTGGCGGTGGTGAAACCGGTGTGCTCGTCGCAGCCAGTGGCCAGGACATTTCCAACCTCGACCCGCATACCGGTCACGATTACTCTATCGCCAGCACGCAGAAGTCCGTCTATGACACCCTGCTGCGCTATCAGGGCAACCCGCCGGAACTTGAGCATGTTCTCGCGACCGATTATGAAGCGAACGAAGACGCGACTGAGTGGACGTTTACACTCGATGACCGCGCAGTTTTCCACGATGGTACACCGGTTACCGCTGATGACATCGTCTATAACGTTGGTCGCTTGATTCGCAAGAACAAGGGACCGGCTTGGATGTTTACCAACTTCCTGGAGGAGGATGGCGCAGAGGCGATCGACGAACACACGGTGAAGCTCACGCTCACCTCGCCTTCTCGCCGCTGCCATTGATACTGCCCTGGCTCTTCATCGTCAACCAAAAAGTGGTTGCGGAACATGAGACCGATGGTGATGAAGGTGAAGGCTGGTTGGTCGATCACGAAGCTGGCTCCGGCCCCTTCACTATTAAGAGCTGGAACGTTGGCGATTCTTACGAATTCGAAGCGCTGCCGGACTACTGGTGGGGTTGGCCCGAAGAAGGGCGGCTGTCTGGCTATATCTGGAGAATCATCCGCGAATCTTCCTCGGCTCGACTGGCGCTGCTAAGTGGTGACGTCCATATGGCATTCGACCTCGGCCCTGAAGATGTTGGTGCAATGCTTGATGAGCCGGGGTTCATCGTCAACGAGGAGCAGGGTCTCGGCGTCTTCGCCCTTAAACTCAATAACCAGGCTGGACCCACAGCGGACATCAACGTTCGCAAGGCCATAAGCTACGCAATGGACTACGAAGCGGTCGTCGATGCCCTAAATGGCCGAGCGACCCTACTTGAAGGCCCGTTGCCGAACCTAGGGGAATACAACAATCCGAATCTGGATCTCTATCGATTCGACCTAGACAAAGCGAAGGAGGCGCTTGCGGCTAGCCCAGAGTATGCCGATGGTGGCTTTGAACTCGAATATGTCTACGTCACTGGGCTCCAGATTGAAGAGCAGATCGGCCTAATTCTGCTCGATGCCCTCTCCGAGCTGAATATCACCTTGAATCTCCAGCCGCTGGTCTGGCCGGATATGGTCGCGCGGGCAACAGAGGTTGAAACTGCCCCACATATCATGGCGGTCTACTCGGGTACGAGCTACGGCGACCCGGACAACTTCCTCTGGCAGGCCTATCACTCTAGCCAGGCGGGCTTCTGGGCGGCAGCCTCACATTACATGAACCCGGACTTCGACAAGTTGCTCGAAGACGCGCGAGCGACACCGGACCATGACGAGCGCGTGCAGCTTTACCATCAAGCACAAGAGATCCTAGTCAACGACGCCGTTGAAGTCTGGATTCAGAGTGAATTCTCGGACACGACCCGCAGTGAGCGAGTCGGAGGCTACGTCTTTACACCGATCATGGGTTTCTACCTGCAACCGCTCTGGCTGAATCCAGAATAGGCTGCGTGTATAGCAGGAGATGAATGTCATCTGACCCTGAATGCTACCGGCCCGCCACTGATTCGCGGGCCGGTATGCAGAAAATGTCATGGACACTCATCACCATGATAATCATGGAATGGATGCCAGATGAATCTTGGCAGGTACATTCTCAGACGACTGATCATGCTCATCCCGGTGATCTTCGGGCTTACCATCCTCACCTTCACCCTGACCAATATCGTCCCCGGAGACCCCGCCATCTTAGCGGCCGGCCCACAGGCTAACGCCGAGATGGTCCAGCAGATTCGAGAAGAGTTTGGTCTCGATGATCCGTTGCCCGTGCAGTATGGCAACTACATCAAAGGGCTATTTGAAGGTGACTGGGGGCGCTCGATTCTTTCACGCCGTCCGGTTACCGCAGACCTGCGTGTTTACTGGCCGGCGACGCTGGAGCTGGTACTTGCCGCGATGACGATCGCCATAATCATTGGCGTCCCTCTCGGTATTATCGCGGCGGTCAAGCACGACGAATGGCCAGACCATGCCTCACGAATCTACGCGCTGATGGGCGTCAGTCTGCCGGCATTCTGGTTAGCGCTTCTGCTGCAATGGTTCGTCGCCCTCCGCTTCGGCGTATTGCCGGTTGGGGGTCGTACCGACGTTCAGGTTGGCGCGCCTGAACACGTGACCGGGATGTACATCCTCGACAGTATCCTGACGGCGAACTGGGCAGCACTAGAAGCATCGCTGCTTCATATCGCTTTGCCAGCCTTTACCCTGTCGATGGGTGCGCTAGCGACAATCACTCGCATGACGCGCTCGAGTATGCTGGAAGTGCTCAGCCAGGACTATATCCGAACGGCGCGTGCCAAAGGACTCGCGGAACGGCGCGTGCTGGTGCGCCACGCGCTGCGCAATGCTTCCATGCCAACCCTGACGATGATTGGCCTGTCACTTGGCTGGCTGATGGGTGGCTCGGTTCTGGTTGAAACGATCTTCGACTGGCCAGGGTTGGGCTCTACGCCGTGAACTCGGCATTGACTCTCGACTTCATGCCGATTATGGGAATCGCGCTGGTCTATGGCGTTGTGTTTAGTCTGATCAATCTGACCGTTGACGTGCTGTACGGCTTCGTTGATCCGCGCATCCGGTTCTCCTGAGTCCGTTTGGAGGGATTCTATTCATGGTTTCCGATCGAGCGCCAACAACGGAACAGGGGACAACCGCAGCGCCGGGCGAGGGGCTCGCCCAAGCGTCCGAACTCGGCACAGGCCGTACCGGCACGACCGAATGGACTCGGCGCTGGCGACGGTTCAAGCGCAATCGACTCTCCGTCGTTGGTGCAGGTGTGATTGTGTTCCTGGCGATTATGGCCGTCGTCGGTCCCTTCGTCGCGCCCTACCCGGAAGATGCAACCGGAGCGGTCGATATCCGCAATCGCCTTCAAGCGCCAAGCAGCGACCACTGGTTTGGCACGGACGAGGTTGGACGGGATATTCTGACTCGAATCCTGGTCGGCTCGCGGCTCTCTCTGGGTGCCGGTTTCGTCGTGCTCGTTGTCGCAACAACGATCGGGACGATCCTCGGCGTCACGTCGGGCTTCTTTGGTGGTAAGGTCGATACGATTATCCAGCGGATAACCGACGTCTTCCTGACCGTACCGGGGCTTATTCTTGCAATGGCCGTCTCAGCGGCCCTTGGCCCTAGCCTCATCAACGTCGTTCTTGCGACTCTCTAGTGTGGTGGCCCGGCTATAGCCGTCTTTCGCGTGGTGAGGTGTTGCGGGCAAAGGAAGAGGTCTACGTCGAAGCGGCACGAGCAATCGGTGCTCCACAGCGCCGCATCGTGTCCCGGCATGTGATTCCGAATATCACGACACCGATCCTCGTCAAGTCCTCAATGGATATCGGCTTCGCTGTCCTGACGCTTGCGGCGTTGGGATTCATCGGACTTGGTGCCCAGCCGCCTACACCGGACTGGGGGCAAGATGATCGCCGACGGCCGGCGCTATCTGCCAGAGTCTTGGTGGCTCACGCTCTTCCCCGGCATCGCAATCTTCCTGACGGTCTTTGCCTTCAACCTGCTCGGTGACGGTATCCGTGACGTATTCGACCCGCGTTCGCGTGACTGAGCGATAGAGAGGGAAGCATGGCGCGCGACCTTGGTCCCGACGAGATCGAAGACATCGCCATCGGTGCGGCGGTGCTCGGCAGTGGCGGAGGTGGTGATCCCTTCATCGGCAAGCTGATGACACTCCAGTCCATCGAGCAGCACGGTCCGGTGAAGCTGGTGACGACTGACGAGCTGCCGCCGGATGGATTAGTCGTACCAGCTGCGATGATGGGGGCTCCGACGGTCGTCGTCGAGAAGATCCCGAACGGCGAAGAGCTCGGCGCGGCGTTCGATGCTCTGAGCAGTTACCTGGGCCAGGAGATCGTCGCGATCGTTCCAATTGAAGCTGGTGGACTCAACTCGATGCTGCCATTGGCGCTCTCGGCAACGCTCGGCTTGCCCGCGCTCGACCTTGACGGTATGGGGCGTGCATTTCCGGAACTCCAGATGGTGACCTTCCATCTCCACGGCATTTCCGCGACACCGATGGTCATCGCCGACGAGAAGGGCAATCAGTCACTACTTCAGACCGTCGACAACGTTTGGACCGAACGGCTGGCTCGAACACTGACGGTCCAGATGGGCGGCTCGACGATGATCGCGATCTACCCGATGACGGTCGCACAGGCTGCCGAATACGGGATTCATGGGACGATCACGCTCGCGGAGCGGTTGGGAGCTGTGCTGCGAGAATCGCGTCGCGCCGACGGTCACCAGTTGACGCACTTGTCGAAGCCGGAGGTGGTGTCAAGCTCTTCACGGGCAAGATCATCGATGTTGAGCGGCGCACTGAAGGGGGCTTCGTACGAGGTGATGTCCAGCTTGATGGTATCGAAGGCTACTCTGGCCACCGCCTCAGTGTCTCGTTTCAGAATGAGAATCTGGCGGCGACGCTCGACAACGAGGTAATCGCCTCTGTTCCGGATCTGATCGTGTTACTCGACCAGGAGACCGGCCTCCCGGTGACAACGGAAGCTCTCCATTACGGCTTGCGCATTGTCGTTGTGGCCTTTCCGTGTGCCGAACAGTGGCGAACTGAAGCAGGACTGGAGGTCTGTGGACCGAAATACTTCGGCTACGACATCGAATATCGACCGATAGAGACAATTCAACTGCCCTGGTAACGATGGGTGGGAGGGGAAGAACACAGGATGAATCTGCGCCTGGGAATTGATGTTGGTGGAACGAACACGGACGCCGTCGTGCTCGACGAGCAGTCCAACCTACTGGCCAGCTTCAAATCGCCGACGACCGCCGATGTGACCGGTGGCATACGCAATGCGCTTTCGGGCCTCGTCGAGGGGCACCCGGAGCTCGATCTCGGCTCGATCAACTACGCGATGCTCGGAACGACGCACTGTACCAACGCGATTCTCGAACGTCGCAATCTCAATCAGGTCGGTATCGTCCGCATTGGCGCGCCGGCTACGCTCGCGATCCTGCCATTTGTCGGCTGGCCAGAGGATCTCAAGGAGGCCATCGGTGGGCACTATGCCGTCGTCGAAGGCGGTCACGAATACGACGGACGCGAAATTCGCCCACTCGGTGAAGAGGCAATCCGCGAGGCTGCCGAATCCTTTAAGGGAAAGGTTGATTCAGTAGCGGTCGTCAGCGTCTTCTCGCCGGTCGATGCATCGCACGAAGAGCGGGCGGCGGAGATCCTAACCGAAGTCCTCGGTGATCTGCCGATGACTCACTCCTACGAGATCGGTAGTATCGGCCTGCTGGAGCGGGAAAACGCGTCGATCCTGAACGCCGCCGTCGTCAATGCCGCCAATATCGCTGCCCGCGGCTTTGAGAATGCGCTGAAGGAGCATGGCATCCACGCCGATATGTTCTTCAGCCAGAACGACGGAACGTTGATGGCGCTGGAATATGCCACCCGCTACCCGATCCTGACGGTCGCCAGCGGTCCGGCTAACTCAATCCGTGGCGCGGCGTTTCTGTCGCGGCTTGAAGACGCAATCGTTGTCGACGTCGGCGGTACGTCGACCGACATCGGCATCTTGGTCAAAGGCTTCCCGCGGGAGTCATCGATTGCCGTCGATATCGGCGGGGTGCGAACGAATTTCCGTATGCCGGACCTGATCTCGATCGCTCTCGGAGGCGGTACGCGCGTGCATACAAACGGAGACCTCCGCATCGGGCCTGACAGTGTCGGCTACCGCATCACGGAGGAGGCGCTCGTCTTCGGTGGCAATACGCTGACTCTCTCAGACATCGCAGTGGCCGACGGTCGGGCCTCGATGGGTGATCGATCCGCGCTGGATGCGGTGAATTCGGAGCTCATTGGGCAGGTGATCGACTGGATTCGGGTGTCCTGCGAAGCGACGATCGATCGGATGAAGACGAGCGCTGATCCTATGCCGGTCGTACTCGTCGGAGGAGGTAGCGTCGTTCTTCCTACCGAACTAGCTGGGGCATCGACCGTCAACCGTCCCGAAAACTATGGCGTTGCCAATGCCATTGGGGCGGCCATCGCGCAGTGCAGTGGCGAAATCGAACGCATATTCTCCCTGGATGAATATACCCGTGACGAGGCGATGGAGATGGCCCGCCAGATGGCTCACGATGAAGCGGTCCGTGCCGGCGCAGATCCATCGACGGTCGAAATTGTCGATGTCCATGAGGTCCCGCTTGCCTACCTGCCCGGGAACGCAACGCGCATTCGGGTGCGAGCCGCCGGAGATCTCGCCCTGGTGACGGCTGCGGCAGGTTAGGAAGCAGTCCTCCGTCTCAATGTCTGCTTGAAGAGGGGAACACAGTATGGAATTTCTCATCGGCACCGAGATGCGGGATGAGTATTTGTCATTCGAAGTTGCTCACGCCGCGCGGAAGATGGTTGAAGAGGTCATGCCGGTGAAGGCCGGCGAAAATGTTGTTATCTCAGCCGACACGAGCAGTGACGGGCGAGTCGTCCAGGCGACTGCCGAAGCGGTCTATGCGCTTGGCGCCCATCCAGTCGTGATCTGGTACGAAACGCGACCCGATGCTCAGATGGAGCCACCAGGACCGGTTGCGGCCGCCCTGAAGGCTGCAGATGTCTGGTTTGAATTTGGTGTCCAGTACATCCTCTACACGGATGCGCGACGTGAAGCCACGGAGGCAGGCTGTCGACATGCCTGCTATGGCGGCATGGATGTCGAGATGTTGGTGCGGACGATCGGTCGGGTTGACCAGGACGCCATGGGTGAGCTTGGCCGTCGCCTGCGAGAACTTTGCATGGCAGGTGAGGTAGTACGGATTACCGACACGAACGGCACTGATCTAACCTGCCCGATCGACAAGAACCCACCTTCCTATCTCGGCGGCTCAAGGCAAGATGGTGGCGGCTATTCCCAGATGCTTGGAGGTCAGTCAGGCTTCTCAGCAAAGATCGATGAGGTCAACGGGGTAATGGTCTTTGACGGCGCGCTGTGGCCGCCAGCCGAGATCGGCCCGCTCAAGGAGCCGGTGAAGTTGACCGTCGAGAACGGCTATGTGACCAGTATCGAAGGCGGGCCGGAAGCGCCGATCTTCGAACGATGGATGGCGCATTTGGCAACCGGCAGATGTACCGCATCGCCCACTTCTCATTTGGTTTCAATCCCGGAGTCAAGCGCATCAGTGGTCGTATCGTCGAGGATGAGCGAGTCTTCGGTTGTATGGACATCGGCATCGGGCCACAGAACCTTGGAGCGCCCAGTCACACCGACGGCATCATTCTGCGTCCGACGCTGACGGTCGACGGCGTTGAGATCGAACGCGACGGCGTGTATGTCGAGCCATCATTGGTCGAAATCTGTGAGCGCCTCGGCGTCGCCTGAAGAGGGCCGGCTCACGCAGCTGAAGGAGTGAGGCAATGGCGGCTAGCGTATTGACAAAGGAAGACCTCTGGGATCTCGTCGTTGGCGGTAGCGCGATTGCGACAGGCGGTGGAGGGACCGGCCCCACACGCGAACAATTCGACGCCTACGTCGATCCGATTCTCGAAAGCGGTGCACAGCCGTCCCTGCTCGATCCAGGCGAGCTCGACGACGATGCGATGGTGTACATGGAAGTCGGGGCTGGTGGTGGCGTCACCCGGGCTGATCGGGAGCGCTACCTATCTCCAGGTATCGCTGGTTGGTGGCGGAGAGACATCAATCGGACACAGTGGATTCGCGACCGGCTGGATGAGTATGACAATCTCTATCCAGTGGGTAGCTGGGCCGAACCGCCGGACGAGGGCTGGAACGAACAGATCGACCAGCGGATGGCCGAGCTGCACGGTGCCGAACCCGATGCCCATCTGATCTTCGAAATCGGTCCGAATGTCTTCCGCTCGATGCTCGCGGCAGCGCAAAAGGGTAATCCGCTGATTGACGCGGACATCGCGGGCTACCGTGCAGTCCCGGAAGTATCGCTCTGTTCCTTCAACATCCACGGTGTACCGGCCCAACCGGTTCTCTTTGCGTCAGCCTGGGGCGATGTCATCGTGCTCGAACGGGTTATCTCCTGGCAACGGATGGAGGACATCGGGCGCCATCTCGCGGTCGTTAGTGGTGGCGGCGTGCGTGGATTGATGGCGTTCGACGGCGAAACCGTACGCGAGAAGACGTTCAGTGGAACCGTCTCGAAAGCGCTCGAAGTCGGGCGGGCGATCCGTGCCGCGAGAGAATCCGGTCGTGACGTCGCCCAAGCAGTAGCAGATATAACGGATGGTCACGTGCTCTTCCGGGGCACGGTGCTGGCAAGGCTCAACGAGGATCACACCGCGTTCATCTGGGGTACCGAACGGATTCTCGGCACCGGCGAGTGGAAGGGCCAGACGTTCAAGATCTGGTACAAGAACGAGAATCACATGAGCTGGATCGATGATGCTCCATTCGTGATGTCACCGGACTTGATTACGGTGATCGATCCAGAAACTGGCTACGGGCTCTCGAACTTCGACAGTCCGGCGTGGGACTATGGTCGTGAGGTGGCGGTGCTCGGGGCCCCATGTCACCCGCTCTGGAGGAGCGAGCGCGGCTTACGCATATTCCATCCAGCCCGCTGGGGATTCGCCTGCGACTACACGCCAATCGACGAGGCGGTGGCGAAGGTCCAGGGCGGTAGCGGATGACCACTCGCCAGCTCACATCTCGTACCGAGATCGAAGACTTCGTTCACGGGCTCGTATTGTTCGGCACCGGAGGTGGTGGTGGACCGGCAGCTGGGATCATCAAGCGACTCACGTCCGAATTAGCAGCGGGCACGTACATCGGCTGGACCGATATCGACGACCTTCCTGACGACACCTGGACGTTCAGTATCGCCGGTGTTGGCGGTCGTGCTCCTGCAGAGGGACCGGATCAGGCGCTGCTTGCCCGGACTGGGCTCAGCAAGCACCGGTACGAAGACTTCGGCGATATGCTGCTTGAGGCCGCGCGGACGCTGACCGACCTGCATGCTGTCGAGCCAGGTGCGATCATTGCCGTTGAGCTGGGCAGCAGTAACACGGTCACGCCGATGCTTGTTGCCGCCCGGCTCGGAATCCCGCTCATTGATGGCGATTACTGCGGTCGAGCCAAGCCGGAGATACAGCAGTCGATGCTTGAGATCGCTGGTCATGGCGTCTGGCCGCTCGTCTTTGTTGATCGTTGGGGCGATATTGTGCACATCCCGAACGCGGTGAGTAGCGCGATGGTTGACCGGATCGGGAGGCACCTTTGCAGCGCATCGTTCGGTGGTGTGGCCGTTGCCCGCTCGCTGCTACCCTCTGCCGATGCTCGCAACGCCATCGTCAGGGGCTCATGTGAGATGTCGCTACAAGCCGGCCGCGTTCTGCGGCAGGCTAGGGAATCCGGCGATGATCCAGTCGTGGCGATCGTTGAACACCTCGGCGGGGCACACCTGTTCGACGGCAAAGTCGAACGCATTGAAGAGGACCCTGAAAGCGGCTATCAATTCCATCTTTGTACCCACCACTTAACTGGGGAAGGGGCGTTCGATGGGAAGAAGTGTGCCGTCTGGGTGAAGAACGAACATCATATCGTCTGGGTGGATGACCGCTGCCAAGCAATGAGTCGAGACATCATTGCGCTACTCGACCGGAGCGATGGCCGGCCTCTGACCAATCATGAGATCGAACCGGGATTGAATGTCGCCGTCATCGCGATGCCTCCACTCGACGATCGCTGGCGTTTGAAGGCGGGCATCGATCTGCTCGGCCCACGTGCCTTCGGATCGATTTCGATTACGAGCCGGTCGAAAGCCTCGTCCGGTAATGAATACCGCCACTGCCCTAGATGGAGTACGTCCAGTATGACCGCAAGCCCGATCAGGCAACTGGACCTTGAGGCACTCCAGGATTTGGCAGTCGGTTCGGCGCTCCTCGGCACGGGCGGAGGCGGCGACCCATTCATCGGACGGATCATCACCGAGCAGGCGATTCGGAAGTTCGGACCGGTTGAGGTCATTAGCCCTGATGAGCTAGTGCAGGATGATCTCGTGGTTGTCATCAGCATGTCCGGTGCGCCGACGGTCATGACCGAAAAGATTCCCAACGGCGAAGAGATGGATCGTGTCTTCAACCTCGCAGTCGAACATGCGGGATGCGACCCACGTGCTGTGATCTCCTTCGAAATTGGTGGAATGAATTCTCTCTTTCCGGTTGCCGTTGCCGCCCGGCATGGTCTGCCGCTTGTTGATGCCGATGGCATGGGAAGGGCCTTCCCCGAGTTCCAAATCACATCATTCAATGCAGGTGGCGTGCGCTTTGGTCCACGCTTCATCACAGATGAGAAAGGCAATGTCTTACGCATCGACGGGATCGACGCAACCTGGCTCGAAAAAATAAACAGACGAGCACTCGTCGCCATGGGAGGTTCAGTCATATCGGCGATTGGTTTGACTGGCGAAGACGTCCGCCAGGCCTCGATTCATGGATCCATATCGCTGGCATGTGCGATTGGACGGACGTTAAGCAGACCAGGGGAGAGAGGTACGGGTTGGCTGCAACGGTTAGAGCAGGTCTGTCCGGTACTCCCGCTCTTCAAGGGCAAGGTCATTTCCGTCAATCGCCGCGTCGAAGGTGGCTGGGTAAAGGGACATGCCGAGATCGCTGGCCTCGAGGTTGACGGTAGTCAGACGGCCAGAATCGACTTCCAGAACGAGCATCTCCTGTTGCGATCCGATGTAGGAACCAAGACCGGACGAGTTCTCGGCTCGACGCCGGATCTTCTCGCTGTCCTGGATAGCGAAACCGGGTTGCCGATCACGACCGAGCGGTTGCACTACGGTCAGCGTGTCACGATCATCGGTATTCCCTGCGATCCCATCTGGAGAACCGAACGTGGCTTGGAACTCGCGGGGCCGCGCTATTTCGGTTGGGATATTGAATATGTACCGATTGAGAAGCGAATGGAATCTGCATTGTTTCGTCTGTGGTAGCGATAGGTATTCCGTGAATATCGACGTAATTGAGCAACTTGATCTCGAGGCAGTCCAAGACCTGGCCGTAGGCTCAGCTCTCCTCGGAACCGGTGGCGGAGGTGATCCGTTCATCGGACGGATTATCGCAGAGCAAGCTATCCGGGAATTTGGGGCGGTCGAGATGATTAGACCGGAGGCACTCGCAGACGATGACCTGGTTATCGTCGTCGGTATGGCCGGCGCGCCAACGGTCATGACAGAAAAGATCCCCAATGGAGCGGAGATAGACCGCGTCTATAATTCTGTCATCGAACAGCTGGGACGTAGCCCGCGTGCCATGATCTCCTTCGAAATCGGCGGGATCAATTCGCTCTTCCGGTCGCTGCTGCCGCTCGACGGGGCTTAGCGCTTGTTGATGCCGACGGGATGGGGCGTGCATTTCCTGAGTTCCAGATGTCCTCTTTCAACGTTGGAGGAGTGCGGTTCTGGCCCGCTTTTTGCGGCCGATGAGAAGGGAAACGCGATACGGATCGACGGTATCGACGCGAGCTGGATCGAGCGGATTGTCCGTCAGTCTCTCGTAGCAATGGGAGGGTCGGTTATGTCGGCGATTGGCCTGACCGGGAAAGACGTCCGCCTCACTTCGATTCACGGATCCATCTCAGTTGCTTGCAGCATTGGTCGGGCGCTCAGCCGTCCAGATAAGACCACTGGAGACTGGCTTGAACGTTTGCGACAGATCTATCCCATCCTTCCGCTTTTCAGTGGGAAGGTCACTTCCATCGATCGCCGTGTTGAAGCCGGCTGGGTCCGGGGCATGCCGTCGTCACAGGGCTTAGAGAAGACGCGCACCAGCAAGCGAGGATCAATTTCCAGAACGAGCATCTCTTACTTCGATCTACCGTCGGAGACAACGGCGGTCAGATTCTTGGCTCGACACCGGATCTTCTCGCTGTTCTCGACAGCGAGACAGGATTGCCCATTACGACCGAGAGATTGCACTATGGACAGCGCGTCACGATCGTTGGTATTCCTGCGATCCCATCTGGAGAACCGAACGTGGCTTGGAACTCGCGGGGCCGCGCTATTTCGGTTGGGATATTGAATATGTACCGATTGAGAAGCGAATGGAAGCGTAGCTGGAATCACCTATATATCTCTTGCAGCACGGCAAGCGGACAGCAGCGTAGGGATCGCTGGAGACGACGAGAAACCAGAGTAGTAAAGGAGCAGAGATATGCCGTGGGATCTAACACATGAAGACGTCGAGCGGATAGCGATTGGCGCCGGGATTCTCGGCACCGGCGGCGGCGGAATCCCTATCGGGGAATGATTCGAGCCCAGCATCAACTCGAACTGGGCCGCAAGCTGACGATCGTCAAGCTGGACGAATTGCCGGATGATGCGCTCGTCGTCCCGATGGGTGGAATGGGAGCCCCGACGGTCGGACTGGAGAAGATCGGACGGGGTGACGAGGGAAAGGTAGCAGTTGAGGCGATGAGAGACTATCTCGGCGTCGACATCGTGGCGACCGCTCCGATCGAGATCGGTGGTGGCAATTCCTTCGCACCGATGATCGCTTCTGCCCACCTCGGGATCCCGACCGTCGACGTTGATGGGATGGGACGGGCTTTTCCGGAAGGCTCAATGATTAGCTATTATTTCGACGGTGTTGCGGCATCTCCGATCGTTATGGTCGATTCGCAGCACCAGAAGATTATCCTCGAAAATGTTGCCCCACACCCGTTCGCTCGAGCGAATATCCCGAGCGATCTGTGTCCAGCTCGGTGGCAGTGCGATGGTTGTCGACGAACCGTTGACGGTCAAGAAACTGAAGGAAACCGGCATTCCGGACACCATCACACTGGCTTACCGTGTCGGTGACGCGGTGAAGGCAGCTCAAGCGACTGGCGCGGACCCGATCCAGGCCGTGTGTGAAGCGAACGAAGGGCGCATTCTCTTCGCCGGCAAGATTACCGACGTGGACCGCCGGGTCGAACGCGGTTACAACTTCGGCCGTCTCAAGATCGACGGCCTTGATACCTACCAGGGCAGTCAGGCGACGATTGATCTCCAGAACGAGTTCCTGATCTGCCGGGTTGACGGTGAGATGGTCGCAATCGTCCCGGATCTCATCACTATGGTCGATACCGAGCGAGGTGAGCCGATCACGACTGAGGTCGTTCGCTACGGTCTCCGGGTCACGGTCATCGGGATGCCTGCGCCGCCGCAACTCACGACCGAACAAGCAATGCAGTTTGTCGGTCCTCAGGCATTCGGCTATGACGAGCCGTATGTGCCATTCAAGACGCTGGTAGCTGCGGTCTGAGATGGCACGATCAATTCGAGGCGTACGGAGGCTCGACTGGTGATTGGAAACGAGAAGGGAAGTGGAATCCTCCTCGGTATCGATATCGGCGGAACGTTCACCGACGTTGTCGTCTACGATCCCGAGAACGGCAATCTCCACATGGCGAAAGCACCCTCAAATCCGACCCAGCCAGCTTCGGCTTTTTTCGCCGGAATCGACAAGGTGTTCAGTGAGCAGCATCTCGAGAGCAGACAGCTTGCTCGGATTCTGCATGGCAGCACGGTCGCGACGAACGCCGTGCTCGAAGGCTCGGGGAGCCGGCTTGGACTGATTACGACCGAGGGATTTGGTCATATCCTGGAGATCGGGCGTGCCTATATCCCAGGGATCTTCACCAACTACATGCGCTGGGAAAAGCCTGAGCGTCTCGTTCCCCTCCAGAGCGTTGTCGAGATTCCCGAACGTCTCGCGGTGAACGGTTCCATAGTGCGGGAATTCAACGATGATCTTGCCCACGAACGTATCGCGGTGCTGATCGCGTCGGGCGTCGAAGCAATCGCTGTCTCTCTCTTGCATAGTTATGTAAATCCCGATCACGAGCGGCGTGTTGCGGAGATCATCCATGAGATCGCGCCGGACATGCCAGTATCGCTCTCATCGGACATCCTGCCGGAATACCGTGAATATGAGAGGACCATGACAACGGTTCTCAACTCCTTCGTCATGCCTGCGGTTTCACGGTACCTCGGCGAGATTGGAAATGGGCTTGAATCGCGCGGTATCGATGCAGATCTCCACATCGTCCGTTCCGATGCCGGAGTGATGAGCCTGGCGGCAGCGCGGGAGCGGCCGGTTAACACGGTCCTCTCAGGGCCGGCCGGAGGCGTTCAGGCAGCGGCGCATCTGGCCGACGCAGCCGGATTCCCGCACATCGTCTCGCTTGACATGGGCGGGACATCGACGGATGTCTGTCTGAGCACGTCGGCCGAGCCACGGCTTTCGACCGACACCTGGGTATCTCATTATCCGATCAAGGTGCCGATCATCGACATCACGACGATCGGAGCCGGCGGCAGTTCGTCGCCTACGTATCCTCCGCCGGAGCCTTGCGGGTCGGACCGCGCAGCTGGGGCCGACCCGGTCCCGCCTGCTACGGGCGCGGCGGCACGGCCCCGACCGTTACCGACACTAACCTGGTCCTGGGCCGTTTGCCGGTCAAGCTAGCCGGCGGCGAGATCGAACTGGATGTCGAACGTTCCCGCGACGCCATCGAGAGAGATTGCCAAACCGCTTGCTATGTCCGTAGAGGATGCCGCCTACGGCATCTCTTCGCATCGTCAACGAGAACATGCTCGGCGCGCTGAGGGTTGTCAGTGTCCAGCGAGGGATCGATCCGCGCGACCTGGCTCTCGTGCCCTTTGGCGGGGCTGGACCGGTTCACGGCCCGGAGTTGGCAAGGCTGGCCGGGATCAGGTACGGTTCTGGTTCCATCGACCCCAGGCGTGCTCTCGGCGCGGATTCCTGCTGGCCGAACATTGAAGCAGACGTTTCGTTAACCACATCGGCGTCATCGGCACGCTCGATGAGGCCGTCTATAACAGGGAGATCGCCGGTCTAATCGAGCAGGCAGACGAGTGGCTCGACCGTAGAGCGCATGCGCTCAGGATGAGCGTGTTGTCGATGTCGCGATTGATCTTCGCTACGCCGGCCAGGCCTACGAGATTCCTATACCGTTGCCCGCGAAATGAATTCGGACGACTGGAAGGACGTGACGCAGCGGTTCAACGCCGAGCATCAGCGTCGCTACGGCTTCGACCAGCCCTTCGCAAAGGTCGAGTCGTGACCCGCGGTAACGGCGACCGGGCACTGCCTCGACCTGTCTTTGTCGAGCAGCAGATGATGGCTTCCGACCCGGCGCAGGCAATGACCGGCACATCGCAGGTGTATTTCGAGAAGGGCTTCATCGAAACGCCGTTCTATGATCACTTCACCCGCTGAACGCGAGGAATCGCATCGATGGCCCGGCGATCATCACCCAGCCGGATTGCACGACCGTCTTAGCGCCGGGGCAGATGCTGGAGATCGACCGCTTCGGCAATCTCATCATTCAAGCGACGAAGTAGGGGACATTTCATGCAGACGGACTCCATCACCATTGACGTCATCGCCAATGCGCTCAAATCATTGATCTATGAGATGGACGCTGCCATTGAGCGCACCGCGATGTCGATTATCATCCGGGAGCAGCATGACTTCGGTATGTCACTGGTCGACCACCGGGGCTGGGTTGTCGCCGGCACGACCGCCGGTCAGACTTTGGCCGAGTACGCCGCCACGAACACGGTTGAGCGGGTGACGTTGTCATGTTCAACGACCCCTATATCTCTCATGGCGAGATCTCGCACCTCGGCGATACGATGCTGGCAGTTGCCGATCTTCTGGGATAGGCAGATTATCGCCCTGGGGGATTGCCTGGGGTCACCATATGGACATCGGTGCTGACGCCCGGCGGCGATGCCAACTCAGGCGACCGAGATCTTTCATGAAGGCATCCAGATCCACCGGTGAAGCTCTACGAACGCGGCAAGCTCAACCAGGGCGTGCTCGATATCACGCGTCACGCCCACGAAAAGCCAACTCTCGTACACCGGAGATGATGATCGGTGACACACTGGCCCTCGGCAGCCGGAAAGATCGCCGAGAAGCGGGTCATTGAGCTCTGCGAAAAGTTCGGCGGCACCGCAGTTCTCGAGACTTTTCTGAGTCCTGTTTGACCGAGCCCGTGACACGATGGCGAAGCTGATCGCGCTGCCTTCCAGGAGCCCGGTCCACTTTCGCGACGTCCTTGATAACGACGGGATCAACGATGAGCCGCTAACGATCAACGCGACGCTGCGTCGAGGTAAGAAGGCGATCATCGACTACACTGGCAGCTCTCCGCAGTGTGAGGACCGATGAACATCCCGCTCAATCCGAGCCTACAGAAGATGCGGCTCTACAATGTCCTAGGCTCGCTGCCGGAGACCGCATCAACATTGATCCTGCACTCGACGCCAATCAGGGCGTCGAAGACTTCGTCGAGGTCATCGTCCCCGAGGATTGCTTCCTGGCGCCAGCCACCCCGCTCCCGTGAGCCTCCGGCATTGACGGCGGGCGGCTCGGCGAGATGTGGGTATCCTGGCCCAGATCTTCCCCGAGGCGATCCCGGCGACGGCCAACGGTAGTCTCAACTGCTACAGCCTGCTCGGGATCGGCCGCTCGGGGGAAGACCGCTGGCTGTGCTTCGAGGTAACGGCGGCCGGTGGCGGTGCCCGGCCTTTCGGAGATGGCATCGACGCCTATTGTTTCAACAACCGGCTCAAGAATGCCCCGGTCGAGTTCGTGGAGACCGTGTATCCGGTCAGGATCGAAATAGTATTCGCTGCGCGCCGGAAGTGCCGGTGCCGGCAAGCACCGTGGCGGCTATGGTTTGATTCGAGCCATTCGCTCGCTCAAACCAGCGAAGCTCTATTTCCTCGACGAGCGCCAGAAGACCCAGCCCTGGGGTCTCCGAGGCGGCCGAGCGGCGGACGCCAATGACGCCTACGTTGAACGTGCGGACGGCCGGATCGTGATGTTACCCGGCAAGTTCGACCACCTGCCGATCGCACCCGGAGATATGTTCGTTATGCGCACCGGCGGTGGCGGTGGCTGGGGTAATCCATTCGGGCACCCGACCCCAGAACTTGTCTACCGCGACGTCGAGTGTGGTTTTGCTCACCGTCGAGGAAGCCGCTGCACTATACGGCGTCGTCGTGAACGACAATCCTCTGGCACTGAACATAGCGGCGACAGCGGAGGCTCGCGCACAGGTACCCTCCATGGAGGATTGGATTGATCGCGGCAAACCGGTAGCGTCTCCCGGCCCCGGCGAATATCCGGAGCTGGAGACGCCACCTGTACCGTGGCTTGCCATTGGTGCTGGCAGCCGTTCGGCCCAGATAGCGATCGATCGATAGAAAAGACTGAACGATGGCTCGCATCCTCTACATCGTCCCGGTCAGAATCGACCAGCCTCGTCCTCCGGGACCACTCGCCGAGACACTTCGGAGCCAGAACAGTTATGCGAGTATCGGCTTTCGGCGCGGTCCGCGACATCTCGAATACCACTACTATGAAACGCTCGTACTGACGGACCTGCTCCATTCGATCATCGAGGCCGAACGGCAGGGCTATAATGCCGCCGTCATCGGTTGCTTCTACGATCTCGGATTGCAGGAGGCGCGCGAACTGACGTCAACAATGGTAGTGACTGCGCACTGCGAGTCCTCGCTGCTGCTCGCCGCTTCGTTGGGCCATACCTTTTCGATCATCGTTGGACGCCGCAAGTGGATTCCCCAGATGTACGATAACGTCCGGTGATACGGTCTCGATTCTCGCCTTGCATCGTTTCGGGCGCTCAATCTATGGGTGCCGGAGTATCACGCTGACGAACAGGAGACGGCCCGGCGATTTCGCCGTGAGATACGACTAGCCATCGAGGAAGACGGAGCCGAGGTCGTCGTCCTTGGCTGCACTGCGTCCTCTGGATTCTATGCCGACCTCCAGAAGGAGTTCGACATACCGGTCATTGACAGTAGCATCGCGGCCATAAAGCATGCGGAGCAGTTGGTCGAGCTGCGGGACCGTTTCGGCTGGTCGCATAGCAAGGTCGGCGGCTATGAATCCCCTCCAGCTGAAGAGCTCGAGGCCTGGGGAATACGCACAGAATATGCACCTGCGGATGTCCGTGATCTCTGGGTTGATCTGGCCGTGACACCAGTTGACTCGGAGGCTCTGTGATTCGATGGCGTGCTCATCGGGCCTTGCGCCGTTGCGCCAGAGAATCTAAGCCTGTCTTCCAAGCGTCTGCAAATGTGTCATCTTGCCATAGAGGTCGACGAGGTGATTGAACTCGGCGTCGTTGGAGAACGTGCATTTTCCGGCACTGTAGAACTTTGCCACCTCGATGCAGAATCGGACTGCCTGTTCGACGTCAGTGAGTTGTGTCGCGCCGCTGGCGCTACCCGGTACCGGGACTTCAGCGGTGATGGCGACGCCGACGACCGGCACCTTCGTCGCCGTCGAGGGCTGAAGGATGCTATTAAGGTGGAAGACGTCGTTGCCATAGGGCGTGATGTCCTGGGTTGTGAGGGCGAAGACGGCCGGTGCCTTGCCGGTGACATACTGCATGATGTCCAGTAGATCCTCGCTTACGCGGAGGATGTAGCCCGCCCGTACTGTCGGCGAGATCGCGAAGCCACGCGTGTTGATGATCCGGTTACCCTTGGTCGTGTCGACCGAGAGGATAGCTTCCATTCGTTCGTCAACCTCGAGCGTCTATCGCCGCTCCGCCGATCGGCGAGCCCATGAATGGCACCGGGTCATGCGGGCGGACAGGTGCGTGGGGGCAGATGTGGGTCGCAACGATCACATCTCCAGGAAGCTGGTCTCCTTGCTGAGCCATCAGCCCCAACTTCATTGCCGAAGCGACAGCCGAGAGCCCCATCGCCATCGGATACGAATCCGATCTGTTCCGGACGAGCTCCCAGGCCACCGTGAGCCGCCCGATGATCCTGAGCGTTGGCGCATCACCGCCGGCTAGTCGCCTTGCCGGGTGTTACCGCTTTCACGAAGTCGGTAGGCCACGTTCGCCGTGCGTGCGCTCAACGGTCACGTCGTCGATACATGATCGAGCATCGCACCTGATCTCCGCTTGCGTTGCAGAGTCCAAGACCTCAAATGCGTCGATGACCTGTTTCCAGCTCACGTCGTTCTCCTCCTTCAGTTCACAATAGGCCCGGATGGATCGTCCCCGGCATCGAATATATCCTGACAGCCCCAACACTGTTTTTTATGTCTATAGGCAGTGGGCCAACGAATGCCCCAATCGCCGTCCGGTCAATCCAACCCGGTCCCGATGAAACGGCGCGCTCCATAGTACAGCCATTACAGAGAATGCGGGCCGATAGTGGCGCCGTGATAGTCGCGTCTAAGCGATCAGCTTGAGATCCGTGCACTACGCAAGGATCCATTGAGGGAGATGACGAGTAGGAGTCCCAATAGCCCTGTGAGCCCATCGAAGCGATCGCAGCTGGGCGCCGACAGTTGAGCTCAGACCACCGATTAGGAGCATGCCGACCGGAGTAAGACCGATAGCAGTAGCGATGAGTCCCAGCGCTCCCGATCGTGAGTCAGCCGGTGCAGCGCTGAGCACGAGTGCAGCTTGGTAGGCGCCAAACAATCCGACACAGACACCAAGCCCGAATTGGATTAGTAGTGACAATGCATAGATCGGCGACAACGCAAGTGCGACAAGCAATGCGGCTGTTGCGGCTGAGCCCCCGGCAAAGAACGCCCCTGCCGTACGGGACCGGTACCAAAGGCCAGCCAGATACCCGTCACTATTGCCCCAGCGCCATCGGCACTGGCGAGGAGTCCATCCAGAATGGGCCGACATCGAGGATATCGCTGGCAACGATCGCGATGAGCTGCTGGTACGGAAAGATTAGGACGTTGATGATGACGGTAACTATGAAGACTCCCGCACGACAGGTGCCCGCATCATGACCGACCAGCCGCTTCTCATTGCATCGACCAGACGGAGCGCCGCATCTGAGTCCGGGAGCGGACCGGCAACCGTCTCCTCAAGTCGATCAGCCAGAGCAGCCCGGTGATATATATCGCGGCGAGACACCAATAGCCGATTGCGGCATCACCGATTGTGAGCAGGAATCCGCAGTGATCGTTGCGAAGATCTTCGATCCACTCATCGAGAGCGCTTCGAGTGACATCGAGTTGGCCAGCAGTGATCGGTCAACTTCATCGAGAGCGAACGCCGAGCCGAAAAATCGGCTGCCCAACCGGTGCCGATGAGGGTAACCATCAGGTAAATGAGCCAGACCGTCTCCGTCCCCAACATAAAGGTGAGTGCGAGGATGATGGCGGCGAACAGGGCGATCCCGTGCACTCCGATCAAGATATCGATGCGGCGTACCCGATCGGCGACGACACCGAGGAAAGAACCGAAGAGAAGCATCGGTAGCATGCGGAAGAATCCGCTCAGACCTACTTGAAAGGGCGAATCGGTCATCTCAAGGATGATCCAGCCAGTAGTGATGATCTCGAGCCAGAACGTACTGTAATAGAGAACCCCGGAGATCCAGAGACGGCGATAAGCAGGCGACGAAAGAACTCGAGACGAGAATCCAGGGACTGTATCTCGCCTTAATCCCATCTGGTCGAGAGCCTTTCGCTTTTCCCTCTGCCGACTCGACTGAGACCTCCGAGGTCGCCGATCCGATCAGTCTAGTCCTGCCGCTCGAATATGTGTTGAGATTCGGGAAATCGCGGACTACAAGTAGATCATGGATCGGCTTGAACTCCAGAACGTCTTCCAGTATCCGCATCGTCGTAAGGAGCTCGCCGGCTGAAACTCCCGGGTTTCCATCGGCTGTAGTAGGGTTTCGGCCATGGATGCTGGGCTGATCAGACCAGGTGATCATGCTTGAAAAACAGGTTGGAATTCTCTGTTCTGGAGCCAACTGATCAGATCGCTGGCCATCCGTCTGGTGAGCAGGGAGAAGCCCTCCAGGTTGAAGAGCTCAGTGACCGCTTCCTCGAAGGCCGACAGATCCCAGCCCGCTTTCAGCGCCAGATCGTTCAGGTAGTTGACCTGGCGATCGGTCGCGAGCTGGTCCTTCCCTTCCCGGTGAAGGCCGGAGGCTTCCGGCGGTGTTGGCGCGCTGTCGCTTCGTTGCACCGGCGAAGACTGCTCAACCGCCGGTTCAGCAAGAAAGCCAAGTTCGGCCAGATGGCCGGAGAGTGTGTAGAGCTGGTCGAGACTGGTAACGGATACAGTCAACTGAAACATGAGCTACTCCTCTTCACTCGTGAACGTCGTGTCGACGCCGGTACCGCGTCGATAAAGATCACGAATGGCATCCTGCTTGTCATTGAGATAGTGCCCGAGCAGACAGCCGCTGGCATAGCCGACGATCCAGGTGACGTAGCGACCGGCACCCTCCCGTCGATGGCCGGTGTCGACCAGGACGAGCGTCTCGCCCGCCCGGTTGCGGGCTGTCGCGAGCAGTTTGGCATCGTCACCCAGCAGGTGCTGGATGCCGGTCAGGTCCTTGAGCGCGATCATCCTGCCTTCGTCCCATCTTCAGGCGTGATCGAGATCCGCCAGCCGCCGCCCAGGATCAGATCGAGCCGGTCGATGTCCCGGGCCAGGTCGTGGCGCGGATTGCTGATGCTGCTGGCCCGCTCCCACTCCTCCTGAAGACGTTGCCTCCAGCGCTCCAGAATCGTCACCGTCAATCGGGTCAACTGCTCGGGTGTCCGGTTCCTTCATCGGCCTCTCTCTCCACGTCGATGCGGTAGCTGACCAGGATAATGTCCTCGATCTGGGCCAGCTCGGCCAGGTCATGTCGTCGGCCGGTTCCGCGATGCGAGCAGCCGGCTCGCCGGTCGAACAGCTCGTACAGGTATTCCCTGTGCTGCTCGACCGGTTCGGGTGCTCCCTCGTGCTCGGGATCAGTCAGCATGGTCATTCTCCACAAACAATAGCGGCAGGTTGTTGGGTGTCCGCCGCTCTCTACATTGTTCATCGGTCTTCGCGGCTCAGGTAGCTGTCTCTGCCTCGTAGGTCTCCTTGAGATAGCTCATGTGACTTTCGAGCCGCTTCCGGAACTGCTGGTCAGTCTCCTCCGCTTGCTGGCAGACGACGGCACTGTCGGTGTAGCCCCGGCTGTTCTTCTCGACCGAGCTTCGCCCGGCGGCAGGCACTCTGGATCTGCTCGTTCATCACGGGTCCTTTACTAATCGGTGGAAGCGCTACACGCTCAACTACACGCAGCCTCGTCGATATCCGGCTTGCCGGCAGCGGAAGGCGGATCCGGGCTCGAACATGCAGGGACAGGGGTCAATCGTCCCCGCCTCCTTGTTGGCGTCGCTGATGGCAATCCGGTCGGGCTTGGGCCACATCCGGAGGGGATAGATAACCCCACAGGATGGGCAACGTCTGGCTCGGGATATCGTCCGAGCGTCGTCATCCAATGGGTTGATCTGCGTGGCATCTGCCTCCCGTTCTTCATACGCTTGCCGTTCGATGGCTTCCTCGTAGAACTGGTCCCCATCAGGGATGCCGATGGCGGCCAGGTGGTTCCCGCTGAAGTTTCGGTTCTTCGTTGAGTACCAGGCGAGCCGGGAGATGACCTCACCCAGGTTTGGAGTCGTTGGTCGACCTGGTTGGAGTGTCTCGAGGATGTCTGATAAGGTTGATTTGGGAGCCTGCGTGAGAGGACACCGTTTCCGCCGTGGTAGAGCGTTTCGTAGACGGTGTCGAACTTCGAGGTCGTCCGCCGTTCCAGCCCGTCAAAGCGGGTATGGGCCGCCCTGGCGATTTCGCAGACGGCGCTGAGCGATGGCCGCTGGTCGATCAGCTCGCCGACGTTGCCCCGAATCTCGGACACCTCCGCGAGGATCTCGACCGTGCGTTCGGCAAGACCATCGATCCGCGTGCTGCTGTCATGGCTCGCCTTGCAGCTGCTCGATGGCCGTCTCCTGATCATTGGTGATCTCAGCCATATCCAGAATCTATACTCGATGACCGCGAGATCCGGCCGGCTCCCCGCAGACGCAGAGTACCGTGCGAAGGGCGCGCCAGTGACGCGCTGCCTGCAGGAGCTGCTGCTCGGTTTCAATGGCGAGGTCGTAAACACCCGTTCTCCAGGCACGTCGCCGTTGCTGCAGCGCCTGGTGATAACGATCCCGAGGCCCTCGATCTTCGGTCCCCAGCCGTGGTTGCCGTGGTAGCTCTGGTAGGGGTACTCCTCCTCAAGGGTAGCGCGCGGCGCAGCAGCTGGATCAAGGTGCTCCGCTCGTCGTTCGAGCCGGCGAGTCTGAGCGGGATGTGCTGTGTCTTGACGTTGCGTACGGTGACGTCGGTCGTGTCATGCATCGTGACGCGCTCGATCTGCCAGTTGGTGGACATGGCGATTCCTTTCACTGAGGTCGAGAAAAGGGGATACGCAGCACGGGGCGCTGGCCAGACGCCTCTGCCTGTCCCTCCGCGATTACTTGCCTGACTAGCTACAACTGAACCCAGATGGAGGAAACTCAGCGTCTGGCTATCAGGCAGCGGCAATCAGGTGTGCTGCGGAGATAGATATGCTATGCGGCAGAGAGTTGGGGTGTCTTGCTGGAGCGAGCGCCTCAATCTGTTCGATCGAACTGCTCGCACAGCGGCTGATACGCGCAAGGAGCTTTGAAGATCACCTTCCTTGACCCTCCTCAGGAGGCCGGGTAGAGATCGCTGAAGGTCGGCGCAGGCGTAGTGCGTCGCGACTGATGTGAGCGACCGACTCCGCCTCCCCACTCCTTCTGGTCGGACACCGATTTGCCGATCCTCCTGTCGTTGCTGATGCAGATCCACGTGAGCCAATTCATGGAGCATGACAATCGCCTTGTGGGCTGCCGGCCCGGTCGGGGCGCAGCAGGATCGCCCGCTGTCCGGTTCTGGTATTCCACTCGGCCGTACCCTCGGCGGCCATCGCCCGCTCGCACGCGGACCGCGATGCCCTGCTGCTCGCAGATACGGGTGAGTGTTAGAAAGTTCCTCGTCTCCTTCGATGACCGGGATGGGTGACTCGTCGGCTGCTGCCGCCAGCTCCTCGTCGAAGACCTCGGTCTGCTCAACGTCCCAGATGCATAAGTGATCTTGAAACCGGTGACGTATCGGTACTCGCCGTCCCTCATCCTCCTTGCACCGTCATCGCGGCGCCCAGATCGCGATGCCAGGCTCGCCTGCCGCCTGCCGGCCCATGCTGCCACTGGCGGTAGCCGCGGCAGATCGTCGCGCCAGGACGCTGGAGCTGAATCAGGGCGTTGTTGTTCAGGCTGCGATCGGGAAAGCGCGCCTGCCACTCCGGCAGCCGGGTCAGCCGGGTGAGTCCCGGAAGTCGAGCACCTGCTGTTCGGGTCTGTCAACAGCTGCTTGTGCTCGGCGAGGGCACTTCGTCGCTTCTCTGCGGTCCATCTAGATCGGCTCCGTTTCGATGTGATCAAGGGGAATCGTCGTCTCGTAGCTGGCTCCGAGGGTGGTGTCTCTCAGGATCAGCGTGATGCGGTAGCTGTCGAGAGAGAGGTCCTCTAGCTCCAGGTTGCGGCCATCGATCGTGGTAACACGCTGCTCCTGATGGGTCGCGAAGACGCCCTCCAGGACCTTGAGGACGATGGTCTCGCCAGGAACGAGCGTCGTCTTGTAGTGGTCGACGATGGCCTGGATCTCCCGGACGATCTGCGTTGGCGGGCGATCCTCCTCGATCTTCATCTCAATCGCTCTCACTAGCGCGGCTGGCGTCGCCGGGTATGGCATGGACTGGCTCCTTTCGGTTTGCCGTCGGTCGGTTTGCACGGTTGGTGACTACATGGGTATTTCCCTGGCTCCTCCTTCCTTCTTCGTTGCCACTATGGAGTGCCGGGGGCTCGGGCGATACGTGCCGGGCGATCGGTCGATGCGGCGGTCAGGTCCGCGTATTCGTTCAACCTTCGCCCAGATCTCCCGGGCTAGCTGGTGATGACCGCGCTGCCAGGTGTCCCGACAGGGGTCTCGCCAGAAGGCCAGTTCGACGTTCTGAGGTCGATCGTCATCCGGGCTATCCTTTCCGTTTCCGGCGGCAAACCTTGCCCGACCCGGAGCGGTGCGCGGTGGGCGCAACTCCAGGCCGGGCGTCTGTTGCGGGAATCAGCTAGCGGTTGAACCGGACGTCGAGGGCGAGACGGTCCCGGTCCTGCCACCAGTAACCGGCACGGGTCTGCGCGTCGCTCAGATAACAGTCCTCGTAGAGCCACTGGCTGCGGTCGACGAACACGCCGTCGGGGTCCACCCCACGGTTGCGGGTTTGATCGAGGAAGGCTCCCAGTGCTCTCGATCCGCTGGTTCGACGCGTGGCATCTCCAAAGGAAGCCGGTGGCGGGCAACGATCAGGTCCGTCTGGAGAATCTCACATTCTCGCAGCAGATCCTCGATCTCCGAGCGAGCGGGTCAGGTCCTGGTTGCGGAAGCGCTCGGCGATGGTCGTCTCCATTAGTCGGCCCGCCCATCCCCGAGCATATATACGGGGAGACGCCCATGGTGGCCAGCGCATCGAGCTTCTCCTGGTTGCTGGCGATGCGTGCCTCCCGTTCACCATACTGCCGGACGACGTCGGGGTCGTGTGCGGCAGGCCAGTCATGATGTGGAGCAGGTCGGTAGGGGTAGCGATGTCCGGTCCGGCGGTCCTCCCAGCCCTCCGGCTCCACTCGCAGGTGCAGCTGGCCCGGATGCCGGCCTGGTCGTGCTCGAGCTGGACCTCGGCGTAGCTCTCCTCGATCTGGGGACGGGGATCGACGACGGCGGCCTTGACGTAGAGCGCTTCCGGCCAGAGGGCGTTGCGTTCCTCGAGCTCCATCTGCTGGTGGGTGACCTTGTGCTGGAAGTCATAGCGGTCATCCTCGGTCTCGAGCTGGAGGATGATCGGGGTGTAGTCCCGTTCGATGGCCCACTTGAGCTGGCCGAAGTGGAAGGCGCGGAGGTTGTCGGTGTCGATGCGGTCGAACTGGTCGGGCTTGGGCATGGCGTTGAGGTCCTCTCTTCGGGGGAGTGGTTGACGGACGGACTGCAGGCGGCGGCGGATCCGGACAGTCATGGCGTTGACCTTCTCTCTCACCGAGCCGGCGGGCAGCGGATCCCGATAGGTCTGCATCCGCTGTGCTCCTTTCTGTTGATCTGGACAGTGATGCGATCTGGTGTGCACGGCGGTGTGTGCATTGCAGTTGGGTGTGCAGTGGCGTAGCAGAGGAACTCAGATCTGGTCAGCTCAGGTCAGTGGCAGCTGTGGAGGGCGAACGCAGCAGGGCGGCTGCGCATTGTGGGTGCGGAGCAGCACCGCCTCCCCGCCCAGGTGCGACGCGGGGTTTTTGCGGCGGCCGGCTGGCGAGTGCGCGTGCTGTGTCGGCTGGAGCTGTGCAGCGGAGCGGAGCAGGCAGCGCTCCGTCAGCGGCGCAGGCAGCAGGGCTCGGGGCTACTGCCATGCCCCCTCTGCAAACACAGACCGGGTACCTCCTTTACCTCCCCCTCTTTTCATCCCTATCCACTCACCCTCCAGCAACCAGAGATTTGGCTCGGACGGGTTGGGTGCTGCGTCATCGGTGGGAGTTGACACCGCTCTGCTCAGCATCACCAGAGTGTAGCGATCCGATGGAGATTACGTAGATTGACGGATGCGCTCCTGTTTAGCCCAGGCTAAGGTGAAAGTATCGAGACATATTCGCTAAAGCCGTACTCCAGGAGGGAGACCGCCGTGGCGATCAGTGTTTCTTGGATCTATCAAGTCCAGGCCGGGACGGATGGACGACTTCTTCGACACGATGAAAGGGCGGGCAGCCGCCGGGGAGATGGTCTATTGCCCGCCACCGCCCAGCATCTCTGGCAGGTTATCATCGGCGGCCAGGCCACCGGCGCCGTCTTCCATTTGGTCGACCGGGACAGCATGGCCGATCTGGCCACTGTCACTGAACAACCCAAGCCGAAGCTGGGGCAGTCTTCAATGAGCTCACCGGACCGGACGGGCCGGCGAGTTGATTGCCCGGAATGTACAAGACGTCCTCTCGGAAAAGGCGACCTCGGTGGTGAATCTCCTGGCATGTGGTGGGCCAGGCGAAGTCAGGGCGGCTGCACGAGTTTGTCGACCGGCTCGAAGCGATCAACGAGCGGGTCATGGCACATGGTGCCACCGGCGTCCGGCATACACGCAACGCGATCAGCGGGCCGGCGACTGGGACGCTGAATACTCGGTCGAGCTTCGCCGACCTGGCGAGCTGGGCGGAGGCGATGGACAACCTCGCTCAGGACGAGGCCTGGCAGCAATTGATATTCAGGGAGCTCCTGTCGACCGATGGACCGCTCATCCAGACGGCGGCGATGCTACGACGGCGAATTAACCTGTAGGGATTCGCGTAGCCCACTGTGCGGATTGTCGAGCTGGCTGGCGGTAATGAAGCTACCGTCACTCCGAAGGCAAACCATGGAGTGCAGTCTCCATACTCGTGAGGATAGTCCTCATTCTCCTACCGGCCCAAGATGAGTCGTCCAGGGCCCGTGGGTCTTCGGCGTGCGCCAAAACGGTTGCTCCCTATCGCGTAGTCCAGATTGACCATAGGCTGAATGAGAGCTTCCTTCTAGCCAAATCGATGTGGCGGCGCGGATCCGACTTGCCATTGCCGTTGGTAGTGAGCCCAGACTTGGTGCCATTCTTCCAGAACGGGGATCTCCTCGTTTTCGGTAGCAAGACTCTTGAACCAAAGACGCTGTCCTGCTAATAATGTTGGAGGAACGACTCGGTTGGATGTAGGAACGGACAACGACAGATACTGACGTGCAGGACTCGCGCTCAATGGTGAGCCATGGATAACGAAGCATCCCACATTACTCCACTCAGCCGGAGCAGAGGTCACCATCTTTCCCTTGCTTGCTTTGGTAAAGCTTGTCCTATTTGGTAGCGGCTTGATTCGGTTACGAGCCCTATAGTCTCAGCGAGCTGTGAACCCCATCGCGTTTGTTGATCTGGCAGTTAGGACACCAGTTTCGTTCTCCAGGCTTCGGTCTTCGTTGCTGACGGAGATACAATCGACCACAACCACTACAGATAAAGAGCTTGTTTGAACGTGCGATTGCGTGCATCAACCGATTACGAGTGCACCAAAGAGGCCACCACCGCCCTCTGTGACTGTGATGCCTTTCTCTGTCACTGCAACGTAGGCCAGCACCCGCAAGACCTAGCCACCCACCCACCAGTCGTACTATGAGTTCTCTTTGATAAGCGCGTTGCTCTGGTAGCCACGATTGCCATCTAGTTCCAAATTGAGCGGGACAGAGGTGTGAATACTCGATCCCTCGAGGCATTGATCTTCCCACTCTATTTCAAGCCGTTCGGAATCGTAGCCTCCGATGAGTTCCACCAAGCTTTAGCCAATCGTCTTGATCGCCCAACTCAACGGCACCATGAAGCTTTGCTGAAATTCTGAGGGCGGCCAGCATCCACGTCTGCCACTGGGACCAGTTGTCCAGACGTTCGATCAGAAACTCTAGGTACCGTCACGTTCCCTCGCTGATAGACCTCCTCTAACCAACTCTCACGCCCGTTGCCAACGTACGCGTACACGTCGACCAGGTTCTAACGAAGCCTTCACTCTCAAAGGCACGACACCAGTTCTCTGGCCAATCTCATGCAGCGCGCTCTAAGGGAAGATCGTTAACGCCGAAATCTTCGTACTCCCGGCCAAACACGCCAAATCTGCGGCTGAACTCTAGAACACGACTCGACTCGTTGAAGAGCGGGCTGAAGTTCTCAAGAAAGTGATGGAGGAGCAGGAACACAGGGCACCAGAAGAGGTCGTCGGGGCTCCTGAACTCGTATCGCCGGACCATAGCAGATGCGAGTCGTCAAGAAGGACGATGGCCTCGGGGACCAACCACCACGTCGAGGTATATCCGGAACAAAACTAAGCGTCATACTCAAATCATACTCAATAAATCCAAAGGTGGTCCGATGACAAGGATACTCAGACCATGAGCGTCCACGTGCTTGGTGAGGAGCAGTGAAGTGTCTAAAAGAACTGCGGAAAGCTCGGCCCGAGCAGCCATTCTCCAGCAGATGATCGCGGCCGAAGTATCCCGGCAAGGGGGAGTGCTAAGAGTCACTGAGGCTGGAGAGGTCGCTGGAGTCAAGCGTTCGAAGGCTACATCCTCGTTACAGAGGAGTCCTTCCGTCCGTGAAGATCGGATCCCGGCGAATGGTGCCCGTCGATCTCTGATCGAATGGTTGATTGAGCTGGGAGACGAGACCATTGAGGAGGGAGCCGTTGATATGCCGACGAATACGCTCCGGCTCTGCGCTGTATCCTCAGACCGAGTTGAATTCGGTACGCGTCCAGGAGGACTTCAGCACCGTCACCTCGTTGAAATTCTCGATCCAGTTGGAAATGGAAACGGTATTAAGAGGAGAAAAAGAGCCCGGAGGCCTGGCGGGGCCGAATCCGGGCTACCGAAGCTCAAGACTTCGTCGTTAGTGTAGCGCAGCCGGGGACGCGACCAAAGGCCAGTTCCCGGAGTCTCATGCGCGGAACGCCGAAAACTCCGACTACGCCGACAGTTATCAGACCGACGTTGGGGGAGCATGCGTCTGATTGACCTATTCGATGAAACGCCCTCTTTCAGACCACAGAAGACAGTCCCACTTCAGAGTCCGAAGATCGCTACCGATCAGTTGTCGACGAGATCCAGCGGCGCTGGCGCTGGCGGGGACGGAGGGGCGATCATGACGTTGCACGACGCTCAAGAAGTCCGGACAAGGTTGAATGAACGCATTGTTGAGGATGTGCTGCAGCATCTCGGAATCGATCGGTTGCAATCCGGCGGCCCCGACAACTGGCTGGTTAGCATGTATCGTCGGGACTCAAATCCAGACTGCAGCGTGCACCGTGAGACCGGCGTATTCAGCGACCTCGCGACCGGTGACTCGGGCGACATCTTCAAGCTCGTGATGAAGGCGAACGTGTCGTTCCCTGAAACAATCGAGCTCGTTGCGAAGATCGGTGGCATCTATCCAACAGCAAATAACGGGGCTGGCAAACCGATGGATGGAAGAGTGATGCCGCCAGTATCCATACGTCGATGAAGATGGGAGGTTGCTCTACCAGGGGTCCATAGAAGAGCCAACAGAAGTTCACACGTCCAGGACTCACGCGGCAGCGCAGCCGTAGCGAGGCTACGGTGACCGGCGCGTGCTGTACCGCCTCCCCAGGACATCCAGAACGCAGCAAAGCGCGCTGGATCCTGTTCGTCGAAGGAAAAAGGACGCCGATCGCCTGCATCGCGAAGGATTCATCGCGACCACGTCACCTGGCGGCTCGAACGGCTGGCACGATCGGCACGGCTACGCCGAAGCTCTCCAAGGTCGACACGTCGCGATCTTGCCCGACAACGACGAACCAGGGTGGAGAGCATGCTCAAGCGGGTCGCCAGTTCCCTTAGTGGTCTTGCTGATGAGGTTCGGGTGATCGAGTTGCCCGGGCTGGGACCGCGTCTCAAGAAGGGCGGCAAGGATGTGTCCGACTGGTTCAACGCCGGACATACTGCCGAAGAACTGAAGGCCCTTATCCAAACTGGATGTTCTTGGAAACATCTGGCAGAACCGAAACCTGACCGTCTCGGGCCGGCAATCATTGTCAAAGAGCATGAGCGAAGTCGAAAGCCGCCCGATAAGTTGGCTCTGGGATCGCTGGCTCGCGCGCGGGAAAATTCACCTGCTTGGCGGTCATGCCGGCGAGGGTAAGTCGTTGCTTACGGCAGCCATCGCTGCGCAGATGTCGAGCGGAAGCGAGTTGCCCGATGGCAAGGGAGTCTCGCCTGTCAGAACCCTCTTCCTTCTGGCTGAAGATGACGTAGCCGACACCGTGAAACCGCGTCTGGAATTACATGCAGCACGGATGGAATCCATCTTCTTCATTGAAGCAGTGCGTGAGATCGACAGGCCAAAAGCCATTTTCAGCCTCCGGCGACACTTGCAGCTGCTTGAGGAGGCAATTCGCGAGTACGGAATCGATGTGCTGATCATCGATCCGCTTTCCGCCTTCTTGCAGGGTTCGGAACGCAATAGCGAGGAAGTTCGAGATCTGCTGACCCCACTAGCTGATCTGGCTGCATTAGACCGACGTCGCAGTACTCGGCATCATACACATCGGCAAGCCGACCGGGACGAATCGCAGACCGCTTCAACAACTACTGGGAGCTACTGCGTTCGGGCCAAATCGCGCGGTTGTCTGGATGCTAGCAGTTGAGGAAGGCGAAGATGACGAGAATCTACGGGTCCTCGGTGTCGTCAAGTCGAACATCGCCATTCAAGCCGCCGTCGTGCGCAATGCGGATCGGTGAAAACGGTGTCGTAAGCTGACACGGCGAATCCGATCGAGATGTCGGTGACATGTTGTTGAGTCATCGGGGTCGCCAGTCAAACGATGTCAGTCCTGAGCGCCAGGAAATCATCGACCTGCTCAGCGACAGCCCGGTTCCCCTCAGCCCGCAGCAGATCGCTGATCAACTCAACAAGAACATCGTACGACTCGCAATCTATTGCGGCGTATGGAGAAGGCGCAGAAGAGGTA
The DNA here is from genome assembly GCA_041390865.1 of Thermomicrobiales bacterium. Classification (GTDB taxonomy): domain Bacteria; phylum Chloroflexota; class Chloroflexia; order Thermomicrobiales; family CFX8; genus JAUIIK01. The sequence goes on from JAWKPC010000009.1 coordinate 85,771, forward strand.
GTGCGTCCACGAACAGGAATCTAACTACAACGCCCGGCCATAGATACCTGGATTCCGTAGATTCCGTGGACACCGAATCTACGGAATCTGCGCAAATCTACAGGTTCATACTCCGGGGAGAACGTGGATTCTCATCCCCTCAGCGCGTACATGCTCATGCGGTGAGCGGTGGTATCGTCGAAAATTTGAGAGTAGCCCAGACGTTTGTGCGAAAGCTGTGGAAAGGCCGCGGCCTGACAATCCCTGTTGGTCGTGGCCGGACTGGATATCTCTGATGAACTGGATCAACGCCCTGATCCCCATGTCCGGAAGATCTTCGGCCGGATGGGCGTCGAGGCCGAGGTCCTGGATGCCGAGCCAGTATTTGCCTGGATCCGCCGCCGGGCTCACGATGGCAAGCTCGCTGACTGGGATGGAGTCTGTGTCGTCTCTCGTCAGGACATTCACCAGGCGCTGAGGCGCACCTGTATGGCCGGCCAGCTGGATAATCCGCAAGTTGCTGGCCGAGAACGGATACCTGATGCCGTTACCACAGGGCCGAGTGAAGAGGCCGAGGCACCATCACCAGCCTTCTTCGTCAATCCGCTCACGCTATAGCTGGTTCGGCTCGACAACCGAGCAGGTGACTCAATACCCGGTCAGTAGGACCGGTATTGGTCACCTGTGATTCTATGTCTGAGCTCCGTCCAAGATCGACACGGATGATCCGGACGGGAAGTTAGGGCCAAGTTTGCGTGTTCCTCACGTATGGCACCTTGTCAGACTTCTGGCGATGCGCGAAGATGGACACCTGTGGACCAACTTTGAGCAACAGATGCAACGAGCCTGTGCGCGACGGCGCACTGACCAAGTGAGGGGCGATTTTGGACGTATTTGGTCTCCGGAACAAGCTCGTCGATGACTACTCGAACTACGTCAAGAGCTTCATCAATATCGCGGACGACAACATCAAACAGAAGGTGGATGCCGGAACTTTCGAAACGGTCACTGGCCGGATCCACTGATCCAGCTCAATCCTTCATTTGCACCCGGGAGCGCTCATCGACGACCTCGTCTCGGACGGCACGTTGCATGCCAGAATTGGAGATCTTCCGGCGCAAGAAGGATGAGATCGATGGTGGGTTGCCGCTAAAGCTCTATCGCCATCAGAAGGCGATACGAGCAGCGAAAACTGGTGGCTTCGTGCTCACCACAGGCACGGCTCGGGCAAGAGCATGGCCTACATCGTGCCGATCGTCGATCACGTGTTGCGCAATGGTCCGGGCAAAGGCATACAGGCCATCGTCGTCTATCCGATGAATGCTCTCGCCAACAGCCAGTACGGTGAACTCGAGAAGTTCCTCAAAGATGGATTTCCAGACGGTCGCGGACCGGTCACCTTTGCGCGTTATACCGGTCAGGACAGCCAGGAAGCCCGGCAGGAAATCTGGGCGCGTCCACCCGACATCCTACTGACGAACTACGTAATGCTTGAGTTGATCCTGACTCGCCCTGAAGATCAGCCCGTCGTGCGCAGTGCCGAGGGGCTGAAGTTCCTCGTCCTCGACGAGCTGCACACGTATCGAGGCCGTCAGGGTGCGGACGTGTCTATGCTGGTACGCCGCGTACGGAACCTCCTGAATGCCGATCATCTGCGATGCGTTGGCACGTCCGCGACGCTAGCCGGTGCTGGGACATATGCCGAGCAGCAAACGCAGGTTGCCGAAGTTGCCGGCAAGATATTCGGCTCTGCGGTCGCCTCTGACAACGTCATCGGTGAAACTCTCACCCGGTCGACACCAGGTTTCGACGCGGACGACCGTGCATTTCTGCGCTCGCTCGCCGCGCAGATATCGAGTTCCGGTTGGGAGCCAGCAACCACGTACGATGAGTTCGTCGACCAACCCTTGTCACGCTGGCTAGAGAGCACATTTGGCGTAACCCGGTCCGCCGAAGGACGTCTCGTGCGAGCTCGACCGAGGAGCGTCACCGGCAAACAAGGTGCTGCTCGATTACTGAGCGAGCAAACTGAAGCGCCGGAGGAGCAGTGTGAGGGCGCGATCAAAGCAGGGCTGCTCACGGGTCACCAGATTGAAAAACCTGATGCTCCGGGACCTGTGTTCGCATTTCGTCTCCACCAGTTCATTAGTGGCGGTGACACCGTCTATGCGACGTTGGAGTCAGAAGACGATCGGTACATTACCGTCGAAGGTCAGCAGTACAAGCCAGGCGACCGAACTCGTATCCTGTTGCCGCTCGTCTTCTGCCGTGAGTGCGGACAGGAGTACTACGCTGTCCGTTCGGAGCCCAATCCGCTCACCGGCGAAATATCATATATTGCTCGCGACCTGTTGGACCGTCTTGATGACGGAGACAGGGAAGCTGGCTTTCTCTACCTGAGCACCGATAACCCTTGGCCGGATCAAGGCGAGGCCATCGAGCAGGGACGGATACCGGAGAACTGGCTCGAGGATTTCCACGGCTCGTTGAGAGTCAGGCGAAATCAGCGCAAGAACCTGCCGACGCACACCCGCATACGCCCGGACGGAACCTCCGCTGACGACGGTGAACAGGTTTGCTTCATCTCGACGCCATTTCGGTTCTGTCTGAACTGCGGCGTCGAATACCATCACACCCAGCGTTCGGACTTCGCTAAGCTCAGCTCGTTATCGTCCGAAGGACGAAGTACTGCGACGACGATTCTCGGACTCTCAGTGATTCGGAATCTGCGGCAAGAAGAGACGCTGGCCGAAGAGGCGCGAAAGCTACTGAGCTTCACCGATAACCGGCAAGACGCTTCCCTTCAGGCTGGACACTTCAACGATTTCATCGAGACTGGACTACTTCGAGGCGCGCTCTACAACGCCGTCGCCGATTCCGGTCCGGATGGGCTGAGCCTACGATCAGCTCACCCAAAGGGTTTTCGACTCTCTGGACTCTCGAATCGGATGCCTATGCGAACCAGCCGGATCTGAGATACGCCGCCAAGATCGAAACCGATCGGGCATTCCGTGACGTCCTTGGATACCGACTGTATCGGGATCTGCGGCGGGGATGGCGTGTCACAGCGCCGAACCTCGAGCAGACCGGGCTACTCAATATCGACTACCTGGCGCTCGAAGAAGTGTGCGGAGACGAGGACCTCTGGACGAATGCTCATGACGCGCTCAGGTCCGCAGAACCAGATACGCGAGCGGCAATTGCCCGAACACTGCTCGACTATATGCGGCGCGAGCTGGCGATCAGGGTTGAATATCTGGAACCACGCTATTGGGAGAGTCTCCAGAGCCGGAGTCATCAGCATCTCAAGGAGCCGTGGGCTATCGACGATACCGAGAAGCCTGAATATGCCCTCGATTGTCATCCCGCGCAAGCGTGAACATGGGGATGGGCGTGAGGCTACCTATCTCTCTCCATTTGGCGGCTTCGGGCAATACCTCCGGCGCTCTGGCACCTTTCCAGACTATGGAGCACCGCTATCCACCGACGAGAGCGGCGAGATCATCCGCCAGATCTTCGCGGCCCTGTCAGTTGGCGGGCAGGTCAGCGCAGGTGCTCGATCCTCCAAAGATGATGACGTTGCCGGCTAACAGATTCCGGCAGCGATTCTTCGCTGGCGCAGGCGACGGCACACATCGGGGCCATCACGATCTGATCCGTGTGCCAAAGCAGTCGAGCGAAGGCGTTCGCGTCAATAAGTTCCTCGTTGATTTCTACCGGTCGGTGGCGCTGGGCTGCGGCCTGGAGGCACGCGAGCATACAGCCTGGGCGCCAAACAATCTGCGGCAAGCATGGCTAATGAATTTCGCGATGGAGAGCTACTGATTCTCTTCGCTCCCCGACGATGGAGCTCGGCGTCGATATCTCGGATCTCAACGCCGTCAACCTCCGCAACATGCCACCGACCCCGGCGAACTACGCCCAGCGCAGCGGTCGAGCGGGACGCTCCGGACAGCCGGCGCTTGTCTTCACCTACTCGGCAACGGGCAGCCCGTATCGATCAGTACTTCTTCCGCAGACCAGAGCAGATGGTTTCCGGGGAAGTCACCCCACCGCGAATCAACTCGCGAACGAGGAACTGATCCGCTCCTCACATTCACGCGATCTGGCTGGCAGAGACCGGTCAACGACTAGGGCAGACACTCATGATGTGCTCGAACTTGCGAATGACGACCTGCCGTTGCTTACGAGCATCCGCGATTCGTTGAGCAACCAGCACGCCAACGAGCCCAGGCACGAGCCGACTGCATACTCGGGACGCTAGGAGGCCGAACTCGTCGACTCTGGGTGGTACTCGGACGACTGGCTTGGCGGTGTGATGAACGGTGTCGTCAATGCGTTCGACCAGTCGGCGGATCGCTGGCGGAGCTGTATCAGTCGGCTCAACGGCAACAGGATCGCCAGAACAAGATCCGCACCGACGCTTCTCGGTCGGCAGAGGATCGGCGCCGAGCCACTCAGTTGCGACGTGAGGCCGAAGCGCAAATGGATCTCCTGCTGGACCAGAGCAGCCTGTCGCAGTCCGATTTCTACAGCTACCGCTACTTCGCCAGCGAGGGTTTTCTACCTGGCTACAGCTTCCCACGGTTGCCGCTGTCGGCCTACATTCCAGGGCGCCGCAATAGTCCCGACGATTTCGTCCAACGGCCTCGATTCCTGGCGATCCTCCGGGAGAGTTCCGGACCGCGTGCTCTGATCTACCACGAGGGTGTGCGCTACCGGATCAATAAAGTCATCCTGCCGTCGCGGGACGATGAGGATGTCGTGACGAGCCGGTGAAGCAGTGCAAAATCCACTGTGGATACCTGCACCCGATCGCCAGCGGCTTCGGCCCCGACCCCGCGAGCGCTGCGAACGACCGCTCGACATACTGCTGACTGACATGCTGAGACAGCAGAATGTCGCGACGAAGCGGCAGGATCGATCAGTTCCGATGAGGAAGAGCGGCAACGGCCTGGGTTCGAGATCAAGACCGGAATTCGCTTCCGACCGCGGCGAAGGTCCTGCCTATCGCGTATCGACCGTCAAAGACGGCGATGGCAACGATCTGGCGACGCTGACCTATGCCGATACGGCGACGCTCTGGCGGATCAACATGGGTTGGACCCGGCGCGAGAACAAGGATCAGCATGGCCCGTGCTCGATATCGAGCGTGGCATCTGGGGCACGAACAGCCAGCTCGAAGATGAGGATCCCAAAGATCCAATGAGCGATCGCTGGCAGCGCGTGATCCCCTACGTCGAGGATCGTCGCAATGCGTTGATCTTCGAGCCGGAGGATAACCTCGGTGCTGCCGAGGATGGCTTCGCTTCAATCGGCGCTCAAGTCAGCGATCCAGCGCGTTTACCAGCTCGAAGACAACGAGCTAGCCGCCGAGCCGATGCCCGATGATGAGAACTGGTCATCGTTGCTGATCTACGAAGCCTCCGAAGGTGGTGCGGGCGTTCGAGACGGTTAATGACGATCCCCGAGCATTCCCCGAGGTTGCCCGCGGCTGCGGCTCTGCCACTCTGATCCTGATACCGGAGACGACTTGCGGAAGGCGCCCGGCGGGTGAATGAGGAGCAAGTGAGGCTGCCTGTTACGACTGCCTGATGAGCTACCAGAACCAGCGTCATCACCGACTGCTCGATCGCCAAGTGATACGCGATGAGTTGCTGGCCTACCGCGACGCAACGATCGAGGCATCGCCTGGTCGTGGGCCGCGGCGATCACTTCCTCAGGGGCTGATCAACATGGCCGGGCAGCGAGCTGGAGCGAGACTGGCTGCGCTACATCAATGATCGCGTGACTGGCGTTGCCGAGCGATGGTCGCTCGATCGAAGCCTTCGCCGGACCCGGACCCGACTTTCTATGGGGAGGATTCGTGGCGATCTACATCGATGGTCCGCACCACCTCTACCCGGATCGTCAGAAACGCGATCAGGAGCAGGAAGACTGCCTGTTCTCGGCCGGCTACTCGGTCATCCGTTTCGACACCGACCGGGATGACTGGGACGCGATCGTCAAGAAACACCCCTGGGTCTTTGGAGAGATGCGATGAGTTTTGCCGTTGGTTCGCTGGTCCAGCACGGGGCCGGGAGTGGGTTGTCCTGCCCGAGTCGGATGCGAGGATGCTTGTTCTCCGGCCGCTGGGTGGGACCGAGGATGAGGTTGCCGCCGTCTATGTGCCGCTGGAGCCTGTCGAGCCTGCACACTTTGAACTGCCCGATCCAGAGGACGTCGGAGATCACCGCCGTCTCGGATGCTGCGGGATGCCGTGCGGCTCGGGTTCCGGTCGAGTGCCGGTCCGTTTCGGTCGTTCGCGCAGATCGCTGTCGAGCCGCGACCGTACCGGGGTTGCGCCGCTCCTCATGGGATTGCAGCTCGATCCGGTGCGCATCCTGATCGCCGACGACGTCGGGATCGGCAAGACGGTCGAGGCTGGCCTCCTGGCGCGGGAGCGTTTCGACCGGGCGGAGATCCAGCGGCCGCTGTCCTCTGCCCTCCGCACCTGGCCGAGCAGTGGCAGGCGGAGCTGCATGACAGCCCATCGACGCCGAGCTTGTCCTACCGGGGACGGTCACCCGGTTGGAGCGGAACACTGGCGTCGGCGAGTCGATCTTTGAGATCTATCCATTCACCGTCGTCTCGCTGGACTTCTATCAAGACCGATCGCCGGCGATGAATTCCTGCGCTCGTGTCCTGAGCTTGTGATTATCGATGAGTGCATACCTGTGCCTGGAGCGGCGATCAGCGCGGAGGACGTCATCAGCGTCACGAACTCGTCGTCGGCCTTGCTCAAGACCCAGAGCGGCACATTGCGCTCCTGACGGCTACGCCGCACAGCGGGAATGAAGCTGCCTTCGGTCGTTGCTCTCGATCCTCGATCCGAAGTTCGATGATCTCCCTGGACGACTTGACTGGCCAGCAGAATGAAGGTCGCCGGGCGAGATCGCCCGGCACTTCGTCCAGCGACGGGCGTGGCGATATTCGGGCCTACCCCGATGAGGAGACGACAGTTTCCCTGAACAGGCGTGAGGAAGAAGCGTATTACGAGCTATCGCAACCCCATAGGCGCCTCTTCGACAGCGTGCTCGATTACGCTCGCGAGACCGTCCTCGATCCCGAGGAGAATCGGCACCGTCAGCGAGTCCGCTGGTGGTCGGCATTGGCGCTGCTCCGGTCGCTGGCATCGAGCCCGGCAGCGGCTTCGACGCTACGGAATCGCGCCGCAACCGTCGATACCGAAACCCCGGAGGAAGCTGACGAGGTTGGCCGCCGGACGGTGCTCGACCTCGAGGATGACGTCAGCGATGACTACAGCGACTTTGCACCGGGCGCTCAGATAGAAGAGGCTGCAGGCGACGCTCAAAAACAGCATCATGATCGTCTGCTACGTATGGCCTGCCAGGCCGAAGCACTAGAGGGCGACGATGACCAGAAGATGATTCAGGCCGTCAAGTACGTCCAGGATCTGATCAAGGACGGTTTTTCGCCAATCGTCTTCTGGCCGATCTTATCCCAACCGCCAACTACCTGGCGGAACAGCTGCGCGAGCGATGGCCTGCACGGTTGAGGTCGTCTCAGTCACCGGACGCCAAGCCGCCGGCTGAGCGCGAAGCGCGGGTGTTGGCGATGGGCGAGCATGAGAAACGCGTGCTCGTCTGGCACTGACTGTCTCAGCGAGGGCATCAACCTCCAGCAGCATTTCGACGCGGTGATCCACTACGACCTGGAGCTGGAACCCGACTCGCCACGAGCAGCGCGAGGGACGGGTCGACCGCTTCGGCCAGGATGCGCCCGGAGGTGCGGGTCATCACCTACTACGGCGTCGACAACCAGATCGACGGCATCGTCCTCGACGTCCTGCTTCGCAAGCACAAGAGCATCCGCAGCTCGCTCGGCATCTCGGTCCCGGTGCCCGGCGACACCAATCAGGTCGTCGAGGCGATCTTCGAGGGGCTGCTGTTACGTGAGCGCTCATCATCGGCTGGGACAGCTCAGTATTTGCCTGGATTTGAGGAGATGCTCTCTCCATGCGCCGCAGCAGCTGCTGATCGATTGGGACGAGGCGGCAGAGCGAGGAGCGTCGCTCGCAGACGATGTTCCTGCCCAGGCCCGGATCAACGTTGAGGACGTCAGCCGGAGCTGAAGGCTGCATGAGACGCGATCGGCTCCCACGTCGACGTCGAGCGCTTCGTCTGTGAGAGCGTCCGGATGCTCGGTGGCGTCGTGTCGGGCAGCAACCCGGTTGAGATCGACCTCGGTGAGGCGCGCTCAACGATCCGCGAGCTGGCAGACCGGGCTCCCGAGACGCGCCAGATTCGTGCCGGCTTCCAACTGCCGGTGCCCGACGGCGCCGTCTTCCTTGACCGTACCCATCCCTTCGTCGAGGGGCTGGCGACCTACGTCATGGACACCGCGCTCGACCCGCTTGAGAAGGGCGTTGCCACCCGCACCGGCGCGATCCGCACCAACGACGTCAGCACCTTGACCACCCTGCTGCTCATTCGTAACCGCTTCCACATCGTCAGCGGCGGGGGAGCCGAGGAGCGCACCCTACTCGCTGAGGATGTCCGGCTGCTCGCCTCGAAGGCGTCCCGGCCAGCGCGAACTGGCTGAGCCAGGCAAGCCGGGACGAGCCATTGAACGCCCAACCGATCGGCAACATCGCGCCCGGCCAGGCAATGCTGGCTCTATCCAGCGCATCCTCGACGGCTTCGAGCACATCGAAGCCCATCTGGAGGACGTCGCACCGAAGCGTTGGCGGCCGACCCTGCCCGACGTCATCACCAGCGTCCGCAATTTGGTCATCGCTTTTCGTTGCATCTCGGTCGGCCCAACCTGCCAGCCTGACGGCTCGGCAGCCTACGTACTGTTACCCGTATTGTTCCTGCCTCTCTCGCGCAGCGCAGAGAAACGAAGAGGAACTTCAACCATTGACGCCGCGAGATGTCTTCTACGACGACCACATGAGGGGCGATCTGACGCCGATTTGCCGGGCGACGCCGACAACACCGGGATGTCGCACTGCGTGTCTGACGACTACCGCCGCTGCGATGAGCGACTCAACGAAGTCATCTCCCATTCCTGGAACCGGCTGCTCGGTGTCTGGACGGTCTTTCAGGAGCGCATTGAACGCCTTGACGAGGACGATCCGGCCATTGGATTGACTCAAGAGCGCTGGTTGCTGCCGCTCTTCGAGGAGCTGGCTACGGACGGCTGCCGACCTCGCGCGCAATCGAGATCGAGGTAAAGACTACCCGATCTCCCACGTCTGGGGCGCCTCGCCGATCCACCTCGTCGGCTACAACGTCGAGCTCGACCGACGCACTCGGGGCGTGGCTGGCGCGGCGACAATGAGCCTGGCATGGTCTCGTCCAGGAGTTCCCGAACTGGACCGACGATTATCTCTGGGGCTTCGTCTCCAACGGCCGGCGGTGGCTGCGGGTGCTGCGCGCGACAACGTCAGCCTGACCTGCCAGGCCTACGTCGAGTTCGACCTCGAAGCGATGATGAACGGCGAGGTCTACGCCGACTTCGTCGTCCTCTGGCTCCTCTGCCACGGTTCCTGCGTCGAACCAGGCCTGAATGGCGCAACATCCACCGACACTGACGACTTCGGACTCTCCCCTCTCCCACAGCGAGTGGGAGAGGGGCCGGGGTGAGGGAATCTCCCGCCGACTGCTGGCCCGAACATCGGTCCAAACCGGCCGCCGAGACCGGGACGCAGGGTGCGGGACAACCTGCGCTACGGCGTCGAGCAGGCGATCAACCAGCTTGGGACCGGTTTCGACCACCTGGCAAACGACGTGCGCTGCGGGCGCGCCTGCGGAGCGGCGAGTTTTGACCGGCGACGAGTACCATCGCCAGCTGTTGCGGACCGTCTACCGGCTGCTCTTCCTCTTCGTCGCCGAGGACCGTCGAACTGCTGCTCGATCCCAACGCGAGCCGCGAGGCGAAGGAGCGCTACCGGCGCTTCTACTCGACCCGGCGGCTGCGCGATCTGGCCCGGAGCCTGCGCGGTACGAAGCACGGCGACCTCTGGGAAGGGCTCAACGTCGTCATCCGGGCGCTTGGCGATCCTGAGGGTTGCCCGCCGCTGGCTGCTGCTCGGCAGCTTTCTGGGTGGTCGGAGGAGGCGACGGGGGCGCTGGGCGAATGCCGCCTGAACAATGTCTATCTACTGGAGGCGGTGCGCGAGCTGGCGTTCGTGCGCGACGCCAACGTCCGGCGGAACGTCGACTACAAGAACCTCGGCTCTCAGGAGCTCGGCTCGGTCTACGAGTCGCTGCTGGAGCTGCACCCGGAGCTGAACATCGACGCCCGGACATTCCAGCTCTCCTCGGCAGCCGGCAGCGAGCGCAAGACGACCGGCAGCTACTACACGCCCGACAGCCTGGTCAGCAGCCTGCTCGACACCGCGCTCGACCCGGTGCTCGACGAGGCGGCGCGGAGCGACGACCCCGAGCCGGCCATCCTGTCATTGAAGGTCTGCGATCCGGCCGTCGGCAGCGGCCATTTCCTGATCGCCGCCGCCCATCGCATCGCCCGCAAGCTGGCAGCGGTCCGCTCCGGCGACGACGAGCCGCCGCCCGGCGAGGTTCAGCACGCCCTGCGCGACGTCATCAGCCGCTGCCTCTACGGCGTCGACGTCAACCCGATGGCGGTCGAGCTCTGTAAGGTCAGCCTCTGGATGGAGGCGATCGAGCCGGGCAAGGCGCTCAGCTTCCTCGACCACCACATCAAGACCGGCAACAGCCTGCTCGGCGCGACACCGCGGCTGCTGGCCGACGGCATCCCCGACGACGCCTTCAAGCCGATCGAGGGCGACGACAAGAGCTACGTCACCGAGTGGCGCAAGCGTAATCGCGACCAGCGCAAGGGCGGCCAGATGTCGCTCTTCACCCACGACATGCAGCCGTGGGAGCGGTTGGGCGACTGGGCGGCGACTATGCGCGATCTGGAGCAGCTCGACGACGGCAGCTACGAGGCCGAGCAGATGAAGCAGCAGATGTACCGCGAGCAGCTCGACTCCAGCGGCTACCTCCACAACCAGCTGCGGGCCGACGCCTGGTGCGCCAGCTTCGTCTGGAAGAAAACGAAGGCGTGGGCCTACCCGATCACCGAGGAGGTCTACCGCCGGATCGAGCGCAACCCGTACACCCTGGAGAAGGCGTGGCAGGCTGAGATCAAGCGGCTGGCCCGCCAGTACCGTTTCTTCCACTGGCACCTGGCCTTCCCCGACGTCTTCCGGCTGCCGGGTGCGGATGAGGAGCCGGAAAACGAGGAGACAGGCTGGTCGGGCGGCTTCGACGTCGTCCTCGGCAACCCGCCGTGGGAGCACACTGAACTCAAAGAGAAAGAGTGGTTCGCGCCGCGTGACCCGGAAATCGCCAATGCGCGCACCGGGGCGCAACGCAAGCGGATGATAGATGCGCTTCGAACTGAGAATCAACCGCTCTACGATGCCTTCGTCGATGCCAAGCGGCAAGCCGATGGCTACAGCCACTTCGCTCGAAACTCGGAACGGTACCCGCTCTGCGGCACCGGTCGGATCAACACGTATGCGTTGTTCGCCGAACTGAATCGCTCGCTTCCGAATACGATCGGCCGAGTCGGCTGCATCATCCCCAGCGGCATCGAAACGGATGCGACAACACAGTACTTCTTCCGGGACCTGATGGAGACGGAGACACTCGCCAGTCTCTACGACTTCGAGAACCGCCAGGGGATCTTTCGGCGTGCATCGCAGCTTCAAATTCTTGCCTGCTGACCCTGACCGGCCCGGCGCGTCGGCGGCGCGCGGCACCGGTTCGCCTTCTTCCTCCACCGCGTCGAGGACATGCGCGCCGACGATCGCCGCTTCGCTCTGACCCGTGATGACCTTCGGTTGCTCAACCCCAACACCCGTACCTGTCCAATCTTCCGCACCAGCCGCGACGCCGAGCTGACCAAGGCCATCTACCGCCGTGTCCCGGTCCTAATCGACGAAGGCCCGCCCGAGCGCAATCCCCTGGGGCATCACGTTCAAGCAGGGCCTGTTCAACATGACCAGCGACTCCGGACTCTTCCGCACCCGCGACGACCTCGAAGCCGCCGGCTATCGCCTCCACGGCAACATCTTCACCCTCGGCTCCGACCGCTACCTGCCGCTCTACGAGGCGAAGATGATGTGGCATTTCGAGAAACACCGCTACGCCGACGATTTCAAGGTGCCAGCGACTACGACATCGATAAGGGCAACGCGACTATTCGATAGACGAACTTCGTTGCCCTGATGCCCTCGCAATTCCACGTTTCTGGGTACGGGAAGTAGAGGTTACAGATGCTCACCCCGCCCCGAGCAGCGATGGCTATTCCGGATTCCGCAACATCACGAATACAGCAAACGAGCGAACCGCCGTCGGAACCGTCTAGGCTACTCTCGGGAGTAGGAAATAGCATGCCGGTGCTCGTTCCAGAACTACAGTTTGTGTCCATCACTCACTGCATGTCCGCGAACTGGTCAGCTGCCAGCTTGAGACTACGTCGTGAGACAGAAAAATAGAATACGAACTTTAACTTCTTCATTGTCCGTCAGGTCCCGTTCCTTGCACCGGGTCAGTTCGGCCTACGAAGTCGTTGGGACCCCAGCATGTCTAATGCTGACTGGATTCAGGACCGAGCATAGAGCTCCACCTGCACCGCCTGGGATCTTGAGCCGTTCGCGCGCGATTGCGGCTACAGTACCGCCGTTCCGGTGGGACGAGGAGCGGCGCTTCCTGCTGCGCTGCGAGCTCCGAGCGCCGCCTACTTCCACCTCTACCTGAGGTGCCCTCTGGGCCGATGAGCGGCGACTGGATCCCCGCCAGCCAGGAGCGGCAGCGTCCGCGACGAGCGCCCGGAGGACCTCGCCGCCCTGCGCGAGCATTTCGACGCCCGCGACGCCGTAAGCCTACGCATCGCGGACACCTTCCCGATCGTCCGCCGCAAGGACGAAGCCGCCCACGGCCACTACCGCACCAAGCCACCATCCTCCAGATCTCGACGCCATGGCCGCCGCAGTCAGAACCGGCCACCTACCCGGACATTGCTGGACCCGCCGCCGGCGGCCCCTCGCTGGCGCATGATGCAGTACAAGACCGGAGTGGATGGAGTAACGAGCATTGAGTCTTAATGTGATAGCTAGTCGCCATACTCCAGGTAGAGTCCAGTTCGAGTTCTGGTCTGGGTAGCAGCGGTCGCAAGCGTGCAGGTGTCTCAGGGAGCTGCCAAGTTGGAGCTGCAGGCGCGATCTTCACTGCCATCGTTACGCAACGGTTTCAGCGTAGACAGGACGACGTACAGTTTCGCCGACAACTACAAGAGGCTAAACGTTTAGAGCGTCTACGTCAGAATGGATCAGGCCATTCTCGACTGGGCGTTCGCCCTTAGAGATGCCGTCACATACAGAACACCTCGTACGTTCGAGGGGACACCGAGGGAAGAACGAGATGAGCGTCGCCGATCTAAGGTGACTGCTGCCGGGAGCTGGCAGGATGCTGCGGTTGTTCGAATGAACCTATAGGGTCTGGCAACTCAAAGGAGATCTTATGAGACGCAATGTATGCAGTGCGGCGGCTCACATGAAGCTCAAATGACTGAACAAGTGGATAGTCAATATGCATCTGAGGAATATGGCAAGACTGCTTGACCGACCTTGAGAACGATCTCACCAATACGATAAGCAAACTGCGAGACACGATTCAGACGGAGCTTCAGAAGTTTGAGGAGAGGCAGTGTCCTGACTGCAGCACAGGAGAGGATGCTCTGGCCAGCGTCTGATTCGGCGAAATATGACGAATGGATGCTGAGGACTGTAATTGAATAAGTATGGTTGTGCTAGATTGGATGTGAGTAGCTTCGATGGGCCATGGTCGACTAGCCTGTTGTTCCAATGCAAGGAGGGGCCTTCGTTAGGATGCTGCGTTTCCCTCAGGTCGAAGAAGATGTCCCACTTACGAAGCAACCTCTAGTCAAAGTTGTGTGTCAGGTGCGGTTCCCGACAATCCTTGCGCTTGCAATCTCCGCACGGACACCGGTCAGTTCCACAGGAACTTGTAAGAAACGACTTTCCCTTATTCCAGTCAGAGCATGGTGTACGTATTGAGCTTTCTGGATCCGGTGGACAGATCGCGCCAAACGTCGCCTCCCGGAGGCGAATCTGTATCGATTCCGTTCGCCAGATCGCTGATGCAATGATTACCGGCTCAGATTTCTTTGCGGTGTCGACCACTGATTATCCAGGTTGGCCAACGTTTTCACGGGCGATCGCGCTAGCGACGACCGCGATGCAAGGCATGTCAGCCGGCGTATGCAACACGCATCGGGCTTCGATACACGTCAACCAACTTACGCCGGAGAACACCCACACCGGTTCGGCAAACGACCTCTCCCAGTTTCCTCGAGAGGAACTCACTTCCCTGCTGTGCAGCGCCTGGGATCTGCCAGAACGGATGGTGGCAGAACTTAATTCTCCATGAAAGGGAAGCGCCAGAGGATGGCAACCCGGAAGCTCAGACTCCGCTTTGGGCAAAGTCCTCCGGAGTTCCTGCTCGACTTCGATCAATACGCGGAAGGTCGCCTGCCTATCGCCAGTCTCGTTGAGCGAACGACGTCATATCACGACCTCATTTACGAGCGTTTCGGTGGAGCATCCCATCCGAGAAGCTATCTGTGTTCAGTCGGTCGATGAGTCTGCTTAGGAGAGGTGGGAAGCTCAAATGGTAACCACTACTCGTGAATACAGACGAGATCACATTACAGACGAGACGGAGTCTGGCACTCTTCTTCGCAGATGCGTGTTCTATGAACGAAGTCGTGATCCTCTGACGACGGATTTCTCTTCGAACTTTCAGAGCGCCTCAGCAGACTGGGAGTTCCTCATCATGCTCCTGTCCCAGCGCTCAGCATGGACTTTGGCTCGACCACGATGTGGTCCTTTTCGTTGAGTCAGATGCAACGGCCGTGCCGAGCCTAATCGAGGAAGAGGCGCTTATGTTCTTCCCGCCCTCAGCACGGCGAGAAGCGGTGTTCCACTTTGGGGCCGGACATAGCGCTGAGGAAGCAGGGTCGCATCAGGTGCTGGAAGAACCATCGGTCGAGGAAGAAGCAAGTATGTTCTTCCCGCCGAAAGCCACGCGCTCGGCCAGTATCGAATTCCGTAGGCCAGAATCGTCAGAAACTGACGTGTAAGGATTCGTCGTGCCGGAGTCTCAACCGTGGTGAGCGGCTGGATCCGTCGAGGTTGGTATGAACTTGTCCCGCCAGAAGACGACTCACTTCTCAGGGGGACTTCATAGCCAGGGTAGGTGGCTTCGCAGTGATGCCACCGGCCCTTGACGATGACGACCGATCAATCCAGGCGCAGTCAGAGTACCGCGATGTTGTTGTGCTAAGCCCATCCTTGCGATCTGGCGCATGGCAAGCTGGAATTTGCCCTCGTCGCCCCAACCCTTTTTTTATTTATCGCAAGCTCCAGGATCTATACCCGAATGTACTTGGAAGCAAAGGCAAGCGCGAACGCTTGCGCCAAGTCTCATCGTTGGCTACCATCCCTTGAATCGATGCGAGATCCCCGGTGCCGAGGTCGACGACTTCGTTGTTGTGAGCTTTCGCCAGGCATTCACCGTTCCGATTGATTACCTACTAGACCGTGCCGGAGTGCCACACGAGCGACTGAGGCTCTGCCCTCCTTACCGCGAACACCTCGCCCAGGCATATGCCCGGTTCATCATGCGCATTGGTCTCCCTGTCGACCTCCCGACGCTGCCATAACCTGCTCGGGCACTTTGCCCAAGGTCTTGCGACCAGTGACCGTCTTCTTGGATCAGCGATTCGCCAAGTCATAACCGATGACGCAGACTTCGCTACCGTATCAGGCCTAACCGTGTTCACTTCAAACTGGACGATCATCAATGGGGGCAAAGAACCAGGGGCGATTGGTCACACGTTAGCGAATTGCTCATAACGTACGAGGGTAAGAATGACCGCAGTCGCGGAATGGAGTGCCGGCGGTGAGCGGTAGAGTCTATCTCGTCAGATCTGACGAGCAACTGGGGGGCGATGGAGGAGCTGCCGCATAGCTCTGAAGATCTCTTCCAGGCGCTCCTCGCTAGCTATCCCAGGCTCCTCGCCGGCGAGCAGATGGATACTGGGGAGCCGCATCGCTGGCTGCTGGTGCGGAGAGAGACGGCGGTGCCAGACGACGAGATCAGCACCGGTCGCTGGTCCGTTGATCATCTCTTCCTCGATCAGGACGTCGATCCAAACCTTGTCGAAGTCAAGCCCTCAACGATTGCCATCTCCAATCAGGACATTTGTTCGCAATTTGACGGATAATTGACGTATCCGTCTAATTGTCCTACGAAGGAGTTCATCATGGCAAAGCGTCGCGCCCACGGTGAGGGCAGCATCTACCAGCGCGCCAGCGACGGCCGCTGGGTCGCAAAGTTGCCGGTGAGGGATGCATTTGGCCACCCGAAGTCGATCTATCGCTATCGAAAGACTGAGAAGGAAGCGCTGAAAGCGCTACGCCAGCTGATTCGAAAACATGAGGATGGCTCCGACCTTATACGAAATCCAAGTGATCACTTCCCGGAAGCGAGTGCTTGGCGTGGCCACCAGTGAAAGCAGGTGCGGCGGGCCAGTTCCAGCGTGCGAGTCTGGACGGAGCGACAACGGTCACTGACGGTATCCAGGAGCTCGTCGAGCGTGGCGATGACGCGATTGGCGATGACTTCGTCGAGGAGTGCCCACAACCGTTCTGCCGGTTGCAGTTCCGGCGCATAGGGCGGCAGGAAGACGAGGTGCAGTCCCTCCGGCAGCAGCACCTTCGGGCTGCGGTGCCAGCCCGCCCGATCCACGACAAGGACGATATGCTTGTCGTCTCCCAGCCCCTGGGCCCGCGCGAACTCTGCCAGCATCTGGCTGTAGACATCAGTGCCAATGCGCGGCACCAGGAGCCAGTAATTGTCCCCTGTCTCCGGCCGTACCCAGCCACTCACGTAGCACCACTCATAGCGGGGCCAGACCGGCGCGACTGGGTCCATGTCCGGCAACAACCAGACGCGTCGCTGAACTGGTTTGAGGCCGAGACGATGCTCGTCCTGCGCCCAGACCTCGACGACTGCCCCCGGATGGGCGGCACGGATCCGGTCCACCGCTCGCTTCAGCCTTTTGGGAAGGCAGCAATCTCCTCGGGATCGGCCTGGGTGTGCTGCGGACGACAGCGTTTGAGCCGCGCCCCGAAACGCACCAGATAGGTCCAACCGAGTTGCGGATAGCCCGGATGACCGGTCTCGGCTTCGATCCAGGCAGCCACCTTCGGTCCGGTCCAGAGCCCACCGTCGGGAGCGGGACCATGCAACGCATCCCAGAGCCGTTGTTGCTGGTCGGCGTCCAGGATCGGCTGGCCACCGGGGTTGTCGTGGCGTCGGTCGCCGAGGGCCTCGGGCCCCTCCTGGTTGTAGCGTCGGATGATCTCGCCGATCCAGCGTTCCGAGTACCCGGTGACGGCGGCGACCTCCGCCCGGGTCTTGCGCTGGGCGAGCAGCCAGACGATCTGCAGATGGCTGCGTGCGACCGGATCGTGGGCCTGGCGGTAGCGTTGTTCGAGCTCGTCCAACTCAAGATGGTCGACGACCGTGGTGCGTTTCGGCATGCATCCCTCCTCGCCGTCTCGCCTGTTGCGAATCAGGAAGCTTACCATTGGACTTCGTATTACGCCATCGCGTCGATTTCCGCCTTGAACATGGCTGGTAACAGCGCTACCTTGCGAGTACGTGACTTGCCGACCGCACCATGAGAGCCGGAGATCGATGCAAACGCTGCCGTTCCAGAAGCCGGGTAGTTTCTACCGGGGGAATCTCCATAGCCACTCCACGGTATCCGACGGGGTTTTGACACCAGAACAGGTCGTCGATCTCTATCGGACGCAGGGCTATGACTTCATCTCGCTCACCGATCATTTCGGGGAAATGTGGGATTTCGCGATCGCCGACACGACAAACCTGCGGGACGACGACTTCACCACGATCATCGGCGCCGAACTGCACACGCCCGGACTCGCATCCGGCTTGCCCTGGCACATTCTGGCCGTCGGCCTGCCGCTCGATTTCGCCGCGACAACCGAAGGAGAAACTGGACCGGAGTTGGCACAGCGTGCCGCCGACGCGGGAGCGTTCGTCGGTATCGCTCACCCGGCCTGGTACAGCCTCCAGATGGACGAAGCGCGTAACATCGAAGCGGCCCACGCCGTAGAGATCTATAACGAAACCTGCGCCGCCCTCAACGATCGCGGCGAGAGTTGGTACGTCGCCGACATGCTGCTCTCCGAGGGCCGCAAGCTTTCGGCATTTGGCACGGACGATCTCCACATGTCGATGGAGACCCGCCCGGACGCCTTCGGAGCCTGGGTCTGGGTCCGCGCTGAATCACCCGAACCCAACCTGCTCGTCGACGCCCTGAAGACGGGAGACTACTACACCAGCCAGGGTCCGAAGATCCACGACATCAGCATCGCCGGATCAGAGATCGCAATCTCCTGCTCACCGGCCACCTCGGTCTATCTCACGGGCGCGGCCCGCAATGCCTACCAGCGTCACGGCCACGGCCTAGTCGAAGCCCGCTTCCCGATCGACATCTTCGAAGGCTCCTACTGCCGCGTCACGATCGTCGACCAGGCTGGTCAACGGGCCTGGTCGAATCCAATCTGGTTGGAGTAAAGGGATCTCCCTCACCCCCCAGCCCCCTCTCCCACACGCTTTCGCTCCGCTATAGCGGGGGAGAGGGGGAGCCAATCCAGTAAGAAGCGTACTCACTGGCTGTTTGTCTTCCTCCCCTCTCCCCGCGCAGCGAAGCGGAGCAGTGGGAGAGGGGCCGGGGGCGAGGGAATTCCCCCGCTACCCGTACCGCGGCCCATCGGTCCTCGGGTAAAACGGCTCGGTCGACAACCACGATCGATAGGGAAGAATTCCGCTCAGCCGGGTTTGGATGTCGCGCTCGGAAAGCGGTGGGTGCGGGATGCCCTTGAGAAAGAAGTCGAAGAAGATCTTCATGTCCTGGAGCATCTGCCTGACGTTCTCCCGGCCGGCGACGTAGTAGGTCTCGCCCTGATAGGCCTTGTACCAGTAGGGCTTGTAGGCCGCCTCCAGAGCCAGCGCGAAGTCCTTGGATGAGGTCGATCCGGGGTAGCTGCCCTCGCCCTGGATGATGAAGCAGGGCACGTTGGCCTGCTGGGTCCAGTAGATCGGCGAGCAATGCCGGTAGACGTCGATCGCCTCGGGCAGCTTGCCGAATTCGTACTCCATCATCTTGTTATGGCGGATCTCCTCCTCACCGGTCATGTAGATGAAATCACAGTATCCAGACATCGGCGCAGCGGCCTGGAAAACGCCGGGGGCGCACCATACCGTTGCCGCCATGCTCATGATCCCGCCATAGCTCGTACCGGTGATGCCGGTGTTGTCCGGGTCGATCTCGGGGATGTTCCCTTTCATCCAGTTCGCGCCAGCGATGGCATCCCGGAGGTCGCCATGGCCCCAGTCGCGATCGTTCAGGTCCTCGAACTCGCGGCCATAGCCGCTGCTGCCGCGCACGTTGGGCATCATCACGACATAGCCGTTCAGCGCGAAGAACTGGGGAAGCGGATCGAAGGCATCGAGGTACTGGCTCGTCGGGCCGCCGTGAATCCACATCAAGCCCGGATACTTCTCGTCCGGCTTCGGGTCGGGCGGCCGGAGGACGTAAGCGCTGATTTCCCTTCCGTCCCAGCTCTCATACCGGATCTTCTCCGGCGTCACCAGATGCTGCTCGACGCCGGCCGGGACTGAGTGGGTTAGCTGGCGCTTCTCGCCGGTTTCGACGTCCACAACCCAGAGCGAGTTCGGCGAGGTCGGCGTGCCGCTCAGATAGGCAATCTGCCGGCCGTTCGGTGACCAGGCAGGCTTCGAATAACATCCAAGACGGGGACTGAATCCGTCCAGCTCGCCGCTCCCGTCTGCGGACGCGATCCGCAGCGCGAGCGTGCCGTCGTGATTCTCGATGTATGCCACAGTTGAGCCGTCGGGAGACCAGGCTGCATCGTATTGATCGGCATGCGCCTCAGCCAGAGGCCGCGGCGCGCCGGAGCCATCCACATCGGCCATCCAGATATTCTCCCAGCCGTTCCGGTGGGAGCGGAACAGATAAGATGCACCGTCAGGCGAGACGAGAGGGTATCCGAACTCACGGCCGTAGTGATAGTCAAAGAAGTTCGTATCGACTTCCAGCACGCACTCGTCCGAGCCGTCGACGGCGATCGAGACGACGGTGTGTTCTGTCCATGCCTGGTTCAGTCGCACGAAGAGTATGCGCCCGCCATCCGGGGTGAATTGCGGATAGACCTCGTAATTGTCGTGGCTCGTCAAGCGCGTCGCATCGAGGCTGTCGAGCGCGACGAGATAGATGTCGAACGTGCCTCGCGTGCTCGCCGCCACAGCCAGCTTCGAGCCGTCCGCGGACCAGTCGTAGGCTTCGATTCTGGCGCCGAATCGGGTGATCTGCCGGTCGGCTTTGCCGTCGCCAGTCCACAGCCAGATCTCGTCCGAGCCGGTCTTGTCCGACACATACGCGATCCGGTCCTCTATCGGCGAATGCTTCGGCATGAATGTCGCCAGATGCCCGACGCCGCCCATTCCGACGGTGAGTTGCCTGAGCCCGGAGCCGTCAGCCCGGATCGACCAGATCTCGGGGCCGTCCCCGAGGCTGGAGACGAACCGGATCTCCGTCCCGTCCGGCGACCAGTGCGGCTGCTCTGTGCCGCCGATGGAACGAATCGCCAGCAATTGATCGATGCCTATGGTCATGCCGCCTCCTCTACGATCCCATTGCCCCGGAAACCTGCCGGTTGCTCCGGATAGCAAAGATCCCGATAATGCCAACGATCACGAGACTGGCGGTCACCGGGAAGACGACGACGAGATCGAACCGGTCCGCCAGCACACCTAATGCGAGCGGAGCCAGCGTAGCACCCAATCCGGTCGCCGTTGCATACAGTCCGATCGCCGAACCGCGCACCTCGTCCCGCGCCTGATTGGTGACGAACGACTGGCTGGACACCATGAAGCCCCCGTAGGCGAAGCCTTCGAACGCCAGGAGCGCGAAGAACCAGAACGTGCTCGTCGTCTGCCACAATCCAAGCATCACAATCAGCTCGACGAAAAGCGTCGACGTGAAGATCGCGCGGTCGCCGATGTAGCGGGCAACAAACCCGCTCGGCAGGCGGCTGAGGGTCGAGACCACCCCTCGAACCGCGAAGATCGTCCCGATCTGGGCGGTCGTCAGGTCGAGGTTTTCAGCCCGGAGCGGAAAGAATGTCGTGATCGTCCCACTGAAGGAGAAGCTGACCAGCACGCTGGCGATGCCAACCTGCAGCATCGGCCGGCTCCGGATCAGCTCGCCGAAGTCGCGGCGAATGTTCCGCTCCCGACCCTGACTCCGCTCTCGATCCGGCGATCTGAGAAACAGGACAGCGAACAACAGTCCGAACAGCGCCGCCGCCGACGCCACCCAGTAGGCGGTCGAAAGTGAATACCGATCACCCAGGTAGCCGCCGAGAAACGAGCCGACGGTGACGCCGGAGCCGAGAGCCGTCGCATAGGCTCCGAAGGCAAGCGACCGGCGGGGACCGGAAACAACGTCCCCGAGATGGGCGGCACAGATGCGAAAGACACAAATCGCCGAGATTGCGATGAGAATCCGGCCGACAATCAAGAGACTTGGGCTATCGGCCAGCGCGATCGCCGCCGTCGCGAGCATGAATCCCACCATGCCGCCGCGAATCACCCGAACGCGGCTGATACGGTCGGACAGGGCGCCGATCGGGAATGATGTCGAGACCGAGGTGAGGCCACCGATCGTATTGATGAGGCCGAGGACTACGAGCGAGATCCCGAGCTGTTCGGTCAACAGCGAAAACGTCGGGGAGACGAAGCCGGCAACCATGTCGCCGATAAAGACCACGACGCAGACGGCAAAGATCTGACTGTTGGCGACACGTTTAATCGAGCGCAAGTGACCGTCCGAGATGCTTGAACCACGAAAGCCCGCGCATTCTAGCCTCGCGGGGTCAAACGCCGCGTCCTTCTTAGGACCACTGGCCCGTTGTTGGTGGCCCGGGAGGGCCATATCCTAAGTGCTGAGATGACGCTCTGCCGTCCGTACGGATCGCACGGTGCACCCGGAAACAGGGTCGGATATCCAGACTATGCGCGTAGCTCTTATCGAAAGCCGAAGCCGGACCCAGCAGGAACTCCTCAGTATGCTCGGGGAGTGCGAACTGGACGCTCACCTCGTCGAGGATCCAGCCGAGCTCAGCGCCACGCTCGACGACGGCTCATTCGCCGCGGTCATCATCGGCGAACCGGAGGGCAGATCCAAGAGCGAACTCATCAAGGACGTAAGGTTTCACCCGCACTCCGCCCGAATCGCCGTGATCGCGATCGTTGCCGACGTAGACGGGCCTGAAGCAGTTTCCCTGATCGAGGCCGGAGCCGACGACGCCTTCTCACTGCCAATCACGACCGAGGATCTTCATCAGACCATTCGCCGGTCGCGCTGGGAGAACACCCGGGACCTGGAAGCGGCGGAACGGCATCTGCGTCTGATCAAACCGGCAAACCTGCTGATCGAGGTCTTCTCCCAGGCGAAGGATGGCTATTTCATCGCCTCGGAAACTGGAGAGATCATCGCCGCGAGCGCCGGACTTGCCGCGCTGACCGGCTTCGACACCGATGAACTGGTCGGAGAAACGATCGCCGGGCTCGGCCTGACGATCACGCCCGAGATCGATTCCGAGGAAGTTTCGACCGAACCGAAGCAAATGTCCTTCACCCTCGTCACCAGCGACTGGCGCAAGATCGCCGTCTGTGCGGAGCTGAACGAGATCCGTCTTGCCGGCGTTCGCTGTCACTTCGGGATCATCCGTGAAGAGGCGTCGAGCGACGGCGCGGCGCCGCATCACGCGCGGAGCATTATCCAGACAATCACTCGCAATACGAACGACGCGCTCCTGATCGTCGATCGGTCCGGACAGATCCAGCACCTCAGCAAGGGCTTCGAGCAGATTCTGGGCTGGAACGCCGAGGCGCTCCAGGGCCGGAACCTCATCGACTTCGTGGCCCCGGAAGACTACGCGGTCGTCCAACCCTTCTCCACCGGCGGCGTTGTCCACAGCGGCGAGATCGAAGGCGTCCGGTTGCTTCAGGAGAATGGCGAGCTCAAGACCTACAACCTGAGCATCACCGAGTTGGACCAGAATCCACTGCTGAGCGGCTGGCTCGTGTCGATCAGCGCGCCATCGAACACCGTCCTACACCAGACGCGCCGGCTGACTGACGGCGGCTACTACAGCCTCTACGATCCCGTCACCGCGCTGCCCAACCGGTTGCTCTTCATCGACAGGCTCGATCATGCAATCGAGCGCTCGGCGCGCATCCACAGCGTCATGTGCTGCTTCGTCGTCTCGATCGACAATTTCCAGCAGAACATCGCCAATCTCAAGCCGGACGACGTCCGGCAGATCCTCTGCGAGTATGGACGGCGGCTGCACCAGACGGTGCGCGAGGGCGATACCGTCGCCCGGGTTGGAGATTCAGATTTCGCGGTGCTCGCCGAAGGTGTCGGGGGCGCGGCCGAGGCCCGCGTTCTGGGAGACCGCATCGTCGATGCGCTCCGCAGACCATTCGAAACCGACAGCGGTCCGATCACATTGCGTTCAAGTGTCGGCGCGTCAACCAGTTCCCCGAGCGGCCAGAACGCAGGCAATCTCCTGCGCGATGCGACGGCGGCGATGGAATATTCCCGCAATGTAGGAGGCGGCCGCTGTACCGTCTTCGAGGATCGCATGCGACAGAGCGTCGTCGACAGCCTGCGCCTTGAAGGCGATATCGACGGTATCCACCAGCGCGGCGAGCTGCAGATCTTCTACCAGCCGGAAGTGGACATCAAGACCGAGCAGGTCCTTGCAGCCGAAGCTTTGATCCGCTGGGAGCATCCGCGACACGGCCTTATCCTGCCGGGCGAGTTCATTTCACTCGCCGAGGACTCGGGCCAGCTCAACGCGATCGGTCTCTGGATCATCGAAACAACCTGCGAGACGCTACAGGGCTGGAGAAGACGGCACCCGAACGCGGAATCGCTCGTCGGCGTCGTCAACCTGACGGCGGGGCAGCTCGAAGCGCCGGATTTCGTCGATGACGTGGCGCGGATTCTCGACCGCACGGGACTCCCCGGCGCGAACCTGCGGCTGGAGATCTCAGAGAATCAGCACCAGAACGTCGAGCGATGGCGGGAAGTCGCCGAGGAGCTTCGTGCGTTCGGCGTCCAGATCGGGCTGCAGGACATCAACCCGGCGACGCTGACGACGGAGCTGCTGGATTCAATGCCAGTCGACACGGTCAAGATCGACCGGACGATGATGAACACGCCGGTCCAGGATCCCTCACAGCCATCACGCTCCCGAATACTCGCCCAGAGCGAGAACGACTACAGCTTCCGGGTTGTGGTATCCAGCATCGAGACGGCCCAGCACCTGGCACGGGCCAGAATCCTTGGATACCCGCAGGGGCAGGGATTCTTCTTCTACCGGCCGGTCCCGGCCCAGACGATCGAATACATGCTGATTCATGGCCTCAACCGGACCCAGGGCACCTCGAAGCAGGCCACCGAAGACAGAGTCCCCGTCCGCGCCACCGCCTGAACCGGACGCCACGGGCAGGAACACAGGTGACTGGTTTCCCGGAAGAGTAGGTTCAGCCTGAGCCATTCAAAGGCAACCCAAGTGGGTCTTTCCAGCCCAAGAACTCCAGAAGCACCAGCCACATCATCCTCCGAAGCGACAGCCGGGCGTCCTCAGAGTGGGGACGAAGGATTTTCGCGGGAACTTAGAGCTGATCAAGGCGGCACGGTGTATGGAAGGCTCAATAAGCAGCAATCGTGTCATTTCGAGCGGAGCGAGTAATCTCAGTCGAACCCCACGCACATGCTGCACTGAGATTTCTCACACCCGCTTTCCGCGGGTACCCGGGTCGAAATGACGATTTTAGGTGATCTTCAGCTTCCTTGGAGTGACCACGAACTTGTCAGATCACATGTCACAAATCACTAGCTCGCCCCCGCCAGCTCCTCGTTGAAACGTTGCAGGCCCAGGAAGCCGATCGGCTGGCTGGGGGACTCGCCAAGCGCAAGTTCTCCGAGCGCCTCGCCGATCGCGGAGGCGAACTTATAGCCGTGACCGGAGAAACCGCAGCCGAGCACGACATTGGCGTGTTCGGGATGCCGGTCGATGACGAAGTGCTCGTCCGGGGTCATCGTGTACATGCAGGTGATGGAATCGAGCACCCGGCCGGCAGCGGACGGGAGATACGTGCTCAGAACGTCGTGGAGTTCATTGATCTCGGAATCCGCAACGGTGCGGTCGATCGTTCGAGCCGTCGTGACACGGCCCGTATCGTGACGTCCGATCTTGAGCCCAACGCCGTCGATGTGCGGGAACCCGTAGAACGTGCCTTCCGGGGCATCGAAGAGGTAGATCGGAAACTTGCCGACCTCGTAAAGTTCCGGCTCGATCGGCTCGAAATAGCAGTTGACGATGCGCCAGACTTCGAGCGGTACCTGAAGGTCGGACAACAGTTCATTCGCCCAGGGACCGGTCGTCAGGACAAGCGATTGGCCGGAGAATGTCCCATTCGTCGTCTCGACCGTCACGCCGTTTCCATCGCTCGACCACCCGGTCACTTCGACGCCATACCGAAGATCGGCATCTCGTTGCCGCGCCAGGCGAACCTGTGCCGCGATCGCCTTCTCGGGGGCCACGAACCCGGAGCGCGCCTCGTAGACGGCGACCATGTCCTCCGCCAGCCGGAAACCCGGGAACTGGCGGGACGCCTCCCGAGCGGAGAACTCCTCGTACGGCAGTCCGTGAAGCCGCCCGGACATCAGTGAGCCCTCGACGACCTGGCTGTCCCGGCGGCCGAACATCAGGCCGCCGGTGATCGTCAGGATGTCGGTTACTCCAGCGTCCTCTTCAAGCTCTGCCCAGAGGCCGTATGCGCGCTGGACGAAGGGGACGTAGTTCGGATCCTCGAAGTAGGCTTCCCGGATGATCCGGTGGTGGCCATGGGATGATCCCAAGGTATGTCCCGGCTCGTGCATGTCGAAGCCGAGGACGCTGTGACCACGGCTCGCCAGATAGTACGCCGTCGCGGCGCCCATGCCGCCGAGGCCGGCGACGATCACATCATGTCCCGCCATCCCGGGCCGCTCCCTTCGAACGTCCTAGCGAACCTTGCCGCGAGCGATCACTGGCCAGGTCTCGACGACCTCGTCATCGCGGACGAGATAGAGCTCGTTGGCGAGGTTGACCGTCGGGCAGACGTGGTTCGGGATGATCTGGACCTTCTCACCGATCTTCATGCCCTGCATCGACTCCGGCAAGCGAACCCAGCCGTGCTCCTCGCTGACATTCTCGATGACGGCGTCGGGATACTCGACGATGTAGCCATAGCCGGGCTTCCACTTCGACGGGTCCATCGTCAGCACCTTCGAGCCGGTGTCGAGAATCGCCCGGTCCGGCGCGGGCCGGCTGGTGACGGTGGCGAGGATTCGTAGCGCACAGTTCTCCGGACCGTGCCATCCGAAGCGAAAGATCGTGTTGTCCTGGAAGACGTAGGTGCCGGGCCGCATCTCGGTGATGCCGTCCGTCTCGGTCGTGACGAACGCAGCCGGTGTTGATCCGACGCTTACGGCAGTGATATCGAAACCGGCGTCACGCAGGATACCGGCGACCTCGACGATCTTCCGGCCCGCATCGTTGGCCCGCTCTTCCAGCTGGGCGACGTCGTCGGCAGCGCCGGCGTGTCCCTCGTGGGTCATGACCCCGATGACGCGGAGCTGTGGCAGCTCGTCGCGAATACGCTCGGCCAACGGCAACACCTCGGGAACGAGGATGCCCGCGCGTGCCTGGCCGGTATTGACCTCGATCACGATGTCGAGCGTCTTGCCGGCCTCGGCCATCGCCTTGTTGAGTCCCTCGGCGACCTCGAATGAGTCGACTGCGACGCGCATCGTTGCCTTGTCCATGAGCTTCACCAGCCGGGCGGTCTTGAGCGGACCGACGATCTGGTTGGCGATGAAAATGTTGTCGGTAACGCCGCTATCGACGAGCACCTCAGCCTCACCGAGCTTTGCGCAGGTGATCCCGATCGCCCCGCTCTCGAGCTGCATCCGGGCAACTTCGGCAGTCTTGTGGGTCTTGAAATGCGGGCGCAGGCTGATGCACTTGTCGGCCGCGTAATCGGTCATCTCTTTCAGGTTCTTCTTCAGGATATCCTCGAACACGACCAGCGCCGGGGTGTCCAGTTCCTCACAGCTCATTCCTGCGTTTGCTCCTCTCGGCAACGGTTGATCGGCCTAGTGCCGGATCAGACCGGCCATTTTCGCCACTGAGATCGACCCAGCGCCGCAATCGCTGCGACTGGGTTACGGCGTCGAGCACCTCCTGGACCCTGGCGCCGTCCTCGAACGACGGCGTGAATGCAGCGCCGGTCCGGATCGAACGTGCCCAGTCGGTAGCCAGCTGCCGAAACGGCTCGATGATGCGCTGGCCCGGCGGTAGCCGGGGCGTGTCGCGCTTCATCACCGAGCGGACGCTGTCACCGGGACGCGCGCCGACGATCTGGTCCGGCTCCTGAATTGCCAGCATCCCGTCCGCCCCGGAGACGACGATCTCTTCGCCGACGTCGGTCGCGGCTGTATACGAGATGCTGATGCTCCCGATCGCGCCGGTTGCGAAGCGAACGACGAACGACGCATTGTCGTCGGCGTCCACAGCCGGAGCGTCGCCGTAGCCGGAGGTCGATGGCGCGTGCACCGCCGTGTAGGTGAGCCCGGTCGCGGCGTGGATGTCCCCGAACCACCAGCGAAGCTGATCGACGTAGTGAGACGCAATCGTCGATAGCACGCCGCCGCCGCGTTCCTGGTTCGATGTCCAGCTATCCGACCGGCGCTTGCCTGCCCGGAGCGTCGAACGGTAGACGATGACGCTTACGGAGTGGAGGTCGCCGATGAATCCCTGCGCGACCAGTTCCTTCATCCGTTTCCGGGCCGGCTCGTAACGGCGATGAAATGCGACGCCATGACAGATCCCGCTATCCCGAACAAGATGTTCGAGATCTCTTGCTTCGGCGGCATTCGTCGCCAGCGGCTTCTCGCTCAGTACGTGGACCCCCGCCTCGCAGGCCGCGACGGCCATGGCATGGTGAAGGTCCGGCGGTACGGCGAGCGTCACCGCGTCGACCTCGCCGGAATCCAGCATCTCCACGAAATCATCGAAGATGTGAGGGATATCATGCTCACGCGCCGCCTGCCGGAGCCTATCGGGTTCGATGCCGCACAACGCGACGACTTCGACATCGGGAACGGCAGCGAGCGCCGGTACGTGAACCAGCGCGCCAAACCCCGTACCTACAACCCCGACTCTGATTGTTTCGCCCTTGAATGGTGGACGAACCGGACGTCCATTACTTGCTGACACAAGCCCTCCCGGCACTATTGTAGGGAACGATGCCAAGTTGTGGTTGGAAGTTCCGAATTCGTCCCGGCGCGCCGTCAGTTGTTCTGGATGACCGTGCCGAGGCCGTCATACACGCGCGTCGACTCGCCATCGCCGGCAAGATCAATGGCGCCGCTGTCGATAAGCGCGAACAACGCATCGACCACCGCCGCATCCCACTGCACGCCCCGGTAGGCGGTGAACTCGGCGAGAATGGCCTCCTGGGTCAGCGGTGCCCGGTACGGGCGGGCGCTGGACATCGCGTCCAGCGAATCGGCGACGGCAAGGATGCGGGCGCCGAACGGTATCGACGCGCCGGAAAGCCCGTCCGGATAACCCCGTCCGTCCCAGCGCTCGTGGTGATGGCGAACATAGGCCGTCGACCGGTTGAATTCGGGAAACCAGGTCAGGATATTCGCGCCATCCGCCGGATGGCGCCGGAATAGTTCCCACTCCTCGGCGCTGAGCGGTTCGTTCTTGTTCAGAACCGAGAGATCGATGACAAGCTTCCCGAGATCATGGACGCGGGCCGCCCGCTCGACCGACGCGATCTCATCGGGCGCGAGGTTCAGCTGCGTCGCCAACTCCCGGGCGATGATCGCGACGCGCCGGGAGTGATTGAGGTATACGGATCGCGTCGGTCGACGAGGTCCGCCAGGGCGCTGATTGCCTCCTGCGTCTGGAACTCGAGATGGCTCTTGCGGCTGGCCGAGATATAGAGCATAACGCCCGGTGCAACGAGCAACGGCAGCAACCATATCTGAACCCAGACGACGATCGACGTCAGAAGTCCCAACGCAAACTGGCTGGCCTGCTCGATGACCAGATCCGGGGTCAGGGTGTCGCGCCAGACCTTCCAGGGCGGAATTCGCGATTGCAGCCCGACCACGGTCGATACAAGCACGGAATTAACCAGAAAGACCGAGAGCATCGCGAGGACGATAACCGGGAGATACCGCAATTCTGCGAACGCGGGGTCCTCGGCCTGCCAGCCGAATCCGGCCAGGATAGAGACCGCCGCGACAATCTGAAGCACCAGCTGGCCACTGTTGAAGACCATGCCGCTCCAGGTCGAACGCTGAACAAGCTGCCCGCCGACCACCCCAGCGGCACCGGCGACGATCGCGATCTCCGGGGAAAGGGAAAGGGCGATGGCGATGATGAGAAGCGTCGTCAGGTCAACGTTGAGGCGGAAGCCGAGGTGGATGGGACGGATCGTCGCGATGGCCATGAGCAAGGCGAAGACCACGGCGAGCGCCAGCTGCTCTGAAACTGCCCAGGAATACATCATCGCGGAATACGTGGCACAGGCTGCGGCTGCGAGACCTACGAACGCGACGAAGACGGTTGCATGCGTCCGTGTTGCCATAGACACCGGATCTCTTTCGACGAGCGATCACGGTAGACATAGGAATCAGTCTAGCAGCATACGAATAGTGAGAGACAGTACCAGGGTACTGTTCCAGTAGGTCCGGTGCACCGAAGAGCGGCCGCGCGATCGCGCGGTCGCTCTTCATGGATTCTCTTCGTTCGTAGCTCAGGGCTGCGCGGGAATCGTGAAACTTGTCGACGCCCGGCCGTGTTCGTCCTGCAATTCGACGACCGAGCCGTCGGGTAGAATGACGGTCAACAGCACCGGCAGGTTGGCATCTTCAACCATTCGGCGATCGTACGGAACGCGGACCCGGAGTTGTACGTCCATCTCATCTCCGCGCAACTTGCCGCGCTCGTGGAAGCTTACGACCTCGCCGTAGCCGTTGAAGCCTTCGTCCGTGAAGAGCACGTCCCGGGTCACGCCGGCGGGCGTCATGACATCGACATCGATCGGCCCGGTGACGGCATCCTGGTCGCCTTCCGGGATCGACACCCAGATCTGAACCTCCTGGCCGTTGAGGGCGATGATCGGATCTCGTGGACACCACTGCAAGCCAGCCCCAACCGGACCGGTGACAAGTACGAACATGACGGTGGCGAAGATGGCCACGATTCCGCAACGACGCATGAAGGATCTCCTCGGCTACTGAACATCTGCAATGAGATCGGTATGGCGACGAATGCCGCGTCAGCGCGGTACAGCGTCATCACTTCCGTGTCGTAAGTGCGCTACGCTGTGTCATCCAGGACCGATGATGTAAGCGTATGATGAGAGTTCGGGGCGTACTATGCGTATGTGGTCCAGAACAGCGTAGGATAGCCATCCCTCAGGATCGTGGGCACCCCAGGCTAGGACCAGGAGTGCCATAGGTGCCAGAGCCTTTCCGTCGCTCCGGCACCTCGTTAGTGGTACTTATGCATCTTGATTCCCGGATCCAAGCGATCATTTCGCCGGGAGGATTGTGACCCGGTCGCCTTCTAGACGGACGCGACCGTCCACGAAGAACTGAAGCGCCTCGGGATAGAGTTCGCATTCGGCCTCGAAGACGCGCGCGCCGAGATCGGCGGGGGTATCTCCGGGCAGAACCGGCACGCAGCGCTGGGCGACGATCGGCCCTGCGTCATACTCCTCGGTGACGATGTGGACCGAGCAGCCGGAGACTTTCATACCCGATGCCAGGACGGCCTCGTGAACGTGATGGCCGTACATGCCTTTGCCCCCGAATAACGGCAGCAGAGACGGGTGGATATTCAGTATCTTCCCGCGCCACTGCGGGAGAATTTCGAGTTGCAGGAGATAACCGGCCAGAAGCATCAGATCGACATCGTGGGAATCGAGCAACTCCAGGACGCGCCTGCTCAACGCTCGAGGCGTCGGCGCTTCCCGTCGGCGGACGACGTGCGTCTCGATCCCCGCATTTCGGGCGATCTCGACCCCGCGAACGCCGGCCCGGCTCGAGATGACGATCGGAATCTCGACGCCGAGGGTCCCAGCCGCAGCACGCTTGACGATGTTCTCGAGTGTCCGCCCGCTTCCGGAGAGCAGAACGGCCACCCGTAATGGTCTGTCTCGGGTCATCGTCTCCCCACCTCACGCGGACCACAACAGCGTCGATTCCGATAGAGTGTACCTGTGGAAGCCGGGATCAGAGGCAGGAGGCCGCACCGTTCGCGAGACACTACGGATCACACTGCCGCTCCCTCCGAGCGTCAACAATCAATACGTGACGGTCGGCAAACGCCGCGTGCTCAGCCGGGAAGCGCGCCGGTTCCGACGGAGCGTCGCCAACCTCGTCAGAGACGGATTCACCAACGGGCTCGTCAACCAACCCTGGATCGAGTCCGCCAGGGGCGAGCCGCTCGCCTGCGACCTCACATTCTTCTTCACGACGCCCTATCGCCGCGACCTCGACGGGGGCCTGAAGATTGCACTCGACGCGCTGTTCGATGCCCTGGACCTCGATGATCGATACGTCGTGTCGATCACGCTGACCAAGCAGATCGACCCGTTGAACCCTCGCGCCGAGATCGAACTGGCGTCGATAGAGAGCTGGCAATTCGACGAGGAGTACGTCGTCCTCGACCCACCCGGCGAGTCAGCCCTGAACGCGGATGAGCATGATGACCACCGCGAGCGGGGCCAGGATGACAATGGCGGTACTCAGGGGAGTCACGAGTAGTGAAACCGCTGCTCGCCGCCGGCTCGCACCGGCAGCCGCGCCGGCACGAGACCACCGACGATGATGCCGGCAACCGGTCAGTCCGTAGAGCACCAACCGATGACCGGGCCGGGCATCCGGGCACGCGGACGTCCATAGAACGAACTCTCGCAGAATACCCGGTTGAAGATGTCTCCATACCAGACCGCGATACTCAGAAACGTCAGCTGAATCGCGACAGCGAGCACGTCTTGAAGCCCCATCCAGATCAACGCCCCGCAGGTCACGGCCCGGCTCCGATCTCCCGGGCGCTCGCGGATTCTGTCTCTCCGGACGTCCGAGAACGTCGGTCCCACCAACGTTTAACAGTCCAGCCAAGCGAGACGACGTTGGCGAAGATCAGCGCCAGGAGGACCCCATCAATCCAGGGATAGATCCAGGGCATGAACCGGCTCGCGGGAGATCCGGAACAGGATGAGACGAGGAGGATCGTCCGTCGGCTCGACCAGCAGACGAAATACCGCCAGGTGATTTCCATCCGGAAGCTCCCGGGCCAGCGTGACCGTATCATGCCCGCCCGGCTCGATCCGGACGGTCTGCTCCAGCGAATCATCGATCGTGTACGCGACTTCGCCCCCGGCCCCGGCCTCGAACCGGAGATCCAGCCGCTGGCCGTCGAACGGGATGCTGATCGAGCGGCCCGCCGCTAGCCGCTCCTCCAGATCGTCCGCCCGATACTCTCCGGTGCCCCGAATCCGCAGGTCCGGCGCCGCTTCCTTGATCGCTTCGTAGGCAGGATAGGGCGTGAAGTCGTGCTCGACCAGCGCGAATCCGCGGGTCGGGTTCGCCACTTCGTCCTCGTGATCCGGCGGCCGGACGAAGCGGAAAGCCCAGACAGCCATGACGCCCATCCAGGGCCACTCCCGTTGCGCGCGCTCGTAGCCCTCGATCAGGTATTCCGCCTGTACATCCCGGCTCACCGGCTCGCCCCAGGGTGAGGGCTCTCCCTGCCAGTCCTCCGGTAAAGACACCCAGCCGTACTCGACAGCCCAGATCGGAGTGCCGTCATCGCCGTTGTCCTCCATGATCTCTCGCATCTGGATGACTCTGGAGAAGTTGTTCCGGGCGAACTCGACGCGGCGGTCATACGGCGAGTAGCCATAGCCGTAGACCATGGCCGAAACGATATCGAAGTAGTCGGCCGCCCCGAGGTCGTAGAGGTCCTGGAGATAAATCAGCTCGCTCACGTTCACCGGCCCGCGCTGGTCAGTCGGCGCCAGACCGGCAAGCAGGACCACTGCATCCGGATCGACCGCCTTGATCGCCGTATAGCCCGCCCGGAGAAGCTCGAGATAACCGGCCGGATCGATCGGCAGACCGCCCCACTCGCCTTCGAGGTTCGGCTCGTTCCAGAGCTGATAGTAGTGGACGCGGCCCTCGTAGCGGGTCGCGACGGCTTCGACGTAGTCGACCCAGTCTTCGATCTCGTTCGGCGGGCCATCGGGAAACCGGTCGACGTTCTCCTGGCCCTCCCGCGCCCAGCGCGGCGGCTTTTCGAGCCGGACGATGATCTCGATATCGCGCTCCTCGGCGAGATCGACAATGCGGTCGAACTTGTCCCAGCTGGGATTCCCGAACCGGTCGACGTAGCTGCCCTTCTCCGACGGCTCGATGTCGAACCACCCGAAGATCTGCCGGATGTAGCCGATCCCGGCATCCGAGATCATGTCCATCGACCGCTCGACGACTTCCGGATCGGGCTCCTGGTCGAGGAAGGTGTTGACGCCGACCGGGTTCACATCGGTAAAGGGAATCGGATCGAGGGCCGAGGTTCCGGCGACGACGCCGCGGTTGAAGTACTGATCGGCAAGCTGTGCGCCGCCCAGACCAATGAGCAGACCGACGATGACGAAAGCATGAAAGACAGCGATGCCGATGTCCCGCTTTCGAGAGATGTATATCCGGACCCGGTCGAGCATTCGGCGCTTACCCCCGCAGCATAGAATACGCGACGGTGGACGGTAGTCCCGCAGCAGGACGGATGGGAACAGGCTTGTACACTTCATATCCGACAGACTGAAGCCTGTCCGCCCGGATTGACAGGCTCTCAACAATCTCCGAGGGGAGAAATCAGCAATCATGCCGAAGGTAAGTGACGACCAGCTGCGCGAGGCGATCGCCGCCGTCGAAGACCCACTACTCGGCACCGAGCTCGGCAGGACCCGTTCGATCAAAGAGATCGAGTCCGGGCGCCGTAGCGTCAAGATTCTGATCGAGCTCCCGATCTACCGCTACCCCGAGCAGGAGACGCTCCAGCAACGCATCGCGGACGCCATCACCGGAACCGGCGAGGAGCGCCGCGTCGAGGTCGGTTTCACGCCGAAGGTCAAGGCCGTCGGCGGCGTGCCGGGCAAAGGCAGCATCCCCGGCGTCAGCAACGCGATCGCCGTCGCATCCGGAAAGGGCGGAGTGGGGAAGTCCACCGTCGCCTCGAACCTGGCGATCGCCCTGGCGCAGGACGGCGCGAAGGTCGGCCTGATGGACGCCGACGTCTATGGCCCGAGCGTGCCGATGATGCTCGGCTCGAACGCCCGGCCGGGAATGCAGGATGACAAGATCATCCCGCCCCAGGCATTCGGCATCAAGCTGATGTCGATCGGCTTCCTGATGCCGTCCGACAAAGCGCTCATCTGGCGCGGCCCGCTGGTCGCCCAGCTGATCAATCAGTTCCTCGGCGACGTCAACTGGGGACAACTCGACTACCTGATCATCGACATGCCTCCCGGCACCGGCGACGCTCATCTCTCGCTGGTTCAAGCGATCCAGCTCGCCGGGGCGGTCATCACGACGACGCCGCAGGATGTCGCGATTGCCGACGCAATCAAAGGCATCAGGATGTTCGAGGAGGTCAAGGCGCCGATTCTCGGCATCGTCGAGAACATGTCCTATTTCGTCTGCCCGAATTGCGGGGAGACCTATGACATCTTCGGGACTGGCGGCGGGGAACGCACGGCCCGCGAGTTCGGCGTCGAGCTGCTCGGCCAGATCCCGATCGACCCGTCAATTCGTGAAGCGGGCGACATCGGCCACCCCGTCGTTGCGGCACATCCCGATTCGGCCCCAGCCGAAGCGTTCAGGCAGACGGCGCTCAACGTCGCGATCGGTGTGGCGCGAGCCGCCAGCAAGCGGCCTCATCGCCCGACGATCCAGCTGATGCAGACAAACTAGAAGGCATCGGGCACCAGGGGCGGAGCCGGGCGCGACCCGGCGGCTAGCCGGCGCATTTACAACGTCGGAGGCGATCACTGGGTCGACGTTCTTTGCCATCTCGCCGTCGATCACGGTTGCTCGACTTCGTCCTGCGGACCCTTCCGACAGCGCCAAGACCGAGAATGTTCATCGAGGAAATCGCGCCAGCAATCCGGGAACGAGTGGCCGAGATACGAGCTTCCCGAAACGAATCGATTAGCTGCGGATGAGCGCTCTCAGACCGTCGACATTGGAGATAACGATCTTTTTCCGTCCGGTTTCGAGATAGCCTTCAGCCTTGAACTCGTTGAGCGTCGCCGTGATCGTCTCGCGGTACGACCCGAGGATTTCCGCCAGGTGCTGGTGGGTCAATCCATGAATGACGAGATTGCCCCGCCAGTCCTTCTCGTCCGCCAACCGGAGCAGCAGGCTGGCCAGCCGCTCGCGGAGCCCCTGAAACGCCATCTCCTGCAGGCGCTCTTCGGCGGACTCCAGACGCATGCTCAGGACCTGGGCGATGCGGATCGCGACGACCGGATACCGGTTCATCAATGAGATCACGTCCCGCCGGCTCATCGAACAGATCAGGCACTCGGTGAGCGCCTCGGCCTCGCTGTTTTGCAGCCGTTGGCCGAAGATCGGCATTTCGCCAAAGATCGTCCCGGCCTCGAGGGTTGCCGTGATCAGCCGCTTGCCGTCGTCGTTGATCCGCGACAGGATAACCTCGCCCTTTTTCAGGATGAACAACACCTCGGCCGGGTCGTCGGCGTGGCAGAAGATCCGGCCCGGCTCGCAGGTGAACATCGGGGCAGAAGCTTCGATCTCCTGCATCTGAGCCTCGTCGAGATCCTGGAAGATGTCCACCATTCTGAGATAGGCGAGTTTGTCACTGGCTGCGGCCGGCGATTTCGTCGGTGCGGTCACATCTTCCTCCGTGAAATCAGACGTATGACGCCATGCCTATGTTGCCGGGATATACCGCCGGATCGACGCTTCGAGCTGATCGCCGTACGGGTTTCCAAGCGAGATGACGTCGCCGTTCACCATGTACGTCGGGGCGCTGAACACTTTCGACGGAATCTCAGTATCCGGACGCTCGAGGTCCACAATCTGAATCTCCAGATCGGGCATCCGCTGCCGGATCTGAGCGACGGTCTGACTGGTCTCGGCGCAGGTCAGGCAATGGGTCATCGTGTAAATCATCAGTTTCGGGCCCATACTGCTGCTTACCACCCTCATGCTCGGGAAGACGCTCGGCACTTGCAGCGTACATCGTTCGGGCTGCGTCATGCGTAAGCGCTGTTACGCAGGACGCGGCCAAAGCCCTGAGAAGCCCGCGTGAGCGGGCAACACGCGTAGCATCGGTCTGCTGTCGAGCCGGATGGCATGTCTTCCGGCAATGACAACACGGCTGCGAGGAACAAGTTATTGCGGAAGTCTTCAGCTGCGTGACAACTGCCGGCAAGTCCGGTCGCACAGGCGTCGATCGGACGGTACGTCGATATGAGTCGCGAGCATTCGTCAGGTGATGGAGATCGAGATGGTCGAGTTGCACCGGCGCCAGCTTTCGTAGACTCCAGGGACCGGCGATCTGCCGGCAGAAAGGATAACGAGCTTGAGTACGAACCTTGACGATCTCCTTCAACAAAGCAGATCGCGAGCCGGAGCCGACCTGAGAGGTCTGATCGACCAACCGGAGCGCCACATGAACGCCGCCGCGTTTCGCGCCTTCGTCGACGAAGTGCGGCTCTGGGCGATGGCGACGAGCGGCAAGAACGGAAGCCCGCACATCGCTCCGGTCCATATGAGCATCACCGATGATGACGAACTCCAGATGACGATTCATGTCGAGAGCGTCCGGATGCGGGATATCGACCGCGATCCCCGGGTGGCCTTCACCGGCTGGGCGGAGGGCGGCCGGATGGCGATCATCTACGGCGAAGCGAGCGTCATACCCGGTTCCGAACGTGTCTCCGGGGCCGGCGGCCGCGAGAAGCCGGTCGTCCGCCTCAAGATCACGCCGACGCGAATCTACGCGATGGATCCAGCGCGGTTCCTGACCCGAGTTATCACCAACCTGTCCTAAAGAGAACAGGCTCAGGGAATGATCCCTGAGCCTGTTCCACTCGAATTGCCTTCCTCATCGGAAATCTACGAGAAGAGCGAGTACTCCGTCTCCTTCTGGGTGATGAACTCTAGCAAGGCGGGGACGCCATTCTCGGTCTGCTCGATTGCCCGCTGGATGGCCGGGACGATCTCGCCGCTCGGTCACGCTCGCCATGACCGCCGAACGCCCGGGCCATCTCTGCTGTAATTGCCGGTGATGTCGGTTGCCTTGTAGCCGCGCGCCGTAGCCGCTTCCATCGTCGACAGCTCGATCGCCATCGCGCCGTTGTTGAATGACCGAGAGAATCGGGATGCGCCGGCCCGGGCTGCCGTCTCGAAATCCATCCCGGTCATGCCGGATCGCCGCGTCGCCCCAGACGTTGATGTAGAGCTTGTCTGGCTTTCAGCTTCGCGCCCATAGCCAGTCCAAGGCCATAACCTCAGCTGCGTCGTCTTACCCCA
The DNA here is from genome assembly GCA_041390865.1 of Thermomicrobiales bacterium. Classification (GTDB taxonomy): domain Bacteria; phylum Chloroflexota; class Chloroflexia; order Thermomicrobiales; family CFX8; genus JAUIIK01. The sequence continues at coordinate 123,694 of JAWKPC010000009.1, forward strand.
GCCGAGATAGCTCAGCGGCGTTCCGACGTCCAGAATGGCGAGAGCTGATCCCGGGGACTTCCAGCGTCATGGGTGATGATCGTATTCGGAACGTCGACGGTCGCGTGGAGATCGCGAATAACCCGGTAAGGCGACAGCGGAGCCTTGTCCGATCCGGTCTTGTGCCGCCAGGCGGACTCCCATTCGGCTCGAACGCGCTGGATCTCTTCGGCAACCGTGTCTGCCATCCCGCGCGGCTGGCCGTTCAGCCGATCCCCGACAGCTTCAACGAGCGAGCCGAGGGTGAGCTTCGCATCGCCGACGAGCGCATCGGCTACCGCCAGATCCCGGTTGATATCAGCGGGATCGAGAGTGGCCTGGATGTAGGTCTTACTGGCCGGGAACTGGATACCGTAACTTGTAGACGCAAAGCTGCAGCCGATTCCGAAGATCAGGTCGGCGTTCTGGACGAAATGGTGGACCGGTCCGGGCAGCGACCGGCCTCCGGACCCGAGCGACAGGCGATGGCTCTCCGGGAATGCGCTCTTGCCTTCGAGACCTGCCGTGACCGGAGCTTCGAGTACCTCCGCCAGCTCGCGCAGCTCGTCCCAGGCTTAGCGTAGTGGACACCCGTCCGGCATAGATGACCGGGTGCTTCGCTTCGAGAGAGCGGCGGCAACCCGGTCGACATCGGCCGGGTTCGGGGCGCTGACGCGCCGGAGGGCCGGCTCGTAGTCGATCTCGCCCGGCACCTCGTCCCCGAACATGTCGTAGGGCAGCTCGACCATCACCGGCCGGGGCCGGCCGTTCTTGACCTGCGTCCAGGCTCGCCGCATGGCCCGTAACACCGTATCAGGCGTGTTGACCTGCTCGATGTGCTTTGTGACGTGCTGGAAGTTGAGCAAGGCGCTGAACCGGGGCTCCATGTTTGCCTGAGGGCGGGGATAACCGCCGGGCAGGATGAGAACCGGCACCGATTCACTGTACGCCTGGGCGACTGCTCCGAAGGCGTTCTCGATACCGGGGCCGAACTGGGTCGCGGCGACGCCGATGGTATCGCCGGAGGTCACGCGGCTGATCGCGTCCGCCATATGGATGCCGGTCCGCTCCTGACGAGCGATGATCGGCCTGATCCCCGCCTCGGCGGCGGCTTCGAATAGCGGATTGGCCGGGTAACCGATCAGATACTGGACGCCCTCGCGCTTGAGGACTTCAACGACTGCGGCAGCGACATCCACGGGCTCCACGCCTCTCTAGAATGTGTTCGCCGAATCGTATGCGAGGTCAGGCGTGTGGGAAATCCACGCCGCAAGCCTGATCCGACGACTGACTCCATATAAGGAGTTCATCGTACTCGATATCGGTGAGCATGAACTCTTCGGAGCAGTCGGGGCAGGTTACGACGTAGACGCAGTCGTTTCGCGCCTCACACCATTCTGTAACGTCTCCATAGAGGCCTTTCGAGCAAAGGTGCTCGCGTACCTTGTCTACGGCGTTTGCTGACGACAGAACCATGACGCCTCCCCTTTCGATGCATTGTGGTGATGTCTTAGCTCTTCAGGATGCGGGAATTGTTCAAGAATGTCAAGTACGGCAGTCCGAGCGCCGACGCTTCTGCATTTACGACTCGGGCAGATCGATGGCCAGAAGCCGTAGCGTCAACTAGCCGCCGACCTGTCAAGACATGCCGGCGATCGGCTGGCGCCGGTCCCGACTGCTGGCCCGGTCGGCGGAACCGTTCAGCGAGCCGAATTCCGCTCGCGTACGCGGAAGGCTCTCCGGGTAGTTCTCGTTGAGGAAGTTTATGAGGCGTTCCCGGACCAGACAGCGCAGATCCCAGGCATTCGATGAGTTGCGGGCGCTCATGATCGCACGCAGCTCGATCGACCTGTCCGTCGCATCGGTCACCTGGAGCCCCTGGACCTTGCCGTCCCAGAGGCCTGTCGAACCGAGGATTCGGCCGAGTTCTTCTCGCACTGCATCGACCGGCACCCGGTAGTCGGCGTAGAGGTAGACGCTGCCGATCAGGTTGGCGGTCTGCCGGGTCCAGTTCTCGAACGGCTGCTCGATGAACCGGGACAGCGGCACGATAAGCCGCCGGAGATCCCAGATTCGAACGACGACGTAGGTGGACCCGATCTCTTCGATCTTGCCCCATTCACCTTCGACGATGACAACGTCGTCGATCCGGATCGGCTCGGTCATTGCCAGCTGGATGCCAGCGATCAGGTTCGACAATGTCGGCCGGGCAGCAATACCGGCGATGATCGCGGCGATACCGGCCGAAGCGAACAGTCCCTCGCCAATCCGCCGCACCTCGGAAAAGGTCATCAACATCGCAGCAACGGCGATAACGATGATGATTGTGCTGCCAACCCGACGCAGCAACCGTATCTGAGTCAGTACCCGCCGGGCACGGAGATTGTCCTCGGTGTCGAGATCGAAGGTCGTCGACGACGCGACTTCGAGCACCGCGAGCAGCGAAATCAGCATCCAGGCGAACGCTGCGATCGCGGCGAGTCCGAGCGCGTGCCGTATGATGCCGACCGCCTGACCGTCGAGCGGGATTGATCCCAGGGCAAGGGCAAGCCCACCCAGAACCATGATGGCGCGTAGTGGCCAGTCGCCCCGATCAACCGCCGCCCTGGCGATAGCGCCGGTTCGTCGCGCCGTCCAGCGGTGAGCGATCCAGAGGAGGAGCGTATGCGAGGCTAGCGCCAGTGCAACGACACCAGCGAGGATGACACCGCTCATGATCCAATCTGACCAGATGTTCAATGGCTCATTCCTTTCGCGCTATCTCCTAGAGATATGTGGACGTGGCGATCAACTGACCACCCCGGGGTAGGCTTGCTCCGCTTTCCTTCAAGAGTGAAGAGGGGTAGAACGTACGTCTCAAGCCAATCATCCTGATGTTAACGAAACATGAACCGGCGTTGATGAATCGCGATCTACCGCTGAGCAAGGGACCGATGCACAAAGAAGCCCCGCAGCCGTGCATAGCTTTGGAGTCGCAGGCTTCCGTCTTACAATCGGTGCATGACACGAAGCTTCAGACGGACGTTCGTTCCGATGAGGGGGATGTAGAACCGGAATCCCCGCCAGACTTCCGGCCCTCGAAACGTTCGGAGGCGCATGGTTCTCGCTCCGGTCGTCCCGGCGCTGACGGGCGAATTCTGTCGATCTCTCGCAGCGCGTTTTGGACACAGAACCTGACGCGGAGCGTGAATGGAGATTCGAATTCATGGCGAGCCCGATCGAAGTTCGGCGCCTGACGCGCTACTACGGAGAGCATCGCGGCGTCATCGACGTCAGCTTCGATGTCGAGGAGGGCAGCATCTTCGGCTTCCTCGGGCCGAACGGGGCCGGCAAGACGACGCTCATCCGCCACCTGATGGGGATACTCCGGCCCACCAGCGGCACCGCCCGCATCTTCGGACATGATTGCTGAGCAGCGCAGCAGGTCAAGAGCCGCGCGTCGGATTTCTGCCGAGCCGGATGTCCAGTTTCACAGCCGGATGACGGCGCGTGCACTCCTGAGTTCTATGGCCAGTTTCGACCGGGAACGTCATACCGGCCTTACAGAGGAACTGGCAGACCGATCGATCTTGATTTGAACCGGAACGTCCATGAGCTTTCCAGCGGTAACCGGCAGAAGGTCGGCATCATCCAGGCGTTCATGCACGACGCCCCGCTCCTGATCCTCGACGAGCCGACATCAGGTCTCGATCCGCTCAAGCAACAGGAATTCCTCGATCTCGTGGTGGAGGAACAGGCGCGTGGCCGGACGGTCTTTCTCATCTCACGACCTCCATGAGGTCGACCGCGTCGCCTCCCACGTCGGGCTGATTCGGGACGGAAGCTCGCGACCGTCGAGCGTGTTGACGACATTCGCGCCCAGCAACATGTCGAATGACGTCGTCCTTCGTCGGAGCGGGCGCCGCTCGATTGTCTCCGCACGATCGATTCAATCCAGGACATCGCGGTCAGCGACGACGGCCTACGGTTCGAGATGCGCGTGACCCGGCCAGTCAAGCCGGTGCTCGGAAGCGCTCGGCGCTACCGGTCGAGAATCTGACCTACGGGCCACCAGACCTGGAAAGTATCTTCATCCACTACTACGACGGAACGGAGTCCGGTCAGGGCGTCTGGACAGGAGGAGCAATGAGCGCCAGAGCTGAGTATCTCATGGGCCGCCGGGCGACGATCGAGACTGAACGAGCTTCTGGTTTGCGCTCGGTCGGCGTTGATGACCGCCCTGGTTGTCGCCTTCACCGACGGTTCGGGAGAGCAGCCAGGACTCGAGGACGCTCTTACAGCGGGCTGCCCGAAGGACTGCTCGAAGCCTTCGATTTGGCCGACGCTGGATCTCGGAGCATACCGAGTTTCATCAACGCCGAGATGCTCGGGCTTGTCTTCCCGATCACCGCCGGAGTCTTCGCGATCACAAGGCGCGGCGACCGTCGCCCGGGGATCGAATCCGGGACGGTCTCGCTCTGGTTTCGATCCCGGCCGAACGTTGGAGACCGCTTCTCGGCAAGATCGCAGCCCTCTTTCTTGGCAGCGTATTCATCTCGGCGGTGATGGCGCTCGTCACCGGAGGCGGCAGCGCCGTGGTTGGCGGTGAATTCGTCGGCAGCAAGCACACCAGCGCAGTTCGTCGTCCTCCTCGGCTACATGTGCGCCGTTGGAGGCATCGCCATCGGTTGCTCGTCGATCGCTCACGACCGGGGTCGGGCCGGCGCGTATGCCGCGACGATCGTCCTGACCAGTTACATGCTGAAGCTGGTCTCCAGCCTCAGCACAACGTTCGACTGGCTGCGCTACTTCTCGATCTTCACCGCCTACCTGTCGTTACCCGCGCTCCAGAAAGGCACCGTCCCGCCTGAGACGGCGGTCCTCTACCTGGTTGGCGCCGCCGGAGCCGGTTTCGGCCTGGTTTACTTCCAGCGCCGCGACATAGTGATCTAGACGGGTCCGGGGATATTCCGGCTAGCCTACGGTGTCGATCGCTTCTCGCCAGGTCCGCACGGCGTCAATGTCGATGGGTTGCCCCCATGAGCGGTCGAAGCGTGCCGATCTCCCGATATGAAACGCGCCGATACCGGCCCCTCGAAGCGATTCGACATGATCGAGCACGAGACCACCGCCGGCGAGCCAGCGGACATCGTCCGACTGCCAGGAAGCGCGTTGACGCAGCGTTCCAAGTCCCTGTCCAAGATCGCCCCGAATTCCTCCCGATAACACGTGATCGATGCCGGGCAGTGCGGCGGCTGCCTGCCAGGCGGCGCCGGCGTCCGCAGCATGGTCAAATGCATGGTGCAGCGTCCAGGGACAGGGCGCAACCAGCGAGATGATCTTGTTGATAGCCGGGAGATCCAGGCTGCCGTCACCATTCAGGAATCCGAAGACGAACTCGTCCGCCCCGGCATGGCGCAGATCGACTGCTTCGGCGAGCAGCTGATCGAGCTCTGATCGCGAAATCTCGAAGCCCCCGTTTGTCCGCAACATGATCCGCAACGGTACGTCGACGGCTTCGCGAATGCTCTGGAACTGGTGCAGCGACGGTGTCAATCCTCCGACGTCGATGGCGCGGACGACCTCCAGGCGGGTTGCGCCTCCGCGCTCGGCGGCGATCGCATCTTCGGGAGTGATCGCAATCACCTCGAGCAAGGAATCCGTCACGGGATTTCCATCCTTCCGCCGGTACGGTCGTCTGCACGAGAAAGACGATCTGGAATCTAGTTATCCCATTGCTGGAAGCCGCTATATTCCATCGTCATGGGGGATTGCGACCGATGCTGCCGGTCATAGGCCAGCGCTTCTCTAGCCGCCCAGAAGCCGAGACCGGGCACGAACAGCGCCGCCGCATCCAGAGCGATCGTTTTCAAGCCCCATCGATGACGGGCGATACAGACCGCGAGGAGCACGACATAGGCGATGACCAGCAGGCCGTGAATCATGCCGAAAAGGCTGATTGCGCCATCACCCCACGACGTCTCGACGACGTACGTGAAGAACATGCTGATCAGGAGCAGAATCCAGGAGAACGACTCCAGAATAGCGGTTCCGGCAAACGCTCGAACAATCGACATCACGCCAACCCTTTCCGCGGGGTCGTTCGTCGAAAGATTCCGGGAGACCTCGTCGCTCCGACCGGACTAGCTCGCCCGAGGAACGATGATCACCGGGCGGTCCGAGTTGTGGCTGAGCCACTCGGTCGTCCGGCCCATCAGCAACTGCGGAGACGTCCCGAGCCCGTGGGATCCGACGACGATGACCGCCGCATCGCGAGCCCGGGCAACCGACAGGAGCGTCCGGCTGGCGAATCCCCTCGCCCGGATTCGTCGGCTCTCCATGATCAACTCCCCATCGGCGAACGCTTCGCCGGACACGATATCCGGCTCGATGGCTTCGACGGAGATGACATCGACGTCGAGCGATTGGGCCATCACCCGGGCGATGCGCACGACCTCGGCCGAATGCTCCGACTGGTCGTAGCCCACGACGACGCTGTGAATTCTGCTCGTGATCTTCGCCTGAACCGGCAGGAGCATATAGAACGTGCGCATGTTGCGCAGGATCTTCCGGAGCCTCGACCCCTCGGCGAGCGATCGGTCGCTTGCCGACTCGCGCTCGAGCGCGAGAATCAGCAGCGTGCCCGGCTCGCTCGCGGCCAGCTCGGGCAGCTTCTCGGCGGGTTCGCCGACGAGGACCTTGTGGTCGACGTCCAGCCCGCGCAACCTGCTGTCGGACTTGACGATCTCCAGCGTGTCATGAGCCATGACTTCAAGCTGATCGACAGTTGCGTCCTCGCGCGGCCCATCGACCACGGTGACGAAGGTGATCGGGAGATGGAGCACTGTCGCCAGGGCTCTCCCCCATTCCACGCCGCTCTCGACATCACGATGATCGTGAACGGCAATCAGCAGCCGGGTCATGTGTGGCGCGAGATATCCAGTCATTGTCTGAGGCCTTCCTAAGCGGCATCCGCCGTACAGTCCGGAAACAGCATCTATTCAGTAGGTTGCGGACTAGCGTCGAGCTGGCGTGCCGGCTGATTTCCGGCTTCCCGTTCGCCGTGCCCGAAGCGGACTTTCAGATCGTCGACCAGACTGTAGATCACCGGCACGACGACCAGCGTGAGCAGCGTTGAGGAGAAGAGCCCGCCGATAACCGTTCGACCCAGATCAGCCGCGATCAACGCGCCTTCGGTAAAACCGAGTGAGAGCGGAACGAGCGCCAGCATGGCCGCGAACGCGGTCATGAGAATCGGCCGGAGCCGCGTCTGTGCGCCTTCGACGAGCGCTTCGTAGGTCGAGTACTCGTGGTCCTTGCGCAGCATGATCACGAACTCGAGCATGACGATCGCGTTGGTCACGACGATGCCGACCAGCATCAACACGCCGATCAGGGCGCTGATGCTCAGCGACGTGTTCGTCACAAACAGGGCGACAATCGCGCCGATGGAGGCCAGAGGCAGGCTGAAGAGAATGACGAACGGATCGAGCCAGCTGCCGAAGAGCAGCGCCATGATCGCGTAAACGAGGACGATCGAGATAATGATCGCGACGAACATGTCGGTGAAGCCCTGCTCGATGTCGCCGGCGACGCCGCCGAACGCCACATCGATGCCTTCCGGGACGTCAAGCTCGTTGACCGCGCTCTGGACCTCGGCGGAAACGCCGCCCGTGTTGTCGCTCGTGATGTCGGCCGTGATGCTCGCGGCGGGATTTCCGTCCACCCGGGTGATACTGACCTGCTGCTCGGCTTCGGAAAGCGTCGCTACCTGGCCCAGCGTTACGCCGGAGGCGATCTGCAACTGTTCGAGCTCGTCAATCGTGGAGATGTCGCCGCCCGACATCTGCAGTAGGACCGGTGTCGGGCCCCCGTCAAGCTGGACGGTCGTAACCGTCGATGCCGAAGAGATTCCGCAAGCTGGCGATATCTCGCCCGGGCTGAGATTAAATTCGCAGCCCGTCTGTATCGACCTCGATCTGAATCGTGTCCTGACTGGCTGATGTTGCTCGACACATTCGCGACGTTGTCGACGCTTGCGACGGCATCGGACAGGTCCTGAGTGAACTCGGGCAACGATGCGATGGCTCCCGGCTCTTCCGCCGAAACGACGATCTGGACACCGCTGCCGCTGAACTGCCGCCGCTCGCCGAGACCGAGACTGCCGCTGCTATCCGCCAAGGACTTCCTCGGCGACGCGCTCGCGCAGGTCGTCGGCTACCTCGACTGTCTTCGCCGTGTCCAGGAATACCGCCTATTGTGGCGCTGTTCGGATTTTCGCCGGAGATGATCGCCCGGGATCGCGCCGAAGTCGCTTCTGGATGCCCGGTGATGACCGTCTGATAGCGTTCGATATCGTAGTCCTGCAATAGCTGCTCGATCTCGATCGTCTGATCAAGGACCGATTGCTGCGTCTCGCCCGGTTGGGCGGCGACGCTGATCGTCACGACGTTCTCGCTGGAATCGGGCAAGAACGCGACGTTGAGGAACGGCACCAGCGCGAAGCTGGCAACGAACAGCACGCCGGCGACGATCACCGTCTTCCAGCGGTTGTGGAGCGCCCAGGTCAGCACCGGGGTGTAGATGCGGCCAAGACGCGTATCGCCAGCCTTCTTCTCGGGCTCGACCCGGACCCGCCCGGCGATCGTGTACTTCGTCAGCATCGGGATGACCGTGACCGCCACGATGAGCGAGCCGAGCAGAGCGAAGACGACGGCGAGCGCGAATGGCAGGAAGAGCTCGCCGATCAGGCCGCCGATCAATCCAAGCGGAAGGAAGACTGCACAGGTAGTCGCCGTCGCGCCGACGATGGCGATGGTTACTTCTCGAGCGCCGTTGATGACCGCTGCAAAGGATGGCTCGCCTTCGGCCATATGCCGGTAGACGTTTTCAAGCACAACGATCGAGTCGTCGATCACGCGTCCAATCGCGATCGTCAAACCAGCCAGGGTCATGATGTTGAGCGAATTACCGAACTGATCGAGCGCGATGATCGCCATGATGACCGAGAGCGGGATCGAGACGGCAGTAATGAGCGTCGAGCGGAAGTTCCAGAGAAAGATGAAGACGATGATGATTGCGAGGACGCCGCCGATGACGCCTTCCTCGATTACCCCGTCGATCGATTCTTCGATGAACTCCGCCTGATTCTCGAAAATCTGGATCGACGCGCCGTCCTGCAAGGTCGGCTCGATCTCATCGAGCGTATCGGTCACCCGGTGGGCGACATCGACGGTGTTCGCTTCCTTGAGTTTGGTAACGCGGATGCTGACCGACGGCTCCCCGTTGGTGCGCGTCCGTCCCACCGATGCGCCGGCGACCTCGTCAACGGTGGCGATATCACCGAGCGCGATCGTCGATCCATCGGAGGTGCTGATCGGCAGATTCCGCAGCTCGTCAATACTCCGGTAGACGCTGATCGTCTGGAGCGGCAGGGTCGCGCCCTCCGTCTGAAGCTGCCCGGACGGGAGGATGACGTTGTTCTGTTCCAGCGTCGCGGCGACCTGGCTGTAGGAGATCCCGCGGTCGAGCATCTCGGCCCGATCGAGCGTGATTACGACCTGATCGAGCGCGCCGCCGACAACCTCGACCGAGGCCACGCCGTCGAGGTTTGAAAGCTCGGGAACGATCTGGCTTTGAGCGATCTCCGTGAGTTCGGACTGGTCGAGGTTGCCCTGGAGATCGAAGGTGACGACGGGCAACAGGGTAGGGTCGAAGGTCAGCGTGTTGGTCGTGACTCCAGGACCGAGCTGCAGGCCGGAGACCTCTTCCTGAACGGCGTCTTCGGCCTGGTCGACGCTCGTCCCGAATTCGAATGAGTAGAGGACGATGCCGAAGCCGGAAACTGACGTCGATTCGGTCGATTGCAGCCCCTCGATTCCGGCCGTCGCCGCCTCGATCGGCGCGATGGCATTCTGGGCGACCTGCTCGGGCTGGTCGCCGGGGCTCTGCACGGTAAGCACCATGACCGGGAACTCGATATCGGGTATCAGCTCCTGATTCACGCGGGTGAATGTGTAGATCCCGTAGCCGCTAACGAGCAGGATCGCAAGGATGATCACCCACGACTTGCGATAGGAAAACTCAGTAAGCCATGAAACTATGCGGCGCATTCGACCGGTGTTCCTTCCCCGGATAGATGTCGTACGTTTTCGTCTGAGTCGCTTGTGTTTATCGGAGGAGAGCTAAGCATCCGCGACATCTGAATTGCGGTGCGCAGCTTGATTCATGATCTTCATCGCGTCGACGACGGTCTTCAGTTCTTCGTCAGTCATGTGATTCGCGAGCTGCCGTAGAGAGTCCTCGCGCAATCTCCAGAAGCGTTCCAGAAGATCGCGCCCGCCAGCGGTCAGCTCGCAGATCACGACTCGACGGTCGTCCTGGTCGTGGGAACGAGAGACCAGATCCTTGTCGACCAATCGATCGATCATCGCCGTCGCAGCCGAGTGGCTGATGCCGCTCTGGGCGGAGATGTCGCCCATGCGCAATGGACCATCAAGCAGGCTGGCAAGTGTCTTGAGCTGGGGCATCGTGAGCTCGACGTCCGGCCAGTCGATCGGCATCGAGCGGCGAAGCGTTCGATCGAACTGGTTGGTGAGGTCGCTTATCTGACGTATCAGGCTGTCTCGTTCGTCCATTGTCACTCCAGCATCGCGAGAAGAACATTTCGAGTAACCTGAAGTATTCTACGAAAATGGAATATTCGAGACAATGGTACGAAGGAAGGATGCCGTAAGGGGACCCAGTTAGCTTCCGCCGGCGTCCACTTCGAAAATCCGCCGGACGATCGCGAGTGTGGCGGCGTAGGTCGAGTCCATCCCATAGTAGCTGAGCCCGCGCGCGCCGAGCGTCTGGGCGCGGGTATAGGGCGTATCCGAGGCGTAGTGGATGACCCCGAGATCGATCGGGATATCGGCGAGACTGATCTGCTCGCCGGACGGATAGCGCGTCATGAACGTGTCTTCGTAGAGCCCCGAGAGATAGGGGCCGGCTTCCATTTCGGCGACTGTGTAATTCTCCCGGTAGTAGAAGTCGAGGTGGCCGCGATTCTGCAGATAGGTCCCCCGAACGGTAATCGCCCGTTGATTGTCGAGAGCGGAGCCGTAGATGAGGTACGGGTCGAAGTCGGCGTTCGAGAAGACGTTCCGGAACCAGTACGTGTTCTCGGAGTGCTCGTCGTAAACAACATTCGAGATCATCACGTCGCCGATGCGGGCGTTCAGCGTCGCCGCTTTGCCGAGGACGTAGACGCCGCGCAGGTCTTCAACCGTTTGAGAAACCTGGGACATGATGTGATACGCGGCCATTCCGAGGGGATAGTTGATGTTGATGATGACGGCATTTGACGAGCGCCAGCCTTCGACGGTGCTCTGGATACGCGGATCGATGTCTTCCTCCCGGATCCTTGACAGGTCGATAACCTGGACTCCGGCGTCGATCACGCTCTCCGGCTCGAGGTTGTAGATGCCGCATTCAGCTTCCTCGGAGTCCCGCGTCTCCCGCTCATCGGGATAGGCGCGGTAGTAGTAGCGAGCGGCATAGTAGAGAAAATTATCCCAGGATGCTTCGACGTCGCCGGCCTGGAGCTTTCGCAGCTCGGGCAGAAGCTCCGGCAGACCACCGTCCTCGACGAACCTGACCAGGCGATCGCGGCGTCTCCGGACGGTCCCGGACAGGATGTTCACGATCGAATGGGTGTTCGACGACACGAAATAGGTCGGCCGGCCCTCGAGATCGTGGCGGGCACAAATCCGGCGGACCGGATCCCACCAGCGGTCCGTCGCCCGGGCATAGCCGAGATAGGTCCCGCCAACGAGATGGAGGCGCAGGTCCTGCCGCCTGGTCTTGAGCCGCTCGAGGTTCTCCAGAAACTCGTCTCCCCAGGCGGCAGCCAGCCGGTCCCAGTCATGCTCGCTGATGCCAAGCCGCTCGCGGATCTCGTCAAGGACGTCCGGGCTTCCCTCTTCGACGATGTCCAGCAGTTCTCTCAACACCTCGTCCCGCCGGCAGATCCGGTGGAGTTTGTTCCACTCGATCTGCCAGGCAACGATCGTTGGGATCAGGTCATCCAGATCGGACGATGAGGCGATGAAGACGGCAAGCCGTTCGTCGCCGTCGAAGTGCCACTTACGGCGTCGGCCAGGGGCGGACACGGACGTCCATTGCTCGACATCCTGGTAGCCGGCCCGCCGGAAGACCCGCTCGGACTGCGACAGGATGACCGTGCGAACGCGGACGATCTCGGGCGGCAGCCGCAGCGAGCTGTACATGAACGCGCCCATGTCCGGTTCAGGCTCCCGAGCGCCCATGTGCAGGGACGATTCGATGTTCTGGTGAGCGGGAACGAGCACATCGACCTCGATCGGGCCGGACGATTGGAGAAGCGTATTTGTAGGTGCAGACAGCCAGGAGTCTACTTCTCGCTTGCCGGCCTCGTACAACGCTCGCTGCGCCGGCAGATCAGGCGGCGTTGCTCGATGTTCGTGCTCGCATATTGGTGTCCACCGGCCCACTCCTCCGTTTCTCCCGAGCAGTTGGTCACTCAAGATACAAGAATACTGGGAAAATCGCCCGGCTCCGCCAAAACAGAAGCCCGCCGGGTGCGAAATGCCCGGCGAACCTGAATGTGTCAGATGAAGGACGGAAGGTGCTAGTTGCTCTCGAACAGGTTCCCGGACTGGATCTCCTGCTGGATACCTTCGAGGAGAAGTTCCGGGACCGGGCCGTCGGCTTCTAGCTCATCGACGCGGTCCTGCAGGATCTGGGAGATCTCTTCATCGCTGCATCCGAGCTCGTCGGACTTGGCGCCGATCTCTTCGACATTCGTCTCGAAGTTAGTCATCGCCTCGGGCTGATCTTCGCTCTGGAGGTCGGCAAGCGACATGTCCGACAATTCGTCCAGGAGAACCTGAATCTCATCGATGAACACGTCCCCGACCTCTTCACAGCTGTCGGCATCTTCGATGCTTCCCGTGTCGTCATCATCGTCGTCACCGCCGCAGGCAGCGAAAACTAACATGAAGACAAGTAACATCGGCAAAAATTTCCGCATATTCTTTTCCCCTTACCCCGTGTCGGGTCATTCTGCGCTAGGCGGATTATAAGCCGGTTCCAGAACGGCGGCCACCGGCATGGTTTTCCGTTCGAGAATCACGTTGTATACGATTGTCCTGAAGAATGGTCCCCATGAGCGCGAGCACGGAGAGTCGGCATGCAATGACATCCTTCAACGAATCCGATCGGTCCGGCAGTGGAGCCGGGCAGCCTCCAGACCAGGATGGCATCGACCCTGCCACTGCCGCCCGCCGGCGGGATCGCCTCCAGCGTCGCATCTCCAACCTTGAATATGACATCGAACGGGCCTCCGGCGCCGGTCAACCCGGAAGCCGGTGGCGACAGCGGATCGACGACGTCAACGCCGCCATCCGGCAGGCCGAATCCGACGCGAAAGAACTCGCGACGCCCGACCAGCCGGAATCACCGATTGCACTTCCCGCGACGCCGGTAGCCGACGTCTCGATCCAGGTCGAGATTCCGGCCACGATCAGATTTCGAATCGGCGACGTATCGTTCCGTTACAGCGAGGAAGTCGATTGGACTGAACGCGGCGAGCAGCGCTCTCAGCCGGGATTGCGCCGGTTCGAAGGCGACCCGGACGATTTGATTCCGGACGATACCCCGAATGACCGGCGGCCGGCGCTGCAGGAACATCTTCGACACGCTATAGGCGCGCTGGCCATCGCCTTGCGCGACCGGGCGGAATCCCCCGCTGACGAGATCACCCTCGCTGATCTGGCAACGCCTTGCCCGGTCTGCGGAAACTGGCGCGATCTGCGGGATCGCTGCATCACCTGCCAGCGCCGCGCCTGGGGAGCCGAAGAGGTGCGGTCGCAGGTTGGCAGGCTAATCGACGAACGAAATAGCCTCATCGAGGAGATGGCCAGCCAGCGGGAAGCGCTCCCGATTCTCCAGCGCCAGCTCCGTGACGCCGTCGCCGAGCTCGAGAAATATCAGTCCGGCTAGTTCCAGAGCTCTTCCTCCAGCCCTGCCAGAAACCCGGGGGAGGTAAAGAGCCTGCACTTTTCGAGCGTCTCATCATTCTCCAGCACCCGATCTCCCCGCTCACTGGCGCCGACTGCCCAGGCGCACCAGGAGATCGCCCTGAGCGCCGCCAGCTGCAGGGCGGGTCGCAGGGCCGCTCTGTATCCATCAGCATCGAGTTCAGGGCGTTCCCGAAGATACGCGTCGACAAATGCGTCCCGCTGCTGCCCGGTCAACCGTGCAGCAGTCGAATCCCGCCAGAGCGTCGTCGTCGGCAGCAGGAAATGGGCGACGTCCATCAACGACGGTGCGATCCGGGCCTTCTCCCAGTCAACAAGCCAGACTCGTCCCTCATCAACGATGAAATTGTGCGGGTTGAGGTCGGAGTTGATGATCACCCGATCGGTCCGGACAGCGTCGTACGCACTTCCAGGAATCGAACTCACCCGTTCGTCGAACGCGTGCACGCCGCGCCAATCCTCGCCATCGAGACCGGTGAGGAATTGCGTGGACTCATCGAGGATGGACCGGACCGGATCAAGGTGCAGTTGAAGCCGATGGCCGGCCGGCGGTGCCAGTCGGTGGATCGCGGCGACGCAGGCCGCGGCCGCATCGAGATCCGTTGCGTAGTTCAGCGGCCTCCCGGGCAGGAACTCAATCAGCAGATACGGAAAGGCGAGGATCACTGGCGAGTCGACAGCATCGATCAAACCCGGCACCATCTTTGAACCCGCCAGCAGGTCGAGCGCATGCGCTTCGTAGAGCGCCTGCTCCGGGACGCTCAACCCCATCTGAGAGCCAGTCACAATCCGCAACACGGCGTCCCGATCTCCGAGACGAACCCGGAAGTTTACGGTGTATTCACCGGACGCCAGGAAGTTCACGGACTCGATATCCGCGTCGGGGCGAGCCGCGGCCAGCTCCTCCCGAACGAGACCCCGCAGCCGATTTCGGTCAGCCAGCTGATGGCTCAATCCCGTTGCCAGCCTCTCCGTATGTTAGGTTGCAGCAACGAGCACTGTCTTCGAGTGCCTCGTCTTCGACAGGAGAAACGCGATGGCAACGCCGACGGTTACCCCGGCGATCTTTCGCGAGGAGTTTTCGGATTCCTCCGGCTGGCTCTACTTCGATCATGCTTCGACCGGCTACTACCCTGCCCGCACTGTCCGAGCCATCGAGGACTACGCCAGGAACGCGGCGAATCCGATCGCCTACGACACGTCGCGCAACGAAGAGCTCCGGCAGGCTACGAAAGAGCAAGTGGCGCGGCTGACGGGCACCGACGCCTCGCGGGTAGCGTTCACCTCCTCCCTCTCCGAAGCGATGAATCTCCTCGCGACCGGCCTGACCTGGTCGCCGGACGACAACGTCATCGTTCCGGCCGGCGAGTTCCCGTCCGTTACCTACACCTTCGTCAACATCCGGAAGCGCTTCGGGATCGAGCTACGCCGCGTCCCGCGGAACAGCGCGGGTCGAACCGATCTGGACGGGATCGTAGCCGCGATCGACGGCAATACCCGCGCCATCGCCCTCTCGCATGTCGAATGGGCTGACGGATACCGGAACGACATCGCCCGGATTGGAGAGGTGTGCAGAGAACGCGGGATCGAGCTCTTCGTCGACGTCACCCAGTCGATGGGCGCCCAGCCGATCGACGTCGAGGGCTGGGGAGCATCGGCAGTCGCGGCCCATGCCTACAAGTGGCTCCTGGCGGGACACGGGCTCGGTGTCGTCGCATTTTCCAGGGACGCCATTGACCGGATCTATCCCACCTACGCTGGATTCCATTCGTTCGACACCGTACTCGACGACTCGAGCTTCAGCTACGACGACACATACCGTGATTTCGACTTCAAGCCCGGCGCGCTCCGCTACCAGACCGGAGGGTTCGACAAGCTCTCGATGACGGCCCTGAACGCATCGCTCTCGTTGGTCCTCGAAGCCGTCCCGGCCCGAACCAGCGCCCACGGCGCGGCACTGGTCGAATTGCTTGCCAAGAGCGTATCCGCGATGGGCTATCAGGTCGTCTCGGATCTCGGCCCAGCCCACCGCTCCCAGTTCCTGGCGATCACGACCGGCACCGTCAGAGGAGACCAGGCAACCGTTGAAGCGTTGGAAGCGAACGGGGTCAAAGTTGCGTTGCGTCCCAAGGGCATCCGCGTCGCACCCTACTTCTATCACGACGCCACTGACGTCGAACGGTTTCTGGAGGCGCTGCCGTCGCCGGAATAGCAGGGCGCAACCTGAGAAACCGGAGAGAACTGGCGGTGCGCTCGATTGACAGATGTCCCGAAGCAGCTTATGAATATGGTGCAGAACATCTGACGAAAGAGCAACGCAGCGCGAGCATAGCCGCCATGACTGAACCCACGGCAAACCGGTCGCATGCCGGTTCACTCGGAACTGACTATCACCTTCCGAACCCGCTTACTTCGCTCATCGGCCGCGATGCCGAAATCGAAGCTGTCCTCGCCATGCTCCGCCGCCCCGAAGTCCGTCTCTCTTCCCTCACCGGCCCCGGGAGCGTCGGCAAGACGCGGGTAGCGATTGAGGCAGCGACGTGCTGGCCACGACTATCATCATGGAGCCGCGTTCATCTCTCTTGCGGCGACCATCGAACCGCGACATCTCATCGAATCGATAGGTAGATCGCTCGACATCCGCCAAGCAGGCAGCCTTACTGACGTTCACGGGCTCGCACAGGCCTAGACGAACGCAACATCCTTCTGGTGCTCGACAATTTCGAGCACATCGTCAACCGGGCCAGCACTTACGACGTTGCTGTGTGCGTGCCCTTGCCTGACAATCCTCGTGACGAGCAGAATCGTTCTCCGTGTCCGCGGCGAGTTTGAGTTTCCTTTATCGCCATTGCCGTTGCCGGACGATGGGTCAGAGATCACACCGGAGGGCCTCGAACAGAATGCCGCTGCCGCGCTCTTTGTTGAACGAGTCCGTGCAGTCAATCAGACGTTCGAGGTCACGCCTGGCAATGTCAGCACGATCATCGAGATCTGCCGAAGATTGGACAGATTACCACTCGCGATAGAACTGGCTGCGGCTGGGACCCGCGTGCTCCAACCACATGGGCTGCTGGCCCGGCTCGACCGGAGTCTTTCCCATTCCTAACTGGGGGACCACGCGACGCTCCTGCACGCCAGCAGACGCTCCGCGACGCACAATAGCCTGGAGCCGATCTTCTCGCGTCGAAGAACGACACCTGTTTCGCAACCTCTCGGTGTTCGAGAGAGCTGGACGCTCGAAGCGGCTGCTGCCGTGACCGGCACCACGGAAACAGAGACATGGCAGACACCTCACGGCCCTGATCGAATCACATTTGGTCCAAGTGGACGGAGTAGGCGGAGAATCGCGCTACCGCATGCTTGAAACTCTCCGCGAATTCGGAACTGAGCAGTTAGAGGACTGCAATGAGATCGCCGCTGCCCGACGACACCACGCGAACTGGTGCGCGGATCACAGCCTTGAGATCTCGTTCCTTGTCGACGAGCGCAGACTACGCTACGTAGATGCCGAGCTCCAGGGTATACGCAGCACTCCGCTGGTGCGTCCTGAATGAAAGGGGAACTCGTTCTGGCACTGGCGCTCGCCGGCCGGAGTGGGCACGCACTGGTATCTGCTTGGAGCGATCCATACCGGCGCGATGGGACTGCTCGTATCCGATCTGTTCGAGCGCTGGCCCGAAGCTGATTTCTACGCTCAAGCCAACGGTGGGCGAACGATGTCATGCAGCGTTACCATTCCGGGGAGCCTCCGGTAGAAATGGATCTCGAGGCGCTCTGGAGCGTAGCCTGGCTGGCCAGCTTGCGGCGCGACTTCAATCCGGGCCCATGACATCTCTCCGCATTCTTGGCCTTTGCCTGGGACGACATTGGAGTCGCGGTTGCAGTCGCGTCGATTCATGTCTATCTTGCGATCCTCGAGAATGAATCGGGCGACTATGATGCGGCCGCGGTCAGTGGGAAACGTGCCCTCAGCATATTCGACCAACTTGGAGACGTCATCTGGGTGCCGCATGTTCTGCATCTGCTCGGTTCCATTGTCTATCACCAAGGCCATCATGAAAGAGCCTCTGTGTATCTTGATCGTGCGCGTCAAAAGTTTTCAGAGCGCAATCTGGGCTGGTCTGAAGCCGGTCCGCTCACTTATCTCGCGGGATCGCGCGCGATGGCGGTCAATTAGACGTTGCGCTCGATTTTCATGCGGAAGCATTGGAAATCAGGGATCGGTACGGTGACCGCCTTGCAGCATCTAGTAATCTACGCGGCATTGCGCAAATCGCAATGAAGGCCGGACACTTGGTTGACGCTGTTCTTCTCTACAGTGCGTCGAAAAAGTCAAGGATGAATTTCGCAACCCGACCGCGCCGATTGGTAGAAATCAAGACAGGTCGACACTTACTGAACTGTGCTCGACGCTCGGCAACGAGCGAATTTCGGTCAGCTTGGGCCCAGGGTCGGTCGCTTTCTTTCCGGGATGCGATATCGCTGGCAAGGAACTTTGAAGTGGACAAACCCAGGAAGTCCGCGAGACTCGAGAACGCGATTCTTTCCAGCCGTGAGCAAGAAGTGATCGAACTAATGACCCAGGGATTGACTACCAGCGAGATAGCCAATCAACTCTCTATCCAGCCCCCGCACCGTCTCGACGCACCAGAGCAACATCTACGGGAAGCTCGGCGTCAGCAGCCAGGGCGCAGCGATCGCCTATGCCTATCAGCATGGTCTCGTGGCTCCGGAGCCCAGTTGAGCACTACGGCGCGCTACGTACCATGCCGAACAATATTTGCCCCATAATTACGTAGATAAACGGATGTGCACTCCGGCGAGGCGTGGGACGATGGGACCATCAACATTGTTTCACAGGAGTATCTAGCTCCGGGGAGAGGAGAGCCAAGTGGGCGCGACCACCCAACCCGAGGCCGTGAGCTTTGGACGCCGCTTGACCGATCTCGCGCAGGAAGATCCAGAACAGACTGCGCTCATCTTCGTCGCTGCTGACGGAACCGAGTCGCACTTCAGCCGGCAGGATCTCGACGAGCGCTCGAACCAGATCGCCCGGATGTTCGCGGAGCGGGGAGTAGAGCAAGGGTCGACCGTCGTCGTCGGCCTTCCGAATTGTCCGGAACACATCATGTCATGCTTCGCGACCTGGAAGCTGGGCGCGATGACGCTGCCCCTACGGGCCGAGATGCCGGCAATCGAGCGCGACGCGATGCTCGATCTCGCCGCGCCCGCGCTCGTCGTGACCGATTGGGAGGACATCAGCTGGCCGTCAGTCAACAGGATTCAGATTCACCAGACCGAGGTCTACGACGACGGCACTCTCCCCGATCGAGTCGCCAATCCCGGCAGGGCTATGGGCTCCGGCGGCTCGACCGGCCGGCCGAAGGTGATCATCCGCAAGGGACCGTGGGCATATCCGCCCGGAACGTTTCTCAAGATTTTCGGACCGCTTGGTTTCAAAGAGGGAACGGCGACGTCTCTCATCCCTGGTCCGCTCTATCACGAAGCTCCATTCCTGAGCGTCTGTGCGGTGCTGTTCGAGGGCCGAACCGTCATCCTCATGGAGCGCTTCGTACCCGAACTGGTACTCGATCTCATCGAACATCATCAGGCTCACTTCATGACCGTCGCCCCGATCATGATGCAACGGTTGCTGGATGTCCCGGACATCGCCAATCGAGACCTCAGCAGCCTGATCGCCATTACCCACACCGGAGCGCCGTGTGCCCCGTGGCTAAAACAAGCCTGGATCGACCTGCTCGGCCCGGAGCGCATCACCGAGATCTACGGCGGCACTGAAGGCAATGGTTATGCGATGAACAACGGCGTCGACTGGCTGGAGCATCCTGGAACCGTCGGTAAACCCTTCATGGCTGAGATGAAAATTCTCGGAGAAAGAGGTGAAGAACTCCCGCCCGGCGAGGTCGGACGGATATTCGCCCGGTCGACGGTCGCAGAGGACATCCCGTTCGAGTACGTCGGGGCGGACCAGGCTCCTCGTATTGACGACTTCACCTGGATCGGCGACCTTGGCTGGATCGATGAGGATGGCTACGTCTATCTGGCCGACCGGCGGACCGACCTGATCATCAGCGGCGGGGCCAACGTCTTCGCCGCCGAGGTCGAAGCCGCCCTCAGCGAGCACCCCGGCGTGGCGGACGTCGTTGTCGTCGGCCTGCCGGACGAGACCTGGGGCAAGCGGGTTCACGCCATCATCCAGCCGCACGAGACCGACAACCAACCAGCGCAGGACGACCTGAATGCCTGGTGCCGCGAGCGGCTCTCGGCCTACAAGTGCCCGAAGACGTATGAATTCGTAGCCGAGCTACCCCGCAACGAGGCCGGGAAGATTCGCAGGTCCGCGCTGGCGGCTGAACGCAAGACTGCTGAAGGCGCTGCAGCGCCGGTCGGCGGATAAGAATCGGTTGAGAGCTTGCATTTAGAAGCCGTGAGGGGTGGCCAGTCAAGCCACCCCTCTTCTCGAGACACTGGTTCAAACGAGTCCCGGGCCGCTACTCCTCGGCGCTGCTCTCGGGCTCATCGGCGCGGCTAAGGAGGAAGCTGTAGTCGGAGCGCCACTCGGGACTCTCGTCGGCGCTGCTCGGCGCGTTGTGGGCAACGCTGTGGCAGTCGGAACAGTTCACTCCGTGCTGCTGGAAATACGTCTCCATAACCGAGTTCGCCAGCGACTCCGGCACGATCTCCTTGTACGGCAGCGGATCGGTCGTCGGATGATCGTTCTTGATCAGCTCGGTCGGCCAGCCGATGCTGACCAGTTCGTAGTACTGGAAGACGGAGTCCGGGTTGGTCTCGCGGATCTTCTGCTGCATGTAGCTATTAAGCGACGCCACATTGTCATCGAAATTGCCCCAGCTGCCCTGGTCGGCTATGTCCTTGACTCTGACCACCTGGACCGGCTGATCGTATGGCTGACCCGATGACGGCTTCTTGTTCGGAAGGCAGTCGACCTGACAATTCTGATCGTAGAACCGGTAGACGTCTTCGAGATCCCGGCTCGCGATCTCGGCGATGCTCGGGGCGTTCTGGACATGCTCGAACGTCGCCCAGGTCCACTGATCGTTCGACTTCTGGATGATGTGGAGTCCGATCAGGCCGACGGTCGCAACGTAACAGTCGGGGTCGTCCTGCTGCTCGTTGTAGATGTAGGCCTGGGTCGTCATGTAGCGGTTCGCCAGACCCGGGTTGTCGAGCTCGATCCAGGCAGCCTTGATCTCGATCGCGCCGGCCTGTTCGGGCGTGCCGAGCGGGAAGTAAATTCCCGGGCCGCCCTCTTCGAGCGCCTGCTGGACGGCTTCATACTGCTTCAGCGCGTTGTAGAACTCGTGCTCGACGATGTAGTCGAACTCGACTTCGTTCATCCGGACCTCGTAGTGTGCCCGGTGACCGTTTTGAGCCGTGAGCCAGGCATCCGGATCGGAAACCGCCGAGTTGGCCTGACCGAACTCATCGAGCACCTGGACAGCGTCCGAGGCCTTCGCGATCGAAGGCAGGTGTCGTGCACCTTCAGTCTCAACATCCTGACAGACTGCGGGAACCTCCTGGTCCGACTCCCACGGTTCCGGCGCCACGGCGTTCGGAAGGAAGACCTGATAGGCCTCCTGGTAGGTTTCCCAGACAACGGAGAGATCCTCTTCCGGGTCACCGAACATGCTGGCGGGCACGGACGTGTCAGGCTGGCCATCGCGCTCGGCCGACGCCTGCCAGCTCAGCGCGATGAACTCTTGCCAGGCGAAGCAGTTCATGATGTTCTGGTTCATCTGCATCCCGCCTTCCAGATTCGGAGCACCTGGCAGATCGGGAGAGATCTCCGGCAAGTCGAAGCAGTTGAGATAGTTCTCGTCGATCGTTCCCTGTGGGATCGCGTTGTCGGACGCGCTCGTGTCCTGGACGGTCGACGATATCTCGGACCGTCCGAAGCCGGTTGCCGCGACCGTCAATAGGATCGCCAGCAAGCCGAATACGAATCGCCGTTTCGATCTGGTGTACAAGTTCTTCCCCCGATTCATAGACCGCACGACGAACCGGGAGGTCCGCGAAGGTGCGATCTTCATTCCCCGTGCTTATAGCATTCAACGGA
Organism: Thermomicrobiales bacterium; assembly: GCA_041390865.1. Classification (GTDB taxonomy): domain Bacteria; phylum Chloroflexota; class Chloroflexia; order Thermomicrobiales; family CFX8; genus JAUIIK01. The sequence continues at coordinate 145,849 of JAWKPC010000009.1, forward strand.
CACGATACCCGGGACATAGGACCATTGGGGGAGTTGCGGCGATCAGACGCATCGCGGGAAACGCCGAGGCTGAGTTTCGAGCACAGTCCGGCTCAGAATTTCCGAATCTGCCGGAGGATCGACTCGACCGATGGGCGGTCAGCCGGGTTCGCCGACCGGTAGATCGTGCCGCCGTTGCCGTCGGGATTGAGCAAGACATCGCCGCCAAGCTGATACTGATCGGCTCCCTCGGCGCGGTTCGGCAACTGTCCGCGGAGCAGCTGCCGCGCGTAGTACAGAAGCGTCGTAGGCCCCCAGATCGTCGTCGCAGGTTGGCGGCCGAGGCCGAAGCGCTGGTACGCCTTCCGTCCGGGATCGCGTAGAAGAGGGAAGGGCAGATCGTCCTCAGATTGGTGATCCTGGACGCGAGATTGCGACTCGAACGTCACGGCATAGACCCCGATACCGAGTTGGTCCAGCTGACCGGCGTGCTCGCGCAACTGCGCGAGATGATTCCTGCAGGGCAGTCAGCCGAGCCACCGCAGGAATACCAGCAGCACAGGTCCGGAGCGAACCAGATCGGCCATTCCAACCGGCTCGTTGGCAGCATCGATCAGATCCAGATCGGCCAGGCCGATGCGTTCGACAGAACGCCTGGCGTCGTCATCCGTCGACCGGACATGACGATACCAGCGGCTCAGACGCTCGGCGGATATCCCGAGACTGTAGGCGATTTGCAGCAGCGTCATCAGACCGAGCGTCCGGAAGACGCCGCCGCGCTCGAAACGACGCGCGGACGTGACGACGCAGGACGGTAAGAGTTCCAGGCGGCCGCGATCCCGGAGCCGTCGCGAGAGATCGACATCCTCCATCAGGTTCGGCTCGTGGTATCCGCCGACTTCGTCGAAATCCTCTCGCCGGACGGCGATGGCCTGGTCACCGAAGAATGTCCGTTGAACTCGAAAGCGTGCCGTCCCGATCGGCGTCAGGAGCCGGTACCGCCAACCATCGCGATCGGAGCGGTAGCGGAAACCGGTAGCCGCGACATCCGGTGACGCGAGACGATCGGTGATCTGCCAGTAGGCGTCGTCCGGAAGCGAGGTGTCGGCATGAAGAAAGAGCAAGATCTCGCCCGATGTCGCCGTGGCCCCGACGTTCATTGCCGCCCCCCGCCCGTCCGGTGCGTCCTCGACGACCGGCGCACCCGCTTTCCGGGCGATCCGCACCGTGCGGTCCGAACTACCAGAATCGACGACGACCACCTGCCATTTGCCGTCGATCCGCTGGAACTGGCGGAGCGTCCGGGGAAGGCTCTGTTCCTCGTTGAACGTCGGAATGACGACCGAGACAGTCTGGGCAGCCATGGATTCCAGGTTGAACAATCCCGTCACGTCAGCGAACGATGAACGTTTGCAGTCTATCCGATTGATGCGGCCAGACCTGAGCGGAGCGTCAGGTTGCGTTCTGCGATAACAGAGCGTCGGGCAACGCGGCTATGGAGGACAGCGTGAGATCAGGCGCGAAATCCAGCCCAGGTTCGAGGGCACCCAGACCTGTCTGGACGAGAATCCCGGTCGCGCCGTAGTCCATCGCCGCCTTGACATCCTGCAGCGGATCGTCACCGATCATCGCCACCCGTGCCGGTTCGAGTCCAAGCTCGTCAAAGCCTGTCTGAAAGAAGTGGCGCGACGGTTTACCGACGACGACGGCCTCGGTTCCGGCGGCCCACTCGAGGCCGTGGATGAACGGCCCCGAGTCAAGGGTGATGCCGTCCGATGTCAGCCAGTGGACGCTCTTGTGCATCGCCACCAGGTTCGCGCCGTTGCGCAGCATCCGGTAGGCCCGGTTGAGCGCGGCGAAGCTGAATGTGTCACTCGCGCCGCCCACGACAACGACGCCCGCTTCATCCTCATCGTCGGTCAGCGGAATATTTTCGAATTCGCTTGCGATATCCCCGGATACCAGCAGGTGGCAAGGGATTCCTGGATGATGTTGCCGCAGATAGTCGGCGGCCGCTGTCACCGCCGTCAGGCTCTCGGCGGCCGAAACTACGATACCCATGCCGCGGAGCCGGGCCGCCAGATCATTCCGGGTGCGCATCGTCCCGTTGGTCAGCAGCCTGATCGCGATCCCGGCCCCGCGAATCCGCTCCAGCGCTTCGGCGGCGCCGGAAATGGGATCGCCATCGACGTGCAGGACGCCGTCGACATCGATCAGCAGACCACGAATATCGTTCATGCCACTCCTCATCCGCCCGATTCACCCGATTCAACGGTGGAATAGTTCATCCACCGATGACGTTTTAACCGAATGTAGCGCGGATCGCATCTGTGTGCTCCGCGTTATTCGTCATCCTGACCTATCAGGGAGAACATGTTGGACAACCAGATGACTGGGAATCCGCAAACTCCAACTCCAGAGCAGCCTCGGGGCGGCCTGCTCGATTGCGAGTGGCCCTGCGCCCGCATCGGCCATTACGCGTTCGAGACGGACGCCTTCTTCAGCGACTGCTTCTGTTAGTCGCTCCCGCGTCAACCCGCATCCAGCATCAAACCGACAAGTATTTCAGGCGACCTCATGTCCGGGGCGCAGCTTCACCGTTGCGTGCCGGAGGGCACACGGGGATTCTGAGGATAGGACACGTCGAGACTATGGATATGGACAGCATTCTGGCGACCTCGCCAGAACCGGCGATGATGGCAGTCGTCGAAGACGATCTGACGAAGATGATCGGTAATACGCCGCTCCTTCGTTTCAGGTCGCTCGAGCCGCAGGACGGCATCGAGATCTACGGGAAGGCCGAATGGGCGAATCCGGGCGGCTCGGTCAAAGACCGGCCGGCCCTGGCGATGATCGAAGCCGGAGAGCGCTCGGGGGAGCTCACAAAGGAGAAGATCATCATCGATGCGACATCCGGCAATACCGGCATCGCCTACGCCATGATCGGCGCGGCCCGCGGCTACCAGGTCAAGCTCTTCATGTCGGCCGCTGCCAGCGCCGAGCGCAAGCGCATCCTTCGCGCCTACGGAGCCGAAATCGTCCTGACTGATCCGGCCGAGAGCTCGGACGGCGCGATCCGCGAGGTCCGCAAGCGCTATCAGGAGAACCCGGACATCTATTTCTATCCTGATCAGTACAACAACCCGGAAAACTGGCGTTCCCACTTCCGGACGACCGGGCCCGAGATCTGGCAGCAGACGAACGGCAAGATCAGCCACTTCGTCGCCGGGCTCGGCACCAGCGGCACGTTCGTCGGGACATCACGGCGGCTGAAGTGCTACAACGATGCGATCAAGGTCGTTTCGATGCAGCCCGATCTGGCGCTGCATGGCCTGGAAGGGCTGAAGCACATGGCCTCGGCAATCGTACCGGGCATCTACGACGAATCGCTGGCCGATGAGAACATGGCGGTATCGACGGATGAGGCGTATCAGATGATCAAGCGCGTCGCGAGCGAGGAAGGCGTGCTGCTGGGAGTCTCCGGCGGCGCTG
>JAWKPC010000010.1:0-146269 GCA_041390865.1 Thermomicrobiales bacterium
TCGGACGACACCTCCGCCATCCAGCAGCTGTACGGTGCGGACACGGGCGGCGGCGGGACGGTCGTCGACGCTGAAGTGCTCTCACTCTCGATGAGCCCGTCATCGACAACCGTCGGCAACGCCGTCACCGGCACCGTTCAGGTTCGCAATAACGGCGACCAGTCGGCTGTGATTCCGGTCACCGGCAGCGGCCCCGGCAACTTCAGCTACAACGCAAATACGTCGAACGTTGCAGCTGGCCAGTCCACGTCGGTCACGTTCCAGTGGACCCCTGCCTCGGCCGGCAACTACACGTTGACGGCAACCGCAAACCTCAGCGGCGACGGCAACGGCAGCAACAACTCGAAAACGTCCAACACCGTCTCCGTTCAGAATCCGACCCAGACGATCGATGCTCAGGTGGTGAGCGCCTCGGCCAGCCCGACTTTGATCACCCAGAACAGCGGCAACGTGACTGTCTCGGCCCAGATTCGCAACAATGGCACGGCCAGCGCGACGATCCCTGTGACGATAACCGGACCCGACCATTGGTCCAATTCGACCTCCCGCACGCTTGCGAGCGGCGCATCCACGACCGTCCAGTTCAGCTGGCCTGCCAGCGCGACCGGCAGCCATACGTTCACCGTCTCGACGGCACTGAGCGGCGACAGCAACGCCGGCAACAACAGCCAGACCACGAACAGCGTCACCGTCTCGTCTCCGACGCCGACGACTTCCCTGTACGTCGCAAGCGTCGACATGAGCGCCACCCCGTACGGAAACGGCTACACGTTGCGGGCAGTCGTGACCGTCGGCCCGAATGCAGGAGCTGCATCGGGAGCCTACATGTACGGCTACTGGATCAGCCCCACGAATCGGTACAGGGTCGGCTACGGCTACCTGAACTCGTCCGGCCAGATCACGCTACAGACAACGACGAACGAAACCGGCGTCCACCGCTTCCACGTCTACAACGTGATCAAGTCCGGAACGCCCTACGACTCGAGCAAGAACGTCGGGAACCCCGGCACGGTCGATGTCGGTGGCGGCGGCGGAAGCACCCCGACGATTGATGCCAGCGTCAACAACGTCACGGTCAACCCGACCAGTATCGCCCTCAACGGCGGCAATGTGACGATCACGGCGACGGTCGGCAACAACGGGGATAACGCCGCGTCGGTCCCGGTCAGCGTGAGCGGACCATCTGGATTCAGCGACGCGAAGAGCGTGAGCGTCGGCGCCGGTTCGACGCAGCAGGTGACCTTCAGCTGGCCCGCCAGCGTCGCCGGAAGCCATACGTTCACGGTATCGACGAACCTGTCCGGCGACTCCAATAGCGGCAACAACCAGCGCACCAGCCCGACAGTTTCCGTCACCCAGGCGTCGATCGTCGATGCGGAAGTCACGACACTCACCAGGTCGGCAAGCTCGGTAGAGCAGAACAGCCAGCCGGTGACGTTCACAGCCAGCGTTCGCAACAATGGCACGAGCAGCGCGAACTTCACGGTCCGGTTGGCAAGCAGCTCGGCATCGGTCAATCAGACGCAGCAGGTCACGGTTGCTTCCGGCGCCTCCCAGAACGTCCAGTTCCAATGGAGCCCGTCGATCGTCGGTAACCACAGCTTCACGGCGACTGCCGAACTGTCCGGAGACTCGAACTCGTCGAACAACAGCAAGTCGGTCAACCTCTCGGTGACGAGCCCGCCTCCACCGCCACCACCCGGCGGAGAGCAAGTCTTCGTGGGGCGCATCTACACGATCAAGGTCGGCTCCAGCTGGTACATCTACACGTGGGTCGACAGTACCGACGATGAGGTCCGCTACGGCGCGACGATCACGGCAACGATCCGAGCGCAGAGCGGCCAGACGAAGCAGCTCACGGGGAGAACCAACTACGGAGGCTACGCCCTGATGTACACCGGACCTGTCGGCAGTGGATCGCACACCTACTCGGTCACTGACATCACCTATGACGGCTACTCCTATAACCCGTCGTTGAATGTGACGACTTCAGCGAATCTCCCGAACTAGGGTTCCACGTTCGCGAAGATAGAGCGCCCGGGCCTTCTGCGGCCCGGGCGCTCTGCTTCTTTCGGCCGGTACCGTTCGATAGCGTGATCAATTCCGGGACGATAGGCTTTCAACGGTAGAGAATTCACCTCTTACCGACTGGTGCGTGTGCGACGCGTATCAAGGGGAGGCGAGTCGATTGCGTCGCGGGCGGAGAGGGTCGTTGACACAACCAGGAAAAACGGCACTGTTTGCGGCTATCCTGATGGTTCTGATCGCAGCCTGCAGCAGTCCACTGACCGACAACAATGAAGATCCGACGCCGACGTCGCCTCCCGCAACCGTTCCGTCGACGCCGACTGCTGTCCCCGGCTCGACTGCTACCTCCACCACAGTAACCGTCACGCCAGCAGGATCAGCTAGTCCCACCGGCGCCGCCGCCACGCCAACCGACACAACCGCGCCAGAAACCAGGACGGCCGGGACCAGCACCCCAACCGCGACGACTGAGCCTTTGCCCGAAAGCGGAGCCGAACTGCTCATTGATGGGCAGGCTGTCACCCGCATCGTCCAGGGAAGCGACACCGGTCGAACCATGTTCGCCGTGGCTGGGGACAAGCTCTGGCGCACAAACGACGGCGGCCGGAGCTGGGCCGCCGCCGGCGAGGGGAATATCGGCCCTCTCGTCGTCGCGCTAAACGATGAAGACACCATCTATTCGGGAGACCGGGGAGGCTGTGGGCGCGGATTCTCGTTCTTCGAGTTCCGGCGCTCGACCGACGCGGGCCGTACCTGGGAAGTCGTCGAGGACAGTCTCGACATCCAGCCGTTGCTTGCCTACGAGTCCAGCGACAGTTCGCTAGTCTACGGCACGAATTGCGGCCTCAGCGTCTCGACCGACGGCGGATCGACCTGGTCGCTCGTGCCGGACCTCAACGGCGAAGACCTGTTCGCCATCGCTACCGAACGCAGCGATCCGATGGCGCAGATCATCGTCGTCTCCGCGACGGAGGGCGGCACTGGAAGGCTCTTCCTCATGGATACCTCCAATCCGGCTCAACCGCTCTTCGTCGACGCATTGGCCCAGTTCTGGGGTGACGCAGCGATCGACTGGACCGAGGGCCGCATGGTCCTCGCCAACGCTCACCGGGTTGGTGTGAGTGACGACGGGGGCGAGACCTGGTCCTGGAGCAGGAGCGGCCTGGAGGACGTCACGTACTCCGCCGATCCGCTATTCGAGCCAATCCCCGAAGCGGAACTTGATCCCTACCGCCGACTCACCGAGGTCGTGATCGACCCGACGAATCGGGACCGCATCTGGCTTGGCGGTTCCCACGGAGCGTTTCTCAGCGTCGACGGGGGTCAGACCTGGACTCGCGTTGGCGCCGACGCCGAAGTAACCGGCATCGCTATCGCAGCGTTGACCGATCGCGTCCTGATTTCGACCGAGTCCGGCACAAGACTCTGGTCGCTCGACGGCGACTAGCCTCCAGGGTCCGGCCCCGAGCTGCTGACAATCGCAGAGGTCCTGGTCTCTCGAACCAGAAAGAGCAGCGTCGCCGAAGATGCAAGGCCGATCCCGCCGAGGATGTATGCGGTTGCCGTGAAGCCGGTCGAGTCGGCAAGCGAACCGACGACGAGCGGCCCCCCTGCCCGTCCGGAGTCCCCGACGAACCGCCAGAGTCCCATAAATTCGCCGACCGCACCCCGCGGAGCGAGATCCGTACCGAGCGTCATCATCGCCCCGCTGCCGAGACCGTTGCCAAGCCCGATAACGAGCGATACGAGCAGCAAAGAGAAGTAGCCGCCGGTGAACGGGATCAACACCAATCCGATCGACATCACGGCAAACGATGGAACAGAAGTGAACTTTCGTCCAAAGCGATCCATGATGTAGCCGGCCGGGAAGAAGAGCGACATATCGATCATTGACGAAGCGGACTGGATCGTCCCGATCTGGGTCGCGCTCAGTCCCAGGACCGCCTCGGCGTAGAACGGGATGATCGCCTGTCGTCCCGCGCGAATCATCTGGCCGGCCATTTGAGCGACCGAGGCCGCGCTCAGGTCTCTCCAGTTCGCTCGCAGGAGGTCACGGATGAGCGTCCAGCGAGCCCGGTGGCTGGATTCGACTTCGACCTCGGTCGTGTCGATCCAGATCAGCGAGACGACGAGTGCGGCAACTGCCAGTAATCCGGCGAGAATGAAGGCGAATCGTAACCCGAACGCGTCCGCCGCCAACCCGCCGCTAACCGGACCGGCGAACATCCCGATTCTATTCAGGCCACCAAAGATGGAGATCGCGCGTCCGCGCTCGGCGGGCTCGATCGCTTCCGCGATATACGACACCCGCGATATCGCCCACATCGAGCGCCCAACGCCGTCGGCCAGTCGATAGAGGATCAGCAGCGGTAGGAACTGGGCAAAACCAAGGGCAAAAAGTGCTGCCGCGACCAGGGCCGTTCCGAAGATCATCGTCCGCTTGAGCCCGAAGCGACCGAGGACCATGCCGGCCGGCACATCGGCGAACATCGTGCCGATACCGGACGCAGCAATCACGAGCGCCGCGACGGAAAAGCTGACATCGAACTGGAGGGCAAAGAGCGGCAGCGTCGGGAGGAGCAGACCCTCGCTGAATGCGAGCAATGCGGACGGGATGTAGACGGAGAGCAGGAGTGTCCTGCGCGTCGTCACCTGTAGCGACTCTCCAGCATGTCTTCATTCGCTTGACTAGGGTTCACCTACTATCCTTTCCCGCCGTCGGGGATGCTAGCATGAACTCTCTGGTGCCGGGAGCAAGGCTCCCGTGCGTCGTCCGCCAGACTGGGTTGCAAGAGAAGAGGAAATGGCTATGGCAAGTGTACGGCTCGAACACGTCGGGATCCCGGTCACAACCGACAACTTCGACGAGGTCGTGAGCTTCTACTGCGACAATTTCGGATGGACCGTCATTCGAGAACTCGACGGGCCGCCCAGAATCAACTTCATTTCGGACGGAGAAGGCGGACGCCTGGAGGTCTACGTCGCGGACGGCCCACCGATGACCCACCCCTCGCACCTTGCGTTCGCCGTCCCGGTTGCCGAATTTGACGAACTGCGGAATCGATTGCTCGACTCCGGGATCGTCTTCGACGTCGATACGACCAATCCGGCCGGCGACAAACTCGCCTTCTTCAACGACCCCGCCGGAAACCGTGCCCAGATCGTCGGCCGGATCACGGCACTGCCGGACTAGCCCGGTCGGGTTCGCTCGACGGAAAGTTCGTCCTCGAAGAACCGGCGGACTCGCTCCTCCGCGGCGACGCTCGTCACGACGCCAACACGGTCTCCGGCTCGAATATCGTCGCGCCGTGCGGAAAACGGACGACCTCGCCGCGAGTGTAGCTGACGAGCAGAGCATCTTCCGGCAGCTGCAATCCCGGACCGGCATGACGCAGAGCGGTGATTCAGGCGTTACCTGGACCTCCAGTAACGTGCTGCCGACCATCATCGCGTCCGTACGGCGGACCTTCCGCCGGAGCGCCAGCCGGTACGCTGAGAGCACCGATTGCAGCGTGACGATGCCGATCAGCCGGTAGCGAACTCGATCGATCGGTTCGACGATCGGTATCCAACCGAGATTCTCGGTCGCCATCGAGTCGAAGATCGTATCAAGCGATGCCTTGCGGTCGAATCTCGTCCTCGGCGAGGTCATGAGATCGATCACGTGCGTCCTGCGGCGGTCCTTCTCCAGGACGGATGCGATGTCCGAGGCCGTAAGCACCCCCATCAGTTCGCTATCTTCCCCCGCCACCGGCGCCCCGGTGAGCCCGGCGTCATGCAGCAGGTCCTCGGCTTCCTCGACCGTCTGTCCCGGACGCAGCGTGAGCGCGGGCGTCTGCATCGCCTCTCCGGCGATCAGCGTCGACAGCAGCGGAAAGGCGTAGCGGTGGCGGTGGACCGGTGAATCGGCCTTCGAGGGAAGCTGACTCCGGAAGAGCGTCTCCTGGCCAACGATCAGGTTCGCGATGCCGATCGCGATCATCGCCGGCGCGAGCAGTGAAAGGTTCCGGGTCATCTCGGCGACCATAAGCATCGCCGCGAGAGGCACGTGGGCGACCGCGCCGAGATGGGCGATCATCGCGATAATCGTCATGCTCGCCGGAGCATCGGGCATCCCGGGAAAGACGCCATGAAATGCCCGCCAGTAACCGACCCCGATCATGGCCCCGATGAACACGCCCGGCCCGAAGACGCCCCCCGATGTCCCCGATCCGACGGTCAGGCTCGTCGTGAGGATCTTGAGTAGAGGCAGCATGATGACGATCCAGAGGGCAATGTCGGCCAAGCCATCGTCGATGGCGATCTGCACCCATCCGTACCCAGTCTCGAGCGTTTGCGGGACCAGGACGCCGATGATCCCGACGGCCAGGCCGGCAATCGCTCCACGAACCGGGCGCGACAGCGGCATCCTCTCGAAGTAGTGCTCGGCATAAGCGAACGTCCGGACGAACAGCAGCCCGACCAGCCCGGCGATCACGCCGATCAGTGCAAAGTTCAGAAGCTGTGCCGGATGGTCGAAGATCACATGCGTCTGCGCGCCGAACAGCGGCTCCCAGCCGGCATAGGTACCGAAGATCGAGTAGCTGGCAATCGACGCTACCAGGGACGGTATCAGGGCGTCCGCCTCGATGTCGTCGCGATACAAGAGCTCGCTGGCAAGGACCGCTCCACCGAGCGGCGCGCGAAAGATCGCCCCGATTCCAGCGCCCATGCCGATCAGCACGCACATCCGCCGCTCTCCGGCCGACAGATTCAAACCTCGTGCGAAGAGACTGCCAAACCCCGCCGAAATCTGGGCGGCGGGTCCCTCGCGTCCGGCGCTGCCCCCAGTTCCGATCGTGATCGCCGACGCGACGAGCTTCACGAACGGCACCCGGCCTCGTATCTGGCCGCCCTCGTAGTGATAGGCGGCGATAACACTGTCGTTACCGCCGCCTGCGGTTTCTCGCGCCAGTCTCTGGACGAGAAACCCGCTGAGGAGACCGCCGACCGAGACGACGACGGGGAGCAACCACGGATGCCCGACCGAGCTGACGATCGAGCGGATTTCCGTCTCGCCTTCGCCACTCGGTATCGGGGGCTTCGTGTCGGCGAGATCGTGGAGGGCCAGGACGCCGACCAGGTTGATCGTCAGGTCAAACAGGATTGCGCCGGCACCCGCAACGACGCCGATCGAGAGCGCAATCAGCACCCAGCGCAACGACTGGGCGCGTTGCACCGGGCGACCCGCAATACGGGAGCCGCGGAAACGGGCGCGATATCGATTAAACGTCTGATAGAACGACACGACCGGGTCCTTCGGACATCACGTCAGAACTGCTAGAATCGTTAGTAACGGCAACCCCGGTCGGGGACGCCGCAAGAGTGAATGAACTAGTCGAGTCTGGAGCCCCGAAACGCAGCAAGTAACCGAGGCACGCGAACGACGAGATACGGGTCGCGCCTCGACGAGACGTTGCCACTTCGCTTCCCTTTACTGGCCCTGAACACAATCGAAATAGCCCAATATCAACGCTAGCAAGTCCCCGGACCGGCTGGCCGAGATTGCTCTCCCCGTTCCCTTTGACGTCACCAGATAGGTATTTCGATGAGCGCCGAACATCACGAACTGCGAACAACGCACCAGTCGATTGTAGACCAGCTAAATACGTGGTTTCAGCGGCTGACACCGTCTGAAACCCACATCCTGATCGCAAGCGGACTTCTCGTGGGCATCGGCGCCGGACTCGGCGCCGTCGTCTTCCGCTATCTGATCGAGGGATTCGACTGGTTCTTCTTCGATTTCGTAAAGCCATGGCTGGCCGGGTTTTTCGGTTCCGGAGCCATCATCTTCATCCCGGCTCTCGGCGGCCTGATTTTCGGCCCGCTGATCTATCGCTTCGCGCGGGAAGCCAAAGGACATGGCGTGCCCGAGGTCATGTTCGCGGTAGCCGAAGAGGGTGGCCGAATCCGGCCGCGCGTCGCCGTCGTCAAGTCACTGGCATCCGCGCTCTGTATCGGTTCCGGCGGCTCCGTCGGCCGTGAGGGACCGATCGTTCAGATCGGGTCCGCGCTCGGGTCGGCGCTGGGCCAGGTTACCAAAGCATCCGCAGAGCGTAATCGCACCCTGGTCGCCTGCGGCGCGGCCGGTGGCATCGCGGCCACGTTCAACGCCCCGATTGCCGGAGTCTTCTTCGCCCTCGAGGTCATCCTGGGCGAGTTCTCGACGCGCGCGTTCGGCACCGTCGTTCTAGCGAGCGTCGCGGCGTCGGTCATTGGTCGAACGTTCTTCGGAGACGTCCCCGGCTTCATTGTCCCTGAATACGAGCTGGCCACGCCGATCGAGCTGGTCCTGTTCGCAATCCTTGCGGTGTGCGCCGGGCTGGTCGGGGTCATGTTTACGAAGGTCCTCTACTGGTTCGAGGATGTTTTCGACGCCATCAGGATGCGCGAGTATCTCAAGCCGCTTCCGGGCGGACTCATTCTCGGAAGCATCGCCGTGTTCGTGCCGGAGATTCTCGGCGTCGGTTACGGCCCGATGGAATCTGCGCTGACCGGACAGTACACGTTGATGTTCCTCGTCGCCGTCCTGGTGGTGAAAGTCATCGCCGTCTCGGTCACGATTGGCTCGGGCGGATCGGGCGGCGTCTTCGCACCATCGTTATTCATCGGCTGCATGCTGGGGACGGCGTTCGGCACGGCCGCGCAGAATCTGATGCCGACCGAGATCGGCCCGGCCGGAGCTTACGGCCTGGTCGGCATGGCGGCGCTCTTCGCCGGTTCAGCCCGGGCTCCGATTACGGCCGTGATCATCCTGTTCGAGCTCTCCGGCGACTATCGGATCATCCTGCCGCTCATGGGCGCCGTCGTTATCAGCACCTTCGTTTCGGAAGCGGTGAGTAAGGACACGATCTATACCCTCAAGCTGCGGCGTCGCGGCATCCAGCTCGACCGCTCGCGCGATACCGACCTCTTGCGACAGGTGCCGGTCCGCCGCGCGATGAGCGCCACTGTCCCGACCTTGCCGGGCACGATGTCGATCGCCGAAGCCGCCCGGAGATTCGACGAGATCGATACCCGCGCCGTTGTCATCCTCGACGATTTCGATCACCTCGACGCTATCCTGACGAGCTCGGACATGGAAGAAGCGCTGCTCGAGAACCAGCCCGGAACGGAGATCCGGGAGGTCGCCACCCGGCCGGTCATCACCGAGTACGACGACGCGCCGCTCGGGCGAGCGGTCCAACGCATGAGCAACCACGACATTGGGCAGCTGCCGATCGTGAAGCGGGGCGATCCACGGACGGTCGTCGGTCTGCTGCGACGCGGCGACATCGTCCGCGCCTACAGCTCGGCGGCGCTCGACCGGCTCCAGTCGGTCAACGGCAAGCCCGTACCGTTGCAGATGATCCGTGGCACGCAGATCGTGGAGTACAAGATACCGGCCGAGAGCAGTCTCGTCGGACGAAAACTCCACGAGCTTGCCTTGCCCGGACGGGCACTGATCATCGCCATCGAGCGCGACGGCGTCGTCTCGATCCCGGGAGGCAACACCGAGCTTATCGGTGGCGACCGGCTGCAGATTCTGGTGGAAGATATCTATGTCGGCGCGCTGCACTCGTACGTCTCAACGGCGCAGGCGCCGGAGCGATCAGGCCAGCTGCTCACCGAGTAGGGCGGCAGTCAGGCGGCTCGCGATCTGGGCGATCTCCGGCCGGTCATCCAGCGTCGGGTTGTATTCGACGACATCGGCGGAGACGATCGGCAGGTTGCTGGATCGGAGACCGGTCAGGCACCGCCGCGCTTCGCGATAGGTCAACCCACCCGGAACGGTGACCCCGGTAGCAGGAAATACCGACGGGTCAAGCGCGTCGAGATCGAACGAGAGATGCACGGCATCGACGCCGCGTTCGAGAAGCCGCCGGACCGCTTCTTCCGTCACGGCATCGATACCCATGGTGTCGACGCTCTCCATCGTAAACACCATCGCCGGCGACTGTCTGAGCAGCTCGCGCTCGCCCGGATCGAGGTCCCGGACGCCGATGTAGACGAGGTCATCGAGCGCCAGATCGAAGCGATGGCCAATCCCGACGAGCGACTCCGGCCCGTAGCCCAGCGCGATAGCCAGCGGCATACCGTGGACGTTGCCGGACGGCGAGGTTTCCGGCGTGTTGATATCGCCGTGGGCGTCGATCCAGATCGCGCCAACGCGCCCTGCGGTCGACGCGCCGGCCAGACTTCCGATCGAAAGCGAATGATCTCCGCCCAGAATCAGCGGGAATCTTCCGGCGCCGATCGAGGCTTTTACGACGTCGGCGATCTCATCGCAGGCATCCCGGATTTCCTCGGTATGAAAGGCGTTCTCGACAACTTGCTCGTTGCCGTCGACCGCATCGAGACCAGCCACCGGTATCACGGTCGGCGAATTCAACCGCTCAACGATCTCCGGGAAACCCCGGTAGCTGAGAACCGATCTCAACTCCCGGTCGAGGATCTCGGCGCCCCTGTCGACACCGGCCCGATTTGCGCCCAGCGCCATCGGAACCTGAATGACGTCGATCGGCACATCGGAAGCCTTCAGCCGATTGTCGATGTCCTTCGTGTGCCCGCCGTCGATCACATGACCTCCGGCGCCGGGACGCTGAGGAGCGCCAGGCCGTTCGCGATCGTCTGCCGGGTAGCCGCGACGAGGGCGAGACGCATCGAGCGGGTCGGCTCTTCGGCGGTCAGGATCGGGCGCGCATCGAAATCGGCATAGAAATCATTGAACAACCGCGCTAGCTCGTAGACGTAGTCGGCGATAACGAGCGGCCGGTACTCCAGCAGCCTGCTGAACTTCCTCCGGGAACTCGGCGATCTTCTGGATCAGATCGATTTCCTCATCCTGAAGGTCGACGAACTCGACCGGTCCCTCGGGAATCTCGCCGGCACGCTCCAGAATCCGACAGGCCGGGCGTGGGCGTACTGGATATAGGGAGCGGCGTGCCCCTGGAACGAAAGCGCCTCTTCCATATCGAAGGCGATGATCGTGTTGTTGTCCCGCGAGAGCATCAGATAGAGGATGCTGCCGACGGCCACCTGTCTGGCGATCTCTTCTTTCTGGTCTTCGGACAGCCGCCCATCCGGATTCTTCTCTTCGATGATCTCCACGGCCCGCTTGCGCATCGCCTTCATCGCGTCTTCGTAGAGGACGACGTTGCCGCGGCGACTGCTCATCGCGCCCTCGGGGAGGGTGACGAACTCGTAGCCGAGATGGAAGCACTTGTCGGCCTGTTCGAACCCCCAGAGCTCCATGATCTTGAAGATCTGCTGGAGGTAGAAACCCTGCCGGTTGTCGATCACCCAGATCGACCGATCGATGTCGAAATCCTCGAACTTGCGCCGGGTCAGCTCCAGATCCTTCGTCGAGTAGAGCGTCGTTCCGTCAGAGCGCAGCAGCGGCAATGTCCGATACTGGTCCTCAAGACCGAGCTGCTTATCGATATCGACGACCGGCATGCCGTCGCTCATCTCGGCGATACCCCGGTCGACGAGCTCGTAGACCATCTCGCGGCCCTGCTCCTCGACCTCGCTCTCGGAGAACTCGACGTCGAACCGGATGCCGAGCTCGTCGTAAATGCGATGGAACTCCTCGATACTCCAGCTCCGTGTTTCTTTCCAAAGCTCAACGAGGTCCTCGTCCTTGCGCTCCCAGGCCTGGAACATGTCCTTGATCTGCTGCTGCCAGTCCGGAACTTCCGGCCACCACTCCGGCGTCGCGTTGAGCCGCTTCCAGCGGGCGATGCGCTCGGTCGTGTTCTCGACCGTGACGACCGGCGGGGGATAGCGGACGTTCGCCGTCCGCGACGTCGGCGGCGGAGCTTCCTGTGGGCCATGTTCGCGGACGAATGCCAACTCTTCTTTGAGCTGCGGCCCGACGTACTTAAGCAGCGCCGTCACGCTCATCGGCTCGAAGAGCTTGTCTTCGTCGATCGTCCGCTGGTTGGCGATCTGCCCGAGCAGATAGGCGACGTCTTCGCCGCAGACGTTGTCTTTCTGATACATCTCGGTCACGAGCGCGTCGATCTTGTCGACGAAGAGCGCATCGTCTTCGGATAGCTCGTGAAGCAGGCCGAGGACGTCCTTGCGGTAATTCAGTCGCTGAACAGCCTCGGTGTAGAACTCGCCGAGCCGGGTTCCCCGCTTCTTGCGGGTGATCCGCCGATCCTTATGGAAGGTCTGATAGCACCAGAGGCACTGGATGACGTGCATGCCGATGTCGCCCCAGTAATTGGCGCGAATCGTCTCGAACCCGGCGAACTCGGTGATGTTGGCCAGCGCGTTCCCCAACGCGGCATTACGCGTGTGCCCGATATGAAATGCCTTGTGGGTGTTTGGCTGGGAAAATTCGACCATGACCTTGTCGACCCGGGCCGGGCCCTTGCCGTAGTCCGCACCTTCGTTGATCGCCGAACTGAGGACCTCCCAGGCAACGGTGCTGGTATCGAAGAAGAGATTCACATAGCCGTTGACCGATTCCACCCGGCTGATCGCCGACGCGCCATTCTTGCCGACGACGCTGTCGTTCAGCCGTTCGGCGATGGCATCCGCCAGCTCGAGCGACTTGTCCCGGACGAGTCCCTTCTGCCGGTTGCGCGCTTCCTTCTTGGACAGGCCCTCGAATTCCCCGGCATGCTCTTCGGCCACAATCTGGCTCGCGACCGGGAAAGAGGCCAGCGATGTGCCCCACGAGCCGGAAAACGGGATCGGGCGCAAATGGAGCGTTCGCCGCTCGTAGCCAAGCTCCTCGAGTACGTTATTGATGAGGTCGGCCGCCTCATCTTCGTAATGCTGAAACATCCAGTTCTCCCGTCCCATCGGCCGCAACGCTGTGCAACCGAAAGTATGACAGAAATCACGCAGGGAGCGGCGGTGCTTAAGGAATGTGAGACTGTCTTCAGGTTCCGGAATGACGGAACTCCATCGCTGCGAGCATTCAAGTCGAGTTGGCAGTGCTTCTCGCCGGACTCCTACTATGAACGTCCAGATCAGGTGGATCGTTCACGAGCTCGCTACTTTGGATATGGGCCTGCCGGTTATCTTCGACAAGAAGAGATGTCGAGAGACGAGGTGACCCATCGTGGCAGATCTGTTGGCGCGCCCGGAAACCCCAAAAGTATCCCCCATGGAATCCTGAACGAAGGCTCCGCGCAGTGAAGGATCCACATTCGGCATCGGAGTGTTGCGAGTGAAGAGTCCAGCTTCATCCGCCATGCTGGTCCCATCCAAGATCCAGATGCGGCGCGCCGCCGTTCATGAGGATCCGATGAAGAAGGTGGTATTGGAAGCTCCCCGCTACCCGACCAGCAAGAAGGAGCGCCAGCGGCTGATCAGCCGCTGGCGCTCTCTTCGCTATCGGGCGACCGGCGCTAGCTCAGGTCGATGTGGATGCTCTTGACCTGGGTGTAGAGCTCCAGGCCGTGCATACCCAGCTCCCGGCCGATGCCGCTCTTCTTGTAGCCGCCGAAGGGACCGAAGACCCCCGCCGAGCCGCTACCGTTGACGCTCATCATGCCGGTGCGGACACCCTTGGCGACCCGCAGGGCCTTGTTGATGTCCTGCGACCAGACCGAGCCGGCGAGGCCGTAGTCGTTCTGGTTGGCCATCTTGATCACCTCGTCGACGTCATCGAACGGGATGACCGTCAGGACCGGGCCGAAGATCTCTTCCCGAGCGATGCGCATGTCGTTGGACGCCTGGGCGAAGATCGTCGGCTGGTAGAAGTAGCCGTCGTTCATCGCCGACGGGCGCGTGCCGCCATAGACAAGCTCCGCGCCTTCGTTGCGGCCGATCTCAACATAGGCGTTGACCCGCTCCCACTGGGCGTCGGAGATGACCGGGCCCATCAACGTGTCCTCTGCCATCGGGTCGCCGACCTTGAAACTCTCGGTCTGATCGACGATCAGGTTCATGAAGTTGTCGTACTGGCCTTTGTCCAGGAACAGGCGCGTCCGGGCCGTGCAGACCTGGCCGCTGTTGCCGAATGCGCCGCCGACGGCCGCTGCTGCCGCCTTCTCCATGTCAGCATCGGCGAATATGATGTTCGGGCTCTTGCCGCCGAGCTCAAGCGAGACCTTCTTGATCGTGTCGGCGCTGGCCTTGAGAATCTTGGCGCCGGTCTCGGTCTCGCCGGTAAAGGCGACCTTGTCGATCAACGGATGCTGCGAGAGATATTCGCCGATCTGACCGCCGGGGCCGGGCAGGACGTTGACGACGCCTTCCGGAACACCCGCCTCGTAGGCGATCTCGCCGAGGATCTGGGCCGTGACCGGGGTGTTCGAGGCCGGCTTGAGGATGATCGTACAGCCGGAAGCGAGCGCCGGTGCGACCTTCCAGGCCGACATCATAAACGGGAAGTTCCAGGGCACGATCTGAGCGCAAACGCCGAGCGGCTCGCGCAGGGTCAGGCTCAGGGCGCCGTCGCCAAACGGGATCGTCTCACCGAAGAACTTGTCAGCCGCGCCCGAGTAGTAGTCGAAGACCATCGCGCTAGCAAGAATCTCGCCTCTCGCCCGCGCCAGCGGCTTGCCGGTATCCCGCGCTTCCAGCTCGCCGATCTCGTCGGCGCGGTCGCGCATGAGCTCCGCCATCTTGGCGAGCACACGGCCGCGAGCATACGGCTGCATGCCGGGCCAGGGACCCTCGTCGAACGCCTTGCGCGCCGCATTCACGGCGCGATCGACGTCCTCGTTACTGGCCTTGGCGACCGTGGCCCAGGCCTTGCCGGTTGCGGGGTTGACCGATTCGAATGTTTCGCCTTCAGCAGCATCGACGAGCTGCCCGGCGATGAGTAGCTGTACTTTCCTGGTTTCACTGGCTGTATCAACGGCCATGGTGACGTCCTTCCCTCTATGTTGAATGAACCGTCCGTTAATTCCATTGTAGTCCGACTCTGGCCGGTCCGCATCGTTTCGCTAGCTGGCGGCCAGCCGCTCAAGATAGGTCACGAGCGTTCGGACGCCGACGCCGGTCGCGCCCTTCGGCGTGTAGCCTCTGGCCGATTTCGCCCAGGCGGCTCCGGCGATGTCGAGGTGCGCCCAGCGCTTGCCCTCAGCGAACTCCGAGAGGAAGAGCGCGGCGGTGATCGCGCCGCCGGCGCGGCCACCCGTGTTTTTCATGTCGGCGATCTCGCTATCGAGCTGGGAACGCATCGAGTCCCAGAGCGGCATGTGCCAGAACTGCTCGCCCGATTCGTCGGCGGCGGCGACAATGGCGTCAGCAAGGTCGTCATCATTGCTGAAGACGGCGACGCTCTCCTCGCCCAGTGCAACGACCTTCGCGCCGGTCAGCGTTGCCAGGTCGATCATGACCTCCGAGCCGAGACCGGCCGCGTAGACAAGCGCGTCGGCAAGCACCAGGCGTCCCTCGGCATCAGTCGAAATGACCTCGATCGTCTTGCCGTTCATTGCCTTGAGCACGTCGCTCGGGCGATAGGCGGTGTCGCTGGGCATGTTCTCGGCGGCCGCGATGATCCCGTGGACGGTGATCGGCAGATCGAGCTCGGCCACGGCGCGCATCGCACCGAGGACGGCGGCCGAACCGGCCATGTCGGTCTTCATCGGGACCATGCCCTCGCCGGTCTTCAGGCTCATCCCGCCGGTATCGAACGTGATGCCTTTGCCGACCAGGGCGATTGTCGCCTTCGACTCTCCCGAGGGGGTGTAGGTCATCCGCACCAACCGGGGAAGATGCTCGCTTCCCTGGCCGACGGCGACGATCGCTCCAGCGCCCATCTCGGCGAGCTGCTTCTCGTCGAAGACCTCGTACTCGAGCTCGACGTTGCGCGCCGTCTCGCGGGCAACCTCGGCCAGCGATTCCGGATAGATTGTGTTTCCGGGCTCGAAGACCATGTCGCGAGCGAGATAGACGCCTGCCGCCATCGCCTGACCGATACGAACGCCGTCGCTTGCCTCGGGCGTTTCGTCTCCGACGAATACCAGCCGCTCGACGTCCGCGCCGCTTTCGGCCGAACGGTAGCTGCCGAATTTGTAGAGTCCGAGCAGAAACCCTTCGGTCGCGGCCCGGTACATGTTCGTGTCGCCGGTCCCGACGACCGGGACGATGCAGGCAACCGAAGCGCTCTTCGCCGCCGTCGCTGCCCGGGCTGCCGAGCCGAACGCGGCGCGAACGGCTTCGTCCCCGATCTCGCCCGCCGGCAGTCCGGTTACGATCACCCGCCTGGCCTTGAGCTGGCCGGGCGTCGGCAGCAGGAACGTCGAGCCGGCCTTTCCGCTGAAGGACGCATCGGCAAGAGCGGCCTTCAGCAAGCCATCAAGCTCCCCGTCAACGATCGTTGCGCCGGCCGTCCAGTCCTGTCCATCGGGCGGTACGGTGACGACGATCGTGTCCACATCGATGTCGGCCAGCGGCGCCGAAATGAACTCGATCGCTACTCCCGGCGCCTGTCCGCTCGCTCTTCCAGCCATCGCGCTTCTCCCTCACAGTGCATCGCGAACCACTTGTATGTATCTGCCGAAACCAGACGATTGTAGAGCAGCGCCGGGAAATCCGGCGTGGACGGAATCCGGAGCGGCAACGGAGTGGGGGATCTACATCGGGTATTCGAGCTTTGCAGGTGGAATGACCGACCGAAAGCTCGAAGTTGCCCCGGTCAGGTCCAACAACATGGCTAGCGCCCTCCACTCCGCTGCCGCTCCGGTCGAGATGACATGATGGGTAATGTAGGCGACCCGGAAAACACCAGACTGCGCAGGTAATGCAACGCTCACCCGGTGCTGGCGCTTCCACGAGCTGCAACAGGTTCGCAACGTACTCGTTCATGAAGGTTCCTCCCTCGGGAACACAAGTCTCGCCGGCTTCGGCCCCTCTTGATCGGGAGACACGAAAAAGCCTGGTGACCGGAGTCACCAGGCCTCTTGTTGCGTCATGCGCGTCAGTGCCACATCCGCAAGTGCGTCGGGACTGAATCGATCGCGAGCGTCGTCGGCAGCTTCCGCCGGAGGTTCATCTCCAGCGTGGTCGACGAGGTGTACCCCGTCCATTTCCTTCCAACACTCTGAGGGGCCAGTAACCGCAAGGCACTTACAAACGTCATCATCGGTCCGTAGCGCGAAACCGAGCGCGCACCGCATCGGGACGCGTGCCCGGGGATCACGAATCCGGTACCGAACTTTACCGAGTGCAACGCAGCCGGACGCGAACCCGTCTTCTTCCGGTTGTTCCAACCGGTAGTGGATCTCGCGGCTCGGCGAGTCGTGTTCGGATGCGGCCTGATTGCGAGGACGCCGTCTTCGACGACGCATCTTCGCATCCATTCCGCTGACTTCTGCTCCCCGGCCATAGCCAGGAAACGACTGCAAGAATCATCGCTGAATACAGCTATTAGCCGGCAGAGATAGCCTCTGCCCTCTTGCATTATACGCTACGCTACCCGCGACGGAATCAGCCCCCATCAGTACCGGGGGCGCAGAAAAGAAACGGAAACGATACGATGAATCCAGCAGCGGCCCGGTCCAGAGTGGCCGAAATCGTCGCCGAAATTGACGGCAGTATGGGTGTTGCGGCGTGGACGATCGGAGACGAATCCTCCAGGATCGCCCTCAATGCCGATACCCTCCTATCCGACGGCGAGCACCTTCAAGATACCGATCCTCTATTCGCTCTACCGCATGGTCGACCAGGGCGAGGCAGACCTCGATCAGCGTATCGAGATCACCGAAGCCCACCGGGTTCCCGGCTCCGGCGTCATCCAGCATTTGCGCCCGGGCTCCAGCCAACGATCTACGACCTTGCGATGCTGATGACGATCGTCTCGGACAATGAAGCAACCGACATCCTCCACCAGCTCGTCGGGGTACAGCGGATGCACGCCGATCTCGACGAGCTCGGGCTCGACCGGATCCGGGTTCCGCTGACCTGCCGCGAGCTGCTCTACTCGATCGTCGGCATGGACGCCACCAACCCGAACCATACCTACGAGATGTTCCGCGAGAAATCGCGCAACAACGAGTACGACCGGGACGGCATCGGCTGGTCCGACGAGGAAGGCTCCGGCAATGACCTGACACCGCCGGATCAGATGGCGCAACTCTGCGAGTACATCGAACAGGGCGTCGGGCTCAGCGATACGGCGCGCGAGGGCATCCTCGACACGATGAAACGCCAGACGTTGAACTCGCGCATTCCGGCCGGCGTGCCCGAAGGCGTCACGATCGCCCACAAGACCGGCTCGCTCCGCGGAGTCCGCAACGATGCCGGGATCGTCTATGCCGAGAAGCCTTACGTCATTGCCATCTTCTCGAAGCACCTCCAGGACGAAGATGCCGGGGTGCAGGCGATGATCGAGATCTCACGAACTGTCTGGAACGCACTCGGCGACGGAGAGGATGCATGACCGAACCGACTGGACCACTCAAGGGAATCAAGGTCGTCGATCTGACGCGGGTCATGGCCGGCCCCTACGCGACGCTGATGCTCGGCGATATGGGCGCAGACGTCATCAAGATCGAACGGCCCGGCGCAGGGGACGATACCCGTGCCTGGGGACCGCCCTGGGTCGAGAAGGAAGGCGCCCCGCGCGAGTCGGGCTACTTTCTGTCGGTGAACCGCAACAAGCGCTCGATCACGCTGGACCTGAAGACCGATGAAGGCAAGGACGTCCTCTGGAAGCTGATCGAGAGCGCCGACGTCCTGGTCGAGAATTTCTCTCCTGGCACGATGGGCCGCCTGGGTTTTGACGCGGAGACTGTCCATGCCCGCAAGCCGGAGATGGTCTACTGCTCGATCTCCGGCTTCGGTCAGACCGGACCCGGCCACGACCGGACCGCCTACGATCTGATCATCCAGGGCATGAGCGGGATGATGAGCGTCACCGGACCGCCGGGACAACCGACGAAGATGGGCGTGCCGATCGCCGACATCGCCGCCGGGATGTGGGCGGCCTATGCCGTCGTCTCGGCGCTCTTCCACCGGGAGCGGACCGGCGAGGGGCAGCACATCGACACGACCATGCTCGGCGGACAGGTCGCCCTCCTGACATTCCAGGCCGCGATCTACTTCGCAAGCGGCAATGTCCCGGAGATGACCTGGAACGCCCACCCGATCGTCGCGCCTTACCAGACCTTCCCGACGAAGGACGGTCATGTGAACATCGCCGTCGGCAACGATCGCTTCTGGCAATCCTTCGTCAAGGTCATGGAACTGGACGAGTATCTGGAAGATCCCCGGTTCATCGACAACGAGGGCCGGATCACCAACCTGCCCGAGCTTGAAACGATCATCGAGGAACGCTTCGCGGACTTCACGACCGACGAGATCGTCAGAAAGCTCGACGCCGCTGGCGTACCTTGCGGCCCGATCCTGACCGTGCCGGAAGTCTTCTCCGACGAGCAGGCCCAGTATCTCGGCCTGGAACGGCGAGTGAATCACGCGACGCTCGGCGAGATCTCGACGACCGGCTTTCCCTTCGGGATGTCCCGGACCGATCCGAGCGCTCACCTCCCGCCGCCGCTGCTCGGCCAGCATACGGAAGAAGTGCTCGCCGAGCTTGGCTATTCGACCGAAGAGATCGAGAAGATGACGTCCGGCTCCTAGGTCAAGACAGGTTCGCGGATCGCGCGTCGCGCATTCCGCGCCCGGTAGTGGCAGGACGGTTGTGACAAACTCTCCAGGGAGCGAAGGCTGAGCCCACCTTCTGGAATGCGGGAACAGACTGAGAACTCGATGGGCCTCGATTCCGGCCAACATCGCCGGTGTTTAGCAATACAGAGCTTGCCCTGGCGTTCTTCGTCGCCGTCGCGGGTGGAATGATCAATGGCATCGCCGGCGGCGGGACTGTCCTGGTGTTCCCGATGCTGGTCTGGCTTGGCCTCGGCCCGGTCGAGGCGAACGTCACGAACGCCGTCTCGCTCTGGACAGCGTCGCTCGGTGGCGCGCTCGGGTTCGGCGAAGCGCTCCGCCGGACGCGGCGCTGGTGGTTCTGGATGTCGATTCCGGCCGCTCTGGGTGGCCTCGCCGGCGCACTGCTGCTCGTCCTGCTCCCGGCCGGGATCTTCGAATCCTCGGCTCCGTTTTTCGTCTTGTCTGCGACGCTGCTGATGCTCTCACAACCGGTTTTGCGGCGTCAGCTTGAACATCTCACCGACGGAGACGACGAGGACCGGATATCGACCGCCGTAAAGATTGCCGCAACGATCGCCGTCTTCGTCATCTCGATCTACGGCGGCTACTTCGGAGCAGGGCTCGGGATTTTCCTGCTCGTCGCGCTCGGCCTGCTCGGCGTCGGAAATCTCGTGCGGGCCAACGGGCTGAAGAACGTCTTCAGCTTCCTGATCAAGGGAGTCGCCGTGCTCTCGTTCGCGATCACCGGCAATGTCGTCTGGAAGATCGCCCTGGTGCTGATGGTCGGCTCCGTCCTCGGGGCCTTCGTCGCCGCCCGGCTGGGATCCCGGATCAGCGCCCGCGCCCTCCGCTACTCGATCATCGGCGTCGGCTTCATCATGTCGGCCCTGATGTTCGCCGGCATCGCCGGATAAGTCAGGCGTTCTACGTTATGTAGAAACGCGCCGCCGGCGGTGTCTCTACAATAGCCGTTGTTTTTTCGCTCAGAACTTCACGTCGCGGTTGACGTCCTTGTAGAGCAGGTACGACGCCTCGCCCCAGCCGGTGCAGAAGCAGAACTGCGGGCAATAGGACGCCATCCAGATAAAGTCATCCGCTTGCACCTCGTGGAGATCGCCCGCCAGCTGGTAGAGCATCTGCCCCTCCAGCATGTAGAGGCCGTGCTCCATGATGTGCGTCTCGACGTACGGGAAATAGGTGCCCGGCTCGAAGCCGAGGATGTTCATGTGCATGTCGAACGCGATGTCGTCCGGCGGCAGGAGGTACTGCCAGTAGCGGCCGTCAGTATGCGGCCGGTCCTTCTCGACGTTATCCCGGTGGCCGACCACTGGATCGGGCACGGCGACATCGATCCGCTCGTAGGGCCGCTTGATCCAGAGCAGCCGGGAGTCCTCATCGTGATTCCGAATGGCGTACCGGTGCCCGGTCGGGACGTAGCAGTAGCCGTGCGGGGTCAACTCGTGGTCCGAGCCGCCGATCTCGACGGTGACGGAGCCGCTCAGCAGATAGAAGAAGTGCTCCAGTCCATCATCCCGACCGACGGTCGTCCCTCCGCCCGGACCGATCTCCAGGAGAATCTGGGCGAACCGTGCGCCCATCTCGGGCGAGGTCTGGAATCGCACCGTCGTGTTCTCGAATCCCGGCAACCGGCTTGCCAGTATCCCATCTGGCGGCATGACTGAATACTGCGGCGTAACCACGCCACGATTATGGGCGTAGATCCCGAACGGCAGCGATTTGGTCCCAGAACGATCTTCCATCGTATCTCCCTGATTTCCAGACTCGATTCGTCCCCGCACTCTAGCCTGATTCGGGAGACCGATGCGCTGATCCAGAGGAGATCAGAGATATGAAGCGCTACGGTAACGGCAGCAGCTGGCCAATGCCCGGTTCGCCTTCCTCGGCGGTCCAGCCCCCGACTTCGGAGAGCGAATCCAGATCAACGACGATCACCTCGCTGCCGTTGTCGGTGATGACAGCTACGTAGGCATATTGTCTGCTAAGGACCATCGATTCCCGGCCGCGGAGAGGCCGCCCCGGCAATTCGAATGTGTTCAGGACATCGCCGCTCGAGATATCGAGAATCCGTAGGGCATGTTCGTTGTTTTCGTCACGATCATCAACGAAATAGACGTCCGACGCGGTGTGGACGATCAAATGGTCAGATCCAGGGATTCTTGCCAGAGCGACGATCCCGAGAACATGGGACTGCCAGAGCTGCCTGCCCGTTTCGAGATCCATCAGCCAGACTGGATAGTGAGCGGCGGTCTGCAGTTCCTGGCGGTCGGAACTCAAGATCTCGTAGGCATTCGCAAATGCGACGGCCTTCCTGTCCTCCAGATCGAGGGCAAAACCATTCATGACGCCGCGAGCGGCCGCCGAGGCTGAGGGAACGAGCCAGGCGCCGAACCGCTCTAGCCAGGAGGCGCCTTCGTCGAGCGTGTATCGATCCAGAACCTCTCCTGCTTCGAGATCGACGACGACGCCCTCCGGACTGTCAGCAAGACCGACGTACAAACGCGTCCCGTCCGCGCTCCAGTCCAGACCGGGAGTCACAACATCGATCGGATAGGCATCCGGCTCCCGACTATCGACCGGTACGGAGCCTGAGAGCACGTCTACCAGCTCGACGGTCTCGATTTCTTCGGGACGCTCCAAATCGAAAATAAGCAACTGGGCATCGCCAGCTGCGAACTCCCCGAGAACGTACCCGTTTAGCGTTGAAAGGTTCTGTTGAACAGGCACACCGAAGACATACCACATACGTTCGTCGAAGCTGATCCGATAATCCAGCGGAACAAAATCAGCGGGAAGGCTCCCGATCTGCTCCCGCGCGCCGCTATTGAGGTCGAGACGGTGAAGCACTCGCATCCCGGTTCCCCGCGTTCTGGCTGTCCAATACAAGTGCGAGCCGTCGACGGAGAACTGAGGGTTAGCAGCGTCCGCGTAGCCCATCGCCATCGGCCACTCTGCAACACTGGACTCCGTCCACTCAACAAGGTCCACGATGTGAAGAACAACCTTCCCCGGGTCCATCGAACTCATCGGGTCGCCGGGGATATGTGCGACAAGCGCCGCCACGGTACCGTCCGGGCTCACGGCGGTTTCGATGAAGCCGCCCGCCTGTCCACGTTCGATCTCTATCGGCTCGTAGCCGGGCAGCGGCTCGAGTGTCAGCGAATCGACTGGTTGGAAAAGACTCGCCGAGTCGTGCCAGTCCCATGGGTCCCACAACGCAAGCAGTGGGAACGGTGAAGCAGGCACAACGTCGGGAGCAACCATCTCGAGATCACCGTCCGACATGCCGGCAGCTTGCGAACCCTCAGAATCCAGACCGAACGCGAGCATGAAGAAGCTGGCCAGGACCGTCAGTATGGCGAACGGGACAACAGAGCGATGCATGCGCCTCTACTTCAGCGTGCAAACATTCAACATGTACTACGCAGATAACGAGAAAAGGTAACGCGGTTTTGAGAGACGGATCACGTCGAAGTGCAGTCCGTCGCCACTACTCACGTTGTCAAATCGAGTGCGCCGGTTTACACATCCTCCGCACCGGGCAGGGAGACGACGTAGGCGTTGTCGATGTCCAGCGTTGTCTTGATCTCGTGGAGGACCTCGTCACCTATCGCGTCGTCGACGTTGAGGACCATCAGGGCCTCGCCACCAATATCATGACGTCCGAGCTGCATGCCGGCGATGTTGACGCCGTGGCGGCCGAGGATCGTCCCGACCCGGCCGACGACGCCGGGGACGTCACGGTGGTGGGTGATCAGAACGTCGCCTGCCAGCGGGTGGCCCAGCGAGAAACGATCGACTTCGTAGATCCCGACGTCGTTGCCCGACCAGCGGATCGTGACGTGATGGGTATCGTCGTTCTGGACTTCGAACGCGAACTCGACGTCCTCGCCTTCCGGGGTGTTGTAACGGGACAGGTGCTGCTCGATCTCCAGGTCTCGGGCGATCATCCGGGCGTTGACCGGCGATACCCGGGCGTCAGACCATTGCTCCAGGCTGGCTGCCAGCGCCGCGCTGAACACAAGCTCGTAGACCTCGTCCGAGAGGTTGCCTCTGGCCGTCATTGAGAAAGAGCCCGGAACATTTGGCTCGAGCACGCTCAGCAACCGTCCGGCCGCGCTGGCCGCCCGGCCGATCCGGCGGGACGCGGCGGGCTCGATCTGCGCCGCCGGGAGGTTGACTGCATTCGGCACGGCCTCACCCCGCAGGGCAGCCAGCACCGAATGGCTGATCATCTCGCCGACCGCCGCCAGCGCCTCGTTGCTGCTGCCGCCGAGGTGGGGCGTCAGGACGACGTTCGTCCGTCCCCAGAGCGGGCTGGACAGCAGGGGCTCCTCCGGGAACACATCGACCCCGGCGCCGGCGATCTTGCCGGAATCCAGCGCTTCGGCTAGCGCTTCGTGATCGATGACCTCGCCCCGGGCAGCGTTGATAACGACGGCGCCATCCTTGATCTGGCGCAGCGCCTCGGCGTCGAGGTAGTGATATGTCTCGGCGGTCAACGGGACGTGGTAGGAGATGACATCGCTCGTCCCGAGCAATTCGAGGTAGCTGACCCGCTCGACATCGTTCTCACGGAAAATATCGGCGCTGACGTACGGGTCGTGGGCGATGACGTGGCAACCGAATGCCTGGAGCCGTTCGGCGACGACCCGGCCCACCCGGCCAAGTCCGACGATGCCGACCGTCTTCCCGCGCAGGTCGAAGAGCTTGAAGCGCTTGCGCTCCCACTTGCCGGCGTGCATCGATGCGTTGGCCTCGGGAAGCTGGCGCGCGACTGAAAGCATCAACGCGATCGTGTGCTCGCCCGCTGAATAGCGGTTGGCGCCCGGTGCGTTGAGGACGATGATGCCTGCCTCGGTCGCGGCTTCGACATCGACGTTGTCGATCCCTACCCCGGCTCGCGCGACGACCCGAAGATTCTTCGCTTGCCCGAGCAATTCCCGGGTCGCCTGGGTTTCGCTCCGGACGACAAGCGCATCGGCGTCCCGGACGGCGTCGAACAGTGCCGCCACGTTGGTGCCGTCGACATCGACGATCCGGCCGTGGGCCGAAAGGACCTCTCGCGCCTGGGCGTCGATGACGTCGCTGACGACGATTGTCGGTCGGTCGGATTGCGAGGCGTGCTCATTCACGATGCGCTCAAACTCCTGATGGCTGCGTCCAGATCCCGTAGCTGGCAGATCGACGACGGAAGACCGCTGGCGTCCTGCTCCGCCAACAGAATCGAACGTATCCCGGCCGCGTCGTAATCCCGAGCGTGCCTCGCGCTGTCCTCGATGGCATGAGTAACACCGGCGAGTCTGGCACGATCGACCTTGCGTTCATCGAAGATGATCTCGCAGCCGCTGAGGCCGTGACTGGATAGCCAATCTTCGGTCATCTGGCGTGATGCTTCGGGCCGAGCAGTGATGATGCAGACGTTTTCGGAGCCAACGAGGTCGATCAGTTGTTTGAGGAATTTGACGGCGCTCCGGGCAGGTTCGAGCCGCGACGCCGGACCGTCGTCGCTGTACACCCAGGCGCGGATCTCGTCGCTGATGCCGAATCCGGCGGAATCGACGAACACCGAATCCGGAAGGGAAAGGCCGTACTTCTCGTTAGCGGCCCAGGCAAGCGGGGCGGGAAACTCCGTCAGAACACCATCGATATCAACTGCAACCCGCAACGTGCCTCACATCCGTTCGTCTATGGTTCTTGCCGCCTGACTATTCGTCGAGATAGACCGAGAAATCCGTCGCCAGGAAGATTCCGGTTCCGACCGCCACCAGACCGGCGCTTCCGACCGTCAATCCCTCGTGCGAAGCGTGCCCGACGAGCTCGCCGTCGACTTCCAGCCAGAGATCCGATCCGCTGCTCAGCAGAGCGACCTCGACGCCATTCGCCAGCTGCGCCGGTTCGAGATAGTTCTCTTCCATAACCAGCAGCTCGTCACCCTGGGCGGACGAGTACACAAGACTCACGCCGCCGGTCGCCCAGATGCAGGCCTGATAGCGGTCGCCGTTCGCCGGCTCTCGCCGGGCAACGACACAGTAGGCACCGGTCGCATCCTCCGAGAGAATCCTGACTGTACTCTCGACGATGCCATCCGAGAAGGCCAGCTGCGGGACCAGCGCGCCGATCTCGAAGCCTTCGGTATTTACCTCGATCAGGTAACCCTCTTCGACGACCGTGCGCGAGCCTTCGTCAATCGTCGCCGAGCCGAGCAGATCGAAACCGGCAGTGAACGTCGCCTCGCCACGCACTGGCGGAGTGGGCTCATCACCGGGCTCGTCACCCGGTTCGTCCGGCGGCTCGGGCTGCGGCTCCATCTGCTCGCCGTAGCGCCAGGTGAAATAGTGCAGGCCAACGTTCCCCATCTCGACCCGCCAGGCCAGGGGATTCGCCGGCGTATAGGTCAGGCACCGGCGCTCGAAGCACTGCATCAGCACGTCCTGGACCGCGTCGGCGACCTTGACCTTCGCCCAGTACGCCTCGGTGATCGGCAGACCGGTGGCGAAAAACCAGGGATCGAAGAGCGGTCCTTCGACAAGACCATCGCCCGTCGCGATCAATCCGCTCGAGTTCAGATAGTCCCAGAAGACGTTCGCAACGCGATGACCGGTCGTCTCATCGAGATGGGACCCTACGACGCCATAGCTGATCAACAATGCGTCCGATCCGATCGTGCCGTCGCGGGAGATCGTCTGCGAAATCGGAAGATTCTCGGACACCGGCGGGGCGTCGAGGAGATCTCCGAACGCGGCGTAGGTCGGGCCGAGCACGTCGTCCGGGTCGCCCGCCACATTCACGTCGGCGGGCTCGCGATCGATGAACTCCCCGTCGCCGACCTGCATCCGGCCAGTAACCAGCTCGTTCACCAGCAGGCCGTTCGTGACGTACCAGGTCGCTTCGCGATCGTCGAACGGGTTGGTAATCTCCATCCGGCTCTTGTCGTAGTAATAGACGAGCCGGACATTGTGCTGAGCCTGCTCGTATTGCTCGTAGCGATAGTAGGGCGGCGGGTCCTGACCCCAGAGCCATGTGCGCTGGACCTCGGCGCCGGCGACCGGACTATCCGCCGGGTACCAGGTGTCGTACATCGCTTCGAACGCGACGAGCCGCACGGCGGCCTCGGCGTCCATCTGACCGGCGCCGACTCCCGCCTCGTTGCCGGGATCGCCTGAATCGATCGCCGTCGAGGTGATGAGCTGGCGGACATCCTCGGGACCTAGATCGCCGTTGATCGACCGCATCAACGCGGCGACGCCCGATGCGATCGCAACGGCAAACGAGGTGCCCGAAACCGGCTGATTCTTGAGGACGTTCGTCCAGCCGTCGCCGGTGCTCTCCGACCAGTGCGGCGAGTAGATGAGGACGCCGGGAGCGGCGAAGTCGACGGTCGATACGACCGACGAGAAAGTAGCGCGATTGCCCAGGCTATCGAGCGCACCGACCGAGATCGATTCGGGATAGCTGGCCGGATAGCTGATTTTCGAGGCCCGGTTACCGGCCGCCGCGAGGACGGGGATGCCGGCGTCGTAGGCGTAGCGGACCGCATCCTGCTCGATTTGGGACGGGGTTTCAGCGCCGAGACTCAGATTGATGACATCCGCGCCGTGGTCAACGGCCCAGTAGATCCCGTTTGCAATCGACGTCGTGGAAATGAAGTCTTTGTCGTCGAGCACGCGGATCGGCATGATCTTGGCATCCATCGCCGACCCTACGGTGCCCTGACCGTTGGACCCGCTCGCCGCGATGATTCCCGCAACGTGGGTGCCGTGGCCGTCGATGTCGGCCCAGTTATCGTCATCGTCGACGGCGTTGTAGCCGTCAACCAGCTTGCCGG
The DNA here is from genome assembly GCA_041390865.1 of Thermomicrobiales bacterium. GTDB lineage: Bacteria > Chloroflexota > Chloroflexia > Thermomicrobiales > CFX8 > JAUIIK01. The sequence goes on from JAWKPC010000010.1 coordinate 27,473, forward strand.
CCAGATCCGGATGAGTCGGGCTGACTCCGCTGTCAACGATCGCGACGACGGTCGCATCCGTTCCGGTCGAGATGTTCCATGCTTCCGGGAGATTAACCTGCTGGACCCACTCCCGCTGAAGCTCGTAGTCCGGCTCGGACGTGGGCTCCCAGAGCAGCTGCCGGCCTTGCTCCAGTTCGGCGATGAGCACGTCGGAGTGTTGTTGAAGGACGCCGAGAGCCCGCAATGCCGCCCGTTCGTCGTCGTATCCAATGCTGACGACGTTGGCGGTCGAAGAGAGGACGCGAACCGATCCGTCGCCGATACCCTGCAGCGCCGTACCGCGATATGAATCCAGCACGGCGTCGACTTCGGTATCAGGGCTGAGCTTGATGACGAGCTGTCTGGCTTGAGGAGGCGGGCTCTCGTCTGCTCGAGCGGATACGATCGACGTCACCGAAAGAACAGCCAGGAGCGCGCTGAGGAACACAAGCCCACTTCGTCGTAGCAAATTCACGTGTATCTGAACTCCCTACCCGTGGAAATTTCGGGTATTCGATAGGACGGCTCTGCTACGCGCAGCATTGTACCTACACCGTCAACTGATTAAACGATATCCAGCGGCGATCGGTTGTGAATTCCAGCCGGAGAACGAGCGAATCTCGGGTTCATTTCTGTTTTGCGCCAAACTTCTCCGCCGCCGTCCACCGGGAATCCGCACGTTCTCGGTCCATGGCAAAGTAGCCGCACCATCGGTTGCGCCCTATCCTCGTGGGCGCCTCGGAGGCCGATTGCCTCTCGCCAGCCTGCCTGATGCTCGGGTACACTGAACGATCTTGATCGAATCACGACGAAGGGACCCAGCACGTGGCCGTAGCAGCCAGCGAAACGACTGACAAATCTCTCGAAGCATCATTCCAACAATCGAGGTCGCCGGTGTTCGCAAAGGGCGGGATGGTCGCAGCGGCCCATCCGCTCGCCGTCGCAGCCGGTATCGACGCGCTTCGCAAGGGCGGCAATGCGATGGACGCCGCGATCGCCACTGCATTGACGACCGCGGTCGTCATCCCGGCGATGAACGGCCTGGGCGGCGACTGCTTCATGATTCACTGGGACAATAAGAAGAAGAAGGCGACAGCAGTCAATGGTTCCGGCATCGGTCCTCGCTCGGTGGACCGCGACTGGTTCGTATCGCGCGGCTACAACAAGATGCCGTTTTACGGACCGCTCTCGATCGCCGTGCCCGGCGCCGTCGGGGCCTACTTCTGGGCCATCGAGAACCACTGCAAGCTGAGCCCGTCCGAGCTCTTCGCCCACGGCGTCCACTACGCCGAGAACGGCTTTCCGCTCTCGGTCAGCGGTTCGAGAATGATCCGGGTTGCCGGGACGGAACTGGCTAACCACGAGAGTTCGGCGGCAATCTTCCTCCGGGACGGCAAGCCGCTCGGGACCGGCGACTTTCTCGTCCAGAAGAACTTGGCCAACACGATGCGTCTGGTTGAGAAGGGCGGCCCTGAGACCTTCTACGATGGCGAGATCGCCCAGCGCATCGGCGCCGCGATCGAGGAAGCCGGCGGCCAGCTCAGCGCCTCCGACTTCGGCGGCCACACCAGCGAGGTCTACGAGCCAATCGCAATTGACTACCGCGGATACACGATCTACGAGACGAAGCCGCCCAGCCAGGGCAACATCGTGCTCCAGGAGATGAACATCCTCGAGAATGCGGACATGGCCGGGTTCGGTCATAACACCGCCGACGCGATCCACCTCATGATCGAAGCCAAGAAACGCGCGTTCGCGGACCGCCTCGCCTACGCCCAGGACCCGCTATTCGGCGACGTGCCGCTGGATGTGCTCCTGTCGAAAGAGTTCGCAGCCGAACGCTACGCGACGATCGACATGAACAAGGCGACGGAAAAGGTCGAGCCGGGCGCCCTGCCCGAATCAGGTGGCGACACAACCTACCTCTGCACGGCCGACGGCGAGGGCAACATGGTTTCGCTGATTACCTCGCTCTCGGCAGGATTCGGCAGCCAGTTCGTTGCCGGCGACACTGGCGTCCTGCTCAACAACCGGGCCGGCCGAGGGTTCTCGCTCGAAGAAGGGCATCCGAACGTCATCGAGCCCGGCAAGCGGACGATGCACACCCTGAACGCCTACGCAGTCGGCAAGGACGGCGAGATCTTCCTGGTTGGCGGCACGCCGGGCGGCGACCAGCAGCCTCAGTGGAACATGCAGGTGCTCACCAACCTGATCGACTACGGTATGGACGTCCAGGCGGCGGTCGAAGCGCCTCGCTGGATCTCCTTCCCCGGAACCGATCCGCTGAACATCGACAACGAGTTCGTCGTTCGCGCCGAATCGCGTATCTCCGAGGAAGCGCTCGACGGCCTGCGACAGCGCGGCCATCGGGTCGAAGTGCTCGAACCGTACGGCGCCGGTGGAACGATGTTCCTGATCAGCCGCGACATGGAGACCGGCGTGCTCCAGGGCGGTGGAGATCCGCGCAGCGAAGGGTTCGCGATGGGGATCTAGCTGGCCGTACTTCTCTGAACGAAACAGGCAGCGGGATTGATCCCGCTGCCTGTTCCCTTAGCTTGCGCTCTCGTGCGTGGTGTGGTCGTAGTAGTACGCGGTGGCGCATCGCGGCGCAGCGACCTGTACAACGAACATGGGCAGGACATTGTCGCTTGCTACGCCGGGATTCGACGATCGTGATTCACGAAACGCGCCAGAAATCGGAGGTCAAACCGAAGCGTTTGAATGTTTCCCTAACCCGGTCCCGGGTCAGTCCACGAAAGTCAGGGTCGAGCCGATCGCGGTACCAGTCTCGCCCGAGCTCCCAGACCGTCATCAGCGGCACCGATTCTCCCCGACTGTTGCCGGTCGAGCCTGCCCAGGCTGCCGCGTCCTCCTCCGACCGGAAGAGCAGCATCGTCGCTCAGGTGTGGATCAGATCGTCGTACCAGTGGCGGAACGGAACCGAGAAGTTCACGACGAACTCGCGGGCGGCCCGTGGCTCTCCATCAGTGACGGGTATTAGCACGCTTGTATCCTCAGCTCCTAGTCGAGCATGGATCCGGGCATCCCGGCCGAGCATCGCCGGGATCGCGAGCATGTCCCAGGCGCAATTCGCGAAGTATGATCGCTCGCCGGCTTCGACTCGATATGCCGTGGGAACGGCGGAGAAGGGATTGAGCATCCGTATCCGGTCCGTGCCCGGCTCCAGGAACAGAGCGTGGGCGCAATGCAGCCGTCGGACCGTTTCGCGCACGGCTTCAAGGGGCATCCCATCGATGTCGCCTGTTTTTCGCGGGCTGGGTGCCCGGCCATGGTCGATCATGTAGCGGTAAACCTCGGCCCGGATCATCCAGTCCCGTTCAGTCGTCGACTGATCGCTCATGTTTCCCGCCCATCAGTGCGCCAGCGCGTATCGTCGAATCAGGCGTGCCAGCGCTCGAGGCTGATCGAGCGGCACGAAGTGGTTGCTCCGCTCGAGGCCGATGAGTTCGGCTCGCGGGATGAGGTCCGCGATCTCATGACCCCGGTCGACCCGGAAAGCGGGATCGCGGCTGCCCCACACGACGAGCGCAGGACCAGCATGCGCTCTTAACGCGTCACGCCACCGATTCTCGACCGTCCCGTCAACGTACTCCGCCCGGAACAGGCGGAGCAACGTCCGATCGAATCCGTGTTCGAACGGCTCCCAGAAAGCATCCAACAGGCCTTCCGTGAGGTGGGCAGGGTCGGCGATGAACGGCCGAAAGGCCAGCTTCAACATCCATCGCTGGGCGAAGCGGAACGCGATCTCACCGACGACCGGAATCTTGACCAGCCGGAGCGGATTTGGCCCGGCACCGCGCCAGTCGGCTCGGCGGATACTCGTGTTCGTCACGACCAGGCTGCGAATCCGGTCCGGCGCTGCCGAAATCATCTCGCATCCTACAAGGAAGCCGTAGTCGTGAACGACGAGATGGAACCGCCCGACCCCGAGGTCGTCGAGAAACCCGAAAATGTCCGTCGCCTGGCCGCCCGGCGACAGATCGGCGGAGGATGGGAGATCCGACATGCCGAAGCCAGTCAGGTCGGGAGCGATGACCCGGACATCGCCGGTAAGTTCGTCAGCAACTCCCGACCATAGCTGGTGATTCGTCGGAATCCCGTGCAGCAGGACGACGACTTCTTCGCTGCTGCCGCAATCCAGATACCAGCGGCGCCAGCCGCCACGGATGATCTGATTCATCGGCCGGCGCGCGCTCGTCGCTATCGCGTCTGTCTAGACGTCGCGTTCGCTCTCGGGCGGCACGGGTGGAGGCGCTGGCGCTGACGTGTCTTCGAGCTCGCCCGCCATCGTTTCGATGGCCCGGCCGATTCCACGGAACGCATCGAGGAGGTCGATTGGTATCGGGAAGAGAATCGTCGAGTTGTGCTCGGCGGAGATGTCGTTCAGGGTCTGGAGATAGCGCAGCTGCAGCGCCGTCGGTTCCTGGGCGATCACGACCGCCGCCTCATGCAATCGCTGGGCGGCCTGGAACTCGCCTTCGGCGTTGATGATCCGGGCGCGCTTGTCGCGTTCCGCTTCCGCCTGCCGCGCCATCGCCCGCTGCATGACCTCGGGCAGCTCGACGTCCTTGACCTCGACGATATTGACCTTCACCCCCCAGGGTTCGGTCTGCTCGTCGATAATGACCTGCAGCTTGTCGTTGATCTCTTCTCGTTCGGAGAGCAGCTCATCCAGCTCCGATTGGCCGAGGATGGACCGGAGCGTCGTCTGGGCGATCTGGGACGTGGCCCGGATGTAGTCGTTGACTTCAATGACCGCCCGCTCCGGGTCGAGGGCCCGGAAATAGGCGACGGCATTCACTTTGACGGTGACGTTGTCGCGCGTAATCACTTCCTGTGACGGGATATCGAGGGTGAGGATACGCAGGTCGACCTTCTGCATTCGCTCGACGAAGGGAACGAGCACGATCAGGCCCGGCCCGCGCGTGCCGACAAATCGCCCGAGCCGGAATATGACGCCGCGCTCGTATTCCTGAGTAATCTTGATCGACGCCGACACGATGATCGCAATGAACACGACGATTGCGATCAGTGCGACGAGTATTCCGCTATCCAAGTATCAGTCCGTTTCCACCCTCGCACCGAGGGATTGACCACTGGATCGACGCGAACGCCTTCCAGCTCTTCTTCGACCGGTATTCTCTCGACTGCAAGCACCATACCATCACGACCAACGACACGAATCGCCGTCGCCTTCGGGATCACCGGCTCGCCGGTCGACACGGCGGACCAGATCGCGCCTTCCACGTATACCCTGCCACCGGGGTCGAGATCTGTCCGCGCCACGCCATGGCGATCGATCAGCGCCTCCCGTCCCGTGGCAGGTTTCTGACCGCGTATCCGAACGACCGATCCGACGACGAACACGAAGAAGAGCCCGATCAGTAGAGCAACGGTGAAGATGACCGTTCTCGATATCTGGAGTACCTCTGGATTGCGCGTATTCGACAGGAGCAGCCCGCCGATCACGAACATGATGATCCCACCCACGGTAAGAATTCCGCCGCTGACGACGAAGACTTCAAGCACGAACAGGGCGAACGCGAGAGCGATGAGGATGAAGCCGGTGGCATTGCTCTCGAGCGTCCCCAGTGCGTAGAAGCCGAGGATCACCATGATCGCCCCGGCGACGCCGGGGAAGATCGTGCCGGGGCTGGAAAGCTCGAAGATCAGGCCCAGAGTGCCGAGGCTCAGCAAGACGAACGCCACATTCGGGTCGACCAGGATCTGCAGCACCTTCTCGAAGAACGACATCTCAACCTGGCGGAGGCGGGCGTTCTCGGTCCGGACGACGGCGGTGTCGCCGTTAACCGTGACCTCACGCCCGTCGGCCATGGCGAGGGCCTCGTCGATGTCATCGGCAATGAAATCGACGATATTCAAATCGACGGCTTCTCTGGCGCCAACATTCGCGGCGTCCCGGACGGCCTCCTCGGCCCAGTCCGCATTGCGCCCGCGCAGCTCGGCTAGCTCCCGGACTCGCGCGACGGCATCGTTGATCACCTTGCGGTCCAGCGCCGTTTCCTCCCCGCTATCTTCACCGCCCATCTGGACCGGCGTCGCCGAGCCGATGTTCGTCACCGGCGCCATCGCGGCAACGTGAGCGGCATAGCTGATGTACATTCCGGCCGATGCCGCCCTGGCGCCCTCCGGCCCTACCCAGACGATTACGGGTATCGGGGATGACAGTATGTCGCTGATAATGTCGTCCATCGCGGACGACAGCCCACCCGGAGTATCCAGCCTGATAACCACGGCAGCGTCGCCCCGGTCGACGGCGGTATCGATGCCGCGATCGACGTACGTGGCGACGATCGGCGTGATCGTCGTATCGACGGTGATCTGGGTCACGGTCGGGCGGGATTCCTGTGCGGCAAGCGGTGTGACGACCGCGCCGAGCGCGAGAAGCGTCAGCGTCGTCAGCCGGAAGATCCACTGGGCAATCGAGGATAGTTTCATCGTTCCCCGGCATTTCACTGCTGATTCGGATCGAACGACCGGGTCGAATCTGAGTATATCGTGAGTGAGAATCCGGCCTGCATTCCGAGGGACGAGTAAAATCAGACCGCCTCGGGCTCTCGCCTTTAGCGAACATGGACGGGAATGCGAAACCTCACAACGGAGTCTTCAGCGAGCAAGCTGTATCAAGACGCCGAACAGTACATTCTGAGCCTGATCACCGGTCCTCCATCGCCGGATCCCGAAACTCCACCCGAAACCATCCGCCAGCGAGCCGTCGAGCGGCTGGATCAGACGCGGGCATTTCTCGATCATCTCGGCAATCCGCAGAACGCTTACCGTTCGATCCATATCGGCGGAACTTCCGGTAAAGGCTCGACCGCGACCTTCATCGCCTCGATCCTGACGAGCGCAGGCTTCCGAACCGGCCTTCACGTCTCGCCGTACCTGCAAGTGGCGACCGAGAAACTGGTCGTCGACAACAGGCTCGCTTCGGCTACCCGTTATCGCGATCTGGTGCAGAACATTGCCGAAAAGGCCGAGGCGTGGGAGTCGGCGGGCAATCCTCCCCTGACCTACGGCGAGTTCTGGGTCGCTCTGACCTTCTATTACTTTGCCGAGGAGAACGTCGATGTCGGCGTTATTGAGGTGGGAGCCGGCGGGCGGTTTGACCTGACGAACGTGATCGAACCGGAGGTCGTCGCGATTACCAGCATCGGCCTCGACCATGTCGTCACGCTCGGTGACACGGTCGAGGAGATCGCCTGGCACAAAGCCGGCATCATCAAGCCCGGCGTCCGCGCGATAACCGCGGTCGGCGAGGCCGGTCCGCTGGCAGTGATCCAGGCCGAAGCCACCGAGGTCGGCGCCGATCTGATACGGGTAGAGCCGGGCAAGGATTTCCGGCTCGAATCGACCAGCGCGAAGGGCACTCGATTCGTCGACAATCTGTCCGGAAAGACCTTCCAGGTGGCGTTGCCCGGTCAATTCCAGGCCGCGAACGCGGCAACGGCTATCGCTGTCACTCGAGCCTTCGACGCTGAAGCGGCCACGAACGACGCAATCGAAACGGGCCTGGCAGCGGCCCGCTTTCCGGGGCGTATGGAAGTCGTTCAATCGGAACCACTGGTCATGCTGGACGGCGCCCACAACCCGCAAAAGATCGAAGGACTCGCGGCAGACATCCGCGAGATCACCGGGAACCGGCGAGTCATCGCCGTGTTCGGAGTCCTCGATTCGAAGAACCATTCCGGAATGATCGACGCGCTGGCACCCCACGTTGACGTTCTCGTCGCGACCAGCCCGAAGGTCTATGCGAAGCCCGCCGTCAATGCCGAAGAAATCGCACGATACGCTCGTAGGGTCATCGATGAAGTCCATGTCGAATCCGACCCGCTGGCAGCGGTCGCCAGAGCCCTCGACCTCGCGTCGAACGACGATGCCGTGATCGTGACCGGCTCCCTCTACCTCGTCGGGAACGTCCGCGAGCGTTGGTTCCCGACCGAACAGATCCTCAGCCAGGGAACCATGTGGCCATCCGACCGCGACTAGCCCGACACTTTCAGTTGGAACATGGACTCAAGACGAACGCGCAGTAAGGCTGGAGAACTGCGGCTGATCGTCTGTTACGCCAGTCGAAGCCCCAGCGTCCGTTACTGGCCGCAGTCTTCATCCGACACAACGCTCCACTCCTCAACGGTTGACCGCCCCGATGAAGCTATCCCGCTGTGATTAGCCTCGCCATTCCAGAAGCCGCTCGACGGGCGCGAAATCATTGTCCGGCGCGCGCACGCTGTAGATGAAGTGCCTGAAGCCAGCCTCCACGTACTCGTCAACCAAGTCGACCTGATACGGGCGAATCAGGAGCATCGACCGCTCGATCTCTTCGGGATCGCGGCCGACCTTCGCACACCAGTCATCGAGCACCCGATTCAGCCGGGCCGCGTCATCGGGATCTCCCTGGCAGTTCCAGCTGTCGGCGTGCTCGGCAACGATCCTCAGCCCGACTCTCTCGCCGTTCGATCCGATCATGATCGGAATCGAACCATTGACCGGTGGCGGGTTCTTGACTTGCCAGCGTTCCCGGATGACCGGTATCGCCCGCTCCAGCTCTGCCAGCCGTGAACGTGGAGTGCCAAGCGGGTACCCGGCATCGACGAGATCCCGTTCCCACCCCCCGGCGCCCAGCCCGAGAACGAGGCGTCCACCGCTCAATAGATCGACCGTCCGCGCCATATCGGCGAGCAAGGCCGGGTTTCGCAGGGTAATCGCCGACACTGCCGGGCCGATTTGCACCGCTTTCGTCACCATCGCCATCGCCCCGAGCGTCGTCCAGCACTCGTAGACTGCGCCGTCCAGATCCCCGAAGCGCGGCGCCAGGTGATCCCAGTTGAACAACCCGTCGACACCGAGCGACTCCGCTTTCCGCCAGGCTTCGCGCATCGCCTCGATACCCTGATGGTGCGGCTGCACCTGGGCAGTGATCTTTATCGACGAGTAGTCACGTCTCATTGTGTACTCCTCCCGGCAATCAACTGCGAGCGTTCGGAGAACCGGTACCGATCAGGCTGGCTGGATTGGTGACGTATCCATCGCTTTCATTCCCGGTTCACTGCTCAAATGGAAATCTCCGATACGCGGCAAAGCGGAAATCCGAATCTGGCACGATCCATTCGACTGAAGAAACCTCGAACGTCCCTCGAGGCTCAAATCCTTCGAGACTAGCAAGAATATGACGCGATTGTGCCTCATCCGGATAGCCGTCGGTAATGCTCATGTGGAAGATGTAGTCGTTCGGGTCGCTGAATGGCAGGGACAAGTTGAACAATCCGAGGTCGTAGAGGGCGGACTGGAGCGACCGCAGGCGATCCTGCGGCCGGATCTCGAGGTAGACACAGGGATATGGCAGAAAGCTCGCGAGCGGGCCGTACTCCACCGTTATCGGCACGTGGAGAGCGACGACGTCGGAAAGCCTGTCCAGATCGGAGCCCGACGGATAGATGGCGAAGGGCATTGTCATCGTGATGTGGGCGTCGCAGATCGCCTGTGACGCGGGATCGAATCTCCGGCGAAGCTCGCCGACGATGGATCGCAGATCATCCGGAGGCCAGATGACGAGCGTACCGTGCTGGTACGTGCGTCTTAATTCCAGGCTGACTGCCAAGCCCCGGCTAGCTCAGCGTGATACTGAGCGCGTTGACCCATTCCTGAGCGAAGTCGAGAACCCGGCCGGAGAAGATGCCGACGAAGACCGTTCCGGCGACCATCGCGATCATTCCGGCGCCGAGTACCGGCGTGCTGCCCTGGGGAGCGGGCTGCTCCGCCTCGGCGAAATACATCGTCGCGATCAGGCGCAGGTAAAAGAACGCCGATGCGGCCGAGGACAACACGATCACGACCGCAAGCCAGATCATGTCCGCGTCGACGGTCGCGAGGATGACGTAGTACTTGGCATAGAAGCCGACGAGCGGCGGCAGCCCGGTGAGCGACAGCAGGAAGATCGTCATGATCAATGCTGCGTACGGAGATTGTCCGGCGAGGCCCCGGAAATCATCAATGTCGACGCCCCGGCCCCGATCCTGAAGCCAGGTCACGACGGCAAACGCGCCGATGTTCATGAACGAGTAGGCAAGCAAGTAGAAGAGCAGCGAGGTCACGGACAGATCGTCCCCGAGAACGTCGCCGGCCCCGAAGGCCGCCAGCGCGGCGAGCATGTAACCGGTGTGGCCGATCGATGAGTAGCCGAGCATGCGCTTTACATCGGTCTGAGCGATCGCGACAATGTTGCCGAAGACCATCGTGACGACGGCCAGGATGGCGATGATGATCGTCCACTCGTCACGCAATGGGGCGAGCGCCTGCACGAGGAGCCGGACCATCGCCGCGAAACCTGCCGTCTTCGGGATGACCGACATGTAGGCCGAAACCGGCGTCGGGGCACCCTGATAGGCGTCCGGCGTCCACATGTGGAACGGCACGGCCGCAACCTTGAAGCTGAGCCCGACGATCAACAGCAGGACCGCCAGTAGCAGCGACGCCTCGACGCCCCGGCGGTATCGAACGACGAGAGCTCGGTGGCGATCTCCGAGAGATTCGTCGTGCCGGTCGCGCCGTAGGTCCAGGCCATGCCATAGACGAGGATGGCCGAGGCAAAGAGCCCGAGCAGGAAATACTTCAGAGCGCCTTCAAGCGACGTCGTCCGGTGCCGCGCGAAGCCGGTAAGGGTATAGACAGCCAGCGATGACATCTCGATGCCGAGAAACACCGTGATCAGGTCGCCGGACGCGCCGACGATCATCGTTCCGAGGATCGAAAAGGTGATCAGGGCATAGTATTCCGGCACCGGCATCGAGCCCGGCTCCGCCCTGGACGTCATGTAGTTGATCGAGATCAGGATAGACAAAATACCGGCGACGAGGACGATGATATTGACGAAGATGCTGAAGTCGTCGGCCCGGAACATGCCGTTGAAGGTGGACTCGTTCGTGTCGATCAGTGCCAGCGACGCGACGAGAGCCGCACCATATCCGACGATCGTCAGATAGGCCATCGGCGCGCCCCGCCACCGCGGTATGGCAACGTCGAGAACCAGCAGGAGCAGCGCAACGCCGAGCACGATCAGGTGCGGCGCCATCAGGGTCAGATCCGGATTGACCTTCTCAAGTCCTGGCAGCATTCGGCGTCCCTACACTCCCTGGCTTCCAAATTGCACGAGGATTCCCTCGAGCGTCGTCCGCAAGATGTCCATGAACGGCCCGGGCCAGACGCCGACGATAATCGTAAGCAGAACAAGTGGCAGCAGGGTCAGCAGCTCGATACGTGTGACATCCGGCCACTGCGGAACACCGTGCTCGTCGACCGGCCACTCGTCGTGATGGGCGCCCGCGGCACCGGACGCTCCGGTGACGGCAGGCAAGGCGTTGTCATGTGGATCCGCCGGCTCGCCCGCAGCACGGCCGAGGACGACGCGCTGGAACATCCACATCATGTACCAGGCTGCCAGAATGACGACGACCATGCCGATGACGCCAGCCCAGCGGTAAGCATTGAACGCGCCGACCAATGCCAGGAACTCGCCGACGAAACCTGACAATCCAGGCAGGCCGAGCGACGCCAGCATGAAGACGCCGAACAACGCCGAGTAGATCGGCATCCGGGAGACGATCCCGCCAAACGCGCTGATCAATCGCGTGTGGGCTCGTTCGTAGACGACACCGACGCAGAGGAAGAGACCGCCGGTCACGAATCCGTGCGACAGCATGACGATCATCGCGCCGTACATACCCTGCATGTTGAAGGCGAAGATGCCGAGTGTCACAAAACCCATGTGGCTGACGGACGAATAGGCCACAAGCTTCTTCATGTCCGGTTGGACGAGCGCGACGAGCGCGCCGTAGATGATCCCGACTAAAGATAGGGCCATGATGTAGGGTGCGAGATCTTGAGCGGCATCCGGCGTCAGCGACAGGTTGAACCGGATCAGTCCGTACCCGCCCATCTTCAGGAGGACTCCGGCAAGCAAGACAGAGCCAATGGTTGGCGCTTCGACGTGGGCATCCGGCAGCCAGGTGTGGAACGGCCACATCGGGACCTTGATCGCGAAGGCGATGAAGAACGCCAGGAAGACCCAGAATTGGAGCGAGTCGCTGTACTGAACCGAGGCGAGATCGAGGATGTTCAGCGTCGGGTCGTTGCCGAGATTGATGTTCTCCCAGTAGACGGCGACGATACCGACGAGCATCAGCAGCGATCCGGCCAGCGTGTAGAGGAAGAATTTCACGGCGGCGTAGACGCGGTTCGCGCTGCCCCAGACACCAATCAGCAATGCCATCGGGACGAGCATCAGCTCCCAGAAGATATAGAACAGGAAGAGATCGAGCGCGAAGAAGACCCCGATCATGCCCGTCTGCAACAGCAGGAGCGAGATGTAGTATTCGCGGCGGCGGCGAGTAATCGACGTCGAAGCGATGATACCGATCAGGCCCAGCAACGTCGTGAGCACGACCAGAACGGCCGAGATACCGTCCACCCCGAAGTCGTAATTGACCCCGACGCCCGGCAGCCAGCCGATGTGCTCGGTGAACTGCATCGTCGGATCGTTGACGTCGAACGCCATCAACATCGCCAGAGAAAGAATGAAGGAAACGAGCCCGGCGGCGATTGCGACGCGGCGGGCCATCTCCGGCGCGATCGACGGTACGAAGAACAGAATCAGCGCACCGGCCAGCGGCGAATACGTAATCATGCTGAGAATTGGAAGGGTATCCACGTCGCGCTCCTTCCCTAACCCAGCAGATCGCTCTGGAACGCCAGAGCGAGCCCGATAACGATAACCGCGCCGATGGCGATGGCGAGCGCGTAGTTGGCGACGAAGCCGGTCTGGACCCTCCGGAGCTGGCTCGACGAGTAGTTGACGACGCCGGCAACGCCGTTGACCGTTCCGTCAATGATCTCGATATCGACGACCTTCCAGAGAATGTTCTCGGAGATCCAGTAGAGCGGGTGGATGATCAGCCGCTCGTAGATCTCATCCAGGTAGTACTTGTTGTAGAGCAGGTCGTAGATCGGACCGGACCGGTTCGACCAGTTGGCCGGATCGAGTGCCGGGTGCTTCCGGACGTAGGCGAGATAGGCGATCAACGCGCCGCCGAAGGAGAGGATCGTCGAAATCGTGATGAATGTCCCGGTCATCAAGCCGGAGACATGATGCTCTTCGTGCTCCTCTTCCGCTTCCTGAAAGAGGGCAACGGCAGACGCGGCCTCATCCGAATGCTCCTCGACGGTGAAGTTCGGCTCCAGGAAGTCGTGTATCCAGCCATCTTCCGGCGGGAAACCAACGAAACCAGCGATCAGCGCCGGGATGGCCAGGAGAATCAACGGGATCGTCATGATCGACGGTGATTCGTGCGGGTGGACGTGGTCCGAGTCGAACCGCTCCTCGCCCCAGAAGGTCAGGAACAACGCCCGGAAGATGTAGAGCGACGAGAAGAACGCGGCGCCGAACATGATGATGGTCAGGAAATAGCGCTCATCGAGCCAGCCGCCGACCAGTACCTCATCCTTACTCCAGAATCCCGCAAAAATGAAGATCCCGGCATTCGAGGCGGCAGCGATGGCAAAGGTCCAATGGGTCGTCGGCATGTATTTCCGGAGCCCGCCCATGTTCCGCATGTCCTGCTCCTCGTGCATCCCGTGGATGACCGAGCCGGAGCCGAGGAAGAGCAACCCCTTGAAGAAGGCATGGGTAAACAGATGGAAGATCGCGGCGACCCATGCGCCGACACCGATGGCGAAGGCCATGAAGCCGAGATGGGAAACGGTCGAGTAGGCGATCACCCGCTTGATGTCAAATTGAGTCAAGGCGATCGAACCGGCGATAAAGGCCGTGATCGCACCGATGAGCGCGATGACGAACATCGCGTCCGAGCTCGAAGAGACAATCGGGTACATCCGCGCCATCATGTAGATGCCGGCCGTGACCATCGTCGCGGCGTGAATCAGCGCCGAGACGGGTGTCGGGCCTTCCATCGCGTCCGGCAGCCAGACGAACAGCGGCAGCTGGGCGGACTTGCCGGCCGCGCCGGTGAAGAGCAGCAGGACGATCAACGTCAGCGTAGCGCCGCTGGCCATGTCCAGCCGGGAGAAGACCTGCTCGAAGATGACCGTGTCGAACTTCCAGAAAATCAGCATGATCCCGGTCGCGAAACCGAAGTCACCGATACGGTTGACGATGAAGGCTTTCTTCGCCGCCTGGTTGGCTGAGTGGCGCTTGAAATAGAAGCCGATCAGCAGATAGGAACAGAGGCCGACCGCTTCCCAGCCGAAGAACAGCACCAGGAAGTTGTCCGCCAGAACGAGCATCAGCATCGAGAAGACGAACAACGGCAGGAACGAGAAGAACCGGTAGAAGCCCGGGTCGCCGTGCATGTAGCCGGCCGAGTAGATGTGGACCAGCAACGAGACCGACGTGACGACCAGCAGCATGATCGCCGTCAGGTGATCGACATGAAGATTCAGCGGGACGTGAAAGAGCCCTGCTGGAATCCAATCGTAGAGATGCTGGCGAATCGGTTCGTCTGAATCGAGTTGATCGCCGAATGCGGCGAGGCTCAATGCGAACGATCCACCGACCGCAACGGTCGCGATCCGCGACGTGATTGCCTCGGACATCGACCGTCCGAAAACATAGTTGACGATCGCGGCCAGGAGCGGGAGCAGCGGGATGAGAAACAGAAGGTCGCTCACTGCACCGGCCCTTCGATCGTGAACGTCAACGCTGCTCGGGAACTGGCATCAGCGCAACAACCGCCAGGATGACTGGATATTGTCTGCAATCGCATCATCACTCCCGCAACTGCCGGACATCGGCGACGTCGATCGTATCGATGCGCCGCTGGAGCGCCATGATGATGCCCAGCCCGACGATCGATTCGGCGGCAGCTACGGCGATGACGAAGAGAGCGAAGGACTGGCCGACCATACTGTTCTGTTCCCAGGCAAACCCGATTAGCGCGACGTTGACGGCGTTGATCATAAGCTCGACCGACATGAAAATAACGATGACGTTGCGGCGGGTCAGGACGCCCATCATCCCGATGATGAAGAGCGCGGCACTCAGTAGAAGAAAGTGCGTTGCCGTAAGTTCTTCCACCTAGTCCTCTCCCTCAAGCACGTCGCCGCCCCAGGCGGTCGTCTCCGTGAAGTCCTCGGCATTGTCAACGAGCACGACGCCCCGGTCATCGAATCGAACGCCGGGCGTCTCGCCACGCCGTGTCGCTTCGAGTCCGGCCGGCAGCGCCGGGGCGATGCCGCGATCAGCGCCGCGCGGGTGAGCGAGCGAGATCAAGCCGGTCCGCTTTACCCGACCAGGGAGCGTCGAGGATTCAGGACGGGCCAGTACGAGGGCCGCAATCGTCCCGACAAGGAGGACGACTGCCGTGATCTGGATCGCGAGAACGTAATCGGTATAGAGAATCTGACCAAGCACCTGGACGTTGCCGCCGGCGTCCGCAATAGCATCAGCCGTCCAGATATCGCTGGCGCCGATCGCCGAGCGGGTCAAGATGGCTGCCGCTACCTCGCCCAGCAGCGCCAGGCCGATGAGCAGCGCGAATATGCGCTGGACGGGGTTCCCGCCGTAGAACTCCGGCAGGTCGTCGACGCGGACGAGAAAGATGACGAAGACGATCAGGACAGTCACCGCGCCGGTGTAGACGAGCAGCTGGACAGCCGCCAGGAATTCGGCGTGAAGCATAACGAAGATCGCCGCGAGGTTGATGAATGTGATGATGAGCGAGACGGCGCTATGGACCGGATTCCGGGCCAATACGACGCCGAGCGCAGCGATGACCGCGATGATCGCCAGAATATCGAATACGAGGACTTCGGTAGACACGCTTAGAAAATCTCACCATCCCGAATCAAGATGATCAGGCCGGTCAACATCACGTTGAACAGCACCAGCGGCAAGAGCACCTTCCAGGCTAAACCCATCAACTGATCGTAGCGGAACCTCGGTAATGTCGCCCGCAGCCAGACGAAGAAGAAGAGGAAAATAAACGTCTTCGGCAACAGCCACCAGACGCCGTCGGCAAACGGGCCGTCGATTCCGCCCAGGAAAAGCGTCGCGGCGAGCAGCGAGATGACGATGACGGCGATGAACTCACCCAGGAAGTAGAAGGACCAGCGGAAACCGGAATACTCGGTGTGGAACCCGCCGGTGAGCTCGGTCTCGGCCTCAGGCAGGTCGAAGGGTGGCCGGTTGGTCTCGGCAACGCCCGCGATCATGAAGAGGACGAATGCCAGCGGCTGAGAGAAGATGAACCAGTTCGGAATCGCAACGCCGAAAAAGTCGAGCGTGTTGCGCTGCTCGTTGACGATATCCACCAGAGAGAGCGAGCCCGCCAGCATGAAGACGCCGACGAGGGAAAGCCCGAGAACAATTTCATACGAGATGACCTGGGCGGCCGAGCGCAGCGCCCCGAGCAGCGAGTAGCGGTTGGCCGAGGCATAGCCCCCGAGAATGATCCCGTAGGTGCCGACCGAACTGATGCCGATAACGAACAGCGCGGCGACGCTGATGTCGCTGACCGCCAGGCTGATCTCCTGCCCGGCGATCGTGATCGGATCGCCAAACGGGATAAAGAGCGCGATCAGCGGCGCAGTGACGAAGGTGATCAGCGGGGCGATCAGGAAGATTCGCCGGTCCGCGTGTTCCGGGATAATGTCTTCTTTGGCAAGTAGTTTGACCCCGTCGGCAATCGGCTGAAGCAAACCGAACGGTCCGGTACGGTTCGGACCGACGCGGTCCTGCATCTGTGCCAGCATGCGCCGCTCGAACCAGGTCATGTAGGCCATGCCGATGAGCATGACGTTGAGCACGATGAATGCGGCGATGACGGTGATCCAGAATGGCTGATCGACCATCGTCGAAGTCAGTTCCCCTCTGCTGCTCCGCGTTACGGCCAGCTTCCCCGAACTGGCCGCCTGCAACGTCGGTCAGTGTACCGTACCAGATCAAATCGGTGACAGGGCAACCGACCTTCGGCCAATTGACCGGCCATAGCTGGACGAGCGACGGAACTTCATCACGCTCGACTTCCTGATTCCCGAGATTCGCACTCCACGCTAACAAGAAGCGCAGGAACCGTGGAACGCGCGAGCACCTTCGCGCCTTTCTCAGCCCGTATCAAACGGCAAGCTCACCGCGAAGTACCGTTACGGCCCGTCCGGTCAAGTAGACGCGTTCGCCGGCGATCCTGACACCCAGCTCGCCTCCGCGCGGAGATGCCTGATAGGCCCGGAACTCGCTCTTGCCCAGCCGCTCCTGCCAGTACGGCGCCAGGCTGCAATGCGCCGAACCGGTCACCGGATCTTCCGGAACGCCATACGGCACGGCGAAATAGCGCGAGACGAAGTCGTACGGCTTGCCGTCCGACCGCGCGGTGATTACCAGCCCGCGATCGAGTTTCTGGAGGATGCCCAGCTCGGGGTGAAACTCGCGCACCATGTGCTCCGCCGGCAGCTCGACGACGTAACGCCGGGGCTCGGCGTACGCCTCCGCCAGATCCACCTGGACAGCGGCCGACAACCGCGCCGGAACGTCGGCGCCTCTCAGGAGTTCGAGCCGAACGGCGGGAAAGTCGAGCTCGATTCCGGCGTTGCTCGCAGTTGCCACAAGCTCGCCGCTGAGCGTCTGGAACCGCAATGGTGCTCCCCTGTCGACTTCAAGCTCGTTCCAGAGGACGTGAGCCGTCGCCAGCGTCGCGTGGCCGCAGAGCGGCACTTCACTGGCCGGGGTGAACCAGCGCAGACCAAAGCCGCCATGTCCGAGTGGCCAGAAGAACGCCGTCTCGGACAGATTCATCTCCATTGCCACCGACTGCATCCAGGTCGCATCGGCAGGTTGTTCCAAATGGCACACCGCCGCCGGATTTCCCGTGAACGCCTCGCTCGCAAACGCATCGACCTGCCAGAGACGCATCGTGATTTCCCCTTCTCGCCTCGTCGTTCGGGCCTATCCTAGCCGGGATGCGACGGCTACGATCCCCGCGAACACAACCGGAACCCTGGTTTCAAGAACCCAGATGGCGAGGCACGGCGACTACTTCGACATGCGACGGATCGCCTGGAATTCGCAAGATCGAGCGCCCTGAATTCAACGTCCCAGGAAGTCCGCGATCCGCCACCGATGGTTGAGCAGTTCCAAGATATCCCTTGCTGTCCCAGCGCGTCGAGCCTCGTGAATCGATTTCTGCCGCGCATTCAAAACGCCAATGGAAGCGAACCGCTATACGCTGGAAGAGATTCTGCGCTACGCAACGACCGTTTGCAGCCACTGAACCCAGGTGTGGCTCTCTCCTGAGAGCATGACGTCCTGGATGTCTACAGCTTGAAACCAGGCTCGGCAGTTCCAGCGGAGTCGGACGGACCGTCGCAGGCGTGGAGGCGAATCAGAGTACGAAAGAACCAGCGGCCTATAAACCAGAGGTTTCAATTCGGCCGGACCGGTAGCAATGCCCGATCGTATGGATGTTTGCATTCACCTACGCGCAGGCAAGAGACCTCCAGTGACAGACCACTGATGCAGGCCATCTGGCGAAAGTCATCGTCCCCTGGAGCGATCGCGAATGGTTTGTCTTGTCGGTGTTCCGAAACGGCGCGAGGACGGCCTCACAATGACGAATGGCAGAGCGTCCGATGGTGAACGTCATCACCGGTTATGGGCTCGGTGTCTCGCGCTCGGCCATACCACCGGCCAAGTATTCGCGATCCTCCAACACTAAAATGCGGATCCCGCGAATACGCGGCTTGCTACCTTGAACCTCGGGTTCGATAGCGATGCCGTCAGTGAGTCCCAGACACCTGTCTTCGTTTGCTCCGATCTGCCGGCTGGCCTCTAGCGATCCACCGACCCCAGCACAATGTCGATCGTGCCGATCAGGGCGACGGAGTCGGCGAGCATCGCGCCTTCGGCCATGTAGGGCAGCACTTGAAGGTTGACGAAGTCGGGCGTGCGGATGCGCAACCTGTACGGCATGGCTGTCCCGTCGGAGACGATGTAGTGCCCGAGTTCGCCCTTCGAGTGCTCGATCGCGCTGTAGACCTCGCCCTTCGGCGGGCTGAAGCCCTTGATGACCCAGACGAAGTGGCGCTGCATGTCCTCAGCCGTGCGGAGCACGTTGTCGTGAGGCGGAATGACGTAGTTCGAGTCATTCGACATGATCGGCCCGTCGGCGGGCATCTGGTCCAGGCATTGGCGGATGATCCGCAACGTCTGCCGCAGCTCCTCCATCCGGACGAGATAGCGGTCGTAGACGTCGCCGTTCGTCCCGATCGGCACCTCGAAATCGAGGCGATCGTAGATCAGGTACGGCTGGGCCTTACGAATGTCGTAGTTGATCCCGCTGCCGCGCAAGCAGGCGCCGGTCAAACCGTAGTCGATGGCGGCCTCGGGCTCGATCACGCCGACACCTCTCGTTCGGGCCAGCCAGATCGGATTCTCCGACAGCAGATCTTCCCAATCCTGCTGGGCGCCGGGGAACTCCTTCAGCAGCTGCTCGATCTTTTCGACCGTCGACGGCTTCAGATCGCGCGAGAACCCGCCGATCTCCATCATGTTGGTCGTCAGCCGAGCCCCGCAGAACTCCTCGAAAATGTCGAGGATCTTCTCGCGCTCGATGAACGTGAAGAGTGCCATCGAGAGTGCGCCGATATCGAGCGCGTGGGTTCCGAGCCAGACCATGTGAGCGGCGATTCGGCTCAGCTCGGCCATGATCACCCGGATGTACTGCGCCCGCTCCGGGGCGATGATCCCGCAGAGCTTTTCGACGGCGAGGATGTAACCGAGATTATTCAGCGGCGCAGCCGTGTAGTCGGTCCGGTCGGTCCAGGGAGTGAACTGGCTGTAGCGCTTGTTCTCGCCGATCTTCTCGATACCGCGATGAAGGTAACCGATGATCGGGTCGGCATGGATGATCGTCTCGCCATCGAGCGTCAGCAGCAGCCGCATAACCCCGTGGGTCGATGGATGCTGCGGCCCCATATTGAGGACCATCTCGCGCTGGCCGCCGCCGAGATCACGCTCCTCGGAAACGTCCCAGGTGCCGAATCCAGTCGTCTCCTGCTCGGTCGTCGCCATCGTTAGAGCCTCCGGTTGTCTCTGACCCGCGGCGCCGCTCCCTGCTCGAAGCCAGGCTCGACGTATTGTGAGTAACCGCGGATCGGATAATCCTTGCGTAGCGGATGACCCTCTTCCCAATCGTCGGCCAGCAACATCCGGCGCAGATCGGGATGGCCATCAAAGGTGATGCCGAACATGTCGTACGCCTCGCGTTCGAGCCAGCCGGCCGCCGCGTAGACGCTGGTCAATGTCTCGATCAGCTCACTGTCTTCGATCCCGGCCTTCATCCGGAGCCGCCAGCGGTTCTTGATCGAGTAGAGGGTGCTGACGATGTCGAACCGGGGAAACGAGCGCAGCTTCAACATGTCGACGGCAGTGAGGTCGCTGAGCATCCGGTAGGCGAGGTCTTTGTCGTCTCGCAGCAATGTGTGGGCGTCGACCCAGATCGAAGGATGAACCCGAATCGTCACTTCATCGCGAAAGAATGCGATATCTTCGACTTTGTCGCCGAATGCGGTCGTGAGAGCGACGTAGGCGGGATGATCTTCCTGAAGCGGCCCCCAGAAGCCGGTCAGCACCAGCGACGGGTGGACTTTCGCGATGCCGGTCTTGTCGTGTGCCGGCTCGGTGAGCTGGGCGGCAGCGATCTCCGTCATCCAGGGATTATCTTCGTTGGCGGTGACGACATCGTCCGGGCTGGCTGTCGGCTGGAGTTCGTCCTGGTCGGCCAAGTCAACCTCGTTTCCTACGGTTCGAGCGGATCAATGGAGTTGGAGCGAGACTAACGCGAGGCTGCCGCGACCGGACGGCCCATCGCCTCGCCGGTGGCGATGCGATCTTCGTCCCGCTGGGCGTCAGCCGCATCGCGGCCTTCCTTGCGAAGCACACGGTCGTACTTGATGACCTTATTCTGGAGCTCCAGAACGCCGTAGTAGAGCGCTTCCGGCACCGGCGGGCATCCAGGCACGTAGACGTCGACCGGGATCACCTGGTCAACACCCTGAACGACGGCGTATGTGTCGAACGGGCCGCCGATGTTGGCGCAGGAACCCATCGAGATGACCCACTTCGGCTCGGACATCTGGTCGTAGAGCGTCCGAACGACCGGAGCCATCTTCTTCGTCACCGTTCCGGCAACGATCATCAGGTCCGCCTGCCGGGGTGAGGCGCGGAAAAGCATCCCGAAGCGCTCGCCCATATCAAAGCGCGGCTGCATAGCCGCGATCATCTCGATCGCGCAGCAGGCCAGTCCGAACTGCAACCACCAGAGGCTGGAGCGACGGGCCCAGTTGAAGACCCAGTCGACCGACGTTGTCAGCACATTCTCTTCGAACCGGTTCTCAGCTACACCCATTCGAGGGCTCCCTTCTTCCATTCGTAGGCAAGCCCGCCAAGGAGTAGTGCGATGAAGACGACAGCCTGAATGTATCCATAGAGACCGAGAGCATCGAACGCGACCGCCCAGGGAAACAGGAAGATCGCTTCGATATCAAAGACGACGAACAGCAGCGCCACGACATAGTATCGAGGTGTGTAGCGATTGCGAGGCGGCTCGATCTGCGGGATACCGGATTCGTAGGGGGCCTGCTTTTTCGGATTCGGCTTGTTTGGCCGGATCAGCGTACCGAGAAGGAGAAGCGATCCACCCATGGCCACCGCCATGAGTAGCCCGACACCGACGATTGCATAACCTTCGAGCATGGCTACCTCGGTTCCCATCCCTGTATCGCCGGATTCGGCAACCCGGCGCCAGTCAAAACTATAGCACTCAGCCGTTTCCGAACAGCGGGCAGGAGAGGCAATAGGGCAGCAGCCTGAACGGCTCCCTTACCGGCGGATCGACGCCGATTTCCTCCAGCAGATCGATCGCTAGCGCGAGAGGCAGACCGACGACGTTGCAGTAGCAGCCGTCGAAATGAGCGACCGACAGGAAGCTGTCGTCCTGGATGGCGTAGCCTCCCGCTTTGTCGAACGGTGTGCCTGCCTGGATCGACGCCGCGATCTCATCGTCGCCATAGGGACGCATCGTGACCTTCGTCGTTGCCGCCCCGACCCTCAACCGACCCTCGCGGTCGACGACGGCGATCCCGGTCGTCACATCGTGGGTTCTGCCGCGAAGCTGCTGGAGCATCGTCACCGCATCCTGCGGGCCGGACGGTTTGCCGAGCAGCTGGTTGTCCATCGAGACGACCGTGTCGGCCGCCAGCACCGGCTTGCCGGGATTCCGGCTGGCGACGACGCTTGCCTTCGCCCGCGCCAGTGCCCGGGCGAAGGCTTCGGGACTCTCGACGACGCTCGGCGTGGGCTCGTCGATCCCGGCCGGCTCGACTGCATGATCCAACCCGAGCAGATCGAGAAATGCCCGCCGCCTGGGTGATCCGGATGCGAGGATGATTTCGGGCACTACTCGCTCGCAAGCTCGAGCGTTGTTACGGACTCGATGTGGTAGGTCTGCGGGAACATATCCACCGGGGTCACGTCTTTCAGCTCGTAGCCGCCGTCGATCAGCTTGCGGAGATCGCGTGCCAGCGTCGATGGATTGCAGGAGACATAGATCAGCTTCCGAGGCCGGAACTTCAGGACCGCCCGCAGCGTTCGCTTGTGGCAGCCGGAGCGTGGTGGATCGAGAATGATTGCATCCGGTGCGATCTCCAGCGTTCCGAGGACGTGCTCGACCTTGCCCTGGTGGTACTCGATGTTCTCGATTCCCTGGACGTTCTCTTCAGCGTCGATGACGGCCGACTTCGACTCCTCGATGGCGATGACCCGCGCAGCATGCGGCGCGAGCAGCTTGGCGAACGTCCCGACCCCGGCGTAAGCGTCGACAACCGTCTCCGAACCATCAAGCTGAAGCCGCTCGGTCACGAGTCGCACCAGCGCTTCTGCCTGCTTCGTGTTCGTCTGGAAGAACGAAGGCGCTGAGACCGTGAAGCGCGCGCCGAGCAACTCTTCCCCATAGCCGGGCTGGCCGGATTCGATCTCGGTCGTGCGCTCGCTGACGTCCGGCTGGACGAAGATGTCGCCGGTCTGCTCGCCAATGCGAATAACAACCTGGTGAAGATCCTTGCCGTGCCCCTGGAGTTTGGCGAGCAGGTTATTGATCTTCGGATTCATGATCATGCACTCGTTGATCCGGAGGAACTCGCGACCTGACGGGCCGCGCGTAATGAACCCGAGGCTGCCTTCATCGTCGGTCGAGAAGCGGGCGTTGTTCCGGTAGCCGTATGGGTTGGGCGATCCAACCGTTTCGGAAACCGGCGGGTCCTCGATCTTCCCGATCCGGCGCAGCTGGTCGTGCATGACGTGCCGCTTGAGCCGCAATTGCTCGCCGTATTCGATGTGCTGCCATTGACAACCGCCGCAGCGCCCGAAATACGGGCATGGTGGCTCGACTCTCGACGGCGACGGCGTCAGAACATCGACGACCTGCCCTTCCAGGAAGTGGCGGTTCGTCGATTCGATCCGAACGATAACTTCCTCCTCGGGGATGCCATAGTCCGCAAAGATGACCTGACCGTCGAAGCGGCCGAGTGCCGCGCCTTCGAACGCCATGTCATCGAGTGTCAGTTGGATTGTTTCCGGTCGCGTTTCCGGTGTCTTTGTACTCATATCCCGGCAAGTGTATGCCGTGGAGGGGCGTGGCCGCCAACCGGCTAGCTGTCGCGGATGGCCAGAGACACGCTCGATCCCGATGGGACAACCTGGCCAGGAGCGGGCGTCTGGAAATAGACCTCGCCGACATTGACGATCGTTATGTCCAGTCCGGGCGGCAGGTCGGCCTGAGTCAGGTAGACCACATCGCCGACGACGAGCCCTCGTTCGGCCAGCGCTGCCCGGGCTTGCGACAGCGTCATGCTGTTAACGTTCGGGACCCGGACCGAGCCGCTGGATGGCGGAACATTGTTGCCGCCCGGAGATGTCGCCGTCACAGCCGGCGTCGCGGTCGGCGCCGGCGTTGCCGTCGGCGGTGGAATAGGCGTCGAGGTCGGCCGCGCCGTCGGTGCCGGGCGGGTAGTCGGTGTCGGTGAGGGTTCGGGCGTCCCTGTCGGCGTTGGCGTCGCCTGACGGGCGTCATCCGGAACGCCGATGCCACCTTCGACCGCGCTGGCATAGGCGAGGATCGATTCCCGTGCTTCGCTGGTTAACGACGACTGGTCGTCCCAGAGGATCTGGAGCACTTCCTGAAGGTCCGACCATTCCGAAGACGTCAGCTGATCGCAGCGAACCGCCGGCCGGGCATTCCGATCGACCAGCATCGTCTCGGAAACGTCGGATGGGCGAGCGAGCCCGCCGGTCGCCGTGCAGACGTCGAGCGGAATCAAGCCATCGGGAACGGTGAAGGCACTTACTCGCTGGTCGCCCCGAGCCCCGGCGAGTGTCTCGTCGTAGTCGCCATTATGGGAGGTGACCATCAGATCGTGGAAGATCGGCGCTGCTCCGACGACGCCATCGAGCTGCCGCATCGGCACGTTCGACGCGTTGCCGACCCAGACGCCGACCACGAGATCGGGCGAGTATCCAACGGTCCAGTTGTCATACCAGTCAAAGGATGTCCCGGTCTTGACCGCTACCGGCATGCCGTCCAATTCGGGGAAGTCGAGGATGCTCTCGTGCCCGAAAGCCGGCCGGCGCGCCTCGGAATCGCTCAGGATATCGGTGATCAGGTAGGCCGTCTCATCCCGAATGACCTGTTGACCGCTGTCCTCTTTAAGATCGGCTTCGAGACTGTAGATCGTGTCGCCGGCGCTGTTCTGGATCTCAAGAATCGGGTTTGGCGCGATGTATCGACCGCCGTTCGCAAAGGTCGAATAGGCGCTAGTTAGCTCCAGCGGAGAGACTTCGCCGGCACCGAGGGCCAGTGCCAGTCCATAGAAATCGAGACCGCGCCAGAGACCAGTCCGGACGCCGAGCTGGTGTGCCAGGTCGATCGTCGGCCCGATGCCGGCGAATTCGCGCGTCTTAACGGCCGGGACGTTGAGCGACCTCGCCAGGGCGTCGTGCGCCGAAACGGCGCCGTAGTGGAGATGGGTCGTGTTCTGCGGGATGAACACCGGGGATGGCGCGCCGGGGTCGAATACTGGACTGGGTAGTCGAGAATGACCTGGGCGGGGCTCCAGCCCTGCTCGAATGCGGAGGCGTAGACGACCGGCATGAACGCCGAGCCGGCTGGCGCTCGGAGGTCGCGACGTTGAACTGACCGGCAATCGCATCGTCGTTGTAATCCCGCGACCCGACCATGGCGACGATCTCGCTCGAGCCCGGCAACATGGCGACGATCGATCCATTATTCGCGTCGTAGGTTTCGATCTCTTCGAGGTGGTCAGCCAGGGCCTCTTCGGCCTCCTGCTGGAGCTGGAGGTCGAGCGTCGTCCGAACCGAGAGCCCGCCGCGATAGACGAGCTCCGCGCCAAGCCGATCCTCGAGGTCGCCGATGACGTAATTGACCCAGTGCGGGGCCAGAATCTCCGTGTTCTGCCGGGGATAGATAACCAGCACTTCCTGCCAGGCCGCTTCGGCCTCGTCCCGCTCGATCGAACCGGCTTCGACCATCTGATCGAGGACGTAGCGTTGCCTCGCCTTCGCAGCCCCGAGGTTGACCGTCGGATCGTAAGCGCTCGGCGCTTGCGGCAGTCCGGCGAGCAGGGCTGCCTCGGCCAGGGTCAGGTCAGCAGGTTGCTTGTCGAAATAGGCTCGCGCCGCGGCATCGATGCCGTAGGCTCGATTTCCGTAGTAGATCGTGTTGAAGTACA
The DNA here is from genome assembly GCA_041390865.1 of Thermomicrobiales bacterium. Classification (GTDB taxonomy): domain Bacteria; phylum Chloroflexota; class Chloroflexia; order Thermomicrobiales; family CFX8; genus JAUIIK01. Next base: position 53,345 of record JAWKPC010000010.1, read on the forward strand.
GTTCGAGGATCTCTTCCTTGCTGTACGCCTGGGTGAACTGGGTCGCGACCGTCGCCTCGCGGAGCTTGCGGTCCAGCGAACGCTCGTAGCCGATCGTGTCCGGATATAGCTGGCGTACGAGCTGTTGAGTGATCGTCGAACCGCCTGAACGTCCATCGCCGGTCAGCGTGATGTAGACGCCGCGAACGATTGCGATCGGATCGACGCCATAGTTCGACCAGAAGGTCCGGTCTTCGGCGGCGACGGTCGCGTCCACGAGTGCCATGTTCGAACCGTCGGCGGTGATGTCGTCAAGCGAGCTGTAGGTCCGGAACCGGTCAGCGGGTCGTTGACCTCGTAGAGCAGATTCCAGTTGCGGTCGTAAATACGGGTCGTTTCGAACTGCCTGGCCTCGACGGAGTTCAGATCCGGAAGATCAGCACTGAAATAGACCCAGATTCCGAGTCCACCGGCCAGCGCAGCGACGAACGACAGGAACGCCAGAGCGACCGAAAACATCAGCGATAGACCGAGTACGCGGAACAGGGTGATCCCGCGCCTTCGCTCGCGATGTTCGCGTGCGATCTGCAGCGTTGTCCGGCGCGCAGCCCTCAGGCGACGGCTTGCCCGCAATGGATAGCGTGAACGGGTTGTCCTACGAATTCGTCGCCGCAATCTGCTGTTTCGCCAACCGAAAAGTGAATCCTCAACGACGCTACAAGCCTACACCTCATCAAGCGGTGACGTGTACGTACCCTGGAACATTCACCAGGTGGTGAGTGACGGCACGATGAACGGGGCGGTATCCAGCCCTGACCCTTAACGAACAACAGAAGCGCGCGCCAGGACATGTCGATGGTGGTCAACACGCAAGACAGTCTATGCCGTTGACGGTTGGTGCTGTCCGATCTGCCGGTCCGCCCGTACGACGCTATGGATCTCCACCATAAACGTCTTGAGGCTGCCCGATGCAATCACATCAAGAAATTCGCTTGAAGTATTTCGACTAACTGTCTGACTGGTTGGAGCGGAGTTTCTGCAGCAAAACCTTACGGCTCACCTGGCTGGGTGCGGGATCTGCCGGCCCGGACTTCTGGCTCGGACGCTCTTTCGAGATCTCCTCGGTCCAGTCCACATCCGGAGCCGCGTCGCGTACCGCTCGGTGTTCGCGTCGAGGTTCCTTCAGGCGAGCTTCTTTCAGGATCTTCAGCTTTTCCTCGATCGGCTTCTGCGGGAAATTGAGGATTGGAGGCGGTGGCTCGAGATCTGCCGTGTCCTCGGCGATTTCAGACTCTCCAGCAGGTTCAGCGTCGTCATCCTGCATCGCCACCGACTGGGGCGAGCTGTACGACTTATATGGCTGCCAGTCCCCGGATGCGTACGTATCCAGCGTCGGATTGGTCGGAGTCTTCCCGAAGCGTGGCGTTGAAGAGACGGCCGGTTCCGGCGTGCGGCTGAGCCGCGCTCCGACGACATACAGGAGCAGGACGGCCAGACCCAGCCCCCCGAGGCCGGCCTCAACCGGATATTGACCGTCGCCGGAGAGCACGTTGCCGGTCTCGGTCTTTACCCGCCCTGCAGCCTTCTCGACGGCGGTCGGCTGGTCGAGTACTCCCGCCGCTTCCAGTTCGGCATCCGTCGGCGGGTTGGCGATCTGCCTGACAAGCCCTGATGCCAGAGCGACGGCATCGGCTGCCGCGACCGGTACCGCTTCGCCTGACTCGAAGCTCAGGCGGCCGAGCAAGTCACCATCATGAAACAGGAGCGTTGTCTGCTCGAGCGTCTCGTCAGCTTCGACACGAGTTGAGGTAACGAGCAGGGCCTGGTCTGCCGGGGCGAGATTAATCGACTCGACGGAAGCACGCTCGATCGTTCCGACCGTGACGCCACGCTGACAGTTGTTCTCCGTATCGCGAACGATATCGTCCATGATCGCCCGTGAGTTGGACGCAGAGGTCTCAAGCAAGAGCACCTGCACGGCCCCTCCCGGCGCTCCGGCAGGGCCGTAGACTGCCGCGCCGCGCCCGCCGATGCTCACCCCTTCGAGCAATGGGGTCTGGAGACATGGAGTAACGAACTGCTCCTGATAGTCAACGCCGGTCGCGCGTTCAGCGGTCCAGTTGCCCGGAGCCACCGTTCCCATGAGCAGGGTGTTGTACAGATCGGTTTCGTCATCGCCGAAATCAAGGTAGGCGGTCGACGCGCCGTAGCCGATAACCACCAGAAGGCCACCGATCGCGACGATCAGCGAAACGGTTGCGAGTAGACCGCGCATCAGCTCGTGAATCCATCCAGGACGAGGCAGGCGTCCGGCGTTGCTTTCGGTCGAACGCCAGCAATGGCGAGCAGATTCCAGTGTGAAGCGGTCGAGTACGAATGTCTGTCTGCAACCATGTACGGTCTGTTCTTTTCAATACGTACGGTGCCCTTCTCAAGTGTTAGCCCGCTAACATACGGCGTCAATGGTCAGGGGCCGAGGTCAGTACAGAATTCCTACGCCCGGAATCGACTTGTTGCTCGAAACTCCGTTGCAACGCGCTTTGGGACTTTCGGGTGGGAGTTTGGCGCTAGCAATACCGGTTGACGGCCATATACTGGAACGAGGCGAGCTTACGTTCGATTCGCCGTGGGAGCGATTGACGGAACGGTCTGAATCAGATTTGGCAATTCCTTGAGCATCTCTCCAGTCCTCGATCCGGAAAATGAAGTCGCCGAGCCAAGACCGTTGATCGGCGCAATCGACGTCGACGCCGCGGCACTCGCGATGCCGTCGGTGACGCTTGTCGATCGCCTCATCTCCGCCCTCTCCTATCTGAGCGTCTTTTCGGTTATCGTCATCGCCACTCGGCCCTCGACCAGGTTCATGCAGCGCCACGTGCAGATCGCGATCTCTATCTTCGTCATCCGATCGCTCTGGATGTCCGGCATAGTCGCGGCATGGTGGTGGACGGCCGAACCAATAGCCGGCGAGGGCAAACTACAGCCCGCGATCATCGATGTCGCGAGCGCGATTACGATTGGAGCGCCGCTCTCCGACACCTGGTCGACGGGCGCGTTACCGTGGCTTCTGACGCCGGCCATCTTCACACTTGGAGCATCGATTGCCGGGCTCTTACTGGCGATTACCGGCCGCTCGGCGGACTTCCAGGCGTTCGTATCAGCCGACTGGTCAGATCCGGTCTTGAAGCGTTCGTACCTCGGCATGAGCCCGGAAGATGAGCGGACGCTCGCCCGGCGAGCCCGGGAGCGCCAGATCGAACGATTGCAGAAGTCATCCCGGATGCTTCGGACCGAGCAGGCGCGCCGTCTTCGCATTGCCGATATCGAGTCCCAACTGGAACGCATCGAGTTGCAGAGGGAGTACCACGATCAGCTCCTGGCGCTCGGCGAGATCAGCCAGCGTCGCTACGAGCAGGTCAATGCCGAACTCGACGAACAGGCAGCCCAGCTGCGGGGCCAGCTTTCCAGCCTCGAAACGCGCATCCAGAACGCCGACGAAGCCGGCCGCGAATCCAGCGACGGCAGCCGCCTTCGAAGACCGGCCGAGACGCTTATCGAGTCTCTAGCGATCGTGACGCCGGATGGCGTGCCGATCTTCACCTACGGCCAGTTCCAGCTGGACGACGCGATCGTCGCGGGCATGCTCAGCGCGTTCGACAGCCTCAGTGAGGAAGTCTTCGGGTCGCGCGTCAGCAAGACGTCGCTGGCCGAGGGGCAGGTGCTCTATTTCGCCCACGGAGACTACGTCCTGATCATGGCGAGCTTCATCGACGAGCCTTCTCCCCGGCAAATCGAAGACCTGCGCAAGATGCTCAAGGGCTTCGAGTCCGCAAACGAGGGACCGATCGCCCGGAAGCAATACGATCCTCAGTACCTCCACGAGGTGCCGGTGCCGTTCCGCTTCGCCGAGCGTATGCCGCGCTCGTCGGCCGGCCTGTCGAGCAGCGAGTAGCGGCGGGTACAATTGAGAAACGGCGGCGGTCGAACACCGTCGATCCGCAGTATTCGTATTGCTCCCGGATCTCAGAGATATCATGACAGCCACTTCAACACAGGGAACCCCGACGCCCTCAGCAATCTCAGATATTCCGTTGCTCGATCCCGAGACGTCCCGCGCACTTTTCGAGCGCTACGACGTTGGTCCGCGAGACGGCGACGGGCGCCTGACGGTCGTCGCCATGAGCGGCGGGGTCGACTCGGCGGTCACTGCCCTGTTGCTGCGGGAGCGCGGCTATCGCGTCGTCGGAATCAACATGCGCCTCTACACGCCTCCCGAGGGCGAAGAGTATCCGAACCCGTGCTGCGCCCCTGAAGCCCTTGAAGATGCGCGGATGGCGGCTCACCGCATCGGCGTGCCGTTCTACCCGATCAATCTCGAGCGCGAGTTCAAAGAGACGGTCATCGACTATTTCGTCGATGAATACGCGCGCGGCCGCACACCGAATCCCTGCCTCGAATGCAACCGCGAGGTGAAGTTCAAGGCGCTCATCGACCGGGCAAGGAGAATCGGCGCCAGCCGTCTGGCAACCGGACATTACGCGCGCATCGAGCAGAGCGCTGACGGGGTGTTCCATCTGCGGGAAGCGGTTGACGAATCCAAGGATCAGTCCTACGTGCTCTACGCCATGGACCAGGAGCAGCTTGGGTTCATGATGTTCCCGCTCGGGAACCTACTGAAGTCGGAAGTGCGGGAGATCGCCGGGATCTACGGCCTCGACGTTGCGAACAAGCCCGACAGTCAGGAAACATGCTTCGTCGGGAAGGGGGCCTACGCCGAATTCGTCCTGTCCAGGCGTCCCGGACTCGACCGTCCCGGCAACATCGTCATGCACGACGGCCGCGTGGTAGGCCAGCACGACGGGCTCATCGGCTTCACTGTCGGCCAGCGGCGCGGTATCGGCGTCGCCTATCACGAGCCGCTCTATGTGCTGGCCCTCGACACCGAACACAATCAGCTCGTTGTCGGCACACGGGATGAGCTGGAGTTCACCTCTCTGATCGCCAGACGAGCGACGCTGACGTCCGGTGTCTGGCCCGACAGGCCGTTCGAAGCGGAAGCCCGGGTGCGTTACCAGGGCGAGCGGTACCATGCCGTGATCGAGCCTATCGGCCCGGAGAAGCTGAGAATCAAGTTCGCGGAGCGTCCGCGAGCGGTCGCTCCCGGCCAAGCGGTCGTTCTCTATAACGGTGACGAGGTTATCGGGGGAGGGACGATCGACTCCGGTGAGACGGTCGTCCATCTGGAACTCAATCCATCCTGAGGAGTCCCTATATGTCTCCAGCGCTGGTGCTCAGCGTCGTTTCGGCAATCTTTCTCGGCTGCATCTTCCACGTCGTAGCGGGCCGGCGCATCTGGCAGTGGCCGCTCTTCGTTGGGATGGCGCTTCTCGGGTTCTTCGGCGGTTTTCTAGCTAGGTGTGACCTGGAACATCGAGTGGATGAGAGTCGGCGATGTTCCCATGCTGATCTCGGCACTCGGAGCGCTCGCGTCAACCAGTCTGGCCTCGTTCTTCTCGGCGCCGCGCGCGTCTGCTCCGCCCGCCAGACAGAACTCTTGAGTCCGGTTATGCGACAATAGTTTCAAATAAACGGGGCGCTCCGGTGGGAGAGGGTTGGATTGGATCAATCCACCGACTACAGCGAAATACCAGACGAGGGCCGTAGTTTCGGGCAACTGCTGACATATTTTCTGATCGTCGTCGTCGCGTTGCTCGTCGTCGTAGGGATACCGGCGGGTCTGTTCATTCTCGGTGACGAGGATGCATCGGCACTCGAACGGCTGCGGGATACGGCGATAGTCCTGATGGGTGTGCTCTGGCTGATTATCTTGCTCTTGCTTTCCATCATGGTCTTCGTCATGGTCTGGGTCGCGTTCCAGATCAAGAACCGTGCCCTGCCGATGCTCGAGGAAATTCTGGCAACGGTCAAGGATACGTCCCACGAGACGACAGAGACGGTCAAACGAGCACGCGGCACTGTCGAGTTCGTCAGCGAACGCATCGCATCACCAGTGATTTCGACGCTCTCGACGGCGGCCCGATGGCGAGCTACGGCGCGAATGTTCGTCACCGGCGACAAGAAGAAGCGCAGATAACATCCGAGCAATGAGCGGGAAGGTCCACCTACATGCGAATCATCGGAAGACGGCGCTCACGTAGACAGCGCGTTGCCAAAGAAGTCAAAAACCTCCGGAAACGAATGCCGGCAGCGTCGGATTTGCCCGACAGCATCCGGTCGGAAATGCCGGATCTCGACGTCCGGCGCCGAATCTCGCGAGACAGCGGAAGCAGCGAATCACCGATGCTCTCCCTGGCAGGTGGGCTCCTGCTTGGCCTCCTGGTCGGCATCGTCGTCGCCGTGCTGTTGATCGCCCGCAACGAGGAAGAGGGGGCATCCAGCGAGCGGCAGACCGGCATCACCCTTCTGACCGATCATGGACCAGACGATCAATCATCCAGTAGCGAGAGCACGGCCGTCACCGGCTGAAAATCGGCGCTACCGTTAGCTACATCAGTTTCATGACGTGAAACGGGAGAGCGGAATTCCGCTCTCCCGTCGTCGTTGCGGCCCATACGGACGCAGGCAAGGGATGAGGCTAATCCTCATCGCGCAGCAACGGCAGTGTCGAGCAGTGGATGCCGCCGCCGTTTTTACGCACTTCGCTATAGGGCACTTCGACGGTTTCGATCCCGGCGGCATGAAGACGCTCGACCGTTCGGGGAGCAGCTTCGGAGATGAGGATTCGACCCGGCCGGACGGCCAGCGAATTCACGGCATGGCCCTCGCCAGGCCAGACGTGGATCGGTTCGATATCCAGCGCTTTGAGCTCATCCAGGAACCAGTAGGGAAGCCGGGTGACGTTGATCAGAGCTCTGTCGTGGTCGACCATGACGATGCCACCATCGAGATGGAGGGCATGCCCGGTCAGCGGCACGCGGATCAAACGTACTCCCGTTACGGCCAGCGCTTCTTCCAGCTGCCTGACCCCCTCCTCGTTTTGCCGGAAGGACATGCCGACGGCCGCCGTCGAGCCATTGAGAAAGCAGAACGACCCGCCCTCCAGCAACCCGGTTCCGGCAATCGTCCGAATGATCGGTATCCCAAGTCCGGCGAGTACCCGGGTCACGTAGGCTTCTTCACCCCGGCGCCCGGTGCCGTATGGAACCCCGACGGGCCCCATCCGGCAGATGATCGCACCGCCGTTGATGGCGATCGCCATGTCACGCGTGAAGACGGATTTCACGTCTCCGGCCGATCCCTCGATATCGACGATCTCGACGCCCTCGGACTCGAGAGCGGAACGCAGCCCGTCATGCTGCGCCTGCATGAGCGGGATGTCGGGCGGGTTGAGGTCGCGCCAGTACCACTGCTCGCGATCGTCGATCAACGCCTCGATCGTGTCATCGTATTTATCGGGATCGATTCGTTCCATCTCGCGGCCGGGCGGTGCAGCGCGACCTTCCGAGCCTGCCGACATCGTTGAGAACTCCCCATCGCTGGCCCCAGACCCGTTCCTGCATATCCGGATCGTGGAAGGCCGGCTCGGCGCGCGGCGGAATGCGCTCGAGCACGACATGGTAATAGGCTTCGGAGTTCCTGATCGATCCATCCTGCTCATTCGTCACTATCGCGCCCCCTCACACTCAACGATCGCCGCTCCGGTATCGTCGACATGATAGACAACCTGCGCCCCGAGAACGCTCAACACGACTTCGTAGCCGCTGGTCACAATCTGGGCATAGGACCGCCCACGCTCCGGACAGCCGAGCGCCGTTGAGGACCAGGTGGCAGGTTCGTAGCTGAAGAGTTCGACAGCAGCCCTGATTACTCCATAGTCATCGATCGCCCGATCGACCACCAGGTTTACCGGTTCCGGCACCGGGTACACGGTCGGGCTGATTACCGATGTCGGACGGATGAATGGAGTCGAGGACGGATCGACCGACGCGAATGTGGCGGTCGAGACAGAGGCGGTTGATTCGACCACCGTCGGAAGTGGTTGCCGGTCAGGATCAGCGTCGCTTCCTGCATCGCCGCCGACGCAACCAGCGAGGACAAGCAATGCAAAGGCACAGCCGACGCCTGCCAGCAGGCAGGCGCGATGACTGAAATTGCTGGCGCGTTCGAACAATCGTGCTCCCGATTCCGGGTCTCCGGAGAACCTATCGTTGGGCTTCGTCGCGTATTCTAAGGTGTTGCCACTATCAGGCGCGAGGAGACGCATATGACTGAGAACCGAAACATACGCTGGATAACTGTTGGAACGCTTGCAACCGGCCTGCCGTTACGCATCGCAATCCACGAGATCGACGGTGATCGCGACGGGCCCACGGTCGGGATCAGCGCGTCGGTACATGGAGACGAGGTGACACCCGTTGAAGCAGTCCGCCGCCTGCTGGCGGAGATTTCACCGGCCGATATCTCCGGACAGCTCGTCGTCGCACCGGTTGTGAATCCACTCGCGTTCCAATCCCACACCCGCCACACGCCGCAGGACATGCAGAACCTGAACCGGGTCTTCCCGGGAGACGCCGACGGTTGGCTCACCGAACAGCTCGGCAGGAAATTCGTTGACGAATTCCTCGAAGATCTCGATGTCCTGCTCGACTTGCATGCCGGAGGAGCGCTCGCAACGGTCGATTATGCCTACATCGATAACGACGAGAATCTGTCTCGCACGTTCGACACGCCCATTCTCTACCGGGGTCCGGGCTATCAGGGAACGCTGAGCGCCGAGGCCGTACTGCGAGGCATCCGCTGCGTCGTCACGGAATTCGGCGGCGGCCTGATCGCCGACCAGACGTACATCGAGCGCACCGTCGCTGGACTACGCAACGCCCTCTGCCACGTCGGAATGCTGGACGGAGAGGTCATCGACTTTGGTCCGAAAAAGATCGTCGACGAGCTTGCTGTCATCCGGCCTCACCACGGCGGCCTACTCGTCCCCGAGATCGGCATCGACCGGATCGGCGATAGGGTCGACGGGGGCACGCTTCTCGGAACCGTCGTCAACGCCCAGACATTCGAGCCGCTGGAGGAGATCAGGGCGCCATTCGAACGCTCGTTGATGGTGCTGCTCCGCGGGGTCACGACGCGCATCGAGGCTGGCGACTACGCCTACATCATCGCGAACGGATAGCAGGACCGGTTCCGGGCCGGGCGTTTCGGTCTACACTGCGCTGGCATCACGGAGGATCCGGTTCGGGAAGGAACAGACTGATGGCAGACGAAAAACTGGTGGACGCATTCGTCGCCCAGGTGCGTGCCTCGATCGATCACGACATTGAAGACGAGCACATCGAACGAATACGCAAGGGCATCGATGACAAGCTGAATCAGGGAGCGACCCTGCGGAAGTACCCGCTGGAGAACGGCGACGAACCATTTACCGTCTTCCGCGCATATCGGGACGAGAGCTAGCGATGACTTCACAGTACAAGACGATTGATGAACTCGGACGGATGCTCCGTTCCGGCGACACGACCCCGACACAGCTTGCCCGGGAAGCGATCGAGCGGCTGGATACCGTCGGCCGCGAGCTCAACGCTGTCGTCACGATCACCGAAGAACGGGCGATGCGCGAAGCGGAAAACGCCGAGCGCGAGATGAAGGAGGGCATCGACCGCGGCCCGCTGCACGGCATTCCCTATGGCGCCAAGGACCTCCTCGCTGCCGTCGGCTACCCGACGTCCTGGGGAGCGGAACCGTACAAGGATCAGGTCTTCGACGAGGATGCGACCGTCGTCCGGAAACTTCGCGACGCCGGAGCGGTGCTGGTCGCCAAGCTGGCGATGATCGAGCTTGCCGGAGGCGCTGGCTACGAGCAGCCGAACGCATCATTCACCGGTCCGTGCAAGGTGCCCTGGAACCAGAACGCCTGGAGCGGCGGTTCGTCAAGCGGCTCCGGCGCGGCGGTCGCCTCGGGCTGCGTGCCATTCGCGATCGGCTCGGAAACAGCGGGATCGATCCACTCACCGGCCAACAACTGCGGCACGGCCGGCCTTCGTCCGACCTTCGGGCGGGTTAGCCGCTCCGGCGCGATGGCGCTCTCCTGGACGATGGACAAGATCGGCCCGCTAGCCCGGACTGCCCACGACTGCGGGCTTGTCCTGGATGCGATCGCCGGGAACGATCCAGCCGATCCGTCGTCGATGCGCGAGAGCTATCACTACCCCGGCACGGCCCTGCCGGCGCGACCGTATCGGTTCGCGGTGATCCCATCGGAAATTCACAGCGCCCAGTCTGAGGTCGTCGAGAACTTTCAGGCGTCGGTCGAGATCCTCAGCCAGTACGGCTCGGTCGAGGAAGTCGAGCTGCCGGAGCATCCATACTCGGAAGTCACGGCACTCGTCATCCGGGCCGAGATGGCATCGATCTTCGAAGACGCGATCCGGTCCGGGAAGCTCCGCAACCTGACAGCGCCGGAGGACCGGATCAATCCGTACACGGCGCTGGCGATCCCGGCCGTCGATTATCTGCGGGCGATGCGCTTGCGGGCGAAAATCTGCCACGACGTCGACACCCTGTTCAGCGGTTATGACGCCATCCTGACGCCGACGATGCCGAACGTCGCGCCGCCGATCGACCAGAGCTTCAACGCGTTCGACTCCAGCCGCCGACGGCGTACCTTCGGTTCGGCGGTCAATATCACCGGCACGCCCGGCATCGCAGTCATGAACGGATTCGGCGAGCGCGGGCTGCCCACGTCGCTGTGCATTAGCGGCCGCACCGGCAGCGAGAACACCTTGCTGGAGATCGCGAAGCTCTACCAGTCCGAGACCGACTGGCACGCGAAGACGCCGGCCATCTAGTGTTCTTGAAGTCGCCTGAGCCTATCGAGCGGATTCGCCGGACAAACGTTATCTGGGAGGGGCTGGCCTGGCCGGGATACGAGCATCTCTGTCTGGAGGAGTGGACGAGCGGCTTCACCGTCGACGGGTTGATCATCGCCGTCGTCGGAGCGTTGCCATCTCGAACCTGGTACCGAATCGAGCTGGAGTCGGACTGGACGTTTCGCAGCCTGAAGCTATCGCACACCGTCGAGTTCTCCGATTTCGATGATGGACCGCTCGATCTCGACAACCCCGGCATCGATCTCGTTCGGGCAACAGATGGGATGTGGGACCACGATCTCGAGGACCAGTCGATTGATCTCGCAGGCTGCACCGACATCGACATCGCCGTCACGCCGTTCACCAACACATTGCCGATTCGCCGGCTCAATCTCACCGCCGGCGAATCAGCGGAGATCGACGTCGTCTACATCTCCGTGCCGGATCTGGCGCTGTCTCCGGCCCGTCAGCGCTACACCCGGACCGCCGACACAACCTACCGGTTCGAGAGCCTCTCCAGCGGCTTCACAGCCGAAATCACGGTCGATGAACACGGGCTGGTGATGGACTATCCGAACCTGTTCAGGCGGGTGTGGCCATCCCGATCCAGCTAGAGCTGAAATCCGAACGTCCGCAGAGTCCTATACTGTTCCGGGTCGAGCGAACCGGTCACAGGGAGGGAACCAGGCAGTGACACTGAAGGACCGCAGCCCGTTTACGGACAAACAGCGAATTTACGATCAGATCGCGAAGCACAATCTCGACGCGATCGTCGTCGCGCAGATGGAAAACGTCGTCTACTGTTCCGGCTTCTACAACTTCGACCTGCGGCTGCTACCGGACCGAATCTGCATCGTGATCTGGCCGCGGGAAGGCGAGCCGGTTTTCGCCGTGCCGGACCGCCGCGAGGCCAGCGACGGCCAGATGAGCTTCATCGAGGACATCCGGGGCTACAAGCTCCTGGACGGCGTCTTCAACCCGCACCCGATGGAGATGGTTCGGGACGTCCTCTCGGAGAAGGGGCTGCTCGAAGGACGCATCGGCTACGAGCAGCTCTACCTGCCGGTCTACCACGCGGACCAGCTCCGCCAGAACCTGCCGGACGCCGATCTCGTCAGCTGCGACTATGTGCTTGATGAGATCCGGATGGTCAAGACCCCGGCCGAGATCGAGCAACTCCGGTTCGCCGCCGTCCAGACGGAGAAGGCGATCGCCAACGCCTACGAGTTCGCCCGCCCGGGGGACACCGAGAAACAGATCGTCGATCACATGGGCTATGCGATCACCAAGCTCGGGGCCGACTTTGTCTTCGCGAACGTCTTCGCCGCCGGGCGCCGGACGCCGCTCGGCCACCATCTCGCGGAGAACCTGCCCGTCCGTCACGGCGACATCATCCGCGTCGACTACGGCGGCTCGTTCGACGGCTACGTCTCGGACCTCGTCCGGATGGCCGTCGTCGGCAAGCCGAGCGGACAGCAGGCGGCGATCTACGGCGGACTCGCCGAAGGGCAGCGGGAAGTCATCGAATGGCTCAGGCCGGGCCAGTCGATGGCAGAGATCGCCCGGAAGATGCAGGAGATCACCGGACCGAAGATGCCGGAAGGCGTTGGCGTCCATGGATTCGGACACTCGATCGGCCTGGGAATTCACGACCGGCCATTCATCACCGTCGACGACGACCGGCTGACCGAGCCAAACATGGTCATGCAGATCGAGCACATCACGACCGTCGGGCACGAGACGTACCATGTCGAAGACACGGTACTCTTCCGGGACAACGGCGTCGAACTGCTGTCGGACTATTCCGACACGAGCGCCATGTACGTGATCGAGTAAGCGGGAGACGTTGACGAATCGTATCTCACGCATCCGGTCGGGGTTCATCGGTATTGCGACGGAAATCTACGCGCTGACGTTGGCGCTCCGGGATCCCCATGCCTCATGGGCGGCGCGCATCGCGGCGATCTTCTTCGCGCTCTATGTCGTGAATCCGATCGACATCATCCCGGAGGCGGTCCCATTTCTGGGCATCGCCGACGACGCGCTGGCCATTCCGCTGGCCTACTTCGTGATCTCGAAGATGCTCCCGGCACAGCTCCTGGAGAGCGCCAACCGGGCCGCCGCGGAAACGGATGTCGGCCGCAAGCTCTGGAAGATCTTCCTGATCGCCCTGGGGCTGTTGTCGATTGTCTGGATCATCGCCTTCGTCGGGCTCGGGATCACGATCTGGCGCGCGCTCAATTAGTAGTCTGTGACACGTGATCCGATCAATTCCCTGGTGCGTCCCGGGCGACTCCACAGCGGCAAGCTTGTCATTTCGAGCTGAGCGAGAAATCTCAGTCGCACACCAGTGACGCGCTACACTGAGATTTCTCACACCCGCTTTCCGCGGGTACCCGGGTCGAAATGACAAGCTCCTTCCCGTCGAGTTCCGGTTGAGATGGGACATCACCTTCAATTCACAAGTAACCGGCCACTAGCCATCGGGCGATTCCGGTGAGGCTGCCGGGAGGCCGAACGCGAGGATTCATGCCGGGAATGTCCTGCTCGAATAGGCAAGGATCTAGACCAGGCCACGCGCTTCTGGTGAATAATTCCAGCAGCAATCAACCAGCGATCACCGTGTAAGGATCATCGACCATGTCGCTTGTAAGCAGAATTGGAAGACTCACCACGAAGACGGGCCGGTTCTGGACGGAAGCCTACCTGCTGTATCTGGCTGCCCGCGACAGCCGCGTACCCGTCTATGCGCGTCTCGCCGCCGCCGCATTCGCCATCTACGTCATTGCCCCGATCGACGTCGTTCCCGACCCGATCCCGCTCATCGGGATCGTGGATGATTTCCTGATCATTCCGATCGGCCTCATCCTCATTCGCAATCTGGTTCCCGAGTACTTGCGTAACGAGCACCAGGAAATCGCCGTTGCCCGTCAACCCGAACGACCCGGTTTCTCCGAGGCCTACGGCTTCGTGCTCGACACGGTCAAGCGCGTACCTCTCCCCGAGAACCTTGGAGTTCGCGACGCCGCGACCAGAATGCGAGCGAAGTGGGGCCGGTAGTTTAGATACCGTAGCCACAGGCAACAGACCTACCTTCGGCACATGCCGGGCTGTTGTCTCGTTCAAAGATAGGCACCGGAGTAAACCTGCACCACCGTTCGGCTGATAACAATTACTTATCGCCGAACGGTACTTCCAACGACAGCAATCTCTCCGAGACTTGACCTGGCCTCCGCTACCATTCCATGCCGGATAGCACCTCGACGCCGTCCGCGGTCACGAGCACCGATTCCTCGACGACTGCCGTCCCGACGCCGTAGCGGACGAGCATCGGCTCCAACGCGAATCATTCCTTCCCGCAGGAGGATTCGTCAGCCGGCCCGAGAAAGGGCATCTCGAAGAGCGACAGGCCAAGGCCGTGCCCGAGCCCGTTCGGCATGTAGTCGGTGCTGAATCCTGCTCTGCGGGCGGTGCGTTCTGCGGCCCGGTAGATATCCCGAACGGGTACGCCGGGCCGGATTACTTTCAGGCATTCGTTGAACATATCGACCGATGTCTGGAGCATCGCTTCTTCGTCGATACCCGGCTGCCCCACCACCAGCGTCCGGGAAAGGTCAGCGTGGTAGCCGCCGATGACGGCACCGCAGTCGAGGAATACCATGTCTCCGCGCTCCATGACCCGGTCTGTCGGATCAGCGTGTTTCAATCCCGCCCGGGGGCCGCTCGACACCGCCGTCTCGAATCCGATCCGATCGGCGCCCTCACTCATCATCGTCGCGTGGATGACCCGCGCGACCTCCCGCTCGCTCGTGCCGGGCTCGCAGGCGGCCATGCCGGCTTCGAGCGCCAGCCGTGTGATCCGGCATGCCTCGCGGAAGAACGCGATCTCCCGGGCGGACTTGACCGCTCTCGGGCGCAATACGGCTGCCGCCGCCTCATGCCAGCTAACGCCCGGCAAACCGGCCTGAATCGCCGTGCCAACCGACATCGGAAGATTGCCGAACGACGCCACGCCGATGACTGACTCGTCCAGCTGCCGTTCCTGAACGGCTTCGATCAAGAGTTCGGCGACGGTACCCGGCAGCGTTGCCGTCGAGCGCGACGCGGGGCGGACGTCCTCGAAGATCGCGTCCCAGATCATCGAGTGCATCGGCTCACCGTGCAGGATGTAATCGAACACGAGGATTGGATCGTCTTCGGCAGGGATGAGAAGCAGCGCGTTTCCGCCGTGCGGGTGGTAATTCGAAAGATAGGCGATGCTCGACGGATCCTCGGTGTTCCCGACGACGAGCAGCGCGTCCAACTCCAGGGTTTCCATCTCGGCTCGGACTGCCGCGAGGCGGCCGGCGTACTCATCAAGCGGGACGATCAGGTTGGTCCACTCACGGCGCGTTTCAGCATCGTAGGGGACGGCGCATGGATATTCGGTGGGCAACGTCTGGCTCCCGATCGTTCAGGCTCAAATAGCATCGGCGCATTGTAGACGGCAAAATAAGGGGGCGGTAACGCCGCGACTCGAAGGTCAGGCCGCGCGGCCTATCGCACCGGTCAGGTCGGCGATGAGGTCATCGGCGGATTCGATCCCGATCGAGAAGCGCACGAGACCGGGGCTGACGCCGATCCGCGCGAGTCCAGCCGCGTCGAGATGGCGGTAGTAATTGACCGAAGGAATCACAGCCGTCGTCATCAGACCACCGAGCGTCTCGGCGATCTGGATCGTCGACAGGTCGTCGACGACCTTCCGTGCCGTTGCCTCGTCTCCAAAATCGACCGAGACGAGGCTTCCGAAGCCGTGTTTCAGGATCCTGGACGCGATTGCGTGGCGCGGATCGGAGGGCAGACCGGGATAATGGACTCGATCGACGCCCGGTAGTCCATCGAGTGCCCCGGCGATCGCCAGCGCCGACGCGCTCGAACGCATCACCCGGACTTCCATCGTCCGCAGCCCCCTGAGCGAGAGCCACGCATCGAACGGGGTGACGACCGCTCCGGTGAGGATCGCCGTTCGACGAATCTTCTCGACCAGACCGATTGGCCCGAGCACCGCGCCGCTACTGACATCGTTGTGACCGCCGATGAATTTGGTCCCGGAGTGGATCACCAGTGTCGCCCCGGATTCGATCGGATTGAAATGGAGGGGCGTCGCAAAGGTGTTATCGACGACGAATGGGATCTCGCGATCATTGGCCAGGCCAGCCAGCGCAGGAATATCGTTCGCGAGCAGGGTCGGGTTGGATATCGTGTCGGCCCAGAGTAACGCCGGCTGGGGATCGCCCGCCAGAGCGGATTCCACGGCTGAAATGTCTCCGACGTCGACGTACGTCGTTTCCAGACCGAATCGAGACAACTCGGCGTCGAGGAGACCTCGCGTGCCGCCGTAGGTGTTGTGCCCGACGACCACCCTGTCTCCGGCAGAGGTCAACGCAATCAGCGTCGCCAGGATGCCGCTCGTCGCGCTCGACGTCGCCAGACCCGCCTCGGCCCCTTCGAGCTGCGCCAGCGCTTCCTCCAGCGCTCTCGCATTCGGGAGCCCGTACCGGCCATAGATGTAACCCGATTCATCGCCCCGGTGAAGGCTGTCGATCTGATCGGTGCTGGAGTAGCCGTAGACGGTCGTCTGGTAGATCGGCGGGGCTACCGGCGCTGTCGCGGAGTGCTCGACGTGGACACGATCGGCGGCATGGACATAACGCGTCGCGTCGGCGTCGCCCATTAGTCGCTCGTCCGGACATCGACAACGCGGTCGATACCTTCTCGCCGGGCAACATACTTGCCTGCGAACCGGATGGCCAGGAAGCCAAGGACAAGCAGGACGACGAATCCAACCGTCGCATACTCGAAGTACTGGTCGATCCAGCTCTCGATCGACTCGCCGAATATCGTCACGAGCCCGCCGACGAGAAAGAAGCGGCCGCCGCGACCCACGATCGAGGCCAGCATGAAGCGTTTGAAATCCAGACTGGCAACGCCGGCTGTGATTGTGAACACTTTGAACGGAATTGGCGTGAATGCAGCGACGGTAATCGCCCAGACGTCGTAGCGCCAGTACAGCCGCTGGGCGAGCAGAATCTTTTCCCGGCTGAACAATCGCTCGACAATCGGCTTGCCGCCGCGCTGGCCGATGAGATAACCGAGTGCTGCGCCGGATACCGATGCGACGGTTGCGACGGCGGCATAGACCAGACCCAGTTCGGGCCGGGCGACTGCCATGGCGATAAGAAGCGGATCCGGGGGGATCGGAAAGAAGCTCGACTCCCAGAAGGCAAACACGATAAGGGCGGCTGGCGCCCAGGGCGATCCCGCCCAGTTGAGCATCCAGTCAGTTATCCCATGAAGAAACTCCACGTTGGAGTATGCCCTTTCGTCGCGGACTCACCGGAAAAACATCGCGGCTGAGTCTACCAGAGTGACCGAACGCTAAAGCCGCGCATTATACGCCTGGTTACCCTGTTGAGTACCATATGCGGGATGAAAGAGGTGCGTGTCAACTTGAGAATCCTAACGGCCCTGCTCATATTCGGCACTCTGGTCGCTGCGTGCTCCGGCCCCGGGGGAGACAACGGCGATCCAACTGCCCCCCAGGTAGGCGGCGGCGAACAGCAAGCCGCGACGACGCCGATTATTGGCGCGGACGGTGGAGATCAATCGACATCCACCGATTCCGGCGTTCCGACCCAGCCTCCGACAGGCGAGCCTTTGCCTTCCGGGGATCAACAGGGGCAGACCCAACCGCCCGTCGATCCGCAGCCGACGACACCGGTTCCTAACGCTCCGACCCAGCCTCAGACGTCTCCGCACGAGAATCTGCTCCCAACCTATCGGATCATTTCCTACTACGGTCATCCCAGCACCCCGACGATGGGTATACTCGGCTCGGGCACGAAAGACGAACTGCTCGTTCGGCTTCAAAACCAGGCAGCCGAATACAGCGCCATAGATCCCGCCACGCCCAACAAGCTTGCGTTCGAGATCATCGCGACCGTCGCCCAGCCGTATCCCGGTCCGGAGGGTACCTACCTGCTGTACACCGGAGACGAGTGGATCGGCGAATACGTCGACTTCGCGACCGCCAACGACATGATCGTCATTCTCGACCTGCAGATCGGCCACAACACGATTGAAAATGAGATCAACCGGGTGCGCCACTGGCTGGCGCTGCCGAATGTTCACGTGGCGCTCGACCCCGAGTTCGCGACGGCGGCGAACGATATTCCCCGACCCGACCGCGTGCCTGGATCGCTGATCGGCGAGATCAGCGGGTATCAGGTTCAAACCGCCATCGACATGCTCGACGCAATCGTCGCTGAGAACAACATCCCGAACAAAGTTCTGATCGTCCATCAGTTCGAGGAAGAGATGATCTACGAGAAGCAGGTCATCGTCCCGAAACCGGGCGTCGACATCGTCGTGGACGTCGACGGATTCGGCCCGCCCGCCAACAAGATCGGCGGCTACGAGCACTTCGTGCGGGACGAGTTGATCGAGTACGGCGGGATCAAGCTCTTCTTCACCCAGGATGACCCGATGCTCGACCCGGCAACGGTGATCGGTCTCGATCCATCACCTGCCGTCGTGATCTACCAGTAATTCATCGCCCGACCGATTGCGCACAAACGGGGAGGTCGCTGACCTCCCCGTTCGGCTTTGGCCGGTCCAACCGGCCGGATCATCGATTCCGCTAACTCAGCAACTCTCGAATCCGTTCCGCATTTTCGCGGGCTTTCTCAGCCCGAACCTTGTCACCGTTCGCCTCGTGCTCCTTCGCAGCCGAGTCGTACTCGGCGGCGGCTTTTTCATAGGCGGCCGTAGCGTTGTCGAACTCGGAGATCATGTCCCAGAGGCAGGCTGCGTACTCGTAGGCTCTGGCAGCCGACTCGTGATTTCCGGCTTTCACATGCTTCCGGGCGCCCTTCTCGGTTGCCTCGGCGGTGGCTGTCGTGGAGTCAGCATCATGGTGACTATCTTTCGTCGCGTCCTTGTCGATGCAGGGCCGCTTCGCGAAGCCGGTGCCTTCCCCGTCGGCGCGAGCGGCAACGTTCGACTGTCCGACCGATGATTCACCGATAGCGACATCCGCCCTCACCTGAGACGGGAGTAGACTGCCGGCGAGAATCAACAAGCCGAGCGCCAGAGGAACAAGACGTCCTGCCGGACCGATTGAGCGTGTCATAGACTGCCTCCTGTGCTATTCGATCGATCTCTCTACTAACCAGGACAGGCGGGCGGCGGATTTCTTACGGTTTCCGGATAAGATTGCGGCGCCATAGGAGGGCCAACGAATGCCCGTCAGTCCAGAGGCTCGCCAGATCCACGACACCGCGATCGTTATCGACGGCCACAGCGACATCCTGTTGCCCGTCGTGAACGGGGTAACATCGCTCGCAACCGAATGGCCGGAGAGCGAGCGGAAACGCTGGCAATCGATCGCCGATCACCAGCACGTCGCCCACAGCCTCAACTACAGCTACACGCTCGATAGCATGGCCCAGCTGACCGCCCCGGCCGGACAGTATGAGCTGCCGCTTTTGGAAGCCGGCGGCGTCACCGCGCAGTGCGTCGCGATCTACATCCCCGACGAGCGGCTCGGCGATGCGCTAGCGATCGCGCTGGAGATGACGGCAGCCCTGCATCGAACGATCGACGAGCACGGCGACCGGTGCCTGCTCGCCACGTCGACGGCCGACATCCGGCGCGCGAAAGCCGAAGGCAAGGTCGCCTACATCCTGACGATGGAGGGCGCCGAGCCATTTCAGAACAACCTCGAACTGATCGAGATCTTCGCCCGTCTCGGCCTGAAGATGACGACCCTCACTCACAGCCGCCGCAATCTCCTGGCCGACGGCACGCAGCTCGGCCGGAGCACCGGCGGCCTGACGAACGCCGGCATAGAGGCGGTCGAGCGGCTTGGCAAGGCCGGTATCGTCGTTGACCTCGCCCACATCGCCGACGAGTCGTTCTGGGACATCATCGAGCGGGTCGACGGGCCGTTGCTGCTCTCGCATACGAGCCTGCTACAGGTGAACCTGGATTACCGGGCAGCATTCGACCATGTCTTTCCGACCTACGGGATGACGAAGGCCCAGGCGATCGCGGAGAAGGGAGGGCTGATCGGCGTCGTGTTCTGGGGGCAGCCGGACAGCGCCACCCTGGTCGACGAGCTCGACGCGATCATCGCGCAGACCGGCCCCGACCATGCTGGACTCGGGACAGATTTCTACGGTTTCGAGCAAGCTCCGTCCGACCTCAGTCACATCGGCGAGCTGCCAGCCTTGACTGCCAGGATGCTCGAGCGGGGCTACGACGAACCAACGATCCACAAGATACTCGGCGGCAACTACCTCCGCATTTTCGATGCCGTCTGGTAGCCCTCGCCGGGCGGCCGGCGTCGTCTCCCGCGCTCCGGTGCCGGGGGGAGTCAAATCGCGCCTTGCCCGCGACATCGGAGATGATGCCGCCGCATTGCTCTATGGAGCGTTTCTCCGCGACGTTCTGGTCAGCCTCTCCGCATTGCCGAACCTCACGGTAACCGTCTTCCACCCGGTCGACGACGACGGTAGTGCGATCGCCCGACTCTGCCCGCCCGGATCTTCGATTCAACCCGAGCAAGGCACGGGCTATAGCGAGATACTTCCAGCTGCATTGCGCAGCATGCTTCAGACGGCGCCCATTGCCTGCCTCGTCGGCGCCGATTCGCCAGGGTTGCCTAGCCGGATTGTCAAGCAGGCGTTCGAGGCTGTCGAGGCCGGCAACGCCAACATCGCGATCGGGCCGTCAAGCGACGGCGGCTACTATCTGCTGGCGGTAGACGGCGACTACCCCGGCCTGTTTCTCGGCATCGACTGGGGAACGGACCGGGTGTTCGATCAGGTTTCGGCGAGAGCCACGGATCTCGGCCTGGACATCGTCACCCTACCGGAGTGGTACGACGTCGACGACTTCGCCGGACTGTCCCGGCTGGTCGACGATCTCGCCCGGGACGCGAGCCTGGGCGCGCCGTCCACGCGGTCCGCACTTCGGAGGCTTCGGCGCACTGGCCACGACCTGCCCGCCGCCCCAACGCCCTGGCATGTCCATTACCACCGGACGATACACGCGACCCCGTGGCGCACGTTCGTGTCTGATGAGGTGGAGACCCATCGCGGAGAGGTGATCGACTACACCTACGTCCAGACGGAGTCGGCCGTCTGGGTCGTCCCGGTGACAACCGAAGGCAGGATCGTCCTGATCAGGCAGTATCGTCACCCGATCCGCGAGTTCATCGTCGAAGTGCCGGCCGGCAGCGGCGACGAACCACCGGACGAAATCGCCCGGCGCGAGCTCGCCGAGGAAACCGGCGGGGTCGCAAGAGTTCTCCTCCACGTTGCGGACTACTATCCGGCTTCGGCTCACCTCACGCACGAGGGGCATGTCTTCGTCGCCCTGGACGTTGAATTCGGCAGGCCGGATCTCGAATCCACCGAGCTACTGTCGGTGTTCACGGTGCCGTTTCCCGTGGCGCTAGACATGGCCCGGCGGGGCGAGATCGGCGACTCGCAGAGCGCCCTGGCCATTCTCGCCGCCGAACCGACGATCCGGGCCACCCTGAACGACCGCCGAGCGAACGGCTATCCGGAATAGCGTCGCGTCTACCGGCGTTGCGAACAGCGACGAACGACTCCCGGAATGAAACGAGGACAAACATGGCCAGAGCCATCTGGAACGACACGGTACTCGCCGAGAGCGACCAGACGATCATCGTCGAGAACAACCACTATTTCCCGCCCGACGCGATAAAGCAGGAGCTCTTTCAGCCGTCGGATCAAACGACGATCTGTTCCTGGAAGGGCACCGCCAATTACTACGACCTCGTCGTATCCGGCGAGCGAAACCCCGCCGCGGCCTGGTTCTACGCCGATCCAAAGGACGCCGCCGCCGAGATCAAGAACTATGTAGCGTTCTGGAACGGCGTTCGCGTCGAAGTCTGAGGTTCGGGTCTCCGGAAAGTCCCGGTCAGTGTCGGGAGACCACTCAAGGTCCGAGAACTTTTGACGCGGGATCGCCTGGCCGAGTACACTCAGCAGCCGTGACATTTGCGCAGATTTACTGCGCAACGCGGGTACGAGCATTGTGAGGCTGGGTGACGGTTCTTCTCCTTGGCGCAAATCACGACACCGCCGCTGTAGCGGTCCGTGAATGCCTCGCGATTCCCGAAGAGCGGATTGCCGACACCCTCCGCTTCCTCGCCCCGTCCACCGGCGAACTCATCGCTATCTCCACCTGTAACCGGACCGAGTTCTACGCCGCATCGACCGAATCGGAACGAGCGCTGCGCCAGTTCATCTACCGGCATTCCGATCTTGATGAGGGCACGCTGGACCACGCGCTCTACCGTCTCGAAGGACGTGACGCGGTCCGCCATCTGCTGCGCGTTTCCTGCGGCCTGGACTCGATGATCGTCGGCGAACCGCAGATCCTCGGCCAGGTCCGGGACGCCCTTCAGCTCGCCCAGCAGGCAGGCTCGGCCGGCCCGGTGATCACGGCGCTGTTTCAGGCAGCGCTCAACGCCGGCAAGACGGCTCGGGCAGTCACCGGCATTTCACGCGGCGCGCTTTCCGTCTCGCAATCGGCGGTGGATCTCGCCGCTCACCGGCTCGGGAGCTTCGAGGACCGCACCGCCGTCGTCATCGGCGCAGGCGAAACCGGCGCGATCGTCGCACACAATCTGCGCGCCCGCGGCATCGGGCAGTTGATCATCGCTAACCGGACCCTGGAACGGGCCCGGCATCTCGCCGACGATCTGCATGGCGAGGCGATCACCCTGGACGAGTTGCCTGGCGCGATTGCGAGAGCCGATCTGGTTGTTGCGGCGACCGGAGCACCGGATGAAATCGTCCGGGTTGAGACGGTAACCGCCGGTGGAGCAGTCTCCGCATCGAACCCGCGCCTCATGATCGACATCGCCGTGCCGCGGGATATCGCCCTGGCGTCGCCGACCTACCGGGCATCAGCCTCTGCGACCTTGACGACCTTCAGGAACTCATTCAGAGAAATCTCCGCAATCGGAGAGACGCAGCCCGCGAAATCGAGTCCGATATCGAGGAACGCACGAACACGTTCCTCAGCTGGCTCGCCGGACACAGTTCCGGGCGGACGATCCGGGATCTTTACGACCATGCCGAACGGGTCCGCGTCGACCAGGTAGCGAGAGCGCTGCGCCGGCTATCCGGCCTCAGCGAACGCGAACGCGAGCAGCTCGAGATCTTCTCGGTGCAGCTCACGAACGCCCTGCTCCACGATCCCGTAAGCCAGATCTGGGATTACGATCAGGGAGCGGCGAACGCAAATGCAGTACGGCGTCTCTTCGGGTTGGACGACAATATCGTGGATGACGAGAATGCAGTTGAACGGGAGCGCCGGCCCGGTTCGGCGGCCTGATCTCGACCGCCTGAACAGCAAAGGACGCTTCGTTGACATCGACCAATTCCCGCCCGACCTCCCGCTCCGCGGAGCTATTCGCCCGAGCACAGCAACTCCTGCCAGGTGGCGTCGATAGTCCCGTTCGCGCCTTTGGCGCAGTCGGAGGGACGCCCCGCTTCATCGCCGGAGCATCCGGATCGCGGGTCACTGATGTCGACAACAACAGCTACATCGACTACGTCGGTAGCTGGGGACCGATGATCGCCGGACACGCGAACCCGGTTGTCGTCGAAGCCGTCCAGCAGGCGGCAGCCCGCGGCACGTCCTACGGTGCGCCGACCGAAGGCGAGAACGAGCTCGCCGAACTGGTGATCGACCGGTTCCCATCGGTCGAGCGCGTCCGCTTCGTTTCCTCCGGGACGGAAGCGGCCATGAGCGCCGTCCGGCTGGCTCGCGCGGCAACGGGACGGGATCTGATTGTCAAGTTCGACGGCTGCTATCACGGCCACGCCGACAGCATGCTGGTCGCGGCCGGTTCCGGCGTCATGACCTTCGGACAGCCGGATAGCCCGGGCGTACCCGAAGCGCTAGCCAAGCTCACGATCTCGATTCCGTTCAACGATCTCGGCGCCGTCGAGCAAGTATTCGAGGCGAACGGCGACCGGATCGCGGCGCTCCTCGTCGAACCCGTGGCCGGCAATATGGGAGTGATCCCGCCCGTCGATGGATTCCTTCAGGGACTCCGGGAGATCACCAGCAAGCACGGATCACTGCTCGTTTTCGACGAAGTAATCACCGGCTGCCGGGTCGCGCGCGGCGGCGCACAGGAACGGTACGGCGTATCCCCGGACCTGACGATCCTCGGCAAGATCATCGGCGGCGGACTGCCAGTCGCGGCCTACGGTGGACCAGTGGATCTGATGAATCAGCTTTCCCCGGTCGGCAGCGTTTACCAGGCGGGAACGCTCTCCGGAAATCCGCTCGCGATGGCGGCCGGCATCCAGACCCTCAGACTTCTGGACGAGCCGGGAGTCTACGAGGCACTCGAAACCAGCGCTGCCTATCTGACGGACGGTCTGTCTCGTGCTGCGGCGGAGTCCGGAATTGACGTACAGCTCCAGAGAGTCGGCTCGATGATGACGATGTTCTTCAGCGACCAGCCAGCGACCGACTACGCATCGGCCCGCAGCGCGGACACCGGAAGATACGCCCGATATTTCCACGGCATGCTTGATCGCGGCGTCCACCTCGCGCCCTCTCAGTTCGAGTGCGGATTCATCTCGACCGCTCATACCGAAGCCGACCTCGATGCCACGATCGAGGCCGCCGCTGGAGCGCTCTCTTCTCTCGCGGACTAGCCCCAAAAGGATTCGCTCCGTTCCTATACGTAGAATGATATGTTGATACGAACGAAACGTAATCGAGCGGCCATGAACTGAAAGAGAGCGGGAGTTGACGGAGGTATTTGCGTTCGCCGTCGTCCTGCTCGTCGCCGTCCTCGTCTCGGGTCTCGCCAACCGGACGATCCTTTCGACCGCCGTCCTGTTCCTCGTCGCGGGATACATCCTGAGCGGCGACGTACTCGGCGTCGTTTCGGTCACCTCCGAAGACCCCGTCCTTGAACAATTCGTCGAACTGGCGTTGTTCGCCGTGCTCTTTACCGACGGGATGCTGATCGGCTTTCGCGATCTCCGGACATCCTGGCGGTTGCCCGGCCGGGCGCTGTTGCTCGGGATGCCGCTCACCTTCGGACTGCTTGCCGTCTTCGCGTACTTCCTGTTCGATCTGACCTGGGCTGAAGCATTGCTGATCGGTGCCGTGCTGAGCCCGACCGATCCCGTCTTCGCGTCGGCGATCGTCGGGCGTCAGGAAGTGCCGTTGCGTTTGCGTCGGATGCTCAACGTCGAGAGCGGGGTAAACGATGGTCTGGCGCTGCCGGTGGTCATTATCCTGCTGGACGTTATCGGTGGTGAAAACCTGAACTTCGGGGCTCTCCTCTTTGAGGTCATTCTAGGTATCGCGATTGGCATCCTGATTCCGCTCGTCGCTTTGCGTCTCGAGCGGAGCCAGCTCTTCTCCGCGGAACTCGTCTACGAGCCGATCAACACGTTCGCAATCGGGTTGCTCGTTTTCTCGGTCGCATCGCTCACGCACGGAAACCCTTTTCTGGCGGCGTTCGCGGCCGGGATCACCGTATCCACCATCGCGCCGCGATTCCGGGACGCCTTCCATCACTTTGGTGAATTGATCGCCGAGCTGCTGAAGCTGGCTGCCCTCTTCCTGTTCGGCGCCTTGATCACCTTCGAATTCGTAACCGATATCGGCTGGATAGGGATCTTCTTCGCCGTCCTTATGCTGCTTGTTGCCAGACCGCTCGTGATTCTCGCCGTACTCGTACGGAGCGAGCTAAACATGAGAGAGAAATTTGCGGCAATGTGGTTCGGACCGAAGGGCTTCGCATCGGTCGCTTACGGCTTGCTCATCCTCGGGACCCCCGTGCAGAACTTCGACTTCGTCCTCAATGACCGCGAGTTCATTTTCCACGTCATCGCGATCGCGATCGTCATTTCCATCCTCGCCCACTCATCGACGGACGTCGTCGTGGCCGATTGGTTCGTGCAGGACGATCCGCCGATGTCCGAGCGAGAATATGAAGCGGCGGCGTCTGCGCCAGAGGATCCGTGATGAGCGACCGGACGAAGAAGCCAGTACCCGGCCTAGCCTAACGGAAGCTCCAGGACGTGTGACCCTTCGGGCACGTCCCGCCCGATGATCTGCCACGGCAAAGCGCCGCCGGCCATCTCGTCGCTGTAGTAGGCGCGGCAATCCGGAAATATCCGCAACCGGTACTCGTTCGAGAAGTTGAGGGTCAGATCGAAACCCGGTCGTCGCACATCAGTCTCCTCGACGGCTCCGCCGATAAGCGCCGTCGAAAGCTGGGCGACATCCTCTTCATCGTCCTCCCAACCAACTGCCGGGAGATCCGGAGTATCTATCCGCCAGGGGCATTCGATGACGAGGACGATGGCGCCCGCGAGCTGGCCTTCCAGATTCGGCTGCAATTCGTCGAAATCGAGAATCAGGGCATCGTCGCCACCGAGAGATACCTGGGTGCAGGTCCGCCCGTTCAGGAGCGTCGTCAGGCCCGCCTGAATTTCAAGTTCTGCCCGCGTTGTCAACGGATCTAGCCCTCTTCAGCGAAGAACGCCTCGTTCGGCTCTTCCCAGTCGGAAGGGACGCCGATTCCATCGACCCACCACGATACGAACATCTCGTCCTCCGGCGGGTCTTCCCCGAATTGAAGCGAATCGCATGGAAAGCAGCGGACGATGTACGGGCCGGTGAGGTGCAGCGCCAGATCGTAACCGGGATGGCTGACATCGACACGGACCAGCTCGCGTCCGACGAGCCGGTCCAGGTGGGATTCACGATCGGGGTCCTCGACGTCGCCGGATGCCGCCAGCACTTCATCTTCCCGTTCGACCCGCCACACGCCGGAAAGCGAGATCATTCGCTCTGGCTCCACGGCCCGGGTCTCCCGGCCGAACTCGGCCCGGTAGAACGAGAGCACTAGGGTATTGGCGTCGTAGTCGAACTCGACCGAGGTGCAGGACATCCCGATTGCCGTCGGCAGCCAGGATTCCTGAGCTTCGAAGGCGTAGATCGTCATTCGACCCTGGCAGGTTGGGACAACCGCGCGATACGGCCGAGGAAGCCGAACGCCGCCGGCCCCAGGGCGGAGAGCAGCGCCGGGATGCTGTCTCCAAGCCGGACGACCACGCGCTCGTTGTCCGGCTTGAAATCGCCTTCGAGCTTCGCGCCGTCCGAGAGCAGAAACGCAAGCGGCAGCTCGCCGTCCGCGAGGGCAATCAGCTGCTCGGGATAAAGCCAGAGGAAGAACGGATGCTCGTCCGGAGCAATAACGTGGGGCCGTCCGGAGAGCGATCCAGCATACACGGTCACCGGAACGACGGCATCGTATTCCTCCGACCAGGGATCGAACGGTGGGGTGCCCATCCGGCAATAGACGATCGCCGCCGGTCCGAGCTCGCCGACGATACAGACATCCTCGATGACGTCCGGTGAGTGCACGATCAGGGTGTCATGAAGATTGATCAGCGTGACGCTGACGCCGGTCTCTTCGGTCGTCTCGCGCATGGCGGCGCCGGAGAAGCTTTCGCCAGGTTCCAGCCATCCGCCGACGCCGGTCAAATTGATCAACGTCCGGGACGGCGTCACGATTGGCGGCCGCGCTGCAAGCAGAAAACGCCCCTCGTCAACGACGAGCAGGCTCGCTCCGCGACCGGTCAGGGTGCCGTGGTAGGCAGTCGCTATTGTCTGATCAACGGCGTGAATCACAGTGTCGTTCCAAGTGGTTCAGTCGGATCGCGCCAGACTAATCTTCGCACTTCGATCCGGCGGTGTCTACGAGGAAACCATAGCAAACAAGTCCCGCACGCGATCCCCCGCGTGCGGGACTGTCACAACGCTTGATTAGGATGTTGAGAACCGGCTAGATCGCCGCCAGGACAGCATCCTTGTTGGGATGCTCGCCTGTTTCCTTCTTCGAGTGGACGAGCGTGTCACCGTACATGACCTCGTGAACCCCGCCGCTTGATGGGATCAGCGTCACTTGGCTGATCTTGTCCGTCTTCTTGTCGAGCAGTTCTTCCGCCAAACTGGCGGCTTTCTCAAGGTAGCCTCAAGAAGTGCAGAACTCGATCGTCACAGGCCTTCGTTCGTCGGCCATAGAACCTCCTTCGTGTTCGCGAACGGGTGGAAACCCGACGCAGTCCATTGATATACATTCAATACTTACTCTTATGCCGGAAGATCGTCAAGATCCGCGCTCCGAACGAGGAGCCTCTGCCGACCGGCGTCGGCATAACGACTTCCCGCATAGCCAGGGCTATCGGGTCTTGAGCAGCCAGATGATACGGTCCCAGGACAACGCATAGTGAATCACGACGGCGATCCCGAGAATCGTCCCGACGGTCTCCGCCCGCGGGCTAGCGTGAGCATTGAACAGAGCCAGCACGGCAAGTCCGAACATTGCCAGTTCGAGGAGGAGGCGCACCGGGCCCGGTATCGCGACCAGCCCTGGGCCGCTGGTCCCGTCGCCGGGCGTGCGGAAGATCGCCCAGACAGCCATCGCGGCCAGGGCGATACCGATGCCGAGCGGCCAGCGAACCCAGCCGCCCCAGGCCCAGCCCCAGAATGCCAGGGCAGAGATCGCGATGACTTCCAGCAGAAATCGAAATCCGAGGTTGACGGGACTATTCGCCACAGGCACATTCTCTTCACATTCGCGGTTCAGGGGAACAGAATAGCGTACATTTGACCGCAGGTGGAAAGGTGGCCCGAGGGTCATGGATGACCAACCGCTCGAACCGACGGTCGTAGCCCTGGATGCAGCACGGCAGGAGCAGCGTGACGCCGTTCTCGCGCTGCTCGGAGAAGCCGAAGCGATCGTCCGGGGTTCCCCGATGTCGATTCCTCGGACGAGGATGTCTCCTTGCTGAGGGATGCCCGACGGCAGGTCGAGACGCTCTTCATGCTGGTCGTCGTCGGGGAGTTCAACTCCGGGAAGTCGGCGTTCATCAACGCGCTCGTTGGTGAACCCATCATGCCGGAGGGTGTCACCCCCACAACCAGCCGGATCCACATTCTCAGCTACGGCAATGAGGCGCCGGATGAGACAACAGCGGACGGGATCATCATCCGCACCCATCCAGCCCCGTTTCTCAGGGAAATCAACATCGTCGACACGCCAGGCACGAACGCGATCATCCGGGAGCATGAGGCGCTTTCTCAGGGCTTCGTCCCCCGGGCAGACCTCGTCCTCTTCGTGACGTCGGCCGACCGGCCGTTCAGTGAGTCTGAGCGGGCGTTCCTCGAAGAGATCCAACGCTGGGGCAAAAAGATCGTCTTCGTCCTGAACAAGATCGACCTGCTCGAGACGGACAAGGAACTGGACGACGTTCTCCGGTTCATTCGCGAGAACGCAGCTCGTCTGCTCAGCATCGAACCACTGGTCTTCGCGATATCGTCCCGCCTTGCCGAACGCGGAGACCCGGCCGCGAATTTTGAACCGCTCCGGAATTACATCTTTTCGACACTCGACGAGACAGAGCGCTTTCGGCTGAAGCTGATGAACCCGATCGGCGTGGCGGAGCGACTTCTCAATCGCTACGGCGACATCGCCGACGAGCGGCTGGCAATGCTGGAATCCGACCAGGCGACGATCGACCGGATCGAAGCCCACATCGAAGCTCATGAGAGCGAGACGGCCAGGGAATTTGCCGGATACCGGACGCGCATCGAAAACATCGTCCACCGGCTGAACGACCGGGCCGACCGCTTCTTCGACGAGTACATCCGGCTGGGCAGGGTCTTCGACCTGATGCGCTCGGAACAGACCCGCACCGCGTTCGAGAGGGACGTCGTTGCCGGAACCGAGCAGCAGGTCGATCAGACGGTCGAGGAGATGATCGACTGGATGGTCGGCCAGGATCTGCGGCTCTGGCAATCGGTCAACGAGATGCTGGATCGCCGGGCACTGGAACGCTACCGCGCCGAATTCGTCGGTGATATCGGTTCCCGGTTTCAGGCGGACCGGCAGACGCTGATCAACCAGGTATCCCGGCAGGCCGATGAAGTCGTCGACCGCTACGATCAACGCGCCGAGGCCGGCCAGCTCGCCGCCAACGTCCGGTCGGCAATTGCCCAGACCGCGATCGCTCAAGCGGGAGCCGTGTCGCTCGGTGCGGCGATTGTCGCCCTGGCAACGACAGCCGCGGCAGATGTAACCGGAATCCTTGCCGCCGCAACCGTTGCCGGGCTGGGACTGCTTATCCTGCCGGCGCGGCGCCGCTCTGCCCGACGAGAGTTACGCCGCAGATCGGCCGAGCTCGAACAGCAGCTAAGCGAGGTCCTCGAAGATGGTTTCATGGCCGAGCTCGCCCGGTCCACCCGTCGCGTTCGGGAGTCGCTATCTCCCTACACCCGGTTCGTCGCCGGCGAGAAGGCGCGACTCGAAGACAACCGGGAACAGATCCGTGAAGCAAGCGCGGCGATTCAGGAGCTTCGCCGGCAGGTCAACCGGGCGTAGGCTCGTGCGCCATTGTGAAGTCGTTCCAGTTCAGATCAGAGAGTTTGCTAGGAAGATGGAATCATGCCGACCGAGCAGAACAAGGCAATCGTCGAGCGCTATTACGGCGAGTTGAACCGTGGAAACCTCTCGATCGTCGATGAGCTCATCGATGAGGATTTCGTCGCGCACGATCCGAACCTTCCCTCGAACCTGCGCGAGGGGTTGAGCAATCTCAAACTTGCGATCGAGCGGTCGCGAACGACCTTTCCGGACCAGCGCATCGATCTGGACGACGTGATTGCGGAGCGGGATCTCGTCGCCTTCCGGCTGAAGTTCTATGGCCATCTCGGAGCCGAGTGGAACGCCGAGCACCTGGATTCTCGCGAGGTCGCCTTCACCGGCATGGGCATGGTCCGGATCGAGAACGGCCTGATCGCCGAAGGCTGGTTCAACTTTGACCACTACGGGCTGCTCCAGCAACTCGGAGCGCTCCCGAAAGACAACCGCGATCCCGACTTCTCATGAGGCCCCGAGCGACCAACCGGAGCTCGTGAGTGGCACTGCCTGATATCTGCAGGGCTGCATCTTTCATGCTCCAGCATCAGGAATTTGCCGGTGCTCCCGTCGATCGACCGAGTATTGGATACACCCACAGCCCTTCAGTGCACTGGCATTCCGAAGCGCAAGGGATGAACTAACGCTATCCCAAAGCTCCAACTGATGCCTGGCCGTCCACATGTATTTCAGCTGCTTGCTACGTCGCGCTCCACTCCAGATCGCGGTCAAGCGGCCAGATGGGACGCCGGACGCGCTCGAACTGGTAGCGGCCCAGGTTCGGATTCGCAGCTCCAGGCGCGTCGACCTCGATGATCTCGCGAGAGATTGGCTCGAAGTCGGCCCGGAAGTGACCGCGGGACTTTATGACGAGTAGAGGCTCCCGCTCCGGCTGGATACCGACGACCCGGAAATACCCTTGATCGTTCGCCGCATGGCGAATCGTCGTCGCGACGATCTTCAAACCATCGACATCGATCAGCGCCGTCTTGCCGCAGCGGACGGTCAGGCCCCGAACGACCGGGCCGTAGCCGACGAACTCGCCATCGGAAAGACAGCGCACGATCCCGCTAGCGACGACCGGCTCCCCGTAAAGATCACTCGCCTTCCCGCCGAGCCGGACCTCGATCTCGGCTCCTACGCCAGCAGCATGCGCCTTGTCGACGCTCTCTGGATCCCAGAGACATGCAACCGCCCCCTGTGCCCCGACACGGATCAGCTCGCGGATAAGCTCCGGGGTGTCGCCCGAGCCGCCGCCGCCGGGATTGTCAGCGACATCAGCAAGAACAACCGGGCCGGCGTCGCCCGTCTCCTGATCGGCGAGCATCTTCATCGCCGTTTCGACCGCAGCTTCGACCGGGAGGATCGGTTTCAGGAATTCCTCCCGAAGTTCCCAGGCGAGTTGCCCCATCTCCCGGGCGCATCTCTCACCCAGATCGGCGTCGGTCGCCGTCACAACGATGGATGTGCCGGCGTCCTCGAAATCGGCATACGGGAAGCTCGGGAAGACGGCGACATTGAGAATCCCCGGTCCCGACTCCCACTCCCGTCCCCGCTCCAGCAGCTTCACCATCGGCCCCTCGGCTGTCCGCATGTTGATCGTCGGCGGAAGCATCGGGGGCTTCGAGATGTAGACCTTTGGCCGTTCTACGTCGCCGCGCAGGATGCCGGCCATCAGCCCTGCCGCCTCGACGCCTCGTTCGTAGGCGTCGATATGGGGATTCGTGTCGTAGACGATCACGGCGTCGACGACGTCGCAGAACTCCTGGGTGATGTTGCCGTGCAGGTCGAGCTCGACAACCAGCGGGACATCGGGTCCGATGACCTCGCGAACGCCGCGGCAGATATCGCCTTCGGCGTCGGGAGCGTTTTCGGACAGCATCGCACCGTGCAGGTGCAGCAGCACCCCGTCGAGCTCACCGGCGCGCCGAAGATAATCGAGCATTTTCCCCTTGAGCGTGTCGTGGGCGTCGGCCGCGACGTTGCCGGACGGCGTCGCGGATGCAACGACCGTCCCGATTATCTCCCAGCCATGCTCGGCGCCGACCTCGATGAAGCCGCCGATGCCCGTCTTCGTGCCAATGAAGTTGTCGACGATCTGCTGCCCTTCGACGATTCCATGGCGCTGTCCGGCGAAGGACTCGAGATTCGTCGGCACCGGCGAAAACGTGTTCGTCTCGTGCGAGATCATTCCGACTGCGATCTTCGTTGTGTCGTTCATTGATCCTCCCATTCCAGATCAAGGCATCGTAGCCGACACGGCCGTCCGATCGGTAGGATCAGTCTCATGCGAGTACTCGACGGCAAGAAAGAAACTTCGCTCTCGCGAGCCGAGCTTCAGGCACGAATGTCCGGCTACGACGGCACCGATATCGACATCGGTACCGGGGACGGCCGATACGTGCTCGACCGTGCGGCGCGGCACTCCGAACGATTCATCATCGGGCTCGATCCCGTTGCCGGCGCAATGGAGCAGTCCGCGAACCGGATAACCCGGCCGCGCACCCGCCTCGACAACGCTCTCTTCGTTATCGCGAGCGTCGAGCAGATGCCGGAGGAACTGGCCGGAATCTGCGATCAGATCTTCATCAACCTGCCATGGGGAAGCCTCATGCGCGGGTTGATTCTCGGTGAGCCAGCCATTCTCGAGCCGCTTGCGTTCATTGGTCGTCGGGGAGCGATCTACCGCATCATCTTGAATCTACGTATCTTCAGCGATCCAGTACCGCTTGAAGTCCAGGGACTACCGGAGGTCACCGGGGAGTATGTCCGGAAGGAACTGCGCGACCGCTACGCGAGAGCTGGACTGGACATCACCGGCGCGGGGACGGTTCCGGCCGATACCCTCAACGACATGTCGACGACCTGGGCCAGGCGGCTTTCCCATCAGCGACCACCGCCATCGTTTCAGATCATCGCCAGACGCATCTGAACCATCAAGAAGAGCAACACGGATATTTCTTATTCATGAGAGCGCCTGTGTAAAGAGTATAAATACTTGACACGATCCGACTCAGTTGATATTCTAGATGCATAGTAAGCAGTCGCTCGCGGACCGGTCGACAACACAGACAGCTCGGAGCGACAGAGTAGAAAATCAGACGTGAAATTCTTACGAGAGGAGCAGGTGCTCATGATGTCCCGACGTATCAGCCCGATGACCGACTTCGCCTATCTCTTCGAACAGATGGACCGGATGGCTCAGGACGCAATCGGCGGGAGCCCGCGAGCCCGCGTCGCTACATTGCCGGTTGATATCTACGATCGCGGCGAGGATCTCGTCGTCCAGGCGTTCGTCCCGGGTATCCATGCCGACTCGCTCGAGATTACGATCGACGACGGAGTCTTGACGATCGCCGGCACGTTCCCGCAGCTGCATGACACCGAAGAAGCGGCGAGCTGGTCCTGGTATACCCGCGAGCTGAGGAGCGGATCGTTCCAGCGCAGCTTCAATCTGCCGTTCAAGGTCGACGTCGAGCATGTCACGGCGAAGGTCGAGGACGGTGTTCTCTGGCTGACAATGCCGAAGGCTCCGGAGTCCAAGCCCCGACGCATCCAGGTCGGCTCTGGATCGACCACCGTCCACGAGGTCGAAGCGAACACCACCAGCTAGCCAGAGCATTCATCCTGCCGTGCAGAACCCCCGGGATTTCCCCGGGGGTTCTGTCTTGCCATCGAATCACGATCGCTGTACTTGATCCTCAGTACGGCTCACAGGATATGGCGCGAACTAG
Source organism: Thermomicrobiales bacterium (assembly GCA_041390865.1). Classification (GTDB taxonomy): domain Bacteria; phylum Chloroflexota; class Chloroflexia; order Thermomicrobiales; family CFX8; genus JAUIIK01. The sequence goes on from JAWKPC010000010.1 coordinate 87,433, forward strand.
CTAGCCAGCGCCCGGACAACGAGGTTCGTGAATCCAACGCTGCAGACGTTTGTCGAGTCCAGGCAGATCATTGCGACACCTATGCCGCCGGTATTCCCGGTTCCATGCGTTGCCGAACCGACCAACTGACCATCGACATAGAACCAGTGGTTTGCGCCCTGTGTCACGATCTTCAGCGTGATCGGCGTTTCAGCACTTCTGGGGGTCGGGAAGACGAAGGTTCCAAGATCTACGAATCCCCCGGATTCGGCAGAGACGTCCAGATAGTACGAGACACTCCCCTGAGCCTGCCCCAGTTCGTAAGCGAGACATAAGTGATAGGCGCCCGCCTGCGTCTGCCGCACGACAAGACATCCGTCCACCGTACCGGAATCGGCTGTCGAGAACACCTGCACCTCGTAGCTTGCGTCGCCGAAGCTCACGTCATCGAATGCGTACGCGCCGGATTGTGCAGGTCCGACGATGTTGTATCCTGCCCCGGATGCGCTGGGAGAACCGAGAGCTCCGCTTTGAGATTCAACAGCGGGCAGATCACCGAGGTTCGTCTGGTAGAGAATCTCGCCTTCAGCCGGGGCATTATCTCCGGGCGTCGGTGGCGGCTCGGGGCCCGACGAGCCGGCAAGCGCATAGATCTGCAGGTTGCTGAACTCGTAGACAGCGTTCGCACCGGCTGGATTCTCGTCGAAGTTGAAGGATTGGAAACCCACCTGGCCGGAGCCGGGCCCGATGTCATGAACGAAGTCGCCGATGACCGTGTCGTCGACCACGAACCAGTAGTGGCTACCCTGCGCGACCACCCCGATCTGATGCCAGACTCCTACTGAAGGCGTTGGCTCGATGAGATCGCTGCCGCCAAGCGCGACGATATCCTGCGTTGTCTCGTAGAAGATCGCCGCGCCGATCATGTTCCCGCCCTCGTGGACGATACAGAACCAGTATCCGCTTTCGAGGAAGAGCGGATTGTCGTCAACGGGATCGGCACGGTACACAATGCAGTTGGCGCCACTGTCACTGGACGCTTGCACCACACGTGTATCGACGCTGAAGTACCCGTCACTGAATGAGCCATTCGCCAGAACTTGGAGAAAACCTTCCGGCGGATTGGTGATGCGATAGGCGTCCCCGAAAGGAGCACCGGTGTCGCCGAACGTTGTTTCGACCTCGGGCCAGTTGGCCAGGTCGGCAGTCGCGATCACGTCCCCGATCGCGGGCGGCTCCTCACCCACTGGCGGCGGCGGGTTGGTTCCACCACCCGGTTCATCTTCCGCCGCTCGTATCGATTCGAGCCACTGGAGGTAGTGAGCGCCGACGTTGCCGGCCTCGACCAGGAAGCCAGCGGGATTACCCGGTGTGTAGGTCAGTACCCGTCGCTGGAACGCCTGAACGAGGACGACGCGTTCCGAGCCACCAACCCTCACTTTCGCCCAGTAAGCCTCGGTAACGGGATAACCGGTCGCGAAGAAGGGATTGTCAAACAGCGGCGCCGTCACATACTGACCGTTCTGGTAGACGGTTCCGGAAGAGTTCATGAACTCCCAGAAGACCGACGCAACCATGTGTCCGGTTTCGGCTACGTAGTACTCGGCCGTCACTCCTTCTCCCGCAAGCGAGGGATCATCGCCTACGTTGCCGGCCCGGTCTACCGTCGCGGTGATCGTCGCCGGTGCGCCGGTAAGACCAGTCCCAGAAGTCGGGGCTGGACCATGCGGCGGCAGATTCTGAAGCGATGCGAATGTGCGGTAGGTCGGGCCGTTCGGATCGTCACCGTCTCCGGCGACATTGATCTCGGCCGGATCGTGCTCTTCAAAGGTGTTGTTGCCGAGCTGGAGCATACCGGTCATCAGTTCGACAGTCGCGAGACCGTTGGTGACGTACCAGATAGAGCTCGAGTCGGCGTTCGGATCGGTGATCTCCATCCGGGATTTCTCCTGGTAGAGAACCGTCCGGAACCCGTTCGGAGCTTCGGCGTAGGGCTCGAACATCACCTTGCTGATCGGGCTTGGCCCCCACATCCAGGTCCGCGGCTGAACCCCGGCGGCGACCGGCTGGTCTGTCCGATCCCATACGCGGCCATAGGCGGCGCCGTCGCCCGGAATGTCGCTCAGGAAGTGGTTGATCCGGCAACCGAGCTCCTGGCACGCTTGCATGAACTCGTACATGATCGGGATATCCAGCCGGACGGCCAGGTTTTCGACGTCGGACTCGGCGGATTCGATGCCGATCACAGCCATGTCGCTGGCGCGCCAGACCGGCGATCCGCTCTGTCCCTGGATCGAATCGATATCGTGAATCAGGCCGTTGTCATCAACGGACGTGAAGCCGCTTTCGCTGGCGATCCACTGGGTGCCGAACGGCTTGTCGCCGGGATAGCCGGCGGTCGTCGGGTTGAGATTCTGGTCCTGCAGCTCTCCGGTCGTCAGAATTCCGATTTCGAAGCTCCCGGTCTGGGCCTCGGTGTCGGAATTGGACAACACGATCAGAGCGTAGTCATACGGGCTTCCGGGCTCGCTGTTCGTCATATAGGCATCGGGAATCCACATTGACTCCGGTGAAATGACACCGAACGGTGTCTGATCGCCGTTGGACCCGGGCGCGATCAGCAGGTCATCGATCCAGCCACCGAACTCGGTATCGCTCCAGAGGCAGTGGGCGGCGGTCAGCAGAACGTCCGGTCCAACGAACGCGGCCGTGCAGGTTGCGATGATGTCTTCCGGAAGACTCTCGTCGAAACCAGCGAGCTGGGCGATGGCCGAATAGGGGAAGATCGTCGTATCCGTCACCTGAATGCGGCTGTCATCCCCGACGACGACCTGCGGGACGCGGGTGGTTTCGCGGTACTCCTGCCACTTTGCTTCCAGCGCGGAAGGGCTATCATCCATCGAGATCGTGCGCCTGGATAGACCGGACTCTCCAATGCCATCGAACCTGATGCTCTCGGTATCGACGTGCTTGCGAGCCTCTTCGGCGGCGCTTGCCGAACCAAAACTCGCGAACGTCATCGCCAACATCATCAGCACCAGAACGATGCGCAGTCCACGCCGGCTCATACGGCTGCCCCTTCGGTGAAAGTTTCGTGCTATCTATTTCATGTACGGCATTAAGATACCAGTGGACGCGCAGTGAGAAAAACCGCCCGGGCGACTCCAGCCCGGGCGGCTCTTTTCTCGCGCATCATCAGGTCTGCCGCACCGATTGTCCGGGGTTTCCATCACGCCCTACCCGCAATCCGGCGCCGCATCAACGACATCACCGAAGACCGTCGTCCAGTACCAGTCCCATTCACTGCCTTCGACGAAGACGCGACCGATTCCGATCGCGTTGAAATCGCCATCGAGCATCGCGTCATTGTGCGACGGCGAAGCTTTCCAGCCATCGAATACGGCTTGCGATGATTCTGCTCCTGCGAAGATGTTCTCGCCGACGGTTCCGTAGTCCGTGTAGCCGGCTGCCTGAGCCCGGTCCCAGGAATGCAGGCCGTCCGGGTTTTCATGGTCGAAGAATCCGCGGGTGCCCATATCTTCGCTATGACGGTAGGAAGCGGCGTTCAGCGTCGCCGAGTTCGAGAGCGGCCCCAGGCCATTCTCGGCCCGGTACGCGTTGATCAGCGAAAGAAACTGATGCTCGCCCCCATCGAGACAGACCGCGACGCTGATCTCGTCCGCGCCGGGCGGCTCGGGAGCCGGCTCCGGGCTCGACGGAGGCTCCTGGCTCTCCGGCCCGTCCGTGTTGTAGCGCCACTCGTAGTAGTGGAGACCGACATTACCTGCTTCGACGTCCCAACCGGGAGGGTTCCCTGGCGTATAGGTGAGCACCCGCCGCTCGAACACCTGAACCAGCACCGTGCGCTCGGTTCCGCCGACGCGGACACTCGTCCAGTACGGCTCGGTGATCGGCAGTCCGGTTGCAAAGTACGGGTTCTGGAAGAGAAGGTCTTCCCGATATCCCCCGCCGTCGTAGACGACGCCGCTGGCGTTCATGAAGTCCCAGAAGACCGAGGCGACGGTGTGGTTCGTCTCCGGCGCGAATTGCGCTGCCGTGACGCCCTCAGTCGCCAGGGAGGGGTCGTCTCCGACGTTCCCTGCCCGGTCGACTGTGGCGGTTATCGTCGAGCCCTCGGCGAAGGGCTGATCATCGAGCAGGTTCAGGAAAGACGCGTAGGTCGGTCCGTCCGGATCGTTCGCGTCGCCGGCGACATTGATTGCAGCCGGAGCGCGGTCCTCAAAGCGGCTATCCCCGACCTGCATCTTGCCGGTAATCAGCTCCTTCGCGATCAGGCCGTTCGTGACGTACCAGATGGAGGACGGATCCCCATCGGGGTGGGTGATCTCCATCCTCGACTTTTCGTGATAGAGCACGGTGCGATAGCCGCCGGACTCATCGTACGGCTCAACCATGATCTCGGTGAATGCCGGACCCCACATCCAGGTGCGGCTGACGATCCCGTTGGCAACCGGATCATCCGTCCGCATCCAGGTGCGCTGGAAGGCACCGACGTCACCCTGTGCCGGAGGCAGCTCCTCGGTCGCCGTCGGCTGCGGTTCGGATGTTGCCGTCGGTTGAGGTTCAGCCGTCGATGTGGAAGTCGGTGATGGCTCTGCGGTCTCGGCGGGCGGTTCAGTCGTCGGCGAAACGGTCGGTTCGGCGGTCGGCGTCGGTTCGGGATCTCCGGCGCCGGTCTGATTGATACTGCAACCCATCGAACGGCACGCGGCATTCAAGTCATTCATGACGCCGGACGTGATCCGTCGCGCATAGTTGTGCCGGCCCGATTCGAAGGAGATGACACCGACGAGCCCCAGGTCGCTGCCGCGCCAGACCGGGGAGCCGCTCTGGCCCTGGAAGGCATCGATGTCGTGAACGAGCAAATTGGCCTCGACGTCGAGGAACTTGTCCGATGAACCGAACCACTGGGTGCCCCAGGTTTTGTCACCCGGGTATCCGGCAGTTGACGGCGTAAAGTCATTGGCCATCAGCGAAGGGCGATCCAGGACGTTGACCGTGAATTCCCCGACCTCCCGGCTCAGCGACCGGTTGTCCAGGACGATCAGGCCGTAGTCCGATTCCCAGGCCTGATTGATATTGCCGTTCGCGGACTGCCAGCCGTTCGGCACCCACAACTCGCTGGCGAATTCATAGCCGAACGGCATATCTTCACCATTCAAGCCGGGAACGACCGCCAGCCCGTCCGGGAATCCACCGAACTCGGGAATCCAGAGACAGTGCGCGGCGGTCAGCAGCACATTGGGCCCGACGAACGCCGCAGTACAGAGGAACGCGATTTCCTCATCCTCGTTCCATGCCTCGATGTAGGTGACTGAACTGTTCGGGAAGTTCGAGGTGTTGGTGACCTGCTGCCGGTCATCGCTGCCGACGATGATGTCGAGCGAGCGTTCGTTCGCGTTGATCAGCCGGTATTCGCCGGTCCGGCTTGGAATGCCCTGACTGGCAACGGCCGGAAGCTTGTGGGCAACGCCGGGGACTCCGGACGGCGAATCGCTAGCTGATCCAGCGAGTACCTGGCCGCCCGCCACAATCAGTATCAGCGAAGCCGCCAGGATGGCGATCGTGTTCCGGGAGAGTCCTCGACGCATGAGCCCATGATCCTTTGAACGTCAATACAAACACCAGAATTTTGACGAGATCCAGCGCCTCGTCGGGGACAATTTCAGCCTAAAAGGCTGCCACGCAGCGATCCAGATGACCATAGTCACGGACGACCAGAGACGCTCGTTCACGCTCCCGATCATGTACCCGCCTTGACGATGTTACGATGGCCGCTGTTAGGGCACTGTGCCAAGTTAGAGAGGCATCTATGAACGAATCCGATCTGAGAGAAATGGAAAAGGAAGTCCTGGCGACGATCTGGACTTCCAATGAAGCCTACGAGACGCTCCGCGAGCTCTGCGACGACATCGGACACCGCTTCGGCGGCTCCGAGTCCGAACGGCTGGGCGCGGAATTCTTGAAGTCCAAGATGGAGGAGTACGGGCTCGAAAAGGTCCACATCGAAGAGTTCCCGATGGCGACCTGGGAACGAGGACCGGCCAAGCTGACGCTGCTCGAACCGGTCGAGCGCGAATTCTCCTGCATCTCCCTGCCCTACTGCCCGGCGGCGGACCTGACGGGCGAGCTTCTGGACGTTGGAGACGGTGAAGAAGACGACTTCGAGCGCCTGGGTGACCAGGTAGAAGGAAAGATCGTCATCTCGAAGGCGGAAACCAACCGGCCGGGCGAGCGAGGCAGCCACCGCACCGACAAGTACCGCTGGGCACTCGAGCGCGGCGCACTGGCATATATCTACGTCAACCAGAATCCTGGCCTACTCCACATCACCGGCTCGATACCTGGACGCAACCCGCAGGGCAACACCGCCGAAGACCGCGAAGCGCCGATTCCCGCCATCGGCGTCTCGAAGGAATCCGGCTCGATGATTCTCCGGCTGATGGAGAAGGGCCCGGCCAAGGTCCACATCGAGCTCGAGAACAAGACGATCATGTCGACCAGCCGGAACGTCATCGGAGAGATCACCGGCTCGGAGAAGCCGGAGGAAATCATTCTCCTCGGCGGCCACTACGACGGCCACGACATCTCCCAGGCCGCCGGCGACGACGGCGCCGGCACGATCACCGGCATCGAAGCAGGACGCGCCCTCGCCGGCCTCAAGGGCCGCCTGAAGCGAACCGTCCGAATCATCTGCTTCGGCGGCGAGGAGCTCGGGCTGCTCGGTGCCTGGCATCATGCCGACGAGACAGACCCGGACAGCTACCGCTTCGTCATGAACCTCGACGGCGCCGGCCGTGGACAGGGCGGGCAGGAACGGGTCGTCCTGTCCGGCTGGCCGGAGCTATCGAGCTATCTTCAGGACTGGGCCGAAGAGCATCACTACGACTTCATCATCCAGGATCAGCTCAACTCCCACTCCGATCACTTCCCGTTCGCGGTGCGTGGCATTCCGAACGGCACCCTGAACTCGATGGACGCGACGGCGGGCATGGTCGGGCGCGGCTACGGTCACACCGAAGCCGACACCTTCGACAAGATCCATCCGCGCGGCCTGCAAATGTCCGCCGCCCTCGCGGCGAGACTGGCCCTGACGATGGCCCAGGATGAGAACTTCCCGGCCAAGCGCCGATCGGTCGAAGAAATCCGCGACCAGTTCGAGAAGGAAGGCCTGCTCGGACGGCTCGAAGCTGCCGGTCAGATTCCGGGCTAGCGGTCAGCCGGAATTACGGCGGCGTCCGCGTCGCAACGCAACCAACGAAGCCGGCAGGGCATGGACCCTGCCGGCTTCGCGCTTTCGACACATGCGATGAAGCCCGCTTATTCAGGCTCCATCGGAAACCTCCGTCCCTGCTCCAGTACCGCCACTGAGCCATGCGTCCACCAAGGACCGATATGCGTAACTCACATGAGTGCCGCACAAAGAACCGTAGTAGACTGCGTACACGTAGTTTCGACACGGAATCCAAGCACGCCTCATCCGGTGGTGGGGCCACCGGCACAGACCGTTCCCCGGTCTGCGGGCGTCCGGTATCCGTCTGCGGTGAATGGGTTGTGGATGAAGGAGGATCCCATATGTCTCGCGACCAACGCAACGATCAGCCGCTGGATGAACAGTTGTCCAAGCTGCTGACCGGCGCAAACGGGCGACGCCTGAGCCGCCGCCAATTGCTGCACCGGGGTTTGGCCCTCGGGCTGTCAATTCCAGCACTCGGGGCGTTGCTCGCCGCCTGCGGCGGTGACGACGACGATGACGATGATGACGACAGCGGCGGATCGGACAGCAATGAGCCAACGGCAACTTCCGGCGACAGCGGCGGTGATGAGGCTACCGCGACGTCCGGAGACGGCGGGGGCGACGAGCCGACGGCAACCTCGGGCGACAGCGGTGGAGGAGATGAGACGCCGATCAACGGCGGAACACTGACGATTATCCAGACCGGTAGTATTCCCGACCTGGATCCGCAGTCGGCCTACGACTCGGATGCCAGCGCGATCTTCTTCGGCGCCTACGAAATGCTTCTTCGCCTTCGGGGCAGCGACACGTTCGAATACGAACCGATGCTTGCGGATTCCTGGGAATCAAACGCCGATCAGACGGAATGGAGCTTCAATATCCCGGACGGGATCATGTTCCATGACGGCACCGTTTGTGACGCGAATGCCGTTGCAGTATCGCTGCAACGCTTCCACGAGATGGGCCTCGGCCCGGTCAACGTCATTAGCCGGTTCGTCGCTAGTCCCGATGACATCACAGCACCCGACGCGAACACGGTCACCTTCAAGCTTAGTTATGGAACCGACATCTTCCTGGCCGCGATGGCCTCGCAGTACGGCCCGCTCATCGTCTCGCCGACGGCAGTCGAAGAGAACGCAACCGACGACGACCCGTTTGCCCATGAATGGTTCCGGGAAAACGTCGTCGGCACCGGCCCCTACAAGCTCGACGAACACGATCTCGGCAACTTCATCCGGCTCGTCCGCTTCGAGGATTTCCACGGCGGTTGGGAAGGCAACCACTTCGACGAAATCATCTTCCGGAACGTGGAAGAATCGACGACTCGCCGGCAGCTCCTGGAAGCCGGCGAAGCGGATGCGCTTACATGGTCCCTTACTCCGGAAGACGTTGTTCAGATCGAGGAGCAGGGCGAACTCACCGTCCAGCGCTACGACACTACGAACGCCAATTGGGTGCTGTTCAACTACGAGCGCCTACCGGACCCGCTCGTGCGCCAGGCTTTAGCCTGGGCATTCCCATATGATGCCGTTCGGGATGAGATCTATCAGGGGCTGGTCGTTGCGTCAAGCTGGGCTATAACTCCGACGACGCTCGGCTATCCCGAAGACGGCTTCATTTATTCAACCGACCTGGATCGGGCCAAGGAACTGCTGGACGAAGCCGGCTTCGACTACAGCCAGGAAATCGAATACATTATTTCGTCGGGTGAAGATCTGGAACAGGCAACCGCCGAACTCTATCAGGCGAACCTCCAGGAGATCGGCGTGACGATGAAGATCACCGAACTAGAAGAAGGCCAGCTGACCGACCTGATGTACGGTGAGTCGCCTGCCAGCGAGAGACCGCACCTGACCGACTGGGGTTGGTGGCCGGACTACAACGACGCCTGGAACGAGATCTACCCTAACTTCCACAGCGCCTCGATTGCGCCGAATGGCTCGAATGCTCTCGGCTACAGCAATCAGCAGGTCGACGAGCTACTCGATGCCAGTTCGACGATGGGAGCCGGCCCGGAGTATGACGAGACGATCGCCGAGATCAATCGGATCATGGTCGAAGAAGATCCCGCAGCGGCCTTCTACGGCTCCGTGCAGTGGTACACGATCATGAGCCCCTCGATCCGCGGCTTCGAACCGAACCCGATCTACATCAACACCTACAACGTCTATGACATGTACCGCGTGGAAATGTAGGGGGAACGGAACACGTAACAGGGAATAGGGAACAGGACGAACAGCCTGGGCCCGCCAACGTAGCGTGATCCCTGGGACGAGCGGCGTCGATGCAAGGCGCCGCTCGTCCTGTGCCCGAGGAATAAAGAAGGCGAATAACCGTCAGCGCCCCTATAGCGGGGAAACCACGGCAACGGGTCGACCACCGGTTCCGTCTTCCAGCTAGACTAGACCCATCGAATGCGAAACGGAGGGCGGGACTATGGCGGCGCACGAAACGATCTTCTCGATGGATACATCGAGCATCAAGTTCGGGCCCGGCTCAACGAGCGAGGTCGGCTATGAGATGCGCCGGCTCGGCGCCCGTCGAGTCCTGGTCGTGACCGACCCGGGCCTGGCAGATAGCCAGGCCGTCGCGACGACCGTCAAGGCGATCCGTTCCGAAGGCATAGATGTCGTCATTTTCGACAACGCCCGGGTCGAGCCGACCGATGCTTCATTCAAAGAGGCCATCGCAGTCGCTGTCGATGGCGAATTCGACGGATACGTCGCCGTCGGAGGCGGATCGGCGATGGATACGGCCAAAGCCGCCAATCTCTACGCCACCTACCCGGCCGATTTCCTGACCTACGTCAACCCGCCGATCGGAGATGGCGCCCCCGTTCCGGGTCCGCTCAAGCCGCTCATCGCCATCCCGACGACAGCCGGGACCGGCAGCGAAACGACCGGCGTCGCCATCTTCGATTACACGGAATTACACGCCAAGACCGGCATCGCCCACCGCTCTCTACGGCCGGCGCTCGGCATCGTCGACCCGGAAAACACCAGGACGTTGCCGCCGCTGGCCGCGGCCTGCTCGGGATTTGACGTGCTCTGCCACGCCATCGAGTCGATCACCGCCATCCCGTACAACTCCCGCGACGCCGCCGACAGCCCGGCGCTCCGCCCTTCCTACCAGGGTTCGAACCCGATCAGCGATATCTGGGCGGCGGAATCGCTCCGGATGTGCGCTGCGAACATCGTCCGGGCCGTCGAGCATCCCGAAGACGATGTGGCCCGGAGCCAGATGATGCTCGCCGCCACCTATGCCGGCATCGGGTTCGGCAACGCGGGCTGTCATCTCCCGCATGGCATGTCCTATCCGGTTTCCGGCATGGTCCGCGACTTCTGGCCGGAGGGATACAGCGTCGATCACCCGCTGATCCCGCACGGCATGTCAGTCATCCTGAACGCGCCGGCCGTCTTCCGATGGACCGCCGAAGTCAGCCCGGAGCGCCATCTCTGGGCGGCAGAGCTGCTCGGCGCCGACACATCCGGCGTGGACCCGGAGGATGCAGGGGAGATCTTGGCGAACGCGATCATCGAACTGATGCGGAAAGTCGACATGCCGAATGGGCTGGCAGCGGTCGGATTCGAAGCCGACGACATTCCGGCGCTGGTCGAGGGCACGATGCCCCAGCATCGCGTCACCAAGCTGTCGCCCCGTCCGGCCGGCCCGGACGATCTCAGCGAGATCTTCCGCAATGCGATGCGCTACTGGTAGGGAGTCGAGAAACTCGATACCGGCCATCAACTGAAGATCCGCCGAAAGGATAATTCGTTGCCACCAGTCATCAACCTGCACATCGATACGCGTGAACCGTTCGCCAATGGCCAGGAATTCGGCGATGCCGGCCCTTACGAGCGCATATCCGGCAAGGTGCACTTCGCGATCGACCCGACGGCGCCGGAAAACGAGCGAATCGTCGATCTCGATCTCGCCCCTCGGAATGCCGACGGGCTGGTGGGGTACACGACCGATTTCTATATAATGAAACCGGTCGATCTCAGTCGCGGAAACCGCCGCCTGTTGTACGACGTGAACAATCGCGGCAACATGCGTCTCCTCCAATTCATGAACGACGCCGTGCACAGCAACGCACCATCGACCGCTGACCATGCCGGCAATGGATTCCTGATGCGGCGCGGCTACGCGCTGCTCTGGTCCGGCTGGCAGGGCGATCTGCTGCCGGGAGACGGCCGGCTGACGATGGATCTCCCGGTACCGTCCCTGAACGGATAACCCGTCAGCGGCGTCACGCGAACCGAATTCGTCGCCGACGAACCCGGCATCACCTGCATCCCGCTCAGTGCCAACGACTACACGCGCAGCTACGAGGCCGCGTCGCTGGACACCTCCACCGCCACATTGACGATGCGCGAATACGAGACAGACGAACGGATCGACATATCTTCCGACCAGTGGAGCTTCGAGAAGCTGGACGACGACGGGCGGCCTCATGAGTCGGCCAGTCATCTGTATCTGCCGGACGGCTTTCGACCCGGCTGGATCTACGAACTGGTCTACACGGCGGTGAATCCACCGGTCATGGGGCTGGGATTCACCGGCTTGCGGGACCTGATCTCGTTCCTGCTCCACGATGACGTCGACGCATCCGGCACGCCAAATCCCCTGCGTGCGGGCGGGACAGGCGTCGAGAAGGCATATGCCTGGGGGCGCTCCCAGAGCGGGCGGTTCCTCCGCGAGTTCGTCTACCAGGGATTCAATGTCGACGGGAGCGGCCGTCAGGTGTTTGCCGGCGTATCGCCGCACGTCTCCGGAGGAGGCCGGGTCTGGCTCAACTGCCGATTCTCCCAGCCGGGGCGATTCCCGAGACAGCACAACGACCACCTCTATCCTTCGGATCAGTTCCCGTTCGCCTATGCGGAATCGACCGACGGGTTGACTGGTATGACCGACGCGATTCTCAAACGCCCGGACACCGATCCGTTTGTCATCCACACCCAGACGTCATCCGAATACTGGGACAGGCGGGGATCGCTCGTCCACACCGATACCAGCGGGAACGACCTGGAGGATCACGATCGCGCCCGCATCTATCTGTTCGCGAGCTCCCAGCATAACGCGGACCCCCTGCTCGGAGACGCCGTCACGTACCGGGCTAGATTCCTCGCGGGTCAAATTGATGACAGCCCGACGACCGCCTATCCGACGAACCCGCTCAACACCTCGCCGCTGCTCCGGGCGTTGCTCGACGTCCTGGACGCCTGGGTCACGAACGGCACCGCACCACCGCCGAGTATGATCCCGCGCAGATCGGACGCGACGCTGGTGACGGCTGCCGAAGCGGGGGCCGGGTTCCCGACGATTCCGGGAGTCGATCATCCCGGCGAACCCTGCAGGCTGCATCTCCTTGATTTCGGCCCCGACTTCGAGGGCGGCATCATCACGAATGAGCCGCCGGACATCGACAGGGACAGCGAATACGCCGTGCTGGTCCCCGGTCTCGACGGCGACGGCAACGAGCGGGCAGGCATTCGCACGCCACACGTCGAAGTGCCGCTGGCGACTTACACCGGTTGGAACTACCGCCCGGAAGGGCAGGCAGGCCACGCGCTCAAGGGCACCGTCGGAAGCTATTTCCCACTGCCGGCGACGGCTAACGAGCGTGCATCATCGGGCGACACCCGGTTGTCGGTCGAGGAACGTTACCTGAGCGACGAAGATTATGTCTTGCGGATCGAAAACGAGGCCCGGCGCCTCGTCGAATCGCGTTTGATGCTTGACGAGGACGCCGGGCGGTACATCGAGGCCGCGAAATCATTCGACCGCGGCTGATGTGGGGTTCAGGCTAGGCGGCCGGTTCGAGGAGAATCACCGGAATCTCCCGGTCGGTCTTTTCCTCGTACTCGGCGAACTGGGGGAACTCGGCTTTCCAGGCTTCCCAGACGCTATCCCGCTCGTCTCCTTCGAGAACCGTCGCATCGGCGTCGGTCGTCTCTGATCCAAACTCCAGCTTCACGTTGGGGTTGGCGACGATATTGTGGAACCAGTCGGGGTTGTCGGGAGCGCCGCCCTTCGAGGCGAAGATGGCGTAGCGTCCATCGAGATCCTTGTACATCAGCGGTGTGACTCGCTCGGTTCCGGTCTTCGCGCCCTTGTGGTGGAGGAGCAGCAACGGCGCGCCTTCAAAGGGCCCTCCGACCTTTCCATCGTTCTCGCGGAACTCGTTGATAACCTGTTGATTCCAGTCGTTCGGGTCGGAATTCGACACTGGGCATGTCCTCTCTATAGCTCGTTATCTATTTCGATCGTCTATTAATCATCCTACACTCTGAGTATTCGGGAACTTCCCGGCTCAACGTGCGGCCTCGACTTCCCGGCTACGAGCCCGGTCGTCATGAGGAATTCGATGAAGAGGACACTCTATGGTCGACGGTCCGGAAGGCCGGATACCACCAGCGCTGAAGCAGGCGCTGCCTATCTACTACGCTCTGCTCCTCGCGATCCTGACCGTTCTCGGGCTGATGATCCTCATCCGCCTTCAACATGTCCTGCTGATCCTCTTCGTCAGCATCCTCTTTGCTGCAACGCTGTCGCAACCCGCTGAATTCCTGACGCGATTCCGGATACCGCGGCTCGTCGCTGTCATCATGATCTACCTGTTCGCCGCAGGCGCGATCGTCCTGCTCGGCTGGCTCGTCGTCTTCCCGATTCTGACCGAGATTTCCGATCTCGGCACGGAGTTTCCGGAATACGCTGACCGGCTCGAAGGCGCGCGCAAGGCTTATGAAGAACTGAGCCAGCAATACCCGCAGCTCGAATCATTCGACCAGGAGTTCAGCGACATCGGCGAACGCATCTCGAACAGCGCCGGCGATATGTTGATTGGACTTCCGACTCGCATCGCGCGTTTGGCCTTCGACGCACTCAGCGTCTTCTTCATCTCGATTCTGCTGGTCACGAACCGGGAGCGCATTCGCGATCTGACCCTGTCGATGATCCACCCTCACCACCGAGACCTCTGGCAAGATGTGCTGACCAAGATCTGGAACCGGCTCGGCTACTTCCTCCGGGCCAAAGCGATTGTGATGGTCATCGTCGGCGCCCTTGCCTACGTGGGTCTGCTATTTCTCGGTGTCCGGTTTCCATTCCTGCTTGCGGTAATCGTGGCGGCGGGCCAGATTATCCCTCGCATCGGCCCGTGGTTCGCGCGTATTCCGCTCCTGGGAATAGCAGCCCTCGATGGTTTGAACATGGTGATCTACGTATCGGTCCTGTCGGTATTCATCGAGAATCTGAAGGGCTACATCATCGCGCCGATCATCGAAGGCGATCAGCTCAATATCCACCCGCTGCTTGTCTTCATTTCCGTGCTCATCGGGGGGTCCCTGCTCGGGATCGGCGGCGCGTTCATCGCCGTTCCGGCGGCCGCGGCCGTACAGGTTGTCTTCGAAGAAGTCGTCGTACCCTGGCGTACGGGCCACTTCGACATGCACGAAGACGGCGAACCAGCCGGCGCTATCGGCGTGGACGAGCCGGCGTCTGGCACCCCGTCCGAATAGCCGCGAGACTACTCGCCACAGTTGTATCCAGAAACATATCGTTCGCCGGTAACGGAGTGTCTGGTTTCGCAGAGAGCGCCCCGGTATCGTCGGACGCATAGAGATCGGACGGCCTGAAAGATGGGCTTCAGCCGGGAATGCCTGACGGATACCAGAACAGAGAATAGTCATCTATGGCTGCTGCAGTAGACAGTGAAATCAAGGAAATCGCGGATGCCGCGAATCTTCGTTACGTGTCCGACGACGAACCGGGCTTCACCCGCCGGCGAGCGGGACGCGGCTTCAGCTACAAGCATCCGGACGGGTCGACAGTTCGAGACTCGGCTATCCGCGAGCGTATCGAGGAGCTGGCGATTCCCCCCGCCTGGACCGATGTCTGGATCTGCAGGACAGACTCCGGACACATTCAGGCAACCGGGCGCGACGACCGGGATCGTAAACAGTACATCTACCATGAACGATGGCGAGAGCTGCGAGATGCTCACAAGTACGACAATCTCGTCATCTTCGCCGAGTCGCTGCCGGCTATACGGGAACGAACGGACCACGATCTCAGGAAACATGGGCTACCGAGAGAGAAACTGCTGGCTGGCGTCGTACGCCTTCTCGAAGCGACGCTAATCCGCATCGGAAATCAGGAGTACGCAAAGGTGAACAAATCGTTCGGCCTCACGACCCTCCGGGCGAAACACGTCGAAGTCGAAGGAACGCGCATCCACTTTCACTTCAACGGCAAAGGCGGCAAAGAACACGACATCGAGCTTGCCGACCGGCGGCTGGCGAGGTTGGTCGAACGGTGCGTCGAGATACCGGGCTATGAAATCTTCCGCTACCTCGACGAGGACGAAACCCCGCACACGATCGAGTCAGCCGACGTCAATGCCTATCTGCGCGATATCACCGGCGAGGACCTGACCGCCAAAGACTTCCGAACCTGGGGCGGTACGCTCCTGGGCGCGGAGGAACTGGCCTCGAAACCTGCGCCGGAGACCGAAAAGGAAGCAGCGGCGACGATCAACGAGGCAATCAAGATCGTTGCCGCGAGACTCGGCAACACACCGACCATCTGCAGGAAATGCTACGTCCATCCCGGTATTCTCGATGCCTATCAAGACGGGGCATTGCAGAAGGCATTCTCGAAATCATCGAACGGCTCCAGCACTCGAAACGAATACGCGCTCACGGCGAACGAGCTAGCGACGCTGTCTATCGTCAGAGATCGCCCGGCCATTGATCTAACCGGTTCGTGCTAGCCGCCTGATCGCCTCCGACGCTCATCGTATGGGCAGCCAAGAGAAAGCGAGGAAATACCATGCCGCGCATCCCCGGCAAGCTGGCGCTGCTCGCAACCGGAACGCTGGCGGCCGCTATCCTGATCCGCCTGCGCCGCGAACGAACGGGCTTGAGCTTCGACCGGAAGGTGGTCCTCATCACGGGCGGGTCTCGCGGTCTTGGCCTCGCGCTGGCTGAGGAGATCGCGAAATCGGGAGCAAGGCTGGCAATCTGCGCTCGCGACGCTGGTGAGCTATCAGAGGCAGAAGCGCGGCTGAAGCGGTTGGGCGCCGAGGTGCTGGCTAAGCCGTGCGACGTCAGCGACGAAGATGCCATGTACCGGTTCGTGAACGATGTCGAGCAGCACTTCGGGAGGATCGACATCCTGATCAACAACGCCGGGATCATCATGGTCGGGCCGGCCCGGACGTTCACCGCCGAGGATCTTCGCCGCTCGATGGATACGATCTACTGGGGAGCCGTCTTTCCAACGCTGGCCGTGCTTCCGGGCATGACCGGGCGGGGAGCCGGGAGCATCGTCAACATCACGTCGATCGGTGGATACCTGAGCGTTCCCCATCTGCTGCCGTACTCAGCCGCAAAGTTCGCCCTGGCAGGTTTCTCGGTGGGCCTGAGCGCAGAACTGAGCGGCACCGGCGTCAATGTCACGACGGTTGTACCGGACGTCATGCGAACGGGCTCGTATCGCCACGCCCGCTTCAAAGGTCAGCACCAGAAGGAGTACGGCTGGTTCGCAACTGGCGCCAGCCTACCCCTGTCGTCGATCTCCGTCCCGCACGCTGTGAGAACTATCCTCAGCGCTGTCCGCCGGGGCGATGCCGTGGCCCTGGTCGGCTGGAAGAGCCAACTGGCCGCTCGGCTGCATGGCCTCTTTCCGGACAAGGTGGTCAAGGCGCTCGGGCTCGCCAACCGGCTGCTGCCCGACCAGCCGCCGGACGACGGCCAGGAACTTCCCGGGCACGCCTGCGAGTCACCGGTCACCCGGTCGTTCCTCACCGAGCTCGGGCGTCGCGCCGGACACCGTTACAACGAGTACCGCAGCTAGCTCCCCCGCGTTCTCGGATCGAAGTAGTCGCGCAATCCATCGCCAAGCAGGTTGAATCCCACAACAGTCAGCATCAGAGCGATGCCCGGGAACGTGAAATACCACCACGCCACCCGGAAGTAAGAGCGGGAATTGGTGATCATCGTGCCCCACTCCGGCGTCGGCGGCTGCGCGCCAAGGCCAACGAACGACAGGCTCGATGTCGCCAGGACCGCGAAGCCGACGTCGATCGTTCCCTGGATGATGATCGGAGCGAGCGAGTTCGGCAGGATATGCCGCAACACCAGCCTCGGAGTTGACACACCCAGCGCCCGCCCCGCCTCTATGTAATCCTGCTCTTTGATCGACAGGATCTGTCCGCGAACGAGCCGCGCGTACCAGGGCCAGTAGACAGCGGTCAGCGCGATGACCGTGTTCCGCAGATTCGGCCCGAGCGCCGCCGCGATAGCCATCGCCAGAATGATTGCCGGGAACGCAAGGAAGATATCGGTCAGGCGCATCAACAGCTCATCGATCAGCCCGCCGGCATATCCGGCGACCACCCCAACGAGCGTCCCGACCGGTATCGCGATGACGAGGATCAGTACGGCGATGCCCAACGAATACCGGGCGCCCGACATGACTCTGCTCAGGATATCGCGGCCGATTTCGTCCGTGCCGAAAGGATGGTCGATCGAGGGTGCGAGAAGGCGGTCAGATGCACTTGTCGCCAGAGGATCATGCGGCGCGATCAGCTCTCCGGCGATGCAGAGGATCAGGAAGACACCGATGACGGCGAGTGCAACAACGTTCAGCGGGCTTTCACTCGAAAAACGCCGGAAGAAGTATCTGAGCCCGGAGCGGTTGGCCCGCGTGCGCTCAGTTCCTGCCTGTTCGAGCTGATCGGGAACGGCGACGGTTTTGGTTGTACTGGTCATGACACGCGAATCCTTGATCCAGGAACATGTAGGAAACATCTACCAGGAGATTGACGAAGACATACCCTGCGCCGATGATCAGGGTCACCGATATCAGGGAGTTCGGGTCCTGATTGCGAATCGAGTCGTATGCGTAGCGTCCGATGCCGGGCCAGGAGAAGATGATCTCGACCAGGAGCGTTCCCGCCAGCAGCAATCCGAGCTGAAGGCCGATGACGGTCAGGGCCGGCAGCGCAGCGTTCTGGATCGCGTGGCGGACGATGACCGTGTTCTGCCGTAATCCCTTTGCCCGAGCAGTGCGGATGTAGTCCTGCCCGAGCACTTCAAGCATCCCGGACCGTATCATGCGGGTGATCGGGGCCAGCGAGATGAACCCGAGCGTGAAGACCGGCAGCGCCAGGTGCTCGATCGACGTCCAGAATGTCCCGAAGTTGAGCGTCAACAGCGAGTCGATCGTGTAGAAGGTCGTGATCGTGCGGGGCGGATCGGTTCCGATCGGTAACCGCTGTCCGTCCGGGAACCATCCCAGTCTGGCGAAGAAGAAGAACTGGATGACGATGGCTAGCCAGAAGGATGGGACCGACAGCCCGAGCACGGAGACGACTCTGCCAAAGGCGTCGATGACCGAGTCTTTCTTGACCGCCGACAGGACGCCGAGCGGGAGCCCGAACACCAGCGCGAAGAGCAGCGACAGGACGGCAAGTTCAAGCGTCGCCGGCAGGTAACGCCGCAGATCTTCGGAAACCGGCCGCCGGGTGACGATGGACGTGCCGAAATCGAATCGGACAATGCCCTTCATATAGGTCATGTACTGGTTCAGAACCGGCTCGTCGAGCCCGTACTGCTCCTTGATCTTCTCGACGGCTTCCGGGCTGGCGCGTGGGCCAGCGATGTTCCGGGCAGGATTGCTCGGTACCAGGCGCATGAGCGAAAAGGTGATGGCAGAAAGTGCGATAAGCACAAATACCAGAAAGAAGAGCCTACGGACGATCAATCCTACGACCATGCGGATTACCCACTCCCTGCGCGGTCGGGCATACTACCCCGGCGCGCGTCCCCCGAAACGGATCCGACTCACATGAGTTAGAACGTTCCGTGGATTATAGATCACATCGCTGCTACCTTGTGAACGTTGACGCGCTTCGGCCAGATGGCGGCGGGCATGCTCACGCGCCGTCCTTGACAAGCCGAACCATAAAAGGCTTCCTTCTAGCGATGAACTGGCAACTTGGTCTCGGCCGGCAAAATGGACTTGCGTTCTGGGGGCTGCTCTTCATAGAGGGGTCCTTTGGTGCATTCTTCCCGATCTGGCCGATCTACATCGAAGAGCTCGGCGCGCCGATCGCGATCGTCGGTTCGCTGCTCGCCCTGAGCGGGATCTTCAGGCTCTTCGTCCTCCTGCCGACGGCGCGAATCGCCGCGGCAATAGGCAGCCGCCGCTTGCTGCTGAGCTCGCGGGTCATCTCGGCCATCGGCATCGGCAGCGCGGCGATCGCCCCGAGCTGGCCCTGGCTCGTTCCGGTCATGATGGGTTCTGCCGTCGGATCGATGGCTTTCCCGCTGATCCTGGCCCATATCAGCGCCAACGCACGGGAGGGCGATCGGGTCAGAGCGTTCTCGATCATCGTCACGATCGGGCCATCGATCGCGCTCCTGATCGCGCCGCTCATCTCCAGCGCACTGATCGAAATCTTCAGTCTGCGCGCGCCGTTTCTGCTCTCGGCCGTGTTCAGTCTCATCTCGGTCGCGATTCTGTCTCGCATCTCGGAGAGCGACGAGGAAGTCGAGGAGGAGCTGCCGGACGGCCAGCCGGCCCGCGGTTATCGCGCGGTACTCCGGAATATCCCGGTCCGGAATCTGCTGTTGCTCAAACTCTTTACGATCTTCGCTCTGAGCCTCGGCACGCAGCTGATACCGAACTACCTCCGCGACGTCGGCAACTACACCGACGCGAGGATCTCCCTCTTCTCGGCCTTCTCGGCCATCGGGACGATCGGCTTCGGCACGCTCGTCGTCCGCAACCGCCGCTTCAGCGACACCCCACTGCTCGGGGCGGCGCTCGCCGTTCTTCTGGTCAGCGTCGGGTACATTCTTTTTCTCACTCCGGAAGTCATGGCATTAGTCATCATCGCGTTTCTCTTTCGCGGCGGGATGTTCGCGTCAATCTCCCTCTTTTCAGCCGTCCTTGGCGAGCTCGCGTCCCCCCGGGACCGCGAGCACATCTTCACCCTCAGCGAACTGGTTATCGTTGCCGGATTCTCGACCGCCCCGCTGGTTGCCGGTGTGCTCTACGGATTCGAACCGTCCCTGCCGTTGATCGTCTCGGCCGTCGCCGGCGTGCCGGTCATCGCCCTGCTGCTGAGGCTCAGCTTCGCCCGGCGAAGGGACGACGGCGACCCGCCATCGACTGGAGAAGTCGTGCTCGCGGCCGACCTGGACTCGCAATCGGTACCGGTCCATTCGAATGCTGGAAGCTATTCGGACGATCCACCGTAGGAGGACGAAACGATGCCCGATTTGACCGAAGCAATGCACAGGATTGACGCGGCAGTCGAGAGCCGCATGGAGCAGGATGGCATTCCCGGGCTGTCGCTCAGCATTACCGGCCGGGATAGATCGCTCTACGACCGAGCGTATGGTTTCGCAACGATAGAGAGCCGGATGCCGGTCGAGACAAGCCAACTTTTCGAGTTCGGATCGATCGGGAAGTCTTTCACCTGCATCCTGCTCCTCCAGCTACAAGAAGAGGGGCGACTGGATATTCATGAGCCAGTCGCGAGTTACCTGCCGTGGTTCGAGGTCCAATCTGAGTTCGAGCAGGTCACCCTGCACCACCTGATGACCCACACGGCGGGCATCATCAACGGAACCGATTTCCCGGCCGACTCCCGGTTTGAGGTCTGGTCCCTCCGGGACACGAAGGCGACGAATCCTCCCGGGAAGCACTTCCACTATTCCAATGTCGGCTATAAGGCGCTCGGCCTCGTGCTCCAGGCAGTCAACGGACAGCCGTACAGCCGATTGGTCCGCGAGCGGATCCTCGACCCACTAGAGATGAACGATACCGATCCCTCGATCACTCATGGGACGCGCAAACGGCTCGTAACCGGATACCGGCCCTTCTACGATGACCGGCCATACCAGGCCGGTCAGGGGCCCGTTCCTGCCACCTGGCTAGAGACGGATACGGCAGATGGTTGCATCGCCGGGACGGCATCGGACCTCGCTCGCTACCTGCGGATGCTCATGAACGGCGGAGATGGGCCGAACGGTCGGATCCTGTCCCCAGAAAGCTTTGCAGCGATGACAGCCCGACACGCGCCGCTCGCGGCCGCGGATCTTGGCCTGGAAAGCATGGACGGCGGCGGTTATGGCTACGGCCTCTACTCGTTCAGCAGTGATGGACGCGACTACATCGGCCACTCGGGCGGCATGGTCGGGTACTACGCGCACATGGCGGCCGACCTGACGACAGGCGTCGGAGCGGTCACGACGATCAACGGACCGGGGAGCCAGCGGCCGATCGTCGATTACGCCATCGACGTTGTCAGGGCTGCGCTTACAGGCGAGTCGTTGCCGGACCTCCCGAAGGCGAGCGACCCGCTCGCGGGCAGCGACGCGGCCGCCTATGCCGGCACATTCCGCTCACCCGATGGCTCGATCAGGATCACCGCCGACGGCGACGAATTACGGATTGTGGCGCCCGAAGGCAGCGCCCCGCTCGAACTGCGAGGAAAGGACGCGTTCCTCGCGCTCGACGCCGCCTTCGACCCCTATCTGCTGAACTTCGAACGCGACTCCAACGGCACAATCGTCGCTGCTCGCCACGGAAGCCGAAGCTGGAGCCTGGATGGCCGCATGTCGCCCGACGGCGGCCACCCTGAAATCTGGACAGCCTATCCCGGCCACTACCGGTCACACAATCCCTGGCAAACGAACTTCAGAATCATCTTGAGGGCTGGGAATCTCTTCATCGTTTCACCCTGGGGCAGTGAAGAACCGCTAACGGACAGGGGCGATGGTGTTTTCCGGATTGGCGACGAGCAGTCCCCGGAGTTCATCCGCTTTGACACGATCGTGAATGGCGAAGCCTGGCGAGCAGAGATGAGCGGTTGCGACTACTATCGCTTCTTTACTCCGTAGCGCCGCCAGGTGGTGCGATTCGCGACGAAAGGTGTCAACGTGCGTCTAATCGATCTCTCTCGCGAGATATCTCATCGTGAACCCTCGAATCCGGGCGCGATTCCGCCGCAGGTGTGGGAGTGGCGATCGCACGAGGAGACGGCGTCGTTTCACAACAGCCCCCACTCATCAGCCAACCGCCTGCTGATACTTCCCGACCACTCGTCTACCCACGTCGATGCGCCGCTGCATTTCGATGCCGACCCGGACGCGCCGGACATCGCGGCGATGCCGCTCGAGCGTTTCTACGGCCCGGCGATCTGTATCGATGTCTCCCGAACCGAAAAGCCGGGCTGGATCGACGTTGCCGATCTCGAGCGCGGGATCGCGAAGGATCAACTCGATATCTTGGCCGTCGAGATCGTGCTGCTCTATTCCGGCCACTACGCCCGGACCTATCCGCGACCGGAATTTTTCAACGAGTATCCCGGCCTCACGGTTGATGCCGCACGTTGGCTACACGAGCATGGCGTGCGAAACTTCGGCGTTGAAGGACCGAATCCCGGCCATCCGGAAGATCGAGATTTCTGGGTCCATGTCGTCTGTCAGGAAACCGGCATGATACACATGGAGGGCCTCGCAATTCCGGCCGAGCTTGCCGGTCAACGATTCACCTTCATCGGGTTTCCACTCAAGATCCGGAACGGTTCCGGATCGCCGATTCGTGCGGTCGCCGTCATCGAGGAAAGCTAGGGTATGAGCGAAGAGAAGTCGATCATGGGCCGGATTGATTGGGTCTGGATCAAGGCCCTCGCCGGTCCGCTATGCGGGATGCTGTTCTTCCTGATCACCTTCTACTCCATCGGAGCAGGCAGCGCATTTTCAGGACAAATCGATACCGGCCCCAACGAGTCCGGCAGGTTGACCGCCACCGTCCTGTCCCGCAACGCCGAGGATCTGGAAACCTCGGCCCGCTGGGGGCTGGTCGGGCTCATCTTCCTGTTTCCGTTCCTGGGCTACCTCTATCGATGGCTCCAGCGCGACGATGGCGAAGACGGATGGCTGGCGCCGACGGCATTTGCCGGCGGGATAACGACCGCCGCGATGATCGCTGTCAACCTGAAGCTGGATCTTGCGGTGTCGATGGTCAACGACTACGGCGAGGATTTCGCGGCTGCCCGGGCGCTCGGCGTGCTCGCCTGGAGCGCGCACACAGCGACCGGCGCCTCGATGGCCGTGCTGATCGCCGCGACGGGGCTGGCAGTCCTCGGCAGCGCCCGGGAGGTCACATTGCCGCGCTGGACGGGCTGGCTGAGCCTGCCGCTCGCGCTCATCATCCTGGCGGTATCACCCTGGATCCGCCTCCTCTTCCTGATGATCTGGGTGCTCGTGATCAGCGGCGCGTTTGCCTGGCGGGTCTTCGACACGCCGACCGTCGCATCCGTCGAAGACAAGTCACGCCCCTGATCTACGGCCGGCGGATGTAGGAACAAACGACTGCGCCGATCGCTGCAAGAAAAACGCCCCGGCCGGATCCGGCCGGGGGGTTCGGTTACCAGTTCGTTCGGTGCTAGTCCAAAGTGAACGACACGACCTGGCCCATATCCGGCATGACGCCGAAGTTCGAGACGTAGAACGTGTCGTCCGGACCGATCGCCAGCCCCGTCGCGAAGGTCAGTCCAGCCGACGCGACCTCCAGCTGACCGCCATCGTCCAACACCTGGACGACCGCCGAGGTGACGTCCTCGCTCAGGAGGCTGTTCTTGGCGAGTTCGAGAACGTAGAGATTCCCTTCGCTATCGAACGCCAGATCAACGATGTTGGTGAATCCTTCGGCATAGACGCTCGCCTCACCGTCGGCGGTAACCCGCCAGACGCGAGCCGCGCCCTGCTCGAACGGGAATCCAGTCAGCTCCCCGACGTAGAATGCGCCGTCCGGCCCCATAACGACACCGGTCGGGACGGCCTGCATCGGCACCTGCGCCCCCTCCGGTAGCCCGAGCATCGGAGGAGCATCGACCATACGCGGCTCGAATACGGCCAGCGTCGAGATCGTGCCGTCGCTATCGACGTGCAGCAAGGCGTTCATCCCGGCATCCGAGATAACCCAGCCGCCCACGCCATCCGAAACCAGCGAGTACGGATTGCTATCGAGCGCGCCGCCATCAGGATTGTTGTCCGTCTCGTACGCGGCGATGTCGACCATCAGGAGCCCGCTCGAACCGGCCGACGCCGAGATCACCCAACCGAGATCACCCGCTTCGACCGGATACTCTGCCCGCGCCGCCGGATCTGCCCCGAGTCCGACGACTGCATAGATCAGTCCTTCGTCATCCACCGCAACGTCCTGGACGCCCACGATATCGCCGCGGATGTCAAGTAGCGACGAGATACCGGTAACGGCGGATAGCGGGGTTTCACCGGTTACGATCTCAATCGATCCGGTGTAGCCGAAACAGATCTCGACGGGATCTTCAACATCTTCGCCGGGAGCTTCCTGGCACGTTTCCCCGGCGGTCCCGCCCTGGGCGACGTAGACATCACCGGCGTCGTCGACGAAGATGCCGCGAGGATTGTTCAGGCCCGACGCAACGACAGTGAGGTCCGGCCCTGTCGGGAAGGGCTCTGCAACACCCTCAATCGCAACGATCTGGCCCATCATCGGCATGACGCCGAAGTTCGAGACGTAGATCGTGCCATCGTGGCCGATCGCGATACCGGTCGCGAACACCAGTCCCGCGCTGTCAACCTCCGTCTGCGTCCCGTCCGGCGCCACCATGACGATCTGCGCCGCCGCGGATGCAGGATTGGAGGGGTCCGCATTCAGGAGACCGCCCGCGACGCCTTCGAGCACGAACAGATTGCCCGAGCCATCGAAAGCGATATCGAGGATGTTCGTGAAGCCATCGGCGTAGACGGACATTTCGCCGTCAGCCGTGACCCGCCAGACGCGTGCCATACCGGGAGCGAACGGGAAGCCGGTCAGCTCGCCGACGTAGAAGGCGCCGTCCGGCCCCTGAACGACACCGGTCGGGACGGCTTCCATCGGCACCTGGGCACCCTCGGGAAGACCGAGGAACGGCGGTGCATCGACCATCTGATCCGGGAAGACCGCCAGCGTCGAGAGCTCGCCTTCGGCATCGATGTGGAGCAAGTCGTTGCCGCCGGCATCCGAGACGACCCAGCCGCCGATACCGTCCATCGTCAGGGAGTAGGGATTCGAATCAACGCCGCCGTCGGCCGGATCACCCTCGTCGGGGTTCTCGAGCCCTTCGTAGGCCGCGATGTCGATGACCTTCGTCCAGCCGCCGTCGCCGTCGGACATGAAGATCCAGCCGAGATCGTTACCGAACTCGCCGTAAGTGGACTCACGGTCCGCCGGATTGCCACCGTAGCCGATGATGCCGTAGATCGTACCGTCGTCAGCGACGACGATGTCCTGGACGGATCCGCCTTCGCCACCAGCGGTGACTTCAGGAAGCTCCGAGACCACCGTCGAGACCGAGCCGTCTTCGGGGCTGATCGCGATCACGCTACTGGTGTAGCCGTAGCAAACATCGACTGGATCGCCACCGCCGGGCGGCGGGGATGAGAAGCAGTCTTCGGTCGGCATGCCGCTGTCGATGGCGTAGACGGTTCCGTCCACGCCAATCGCGATGCCGCGCGGATTGGTCAGACCATCGGCGATGACCTCACCGACCGGTTCCGGCTGTTCGCCGCCGCCGCGGTACTCGAGGATTTCGTTGCCGAGCAGGCCGAGGAGGACCTGGTATTCCGGCGGGTTGTTCGGGTGCAGCTCGAAACGAGCGCGCTCGAACCACTGGGTCAGTACAGTGTCGCCGCTGGAGTTGGTCTCCATCTCCGGCTCGCTGATCGGATAGCCGAACAGCGCCAGCGATTCCGCGAACGAGATGCCGTCACCACCCAGATCGAGCCCGTGTGAGGACCAGTACCCCCAGAAATCGGCGCCGATGGCGTGGCCAGTCTCGGCAAAGTAGTGCTCATCGCCGGGGTCGGCCTTCGGGAAGCTCATCCAGTCGCGGTCCATCTCGAGCAACACTTCGTTGCCGAGGCGGCCGAGAAGAATCTCGTAGGGGCTACCCGCATTCTCCGGGTGGTGCTCCATACGCTCGCGCTCGAAGTACTGGGTAAGGAATTCCTGACCGAGATCGAGATTCATCTCGTTCTCGGCTTCGGTCTTCGGATAGCCGAACACCGGCAGGCCGCCGTTGTTCATCCAGTATGTCTTGAAGGGCTCACAGAGGTTGTGGCCCGTCTCTTCGTAGTAGTTGCAGTCCGGGTTGGGTTCGACTGGCTGAGCCAGTACGGTCGCTCCGGAAAGAACTAGCAGCATCGATGCTGCGATGAGACTGAACAGTCGTCTCACGTCTTTCCACTCTCTTCCATCAAAAGGAAATCTCAAGTTAGTCCGTAACATCAATTCTGATTGTCGCGCACGAGTTCCGGGGCCCGGACGATAATCTCGATCCTCCTCTTCTATCCTGAACCACAGATCCAAAGCCCAGCTATCGTGACACCGTGCATTGAAGACAATCGCAACTCACATCAAAAGCAGGTTTGCCCATGGCGGATACGCACGATCCGGAGATGAGGTTCTGGCGCCCTTGGGCGCCGCCGATCCTGCTCAGATGCACTCTCTTTCACGAAGCGCGGTGGCCCCCTTCCGTTTCGATGAACGCCTCGATTGCGCGCCGCACACTCGTGTCCGCAACGCACAATCCAGCGCATATTCGCTAGAATTGGACACTACTCATTAGATTATCCCTCTATTGAATAGAGGTCAATGCCTTCATGGACGCCGAGGGAGAACGCAGGATCTACCATTCCCCGTTGCGAGACCGGCGGGCTCGCGCGACCCGGCGCAACATCCTGACCGCTGCCCAGCAACTCATCAGCGCCCAGGGCTATGGCTCGACCACCATGCGCGAGATTGCAGCCAATGCCGGCGTCGCCGTCCAGACGATCTACTCCAGCATCGGAAGGAAGCGGGACATACTTTCCGCGTTCATCGACCAGATGGAAGATGACGCCCACCTCGACCAAGCCGAGGAGCTGTTTCTCAGCACCAACGATCCCAGGGAGCATCTCCGATTGCGCGCGGCGTTGAGCAGGCGGATCTTCACGGCGGGGATCGAAGTCGTCGAGATGCTGCTCCACGCGACGGGGACCGGAACCGACATCCGAAATCTGCTTGATGAAGGCGATGCCCGGCATCGCGAGAGCTGCAAGATCTGGATGGTCGACCGGTGGGACGATGACGTGCTGCGGGAGGGTTTGACGAAAGAAGAAGCTATCGACGTCATCGCGACGCTGTCCGGCGTCGATGTCTATCGTTGGCTGGTCAGACGCTATGCATGGCCGCTCGACCGGTATGAAGAGTGGCTCTACAGGTGCATGGCCAGCGATGTCCTCGACGACCGACACCAGGATTGAGAGGGCGCCCCGGATCGGGGCGCCCTCCCGTTGAGCAGCGACAGCTAGAGGTCTAGTCACCCATTGCTCCGACTGGCTCCGGGAGTTCCCGGGAGCCTTCCACGTTGATCTTCGGCAGCCACTCGAGCCAGTTCGGGAAGTACCAGTTGCGCTTCCCGAGCAGGGCCATGGAGGACGGCACGAGGACCGAGCGGACGATCGTCGCGTCGATCACGACCGCGGCAGCCAGACCGAAGCCCATCTGCTGGAAACTCGACAGGTAGCCGAGCGCGAATCCGCCGAACACACCGACCATGATCAGGGCAGCGCCACTGATGATGCTGGCCGTCGAGCGCAGACCGTCGGCAACGGCGGCGGTATTGTCACCCGTCTCATCAAAGCGCTCCTTGATCCGGCTGAGAAGGAAGATGTGATAGTCCATCGACAGTCCGAAGAGCACCGCGAAGAGGAACAGCGGAATCCAGTTGTCGATCCGATCGACCGTCTTGAATCCGAACAGGCTCGCACCGACACCATGCTGGAAGACGATCGTCACCAGGCCATAGGCCGCGAAGACGGACAGCAGGTTCATCAGGATCGCCTTCGCCGGGACGACCAGGGAACGGAACGCCAGCAGCAGGAGAACGAAGGTGATCGAGAGCACGAGCGCGAATACCCATGGCATGTAGCTCAGCATCAGATCCGTGTAGTCGATCGTCGAGGCCGTGCTGCCGGTCACGAGAGCCCCGTCACTGCTGAAGTGAGCGGGAAGATAGGTGTCCCGGATCCGATTGACCGCGTCGATCGCCACATTCGACTGCGCGTCGGCATGGACTGGAACATCAATGACGAGAAGCGTGTTGTCCGACGCAGTTTCCATCTCCGGCGTGCCGAAGATGTTATCGTCGGCGAGATCGGCGAGCAGGGCATCAACCGCTGTCTGGACGTTGTCCGAGTTGACATCGGCAGCGTCGATCACGATCGTCGCGGGTTCGAGGTCACCGCCAGGGAACTCCTCCTTCAGCGCCATGTATGCCTGAACGCTGGGCTCATCAGCCGGCAGCGACGTGATACCGGTTGAGCCAAGCTCGATGGTCAGAGCGAAGGATCCGAGAGCGACCAACAGACCGGCGGAGAGCACAACGCTGACGACCGGGCGCCGCATGACCAATCGGGCGGTCTTCGCCCAGACGCCCTCTTTCCGAGAGCCCGTGCTGGTTGAGCGGCGACCATAGCCGATGACCGGCGGCCGTCCCCAGTTGATCCGGTCACCGAGCAGGCTCAAGACTGCCGGAAGCAGTGTCATGGTCATGAAGAGCGATGCGATGACGACCAGGATCGCGCCCATACCGAGACTGAAGAAGATCGTGTCCGGCACGATCAGCAGACCGGCCAGGGCAGTAACCACGGTGAGGCCGGAGAACAGGATCGCCTTGCTCGATGTTTCACCGGTCCGGACGATAGCCTCGATCTTCTCCCGCCCGGCCTCGCGCTCTTCGCGGTAGCGGGCGACGATGAACAGAACGTAGTCGATACCGACCGCAAGCCCGATCATGAAGATCATGTTGACGACAAAGAACGAGAGATCAGTGAACTGACCGACGATCGCCGTCACCCCGAGCGTCGTCACGATCGAAACGAGTGCCAGAATCAGCGGCAAGCCGGCCGCGACAAGCGCGCCGAAAACGACGACCAGGACAACGATAGCGACCGCGATCCCGATCAGCTCGCCGCGCTGGAGCGTGTCCTCAGCGGCGGTATTGAACGCGTGGTTGATGCTCGCGCCGCCTGCGGTGCGGACTTCAAAGCCGGGAGTTGCCTGGGATTCTTCTTCGATGAGTGCGAGAAAATCGACGGAATTGTCGACTGCATCTTCGGGTTCGCCGGCCAGCGTCACGAGAAGCATCGTGCCATGGTTGTCTTCGGCGACCATCGTCGGCGCATCCGTCTGGTAGTAGGTCGCCACCCCGGCAACATCCTCGAGCGCGCCGATTTCTCCGGCCAGATCGCCGACGAACGCCTCGAACTCAGGCTGGCCGATTTCATAGGTATCGGACGTCACGACGACGTACTCCTCGGCCGGAGCCTCGACGCCGTTGTTGATTCTCTCTTCAATCAGATCATCGGCCCGGAGCGACTCAGGTTTGCGGACGTGTCTGACTCCTGTGTCAGAGCCCCACCGAGTAACCCGATTGCGACACCAATTGCCAACACCAGGACCGCCACCCAGGATACTAACGTGATCAGGGATGCCGGGCACTGCGATAAGCAAGCATGCCGGTAATACCTTGCGGCTGCATCATTGAAACCTCCAGGTTCCACATTGAACGTCCCCGAGCGCCATTGCTCGTGTATCCTGATCATCCCACCCCACACTCATATGCGCATCAACTAATGGTTGATTTTCGAGTTGATTTCCGGTGGACGCGGTGTCAACCATCAGACAGTTGCGTTATTCCAGCCCTTTCCAGCACTTTCGACGCGCAACCGCACCGTAGCGCCTCACGTTGTGTACGTACAGTCACCGTGCTATTCTTTGGGAAGTTTGTGGCGTACGTATGCGCCTTCTCTTCGTTCTCATTTGAGGACCGCCATGCTCGAGAATCTTCCTGGAAAACGTCTGCAGTCGATCAGCCTCGGCATCCTCTTATTGCTGACAGCGATTGGCCCGGCATTGGCTCAACCGGCAGACGTACCTCGTGATCCAGCGGCAAGCCCCGCTGCGGGGATGATCCTCTACCTCGAACCGAGCGCCGGCGCCCAACCCCCATATACGCTCCACCGCATCTATCCTGACGAGACCGGCGACGCTTCCGTTGATTTCGGGACGAGCCTGGACATTCGGAGAGCCCTGATCTCCCCGGATGGATCGCAGTTCGCGCTCTATGTTATCGACGCTGGAAACATCGGCCGGATCTACCTCGCAGGGGCTGGCGGCGAACCGCTTGACATGATCCCGGTCGACGCTACACACATGGGCCTCGAGGACTGGCATCCCTCCGGCGACGAACTGCTTGTCTGGCGGTTCTCCGACGGGCAGTACGATCTGATGCGGCTCGCGCTCGACGGCCAGGTCACGCCTCTCACGAACACCCCCGGGATAGACGAGCGCGATGGCCGCTGGTCTCCGAACGGCCAGCATTTTTCCTTTACTGCCGATGGGCTCGACGGAGCATCCGACGTGTACGTCCAGCAGCTCAACGGGCCGGCCGTGAACATCACCAACTCGGTCGAAGCGGAACAGGCTGCCGAATGGGCACCCTCCGGTACCCGCCTGGCGTACGCTCAGGGCGAGTCGATCATCGTCGCGGATACGGATGGGACGAATACGCTTCCGCTGGATGCGGGATCCATTCCCCTGTCC
Organism: Thermomicrobiales bacterium; assembly: GCA_041390865.1. Lineage (GTDB taxonomy): Bacteria > Chloroflexota > Chloroflexia > Thermomicrobiales > CFX8 > JAUIIK01. The sequence continues at coordinate 118,364 of JAWKPC010000010.1, forward strand.
TACGGATGGTCACCGTCCGGTGAAATCTATGTCAGCGACGCCGACGGCGATGTCGCGACAGCCCCCGATGATGGTTCCGGGCTGCAACCCCTTCTTTCTATAGAAGAGAACAACTGGGTGGCGGACTGGGGTGCCGCCGGCACCGCACCGCTGCTAATCACTCCGGAGAATGTGAACATATCCGTCGAGCAGGGGGCGATGGACCCGGCTCCGGTATCCGTCCTGGTCGATTCTGAGGACTTCGTCACTCCCTGGACGGCGACCAGCGGGGCGGGTTGGCTGACAGTCGACCCGAAGACAGGTGATACACCGGCAACGGTCGAACTCTCGTTCAAGACCTCGAAGCTCGACGCCGGGCTCTACGCAGCGCCGGTTACGTTCCTACCCGGCCCGCGAACGCTGAACGTCACCGTGGCGGTCAACCCGCCTGGATCGCAATCGCAACTGGCGATCGCTCCACCGGCGCTCAGCTTCGTCGGGATAGTCGGAGGACCAGATCCGGCCGCCACCTCGATCGCCGTTGCCTCAACCGGGTTGCCGCTCAACTGGGTCGCTTCCGAAACCGCTCCCTGGCTCTCGCTGTCGTCAACATCCGGAATCTCGCCCTCGACGGTTCTGGCTTCGGTTGACACGGCCGGTTTGAGCGCCGGGAAGTATGAGACCGTGGTGACCTTTCAGCCTGGCGGGCATTCGGTAGCAGTGTCTCTCGATCTCTCTGAGCAGACCGCACCGTCAGAGATCATCCTGAACCCGGACTCGATGTCGTTCACGGCGAACGAGAACGGAGCAGCCCCGGCGAGCCAGACGTTGACGATCAACCATAGCGGACCGACCGGGGTTGCCTGGTCGGCTACAGCCAGTGCCAGCTGGCTGCAGATTTCGGAAACTTCCGGCGTTACGCCGTCGGTGATCGATGTCTCGGTTGATCCAACCGGATTACTCGCCGGCGATTACGCGGGAGCGGTCTGGATCGGCCAGGAGAGCGTTCCGGTGAGTCTCACCGTCGTTGGACAGGAACCTCCGCCTCCCCCGCCGCCGGACTCCGGTGACGTCCTGGTCTCCCCTGCCAGCGTGATCATCGCCGCGATCGAGGGCGGAGCGGAACCGGGCGTCAAAGATCTTGAAATCGTCAGTGAAACCGGGCAGCAAGTCTTCTGGACCGCCAGCGCGGATCAAACATGGGTGCATCTCAGCGCCACAAGCGGGACGACTCCGTCGATGCTCAAAGTCCGGGCGGATGTCGCCGGGCTCCAGCCAGGCGTGCATACTGCGGCGATCTCGATTGGCGACCGACCGGTCGAGGTGACGCTGCATGTCATTGAGGGGGAACTGCCGGATCCGGCGTTCCAGGCAACCTGGGCGCGTCAGGACCTACCGGTGGACGAGGGAATCATCAACCGCACCTGGCTCTGGGGACCATCACCGAACGGGACGACGACCGAGCCGTATGCCGAATCACCGGGCGGCACGAGGCAGGTCGCCTATTATGACAAGTCTCGAATGGAGATCAGCTACCCCGACGGCGACCGTTCGGAGGCGTGGTTCGTCACGAACGGGCTGCTCGCCTACGAGCTGATTACGGGCCAGATCCAGCTTGGAGACAGTCTCTTCATCGAGGGAGAGCCGTCGGGTATTCCCATCGCCGGGGACGCGGACGACGAGAACGGGCCGCGTTATGCCTCATTCGAACAGCTGTTGAGGGCCGCCCCGCTCGCGTCGGGTAGCCCGGTCGTCCAGACGATCGACGCGGCCGGGAACGTGGGCGTCGACAACAGCCTCAACCGCTACGGCGTGACCATCGGCCCGGCAGATCCCGAGACCGGCCATACGATTGCCTCGGTCTTCTGGGATTACCTCAACGAGGACGGGGTGATCTGGAATGGCGCGGGGTACGTCGACGGCCCGCTGTTCGAACCGTGGTTCTTCGCAACCGGCCTCCCGATTACGGAACCGTACTGGGCGCGAGTCAAGGTCAACGGAGTCGTGCAGGACGTCCTGGTCCAGTGCTTCGAGCGCCGCTGTCTGACCTACACCCCGGACAACCCTGAAGGCTGGCAGGTCGAGCAGGCGAACGTCGGGATGCACTACTTCCGCTGGCGCTACGAACGACCCGCATAACCCACTGTCCATGCAATCCGGCCACAAGCAGCGCCCATCGAGCCGCCGCTGCCTGTGCTGCGAGCCGCGCCGGCTTGCACAGCCAACCGTCACCACCAACTCGAGTTCGTTCGGAATAACGGAAATGGCAACGGACCCGCGAGATCTCGCAGGTCCGTGTCGTTCTGCGTTGAAATGGAATCAGGCAGCGCGTCGCAATTCGTTCGCGGCCCATTCTTCCCGGCTGATCGAGGAAACCACTGCTTCATCGACTTCGAACTGCCGCACCTGCTCCCGCAACGCCTCTGCCATCGAGGCGATATGTCGGGAGCTGGCAACCAACTCGTCGACCTGGGCGCTTGTCTCTTCCGAAGCCGCAGAAACATCCCCGGCGTAGGACAGAGCCCCCGGCGGCAACGTCGATCGCCTGCATTGCGGCGATGACCTTCCCAACGGCGCCGGTCGCTTCCGCATTGCGCTGCTCGATTCGGGACAGTTCAGTGTGGGCCGACGAACGTGCGGCGCAGATCGGAATCACCTCGGCAGCACCGACGGCGGCAACCGCCCCGGCCGGGCAGGACCGACAAGTCTGAATCAACGGTCGTCAGGCAGCTCGCTCGATCGGTCGCCTGTCAATCATCGTGAGTTGCTCACCCGTTTCGATCGTTGTATTGAATCTCGAAACACTTTCGTTGAGCCGGTTCGCCAATCCAGCCATATGCTGGCTGTTCGCGACCATCTCCTGGACCTGAGCGCTCGTTTCCTCGGACGCGGCGGATACGTCCGACGCAGCGTCGCGGGCGATCTCGGCACTCGTGCTGATCGCTTCCATGGCAGCCGAGACCCGCTCTACAGCTGCGTTCACTTCCGCGGTGCGGTTGTTGATCTCGGCGATCTGAATGACGGCGTCGTTGAGCGCCTCGCCGATCGGCACGACACCATCGAACCCGACCGTATAGCGCGTTGAGGTTAAATCCATTGTCCGCACTGCTTGCTCGATACCTGACCGGACCTGATGCAGAAGCGTACCGATCTCGGTCGTCGCCGCCGTGGACTGCTCGGCCAGCTTGCGAACTTCGTCGGCAACGACAGCGAAGCCCTTGCCATGCTCGCCCGCTCTTGCCGCTTCGATCGCAGCGTTCAGGGCCAGCAGATTCGTCTGGGACGCGATGTCGTCGATCGTCTCGACAATCGATCCAACCCGAGCCGAGTACTCGCCGAGCTCGTTGACGACGCGCGAAGAATGCTCGACAGCCAGCTGTACGTTGTCGACGGCGGCGTTGAGGGAACCAGCGGACTGTTCGACGAACGCCATCGCCCCACCGATGTCCTGGACGCTACCGTTCGTCGCCAGCACCTCGTCGGCCTGCTGATCCGCGCTCTCGGCGATCTGGGCAATCGACATCGCGACCTGGTTCGCGGCATCGCCCGTCTCGGATGCCGAGGCAGCAAACTCGTTCGTCGCATGCTCGACATCGGAGGCCGAAGCCCGAACTTCACTGACCAGCTCGCCAAGATCGGAAGTCGTCCGATTGAACGTTTCACCAAGGACCTGGACCTCATCGAGCATCAGGTTGAACGTGGCGGCAAGGTCGCCCAGTTCGTCTCTCGACTTGACCGCCAACCGGTTTCTGGATGGATCGACACGTTGCGTGAGATTACCTACGGAGAGCGCCTCCATGGCGCGAACGACTGCGACAAGATCTTTCTGAGCAATCTCGTTCGCCGTCATGCGGACCTCGCTAATCCGGCTCGAGATGTTCTGAGCCAGGAACAGCGCCAGCGCTCCGCCAACGACTATGGCAGCGATCAGGCCGCCAATCAGGATTCGCTGGATGTCGGCCGATGCGGACTTGACCTCCGCCGACGTCGCGGCAAATTGCGGCTCGTAGATGGCTTCCTGGAGGCTGTCGTACCCGGCACGCATGGCCTGGAAGTCCTCGCGGACCTCAGGCAGCATCGCCAAGGCGGCCTGACGATCCGCAGTTTCACCGGTTCCGGTGAGTGCCATCAGCGCCGTTGCCGATTCGATCCAGTCCTCGCGATCGGCTTCGATAGCTCCCCATTGTTCGACTTCGCCGGGATAGCGAACGGAAACATCGGTATACGCCTCCCAGCGATCCCGCGTTTGCTGGGAATTCTCTTCAAAGTCGGAAAGTGACGCACGGCTATCAGCGTCGGTCTCCAGCAGGCTGGATTCGAGCGCGAGCGCTGCGCCACGGTAGGCGTCGCGGTCGATATTCAGAAGCAGATCGATTGCCGGCACAGGTGTGATCGGCGAATTCAACGGAGACGTGCTCGCTGGACCGGACCCGGTAGACTCCGACCGCCGTGACGAGACAGACGACCGCCAGGATCGCGGCGCCAACGCCGAAGACCTTGATTCGTACGGATACGTTGGAGAGAAACGCTAGCATAAGTATGTCCTGCTTAAATCCGAAGAATAGGAAGTCATCTAGCTGCTTTAGCCAGCGACTTCCTCGCTTTCTTGACGAAATGCCTCATCGAATCGCTCGAACACCAGATCGGCAGGTACGCTCGCTCACTTCCGGGGAGCCAGCCGCCCCAGTGCCACACTTGCCGCGCCTCCTCGAAGCCCTGGCGCACGGCCTCCCGCAGGCGGTCCTTCAGCTCCGGATCACCGCCGCTGATCTCACCGACGAAGTTGATGATCCGGCCACCGCTGGCGCTCCATTCGCCTCCGTCGGCGATGTGATCTGAGCGTCTTCGACGATGAGACCGTCCCAGTACTCGCCATTCAGCTCGACGCCTGCTCCTCGAGAAGCTGGCGGACGTAGGACTTGAGCTCCGAAAACTGCGTCGCTTCCCGGGATATGGACACGCGGGCAGCAGCGCCCTCGCCTCGGACTGGAGCTTGTGGCGACGCCGAATCGGCGCGTGGCGCGTCCCGGCGCTGCATAGATTCGATGGATGTAGCTGTTGATACTGGTCCGGCCGAACCTGTGTTGATCACGTTGTTTTTCCTCCGGTCGTTCCGCAGAACCAGCCACTCACTTAATCATCGCCATACCTCCCTGGAGCTTTAGCGCCATCTCGACGGTGTTTGTCGGATTCGTCACGAAATTGACGCCAACAGCATTACCTCCTTACACTCGGTACGACAACGACAATCGTTGAACGACTTGTCCCGGGGGTGCCCCGGGCGAACGGAGCGCCGCGCCGGGCTAGTTGGTCATCCCACTACCGATCTGGAGGGCTCGTGATGGCCGAACGGATGCTTCTACGGGACTGGCTCTTCTATCTTCTTATGCTCGCCGGCGTCGCTGCCGCGATCTATCACATGGCAAACAACCGCGTGATGAACGGCATACTCGTGCTCGGCGGTGTCATCGTCGGCAGCTTCGTGCGGTACATGATGATTTCGGACCCCGACCGCGCGGATTCGAGGGCATCGGCATCCGCCATTGGCCCCGCAGACTCGCGGGTTCGTCGATGGCTGGTGCACGACGAGGACATCAATAGCGATATCTGGCTTCGCTCAGGAATCATCGCCGGCTTCGTTGCAACAGTCGTGATGAGCGTCGTCATGGTGGCTGGCTTCCTCAGCGCCGGGATGTTCGCAAGCGAGAATGGCAGCACGGCCGGTCAGTGGTTCTACGGGCTGACCCACAATTCGCTGACCGAAGATACGTTCGACATCCCGCTCGGCGCCTACAGCATCAACCTGTTCGCGGGAATCATCTGGGCGGTCGTGTACGGGGCGTTCGCCGAGACACGTCTGAGCGGCCCGGGCTGGTGGCGGGGCATGAAGTTCTCCATCTTGCCCTGGATGCTTTCCCTGGTCGTGTTCTTCCCGATCGTCGGCGCCGGCATTCTCGGCCTGTCGCTCGACGCCGGTCCGCTGCCCGCCATCGGCAACCTGATCCTCCACCTTGCGTATGGAGCGACGCTCGGGATCGTCTATGCGATCCCGGAAGCCAGCGCTCCCGACAGCGTCGACCCCGACCCGGTTTCGGCAAGTCTGCTGGACCGTGGTCTGGCCGCCGGCCTGACTATCGGGCTGGCGATCGGCACTATCGGGGGCGCTATTCTGGCCGTCGCGATCGGTGGCGGGAGCTTCGAACCAACCGAGATCATCCTCGCCGGTGCTGCCGCGGGAGTCATGGTCGGCGCTCTCGTCGGCCCGCTGGTTGGCCTCGAATCCGGGTCCGCTCACCGCAGCCCGGTCAGCTAGCAGTCCCGCACCTGCATCCAAATCCCCGGCGGCTGCCCGAGCCGCCGGGGATTTGGCGCTGGAGGGCAGGCAGGGAACGCGGGTTGTCGCCAGCCGTGGTCAAGCCATAGACTTTTATCGGAATGTTTGCCCCCCGGAGTGGCGCTTCGCATCGAAAACACAAGAACGGATCGGATAGCCGCATTGCAGCGTATCTTCCGCCGGATGACCATCCGGGACTGGCTATTCTATGCATTGATGCTCGCCGGGCTGGCGCCGGCGATCTTTCACATCGCAAATAACCGCGCGATCAATGGCGTGCTGATCATCGTATTCGGCATCGGCGTTGGAAGCGTCGTGAGATTCATGATGATCATGGACCCCAAGCGGGACCCGGACGACGAAGACCCTCCGTACCGATAGCACGGGCCTACCGGGCTGTCCCGGCCGGGTAAAACGAGCCGATGCCCGAACCCCAGAGGATGAACGATTTGAACACGCTCTACGTCGTTGTCAGCGGAGCCGGAACTGCACGCCGGATCCCCGAGCTAATCGAGTTGTTGAGCCCGGAGTTCGACCGGGTGATCGTCGTACCGACCGAGAACGCCCGGCGGGTCATCAGCCAGCGGGAGCTCGCGCTCCTCGACCGGGTCGACGTCGTCGACAGCTACTTCGACGAGACGATCCAGCCCTATCCGCCGGAGGGGATCGTGCTCGTCGCCCCCTGCACGTTCAACTCGCTCAACAAGCTGGCGGCAGGGATAGCCGACACGCTCGCGCTCTCGATCGTGGCCGAAGCGATCGGCCGCGAAACGCCGGTCGTCGTCGCCGTATCCGTCAATCCCCCGCTTTACGCCCATCCCCGAACCGCGGCCTCGATCGAGACCCTCAGGTCGTGGGGCGTCACGGTCATCGAACCTGCCCATGAAGACGGCTGGGCGACCTTGGCCGGCAATCTGGACATCGTTCGGGCGGTTCTCGCGGCGCGAGATGCCTATCGGGATGGCGCAGCCGAATAGGCTACTGGGCGGTGTACCCACCATCGATCATCAACTCCGCACCGACGACAAATGCCGACCGGTCCGATGCCAGGTAAGTAGCCGCGTCCGCTATCTCATCCGCTTCGGCTATTCTGCCGATCGGGTAGCGCATGTTGAAGCGTGCCCGAGCAGCCGCCTCTTACTCCGGCGATCGGTCGACGCTCTGCGCTCGGACAAGGGGAGTGTCAGTCGTGCCGGGACAGAGTGCGTTGACCCGCACTCCCTGGTGGATGTGCTCGACCGCCATCGCCCGGGTCAGCTGTGAGACGGCGCCTTTCGACGCGCAATACGCGGGAACGCCAGCCGAGCCGACGCTGCCGAGATTCGACGAGATGTTGATGACGCTGCCGCCCCGGCCGTCGCCGGCATCCAGCATCAGCGGCAGGATGAATTTCGAACAAAGGAACACCCCCCGAACGTTGGTATTCATCAGGTTGTCCCAGGCATCGATCGGCATGTCGATGACACTCCCGAAATCGATGATCCCGGCGTTGTTGACCAGCACATCGACGTGGGAGTGTTTCTCGGCCACGCGCGAGGCCATCTGCTCGACGCTCTCGGCGTCCCGCACGTCGGCGACAACGAACGACGCGTTGCCGCCTCCAGCCTCGATCTCGCGAATGAGTTCGGCCCCGCGTTCAGCGTCCCGCCCGACGAGCACGACCGTCGCGCCTTCTGCGGCGAATCTCCTGCCAATGGCGGCGCCGATCCCGGATGTGCCGCCGGTGATGACCGCCGTCTTTCCTGACAATTCCATGTGTTGCTCCCCTCCTGGTGTTGTGGTGAGCCGCCTGTTGGCGACACTCCATCCTACCCGGGAGAGATGATGGTCCGCAGGGTGTCTGAATGATTCGCTCAGGAAAAGTGGAAGGAAGCCGAACCGGGCCGGGGAACGCCTATTCAGGCTCGCCGAGAACGGCTTTCAACTGGGCGATGTATTCCTCGTCGCGTTCGACGACGCGTTCGACGTAGCGGCGAACGGTCAATTGCCCGTGAGACGGGTGACGGCCGAGCCGTTCCCAATCGGAGATTGGCAGGTCGAGCAGCACTTGGACGGCCTGCTTTCGTAGCTCGTCGAATTCCTGGAGCATGAGCAGCGGATCGCGGTTGACGTAGTCCCGCTCGATCGGCCACAGTGAGTCCTCGACCCGTTCGAAGCGAGGATTGTCATCCTCGATCATCTGGTGCAAGCGGCCGAGGAACAATTCTTCGACATCCCGCACGTAGGAGAGTATTTCGACGGCTCCGAGGCTACCGCTCGGTCCTGCCTTGGTGAGATCCTCGTCCGAAGCATCGGCGACGAGCTCTTCCATCGCCAGTGGCGCCTGCTCCAGTTGTTCGATAAGTTCTTCGCGATCCTGGATGTCGATCGTTGTCATGAGCGCGAAGGAAATCTACCGCCCGCGACCAGTGGCGGCGGCGCGGCGCTTCGGGCATCCCGGTCGAGCGCCTCTCGCACGGCAGCTTTGGCGAGCTCCTCGGTGGCGTCGACGAGCGGCAGTGTGATGTCGGCATCCGAGAGAACGACCGGGATCTCGGTGCAGGCCGCCAGGACGACGTGCGCGCCGCGTTCCTCCAGATATTCTGCAGCCTCGACCAGACGCGACCGAACCGACTCATGCCGGTTGTTCGCCTTGACGGCCCGGATTGCCGGCATGACACAATGCTCCATCAACTCCTCATTCGGAACGACGACTTCTATTCCCCGACGCTTCAACGCCTCCTGATAGATCTCCGACTGGATCGTGCCGGTCGTCGCAAGCAACCCGACGCGCCTGGCGCTCGGGTGGCTCTCTGCGATCGCGTCGGCGGCCGTCTCGAGAATGCTGAGAATCGGCGTCGTGATCTCTGGCTCGACCTTGTCCAGGAACGCATGAGCGGTGTTACAGGGAATGATGATGAAGCTGGCCCCGAGCGCCTCGAGCTGGCGGGCCCCGCGCAGAAGCCAGGGCACCGGGTCTTCGCCGTCATGCAGCAGCGCGTCGGTCCGGTCCGGAACCCTCGGGTCGGAGTAAATGACGACCGGGATATGATCCTGATCGACGTCGGCCGGAGTCTCGGAGATGATCTTCATGAACAGATCGCCGGTCGCGGCTGGTCCCATGCCGCCGAGAATACCGATCACGGCCCGGTCGGCGGGTTCGCCTGAATCGATCGACTGCGCCCCCGAGGCGACCGGTCTTGTGTTGAATCCGCCAGTGTCAGGAAGAAGCCTGGAGAGGAACCGGCGCACGGAACCGACTACCTCCACAAAACGGCCCGGGCCGGCCGACGGCTCGACGACATTGACCGTCATCTCGATGAAGGCACGCTGTTCCCGGTCGATCTGGAATGCCCGCAGCTCGGGCTCGTCGCCGGCCATCGACACGATCATCATCAACGTGTTTGGCCAGTTTGCCTCGTCGAGATCGGTGTCGGACGGAGTCGCCGGGGATGATGGATGGGAATGGTAGATCGCGCCAAGCCGCCATCCGTGCTGATCGATCTCCTCGATCGCTTTGACGACCTCGTCGTCAGCCATGCGGTAGCGGGTCGGGCTCTGGAGGATATTCGTACCCGGAAACACCTTGATCGGCCGATTCTGGGCAAACGCGACTAGCCCACATGCCTCATTCGGTAAATCAGCGAGCGCATTGGCGATGATCTCGTCGCGAATCTCAGCAGGGAGTGACAGGCTTACCTTTGTAGGTACGTCGATGCTCGGTGCGTTTCCCACTTCGTCAGTCCTGGGCCGGTAGGCATTGGTGCCGGGGAGCTCGTCCCCGTACGTCCCGTCGATGTCAGACACTGTACGTATTATAGCCATTGTATTGCAAGTACCCGGGCTATACTGCGGTTTTGTCAGACACATGAGGGAAGTTGACCATGACAGACAGGAGATCACCAGCCAGGCTAGCGGAACGAATGGGCAGGCTCGGAACCGAGAGCGCGTTCGACGTGCTCGTCCGCGCCCGGGCGCTCGAAGCCCAGGGCCGCGACGTCGTCCACCTCGAGATCGGCGAACCGGACTTCGATACCCCGGAGCACATCGTCGAGGCCGGCATCGAGGCGCTCCGTAACGGCGAGACGCACTACACCCCTGCGGCCGGGATACCCGCGCTACGGGAAGCGATCGCCAGCCACGTCTCGGCGACACGCGGTGTTCAGTACGAGCCGGAGCAGGTCGTCGTTACGCCCGGCGGCAAGCCGGTCATGTTCTACTCGATCCTGGCCCTTGCCGGCCCCAGCGACGAGGTAATCTATCCGGATCCCGGATTCCCGATCTACGGGTCGGTCGTCAACTTCGCCGAAGCGACGCCGAAACCGTTACCCCTTCGCGAGGAGCGGGAATTCCGCTTCGATCTCGAAGAACTGCGGGACATGGTGTCGGACCGGACGAAGCTGGTGATCATCAACTCGCCCGGGAACCCTACTGGCGGGGTCCTCGGCGACGAAGAGTTGAGCCTGCTGGCGGACCTGGCGGTGAAGCACGATTTCTACGTACTGTCGGACGAGATCTACCGCGAGATGGTCTACCAGGAAGAGCCGCCGCGAAGCATCGTCAGCTACCCGGGCATGGCCGAGCGGACGATTATCCTCGACGGGTTCTCGAAGACGTACGCGATGACCGGCTGGCGGCTGGGCTACGGCGTCATGCCGCAGCCGATCGCCGAGGCGGTCACCCGGCTCGCGATCAACTGCAACTCCTGCGTGCCCGGGTTTACCCAGATCGCCGGCGTCGCCGCGCTGACCGGCCCGCAGGAGCCGTCCCGGTCGATGGTCCAGGAGTTCCGCCGCCGCCGGGACGCCATCGTCGCCGGGTTGAACGAGATCCCGGACGTGCGCTGCCTGATGCCCGAAGGCGCCTTCTATGTCTTCCCAAACGTCAGCGCTTATGGAGACGATGTCGCCGACTACCTGCTGCAGGAAGCCGGCGTCGCGCTCCTCGACGGCGCGGGATTCGGCGCCCAGGGCAGGGGATACATGCGCATCTCCTACGCCAACTCGCTCCCGAACATTGAAAAAGCACTCGATCGGATCGCCGGGGCGCTGGAAAACAAGCCGCGATAACCAGGAGGAAGGACACCTGCCGTGAAGAAACTCGTCGACGACCTGAACGCAATGTGCGATGAATTGCCGTTCGACACGAGCTGGCATCTCAAGAATCTGAAGACCGGCGAAACCGCCGACCGCGCCGGCGACGTCGTTGTGCCGTCGGCCAGCACCCGCAAGATCGCGATCATGATGACGGCCCTGAAGGGCGTCAACGATGGGAAGTTCAGTCTCGACCAGCCGGTCGAGATCCAGGCCAAGTACCAGAACAACAACTCGGGCACGTTCCAACACCTCAAGCCAGGCTTCACAATCACCTTCCAGGATGCGCTGGTGATGATGATCATCGTCAGCGACAACACCTGCACCGGTACTGTCGCCGACATGGTCGGGCTCGACGCCGTCAACGAGCTGTGCCAGTCGATCGGGATGAAGGGCACGACCCACCGCCACGGTATCCCTCCGGGGAATCTCGAACGGGATCACCCGGTCGACGCGACGAACACGACGACCCCGAACGATGTCGGATTGCTACTTGAACTCATCCTGCAGGGAACAACAGACGATGAGGCTGCCGGGAAACTGGGTTGCACGACCGACCTCTGCAAGCTGGGACTGGACATCCTGAGCTGGCAGAAGCTCCGGGCGCGGCTCCCGGCCATGCTTCCAGCCGGAGTCAAGGTGGCGCACAAAACCGGCACCGGCGCGCGCAACATCAACGACGCCGGAATCATCTTCGACACCGACGGCAATCCGCTCTTCATCCTGACCGTCTACACCGACCATCTGCCGGAGACACTCGACGACGGTACACCGGGGCACACCGCCGGAGCCGGAATTATCCAGCGGCTCGCCCGGCGCTGCTGGGAAGCGCTGGCGTGAGCGAGGATCAGCCGGCAAACAGCCCCTTCACCGACAGCCTTCCGGCTCTCCAACGTGCCTGGGAACTGGCCTCCCGGTACGTCGGGAGCCTGCCGGACCGGCCGGTCGCTCATGCGATCACACCCGCCGATCTCGTCGCAGCGCTCGACGAGCCCCTGCCCGAGCATGGCTGCGATCCCGTGGAAGCCCTCGATGACTGGCTCCGGCGCGCCGATAAAGGCATCGTCGCCTCATCCGGCCCCCGATTCTTCGGCTACGTCATCGGCGGCACGACCCCGGCGGCGCTGGCCGGCGACTGGCTGGCGGCCGCGATCGACCAGGACGCCGGGCTCTGGGATGCGACGCCCGCATCGGTTCACACCGAGCTCGTCGTCATGCGTTGGGTCAAGGAGCTGTTCGATCTTCCGACGAGCTGGACCGGGACGATGGCGACCAGCGCGACTCATGCCAACCTTATCGGTCTCGCAGCCGCGCGGCAGTGGGCCGGGGTTCAACGTGGATTCGATCCGGCGGAAGATGGTCTCGGCGGTCAGCCGGCGATTCCGGTCATTTCCAGCACGGAAATCCACATGAGCGCCCGGAAGAGCCTCTCGACGCTCGGCCTCGGCCGTTCCAGCCTGACGACCGTACCGGCCGAACATGGACGGGTCGATCTGGCGGCGCTCGAACGGGCGATGAATGACACGGATGGCGCCTGCATCGTCGTCGCCAACGCCGGCGAGGTCAATACCGGCGCGTTCGACCCGCTCGACCGGATCGCCGATCTCTGCGAGAAGCATCCCGGCGGGGCATGGATGCACGCGGACGGCGCATTCGGCCTCTTTGCCCGGCTGCTCGATGACCGGGCAGACGATTTACGCGGCATCGAGCGTGCCGACTCGGTCGCCGTCGACGCGCACAAGTGGCTGAACGTCCCCTACGACAGCGGATTTGCGTTCGTCTCGGAAGAGCGCTGGCTGGTGGATTCGTTCCGTTCGTCGGCCGCCTACATCGCCGAAGGCGACTTCCCCGATCCCGGCGCGCTCGTACCGGAGATGTCCCGCCGGTTCCGCGGTCTGCCGGCCTGGTGCGCACTGAAGGCCTATGGCAAGCAGGGCTATCGCGATCTCGTCCGCCGGTGCGTCGGTCACGCGGCGATGCTCGGGGACTGGGTCGAGGCAACGGACGGCATTGAACTCCTCGCTCCGGTCAACCTGAATATCGTCTGCTTCCGGTTTGCGCCGGACGCAATCGAGGAACGTGAGCGCGACGACTTCAACAGGCGCGTGGTCAAGACGATCCAGCAGGACGGTCGGGCTTTCGTGACCCCAACCGTCTGGAACGGCAAGGTCGCGATCCGGGCTGCCTTCGATAACTGGGCGACGGCGCCGGGCGATGTCGAAATACTGTGCGACGCGATTCGCGACGCAGGAGAGCAAGTGAGAGAAAGCAGGTCGGGATGACAATAGACGCCGCGGCGCTCCATGCGGACGCCCTCGTGATCGACGCGCACTCGGATGTCTTCGCCGACGTCGCCAACCGCCGAGCGGCCGGCAAGACGTCCTATCTCAGCGAGCGGCATATGCCCGACTGGAAGGCCGGCGGGGTCAACGCGGTCGTGACCACGCTCTACACCGAGCCGGAATTCAAGCCCGACCGGGCGACGCGGCGAGCTCTGGCACAGCTCGGCGCGGCGCTGAACGACATCGACGAGACGCCCGATGCCTTTCTCTGCCAGAGCGCAGAAGAGGTTGAATCGATTGTCGCCGATGGCAGCATCGCGTTCATCCTGGCGATGGAGGGCGCTGAGCCGATCCAACTGGAGATCGGGAGCCTGCGCGTCTTCTACGAACTGGGATTGCGGATACTCGGCCTGACCTGGAATCAGCGCAATCTCCTGGCAGAAGGTGTCGGCGAAGATCGCGCCGGTGGAGGCATCACCGAGCGCGGAAGGGAATACATCGCCGAGTGCAATCGCCTCGGGATCCTCCTCGACGTATCCCACCTGACGGTGAAATCGTTCTGGGATCTCATGGAATCCAGCGAGGGCCCGGTCATCGCGTCGCACTCGAATGCACTCGCGCTCTGCAGCCACAAGCGCAACCTGGATGACGACCAGATCAAGGCACTCGCCGAGCGAGGCGGAATCATCGGGATCAATGGAGTAGCGGGATTCATCCATGACGATCCCGAACAGGCCAATCTCGACGGCATGCTCGATCACCTGGACTACATCGCCTCGCTCGTCGGTGTCCGTCATGTTGCCCTCGGACCCGACTTCGTGGACTACATGCGCGACGATCCTGCCTCGTTCGCATCCGCTGGCGAAATCCCCTATCCGGATGGATTCGAGAACATCACCAGAATGCCCAACGTCACCGCGGGACTCGTCTCGCGCGGCTACTCCGAAGAGGACATTCGCGGGATTCTCGGCCTGAACTTCCTGCGCGTGTTCGGTGAGGTGTGCGGTTAGCGGTCTAGCCTCTATTGGCCGAGCGGACCGAACGGATTGTGGCCAATGACCCTATGGCCTGGCAACTACCAGAACCGAGAATTGTCGGAAGTGCCGACTGGTGGTTGAAAGGCGAGAAATGTCCCAAATCGTTCGGCTCCTCGATAGCCATACGGAGCCCCAGCTACACGAACCCATCCAGGATGAGAGCCGGGCGACACTCATCGTCGAACTGACGCAGACCGCCCTGAAATCACATGACATCCCGTCGGCGGTAACGCCGGTTCTGAACGCGCTCGTCGACCGCACGGCTGCCGTCGGCAGCGCCTATTTTCAGTCCAGCGGCGAGGTCTATCTCGCGCGGGCAGCGTCCGGCGACATGCCGGTCGGCCCGAACATGGAGGAAATTCTTCTCCACGGACTCCCGGCCGAAACGCCGTTGATCGCCGCCGTTCGCAACAGCGATCTGCCGCTCTTCTACAACGACACGAGAGCGAACGACGACACCGTTGGATTCCCGGAGCTCGGCGTCGCCAGCATCGCCGCCGCGCCGGTGCGGAAGGCGAATGGAGACCTGGCCGGCACCTTTCTGATGCACACATTCCGCCCGCACTCCTGGACGGTGAGCGAGCAGGAACTGATGGCCGTCATCGCCAGCACGCTTGCCTCGTTGACCGCCCGGTTCGTTGCCGAAGAAGAAGTGACGGTGGCGAGGGAAGACGCCCTCCACGCACTCGGTCTCGCAGTCGAACGGAGAGACTCCGAGACCAAGGGGCACACCGACCGAGTGGTGGAGCTGGCTATCCAGATCGCCGAGGAGCTGGGCGTTGACGGCGGAGAACTCAAAGCCATCCGCTGGGGCAGCTATCTCCATGACATCGGGAAGATCGGCATCCCGGACAGCATCCTCCACAAGCCCGGCAAGCTGAACGACGTCGAGTGGTCGATCATGCGAAAGCACTCGGAATTCGGTCACGAGTTCGCGAGCCGGCTTGGCTTCCTTCCGGCCTCGACGACCGATCTGATCCTGTATCACCACGAGAAATGGGCCGGCGGCGGTTATCCCGAGAATCTCGCGGGGGAAGACATTCCGCTCTCAGCGCGCATCTTCGCCGTCTGCGACGTCTACGACGCGCTGGTCAGCAAGAGATCCTACAAGCCTGCCTGGCCGCACGATGAGGCTGTCCGGGAGATCGTCAGCCAGTCGGGCAAGCACTTCGACCCGCACGTCGTCCAGGCGTTCGAGCAGGTCATGTACCGGCTCTATCCGCACCCCTACGCCCAGACGGCACCGCTGCGCCGGCCGCAGACCGACGACCTGTCCTGACATTGCGAACGCTGAAGATAATGAGGGGCGCTCCGATGTCGGAGCGCCCCTTGTCCGTTTCGTTCCCGGCGACCTACAGCGCTGCGATGACTCTCTCGCAGAAGCCATCGTAGGCGTCGCGGTCGATCCAGCGGACGACCGAGGTCAGCCCTAGCTCGGCGTCGATCCAGATCAGATTCGCGCCCTTGCCGACCGCGAAATAGCTCGTTGGCGGGGCGCTCGGAACCAGCTCCTGGTTCTGATTGACCCACCACATGAAGCCGTAGCTCTGGTTCAGCTCGCACGGCTTGACCATCTCATCGATCCAGGCTTCCGAGATCAGCTGCTTGTCGCCCCAGCGGCCGCGGGCAGTAAAGAGCTGACCGAAGCGGACGTGATCCAGCGATGACGCCCAGACCCCGCCGCCCCAGTGACCGCCGCCACTGACCGACTGCATCTGCAGCCCGTCGACCGTCGTCCAGGACGTGCTGTACCCGTGCCACTCCCAGGTCGGCGAGGCACCGATCGGGTCCATGATCTCCCGGCGCAGCACGCGCGGGAGCGGCTCGCGCCAGATCTTCAGCAGAGCGTAGGCGAGGAGATTGACGCGCACGTCGTTGTATTCCCAGAAGGTTCCCGGCTCGTTGATCGACCGGTCGCGTCCCATCCGGCGGTCGGCCAGGTCGCGCTTCTCCCAGAGGACGCCCTCCCACTCGCTGGTCTGCTGGAGCAGCATCCGCCAGGTGATCGGCCGGTTGTGGTCGGATTCGAAGACTTCGTCCTGAACCAGCTCGTAGACCGGCGCGTCGAGGTCCGGGATCATGCCCCGATCCCAGGCGAGCCCTGCCATCGTCGAGAGGTAGCTCTTGGCGACGCTGAAGGTCATATCGACGCGGTCGACGTCGCCCCAGCTAGCAGCGATGTAACCATCCTTGACGATCACACCGTTGACACCGGTCCGGACCTTCGTCGGCCCGACAAGATCGTTGTCAGGATGGTCGTTGATCGGGTCGTTCGCAAGCTCGGTCGGGATGTCCGGGCCGAAATCGGTTTCATGGTCATTCGCCCACTCGATCGCCTGATCGAGCTTCGCGGCGTCGAAACCAAGTTCGGCGGGATCGCGATGGGACCAGCGGCTGTGGGCTTCGGGAACGTGTAGCTGCCTGGCTGTGCTCGTCACTTGCTATGCCTCTCCAGTGAACCATCATGTTCGTTCTCAATGGCGGGCATTGTCGCATGGAACGGACGTCTTCGCTCAGCTCAGGAACGTTCCGCGCATCTCCATCGGCTGCGACATGAGCCACAGCGACGCGGCGAAGATCAGCAGCGTGAGTATGGCCCAGGGAATCGCCCCCCGAACTGCCCGGGAACGCCCGAACTCATCCCGGCTGATCCTGTAGAGAGCCACCAGCGTCATGAGCAAGCCAAGCTGGAGGACAACCATCTCGATCGAATCGATCACCGAAATTGGAAGCAGCTCTGCCAGGTCGCGGCGCGGCTGCCCGAACAGATCGATACCGATATCCATCAGGAACTGCTGCGAGACCGGAACGATCGTCAACGCGCCGGTAAAGAAGTGAAATCCGTAGTGGGCCAGCCACATCGCGAACCCGATCGGCACCAGACCGAAGCTGAACCGAGAGATGATCGGAAGCAGGGGCCGGTCCGCACGGGTCAATGCCCGGCTGGCCCAGGCGGTGTACGACACCAGCAGCGCCGGAATAACGATGAGACCGACCAGGAAGACGACGCCAAGGACGGCCGGCTCGGACTGGAGACCCAGGACGCCTGCGAGCCAGCGCTCGAATCTGAAGACCGGGCCGACCATCCCGAAAGCGTTGAGCAACGACCCGAACACGAGTACCAGAGCAAGCATCGCGAAATCGGGACGCTCGCTCAGCCGCCCGATACCGGATCGGTTCCTGTCTCGCCGATATTCATCGAGCGGGTTCCGGGCGATGATCCCGACGTTGTCATAGGGACAGGCCTGGATGCAGTCCAGACAGAAGGTGCAATCCAGATTCCCATGCTTGCGCTGCTGGAAGAGATACAGTTCGCAGCCGCTCTGGACGATCGCGCCGGACGCCGAGTCGCGCCGGCCGGTGATGCAGTCTTTCGTCCGGCAGCTCTCGCAGGTTGAGGTATCGCGTACTTTGACCTCGAATGGCGATGCCATCGAATTGACGAAGTGGAACTGGCCGATCGGACAGACGTGCTTGCAGAATGCCGCGCCCTTGAAGAATCCATCAACCAGGAAGGCTCCGGCGAAATAGGCGACGGCGACCCATGCCGTCAGCCAGGGGCTCGCCCAGAGGTCGAACGCCTCGTAGGCCCAGAAGAACGCAACCAGCAGGACGATCGCCAGCCACTTTCCGGGAAGCCAGGCGGGCCAGTTCCAGCGGCCCGGGAGCCACCATTTCGCCGGGCGGCGGACGAGCATGAACGGACAGCCCATGCAGAACAGATTTCCGAAGATCAGCAGCGCAAGAACGACAAACCCGCGCCAGTGAACCCAGGGTATGACGCCGGCGAAGTTTTCGGGTGCGCTCGATGGACCGATGAAGCCGTCGATGATGATCAGACCGGCGATGAGCAGCATCGGGATCTGAATGACCGTTCGGGCATGCTTCCAGTTCAGCAGCCGCCCGACAACCGGCAAGAGAAGAACGTCGAATCGACCGCGGCGCGAGGATCGTGCTGCGGCCGCAGAAGTCAGCTCGACACTCCTTCGAGGTCGAACGTCCGCTCGAACTCCTCGCCATCGGGAAGGGTGCCGGATACGGTAATGATCCAGTCGCCGCCCATCGTGAACTGGAATCCGTCGCTGACGTACCGGCCGTCCTGATCTTCCGGCGCATCGACGATGACCGGCTCCATGCCGGCATGGCTCATGTTGCCCTCGATCTCGAGGTCGGCGTCATCGATCGGTTCGCCGTCCGGGTCGGTCAATCGCACGGTAATGACCGCTGGCCCCATTTCCGGAGGGTCCGGAGAGACATCGATCTCGACCTGCACATCGCCGGAGTTAGCGTCATCATCGCCGCCACGGCTACAGGCTCCGGTGACTGCAACGACCAGCATGAGAAGCACGAAGACGAATCGACCCGCTCGCACCGATCGCCATTTTCGGGTCTCCAGACGCAGCATTACGGCTGCCGGACCTCGACCTCGACGGTCATCTCACCGGCTTCCTCGAACTCGAAGTCGACGTCGAAGGTGTCGCCTTCTTCGAGGCTCCGGGTCAGACCGATCAGCATGACATGCAGCCCGCCCGGCTCGAGGACGACCGTTTCACCGGCGGGGACCTCGATTCCCCCGTCGACCTGACGCATCTGCATCACGCCTTCGACCATCGTGACGTTGTGAAGCTCGGCCGTGCCCGCCACGTCGGTGGTTGCCGAGAGGAGCACATCATCGACGTCGCTGTTGTTCTCGATGGTCACGTAGATGACGCCGTTCGTGCCGCCCATGTCCATGGTTTCGTCCATGGAATCTTCGCCGGCCGTGGCATCTCCTTCGGGGCTCTCCATCTCGTCATCGCCAGCACCCTCCAGCAGCACCGCCGGACGCGACCATGCATCGGAGACGGTGACGCTCCCGCCATCTGCATCGTCGTCATCGTCGCCGCAAGCGCCGAGCATAAACATAAGAACCAGGGTGAAACCGATCAGCACCAAGGTCCGCCGTCCCGGTCGTCGACGAGTGATTGACTCCAAGATCGTGCCCCCTATGACTGGCGATCCAAACTCTGACGGGGAGTGTATAGAACCGGATGACCGTTGGACATACGAGAACCGGGTATGCCTACCGGGCAGCTAGAGTAGATTTCCGAGATCGTTCGTCACCTGATCGACCGTGAGATCGTAGGGCAGATACAAGCGCTGGTGCCCGTCACGATCGACCACGACGAGGGTGGTCGTGTGATCGACGAGATAGCCTGAGGCGTCGCTTCCCTGGCTCTTCTGGAAGAAGATCCCGAATTGAGTAGCGACCGCGCGAATCTGATCTTCGGTGCCGGTCAGGCCGACGAAATTCGGGTCGAACGAGGCCATATACTGGCCGAGCCGCTCCGGGCTGTCCCGCTCCGGGTCGACTGAGATCATCAACACCTGAACGTCATCCGCGTCATCGCCGAGTTGCTCGCGCACCTTCGTCAGCTTGCTGAGCGTCGCCGGGCAGAAGTCCGGACAGTTCGTGTAACCGAAATACATCACGACCAGTTCACCGCGGTAGTCACTGAGGTTGACCGGCCCATTCGCGCTCTCCAACTGGAACTCCTCCGGCGAACCTTCGGCGTCGACGATCGTGCCGTTGTAGGTCTCACCTGCCGACAGCAACCGGGGAACGACGAGCGATCCGGCTAGAAGGATCAACGCCACTCCGGCAATGACATAGAGCCACGTCCGCTTCAACCCGCTATCCTCCACTACCTCGTATCCGACCAGCGCGTAACGATGGCGCGAAATCGCTCGGCCACCGGCGGGTCGATCATCTGTCCATCGACGGCAACAGCGCCTTCTCCGCGACCGACAGCCTCGTCATAGGCGGTCACAACCCGCACGGCATGATCCAGTTCTTCCTCCGACGGCCTGAATGTCTCGCGGATGACCGGAACCTGGGCCGGATGGATCGCGAACTTCCCATCCATACCGCTTGCAGCTCCACGCCGGGCGTCGCCGCGAAGCACATCGAGATCGCGGAAGTCGGGGCAGATCGAATCGTAGGAAGCAATGCCGGCAGCTCTGGCCGCTGCGACGAGGAGAAAACGAGGGACATTGAATTCAGCTGCTTCCGGAGTCCGCTGCATACCCATCCCGAATGCAAGGTCCTCACCGCCGAGGCAGAGCCCGTCGACGAGCATATGATCGGCTAGCTCTTCCAGATGAAAGAAGACTCTCGGCGTCTCCACCGTCACGATCACGTTCCGCGCCATGAGGTCCAGCGGCTCATCGAGCATCTCGATCTCAAGCGACCTGTCGACTTTGGCAATCACGACGCCAACGTCCGGATACTCTTTCAAGACCTCGGCATCCGTCGCACCCATCCCGGCACGCGGCGGGTTCACTCGAACGTATGGTCGGGCGAATCGCTCATCCCAGTTGTCGAGTGCTGCCCGGACTCGCTTGCGGGCGTTCGGCTTCTCGTCCGGAGGCACACTGTCCTCGAGATCGAACACGATGGCGTCGACATCGATCTCATGTGCCTTCTCGACCATTCGCTCCCGATGTCCAGGAACGAAGAGGAGGGCAAGTGGAGGGATGGTCAATGCAATTACATTCCTGGTGGTTCGCGCTCGAGGACAATCGTCTCGCTGCCGCACTTCGGGCAGACGCTCAGTCGCTCGAAGCCCCGCGTATAGTAGCCGCAAGCCTCGCAGGACCAGCGGGTGAGCGCGAACAGGCGGATGAGATCGGAACGCGAGATGATCCCGACGACCTTGCCGTCGGTAACGACCGGCAGGCGACGAATCTGCTGCTCGATCAACATCCGGGCGATCGTTTCGGGGTCGGTGTCCTCGCCGACGGTAATGACCGACTGGGTCATGATCTCGCCGACGGTGTCCCCGCCTCGAGCCAGGACGTCGAATTCGGAAACCACGCCGATGAGCGTGCCCTCGTCGTCGACGACCGGAACACCGGAGATCGACTGCTCGAACATCGTTCTGGCTGCGGCCTCAACCGACGTTGAAGCTTCCACAGTGTGCACATCGGTCGTCATGATGTCCCGGGCGTATAACGTCAGCGTCGCGGACATACCGTTTCCCATCTGAGTTCGTGTCTGAAGCGCTTGTTCACCATCGCCTGTCGCGGCGACGTTCCCTAGCATTGTACTTGGCTGGTGATTGAGTCGCCGCCACCGGGCACGGTCGGCGATGCGAGTCTCCAACGGCGGGCGAACGTTTCGCCACGGGCATCCCGGGGAACGAGGGATCCAGCTGCGCGGGCTTGCAGACTCGTCGTACGCAAAGGCTGTTTGAGATTGCGGAGCGGAGGATGCGTGCGCCTGTTGAAGGCAGCGTCGCGACCGTGGCTCTTCCGCTGTCGGGAAGCCGGATGGAGCCGCAGATTCGCCGATAACATCTACTCCGCCGAATCCCACGGCTCTTCTAACCTCAATAGGCGTGACGCCGGCGGGCTGGCACTACGCTCCGGTGAGGGCGTCCAGCTCGTCGAGCAACTCGGGCCGCAACTCCCGGCTCCGCGAACGGATGTCATTCACGATCTGATTCGGAGAACGAGGATCGTCAGCCATGATCGGTCCGGTTTCCGCCAGCAGCTTCTCGCGGTAGATTCGCTCGAGGGTTCCTCGAACCCTCCGCACCTCGGCATTCATCGACGAATCGCCGTCGTTCTCGATCCGGCCGCGAATCTCGTCCATCCCGACCGGCAAGGATATGGCTTCGCTCACAGCCTTCCGGGCGATCGTGACGTCCCGCAAGTCGCGGTGCCAGTTGATGAGCAATCCATAGGCGGATTGAGCCGACATCGCCCGCTTCGCCGTTTCAGCCGCCACGAGTCCAGGCTCGGGAGCCTCCGGCTGGGACGGCGCGTCGAAGAGCGGCTTGGTTTGTTCTTCCCAGAGAAAGAAGCAGGCACAGGAGACACGGAGATAGTAGACGGCCGCGAGAAGATTCTGGCGAGGACTAACCGGCAATCCATCCAGCCTCGCAACGGTCGGGATCAGCCGCTCGGCGTCGGCCCCCTCGAACAACGTCGATGGATCGACCGGGATTCGCACGACGATATCGTCATCCGGGGAAGCCTGCCGTCCTCGGCCGGCCCGGGCCAGGAGCGCATCGGTAAATGGCGAGTCGGGACTGATGAAAATGCCCGGCAGTACGAGCACCTCGCCTGCATCCACACTATCGAACGCCGCAATGAGAAGATCCCTCGTCACGCCGGTCTCCGGCACGCGCACGAGATCCTCAACGACCTGGATGCTCACCTGGCTCTTCTTGATCCGGTCAGCTGCGAACTTCGCGTCGGCAGCCTGCACGACGGGACGCCCTCGTTCATCTTCACCGATCAGGAGGAAGTCGGGGTTTGCCAGCTGATTCAGGTTCGCCTCGCGCTCGATTTTCGGGTTGTCGTCCAGCCGCAGGACAGTCCGCAGCCGGTGGGACGCGCCTCCAGGAACGTGGACGTCATCTCCGATTATCGAGTGAAGATAGTTGCGACAGTGGTCGGCCCAGGAATCGCCGAGCAGCATGCTTGCCCCACCCCGGTCGCTCCAGGACATCAGGCGGCGGTTGAAAATGGCATCGATCAGGGAATTTCCCGGTAGGCGCCGGTCTTGCACGTCATAGCCCGTATCCGCGAGCTGCCGGCGCGCCACTAGTTAGCATCCTCGATGGGAGAGGCCGAGCCGATCACGGCGTCGGCGTCGATCTCAACCAGCATGCGGGGATCGGCGAGCGCGGCGACGGCGAGGAGGGTATTTGCCGGACGAATCGGCTGGAACGTCTCGGCGAGCGCGCGGCTCACTTCCGGAGTGTCGTCGATCCGCGTCAGATAGACCCGGTAACGCACGATGTCATCCATCGAAGCGCCGGCCTGACCCAATGCCCACTCGATCGTTTCCAGCGTCTGCTTCGTCTGCGCGTAGGGATCGTTCTCACCCACCAGCGTACCGTCGCCCTTAAGCGCGGTCGTGCCGGAAACGTAGACGTGGTCGCCGACCTTAACCGCGCGGGAGTATCCAACGCTCACCTCATAGGGATTCCCGGTCGATATTCTCGTTCGCTGTTTCCCAGTATTCATCAGGTATTCATGCCTTCCCGTAGCGCCCGGCGAGCGATTGCTGGGCATCAGGATGGTACCGCACCATAGAACGTTATCTAGATCATTCTGTACCGCTCTGCTGTACGATCACCCATGTGTACCCGTACTTTCGGGCGATTTGATAGCTATTTGGTCATACGTACGATTGTCTTTAGTGCGTGCTTGCCGGAACGTCAGGTAGGCACAATATTTGAAGGATTCAGCGGTGAGCGGCGAGTATTCTTCTCTACCTGATACCCTATCGCCCATTCTTCACCCCGATTCGGTCATGACTGGCGCCGAGGTGAACAATCCACTAGTCGACGTCCTCAAAATCCTCGTGAACGTCAGCGACGGCAGCAACACCCTGCAAGACGTTGCCGCCGCGATTCGTGATGCCTATCAGATCCGGGCGGTCGTCATCGCTCGCATCGACGTCGAAAACGTCCATTATATGGGTGTCGCCGCGCCGGACGGGTTCGAGCCGGACCGCGTATCGCCGGGTGAGTCCATATTTCGACGGATCATGACCGATCTCGATTTCGACGCCCGGATCGTCGACATCCAGGGCACCGCCGAGCAACATCAGCTCGGTTTCGGGGCCGCGAGCGAAATCGCCGCTCATATCGTTCCCGTCTCAATATCGGATACTGAAGCCTGCGCCATCGCTGCCTTCGACACCCGCGAGCATTTAGATCGCGCCAGGCTGCGCGAGACACTCATCGCGACCGGCCTGATTCTGGCCGCGAATCTGCGTGCCGCCGCGCAGGTGTCCTCCGAGCGCCAGCACCTTGACCGCCTGATCCGGCTCCAGAATTTGACGGACCGGATTATCCGCCATGACGGGCTGATCGACGATGGACCCGACATCCTCGAAGACATCGCCGATGTGTTCGATTTTGACGCGGTCCGCCTTGGGCTCGTTCTCTCGAATGAGATTCAGTTCTTCCGAACCTACCGGGACGCAGCCAAGCGCAAGTCCCCGGTTACAAGCGTCGAGTGCGGCCCCAGCCTTGCATCGCGGGTCGTGCGGACCGGCAATCCACAGTTCGTCCACCACCCCGAGCCGCAAGACGACCACAGCACCTACGATTTCGAGGTCAGGCAGCTCATCTGCGTCCCGGTGCGAATCGGTGGAGAGATCGCCGGCGTGCTCAGCGCCGCCAACAACGGCGGTCGCGCGCTCGTCATCGACGACCTCAGCACCCTGATGATGCTGGCGGAGAGCATCGGGCTCGTCCTCGCGAACTTTCGCCGGATATACGAGGTTGAACGGCGCAACCATCAGCTACGACTGGTCGACAGTCTGGTGACCTTCATCGCCGAGCGGACGATGATCCAGCAAGCGGTTCCGGAAATTGCCAGGCTGATCGCGGACCGTTTCGCGTTCCAGCTCGTCAGCATCGGACTGATCAATGGTCGGCGGATCAATTTCACGCTGGCATCGGTCAACGTCCCGATGCCGCCGATCAAGGGCATCGACGGCCGCTTCCCGATCGACCGCGGAATTCCGGGTCGAGTCATCCGCACCGGCAGAGCCGAGCTGATCCAGGATATTCGAAGTGATCCAGATTTCGTAGCCACCGGTTGGGACGCCCGTTCTGCGATCTGCGTCCCGATCCGTGCAAACGGCACGATCATGGGCGTTCTTCACGTCGAATCCGGACCGGAACGCCCGCTTGACGATGCGGACCTTGAAGTCCTTCAGATCATCGCCCGGCACCTCGGCATCGGTTTCGAGAGCGAAGCGCTGCTCAATTCGGAGCGGTCGGCTCGGCGCGCCGTTGAAGCGATTCAACAGGTTTCGACGATGGTGACAAGCACGCTGGACGTGGACGAAGCATTGCGGCGCATCGTCGACACGCTCGGCGGGCACTTCGAGTACCGCTACGTCGTGGCGGGGCTCACGGAAGGCCAGTATGTCCAGCCGAGCGCGGCACACGGGATAGCCCTCGAACGTCTCGTGCGCATTCCGGTCAATACGTCCGACATCGGCCGGGTTGCAGTGACCGGAGAGAGCCTGCTCGTCCAGAATGTATCCTCTGAAACGAATCTCCAGCTCGACGCGTTCCCGGACGCATCGTCGCTGATCGCTGCGCCAATCGAGCGAGACGACGTCATCCTCGGCGTCCTGATCGTTATCAGCGCCCGTGATCGGCGGTTCGAGGAGCGCGACGTGACGATGCTGGAGATGTTTGCCCAGCATGCCGGTGTCGTGCTCGACAACGCGCGCATGTATGAGGAAGCGCGCCGGATGGCCTATATCGACCCGATGACGCAGCTTCCGAACCACCGCCACTTCCAGGAGCGTTTTCAGAGCGACCTGAAGAATGCAATCGACAGCGGCCGGCCGATGTCCATCCTGGTCATCGATCTCGACGGGTTCAAGGAAACGAACGACCGGTTCGGCCATCTCGAAGGCGACGCTGTCCTGACAGCCGTAGGCCGGCGCCTGACGGCAAGCCTGCGAAGCTGGGACCTGATGGCCCGTTACGCTGGCGATGAATTCATCGCGCTGTTGCCGAACACGGACGTGGAAGCGGCGATGCAGGTTGGCGAGCGCCTCTGCGCCGCTATTGGTGACGAACCGTTCGATATCTCTACCGGGGAAACGACGCGGCTGACCGCTTCAGTCGGAGTCGCAACCTATCCGCTACACGGCCAATCGACTCGAGAGCTTCTCACGTCGGCGGACAACGCGATGTACGTCGCCAAACGGGCGGGTCTCAACCAGGTCCGCCAGGGACGTCGGGTCTCGCGGCGGATGTAGCGCGCCGGAAATCCCCGCTACACAGCACGTCCAGACACCCAATTGGCCTGATTTAGCCAGACCGACGCGATTGCGCACGTGCCGGAACACACCGTTTCCTACCGTCGTTCAGAGAAGTACCTTCTCGGATGTGCAGGAATGGTTCTCACGTCCTGCCGAATGCTCGTCGTTTTCTGCAGCGAGAGAGATCAGTCTGCTGAAGCAGCCTGAACGGCCGGTTCGGCGAGAACCGGCGTCTCGATCGCCCCCGACGGCTCACGGATGAACAGGCTCGCCGCTGTCGCATTGATCATCGAGACGAACGCAATGACGAGCATGATGTTGTAACTCCCGAACTGATCGTAGATCAGCCCGCCGAAGAATGCGCCGGCCGCGGCGAAGAATTGGTGGTACATGAAGAGCGTGCCGACCAGCGAACCGACCGCGCGCCGGCCGAAGAGGTCGATAATCGACGCCGACACCACCGGGGCATTCGACCGCGACAATCCGAAGAGAAGCGCCGCGGCATAGAGCATCGTCGCCCCCGACAGATTGAAGAGCATCAGGATCGAGACGCCGCGCATCGCGTAGAGGCCGGCGAGGATGTACTTTCGGCTGACCCGGTCGGAGATCGCGGCGATTCCCAGATTCGCGATGATGCTGGTGCCGCCGGTCAGGCCAAGCGCGATCCCGGCCTGTTGGGCCGAGATGCCGGCGTCCGTCGCCAGGGGAACGAGGTGAGCGGTCAGGAAGAAAATCGTGAATCCGCAGGCCATGAATCCGCTTGCCAGCATCCAGAATGACCGCGAGCCCCAGGCGACGTTCATGTCCGCCCGGATCATCTCGTTCGTGATGCAGTCCGGGGCCGGGCGCGGTTCCGCCGAAACGGCGACGATCTCATCGGCGTCGTCAGGTGCGGCGCGCTTGAGGAGGAGGAAGACTGGTGGGATCAACAGCGCGGATGCCACGCCAACCACAACGAACGCCGTCTGCCACGAGAACTGGATGATCACCATCGTCGTCAGCGGCGCGAGCAGGAGCTGCCCCGCGCCTAGACCGGTTGCGCCGATACTCAGTGCCAGGCCGCGCCGCCGGATGAACCAGCGAGAGAGCAGCGCCGTCGTGGCGGCAATGCCGGTGAAGCCGAAGCCGGCGCCGATCAGCACGCCATAGAAGATGTAGATCTCGACCAAACTATTGGCGGTGGCCATCAGAACCATGCCGAGCGCGTTGAGGGCAACGCCAACGGTGAGGACACTCCGGGGGCCATAGCGGTCGGAAATTCGTCCGGCGAAGGGCGGGATGATGGCCGACATGATCGCGAAGATCGAGATCGAGAGGGAGATATCGGCCCGGGACCAGCCGAAATCATCGATCATCGGCTTGATGAAGACACCGAAACCCTGATTGATACCCGCGCTGAAGAAGCCGATCA
>JAWKPC010000011.1:0-145762 GCA_041390865.1 Thermomicrobiales bacterium
CCGCTGGCGCGTCTCCGTACCAGCACCGCCGCTTTCCGGAAACACGATGGTGTCGCAAGCGAGACGCGCCGGCGGCACGTCTCTACCGGAGTGGCAGCGGTCCACTGCCGCCGATGAACGCTTGACTTGATGCATGAAGGACGTAACTCATCACGCCCCTACACCATCAGACGATGGCGCCGGTGTCGCCCGTGCATATAGTCGGACTGCGGCGCATGAACGAGACAGGCGGCGCCCGATTGAGCGCCGCCTGTCGTCTCGATTACCTGTTCGCTGACCTGGATACTCCCCCGGGTATCACCCCGGCTGTCTCGTTCGTATTGCACTGGCCCGGCTTCAGCGGAATGCGCATCTGTGAGGTCCAGAGACTCCGGCAGTAGTGCAGCGGACCATCATCCGGCACGATGTGCGGGCGATACCCGGTCTGGCACTGGCCATTTGCCTTCCAGATTGGCCGGCCGGTGTAGGCATTGATGCAGAGCGTCGTCGAATTGGTCAGCGGCAGCACGACGATCGTCGAGCTGGCCGGGCAGGTTGCATCGGGTCCATTCGTCGCCGACGGGGTGATCCCGCCCGTCTGGCTGCTGTAGCACATCGACAGCGTCTGCTTGATCTCGACGCTCCCGACCGTGACGCCGAGATCATCATCGCTGACCTGCACGCCGATCGTCGAAAACGCCGCTTCCGGATCGAGCGCGCAGTTGGCGCTATTCTCTGACTGCGGTCCGACCTCGTAGGTGCCGTCGTCATCGCAATCGAAAGCGTAGGTCAGTGGATCACCGGCTGCTCCCGGGTCGGTCGCGTTCACCGTGATCGTCGCCAGCTGCCCCTGTGGAACGGGCGAGTTGGTCGGAATGCCGGTGATCGTCGGCGCGACATTGTTGACCGTCTGATCGACATTGTTTGTGTTCGGGTCGCCGTCATTGTCGGTCACCGTGACCTTGACGTTGTAGACGTCGCTAGCGGTGTTTGCGGGATTGTCGTCGGCGAACGTATGCGTGGCGGTACAGGTGGTCTCGACGACGACGCCCGGCTGTGGATCGGTACCGTCGCCGTAGTCGAGCATACAGGTATGCGGGTTGGGATCGCCCGGGTGGGAGAACGTCGCCGTCACGGTGATTTCCTCGCCCTCATCCGACGGCGATGCCACAACGACCGGGACATCTACCTCGGGGTAGGTATCGAGCACGAAGGTGAAGGTCTGGATCGACTCCGGAGCCAGGCTGTCATCCTCGGCAAAGGTGTGGCAGGGATCCTCCGACCGGAAGTCGATGTGCCAGACGCCGTCCAGGGCGTCCGCCGGAAGCGAGAACGTGCCACCGTTCGTCCCGGACAGCCACTCGCCGGGCGTCTGCCCGTCCGGATAGTAGCGGTACTGGGTGTTGAGCTTGCTGTTGGTGAAGACCAGGTCCGCTGCCGACAGGGTGAACGTGTGGTGCTGGGCGATGTAGGTCGTGCCCCCATCGACGGTTACCTCGCCGGTCACATTCAAGCTGCTGACCGGCGCGGCCGGGTCGCTCGGGTCGCTCGACGGCAAATCACCCAGGTCGGGGAACTGCTCCGAGCCGTTCTCCCAGTCGACGTGCAACCCCGGAACGCGGGCCGCAGCAGGCAGGATTCCCAGATCGGGAACTGACCAGTTCCTCCGTTGAGCGATGCCGGCCGTTCGGTCGGATCGAGACCGGGAACGCGCCGCAGGCCGAGACCCTGATCGCAGAAGATCGGCAGACCGTCCGTCCGCCAGGAGTGGTCCGAGTCGATCGACTTCAGCCAGGGCGAGCCTGTAAGGGGCTGGATCATGATATTCGTCGCAAAGCCGTTGGCATCGACGGCGGGATAGGTCGCCACCAGGTTCGAACCGGGGATCGTTCCGTCCGCCGCCAGGAGATCGCCGAGCACGCGGTTCAGTTCGGCGCCGCTGAGCAGCAGCAGTTTCGCGGTCGTCACGACATTCCGGTAGGCCGCGAACTCAACCGGGGAGAACTCCGCGTCATCCGTCAGCCGGGAGCTTGCGCCGATGCCGGGAATCGTGACCGGAACGTGATGGTCTCCGGTGAGACCCAGAATTGCGTCGAGCTGCTCATGGTCATCCGGCTGGAACAGATCGAGGGTCACGCTTCCGACGTCAGGCAGGGTCAGCGTCGTCGAGGTGACGTTGAGCCAGTGGGTCGGGCTGGTCAGGAAGCTTTTGAGCTGATCGACGTCAATGCCGTACGCCTCTTCAATCAGGTCCTTCAGCATCTCCGTCGCGAATTCCTTGATTTCGGCCAGGACCTCTTCGATCGGATTGAATGGCACGCCGAGGGCGGCGAGGTCGGCCGAGAACTCTTGAAGCAGCTCGCGCAGGCCGCCGACGAAGTCCGGCGCTCCGAGCATCGAGAGCAGGTAGGTGTTGATGAACGGATCGGCTTCATGAAGGATGACGTCGAGCTGGCCGACCCCGTTTTCGCAGTTGATCCGGTTCTGGCTGGATTCCGCGCCTTCGAACTGACACTCGTCGTTCTGGGTGTTGCGGTAGGCCTGCGGGTCGAACAACGCGCGCGTCGACGCGAGGCCAAGCTCGCTCCAGTGCTGGAGTCCGGTATCGATATCCTGGATCCAGGCGTTCAGGTAAGCGTCGTAGACCTCGTCGGCAAGCGCCGCCAGCGCCCCGGTCACCAGATTCGCGAACGCCTCCGCCGAATCGACGACGACGTCGAATCCGAGTTCGAGGAGTCCAAGCGGACAGGCGACAAGATCGTGCAAGATGTCTGTCGCACCGTCGAAGTTACAGTCATCCGCCAGATCGTCGAAGCTCTCCTTGGTGTCGTTGTAAGCGTCGAGCGCGTCCTGCAAGGGCTGGGGATCGTTCGAGACCTCGGCAGCGAGGGTGTTCCGCAAGCCCAGGAAGAATCCGATGATCGGCCCGCGGTCGCTCGAAGGCGTCGCGGCGTTCGGATCGATGAGCGTGCGGTAGATGAAGCGATGGGGAGCGTCGAACGACACGCCCGGCGTGCTGTCGTCGCTCACGTCTCCGGATGGAGCCGGGCCGCGATCCGGATTGCCGTCGAACCCGGGCGTCGCATCGCCGATGTATCCCTCGAGGATAATGTGGCGAATGGCGATCTCCGCCTTGTCGACGTCGGTCAGCACCTCGCTGACGGCCGGAAAGACGCCGGTCGCGAACTGGTTCACCAGCGTGTGCGCCCACATATCGCCGGCGGCATGGGTCAGGTAGCCATAGGTAAACGCCAGGATCTGCTGCTTTTCGGCAGCCGTGTAATACGAATCGCTCTGAGCTTTCCAGGCTTCCGTGTAGATGTAGCTAAGCCATTGCCCGGTGTTCTCGGGGTGGATGATCGACTGGCCATAGGTGAGATCGGGAAACCCGTCCGGACCGACGACCCCGGCGTTGTAGTACGACCGGTAATTCTGAAGCGCGGTGACGACTCTGGAATCCACGGCGTAGTCGCGGCCTTCGATCGTGACCTTGCCATCGGAGGTCACATCCAGCCACGCCTGATCGCCCGTGAAGTTGTGGGTATACGGCTTGAACGCGAGCGCAGGCATAGCCTGCAACAGTGGGAGCAAAACAATGAGCACCGTGAACGGTACGACAAACTTACGCTGTTTCAACATGCCATCTCTCCTTTGAGAAGCACTACCCCTATTCCCCCTGGTCTGCGTCGAGATTCTTTCGGTCATCCCTTCACGAGACAGGCGCCCGGCATGCACTTCCGAGCATTCCCGCATTGAAGTGCCGGGCTGTCACGCAGCCCTGAACGAGAATGCAGCAGTATGGGCCATGAATCACCTGGTAGTTCTGGGAGTTTTCTCGGACGCTACCCGTCCTGGAAAACCGTCGCTGAGGAGTATTGTCGCTTGCGAAATCCGGATCTGCGCGTATCTGCCAGGTTACCGGGACTGGCTCCCTACCTCTTGGTACGGCAGCCACGGCTGCCAGGTGAAGCGGCTGCGGTAGCGGTCGAGGAGGCGGACGACCGGGCGGCCGAGAACGAGCACGAGAGCGACGTTGGCGGCGGCCCGGAAGCTGTCGTAGACCAGCGAGGTGGTCAGATAGTAGCGAGCATAAGTGGCGACGGTGTCGGGGAAGCTCATGCCCGGCGTCCAGTAGAGCCCGGCCTGCTCCTGCAAGCCCGGCGCGGCATAGGGCCACTCCATCAGGTTCAGGATCGCGCCGTAGAGGAAGCCCCAGACAGCGCCGAAGACGGCCAGGACAATCAGCTCCGTCCAGCCGCCCGAGTCACCCCGGCGCGGCAGCCAGCCGGCGGTCATCCCGAGCCAGCCAGCCCCGAGCATCTGGTAGGGCAGCCACGGGCCGAGCCCGCCGGTAATCAACGCCGAGACCATCAACGTCATCGCGCCCATCAGGAAGCCGAAACGCGCCCCGTAGCAGTAGCCGACGAGGATAATCAGCAGGAAGATCGGCGACGCGCCGAGCAGCGTCGGCATCAGCCGCAGGCTGGCGTCGACAGCCACCAGCGCGCCGAGCAGCGCCAGATGCCGCGTCGTGCCGCCCTGCGCGTCGTCGACGCTCTCCTGAAGCTGGAGGAGAATCAGCAGCAACGCGAGCACGCCAATCGCGGTAAACAGCAATGGCACCTCGATCCCGCCACGCGCGGGACGGCCCCCGACTCCAGCAATGGCTGGGAGCAGAAACGGATAGAGAAAGCTCGCGATGCCGACAAGGCTGGCAATCGCCAGAACGGCCATACTTCGGAGGTTGCCGGACCGGGAAGAAATCAACGATCATACCTGCCGTGACAAGCGGGAAAATCCAGGTCGGTAGCGTACCATTCAGGCGAGAGATGTGTGGAAAGGGCCATGCGTGAAGATCCGGGGGGAAGGCTGAAAAATGGAACAGCGAACTGACGAGCAGATCCGATCCGACATTGTCGAGCACCTGCGCAGCGCGGGGCTCGCCCTGACCGTCACCGTCGAAGACGGCGTCCTGCGTCTTGAAGGGGGTCGTGACCTCCGAGGAAGAACGGGAAGCGGCCCTCGATCTCGCGAGCTGGGTCCAGGGCGTCGACGAGATCACCGACGACATGGAGCTGCGCGAGTTCGATATCGATTCTCCAAATGCGCTGTTCCAGTCCATCTCCTCGATCGAAGAGGAAGAAGGCGTCACCGACGATCCGATGATCGCCGCCTCCGAGGGACTGGCCTACTTCCCGCCGACCGATCCGCCGGTCCGTATGAGCGACGACTCGGACGACCTCGAAGTCGCCTCCGGCTTCATGTCGACAGCGCTCGACGACGACGAAGCCGAGGAAGATGATGTCGAGATGGAAGTGGTCGGCAGCGAGGAATTGGTCGAGCGCGTGCGCCGGAATCTCCAGCAGGACGCGCGTACCAGCCAGCTGAACCTCTATGTCTCCGCCCTGTACGGCACCGTCGTATTGTCCGGCTACGTTCAGGACAATCTCGATAGCGAGATGGCGATCGCCGTCACCAGCGAGACGCCCGGTGTGGACGAGATCATCGACCGGACCGTCCTCGGCACCGCCCCCGATGTCCCGGCCCAGGAACGCCCGGCCCACCGGCGAGCGCAGATGGCCCACGTTATCTCGCCGAACTCATCCTGGCGGGCAACCGTTATCGCCAATCGATTCCGGCTAGAGCAAAAGCGCGGCGAGCTGCGGGACCGGCTCCAGCATCTGGAACGGGATCTCCGGGCTTACGGCGAAGATCAGGAGCAAGAGGGCGGCGGTTCCAGCCACGAGGCCGACGTTGCATCGGACCTGACAGCAGCCGGCGAGCTGAGCGCCGAGATCAATTTCGCGCGTGATGAGATCAACCGGATCGAAGATGCCCTCGACCGGATGGAGAAGGGCACCTACGGTATTTGCGTCGACACCGGCCAGCTGATCGAAGCCGCCCGTCTCAAAGCCAACCCGATGGCAATCCGCACGGTCGAAGCCCAGCGACGCTACGAGCAGCAGAATCCCCGCTAGCGCCGCTTCGGCGGGTTCGGCCCGGCCCGTCAGATCAACAGGAAGAGAAGAAACCCCGCCAGGTCCGGCTCCATAAGCCGTCCGGCGGGGTTTCTGCCATAGCGATCAATTCCAGCTCAACGAGGACGACACTGCCGCCGGACAATCCGGCTACTCCGCCTCGCCATCCTCGACATCATGAGGACCAACCATCATGACCGGCACCGTCGCGTGGTGGAGAACCTGCTCCGCAACGGACCCGAGCAGGAAGCGGCGGAAACCGGTCCGCCCATGCGAGGCGATCGCGATCAGGTCGGCGTTGAAATCTTTGGCCGCCTCGAGAATGGCCGTGCTGGTCGCGCCATCGCGGACTTCCCAGCTGACGCTTCCCTGGTGCTCCTTCAGTTCCTCGCTCTTCCGGACCAGGTACTCCTCAGACTCCGTCCGCATCGCCTGCATGTAGGTGTCGACCGTCTCGTAGCTGGCGGCGCCGTACATCGTCGATGGGTAGGCGACAACCTCGGGCACCCGCACCAGATGGATCTCGACGTCCTTGCGCGTGACGAGCTCGTAGACGGCGTGCAGGGCATGCTCGGCGAAGGCCGACCCGTCCAGCGGCACCAGCACGCGCCGGATCTGCTTTGGAATCTGGATGTCGGAGCCCTCTTCGGACGCCCGGACAACGATGACCGGCGCGGAGCTAACCTGAACGACCCGGGCAGTGACACTGCCGAGCAGGAGCTGCCGGAACCCGCTCCGGCCATGGCTGCTCATGACGACGAGGCTATCGTCCAGATCATCGACATATTCGACCAGCCGTCGCGCCGGCTGGCCGCGCAGGACGATCGTCGAGACCTCGACACCTTCGATATCGCCCGCCAGCCGGTTCAGATACTGCTGGCTGGATTGTTCGAGCTCGATCAGGGCGTCGGCCTCGGACACGCCGTGAACGTAGGCCGTAAACTCTGGAGACATCTCGAGAACGTGGACCAGCACCATGGGGATACCCCGCCTGCGTGCGAGGTCAGCCGCCAGCGGCAGCGCTGCCTCGGAAACATCGGAATGGTCGAGGGGGACTACAATCCGGGAAAACATCTGTTCATCCTTAACCGAAAATCGTCGATGCGGACCACTTCAACAAGTATAGATTTTCACAATACCGATTCGCGATACGCTTCCCAAAAGAACCGTGAACGAGCGTGCAGGACATGAATAGCACAGATAGACGAGACCACGACAACGGAGACGAAGAGCGGCACGAACGCATCATCGACGTCTCCGGCACCGAACCGATGGTCGTGGAGGACGAAGATACGGGCTATCCATACCTCTCCCAGGGCACCGAACGGGTTCGCGTCTTCGTCGCCGGCGGAGGCGCGAGAACCTGCGCCATCCCGGCCATTCTCATCCTGCTGCTCATCTGCTGCAGCTGCATCGCCTTCTGGAGCCTGACCGACAACCTCTTCTAGAGACAATTCGAACGCATTCAACCTGCCAGGAAGCAATCATTTCGACGGATCGTAGGGGCGGGCTCATCCACTTGTTCACCAAACTGGAAGTGAGGTGCTTTGGTTGCCCGCCAAGACGCCTCCGGACGTCATGCTGAGCCACGCGACTCGGTAGCCTTACCCGGCGTTTGGTGAAATAAACGGGATGAGCCTACCCGACGAGTCCGCACGAGCGGTTTCAATGCACCCCGAATCGGCCAGATGAGTGCACGTGCACGTCGTTCGCCATCTCACCGCCGGCCATCCAGCATCCGGCGATAGCGCATCGCGCCCTGAAAGATCGTGTGGCGCAACAGCTCCGGGGGCCAGCTCGGGTGCTCGTCCGGCAAGCGCTGGAGCTGGTCGAGGTCCTCATCGTGGTGGCCGAGAATCCGGCGGGCCAGCAGGTAGCCGAAATAGTGAGCCGGCATCACGCCGCCGCCGTTGTAGCCCGCCGAGAGGTAGACGTGGTCGTCCACCTCGCCGACGACCGGCCAGAGATCCCGCGTTCGGGCGGTGATGCCGTGCCAGGCGTATTCGATCGGCGCGTCCTCCAACCACGGATAGCGGCGCAGCAGCTCCCGGTGGCCGGCCTGGATATCCCTCTCGCTCACCGTCCAGTCGACCGCCTCCATCGGGCGGTGTCCCAGTACGTGTCGAAAGAAGAAGCGCCGGTCGGGCGTCGCCCGGACGGTGTGGGTGTAGTACGTGCCATGCTCCATGCGCATCGACCACCGGCCAAGCCCGCTCCGTTCCCATTCCTCGTCGGTGAGGTGGCGGGTGACGATGACCCGCTGGTGCATGACGAGCAGCTGATCCTCAGCGACGCCGAGTTGGGGCGTGTAGGCATTCGTGGCCAGGACGACATTCCCGGCCAGCACCCGCCCATCGGGCGTTTTCAACAGCGGCCGGCCGCCGTTCTTCTCGATCGAGATCACCGGCGAGTGCTCGTAGAGGTCGACGCCGAGCTGGCGGTTGGCGTGGACAAGGCTCGTAACGAGCTTCCCGGGATGGAGCGAGCTTGCGGTGAAGGCCTCGGCGGCCTGATAGAAGCTGGAACCGATCTGTCGGGCGAGATCATCGCCGGTCAGATCCGGATCCTCGATCGTGTCCATCGTCCGGTGCAGCCTCAGCGCCGGGACTTGCTCATCCAGATCGAACGGCAGTTCCTCACGCTCCGCGAAGGATCGGATCAGCTCGTAGCCCCGCTGGGTCGCGTCGTTCGACTCCTGTCCCCGGAGCTGGCGGCCAACCCCGCCGGTGTTGCGCGTGCTCGATCCCGACCCGATCCTCTGCGATTCCAGCAGCGCCACCGAGATCGACGGGTCATGCTGCTTCAGGTAATAGGCTGTTGCCAGCCCGGTGAATCCTCCTCCGACAACGGCGACATCGACATGCATCTCGCCGGAGAGGGTGGGGAACGGCGTCAGCTCCGGAATCGTCGCCATCCAGTAGCTCGGCGAACGCTGCGGCTCCTGGAGAATATCCCGCCGTCTTTTCCCGACCTTGCCTGCGAGAACGAACGGCAGCGCAACCGCCCCGGCGGCAGCGCCGGCGATCATCGCTTTGCGCTGGATGCTCATATCGGTCGACCCGTCCCTCATTGGTGTCGGCAACAGAACACCAGCATAGCCCGTGG
Organism: Thermomicrobiales bacterium; assembly: GCA_041390865.1. Taxonomy (GTDB): domain Bacteria; phylum Chloroflexota; class Chloroflexia; order Thermomicrobiales; family CFX8; genus JAUIIK01. The sequence continues at coordinate 9,063 of JAWKPC010000011.1, forward strand.
AGCGTCGACGCCAGCGGTCCGTGTTCTGTCAAACAGATGACCGGGAGCGGATTCCAGGATCGATGTCTCGAGTTATCAACACCCTGTCCACACCAGGAAATCATGATGTTTTATGGGATAACCCGGCTCTTTCGCGGTTCGCAGCTTCCGCACCGCATCGTCGAATGCGTATCATGTCCGAGCGTCCATCATCCGTGGAGATCGACGGTCGGACAAACGAATGGCCGGAAGCCACGGCTCCATCGCGCGGCAGAAGCGCTTCATACTGGAACATCTTCACGTAAACCCATCCCCCCTGAAGAACCATGACATCATCCTCGAAGGAAGGGACGATGAAATCCGGTGATCGGGTGCTTCCTGGTTTCTGTTTTTGATTTCTGAGGCTGAGTCTCCCGGGATGTGGGAACAGCTTGCTGATTGCTATCCTGTGGATGGTTTCCCGTTTTCCCATATGTATTTAAAGATTTGATAGAGAATATAGTAGGAAACAGTAGAAGCGGGGATAGTGGGGATAAGTCTGATTCGGGCCGTCATTCCGCGGATATCGCGGCTGACAACCAGTGGGAGAGGTTATGCACATCTCCACCGGCCGGTGTGGAAGCCTTGTTTGGCCTCCGGATTCATCCACGATCGGGACGTACGAACATGGATAACTGCTCCGGTTATCCAACGTCGGAAGGGTGTACGTACACATTGAATCGCCCGGTTTTCCACCATTTCCTCCACTTATCCGCAGAGTTATCCACATTCTGGTGTGGAAGGCTCGGGGATCGAGCTGTCAGTGCGAGCTGAAATGTTGTTGCTAATGGCGCTTTCCGGCCCGATCGTGACCGGTGTTGCCGTCGTTGCGATCGCGATGGCTCTGGCCGTGTGTATCCTCGGGCTTCGCCGCCGGGAATCGGGGTACGACCCGATGCTGATCGTCTCGGCGGCGGCCGTCGTGGTCCTGGCCGTCGCCATCCTGGCAACCCGCTGAACTCTCCCCTGTAAACGAAGATACCCTGTTCCTATCAAATGTGTAATATCCGGCGCTCTCGCCGGTCTATAGAGTATGGATGTCGGACGGTTCCCCCGCCGGACGGCACCGAAGCAGGACGAAGGACGAACTTCGTCGAGCTTCCATCCTCAACATATCCCCACCTCCCTCTCCCCTCACCCAGCGGTCCCTGCCCCACAGGGACCGCTCTTCTCTTTTCGACCGGGATTCGGAGGAAGGTCCGGCATTTCCGATACAGTTCATGAGACGCGGCCGATCGATACTTATCCCGTCTCCACGCCGTAGAGCAGTAGTCGATGAATGTTTCCGAGCCGATCCTGGATGTACGTGGTCTAACCGTTCCCTTGCGGGGGCAGGATGGGCTGGCGCTGGAACCGGTCAACTTCGAGCTCCATCGGGGCGAGATCCTGTCGCTGCTCGGCCTGGACACCGGCAGCCAGACGCTCTTGATCGATGCGATTCTGGGGCTGCATCGGTTGGCGGAAGGCGAGGTCCGGGCGTTCGGGCTGCCGGTCAGAGATCCCCGGGCGCTCGATCGCATCGGCACCGTCCGCCGTCGATCGAGCTTTCCGTCCGGCCTGACCGTTCGGGAAGTCATTCAACTCGTAAGCGCGCACTATCAACGTCCGGCTCCGGTGGATCAGCTCCTGACACGCTTCTCCATGACCGGGTACGAATCGCTTCCGACCGGTGACCTGAGCCCGGAGGATCAACGATGGCTCGCGTTCCTGCTGGCTTTCTCCGGTGATCCCGAGCTGATCTTGCTGGACCATCCGACCGTCGGCATGGATCTCGGTTGGAGGATGCAGCTGTGGGATCAGGTCCAGGACTTTGTCGCGGCCGGCGGATCAGCGTTGAGCAGCACGCACCTCACGCAGGAGGTCGAACAGTTCGCCGATCGGGTGATCGTCTTCCATCGCGGCAAGATCATCGCCGAAGGCACGCCAGGCGAGATAACGAGCAATAGCCAGATGAAGCGGGTCAGTTTCCGGGCCGAACGTGTTCCGGAGCACTGCTCCAATGGATTGCACTTCGATCGCAAGGGCGAGGATTGGTTTATTGATACTGATGATCCGGACCGGATTGTCGGGTTGCTCCAACGTGAAGGAATCGCGTGGAACAGCCTGAGGGTAGATCCCGGAGATCTCCATAGCGCGCTCCTCCATCTGGACAGTGAGGAGCGACGTGAGAATTAGGCTGACGTATCATCATCTGCGGATGCAGGTCCGCGAGGTCGTCCGGGCGCCGGGCTTTCTGGTGCCGATCTTCCTGTTCCCGTCGATGTTCTTTATGTTCTTCGCCTACCCGACGATCGAAACCGAGCAGGACGCCAATCTGTTTCTGGCCTGTTATGTCCTGTATGCGATTCTCGGGGTTGTCTTCTATCTCCTGCTCGGAGAGATTGCCGACGACCATCGCAATGCCTGGGACGACTACCTCCAGACGCTTCCGTATGGATCCTGGACGAGAATCTCCGGTTGGTTTCTGACCGCGGCAATCGCGGCGGTCGTCGCCGTCGTGCTGCTCTGCATCACGGCGTTCGCCAGCACGCCGGTGCATCTCGGCATCGGCCAATGGTTGCTTCTGCTCGTCGTCGGGATGATCGGCGCTATCCCGCACGCTCTGCTTGGGGCCTGTATCGGCTACTGGATCAGGCCGAAGTTCGCCTATCCGGCCGGGAATGTCGTCTATTTCACGCTGGTCTACGTCGGCGGTCTCTGGACGCTGCCGCGCGGCCTACCGGACTGGGTTGACTGGTTCTCCTCGTATGTGCCGACGCGGATGTGGGGAGAGCTCGCCTGGGCCATCGTTGACGGCCAGAGACTGCCGATCTTCTCTGCGGTCGGATTGCTTGCCTACTCGATACTCTTTGGCGGGCTGACGGTCCTGGGAATCCAGCACTACTTTCGGCTGCGATACCGGTGATCATCCTGCCGATGCCAGGGATTCAAGCTCGTCCGGATCTAGCTCGATTCCGAATATCTGCCGGAGGACGTTTCCCAGCCAGCCGTCACTCACAACGCAACGCTCCAGAGGACTCCCCGGACTCTCGATGCTAAGCGTCCGGCCCCGTAGCGCGTACTGGCTGGTGTCGGTCTTCCGCAACGCGACGATCTGGCTGACGAACGGCGAGTTGGGGTGCGTCGAGGTGTAGTGATTGTGGACGGTGTAGTCGATCGGATACTGCGGTTCGGTCGTGAAGGCGTATTCGACCACCCAGTCTTCCGCTTCGCGAGACCGCAGCAGCCAGCTGTCTCGCTCTCCCCGGACGACCCCGTAGGTCCATGCCCCCTGGTCCGCCACGGCGCCATCGCGCAGTTCGACCGGCTCCAGCAGTGTCGTGCCGAACCCGACATCGGCCAGCCATTGTCGTTCTCCCGTTTCGACGAGGAGGCAGACGTGCGTGCGCGGCCCGGGCTTGTCCGGCGCAACTCTGGCGGCCAGTCGCGTCACCGGGAAGCCGAGTCGTTCGAGGGCTGCTCCGAACAGGAGATTCTGCTCGAAGCAGTAGCCTCCCCGATGATTCCGGACGAGCTTCTCCTCGATGTCAGGCAGCTGCAGAGAGATACCCCTGCCTAGAAGGATGTCGAGGTTCTCGAACGGGATCGAGGCCGTATGCGCCTGGTGCAGCGCCTGGAGCGTGGCGACGGTCGGATCGAGATTGCCGGTATAGTCCAGTCGCCGCAGGTAGGCATCGAGATCCAGCTGCTCGATGCCCCATTCCGATGTGGATCCGGTGCTCCCTGCAATATCGTCTGCGACTGTCCGCTGCGCCACTATTCTGATTCTCCATCCATCATCAGCGTCGATTGCTACCGCAATTGTCGTTTCCATCTCGCGGCATGTCATCGGCTGAATCTCGTAGTTATACGAAGTCATGTCGGAGACTTCCTGAATTTCCTGCCCAACATGGCTCGTGCGTACCCTGGCAATGCATCGCATTGCGGGTACAGAGTACGGAAACTCTCATCCCGACTTCGTAATACCCGGCTGGTTGCCGGCTTCATCCCTGGTACGTGAACCGCGCTGCGTTGGGTCCGCTCGATCTGTGACATCTCCAAGGCTGCATCAAGGTCGTCCTCAAACCCGACGGTATTCCCTTGAACGATTCGACTTCGTCCGTTCCTTCCCGAAACGACAGCAGCCGGGCTATATAGCCCGGCTGTTGTCATGAGACTGAGCTCTGTTGGCTGGTGCTGGGAACAAGCAGCTACGAGAAAGGGCGCCTGCCTAGCGGCTCATCGAGCGGTAGCGCCAGACGCCGAGGGCATGAAGATCGCCAGCAGGACACCGACCCAGAGCAGGGTCAGCAGAACCGGGTGCTCGGCCGGGAAACCGCCCGTCGAGTAAGGGTTCGGGTTCCCCCAGAGTTCGCGGATCGAGGCGGTCAGGGCGCTGACCGGGTTCCACTCGGCGAAGGGCTGGAGCCAGCCGGGTAGCGTCTGCGGCGGTACGAAGACGTTCGAGAGAAAGGTCAGCGGGAAGATGACCGTGAAGCCGACCTGGTTGGCCGACTCGACGGTGCGGACATAGAGCCCCAGCGTAACGCCGATCCAGGACATCGCGAAGGTGAAGAGCAAGAGCAGCCCGACACCGGCCAGGAACTCCGGCGCGCTGCTATGTACCCGCCAGCCGACGGCAAGGCCTGAGAGCATCAGGACGACGAGAATGCCGGCGTTGTACACCAGGTCGAACATCGCCCGGCCGCTCAACACCGCCGAGCGCGCCATCGGCAACGACCGGAAGCGGTCGATGATGCCCTTACTGACGTCATCGGTGACGCCGACCGCCGTCGTCGCGGACGCGAAGATAACCGTCTGGGCGAAGATGCCCGGCATCAGAAACTCGCGATAGGAGCCGCCGCCCGGCAGCGGGATCGCCCCACCGAAGACGAACGAGAACAGCAGCACGAACATGATCGATTGAACGATCGCCAGAATCGCCAGCTCGGGGATGCGCGGGACGCGCTTCAGGTTGCGCCCGGTGACGATCAGGCCATCGCTTATTGCCTGGCGCAAACCGCCGTGTGCGGCGACGTTCGGAGCATATGTACTCATGGGATGTCTTCCTGAATCCTACGCCGCTTCAGCCGGCGAATCGCTGCCGTTGCCATCCATCTCCTCGGCATGGTGGCCGGTGAGGGTCAGGAAGACGTCGTCGAGGGTTGGCCGCCGGAGACCGATGTCGTCGATCTCGATCGATGCCTGGTCGAGATCGCGGACGATCTGTACCAGCCGCTCGGCGCCCCCGTGGGCCGGCGTCGTGAGCCGGCGGGTGTGCTCCTCGACGGTGCACTCGTCCGCTCCATAGCGGGCCAGGATCTGGTGGGCCTGGGCGATATCCCCGGCGTACCGCACGGTGACTTCGATCCTCTCGCCGCCGATCTGCGACTTCAGCTCGTCGGCGGTGCCGCGGGCGATGATCTTGCCGGCGTCGACGACGGCGATGCTGTCGGCAAGCTCGTCGGCTTCTTCGAGATACTGGGTCGTCAGCAGGACGGTCATACCCTCCCGCACGCTGTCGCGGATGATGTTCCACATCGCGATCCGGCTGCGCGGGTCGAGGCCGGTCGTCGGCTCGTCGAGAAAGAGGACGCGCGGCCGGCCGATCAGGGCGCTGGCGAGGTCGAGCCGACGACGCATGCCGCCGGAGTAGGTCTTGACCGGACGGTCCCCGGCATGTGCGAGATCGAATTGCTCCAGCAAGCCGTCGGACCGCGTCCGGGCATCATGCTTCGGAAGCCGGTAGAGGCGTCCGAACATCGTCAGGTTCTCGCGGCCGGTCAGATTCTCATCGACCGACGCGTACTGGCCGGACAGCCCGATGACCGAGCGCAGCTGGTGATCCTGGGTGGCGATATCGTATCCGGCGACCGAGGCGCGCCCGGCGTCGGGCTTCAGCAGGGTCGTCAGGATGCGGACCGTTGTCGTCTTGCCGGCGCCGTTCGGCCCGAGGAGCCCGAGAACGCTCCCCTCCGGTACGGTGAGATCGAGGCCGTCGAGCGCCCGGACCTCGCTCTTGCCCGAGCCGTAGAACTTGACCAGTCCTTCAGCCGTGACCGCGTTCGCGCTCGTTCCTGTCGCGAACATCGCTTCCTGTACTACCCGTTCGGTTCGAGGACGAAGACTGGTGCCTTCCATGGTCCCGGACCGCGTTGTCACGAGATTTCCAGCGTCCATAACCGTGCCTTTCAACACTGTCTGCATGGTTTTCGGGCCAATCGCTTCCCTTTCGGTTTCTCCTGGATTGGCGGGCAGGAGATTAGAACGAATGATCTATACGTACACTATCATGCCGTGTCCCCATGTCAACCCCTTCCTGCGTGCGATCCCACCGAATCCCCATCCGTCAGCTACCGCGATCCGGGAATGGGCCGGACAGCCGTCCGTCAGCGCATAGCCTCGTGATGCTTGACATGAAAGTGAGGAGAGTTCCGTAGTCAGCCGGCGATCGATAGAAACCAACCGGCTGCGAGAATGGCCGCGCCGGTGCAAAGTGTCTGGAACTGACGGCTGTCATCAGCACCCGAGCGACGGCCGGGATGAATCAGGAACCAACCGAAGAACGAGAGCGCGATCGCCCCGGACCCTGCTCCATAGATCGGGCGGTCACCGACGAGGAACGCGCCGGCCGGCATCGCGAGCGCTGTTCCGATGGCGATGATCCATATGGCCTGCTGCGTTCTTCGCCGTCCGAGGACAACCGCCAGACCACGGGTTCCCGATGCCCGATCGCCAGTAATGTCCGAGAGAGACTGCGCCAGATGAACTGCGACGACGTAGGCGCCGCCCAGCGGATAGAGCCAGATCAGCCGCGGTTCGAAGCTGTCCATAACCAGCGTTGCCCAGATCGGCAGCAGGGGCAGGCTCATCAGATAGGGGATGCCCGATAGCGGCGTGCGTTTGAGCCAGATGTTGTAGACGAAGCCGCTGCCGGTCCCGATCGCCAGGAGCGCGAAAGGCCAGAAGCCGAGCGCTATCCCGGCTACTGCTCCGAGCGCCAACCCGCCAGCGACGATCGGACGGACGTGCCGGGGATTGACCAGCCCGGCCGGAATCGGCTTTTCCGGCTGGTGCCGGGCGTCGTGCTGCCGGTCCCGCCATTCGTTGTGGGCGCCGATCGCGATCTGTCCGCCCAGCATCGCCGCAATCATCAGGAAGAAGCGGGCCAGGTCCGGGTTCCCTCCGGCGGCGAGCAGCCCGAATGCCGCCGTTCCGATCATCACGAAGAGGACCGGGACGGGGTGGATCAGCCGGACGTAGCCAAGCATCATCGCTGGAGTCGAAGGTTCCGATCCTGCTCCGTTTTCGATGCTTCTCATGGAATATTTATTGACACGATGCGACTAAATGTATATGCTTATCCAGTCCGGTGCAGACGAGCAAGAGCGCCCTCTTCAATCGACTCCTTCACCGGCTATGTACCACCATTTCACAACGTTACTGGAGGGTAACCGATGAGTATCCAGCGATGGGATCCGTGGCGAGACATCATTTCCCTGCGCGAGGCGATGAATAGCCTGCTCGATGACTCCTTTGCTCGCCCGCGCGCCGAGCTTGCCGCGATCACGACCGGCATGGCGATCGATCTTCGCGAATCGGAAGACGCCTACATCGTCGAGACCGTGCTACCCGGCGCAACATCCGACAACGTCGACATATCGGTCCTCGGCGACAAGCTGAGGATCGCCGCCGAGATTAGCGAGAGCAAGGAGCAGCAGGAGGCCAAGTGGCTCGTCCGCGAGCGGCGCTACGGCTCGTTCGAGCGCTCGATCACCCTGCCCGGTCATGTCCGGGCCGACGAAGCGACGGCCGACTTCCGTGACGGCATCCTGACCGTGACCCTGCCCAAGGCCGAAGAGTCCCGTGCCCGCCAGATCCCTGTCAACACCGGCGCTCTGTCCGAGGGCTCGCCGCAAGAGTAGCTACCGAACCTCATCCCCCATTCCCCTGTTCGATCGGGACGCTCCAGATATTGCGGAGCGTCCCGATTCATTTCACCCGATCTATCGATCCCAACCCGTAGCCGTAGCGCGACTCGTCGCCTCTTTCTTGTCCGGCATCTCCCGGCTATTCGAAGGTGACGACGTTTCTCAGCGCCTCGCCTCGTTCCATTGACTCGATCGCTTCGTTGATCTCTCCGAGCGGGAAGCGGTTGGTGATCAGCTCGTCGAGCATCAGCTTTCCGCCCTCGTAGAGATCGACCAGCCGCGGTACATCGACGCTCAGGCGGGTCGAGCCCATGACGCTGCCCTTCAGGGTGATCTCCTTGCCGACGCTTCCGCCGACAGATAGCGGCACGGTCGCTTCGGCCTCCGGGATGCCGACCATCGTCACCCCGCCGCCGCGCCGGACCATCCCGATCGCGTCGGTCACCGGCCCGGCTGCGCCGACGGTCACAAAGGCGTAGTCGGCTCCGCGGCCGTGCGTGAGTCCCCGGACGACTCCCGCCGGGTCCGTCTGAGTTGCGGCGTTGATCGTGTGCGTGGCGCCGAATTTGCGGGCGGCGTCGAGCTTGTTGTCCAGCAGATCGATCGCAATGATCGGGTGAGCGCCGGAGAGTCTGGCTCCCTGGATCGAGTTCAGCCCGACCCCGCCGCAGCCGATGACGACGACGCTGCTGGCCGGCGGGACCTGCGCCGTGTTGACCACCGCGCCCAGACCGGTGATCACGCCGCAGGCGATCAGCGCCGCGCTCTCGAGGGGAATCTCCTCTGAAATCGGCACGAGCTGCGATTGATCGACGATCGTCTGCTCGGCGAAGGCCGAGGTCTTCAGCCCCTGGTAGAGCGGCCTGCCATCCTTCGTTCGCATCCGGGTCTCATCGTTGAGGGCATAGGCACCCTCGCAGAGGTGAGTTTCGCCACTGGAGCAGAAGAAGCACCGGCCGCAGGATCGCATCAGGGTCACAACGACATGGTCGCCTGGCTTGACGGTTGTCACCCCGGCCCCAACCTCTTCGACGATCCCCGACGCCTCGTGTCCTGCTACGACGCCGACCGTCTGCTCGCCGCTCAGCACCGGGAAATCCTGCCGCCAGTCGCCACGAATCAGGTGGACGTCGCTGTGGCAGATCGCTGCGGCGGCCATCCGCACCCGACCTCGCCGGCTTTCGGCGCTTCCAGATCAATCTCTTCGACAACGAGAGGATCACCATACGTGTAGCAAACCGCCGCCTTCATCCAGGCCTCCTCGCGTAATGATGTTGTGTGTGACCACAGTGTAGCGTGACTCCGCGATTTTGGTCCCGGTCCCTGGGCTCGTCTCCTGAGATCGATGCGTCAATCCATCAGTCACGAACCCCTTATGGATTCCAGGTGAAAGCCTCTTCGAGCTCCGGCCAGAAGCGCTCGCGTTCCTGGCGGTCTTTGTCGTCGAAGGGTTTGAAGGTCTCCAGTGCCCGGATCTTCCCGCAGCGGATGATGCCGCGTTTTTCGAGTACCTCATTCCAGGGGCCTGATTTCAGGATCAGCGGCATCAACCGCCGGTGCATGGCTTCGGCTTCCTCTACCTGACCGGACTCCCAGAGGTTGTACATCTCGACACAGATGTCGGCAAAATCTGCTGCAGGCATGTTGCCGACCGCGCCGCGCCGGAGTTCGACAAAGAGATTGGCACAGCCGTCACCGCCGAAGACGCCCAGGATCTCCGGCTCGCCCGCATCGACGATCGCGCCGATGCTGTGGTGGGCCGGTGCGACCTCCTCCTTGACGTATTGAACGTGCTCGACTTCGCGGGCTAGCCGGAGCAGCAGATCAAGATCGACCGGGTGCCAGCCGTCGGCATTCTGGACGAAGATCGGCAAGCCGGCGACGTCACTGATTGCCTCGAAGTAGCGGACGATACCGTCGTCGCTGTATCGCTGGATGTAGGGCGGCATCGCGATCACCGCGTCGGCCCCGGCTTCCTTCGCCGCCCTCGCGAACGCTACCGCCGACTGGGTACAAACGCCCGAGACTCCGATCACGACCGGTATGCGTCCATCGACCTGCCGGACGACGACCGGGATCATCTCCAACCGCTCGGCATCGGAGAGAGTGAAGAATGCCGACGCCATGACCGGGTGGACGATCCCGTGCGACCCCACCTCGACCGAAAATTCCACCGCGTTCTTCAAGCTATCGAAATCGATCTCCCCCGTTCGTCGAACGGCGTCGGCGGGATCGTGAAGATACCCCGCCACTTTTCCGTATTCGAGGACTGCCGTGTTTCCATGATGGACGACCCCTTCGCTTATCGTCATCACCTACTGCCGCATCACCAGAGTATTCGGTGTCGGCGCGGCGATGACCCTGCTCTTTTCGCTTGGTCTCCTTCCTTCGTAGCTGATTCGCGCTCGCCTGTCCATTGGACTGGACCCGAAAGCGTGCATAATGCCCCCGGAGCACGAAGGGGCAGAAATGGCGGCGACGAGGAAGTACAGTGCGGTCGGCAGCGCCTGGCTTGGCGCGCTGAACTGGGAAGAAGCGGCGCAGGCACTGGTACGCCTGCCGGTCGTCATCCCGGTTGGCGGCAGCGCGGTCGAGCATGGCCCGCATCTGCCGTACGACACGGACAGGGTCATCACTACCGCCCTGGCCGACGCCGTTGCCGATCGGACGCCGGTGCTTGTCGCTCCGCCGGTTGATTATGTCTATGCCCCCGAGCTCGCAGCCGAAGGCGGAACGGTCTCGCTCGGTCCGGAGAGCTTCCTTGGACTGATCGGCGACGTCATCCGTTCCCTCGCCCGCCACGGCGCGCAGCACGTCGTCCTGATCGAGCGCGGCCCCGGCCTGCTGGCGCCGCTCAACATCCTCTCCCGCGAGATGCATCAGGGACTCGGTATCACTGTCGCCGTTGCAAGCTCGGAGGGCGCTGCCCACGAGGTCCGGTCCCACCTGATCGACAATCTATCCGGAGAACACGCCGGCGCAGAGTCGAGACATCGCTAATGCTTGCTCTCGATCCGGACCGCGTGCAAATGGGCCGTGTTTCCCGTCAACTCGTCATACTGGCCCAGCCGGGACTGATGCCGGGCTTCATGAGCCGATGGTGATTCTCCCCGAAGGTGGCAGTCCGGTTTACGGCGACGCCAGCGCCGCCACGGCAGAGCGAGGCCGGGCGCTCTTCGATGTCATGGTCGATGAAATCGTCCAGCATCTTCAGGAGTCGGTTCAGGTCGATCCGGCAGGGCTGCGCCTGGCGGACATTCCCGCGCCTGTTGGCTATACCCTCGTTAAGGAAGGACCCGCCCGCTGGCTGTCCGATCTCATGTCGCTGTCCTGGTCTGAAGCCGTTGCCGATCTTGAGGTTGCGGTCCTGCCGATGGGCGCGGCGTCGAAGGAACACGGGCTCCACATGCCCAATCAGACCGACTTGCTGACCGCCGAAGCGCTCGCGGCCGCCGTCTCCGAGCGACTGCCGGTCCTGATGCTGCCGCCGCTCGGCTACGGCTACTATCCGGCCTTTGTCGATTGGCCCGGCAGCATGTCGATCTCTCCAATGGTCTATCGGGCCGTCGTCCGGGACATCATCAGTTGCCTGGCTGGTGCCGGGTTCCGGAAGATCGTCCTGCTGGATACCGGGCTCTCGACCCGCCCGGTGCTGGAGATCGCCGCTCGCGAGGCGCTACGCGAACACGCTGTCCGGGTGGCCCTGACGGCGACCGAGCTGGGGCGGGAAACCGCCGCCAGGCTGTTCGCCGGCGAAGGCACCCACGCCAACGAGGATGAGACGGCGTTGATGCTGGAGATCGCCCCGGAGCAGGTCGATCTCGGCCCGGGCGCGTCCGAGCTGCGGCCATCGACGGTCATGTCCCGCCGCGATCCCTTCGCCCCGCCCGCCTTCGTTCAGGGCGGCAAGATGCGCTCAGAGACCGGTGTCTTCGGCGACCCGAGCGAAAGCCACCGCCGAGAATAGCCGCGCCTACTTCAGCGCCAAGGTCGCCGACCTCATCCGCTTCCTCGAAGACTTCATCGCGATGGAAGTGTGACCGCATTGGTCGGGCTGCACTAGCCGTTCTGCTCTGCAATTCGGCTCTGGCGATTCATGAGGCTTCCAGACGGAAGACCCATCGCCGCCCACGTCATCCTGAGTTCGCGAAGGATCCGACAGTTGGCGAAGACCGGAAACGTTGCGCTTCGATGCTCTCCAGACCGGTTCTTATGCGCCGGGCGGACTCGACAGGACAACATCTCGACGCACGGCTTCCTGCACGTCATGAGTTGGATTCTTCGTGGCCTCGGAATGACGTGCTGTCTGTGTGCTGGTTTCCGTGGACTCCTGGCTGGAGTGCCGGGTCGCGGATGGCCCGACGTGTGGTGCGTCTCATCTTCGAATGGCCTAGCGGCTTTCGGCGGTCGCCTTCAGGATCTCGATGCGTTGCGTAAGGAGCCGGCGCATGTATCTGTCCAGCACGAGACTGTCGACGATGCGGCCGGCCCAGCCGGCGGGCGAACTGAAGCTGAAGATGTCGATCATCTTCGTGCCCGAACCATCCGGCAGAAAACCATGGAAGTGACGCATGGAGCGAAACGGCCCATCGATCATCTCGTCGACGAAATATCGCGGGCGGTCGTAGTCCGTCCTGCCGACGGTCATCCGTCATCGGCAGCCGAAATGGACCGCTTCCCGGGTGACGCGGTAACCGTTGCCGAGCAGGCCGGTTCTGACGCCGCTGATAGCTCGCTCCGCCGTTCCCGGTGTCGATTGGATGTGCGCCTCGACGCTGCGTGAGAGATCGAAGCAGGTCTCCGGCGAGGCATCGATCCAGGTCGTGATGTTGATGCGTCCCATGGTTCGCCGCCTCGCTGCTGATCCTGATCTTCCGAAGCCCCATCCTAATCTCGCCATGATGGCAATAGCTGGAAATTCTGGTCGAGATGTCATAGGCTTGAGTCGATATATGAATAAGTATTCATACATATTGAGACCGAGGATCAATAGCAATGGCACGCCCCAGAAAAACCGACCAGATCGTCGCCCGGCGCGATCTGCCCGAGTGCGACGAGCAGGTCGTCCACCTCGACGCCGTGCTGGCGGCCCGGAGCGAGCTTCCCAGCGCCAGGGACCTGAGCGGCATGGCCGAGATCTTCAGCGCGCTGGCCGACCCGACCCGGCTGCGGATCATTTCCGCGCTGGCGCAGGGCGATCTGTGCGTTTGCGATCTGGCGGCGACGGTCGGGATGAGCCAGTCGGCGGTATCCCACCAACTGCGCGTTCTAAGGGACCGCGGTCTGGTGCGTTCGCGCAAGGAGGGCCGCCGGGCCTACTACACGCTCGATGACGAACACGTTAGCGCTCTCTACCGGCAGGCTCACGAGCACGCGGGACACCTGGACGGAGGTTCGGACTGATGGTGACTGCCAACATTACTCTGACCGATCGGCTGCCGGAAGCGCATCGCGAATGCGATCACTGCCTCGATCGATTGATCGCGAACATGCGGCGGGTCGACGGCGTCGTCGAGATTCGTCCGGGAGATAACCGCCGGCAGGCGACGGTCATCTACGATCCCGAAGCGACCGATCTGGCCGAGATCGAATCAGCCTGCCAGCAAGCCGGACAGGCTGGTTGCGAGCTCTATGCCCGGCGAACGATCCCTATAGAAGGAATGCACTGCGCTGATTGCGCGGCGCGGCTGCAGACGAGCGTCGCCCGGCTCGAAGGCGTCAACAGCGTCGCCGTGAATTTCGTCGCTGCCCGGATGGACCTCGAGTACCGCGATGATCTCGTCAGCAACGAGGCCATCGCCGAGCGGGTCGCCGAGATGGGCTACCGGGTTAGCGAGGGCGATGACGCCGGCCAGGCAACCAGTGGCGGAACGCTTCGCGGCTTCCTCCTGGAGCCGGCCCTGCGGCCGACGCTTGCCGGCGTCGGTCTGACCCTGATCGGGATCATCGCCCTGGCGGCCGGCGCGCCGGAGTTGGTCCCGACCGGTTTCTTCGCCGCGGCAGCCCTGATCGCCGGCGTGCCGGTTGCCCGGAGCGGAATCAACGGGCTCCGGATAAACCGCCAGCTCGATATCAACTTCCTGATGACGATTGCCGTCATCGGGGCAGCGGTGCTGGGCGAGTGGCTCGAAGCCGCCACCGTCGTCGTCCTCTTCTCGATCGGCGAAGCGCTCGAAGGCTTCGCGATGGACCGCGCCCGGCACTCGATCCGGGGTCTGATGTCGTTGACTCCCGACGAGGCGACCGTCCGGCGAGACGGACTGGAGACGACGATGGCCGTCTCCGAGATCGTGCCCGGCGATATCGTCGTCATCCGGCCGGGCGGACGCCTGCCGGTCGATGGCGTTATCCAGAGCGGCAGCTCGATGCTCGATCAGGCCCCGGTGACCGGCGAGAGCGTACCGGTCGAACGCGGCGCGGGCGACCAGGTCTTTTCCGGGACGATCAACGGCAGCGGCGTTATCGAGGTAGAAGCGACCCAGCCGGCCAGCAATTCGACGATCGCCCGGATCGTCCACATGGTCGAGGAAGCCCAGGCCAGTAAGGCCCCGGCCCAGCGCTTCGTCGATGTCTTCGCCCGCTACTACACCCCGGCGGTCGTCGTCGCGGCAGCGCTGGTTGCTCTATTCCCGCCGCTGGCGCTCGGCGCGAGCTGGGGCAGCTGGTTCTACCGCGCCCTGATCCTGCTTGTCGTCGCCTGTCCCTGCGCGCTGGTCATCTCGACGCCGGTCTCGATCGTCTCGGCGATCGCCGCCGCGGCCCGGAACGGCGTCCTGGTCAAGGGCGGAGCATACCTCGAAGCGCTCGGCTCGATCCGTGCCCTGGCCTTCGACAAGACCGGCACACTGACGCTCGGGAAGCCCGAGATGCAACAGGTCATTCCTCTCAATGGAAGCAGCGAACAGGAGATCCTCCGGCTGGCTGCCTCGGCCGAGCGCTACTCCGAGCACCCTCTGGGCGAGGCTATCGTCCGGGCGGCCGAAACGCGCGGCATCGATCTATCCACCACGATCACGACCGACACCAGCACGACGACCGGCAGCGGTATCGCCGCCCGGGTTGATGGTCGGTTGGTCGAGGTCGGTAGCCGCCGGATGCTTGATAACGGGCGGCTCACGTCCGAGATCGAAGAGAAGCTGCTGGCATTGGAGCGGCAGGGACAGACCGCTGTCATCCTATCTGTCGACGGAGAACCCGATGGCATCTTCGCCATGGCCGACGAGGTCCGGCCGGGAGCCCGCGACGCCGTTGCGGCGATCCATGCTTCCGGCATCGAGCAGACGGTCATGCTGACCGGCGATCGCGCCGAAGTCGCGGCCGTCATCGCCGGCAACGTCGGGATCGATTCGGTCGAAGCCGAGCTGCTGCCGGACCAGAAGGTCGATGCCGTGGCCGGTTTGCTGGATCGTTACGAGCGCGTCGGGATGGTCGGCGACGGCGTCAACGACGCCCCGGCTCTGGCCCGCTCGACGGTCGGCATCGCCATGGGTGCGGCCGGAACCGACACCGCACTGGAGACCGCTGACGTGGCCCTGATGGGCGACGATCTCGGCAAGCTGGCGGGCGTGGTGAAACTCTCGCGCCGCACCAAAGGCATCATCATCCAGAACATCGCCATCGCCCTGGCGATCAAGGCCGCCGTCCTCATCCTGGCCGTCTTCGGCCTCGCAACTCTCTGGCAGGCCATCTTCGCCGACGTCGGCGCATCGCTGATCGTCATCTTGAATGGATTGCGGTTGCTAGGCCAGCGCGATATGCATGGTTGATCGGCGCAGTCACGGTGAACCAGCAAGCCGCCGGCGTAGTCGGATCTGGATTCCGTTGATTGTTTTCGCCTTTGTCGTAGTGATCTTCTTCGTCTTCTTGGCCATCGATCAGCTCGCGCATGATCAGGGCCCGTCGGCCAGGTTCGACGATATTCCGGCACATCTGACCGTTGCTGTGTATAGAGACGCTAAACAGAGAGGCGAAAAGCGTGTCTCTTCCGCTATTGCATACTGACGGAGCGATCAGCGTTCCGGTCCTCGGCCCTTGGAACCCGAACCCGCTCCTGCTGACATTCTTCGCCGTTGCATCCGTTGCCTACGCCTTGGGCATCAGCGAGGTTGTCCGGAAACAGCCGGAACGTCCCTGGCCAGCCTGGCGTGCGGTGGCCTTCTACGCCGGTTTAGCCGCAACAGCGCTGGCGCTTATCGGGCCGCTCGATACCTACAACGATGAGTCGTTCACGATGCACATGGCCCAGCATCTCGTCCTCATCCAGATTTCCGCGCCACTCTTGCTGCTGGGCCGGCCAGTTCAACTCCTCTTGCGTGCAGCGCCCTACGCGCGCTCGAAGGCTGTCTTGAATTCGATCATGCGAAGACCTTCTATTCGGGGCGCACTTGGCGCGCTCGTGTCACCGATCGTCGTTCTTGGGCTCTTCAATCTCAATCTTGCGGCCTGGCACTTCCCGGAGCTCTACCACGCTGCGTTGCGCAGCGATCCGATACATGAGCTCATGCATATGAGCTTCTTTCTGACCGGCCTGCTCTTCTGGTGGCCGATCATCGATCCCGTTCCACGCCACCACCGCTTCGGTACGGCGCTCACGCTCACGGCGTTGGGTACGGCAATGCTGAACGGCAAGATTATCAGCGGCATCCTGATTTCCTCCCCCTCCCTGATCTATACGTTCTACCAGGGCAAGGAAGGCCTGTGGAGTATGAGTCCCCTGACCGACCAGCACCTTGGCGGCGGCTTGATGTTGGCCAGCGGAGTCATCATCTACGCCGGGTTGTTCTTCATCATCCTCGTACGATCACTGCTTAACGCCACTCCGGAAACGGCATTGTCCAGACGAGCTCCAAACACAGGAGCGGCCTATCACGTCAGGCGGACAGTGGGACAGGGACGGCCAGATGAGCTTGGAGCTGAACCGGCCGCGCGGCCGCATTCCTCACCTTCCGGCGATTGAGGCGCTCACGGCTGATCTGGAGGCGGGTCCAATCACCCTCGGGTGCTGCCAGCCTGCCAATTGAGGCGACAACGAACATGCTGTTCCTGTCTCTTGCCATTATCAATCAGCAGCAGATCACTATGTGTTCTGTTGGACCGTCGGATCGCATGACGGGCACATTGACTGGTGCCTCGAACCGCTCAAGCGCGTTCCAGGAGCATCATCAGGCAGCAGGGAGAGCGCACTGATACGGATATACCGTCAGACGAAAGAGAAAGGAAACCTGAACGTATGACCAGGATACCCCGCTGGGGTCAGTTCGCAGTCCTGGCGATCGCCATGCTCGTCGCCGGAGCCCTGATCGGGCTCGCGATTGCGGCCTGGACCGACGACGCTTCCGACAGTGAACCGGACGTTGTGGGCGAGGCCACCTCATCAGCACCGCTAGACGTATCGATGAATGGCCGTCTGCTTGGTGACGCCAATGCTCCGGTCAAGGTCGTCGAGTGGGGCAACTACAAATGACCGCACTGCGCCGAATTCACCCGTGAGGTGTTGCCACAACTACTCGAAGATTACATCGTGCCAGGTCAGGTCCAGCTGGAGTACCGCGATCTGACCTTCGACAATGAAGAATCCACGCGTGCCGCCGAGGCCGCAGCCTGTGCGAACGAACAAGGAGAGTTCTGGGCCTATCACGAGCAACTCTTCCTCCATCAGCAGCCGTCGGATGTCGAATCGTTTTCGGATGAGCGCGTCCGCGAGATTGCTGAGGAGGTGGGACTGGACGGAGAGGCCTTTGACACCTGCCTTGTCGAGGGACGCTTTGCCGACGACATTGCAGCGATGCAGGCGGAAGCGCGAGAGCTTGAACTGAACTCGACGCCGACGCTGGTGATCAACGACGAGATCGTGCCCTTCGAGAGCTACGAGCAGCTACAGGCACGTATCGAGGCAGAACTCGGTCAATGACTGGCCGCGAGCCCAGTAGGTATTCGCATGATGGTTGGAGAGATGTCATGCATGACGAGTTGGATCTCCGGTTCCAGCACGATGCACGCTGGTTAGCCGGCGCGGTGCTGTTCTTTACCGCCCTACACCTGTTAGCCGTCGCGTTGGGCAAGGTTTGGACATCGGCGTCGGATTCGGTCATCTCACGGCATGACCTCGCGAGCATATTCCTGACCGCTACTGTGATGATCCTCGCGTGCTTCATGGTCCTGGGAGCGCTCTACGAATCGCGCGCCTTCCTCTGGCAAGTTGCACTCGTCATCATCCTCGGGCTCCAGCTTGGCGTCGGCGGGTCTGCACCGATTCTCGTGACGCTCGATGTGCTGGCTATCGGCTGTGCGCTCGTCGCACTGATAGCCGTGCGGGCCAGCGTGAAAACTGGCAAGCAATCCTAGGACAAGTCTGAGACGATGAAGTTCAAGAGCCGCCATAACATCCGTCTAGCTACTCTGCTCGCTGCCATTGCCGTTGTGGTGTTCGCCGCAGCCAGCTTTACCTATGCCAACATCGGTTCTGATTCGGCGCCCGCTCGGCAATCATCGCGGATTCGAACTCCGACGATGCCAGCCGGAGCATTCGCTGCGACGGCGACTGGCACCAGCACCGCGGCCGCTCCTCCCGGTCCGACCCAAACCCCGTCGCCGAGCCCCACGCTGACCAGCACGCCAACGGCGACCGTCACGAGTACCCCGACCGCTACCGCGACGGAGCCGCTACCGACCAGCACGCCCGTCTCGCCAACACCGACCGCGACGCCGGTCATCTATCGGACCGGCTCGCTCGACAACGATCCTGCCTGGCAGCCAGCGATCCATACGTTGGACAGCGCCTTCATGGGCGTCGTTACCGCTGAGGAACTCAATATCCGCGCCGAGCCGAGCATTGGAGCCGAGATCGTCGAGACGACGTACGCGCGGCATACCCTGACCGTCTACGAGTCCGTGACGAACATCCCGGAGGACAGCCGCTGGTATCGCATCGGCAATGGACGCTACGTCGCCGCCGCCTATGTCGAGCCGTTCGTCGCGCCCGAGCCCTCCGAGACCTTCGATGGGCGCTGGGTCGATGTCAACCTCTCGACCTTCTACGCCACGGCCTACGAAGGCGATACTCCGGTCTACAGCGCGCTCATCACAGCTGGCCGCGGCGACCGCACCCCGCGCGGCACCTTCTGGATCTTCTACCGCGTGCGCAACGAGACGATGGATTCGGCGACGGTCGGCATTCCGGAAGGCGATCCCGAGTACTACTACCTGGAGAACGTCGAGTACACACAGTACTTCAAAAAGGGCGGCTTCGCCCTGCACGGCAATTACTGGACGCCGCCCGACCAGTTCGGCGCTTTCAGCTCGAATGGTTGCATCGGACTAATGAACGACGATGCCGCCTGGTTCTGGGATTTCTTCGCTGAGGGCGGGTTGGTCAGCATCAACGACTAGTCCACGGCATCCCGACGAATACATCGAAGCGCCCGCCCGGAACGAAAGGAACTCGATGCACGCAGGACATCATCATGAGACGAAAGAATCGAGCGATCTGAGGCTCATCGTAGCCGTCGCCGTCAATCTCCTCCTCACGCTGGCACAGATCGTCGGCGGAGTTATTTCAGGCAGCCTGGCGCTCGTCGCCGACGCCCTGCACAACTTCAACGATGCCGCCTCGCTCGGCATTGCATTGGTCGCCCGGCGGGTAGCCCGGCGACCGGCTGACCGTCAACGCACCTTCGGCTACCAACGCGCCGAGTCGATCGGCGCGCTGATCAACCTGACAACCCTGATCATCGTCGGGCTCTATCTGATTTACGAGGCGGTCGTGCGCTACTTTCAGGACCAGGCTATCGATGGCTGGATCGTCATCATCGTGGCCGGAATCGCACTGGTCGTCGACATCATCACCGCCGTGCTGGTCTATCTGGAGTCACAGGGAAGCCTCAACATCCGCGCCGCCTTCGTCCACAACGTCGCGGATGCGCTCGCATCGGTCGGAGTGATCGTTGCCGGCAGCCTGATCCTGCTCTATGACTGGACGATCGCCGACCTCCTGGCAACGGTCGTGATATCGGCCTATATCCTCTACCAGGGCATCACTCTGGGCCGCCAGGCCATTCACTCGCTCCTTGACGGCGTCCCCGATGACATCGATCTCGATGAGATCGTCCGCGCCATGGAGTCAGTCGACGGCGTGCGAGAGATCCATCACCTGCATATCTGGGAACTCGGCGAGGATAGCCGCGCGCTCGAAGCACATGTCGTCGTCAGGGACAACGAACCCGGACGGATGGAGCCGGTCAAGCGGCAGCTCAAAGCGTTGCTGGCTGAAGACTTCCATATTCATCACTGCACGTTGGAGTTCGAGTCGGTATCGACGGTTGACAGCAGCACGCATGACACTGCCCTGATTCCGAAACACGACGGGAGCCGCAGCGAGACGTGAGCGAAACTGAGACCGGGCTGGTGGGCAAGCGCAAGTGGAAAAACCGTGCGACGAGCCGGCATAGTGAGCGGTTCCGCATCATCGCAGGCTTGCTGTCGCTCATCATCGGCCTGCTTTATGCGCTGCAGATCACGCCGGCCTACAAGACGTCATATTTTCTGGGTATCTTCCTCATCATGGTGAGTTGCTTGCAGCTTGCCTTTGGTGTAGCACTACTTCTCAAACCCTGGGAGATTGATCCGATCGGGCGCCAGCGTTCGGCAGCGGCGGCAACCCGGATCGCCCAGCGCTGGTTCCTGGCGGACATAGCAGGCAAGCTCCTCCTGATCGTGCTGTTGATCCTTCACATAGCCGGAGGAGGACCCAGGTTTGGTACCTCAGTATTCGACCTGCTCGCGTTGATCATCCAAGCCGGGGCGCTGATCTGCCTGATCCTCCTGTACCGGCAAGTCAAGCCGTCGTCGGGGAACGAGCTCCTCGATGAAGACGCCAGATGAGCGCTGCTTGCATCTTCGTTTGTGAACGCTGGCGACTCGACACCACTTCGCGCGCAGGAGTTCCTGAATCGTTATGAACACCATCGTCCAGACCCTGCTTTATAGCTTGCTGCCGGCCGGCACGATGATCGCCGGCAGTGCTCTGCCGCTCGTCTATCGACCCAGCGGCCGGGTTCGGAGCGCTACCCAGCATTTTGCCGCCGGCGTCGTCTTCGCCGTTGCGACGATCGAACTCTTGCCGGATGTCGTCGCCGAGCATACGCCGGTTGAAACCGGGATAGCGTTCATGGCCGGAGTGGCCCTCGTGCTCGGTATTCGTACACTATCGAGCAGATGGAGCCGTGGCGAACATGAAAGCGAGTCAAGCCCGGGCGCGCTCATTGCCACGGTTGGTATCGATGTCGCTATCGACGGTGTGCTCGTCGGAATCGGATTTGCCGCCGGCTTGTCCGAAGGGCGCCTCCTCGCTTTCGCTCTCGCGATCGAAGGACTGACGCTCGGGCTCGTCACGACGCTCACCCTGCTCCAAACCTGGAGGCGGGGCCGGTCTGTGCTGATCAGCGCATCGCTCGGATTGCTCTTCGTCATCGGTGGCCTCGCCGGTGCTTCGGTCCTAGCAAACCTGTCGAGTCATGCCATCTCGCTGGCTCTCGCATTCGGACTAGCAGCGCTACTCTTTCTCGTGACCGAAGAGCTGCTTGTCGAAGCACATGAGGTCCCGGAGACGCCGCTGATCACCAGCCTATTCTTCGTCGGCTTCCTGCTGTTCATGCTGATTGGCTAGCGCAGCGCAGGTGGGCCATGCCGATTTCAATCTTTGAAGCTGCACGCCCGTGATGCCGCGCGGGGAATCACTGCTCCCAGGACATGGCAAATTCGATCACTCTGCACTATGAGACACAGAAATGGCGCTACTCTTATGGTTAGCGATTGCCAGATCTCGTAGCCCACGGCGTCTGGATCGCGATGCCGCTGTATTCTGGCGAGCAAGGGTCGAACGCATTCCGTTGTCGGACTCACCATTGCCCGGCTAATCCGGCTGGCAGTGCTGGCACGCGACCAGCCGAGCATCTCGTCCCAGCGACCACGCAAGCCATCGGTCGATTGCAGCCCGCGAGGTCGAGCAGACTTTGGCATACGTACCAGTCATCGTATGCACAGCTGTTCCCTCGTTCCGATGACGAAGGTGTGAACAACTTGCATAGTGAAGTATCAAGTAGCGAGAGTTGAGGCGGCCCTCGGTGTTTACGACATATCCACTATCATTTGCATCTCGCCAAGCGCGAAATCCTGGATCATCATCGATGTAGACCCGTACTGATTGGTCAATCACACTCAATTCTTCACTCCTTAGCGAAGACCACGCCACGAAACCGACCCTGCGGGGGCTGCCAACGTAGAGTCACAGAAGTGCTATCTTGCTCAGTACGGTAATCCGGAAGATACGTGACTGGCAAGGATCAAAAAGAAGAATGGCAGCGGAACACACGATATTCATCACCTCACCACTCGAACCCGAGCACGTCGAGCGGCTGAAAGCCGTTGATCCGGAACGGGTGGAGGTGATCTACGAGCCGGATCTATTGCCGCCGGTGCGGTATATCGGCGACCACAACGGCATCGCCGGCTTCGAGTTGAACGAGGAGCAGCAGGCGCGTTGGGATGCGAACGTCAAACGGGCTGACATCCTGTTCGACTTTCCGGGCGGCTCATTGCAGGGTGATCTGATGGCCGACGCCGCGCCAAACCTGAAATGGGTCCAGACGACTAGTGCCGGGGTCGGCCAGATGATCGTCCGGATGGGCTTGCAGGATTCTGATCTGCTGGTGACGACGGCAAGCGGCGTCCACGCCGGGCCGCTGGCCGAGTACGTCTTCATGGTCCTGCTCAACCAGGTCAAGGACATGGCGCTGATTCGCAAGGGCCGCGAGGAGCGAACCTGGGAGCGCTACTGCACCGACGAGCTGGAGGGCAAGACGCTCGCCATCGTCGGGGCCGGCAAGATCGGGCGGCGGGTTGCCACGATTGCAAGCGCATTCGGTATGCGGACGCTGGCGACGGCGCGCACCGTCACGCCGGACCGCGCCGCCGAGCTTGGCGTCGACGAACTCTACGGTCCGGATCAACTCCACGAGATGCTCGGGCAGGCCGACGCGGTCGTTCTCTGCGTGCCGCACACCCCGGACACCGAGGACATGATCGATGCCGATGCGATCGCGGCGATGAAGGACGGCGTGATGCTGGTGAACATCGCGCGCGGACAGGTCGTTGACGAGGACGCGTTGCTGGAGGCGCTACGGTCGGGCAAGATCGGCTTCGCGGCGCTGGATGTCTTCCGCAGCGAGCCGCTGCCGCCGGACAGCCCGTTCTGGGATCTGCCGAATGTCCTGATCAGTCCCCACTCGGCCAGCACCGGCTATGGCGAGAATGGCCGGATCACTGACATCTTCTGCCACAACCTGCGCTGCTACCTCGACGGCCGCCTCGACGATATGCAGAACGTCCTCGACAAGCAGCGGATGTACTAAAAGATACTGCCTTGAGGCATGACGAGAGCGGCCCGGTTAGACGCGGGCCGCTCTCGTGCGTTTTACGAGGGAATGTTGGAAATCCTAGTTCGGAATACAGAGCGCGTATACCGTGCCACTCGCGCCGCCGACTCCGCCCTGCGCTTGGACTGTCCAACCATTGGTCCCGGACGGAGCAGTCTGATTGAGCAATGATATGTCGCCGCTTTGGTTCGAAAAACCGCCGCCGATTACCCGGTAGTCTGTCGGGCAGGTTGCGGTAGCACTTACCCGAGTAACCTCAGGAATGTTGAAGTTCTCTGCTACCTGGACAACATCGCCGCCGGAGATCCCACCACCCGGTCCTGGTGGTCCCTGTTCGCCGGTGTCTCCTTTGTCACCCTTCGGCCCGGGATCGCCTTGATCACCTTTAGGCCCTGGATCACCCTGGTCCCCCTTTGGTCCCGGGTCACCCTGATCACCCTTCACTCCTGGATCACCCTGATCGCCCTTCGGCCCAGGCTCACCCTGGTCGCCTTTTGGCCCAGGCTCACCCTGGTCGCCCTTCAGCCCTTGTGGCCCCTGTGGTCCAGGTATACCTTCCGCGTTCCAGGAAACCAGCCGGTCTATAGCCGAACATTGATTCGGCGAGTACACGATCCGGGTGGCGCCGGTGTAGAGGTTGACACAGGCGTAGACTTGCCCGGCTGTTTGTGCTCGCGCACTATCGCCGGACCAGGGACGCTGCGCGATGGCGAATCCCAACAGCGCGAGGACCAACCCTGCGACTACAACTGGAGCGAGTAAGCGGACGCTCCGGGGGATTACTGCGAAGCGAGAATACATGAAGCCTTCTCCTTTCCTAGAAGAACCTGGCAAGAGTAGTCTCTCGTCAGAGTTGGAGCAATCCCACTAAGGTACGCGGAAGGGTGCTACGCGACTCCCGATGCTGTACAGGTCAAGACCCTATCGTTTCTGCGGCGGCCGCCCGGCCAGCACCGGCTACGGCGAGAATGGCTCCTTGATGTCTTCTGGAACGTCCTCGACAAGCAGCGGATGTACTAGCCGGGAAACACGGTGGCCGGGCTCCAGCCCGGCCACCTGACGCCCCCATCGTCATCTAGAGTCGAACTAATCCGCGTTCTTCCACTGCGGCTTCGGCGGGGCCGCGCCTTCGGGGACCGGGGCGCTGTAGGGCTTGCCGCCGGTCGTCTCTTTGTGCTCGGCCTTGGCCTGCTCGATCAGGTCGGGGTTGTTGACCAGCTCGGCGGCCGAGACGGCCATGATCTTGGCGGCGTGGAGCATGCCCTTGTGGCCGATCGACATCCCCCCGCAGGCCGTGATCCCCCAGCTGTGGCCCGGTGTGCCGGCCGCGAAGCAGGTCGTCCGGATCTGGGCCGTCGGCGCCACCCAGCTGGCCTCGGCGACATCGGTCGAGCCGGAGACGGTCTTGCCCGCATCCTCCGGCAGGTAGACACCGCTCAGCAGAGCGTCGTCGGGGGCATCCTTCGGCAGCTGGAGGGCGCGCACCGCAGCCCGGCGGGTCGCCTCGGGATAGCCTTCGAGCACACGGGCCGCAAATGCCTGCTCCTCGTCAGTGAACTCCAGCGGCTCGATCTCGTTCATGACGTTAACCATCAGGTCGGTCAGGACGCCGTTCGGCAGGTAGTTGTGGAGACCGTGGAAGTCGTGCTCCTCCAGCCGCGTCTCGGTCATCATCTCTGCGCCGCGGGCGATCGCCCGGACCCGCTCGGTGATCGGCTCCAGGTCGGCGCGCTCGGGGGCGCGGACGTAGTACCAGACCTCGGCTTCTTCCGGGACGACGTTCGGCTGGCCGCCGCCGTTGGTGATGACGTAGTGGATACGGGCAGATTCCATGACGTGCTCGCGCAGGTAGTTGACGCCGATGTTGGTCAGCTCGACGGCGTCGAGCGCCGAGCGGCCAAGCTCCGGCGACGCAGCGGCATGGGCGGTCTTACCGAAGAAGCGGAAGCGGATATGGTCGATGGCCAGGCTGCTGCCGGCCCAGGCGGTGTTCGTCGCTCCCGGATGCCAGGTGAAGCAGGCGTCGAGGTCGTCGAAGGCCCCAGCCCGGGCCATGAAGACCTTGCCGGCCCCGATCTCCTCGGCCGGGCAGCCGTAGTAGCGTACGGTGCCCTCGTTGCCGGTCATCTCCAGCCAGCCCTTCAGGGCGTTTGCGGCAGCCAGCGATGCCGTCCCGAGCAGGTTGTGGCCGCAGCCGTGACCCGGCGCGCCGCTGGTGACCGGCGACTGGTCCGGCTCGGCTTTCTGGGAGAGCGTCGCCAGGGCGTCGTACTCACCGAGGAAGCCGATAACCGGCGATCCGCTACCCCACTCGGCCATGAAGGCCGTCGGCAGGTCGCCGACGTTGCGGGTGATCGTGAACCCTTCCCCTTCGAGAAACTCCGCCTGGAGCGCGCAGGACTTCGTCTCGGCCAGCGCGACCTCGGCGAATTCCCAGATCTCGTTCGACATCTGGATGTAGCGTTCCTGCCGCTCATCCAGCCATTCCGCGACTTCCCAGTTGCGGGTCATGTTCGTTCCTTCCCGAACCCTCGTTGTCAGGTCAGTACAGACGTTTCTTCTCCGGTCGTCATTCTAGACGCGACCAGGTTGCTGTCGATGTCGGCCTGGAGCATCTCGAGATCCACAGCATGACGAGTGGCTAACCTTGAGTTCTCTTTGATCCTGGCGAGCCGTTGTTGCATGGGCGGTGGCGAGGAGCGCAACCGGGCGATATCGTTGCTGCGGTCGTCGTAGTCGGGTAGTGGGGATCAGGAGTCGGATAACGTGTTGAATCTATCGCCCGAGCGAGCCGCCCGGCTGCGAGGGAATTTTCGTGGCCTGTCGGTGATCGTCTTCGCGCTGACGACGCTTCAGGCGTTTCTCGGGTCGGCCGGCTTTTCCGTCCCGGTGACAGCACCGACTACACGGCTATTCATGAGATCGTCGCCAACGCTCTCTTTCCGCTGGCGGTGATCCTGTTCGGCCTCGTCTTCCTGGCCCAGTTCCAGCGGCGCAACACGATGATCATCTGGACCGGTCTGCTGCTGATCGCCGTCATCTCCCAGATCGGTCTGGGCTACTCGGCGCGCAACAACGTCAGCCTGCTGTCCTGGCATATCCCATCCGGCGTCGCCATCTTCGGCTTCTCGCTGGTCGTCATGCTGCTCGCGTTCGGTTTGCGCTTCAAGCGGGAAGACGTCTAGACCTTCCCGCCGCGCTGCGCTGTGCGTCAGAGCTCCGCGTGCTCCCGGCAAGCCCGTAATACAGCCAGGGCAGCCTGTTCGTCAGGGTATAAGGCGATGACCGTCATCGCCCGGCGATCCTCCGGACGGAAGACCTCGATCGACTCGGCGTCCGGATGAGCGGCGAGGATCTCTTCGGCGTCGGCGCGATTCCACTCATGGACGAGAACCACCAGCCCCTGCTCGCCGGCAGGGATGTCTCCGGGATCGTCGAGATCCCGCCGGACGACGTCGCTCGCGAGGTAGCGGCTCGGCCCGTGTCGGGCGTAGATTCGCGGCGCGCCGTCGATCAGAGCGACCGTGCCGCCGGGCAAGGCTTCCAGACAGCGTGCCTGGGCGGTCGCCGGGACGCCGAAGCGGTCGGTCGCACCGGGTTTGAGGTAGCGATAGCCGTCGCGAAAGCCGGCCGAGACCGGGATGGCCAGCAGGGCGGCCATGACGACGATCACGGCCGGCGTGGCCAATCTTGGCCGGAGGTAGCGCCTGCCGGCGTCCAGCACCAGGGCGGCGGCGACTAGCGCCGCCAGCGTCGGATTCAACAGCCGGTGAGCCTGGCCCGCGACGTCGGTCAGGATGCTCGCGAACACACAGGGGGCCGCGAGCCAGATCAGGGTAATCCGCGCCGCTTCGGTTCTCCAGCGCCAGCAGAGCACCGCGACGCCGGCGATAGCCAGCGCCGCGATGATCGACGGCAGCAACGGCTGGTCCATGAAGCGGTACATGAACGCGCCGAAACGCGAATCGGGCTCCGAGGTGAAGGCGAAGAAGGTGCGTTTGACCTGCTCCCAGACGATCCCGGCCTTGTCTCCCGGCGTCGTCTCGTAGCGGTTCGCCAGGTCTTGCCAGTGGTTCCAGATCCCGCGCTTGTTCGTGTGTGCCGTCAGGAGCTCCGGGTTGTTCGAGAGGTTCGCCAGTAGCGGGCTGAGCGCCAGAAACGTCCCGGCCGCCACAGAGCCCATGCCGCGCAGCCACAAGCGCAAGTCCCGGCGGACGGCGAGGCACTGGCTGACCAGGACCGCGATCAGCATCGGCACGATCAGCCGCGCCCCGAAGTGAAAGTAGAAGCCGACGCCACCGGCGATGCCGGCCAGGAGAAACCAGACCTGCCGCCGCTCGTCGAGCCCGCGTTTCAGCAGCCAGAAGCTGAGGCAGGCGAAGAAGGGCACCCAGATGACATTCAGCGCCAGCCGGCTGAAGTGGATGTGGACGGCCGACGTCGCCAGGAAGAGCGCCGCCGTTGCCGCCGCGAACCGGCCGTAGAAGTTCCGGACGAGACCGTAGAGCAGCGGAACCGTCGCCGTTCCGATCAGTGCCGATGGGAGACGGATCGCTTCCATCGTCGGGCCGAGCCAGCTGACGAACGGCGCCAGGACATGGACGTAGAGGGCGGGATCGCCCAGAAAAGCGACCCCGAACGGGTCCGGGCCGCCGCCCCTGGAGATTTTGAGTGCGATATCACCAAACTCGCCTTCGTCGCCGTAGATCCCGGCCGGCAGGGATTCCAGCCGGGGCAGGCGCAGGATTCCCGCCAGAAGGGCGAGACTCGCTGCGATCCAGAGGTC
Source organism: Thermomicrobiales bacterium (assembly GCA_041390865.1). Taxonomy (GTDB): domain Bacteria; phylum Chloroflexota; class Chloroflexia; order Thermomicrobiales; family CFX8; genus JAUIIK01. Next base: position 37,208 of record JAWKPC010000011.1, read on the forward strand.
GACGTTCCGGGCCGGATGGGAGGGGATTCTCGGGACCGGGATGTGGCCGTGCACCAGGATGGCGGCCGCGGCGAACCCGACCAGCCAGGGGAAGCCGGCCAGCCAGAGGCTCGCGCCGGATCGGGCCAGCAGCGCGGTGATGATCTGGGCTCCGATGACGATAGCCAGCAGAAGTCCACGGCGATTGGCAAAGCGCTCCATCGCTTTGGTCCTCCGTGCGCCAGTCGGGCGCGATGATGACCGGTCGGGTCGCTAGGTGATGCGGCTGCCCGGCAGCAACCCCGGTCAGCCGGGACAACAGGAAAAGCTTCCCGTCATCTGAAGGGAAGCTTTTCACGAATGTAATGCGTAGTCGGGCGGCTGGTCACGCCGGGGAGGAGGGAGTCTGCCCTTCGCTTGCCCGCTCTCCTACTGTCCCGGATAGCTGGCGTCGGGGCGGCCGAGCATACCCTTGGCGTAGCGCATCTCGCCGTAGTGCATCCAGCCGTTGCGGATGGACTGCTCGATCATCTTCGCGCAGGTGATCTCGCCGGCCCAGTAGGGCACGCTGCGGTTGAGTTCATCCTCGTCCGCTCCCCGAAGATACTCTTCGGTCTCGGCCTGGAGCTGCCGCTGGTATTCCTGGATGATCTCGAGCGGGATCTGGACCTCGTCGACCTCGGCGTCGGTGTAGCCCATGCCGGTCCCGCCGCCGCGGCCGCCCTTGCCGTCCGGGTTGTAACCGCTCTTCTCGCTGAAGCCGCCCCGGTGCCAGGTGTCTTCGCTGACGTCCCGTCCGTGGATCTGGACATTCAGCCACATGTCCCAGATTCGGAGGAGATGCCAGTAATTCCAGCCGACCGGGTTGAGCGAGGGTCCCGGCCGCTTGTAGAGAATGTCTTCGGGCACATCCTCGAACATCGCATTGATCTCGTCGGTCATCGTCCGTATCTGCGAGATGTAGGCGTCCTGTGCGTTCATCGTTGCTCCCTTATCATGCTGTAGGCGAATCCCAACGCGAGACTAGCACGGCCGGCGCTCGTTTCTCTCCGTCGGTATATCTCGCTGCCTCATCGTGATCTATGGCCATGGCCTGGCAGGTTGAGTACGGTCGAGGATGGAAATGAGATCGAGTGAAACAGGAGGTCTTTCGGCGCGATGAATACCATGCTGATCCTGCTGCTGGTTGGTGTCGCGACAGCCAGTACCCTCTGGATCGGCGGCCTCGTCGGGGCCTTCTGGAAAGCTCCCGACTGGCTTATCGGCGTCCTGGTCGCGTTCGCCAGCGGCGCGTTGATTACCGCCCTTGCATTCGAATTGTTCCAGGATGCCGTGAGTGAGGGGGGTCTCACGGTCGCTTCGATCGGTCTCGCCGCCGGTACTGTGCTGTTTTTCATCGTCGACTTTCTGATCGACCGGTATAGCGATAGCAGCTCCGGGCTGGGATTGCTTGCCAGCATAACGACCGACGGCGTTCCGGAGAACATGGCCCTCGGCGTCGGGCTGATCGGCGCGTCCGTTTCGGACATCCTGGCCCTGCTCGTCGCGATCTGCGCCTCGAATCTGCCGGAAGCGCTCGGCGGCGCTGCCAAGATGCGCGACGGGGAGTTTTCGAAGCAAACGACATTCACCGTCTGGTTCGCGACCGGCGTCCTGCTCGCCGGCGCGATCTTCATCGGCTACCTGACGCTCCGGGGAACCAGCGATAGAGTGCTTGCCCTGACGCGAGCGATCGCCGCCGGAGCGGTCCTGGCATCACTCGCAAGCGAGGTCATGCCCCAGGCGTATCGCGAGACGAACAAAGCGGTTGCTATCGCCACCGCCGCCGGCTTTCTCCTGACCTTCCTGCTGCTCTAGAGCTTGCCCCATCCGATCTTATACGTCCTTCTATGCCCCGCCATCCTATCGAGGGACATAGTAGCTGCCGATCCGCTGGCTTAGGCTCAATGATGGGAAAAGCTCTCTATTTGTAAGGGAAGGACTCCATTTCAAATCACAGCAGATACATCCATCAACGGGGCGATGCCAACAGTCCTCTCGGTGCCGATCATGAGCACAGCCGATGACCGCATCCCGGACTGATACGAACGCCAGAGAAGAGGGCGCGCCTCCTGGCTGGACATCCAACCCGTCCAGCTGGGAAGAGCGTCTGCCGATTGTTGCTCTGGCGATGGTCGGCTTCTTCATCTCGCTCTATCTCGGCCTGTTCCAGCTGGAAGTCTTTTCCACGGTCTGGGAGCCGTTCTTCGGTGACGGAAGCCGGACGATTCTCGACTCGCGCATCTCCCACCTCTTACCGATACCCGACGCGCTGCTTGGCGCGGCCGGCTATTTTCTCGATGCAGCGACCGGCGTGATCGGCGGAAAGAAGCGTTGGCGGACGATGCCCTGGATCGTCATCATTTTCGGTCTGTTCATCGGTCCGTTCGGGGTCGTCAGCATAGCCCTGGTCATGTCCCAACCGATCGTTCTCGACGCCTGGTGCACGCTCTGCCTCGGCTCGGCGGTGATCTCGCTGGTGATGATCGGTCCCGCCGTCGACGAGATGCTGGCGAGCCTCCAGTACCTCCGGCGCGAGCGCGACCGCGGGAACTCGGTCAAGGACGCATTTCTCGGCCGTGGCGACACCTCGGAGCCGGAGGTCGCTGTTGCTACCTCTTGACCGCGGGCACATCGCTCAGCTGCTTGTTTCCCTTTGCGGTATCTGGCTGATGGCATCACCGGCCGTTCTCGACTACGGCGATCCGATCGCTGTGAGCGACAGAGTGGTCGGCCCGCTCCTTGTCACGGCCGGCGGCGTCGCCGTCTGGGAGGTCGTGCGGAGAGTACGATTCGCGGCCCTTCCGCTTGCCGCCTGGCTCCTGATTGCGCCCTGGATTCTCGGCGCACCGGCCGATGCAACCATCAGCAACATGGCGGCAGGCCTCGCGGCCGGGCTGCTCTGCCTGGTGCGCGGCAACCCCAGCGGCGCCTTCGGCGGCGGCTGGACCGCGCTCTGGACGACGCCGTCACCCTATGAAGACAACACGATAGACAGGAAGAAAGAGGAAGACAGCCGATGAGCACCAACGAAAGAGGTCCCGTCGTCGTCATCACCGGCGCATCAGCCGGAGTCGGGCGCGCGACGGCGCAGGAGTACGCGAAACTCGGAGCCCGCATCGGGCTGCTGGCGCGCGGCAAGGAGGGCCTGGAAGGCGCCCGTCGCGACGTCGAGGAACTGGGCGGCGAGGCGCTGGCCATCCCGACCGACGTAGCCGACGCCGATCAGGTGGAAGCGGCTGCCAGGCAGGTCGAAGAGCGCTTCGGACCGATCGATATCTGGGTCAACAACGCCATGACCTCGGTCTTCAAGCCGGTCCATGAGATCGCCCCGGATGAATACAAGCGGGTCACCGAAGTGACCTATCTGGGCGTCGTCTACGGAACGATGGCGGCATTGAAGCGGATGCGGCCCAGGGATCGCGGATCGATCGTCCAGGTCGGCTCCGCGCTGGCCTACCGGGCCATCCCGCTCCAGTCGGCCTACTGCGGTTCGAAACACGGCATCCAGGGCTTCACCGAGAGCCTGCGCACCGAGCTGATCCACGACAACAGCAAGATCAAGCTGACGATGGTGAACCTGTCGGCCATGAACACTCCTCAGTTCAGCTGGGTCCGCACGACGCTCCCCAACAAACCCCAGCCTGTCCCGCCGATCTACCAGCCCGAGGTCGCGGCACGCGCGATCGTCTGGGCGGCGCAGCAGAACCGGCGCGAGATCGACGTCGGCGCGCCAACGACCATCATCAAGGCGCTGAATGCAGTTGTCCCGGGATTGCTGGACAAGTATCTGGCCCGGACCGGTTTCAAGTCGCAGCAGACGGACGAGCCGATCGACCCGGACCGCACCGACAATCTGTTCTCGCCCGTTCCCGGCGATCATGGAGCTCGCGGTGCGTTCGATGACCGGTCCCACGACCACAGCATCCAGTTCAAGTTCACCCAGCACCAGCATGCCGTCCTCCTCACCGCCATCATCGCCGTCGCCTCGACCCTGCTCGCGCTGATGAACCGTGGAGATTCGTGAGTTCTCCAACAGATGTTTCTCGTTAGTAGGTGGCCAGGATGACGCCGATAGCAAGACGTGGAATCACGAAGTGAGGTGGTTTACCAGGTCCGTGCTTCGCCGCATTGTGCGTTCGAGGAGCCAACGCTCCGAGCGCGGTAAGTCAAGGCCCTTCGACCCGGGCATCGACATTTTCGTGAACTGGCTATTCGAGTCAGAGACGTAGATGGCGTGCCGGCATTGACATCAGTGTAAGTGCCGTGCGTTTTGAGACACGTACTTCATTGGTGCTGAGTATGGTGACTGCCGAATATATGGGGGAGGAGCTGGGCGGATTCGAACCGCCGATCAGAGTTTTGCAGACTCCTGCCTTACCACTTGGCTACAGCTCCCTGAACGGAAGATCATCTCTCCCGGTTCAAGTCTCCGAGTATAACGCAGCCCGGCGATACGGAACAGGCAGCCAGTGAACCCGGCTGCCTGTCGCTGTCGCAAATTCACGAACGGAAGAGGAACTACTTCTCGAAGTCGTCCTTGATGATGACGACCGAGTTCGGCGGCATGTCGTCGATGTACTCGCCGTGATCGTAGCGCCACTTCATGAAGAGCAGCTGCCGCCATTGATCGTTGGCGAAAAACTCGATCTGGGGATAGCACTCCAGGCAATCGCGCATGTTCCGGAGCTGCTGAATCTCTCGCGGGCTGAGGCCCACCGATCGAAGCTCGGCTGCCTTCTCTAGGGTAAATTCTGTCTGCGGTACTTCCGGGTTCGTAATCTCTGCCATTGCCTCATCCTCTATCAATAACGGTGTTGCGATGATCTATTAGCCGGGGATGCAAATTCGGATCGCTACGGATTTCCGGGCGGATATGCTTCGACTATCTGCCGTCCGGAAAGCCTACTCATTACATTAAACACAATCCCTTACACCCGTATTCCGGCACGGATTCCTCTACCTTGATGACCATGACAGGGCTCCGGCGTCGGGCTAGACTGGCCCGACAGACCGATCAGATGAGGCACCGGGATACCGGGAGGGATGACGATGAGCGCGAAGAATCTGCCGCCTGTCTTCGATGGGCACAATGACACCGTCCTTAGCATGATGAACCACGGGCGCTCGTTTTTCGAGCGCGGCACGCCGGATCTGAATACGCACGCCGGCGGGTCGGGCGGTCATCTCGATCTGCCGCGCGCAAAGGACGGCGGCTTCGCCGGTGGTTTCTTCGCCGTCTACGTGCCGGACAACCGCGACAACACCGACGACATGATGCCGACGGCATACGCTCAGAGCTTCGCCCTGAAGGCGCTCGGCGTGCTGATGAAGACGGCCGAGGAGTCCGACGGACAGGTGCGGATCGTCAAGACCGCCGCCGATATCGAGCAATGTATCGAGGACGGCGTCCTGGCGATGGAGCTCCATCTCGAAGGGGCCGAGCCGCTCGATGCCGATGGCCGGGCGCTCGAAGTCTTTTATGCGGCCGGGCTGCGCTCGGTCGGGATCACCCACAGCCGGCCGAACATCTTCGCCCACGGCGTCGATCAGCCCTTCCCTCACTCCCCCGACACCGGCCCCGGCCTGACCGATGCCGGTAAGGAGTTCGTCAAGCAGTGCAACGACCTCGGCGTCGTCATGGACCTCTCGCATCTCAATGAGAAGGGCTTCTGGGACGTCGCCGAACTGAGCGAGGACCCGCTCGTCGCGACCCACTCCAACGTTCACAGCCTGTCGGCTCATCCCCGCAACCTGACCGACAAGCAGCTCGATGCGATCCGTGACAGCAACGGTATCGTCGGCCTGAACTACGCCGTCTCCTTCCTTAGAGAAGATGGCGGCCGCGACTCGGACACCCCGCTCGAAACGATGGTCCGCCACATCGAGTACCTGGCCGACACCGTCGGGATCGACCGCGTCGCTCTCGGCTCCGACTTCGACGGCACGATCGTCCCCCGCGAGATCGCCGACGCATCCGGCAACTACAAGCTCCTCCCGGCCCTGCTCGACCACGGCTACACCGACGAACAGGTCGAGAAGATCGCCTGGAAGAACTGGGTCCGGGTGCTGCGGGCGACCTGGGGGAGTAGGGAGTAGTTTGTAGTGCGTAGTACGCAGGAAAGCGGGAGAGCTCCTCCCCGTCCCCTCCCTCGAATTCGAGGGAGGGGTGTCTACTCGAAACGAGTGAGCACCAGAGGAACTGATCAGCAACCCAGAGATGCCCCTCCCTCGGTTTCGAGGGAGGGGACAGGGGAGGGAGCGGCTGTTCCCTACACACTCACCTCCACCAGCACTTCCGTCGCGTTCTTGCGGTAGAGCGGGGCCGGCATCGTGTCGGCCGGGCGGGGCTCGATGGTTGCTCCCGGGATCTCCGGGAAGCCGGTCGAGCTGTCCTGGGCCGTGATCGTGACCGGATCGGTCGAGCGGACGGTGATCGTCAGCTTGATGCCACCGGCCGGGGTGTTGGTGTAGCCGAATTGCAGCGTGCCCTCTTCAGCAAGCTGGTAGTCCGATAGATCCAGCTCACGGCCGTCGAGCGTCGCGGAGACGATCTCGCCCGGGGCGTCGACCCGGACGCGCATCTCCGGCGCGCCGCGTGGCGACGTTATCCGCAGGTCGAGCGACCGGAGGCCGCCGTCGGTGGCGTCGTTCTCGACCGTGACGGTCGGGGCGGCGACATCCACGGTGGGAGCCTCGGCCGTGAAGGCCTGGAAGGTGCCCCACATGACCGTCTCGTAGCCGGCTCGTGCCGTGTCGCTCGGGACGAACTTCCCGGTCCAGCTGTCGAGCTGCTGATCGAAGCTGACCCATTCGGCCTGACCGGTGTTGGCGTCGAGCACGTAGGACATGTGGTTCGGCCGCGGGTGTTCGGCGTCGAAGCCGGAGGTGGCGTTCGCCCAGCCGATCAGCCCAACGGCGATCAGGCCAGTCGCGATCGGCACGATCCAGCGATCCTTGCCCTCGGCGCCGGCCAGCATGTCGAAGTGCGGCATCAGCAGCAGCACGGCCGGGGCGACGAAGAGCATCGCCAGCCCGAAGACCGGCATGCCGCCGGCCCCTTCGAGCCGGTTGAGGATGCCGACCGCCTGGTAGAGCGTGCCCGGCAGGAGGACGATCGCCGGTATCGCGGCGACGGCCAGGAAGCCGAGGCGGAACCAGAGGTTTCCGGCCCGTTTGCGGCCCAGCAGCATCCAGCCCAGCGGCAGCAGGCCGAAGAGCAGCGGCCAGGTCGCGATGTAGCTCATCGCCGGCAGGACCAGGCTCATCAGCCAGAGCAGCGGCAGCCAGATGACCAGCGCGCCGGCCAGCAGGTTGCGGGTGCCGAGACGCCGCAGCAGGGCGTAGAGCGTGCCCATCAGCGCGACGGTCAGGAAGATCAGGGCGATGGTGTAGATGTTCGTCTGGTAGTTCCCGACCAGCACGACCTGGTAGTCGGCGTTGAGGCTCTGGATCGCGAACCAGAGGACGGCATTGACGATAATGGTTAGGAGTGTTCCGAAACCGAGCAGCACCGTTGCCAGCGTCAGCCGTCCGGCCTGGATCTCGCCCTGGCGGAATCCGACGACGACCAGTGCCGCCGTCAGGACCGTGATCAGCGCTGCCAGCGGGACGACCCAGCCGTAGGCATAGTGAACGACGACATCCGGAAGGACATTGAAGAAGACGAGGTTGTCGCCGGTCCGGGCCGTCGTCAGGTCCATGTCACCGAAGTGGCGGACGAACGCGACAGTGTAGTCGCCCTCCTGCTGGACGCTGCCCAGATCGATCTCGTCGAGATTGTCCCGGATGGTGTGATAGTCGTAGGTGTTGGCTGTGTAAACGAAGCCGATGCCCTGGATGCCGGCCTTCATGTATTCGGCCAGGTCACATTCGAGCTGCGAGCCGGGCATCAGCTCGGTGATCGCGCCGATCCAGGAGTAGGCGCTGGCGTTCGGCGCGACATCGAGGAACTCCGAGACGATCCAGCCGTCGTCCTCGCTCGATGCATAGAGCATCGCCGGGCCGCCGCTGCCCTGCGCTTCGTAGTTGACTGCCAGCCGGACGTCCCGGGCCCAGGGGTGCTGGCTGACGAAGGCCTCGGCCCCGAGATCGCCGTCCTCCTCTGCATCGCTGAAGACGAAGACGACATCGTTCCGTAGCGCCGGTCCAGCGACGACTGCCCGCATCGTCTCCAGCACGGTCACGACACAGGAACCGCAGTCGCTGACGCCCGGCCCGGTCGTGCCGGAGTCGTAGTGGGCGTTGAGCGCGATCGCGCCGGTGTTGCCGGTGCCGGGGATGCGGACGACGACGTTGTTGACCGTGCCGGCCGAGAAGCCGTCGGCGCCCTCGAACCGGACGTGGGCCGGGGCGGTCTGGATCTCCGGCTCGTAGCCCATCGCCCGAATCTGCTCGACGAGGTATTCCCGCGCCGCCAGATGGCCGGGCTCGCCGACGGCCCGGGATTCGGTCCCGATAGCTTCCAGATGCGTCAGCGCCCGCTCGGCCGAGAACGCCGTCCCGGCGGTTGAAGCGGGGGCAACGTCGGGAGTCCTCAGCTGCCAGAGTCCGATCCAGATCAGGAACCCCAGCGCGATGAGGAGCGCCCCGCGAGCCAATGTGAATGTCGATAACCCTGGAAAAGACAATGGTCGAGTGCGTCCCTCGACCCAGGTGGCAGGCTTCATCGTGAATCTCCCTCGCCCCTGCTCAACGGACGAACCGTAACCGTTCGCCACATCACATTGTCCGGGGGAGAGCGCAATAGGGTCATATATGCGGGTGCATCGCCATTACAGTTTCACAACAATCCTCGCCCCCCGGCGCATCGCGCGCATGCCTGCTCGGGCCCTACTCATACGAAGTCGGGATGACTGCTTCCCGTGCCCTGTACCGGCAATGCGATGCATTGCGACGAGCGTACGCGCTACCTTGGACAGAAAATCCAGGAAATCTCCGACATGATTTCGTATTATTGGTTCCCACTAATCCCTAATACCTCTTCCCTAGCCCCCTCTTCCCTCAACATCCCCAGACTTCGCGAAAGACGCGGAGCCAGTTGCCGCCGATGATCTTCTTCGTGTCGGCTTCGCTGTAGCCGCGTTCGAGGAGACGGCGGGTCAGGTTGGAAAGCGTTCGGGGCGTCTCGATCCCGGCCGGATAGTGGTAGGGCGGCGGCGGGTAGCTCTCGGGCGTCCATCGGCCGGAAGCCAGGGCGTTGCGGTACATCGCCGCGGCGGTTTTGAGATCCGCGACCCCGGCCTGGCCCTGGTAGTAATCGATCCCCAGCCCGACGTGATCGATGCCGCCGACATTGACGATATGGTCGATGTGGGCGATGAACTCGTCCAGCGTCGGTCTCGGCGAGTCGCTGACGAAGGCCGGGTAGCCGACGATGCCGACAAGCCCGCCGGACTCCGCCGCGGCCCGGATCTGCCGGTCGGTGATCGTCCGCGGGGACGGCCGCAGCGCCTTGACGTTGGCGTGGGAGAAGACCACCGGCGCCGAGGATAGCTCGATCGCCTCCAGCGTCGTTTGCTCGCCGGTGTGGCTACAGTCGACGATCACTCTCGCCTCGTTGAGCCGTTCGATCAGCTTGACGCCGAAGTGGCTGAGCCCGGCGTTGGTCCGTTCCTCCGCGCCATCACCGACGCGGTTCTTCGTGTTGTAGGTGAGTTGGATCATGCCAACGCCGAGATCCTTGAAGACACTGACCAGATTCAGATCGTCCTCGATCGGCGTCGTGCTCTGGAAATGGAAGATGATCCCGAAGCGGCCATCGGCTTTTGCCTGCTCGATGTCGGCCGCTGAGCGCACCAGCATCAGGCGCTCGTCGTGCTCGATGATCCTCCGCCAGCGAGCCAGGTTCTTTAGCGTTCCGCCGGCCCCCTCGAACGCGCCGACCGTCGGAGCTGCCGCCGTCGCACCACCTTCGATCCACCACGACGCGTAGGCCTCATCGTTCAGCAGAGGACAGGTACCGTCGATGACGATCGCTTCCCGGTGCACGCGATCGACGTCAGGCTGATCCATGGCTAGCTCCTCTTTGGACGGACATTTAGATGGGCGACGTTGGCTGTCATTGTCGCATCTCGATGGAGGCAGAAGTGCGGAATCTGAGGGGGTCTCCTCTCGTCAGCTCCGGTGTCACCAACGATAAGTGTTGTGCAAATTAGTCTTGCCTAAATTCAGGATGACACATAGAATGGAAACGAATTGAGCCACATCTCCAGGTGCGGTATACGTGAGCAATGACGACAAGCTATTGAGGTAACACGCATGAAACGAAACGGATTGCAGCGCATCCTGAGAAGCCGGTTGCTGGCAGCTGGCGCTCTGTTGTTGCTGTTCGTGCCGTTGCTTGCCGCTTGTGGTGAGGACGCCAATGGTTCGGGCAACGGGGGGAATGAGGTCAGCGACCGCACGATTCAGGTCGCCGCGACGACCCAGCAGATCGCCGATGCCGCCAGGGTAATTGGCGGCGACCGGGTCGATGTCTACGGGATGATGGGTCCCGGCATCGACCCGCATCTCTACAAGGCCAGCGCCGGCGACGTCAGCGAACTGGAAGATGCCGACATCGTTTTCTACAACGGGCTCAACCTCGAAGGCCGCCTGGCCGATTTGATGGTCACGATGGCAGCCGAGAAGCCGACCTACGCCGTCGGCGCGGCGATACCGGAGGATATGCTGGCCGAGCCGCCCGAATTCGAGGGCAAGTTCGACCCGCACGTCTGGTTCGATCCGGCCCTCTGGAAGCACGCCCTCCAGGAGATCGCCGACGGGCTCGCCGAGCTCGACCCCGATCACGCGGACACCTACGAAGAGAATCTCGATGCCTACCTCGAAGAGGTGGAGTCGCTCGAAGCCTATGCTGAAGAGCAGCTGGCGACGGTGCCCGAGGGCCAACGCGTGCTGGTGACGGCCCACGACGCCTTCGGCTACTTCGGCCTGCGCTGGGGCTACGAGGTGCGCGGTCTTCAGGGCATCAGCACGGCGACCGAAGCCGGCGCCGGCGACGTCCAGGATCTTGCCGAGTTCCTCGTCGAGCGCAACATCAAGGCGGTCTTCATCGAATCCAGCATCCCGCAATCAACCGTCGATGCCGTCATCGAAGCCGCCGACGCCCAAGGGGGCAACGTCACGGTCGGCGGCGAGCTCTACTCCGATGCCATGGGCGACGAGGGCACGGAAGAGGGCACCTATCTCGGGATGTACCGGCACAACGTGGATGTGATTGTTGAGGCGCTTAAGTGAGGGAACAGGGAACAGGGAACAGCAGAGCGGAGCTCGCCGACCGTCCCGGCCCCTGGATTTCCTACGTACTACGTACTGCAACCTACAAACTCCTCGCCGGAAGGTGACGGCCGCATGACCACCGCCACAACTCTTAATCAATCCCCCGTCGCCGTCCGGGACCTGACCGTTGCTTACCGCGAGGAACCGGTCCTCTGGGATGTCGACCTGACCGTGCCCGAGGGACGGCTGGTCGCGATCGTCGGTCCGAACGGGGCCGGGAAATCGACGTTGATCAAGTCGATTCTCGATCTGGTGCCGCGGACGAGCGGGACGGTGTCGGTCTACGGCAAGCCGTACAAGGAGAATCGCGAGCTGGTCGGCTACGTGCCGCAGCGGGGCAGCGTCGACTGGGATTTCCCGACGACCTCGCTCGATATCGTCCAGATGGGGCTCTATGGCAAGCTCGGCTGGATCCGGCGGCCCGGCAAGAAAGAGCGCCGGATCGCCTACGAGTGCCTCGAAAAGGTCGGCATGGAGGACTATGCCGACCGGCAGATCAGCCAGCTTTCGGGCGGCCAGCAGCAGCGGGTGTTCCTGGCACGGGCGCTGGCCCAGGACGCCGAGATCTATTTCATGGACGAGCCCTTCGCCGGCGTCGACGCCGCGACCGAAGCGGCGATCGTCAACGTCATGCGCGATCTCCGGGCCTCCGGCAAGACCCTGATCATCGTTCACCACAATCTGGAGACGGTGCTCGAATACTTCGACTGGGTCGTCCTGCTCAACGTCCAGGTCATCGCCAGCGGCCCGGCTGAGGAAGCGTTCACGCTCGAGAACATCCGCAAGGCCTACGGAGGCCGGATTGCCGCGCTCAACTCGCTGAACGGCCCCGAGGTCGATAGCTCCGTTCTGATCGGCGACGACTGATGGTTCCCGAGATCCTGAGCGACCTCGTCTTTGACTACACCCTGCGCAATGTCGCGCTGGGTTCGGCCCTGCTCGGGATCGTCGGCGGGGTCCTCGGGACCTTCGCCGTTCTCCGCCGTCAGGGATTGCTCGGCGACGCCCTCTCCCACACCGCCCTGCCGGGGATCGCGATCGCCTTCCTGCTGACCAACTCGAAAGCGCCGCTGGTGCTTATGCTCGGCGCGGCGGTGGCCGGCTGGCTCGGGACGCTGATCATCATCAACCTCGTCCGCGAGACGAGGATCAGCGAGGACTCTGCCCTCGGGATCGTCCTGACGGTGTTCTTCGGGGCCGGGATCGTCCTGCTGACCTACATCCAGCACAACCGGGGCGCGAACCAGGCTGGACTCGACAAGTTCCTCTTCGGCCAGGCGGCGACGCTGGTCGAGCGGACGGTGCTTCAGATGGGCGCGGTCGGGCTGGTTGCCCTGCTGATCGTGGCCGTCTTCTACAAGGAATTCAAACTGCTCTCGTTCGATCCCGAATTTACCGCCAGCCTCGGTTTCCCGGTGCGCTGGCTCGACGTCGTCCTGACCTCGCTGATCGTCGCCGCGGTCGTGATCGGCCTCCAGACGGTCGGCGTCGTCCTGATGGCGGCGATGCTGATCGGCCCGGCTGCGGCGGCACGGCAGTGGACCAACCAGCTCGGGGTGATGATCTTTCTCTCGGCCCTCTTTGGCGCGACGGCAGGGGTGGCCGGCTCGATCATCAGCGTCCAGGCGGCCCGGATCCCGACCGGCCCGATGATCGTCCTCTGTATGACGGCCATCGTCCTGGTCTCGATCCTCTTCGCCCCGGCGCGCGGCATCGTCTGGGAGGCAATCCGGCTGCGTCGGGCTCGCAAGCGCAACCTGGAGCGGCGGCGGGCCGAGCTGCGGGGAGAGCCGGCATGACCTTCCTGACCAGCGAGCAGGTCATCCTGCTGACCGGCATCTTCGCGGCCTCATCCTGCGCCCTGGTCGGGAGTTTTCTGGTGCTGCGGCGGATGGCGATGATGGCCGACGCGATCAGCCACGCGATCCTGCCGGGGCTGGTCTTCAGCTTCGTCCTGGCGAACGGCCCGACTCTCTTCGTCGGCATCTTCGGCGCGTCGCTGGCCGGCCTGACGACGGTCGTTGCCGTCGAGGCGTTACAGCGAACCGGATTGCTGAAGTCGGACGCGGCGATCGGGATCGTCTTTCCGGCCATGTTCGCGATCGGCACGGTGCTGGTGACGCGCTATTTCTCGGACGTCCACCTCGACGCCGACGCGATCCTCTACGGCGAGATCGCCTTCTCGCCGTTCGACCTGCTGATCATCGGCAACACCAACTACGGTTCCTACCCGCTGATCGTCCTGATGCTGATGACGGTCGTGAACCTGCTGGCGATCCTGCTGTTCTATAAGGAGCTGAAGCTGGCGACCTTCGACGCCGGGCTGGCCGCCGCGCTGGGCTTCTCGCCGGCCGTGATCCACTACGGCCTGATGACACTGGTCTCGATGACGACCGTCGGCGCGTTCTCGGCCGTCGGCGCGATCCTCGTCGTTGCCCTGATGATCGTTCCGGCTGCGACCGCCTATCTGTTGACCGACAGGCTGGGTCTGATGATCGCGCTGAGCGTCGCCGCCGGCGCGGTGTCGGCCGTTCTCGGCTACTATGCGGCGGTCGCCTTCGATGTCTCGATCAGCGGCATGATGGTCGTGATGCTGGGGATACTCTTCGCCCTGGCGGCGCTGTTCTCGCCGTCGCAGGGCATCGTCAGCAAGCTCTTCCGGCGTCGCCGGCAGCGCGAGCGTTTCGCCGCCGACCTGCTGGTGATGCACCTTCACCACCATCGCACCGCCAGCGAATCCCCGGCCCACCTCGCCGCCGAGCTGGATTGGACCGAGCCCTGGCTGGCCCGCATCATCGACCGCGCCCAACGCGACCGCCACGTCGAGCTCCGCGACGGCCGCATCGCCCTCACCCCCACGGCGACGAAGCCGCGCACTCGATCGCTAGGTCGATAGGTGTGCCGGTGGATTAACCACCATCATAATCGTCCACACTGATCAGAAATTTGTAGCGAATCTGCAACGATCGCAGCCTGCAATACGATGCGGAATATTCGCCGTTTGTCAGATGATGGAAGGTAGCAAGAGCGTTCGGCATTCAGGAAGGGACGCTTCCGATGCTGGCCCAAGGATTCTTCAGACATCATCATCTGTCCGAGATGATCACTCCGTTGCTCCTGGCGCTACCGATTCTCGGCGTCTTCTGGTTCGATGCCCTGGGCGCGCTGACGCTGTTCGTCGTCGCCTTCGCCGTCGGGTTGCTGCTCCATCCACGACACCTCTGGATTGTTTGGCTGGAAGCTGTTGTGCTCTGGTGGCTTGCTGGCGCGGCCTGGACCCTCTGGGGCGAAGATGCCGGTCCTGGCGAAGCAGAAGAGACGGTCATCAGCTTCATGATCGAGACGTTCATCTTTACAGCGATTCTGGTGCTGTTCCCGCTCTATCTCGGCCGCGCAGCACACGGTGGGCTGACCGCAAATTAGGGCCTGGTTCGTGAACGTCTGATTGCCAGGCGATACCTTACCTGTGTCTGTGGTGCGGCGAAGCGTGCGATAGATTCAACAAGATCGGTTGCTGTCACAGGGGATCATGAGGGCCAACCGAATGATGTGACGGTTCCCGGACATATCGGCGATCTTCGCGTACTCCCCGGATTCCCAGCACTCGATGAATTCCTCGCCGCTGATACCCATCATGTTTTGAATCTCAGTGTCAAAGATCTCCCATGCCTCGCGAGGCGAGAGAATTGGATGCACAATTTCGTTGTGACCTGCACGAGATCCTGCTGCAAAACACCAGGGACGCCGGTACGCGTCCGGGCACGCTGCGAGAAATTCAGAACTGGATTGGACCGTCTGACTCCATCCAGGATGCGACATACGTTGCTCCACCGCCATCGGCGATGCGGTCACGCCTCATGACCCTGGAATCGAATATCAACTCGTACGTTGCGATTCCCCCGTTGATTCGACTTGCCCAGAGCCACTATCAGTTCGAAGCGCTTCATCCGTTTATCGACGGCAACGGCAGGCTGGGTCGGCTCTTGTTGTCTCTCCTACTGGCGAAGTGGAACATTCTCCCCCAGCCCGACTGTATTTAAGCGGAAACCTCGAACATCACCGCGCCGAATATTTTCGGCACCTTAGGCAGGTAACCGAAAACGGGATGTGGAATGCCTGGTTCGCGTTCTTTCTCAGGAGCGTTCAAAGCGAAGCGGAAAGTACTCTAATGAGAATCGAGCGATTCCAAGACCTTCACGAACGATATCGTCGGTTCGCAGTTAGCGAGAGCATTTCGGCGAATCTCACCGGAGTCATTGAAATGCTGTTCAGTTTGCCCCTTATCAGCGCCCCGCGCATTTCTACTCAACTTGGAATTACTCAGCCTGCTGCGCGGCAACACATCAAACGACTTGAAGATCAAGGTATCCTCGAGCGTTTTCAATCATCTGGTCGAGTTCACTGGTACGTTGCTCGAGAAATCCTTGCGGCAATCGAGGAGTGACCTGCCATGTATAAGATCCAGGGCTCTTAACTTATACTTCGTGTACGTACGCCAAATCTTGTTATAGTTCCCTGGTCTATTCCCAAGTCGATCAATTAAGCAATCAACCTGTCCAACACCATCAGCAAATGCCATCGATAATCCGCATCGACGGGCGGGGCTGATTCGTTGTTGAAGGCCTGGCCGAGTTCGGAGAGGAAGGCGGTGCAGTGGATGGCCGTGTAGAGGAGCGATGCACGGTGCTGCTCGGCCGTCAGGTCCAGGTGGTGCTCCCAGTGGTCGATGTAGGCGGTATCGTGGCCGTGGGCCAGGAGGGCCATGCGGGTGAGCGACAGCGTCCAGAGCGGGTCGCCGAAGCAGAGGCTGTCGACGTCGACGATGCCGGTTGGGTCGCCATCGCCGATGATGACGTTCTTGGTCGTCGTGTCGTGGAGGAACGGCACCGGCTCGATCCGGCTCAGGTAGCCGTCGAAGTTGTCCAGCCGGGAAGCGACCCGGTCGACCACCTCGACGTCCACGACGCCGGCCGATTCGATGTATCGCCGGCTGCGGTCGAGGCTGCCGAGCAGGACGTCTTGCCAGGTCGGAAGCAGCTCGGGATCGTCGTAGGACAGGGCATAGCCGAAGCCGGTGGCGAGCGGTAGCGTCGCGGTTCTCTTCTGTAGCTCTACCACCCAGGCGGATATCTCCCGCTTCTGGCTGTCCGTCAGCCCGTCGTAGACGTGGCCGAGATCGGTGCCGGGCAACCGCTCCATGATCATGACCGGGACGCCATGCCGCGTTCCACGGACATCCTCGTAGAACAGATCCGGTAACGGGATGCCGAGCGGCTTCAATCTCTCGTACCAGTAGAGTGCGCCGGCGAACTCTACTGCCTGTTCCGGTGGGGTCAGCCGGACGACGAAACGGCGTCCGTCATCGAGCCGGGCATCGTAGACGTAGTGGGCAAGTCCGGTGGTGAAACGCTGGATGTATTCAATTGTTCCACCGATGACCTCTGTTAGTATGCGACATGCATCGTCCCGACTTGGACTGTGTCGATGCGTCATCGCGACCATTCTTCGTGCATGTTCGTCAACCTGTCTCACGACCATGACGGCGAGTTCCCGGTTGAAGATATCACCGGACCGGCCGTCTACAGAGGAGGAGCCCCTACATGAGTCACCCACTTGTCGGTATGTGGAAGTTGGTGCGGATGGATCTGGATAACCCTCCGGCCGACGCAGGGTCCGGCCCCAGCCCGACCGGAGCACTGGTCTACACCGAAGAGGGCTGGATGTCGGAGTCGCTGCTGCTGCCGGCCGGCGACGGCCAGACCCGGATGGTGATCTACTGCGGGACCTACAAGATCGAGGGTGACCAGGTCATCCACCAGCCGCTCTTCCACCTCGATGACAGCCAGGTCGGCCAGAACCTCCCGCGCGGCTTCGAGCTCTCCGACGACGGCAAGACGTTCGTCTTGATCGCGACGGTCGGCCGGCTCCACTGGGAGCGAGTCAAGTGACGGATGAGGGATCAGGGATCGGAACCAGGGCTTTCGTTGGGGATGACTGATCGACATTTGGGAAGGTGAGCATATGAAGCGGGGACGAGTCCTGCTCGCGGTTGTGGCGGTCATGCTGCTGGGGAACCTGTTGGTGATGCCGGCGAGCGCCGGCGTCTTTGCCGATCCCGGCCTCGATCCGTTCCAGTTCACCTGGGAGCGGACCGATGCGCCGGTCGATGATGGCGTCACCGCCAGGACATGGATGTGGGGGCCGGAGCCGATCACTCCCTTCGGCCGCCTGGAGCGCTACGACGAGTCTCCGGATGGCGAACGGCTCGTGGTCTATTTCGACAAGGCACGGATGGAGATCACCGACCCGGGCGCGGACCCGAACTCGATCTGGTACGTCACGAACGGTTTGCTGGTCAACGAACTAATCACTGGCCGGATGCAGGTCGGGAACGACAGCTTCGTCGAGCGCCTGCCGGCTCCGGTGAATGTCGCCGGAGACGCCGGCGATCCCAACGGGCCGACCTACGCCAGCTTCCGCGGCCTGCTCGATGTTCCGGCGCGGCCCGAGGGTTCGGTCGTCATCCAGCGCGTCAGCCGCGCCGGTGACCTGACCAACGACAGCTCGCTCGAAGGCTACGAGGTCGTCGTCGGCTACGTCGACACCGTCACGAACCACGGTATCGCCCAGCCCTTCTGGGAGTTCATGAACTCCAGCGGCACGATCTACGACAACGGGGACTACATCACCGCGCCGCTCTTCGAGAACGCCTTCTTCGCGACCGGCCGTCCGGTCACCGAGGCGTACTGGGCGACGGTCGAGGTGGCTGGTACGCCGCGTGATGTCCTGATGCAGTGCTTCGAGCGCCGTTGCCTGACCTACACGCCGGGCAACCCGGCCGGGTTCGTCGTCGAGGCCGGCAACGTCGGCCGGCACTACTACAACTGGCGCTACAGCGAGCCGGAACCGGATAGTTACCCGCCGGCCGGCGAGTTGCTCTACTACTCGGACCTTACGGACTGGGGCGACGATTCGATCGAGGATGGCGACTTCTTCGCCGAGGACGGGACCTATCACATCTACGCGAATCCCAGCGGAGAACCGTTCGTCTATCTGGACAGTGGCGATCCCTATACCGACGTCCGGGTGGATGTCGACGTGCGGATGGTGAGCGAGGACTACGTCTTTTCCAGCGCCTGTCTCGTGACCCGGCTCGATCCTGTTTCGCTCTCATACAACTATGAAATGTGCCTGACGAACGATGGCAATACGGATGCAAGATACGAACAAGTCAATCCCGACGACTCTCAAGTACTCCTGCCGTTCGAACAGCGCCCGGGTTCCACGGATGCGAACGAGTGGACGCGGCTATCGATCATCCATCGCGGCCAGGCGCTCTGGTTCCTGATCAACGACGAGCTCGTCGGCACGGCGTCGCATACCGGACCGCCGGGAGGCTTCGTCGGGATCTACGTCGACAACCTGGACTTCCTCGGCCCCGTCGAATGGGAGTTCACCAACCTCACCGTCTGGGCCGTCGAATAGGCCGGTGACGATCGCCGGGCGAACTCTCAGCTTTGCCCGGCGCGACGGAACCGGGACTACCTGACGCCGCCGGCTGCGCCGTTTCCGGTATCGTTCTGTCATGCCCCGGAAAACGGCAGGACCACTGAATACGGAGAGAGCGGGGTTACATGGACAACGAACACAGCAGCCAGAGCGACGAAGGCAGGAATGAGCCCGGCTATCGCAGGGATCGCCCGAGCAAGCTCATGCAGCAGCTCTTCAAGCTGCCAATCTACCTCTACTGGGGGCCGTTCGCCCGGCTGATGGCCTGGCGCTGCGTCCTGCGGGTGACGACGATCGGCCGCAAGAGCGGCAAGCCGCGAAAGACCTGCATCAGCTTCATGCCCTATCAGGACAGCTACATCGTCTTCGTCAGCTGGGGCGTCATCGCCCACTGGTACAAGAATATGCAGGCGGACTCGCGGGTGCGGATCGACGTTGGCGGGCGAACGATCAACGCCCACGCCTACCCGATCGAGAGCTACGAGAAACGCCGGGAGATGATGCTGCGGATGAGCGACCGCTCCTGCGAGTGCGGCCCGCCGACGTTCATCCGGCCGCTACTCTCCGGTATCGAGCTGTTCGACTACGACAACGAGATCAAGATGGCGGTCGAGAACGCCGGCGAGCTCCCTGTTGTGGAGATCGTTCCCATCGGCAGGGAGCCGGTCGTCGCCCGCCCCGCGGAATAGGTCCGGGAACCGTCGCGATTGAGACCGCTCCCGGAGCGTATCCCTCCTGAGGAATTGCCGAACTGATCAGGCCCTGCTCAGGCGCAGGGCCTGTTTCTATAGTCCGTCAATCAGGCAGTCGATCGTCTCGGAGGCAATCTCTTCGATCAGCGCTTGCTGCTGGTCCGGCGTGCCGTTCGCGAGGATGTAGAGATCGTCGATGCTCAGATCTGCCATCGCTTCGGACGCGCAGACGACACCCCGGTCGACCAGCGGCGACAGTGCGTCAGCGAGCGCCGAGGGCAGGGAGTTGCTCAGGCAGGCGTCGATCGCATTGCTGATAGCGTCCGTCTCCCCGGCAACCAGGGCCAGCAGCGTATCCGGTGTGAAGAGGTTGCTCAGGCAGCTGACCAGCTCGTTGGCCGATGCCTCCAGAGCCGCCTGCACCTGGCCAGCGTTCGGGATCGTCGCTGTCGCCGAGGGCTCGGCCGTCGCCGTTTGTGTTGGCTCTGATGTCGGGCTCGCGGTAGCTGTCGGCGATGGCTCGTCGGTGGCCGATGCCGTTGGCTCCGGTGTTTCCCCGCCAGCTTCAACGACCTCGTAGCGCCAGTGGTAGTAGTGCCGGCCGACGTTGCCGGCTTCGACCCGCCACTCCGGCGCGTTGGCCGGGTTGTACGTCAGACAGCGGCGCTCGAAGCACTGGACCAGGACGTCCGCATACTCTCCGCCGATCTTGACGCTGGCCCAGTAGGCCTCGGTGACCGGCAGCCCGGTGGCGTAGTAGGGATTCTGGAAGAGCGGGGCCTCGACGAAGCTGCTGCCTTCATAGACCGTCCCGACGGCGTTCATGAACTCCCAGAACGGCGAGGCCACCTGGTGATCGGTCGCTTCGACGTACTGGGCAGCGGTCACGCCGAAGTCGGCCAGGCTGGGCTGGTTGGTCAGGTTGCCTTCGCGATCGATCCGGAAGGTGACCGTCGCGCCATCGTCGAGCGCGAACTCCTCGCGAACCGAGCCGAAGGTCGCGTAGGTCGGGCCGGTCGCGTCGTCAGCATCACCGGCGACGTTGATCTCGGCGGGATCGTATTGCGTCCCGATCTCGTCGCCGGTCTGGAGGTAGCCGGTCATCATCTCCATCACGAGCAGGCCGTTCGTGACGTACCAGACTGAGGCCGGGTCGGCATTCGGGTGGCTGATCTCCATCCGGGATTTGTCATAGTACTGGACCGTCCGCTGGCCTCCGGGACTGCTGGAGTATGGCTCGGTGAGCGGGCCGGTGAAGGCTTCCGGCCCCCACATCCAGGTCCGGCTCACGACCGCGTCGGCGACCGGCTTGTCGGTCCGTTCCCAGGTGTTCTGGAAGTGCGTGTTGGCCGGCGCCTCGGCCCCGGCGGACATCACCGCGGCGAGCACGGTCGCGATCGAGAAGAACGCGGCAAGGGCAATCGAAAGTCGTTTTGGCATCGGTCTATGGATCTCCCATCCGAATCATGAGGCTCTGTTGTCTCGATCATCGGATGCGTTATGTCCAATCGCCAGGCCCACAGGTGCCGTTTTTCGCCGGTACTCGCGTGGGAATTCAACGTGGAGGTGTCGGTATCGTCGACAGCCAGCGATGGTTACGCGAGATCATCCCGATTGACCGGGCCGGTGACCTATCTACAAGCAGCCGGTATTGATGACTACCGCAGCTAGCGAGTTCGGGAATTGACCTCCAGCGGCACGAACGGCTCGTCGTATCCGAAGGCCTGCGGGCCGACGAATCCCAGGGCCTGTGCGGTCGTGAGCTGCGGCGGGGCTGGGATGCCGATAACCGTCGCGCGGAGTCCGTAGCGCAAGACCTCGGTCGTGATCGGGGTGCCGCGGTCGGTGTCGACCAGGGTAATCAGGTCCGGCACGATTGCCGTTGTCTCGCCGTCGACCCGGCAGATCAGAAATTCGTTCTGCAGCTCGATCTGGCAGCGGTGGCTCTGGTAGTCGTCGAGCCCATCCAGGGTGATCCGCCCGAAGTTGTAGCCGCGCTCGAACCGCCGGTCGACGTCGGTGAGCTTGCCGCTGAAGAGAACCATGCCGCCCATTGCCTCGCAGATCGCAGCGACCGGATTGCCTCCAGTCGATTGGGCGACCTCAACCGCGCTGCCGACGGTGTGGGCCAGCCGGATCGTGTCGGGGATGCCGGTCTCGCGCAATCGCTGAACGGTCATCGGCTTGTCGGCGATCATCGCCCTGCCGCCAAGCTGGACGCAGATCGCCCGGCTAATCCGCTCAAGGGTAGCGGTATCGGGGATGTGTTCGAGGATGACCTTCTGGTGGCGCTCGTCGATCATGACGATCGGCGACGGAGCAATGCCGTCGAAGTAGTAAGAGATCATCGACGTCTCCGGGAAAGCCCGCCCCATGCCGTCGACATCGACCGTCACCAGCCCGAGCTGGGCGGAAGCGATCATCGGCGCGAACGAATTGCCGCCGCCGATCTCGATCGGCGCCGTCCCGGCCACCTCGACGCCGAGATAGTCGGACAGTGCCTGGACTGCCACCGCCCCCTCGTCGCCACGGCCGATCTTCTCCTGGCCGATCGTCGGTGCGCCCATGCCGCCAAGCGGGACGATCAAGGCATCATCGGCCAGCTCGTCGAGCCGGACGACGGTCAGGACTCTGCCCTGCTCCAGCTCCTGGATCGCCCGGACCATTCCGCGATAGGGGTTGCCTCCGCCGCCGGTTCCGAGGATTCCGGCGCCGGTCGCGATGCGTTGGACGTCTTCCTTCGTGAGATGCCAGGGCATGGCTAGCGCGCCTCACCTTCTGCTGCGGGTGACAGAACCAGATCTCCTGCCGCGCGAACCCGGATGCGGGTCGCGTTGCCGGGCAGATAGGCCAGCGGCACTTCCTGGACGTCGATGATCTCGACCGTTCCGGGGTCCGCTCCGGCTTTCACCGCCTCGGCCTTCGCCATGCCCCGGGCGATCTGCAGCGCTTCCACGCGGGTATGCTCGTCGAGCGAGAAGATGCGCTCGACTTCGCCGCTGCACTGGGCGATGGCCGCCCCGATCGCATTGGCAATCTCGAAGCTCTCGGGCCGGTGGACGACCGACGCTCCGGAAAAGGCGGAAGGCATCACGACGCTGCCGCCGCCGACGAGGACGACCGGGATCGGCTCGGCGCTCGTCTTCATCCGGTCGATCGTCTCTTCGGCCCGCATCCCTATCCAGGTCTGGACTTTGTTGACGAACGCGGTATCGAGGTGTTCGACCTTCTCCGGGTCGCCGAATTCGGCCCTGCCCAACGCGACGGCGACATCGGATAGGGTCAGGACGTCGCCGCCGAAGACCAGGGCATCCTCGGTGATCCGGTAGCCGACGCTCTCCGGTCCAATCTGAACCGTCTCGCCGTCCACCTCGACCCTGGTTCCGCCTCCGAGGGCGATCGACAGCAGGTCGGGCATCCGGAAGTTCGTCCTTACCCCGCCGACTTCGACCTCAATGGAAGATTCGCGAGGAAACCCGTTGACCAGGATGCCGATGTCGGTCGTCGTCCCGCCGACGTCGATGACGATGGCGTCCTGCTGGCCGGAGAGGAACGCCGCGCCGCGGATCGAGTTGGCTGGACCGCTGGCGACGGTCAGGATCGGATAGCGCATTGCATAATCGAGCGCCATCAGGGTCCCGTCATTCTGGCTGATGAACATCTCGGCCTGGATGCCGTGCTCGCGCAGGGCGCGTTCGAAGCCGGAAGCGGCGTTCCGGGCGGCGTTCACCAGCGCAGCGTTGAGGATCGACGCATTCTCCCGTTCAAGGATGCCGATGCTGCCGATTTCATGGGAGTAGGTCACCGGCAGATCGCCGAGGACGTCACCGAGAATTCCGGCCGCAGCTTCCTCGTGCGCGGCATCGACCGGCGAGAAGACGCTGACGACCGCTAGCGAATCGACTTCGCCTTTGAACGATTCGGCCGCCTCGCGGATAGCGTCTCGATCGAGCGGCAGGATTTCCCTGCCATCGTATTCGTGCCCGCCTTCGACGACGGTGAAATGGCCGCCGATGGCATTCCGGAGATCCTCCGGCCAGCCGGCGAACGGCAGAATCGCCAGAGCCGCCGGCGCGCCGATTCGGACCAGCCCGACCCGGTTGAGATTGCGCCGTTCGAGGATCGCGTTGGTGCAGTGGGTTGTGCCGAGCATCGCGTGGCTGATCCGGCCGAGATCGATGTCCGGATACCGTTCGACCAGCCCATGGAGGGCTGCCCGGATGCCGCCGGTCACGTCCGCCGTCGTCGGCGCCTTGAAGCTCCCGAGCAGCCGCGCCTTCTCATCCAGCACCACCGCATCGGTATTCGTCCCGCCGACATCGATCCCAAGTCTCAAGCTCACCGGCATCACCCTCCCCTCCTCGCGCCAGTGTAACCCTACCCGACCTGGCCGCGAGCGATTCGCTGCGCGGTTGATACGGACTGCCGGTTGCCAGGGAGGGGGGCCGTTGGCGCGTCTGACGTCTGTGACCATTCTGCTCTTGGATTTCCATCTACACCATGATGCATGGCATCCCGAACGGAGGCCTTGTGGAGTGAGGATCTACGGAAAATAGAGGAGATCAGGACGCAGACGCTAGCCGCTTCCAGGTTGCTGCAGAGCGTTGTCAATAGATCCCTCGGCTCGCAAAGCCTCACCTCGGGATGCCGGCGTTGCGGTTCTTGAGCTTTCCGGAGGATTGCTACTGGTGGGAAGGTTGGATCTCTTCTAGTGATTTGTGACACATGATGTGACAAATCCGTGGTCACTCCCATGAAACTCAAGAGCACCCGAGACTGTCATTGCGACCCGGATACCCGCCTTAGCGGGAGTGAGAAATCTCAGTGCAGCATGTCCCTGGGGTTCGACTGAGATTTCTCGCTCCGCTCGAAATGACAACGTTGGTTGCTGTGGAGTCGTCCGGGACGCACAGAGTAGTCGATCAGATCACATGTCACAGACTACTAGTGTTCTCCTGATACCGTCCATATCTGTCGGGATTGAACGGCGATTCGGTCTCGGTTTCCTGGATCGTGTTGACGAGAGACGCGCCGATCGGCATGCCCCTACGAGGCGCCGGCCAGCTTCATGAACAGCAGGTTGCGTTGCTCGCGGACGACCTCGAATCCGTTCTTCTCCAGGACGCGGATCGAGCCGATGTTGTGGGTGGCGACGTGGGCGTAGACCGGGCGGATCGTCATCTGATGCAGGAAGGCGGCCAGACCTTGCGTCGCGATCCCTCTGCCCCAGAACTCGCGGCCCAGCCAGTAGCCGACCTCGCGCTTGCCGGTATAGATGGCGCTGACGATGTTCCCTGCGACCATGTTCTCGTACAGGATCGTCCTGGCGATGACCTCGTCATCGTTGAGAAGCCTCTCCCAGCTTCGCATGAATGTCTTGCGGTCACGCGACGGAAACGCCGCCATCTCGGTCGCTTCGAGATCGAGCTGATGCTCGAAGAAGGTTGGCAGGTCGCCAGCCTCTACTTCCCGCAGTCGGACGGCTTCGCCGGCTGTTCTGTTCACCCATCGCTCCGATTCCCTGAGTGGTTGATACCGGTAGTTTGCTTCTTGACTGCGTCCGGTCGCGACACCGCCGGAAGGAGCCAATCCACGGATTCGGGAAGAATCTCCTCTGGATTCGCTGGTATTGCGCCCATAGAGTGAGTCTGCAGGTATTCGACCGGCATGTTTCGACACCATCGACTCAAACTCTCGGTGCCAACTCTACTCATCGCGATCTTTCTGGTCGTCCAGATTGCCGTACCAACTGCGGCGCTCGGTCTCCCGCGCCCGGCCAGGTTCAGCTGGCAGATGTACGCCGGGGTTCGGACGACCTCGGAGTTCGTCGCCGTTCAAGGGGATGGCAGTGAACGAGAGATCGATCCATCGGATTATCTCGGTAACCCGCGACTGGATATTGATCTTGCCGATGTGTTGCCCGGCTTCGTTTGCGAAACCGAGCCGACGGTGGTGTTTATCCGAGCTGAGGATCAGCTATCCGACGAGGTGGTGGAGTATCCATGCGCGCCATAGAGGTTCGGACGCTGATGCGGCTGTTGATTGGCACTGCTGCGTTGATCCAGGCTGTCGATATGGCGATCCTTTTCCATGTCGTGTTCGACGAAGGCAAGCTGCGGTTGCCGTTGTATGACTGGCTGCCGGTTCTCCCTGGTGCGCTGATGCCAGTCTATTTCGGGATCTGGCTACTTTCCGCCATCGCCTTCGCCACCGGATTGCAGATGCGGCTGGCCGGAGTGCTGCTCGTATTCTCGATGATGTACGCGATTTTCGTCGATCAGCAGACGTACAGCAATCACGTGTATCTACTGGTGATTGTCATGTTGCTGCTCATGCTGCCGGGAAGCCTGCCGCTGACGTTGCTGCGCTGGCAAATGTCGATCGTCTACTTCTTCGCTGCGGTTTCCAAGATCAACATCATCTATATCTCGGGCCTGATCGTTGCCGGGAACCTCCAGCATGGCTGGCTCCTCCAGCTGCCCGATCCGCTGTTCCGCTGGGAGGCTATGCTGCCGATTGCCGTCGGTTCGATCTGCCTCGAACTCTTCCTCGCAGTCGCATTCTGGATTCCACGCTATCGTCCGGTAGCCTTCCGTATCGGAGTGGCCTTCCATCTGGCAATCGTCTTATTCTTTCCTTTCAATGCCGTCCTCCAGCTCATCGTCTTCGCACTCACAATGGACAGTCTCTATCTCCTATTCCTTGATCCGGTTGTTGTCGAAGGGCGCGTCCCGGCAGTTATCGAGCGAGCGCGGAATCGATTGGCGGTTCCAGCCCGCCCGTAGGCCCTCGTCACCCGGGTTGGTGGTCGCCGCTCAACCGCCTGCTCGTCTGCGCCATGCTTCGAGGTTATTTCCTTCCCGAGAACCGTGCAGAGGATCGTGGCCGGGAATGGGCGCATCACTCGTCGGGGCAACGGTCCGGGTTGCTGCAGTCGTGTGAAAAAAACGGTGCTCTTTCTGCAGCTCGATCGTGCGTGAGCCTCTCGCTTACGGGGGTGGTTGACAGTCTCAGGTTCGGTTGCAAAGATATCCACAGGTCTACCAATGACACAGGAAATCGCCTATGTCGAGCGTGCCGTTGGACCGCTCTGGTCCGCAACCGATTCCGTTGCGTCGCTACGACAGATCCGGACGGCCGGCTTCTCTCCCGTTGCCACTTTCCTCATTCGTCGGCCGCGATCGCGAGGTCGAGGCGGTCGCCGGTCTGTTGCGCCGGACCGGGGTACGCCTTGTGACGCTCACCGGACCCGGCGGCGTCGGGAAGTCTCGCCTGGTCATCCGCGTCGCCGAGGATCTCCTGGAAGAATACAGAGGCGCTCTCTGGTTCGTTCCTCTCGCCTCTGTGCCGGAAGTCGAACTCGTTCCCGCGGCGATCGCGGAACAGCTCGGCCTGCGGGAAGTCGGAACCGTGCCCCTTGAAGAGCAGATCAAGGGTCTGTTGCGCGCGCAGCAGGCGCTCATCATTCTGGATAATGTCGAACATCTAGTCGCGGCCGGGCCGTTGGTTTCCGACCTTCTCGTGGCCTGCCCGTCTCTCAAGGTCCTGGCTACTAGCCGGGAAGTGCTGCGGCTGTCCGGAGAGCATGTCTATGCCGTGCCTCCTCTGGCGTTGCCGGATCTCGATGACCTAACAACCTTCGACCGGCTTACTGCCACCGAAGCCGTACAGCTGTTCGCCGAGCGGGCCACGGCAGCCAACTCCAGTTTCGAGCTGACGCCAGAGAACATTCAGCCGGTTGCCGCGATCTGCCAACGGCTCGATGGCTTGCCGCTGGCGATCGAGCTTGCGGCGGCCCGGGTATCGACGTTTACGGCATCAGCATTACTCGACCGGCTGGAGTACCGGCTGTCGCTGCTGACGGCTGGCCCGCGCGACGCTCCTCACCGGTTGCAGACCATGCGCGACGCGATCGCCTGGAGCATTGACGCGCTGCCGGACGAGGAGCAGCAACTCTTTCGACGTCTGTCCGTGTTTGTCGACGGATTCACGCTCGAAGCAGCGCAGGAGGTGGCCGCGGACGCAGCCGATGAGAGCACGGCCGTCGTTGACGCGATTACCTCACTCATACGCAAGAGCGTCCTTCGTCAGCGGGCGGGGAGTGGGGCGCCGCGCTACTGGATGCTGGAGACCATCCGAGAGTACGGGTTGGAATTGCTGGAGCAGAGCGGCGAGGAACCGGCTGTGCGCCGGGCTCATGCTGCATGGATGCTGCGGTATGCCGAGCGCGCTGGTCCGGAACTGAGCGGCCCCGACCAGAGCGGCTGGATCGAAGGGCTCGAGGCGGAGATCGGCAATATCCGTGCCGCGCTCGGCTGGCTGCGCGAGCAGGGGGAACCCGAGCGTATGCTGCGCCTCTCTTGCTCGATCGGCTGGTTCTGGACGATGCCGGGCCGGTTTCATGAGGCCCACGACCTCTTCGAAGCGCTCATCGCCATGCCGGACGCTGTCGATACGCCCGGCTTGCTGGCTTCAGCCATCGTTACGACCGCCGAGCTGGAGAACTGGCTGGGCAACTATCCGCGGGCTCGTGAACTCTACGGGAGGGCGCTGACCATCTACCGTGCGCTGAATGATCGGAGCAGTATCGCCACCGCGCTGCGGGGCCTCGGAAGCGTCGCGATCGATCAAGAGGACCCGGTCGAGGCTATCAGCTTGCTTGAGGAGAGTTTGATCCACGCCCGTGCAATGGGGGACTCCTGGGAGGTCGCCGCCGTCACGAATTTGCTTGGCGTCGCATCCTTCGCGATCGGCGACAGCGATGCCGCGATCATTCGGCACGAGGAGGCGCTGGCCGGATGGCGGCAACTCCGCGACACGACCTACATCTCGGCCGGGTTGACGAACGTCGGGTTGGTCGCGTTCGCCTGCGGCCGGCTCGATCGAGCCTCGGCCGCATATCGCGAAGCGCTCGAATTGGCCGATTCGATCGACGATCGCTATCACGCGGTCCGCGCGGTCGAGGGCATTGGCCTGCTGGCTTTCTCCCGGGCCGATTTCATCCAGGCAACGCGCCTTCTCGGGGCAGCCCAGGCTCATATCGAGCAGTTCGGCACGCCGCGCCGACCCGCTGCCCAATCGCTGCTGGATCTGACCCTGGTCGGCGCGCGCAGATCTCTGGGAGATGACGGCTTTGCCGCGGCCTGGGAGCAGGGACGCGCACTTCCTCTGAGCGAGGCAATCGCGGAGGCGCGCAGCGCTCCGGCAGTGACCGACCGGCCTGTCGCCAACCATGGCCTGACCCGCCGCGAGGTCGAGGTGTTGCTGCTGGTGGCCGATGGCCTGACCGACCGGGAGATCGGCGAGCGCCTGTACATCTCGCGCCGGACCGTCTCCCATCACGTGACGGCAATCCTGGCGAAACTCGACGTCTCCTCCCGTCGGGCCGCCGCCGAGCGCGCCCGGCAGCTCGGACTGGCCTAGGCAACGGCCAGCCTGACCCGTCTCGGATCCTCCCGGATGCGACATAGGTACATCGCGATCGAGAAATAGGTATCTCCTCCCGATGTGCCGGGCAGAGCACAGCCGCAAACTCGACATTGCCAGACTCATCTCCGTGACGAGGAGCGATGTCGCTCGTGCAGCGATCTCACGGGGGACCGCTGCGTGCCTGGCATGACCGCTTCAATCGATATGAAGGGAGTCGATGATGCGTCCTCGGGGGATTCTGGACACGTTTCGCCGGCCTGGCCGGCGCGGCCGGCGGGCAGCGCCAAAGCAATCGCGCGCCGCCCGATCTCGGCTGGCCGGGGTGTCTGTTCTACTGGTGACCTTGTCGGCCAGCATCTTCAGCGTTCTGCCCTCGCGGCAGGCCAGTGCCGCACCGTTTCCCGTCACCGTGCGGGTGACCATCGAGGCAGTTGACGCGCTGGAAGATCTGGATGGAGCCTGTGGTGAAGCCGACTTCTTCGTCCAGGTCAACATCAACAACAGCGGCGTTCAGACGCAGGGGCCAATCGACGGTGACGACCACATCACCCCCAACTGGCAGTTCACCGCCACCGCCAGCTGGGACACAGGGGTTAACGTACCGGTTACGATCGATCTGAAGGAAGATGACGACGGCGCTTGCCTGGGTGATGACGATATCGATATCAATCCCGGGGGCGGCGTGGGGCTCTCGATCAATGCCGTCATGGGTAATGTGCCGTGCTCGATTACCGGCGACACGAGCGGGAGCTGCGAGTCGGCGATCACGGTTCAGGGCAATGGCGGCGGGGACGGCAACGCGAGCTTGCGCTTCCTCGTCGAGGTCATCAACAATCAACCCGATGCCGATGGCGACGGGCTGTCCGACGATTGGGAGCAGAACGGCGTCTCGTTCAACGGGCAATTCGTCGACCTGCCGGCTATGGGGGCCGACCCGAACAAGCCGGACATCTTCATCCAGATCGACTGGATGCAGGGTTCCGGCCAGGATCAGCGCCTGAGCGCAACGGCGATTCAGATGGTCGTTGACGCCTTCGCCAGCTCCCCCTACACCAGCCCGACCGGCTCGGTCGGCATCAACATGCATATCGATCAGGGATCGGGCAGCAATCTCCACCGCGGCAGCATGCCAACGACCACCTGGGGTGCGCTCAGCCGCGCCCAGTCGATCCCGTTTCAGAACAACCTCGGCACCGTGAACGGCTCCGGCGACTATGTCTGGACGGCATTCGACAATATCAAGCAGAGCAACTTCGTGCCGACCGGTCGCGGCCCGATCTTCCACTACGTGATCGCCGCCTTCCTCCAGGAGCCGCCACCGACGGGCGGCACACAGAATAACTCCAGCGGTATCTCGAGAAACGGCGATGACGCCGCGTTCTTCGATGGCACCAGCGACTTCCTGATTACCCTTGGCGGAACCGGCGGGGCCGGGACCGTCCAGCAGCAGGCCGGTACGCTGATGCACGAGCTTGGGCATAATCTCGCGTTGGGACATGGCGGCAACGTGCACACCAACTACAAGCCCAACTACCCCAGCATCATGAACTACCTGTTCCAGATGCGCGGCCTCACGATCGACGGCACCGTCGGGGTGTTGGACTACTCGAGCGGGACGTTGCCGCAGCTGAATGAGAACAACCTCGACGAGGACGACGGCCTGGGGCCTGCCTCGGACGGTATCGGCACGGCACACCTCTGCAGCCTTGCGAGCGCCTCCCCGCTGGACCGCCGCTTCATCGCGGACGGTAATGGCCCGATCAACTGGAGCTGCGAGACTCCGGCCGTGATCGGCGACAAGGTGACGTATGACGCCAATGGCGACGGGACGATCAACGCCGGCGCGAGCGGTCATACCGACTTCAACGACTGGGGCGCCATCAAGTTCAAAGGCGGGCAGATCGGTTCACTGGGTACGACCGAACTCGCGGGTGTCTCACCCTCCGAGCCGGAGGTGCTGGTCAACACCGTTCCGCAGGTCGAGGTGCCGGCCGTGAACCCGGCTCCATCCGACGAGGCGGAGCAGGTCAGCGTGACCGCGGCCTTCTCGAGCGAGGACCCGAATCCGCACAGCTGTACGATCAACTACGGCGACGGCACCGGCGCGCTGGCCGGCGTGATCAATGGGATGATCTGCAGCGGCGTCCATACCTACGCTGACGACAATCCCAGCGGCACGGCCAGTGACAACTACACCGTGACCGTCACCGTGACCGATAGCAGCAACGACGCGCGTTCGAACTTCACCACGCAGACGGTGAACAACGTCGACCCCACGATCGGCGAGATCTCGACCAACTCGCCGGTTCCCCAGGGGGTGCCTGCCCAGATATCGGTCGACGCGACCGATCCCGGCGCGAGCGGTGATCCGCTGGCTTACTCCTTCGACTGCAACAACGACGGGATCTACGAGGTCGGACCTCAGCCCGCGAGCAACGTGGAGTGCATTCTGGATCCGGCGCGCGCCTACACGACGATCAACGTTCAGGTGACTGACGACGATCTCGGCGTGACGTCCGACAGCGTCGTGGTCAAGCAAACCCTGGCGACATGCGTCAGCAACATGACCGGGGCGTTTAGCCTGACCAGCACGAACGGCACCTGCCCGAACGGAATGCGCTTGCTCGTGCTGCCGTTGGACTATGCGGCGAATGTCTGCATCAGCAACTACACCGGCCATCTGCGTTGGCCATCCAGCAGCCAGTGCACGACCGGCTATCGCCCGCACATCGTGCCGGACGATGGCCCGCTGTACTTCTGCCGTAGCCTCTATACCGGCCAGCTGCGGGTCAAGACCGCGGCGGGCTGCAATTCCGCCGAGACTGCCGGGGTGATCCCGGGACTCCTCGACGACTAGCGAGACCCCGGAGAGGCGCCCGCGTGAGCCACGCGGGCGCCTCTTCTACCTCACTGGATCTCGCCTGCAACATTCTCAAACCCTGGCACGATGAACTGCGTTGATCTATCTGGAAGTCAACCCGCCCAGTAGCCGTTCACGAAGAGGTGGGTGGTGAAGGCGAGGGTGAGGATGAGGGCGAAGCTGATGATGGCGCGGGCCGCTTCGCTGCGGATGTGGGCCAGGATGATGAAGGCGGGGAACAGGACGGCGACGTAGCGGTTCATGCTCTGGGGGCTGCCGGAGAGCGCCGGTATCAAGGTGAATGCCAGCACGAATGCGCCGTAGGTCGGCCGGTACTTTCGCCAGAGGATGATCCCGGCTGCCAGGAAGAGCCAGAGCAGGGTCGTATCGAAGATCAGATAGGCCGGCGCCAGCGTCATGCTGTTCGGCGGGTAGAAGCGCAACAGCCCCTCGTCGCCGGCGAGATATTGCAGGCCCATCAGCATGACGGCGCTGAACGGCTCGCGGTGCCAATGGGCCTCGGTGTCGAAGAAGACCCGGTAGCTTCCGAAAGCGGCCTGGAGATAGCCGAAGTAGGCCACGGCACCGAGTGGCGCGGCGAGAATCCAGGCTCCGGGCAAGAGATCGCGGATCGATCGGCCGCGCTGGGAGAGCAGCTCGACGCCGAGCGGCACGATCAGCAGCACGCCGACCAGCTTCGTGGCGCTGCCGAAGATGCCGAATAGCGCCGCCATCACCCATTGACCGCGCCGGGCATGGTAGATCGCGCCGGCGGCCGCGAAGAGCAGCAACGCTTCGTTGTAGACCGCCGAGAAGAAGAACGCTCCCGGGAATATCAGCAGGAAGTAGACCGTCCGCCAGGCGATCCGCTCGCCATACTCCGCCGACAGTAGCCGGTAGATGTAGATCATCGCCCCGCCGAGCGCCAGGTGGACGACCACCAGCGCCGCCAGCACGTCGCTGCCCGGCAAGATGGTGTCGAAGATCCGGACCAACAATGGAAAGAGCGGGAAGAAAGCTACCGAGGACGGGTAGGAGGGATCGTAGCTGTAACCCTCGCCGGCGATCGTCAGAGACCAGCCGGAGTCCCAGCGCACGGAATAGCGAAACAGCCACATGACGTCGATCGCCGGCGGCCACTGGGTGACGATCGGCAACCGGCCCCAACCGGCCGAGACCAGGAGAATCCCGAATCGCCAGATCATGAAGAGCCCCGCCAGCCGCGCCATCGTCTGGAGCGAGACGCGCGAGGAGATCGCCGGGCGGGTGCGTCCGAAGTAGCGGGCGACCGGCGTTCCGACACGCGGAAGCGGCCAGTCAAGCGCCGGAGCTCTCGCCGCCGTAAGATTGAAATCGGCCCGGTCGCCGGTGGAGGACAATCGGTTACCCTTTGACTCGTAGTCCAAGTTTAGCTACATACGTACGCTTGTACGTACGACAAGTCTACTTCAGGACCAGCGGGCGATGGCAAGGGGGCGAATATGCTCGTAGGATGTGATCCGGGATATCGGATCCCTGAACCGGCTCCGGGCGACGCCTGACTCAAAGCGAGCGGGGGAACAGTGCGCGTTGCCATGATTTTCGCAGTGCTCTTGCTGCTGCTCAGCAGTGGTATGACCGCCTGTTCGGGGTCCGGAAATGACAAGACACCGACGAACACGCCCGGCACCGTTCCCGATCCCGTGCCCACCCTCACCGACACGCCGATCCCGCCGGTGCCTTCGGCGACGGCGACAGCCACGGTCACGCCGGAACCGACCGTGCCGGCTCTCGAGGATCAGGTCGACCGGATCCTCGGGCTGATCCCGGTCAAGCCGACGAACATCAACCTCTTCACCTCCGATTACCGTGCACAACCCGTCTATCCCGAAGCCTATCCGGACGGCACGCTGATGGAACCCGCGACCGGCTCGCCGAGCACGACCGAGGCGATTCGCGCCGAGCTTGGCGATTTTCTCACGGCTGCCTTTGGCGCCGAGGCGTCTGAAACCGTGTCGACGATGGCCCTGTTCGATGATCCGGCGATCGCCGAGCGGGTGCCGGAAGCGCGTCTACGGGCCGCGTTCGTCCTGATCAATGTCACGATCGCCGCCCCGCTGATCGACACCTACATGAACAGTGGGATCTACGGCGGCACGCTTGACTGGATCGAGACCGGCTGGGCATTTACCGAGACGTCCAGGCCTGGGCCGGACGGCAAGCAGCTGATCGGGGTGAGCAACCGCTACCAGTACGAGCACTTTGCCTTGATCACGCCGAACATCGTCCATTCGATGCTGCATCACGATGGGACGTTCAGCTACCCGGAAGACGTCGTCATTCTGACGATTGCGACGGTGAGCTACCTTCAGCTGGTCGAGATGCATCCGGAGATTGCCTATGCAGGCACCGAGCTGAGCCGCTTCAACAATATGTTTGCGCTGGCATTGCTGAATTCCCATGCCGCCGGTTCATCGGAGATCCGTCTGATCGTGCCGAGTGGAGCCAGCGTGTTGCCCGGGAGTCCCAATGATGCGCCGGATTTCTGGACGATGATCGCCGCCGGGGATTCTCCCTCCCCCGCGCCGGACGTCGTTCGGGCGATCCTGAAGGCCATGCTCGTACCGGGTACGGCGATCTCATCACCGCTCCGGTTTGACCGGGGATTGGCCGAGCTGATCAGCGGGAACATCGATCCGGATGTGTTGAGCCCCGACGAGCGTCTCCGGGCGTCGGTCCTGCTGACGATGATCTCGACCGACGAGGTGGCGGCTCTGCTTGGCCGCACCCGGGAAGAGACGATCGAGGCGTTGAATCTTTCTCCGATCGAGAGCATCCGTGCGGACCACCCTTAGCCCTCATTTCAGAGGAATCGGACAACCAGGACGCAGGTCATTTCGACCCGGGTATCCGCCTGAGCGGGTGGGAGAAATCTCGGGCTAGCCCCGCCCTGATGTTCGGCTGAGATCTCTCCTACCCACTCCGTGGGGGCCCAGCTTCGCTCCGGTCGGGATGACAAACGATTGGCCTGTCAATCTGGAATCTGATCTAGCCGGCCAGTTGTCGCCTTCTACGAACCTGCTCAACCGCGTATTGATTCCTCGTTCCCCTCGGGATGCCAATCGGATGCTGTGGATAAGCTCGGGAAGCCAGGCCGACCGTTCGACGGACGGAGCGGCGGTATCAGGTAGCGAACCGGTCGAGCAGCTCGCGGACTTCGTCGTCGGTTGTCGGGGAGAAGTCTTCGTACCAGATACCGACGGCCTGGAATGGGACCGGCTGGAGCGGGCAGATCACCTCATCGACCAGCTCGCCGACTGCGGCGGCGGTCTCTGGAGCGGCAACCGGGACGGCTACAGTGATCCAGAGCGGTTCGAACTGTTTTACAGCCTCGATAGCGGCTCGCATCGTCGCTCCGGTCGCCAGGCCGTCATCGGCGATGATCACGATCTGATCCCTCAGCTCCGGCCAGGGCCGGTCGCCCCGGTAGAGCTGTTCCCGCCGCTGGAGTTCCCGGGTTTCGTGCTCGATCACCGCATCGATCTGCTGCCTGGTGACGCCGCTGTACTGCACGACGTCGTCGTTGAATACCTGCGCCCCGCCACTGGCGATCGCGCCCATGGCCAGCTCCGGTTGATCCGGTACTCCGAGCTTCCGGACGACGAAGACATCCAGCTTCGCGCCAAGCGCCCGTGCGAGCTCGTAGCCGACCGGGACGCCTCCGCGGGGCAGTGCGAGAACGACGACATCTCCGCGAGCGCCGTATTTTTCCCGCATGATCTCCCCGAGCTGCCGCCCGGCTGCGGCGCGGTCGGGATAGCGTTGGTGTCGATTGGATAATCCGGGAAAGACGGCGGCATCCTTTCAGCTTCGAGGCAATGGGATGATCTTGATTGTATCCAACGGCGCTGTACCGGCGGCGGCTCTCCGCCCGTATCATTAGCAGGAACGCTCGGGCACAACACTCGACAGGAGTCGGTCATGGCATCAACAAAGCTCTATACCGTCGAAGACCTCCTTGAGATGGATGACGACGGTTGCCGGAATGTGAGGCTGGCGCTCCAGATGTCTGGCGTCTCGAACGTGACGGTGGCTTCGTAGACACCATGTCCAACGGCCTCGAGATTCCGGCTGAGCGCGCCGGGTCCGACCAACGAAATACGCATCGTTTCGGGCATGCCGTCGATCAGTGATACATCCGCCGGTAGAGGCTCGCCGGTCTGGACGTCGACGAATCGGGCGCGGATGAGTACCTGCCCAACGGGTACCGGTTCCTCCGGTTCTGTTTCAACCCGCAGGTCGTAGAGCCTGCCATCCTCTCCCCCAAGCGTTGGAGTGCCAAGCAAGACGTCCGGAAGAACTCGCTGTATATCCCGATCCCTCGTCGCCGACGATGATTCGGGCATCCCAGAGACCTTCTGCCTTCAGCCGCACGGTTCCGCGCCGTTCGCCGGACGGCAGATCGGCAGTCACGCTGATTAGTGACTTCTGCCCGGATTGCTCGAATACCAGCATGACCGATTGTTTGGGGTCGTAGCGGACATGGGGCGCACTCCGGGTGAGTACGTCGCCGGTGGCCGGGTCGAGGAACTGGAGCTCGACTTCGGTCAGCCGCTCCCTGGACCACTCCAGGACTTCTTTCAGTTCATCGGACGCGTACCCGGAAATCGTCGCGACGTCCGGTGGGCTCAACCCTCCCAGGTCGCGCAGGACCAGCGCCGTGCGCATCGGCCGGTTGATGAGCTCGAGCGCCTCCCGCAAACGCGCCTGTTCCTCGCTGGACGGTTCGCCGGGAATTCCCTCGGGAACTGTGCCTCGCAGATAGCGCCGTCCCAGCGCCGCGAGCAGCCGGTGCCAACCGGTCGGGTCAGTTTCGTCCGGCTCCGGGCCGGTCAGGACATCCAGCAATACGTCGCGGGAGAGCATGACGGAGATCGATTCGTCGCCGGTCAGGGCATAGGCCAGCCGGAGCAGGTCACGCTGGAATGACTCGACGAACTCGCGCGGCGATGCGCGGGACTCCGCGATCTCGACATCGCTGAATGGCTCGGCGCGGCTCACCGGCTGGCCGGGCTGGCCATGCGGGAGCCGGAATTGGTAGAAGCCGATCCGCTACCGGGGTTCGAGCGCTGGAACGGCTCGGTCAGGTCGTTGATCTGGACTGTGCCCGCCGCGATGTCGACCCTCTCGCCGCTGGCAAGGCTGAAGCGGACCTCGGCCGTCCACTCACCGGCCGGCCCGAGACGCACCCAGCCCAGGAACGAGGAGTGGTCGATCCGGACGAGTGGCTCGATGACCCGCTCGCCGCTCGGGTGCGTCAGGATGATCTGGGCATCGTTGGAGATCTGATCGAGAAACTCGATCTCCTCCGGCAGCCGTTCCCCGGATTGGGACTCGACCATCCAGACGCGGAGCGTGATCGTTCTCCGGTTGACCGGGTTCGCCGGGCGGACGTGGAAGCGGTAGGCTCCACCGTCTTCGGCCCGCAGTCCCTCGGCCACGTCGATGGCCGACCCCTGGGTCACCGTCCAGCTCGAACCGTCCGGGTTGATGACCGTCACCGTGGCGTCCCATCTCCCCGGCTCGTCCAGCCTCGCTCTGCCCTGGTAGACGCCCGGTTCGGTGCTTGTCGGGATGAGGATGGTCCGGCGATCGCCGTTCGAGAGCTCGATCGCGATCGTCGCGCCGGGGTCGAAGCGCACGGTGTCGTCGCCGGTTGCCGGTTCGCCGGTGACCGGATGGACGATTCTCGTCGTGACCAGCGCTTCGACCCCGGCAACGGCGTCCTCCGCCTGGACGAGCACGCCCGGCAGGACCGAGAGGATCGGGTTATCGCGCGGGACGACCTGGCTGGATTGCGGGCGGTAGCCGTGCTGATTGTGGTAGATCTGTTCGACCGACAGGAGCTGCCAGGCGCCGGCCCACTCCGGCGTCGGCAAGCTGTCCCAGAGGTCGACGACGTCGCCGGTCGATGTGTCGAGCGCCGAGAGGCTCACCCTGCCGTCCGGTGTGGCGGTCCGGAGGTAGAGACGGGCGCCGTTGCCGCTCATCGTCATCGTGCGGGGCATCCCGCCGACCATCCAGTAGTCGGCGACCTCCCAGGTCGTCGTGTTGACGACCCAGACGGGCGATCGCATCTGGTGGTTGTTGAGCGGCAGGTTGCGCTCCCGGTTCGCCGCCAGGTACATCCATGCGCCGTCGGGAGAGAGCAGCGCTTCCATGTAGTTGACATGGTTCAAGTTGGTGGCGAATAGCCCGCTCTCGGGTTCGTTGGCGGTGAGCGGGAAGACGTCGATCACGCTACGCATGCGCATGTCGACGACGGCCACCTGCCGCTGACGGGACTGGATGACGTAGAGCATGTCCCCGGTGTTCGACGGGACAACATGGATCTCGCTCTCGCCGCGTCGGTCCGCGACGACGAGCGAGCGCGCCTGGATCGGCAGCTTCAGCCCGGAGATCTCGCCGGTATCGAGATCGAGAAATTGCAGTCGGACGGTGGATGTAATTTCGTCCTCGACGATGCTGTAGAGCGCGTTCTCGTACGGCATCTTCCGGGTGCTGCGGATGCTGAAGCTGCTCGATGGGTCGTCGTCCTCGGCTTCGTCTTCCTCGAAGGTGTCCAGGACCTCGCCGGTCTCCGGCTGGTAGATGGTCAGGGTTCGGTACCAGCCCTTACCATCAGGCTCGGTCCGGGCGGTCAGCAGCGAGAGCCGTGCCTCGTCCGGCGACAGCACCAGCATCGCCCAGCGCAGCGAGGACGGCATCGTGTTCCCGTCCTTGACCGGCCAGGACCGGACGATCTGTCCGGATCGCAGATCGATCGCCTGGATCTGGCGGCCATCCAGCTCCTGCCGGTTCAGGACGAAGAGCCGGTCGTTTCCGATGGTCCAGCTGCTCGGCGACGCCATGCTCAATTGCCAGGCCGCGCTCTGGTCCAGCGATGAGGCAGCGATGAGCGATTGGCCGGCCTGGTCCGGCAGCGGACGCTCGGAGACGATCCATGCGCCATCCGGAGATACCAGGGTCGATTCCCCGGCATCCAGCAAATCCCGCGACGTATTCAGTGCCGGATCGTAGATCTCGATCGTGCTGCGGCCGTCGTTGGTTTGCTCGATGGCCCGCAGCAGCTGGAAGTCCTGGGTCATGACCGACGGTTCCGACGGCGGCGGCAGAGTCGGGGCGGCTGCGAACTCTGCCATCTCGACTGTCGGGGTCGGTTCGATCCCGGTGTCCGGTGTCGCCGGCGGAGCCGGGAAATCGACAACGCCGGACGTTTCTTCGCCGTCGAGGGATGGCCGATATCCGGTGAGCCAGATCAGCGTGCCGGAGATCAGCAGCAGCAGACCGACGAGAACCGCCGTAGTCACCAGCCGCTCGCTCCGGCGTCGTGCAGCCCAGGCCCGTCGGACAGGCACTTCGATTCCCGGCCAGAGGTCGTCGTTCGGGGCCTCGACGAGCACCTGATTGATAAGGTCGATGATTGGCCCGTCTTCCGCCCGCCCTGCGGCCAGCGCGATCCGTGAATGGGCGCGGATGCGGGTTGTCCGGAGATCCTGAAGGGTGTCGATATCGAGCGCCTTCCGGATCGTGTTGTCGGACAGCCCGGCTATGCAATGCAGGGCGATGATCGCGCGCTGTGCCGGCTCCAGGCGGTCGAGGGCGCTCTTGATTCTGGAGCGGTCGTCATCGACCTTGTAGCTCTCGCTGGACGGCTGCTCAAGCCAGGTCGAGCGGCTGAGATGCCGCATGAATCGTCTGACGAGATCGAGGGTGAGGTGCCGTCCGGGATCGTCCAGATCCTCCGGGGGATCGCCGAGGAGGCTGGTGAACGATGCCGATGCCAGTTCCGTCGCCCGCTCGGCGTCGCCGGCAAGCAGGTAGGCGACGCGGATGGTCTCTCGTTGATGCCGTTTGACCAGGCGTTCGGCGGCGTTGAGATCCCCGTTCCGGCAGGCGTCGATGAGTGCGCCGTCGTCGTGGCTCATCTGCGGATGCAGGATATGCCGTCCTCTCGAAATCCGGGATAGGGTCGTCCTTCAACGATACCTGTAATCGTATGAATTGTGAATCTCGTGCTGGTTCCGGATCGTTTCGAGAGGGGACCCTTGGGGATGCGAGACTACTCGCTTTCCCGGACGACGTTCGTCACCCCGGCCTGGACCTGGACGGTATCCCCGCTCTCGTCCCGAACGATGACCGTGGCTTCCCAGGCATCGACATTCGGGAAGGAGATCACTCCCTCGTAGATGCCTTCATCGTTTCTGGTGAGCGTGGCCGCTCTCCGGCCGCCCTCTTCCGCATCGAAGGCGACTCGCACTTCGTTCGGGAGCGTTTCGAGAAGCTGGACGCCGTTCGGCATCGGCCTGCCGGTATCGACTTCGACGAAGTGAGCCGTGACGGTAACTTCTTCGCCCCGGGGCGGTTCGGACGGGTCCGTCTGAACCCGGAGCACGTAACGGCGGCCGTCGCTTGCTTCCCAGGATGGGCCAATCTCGAACATGTCGTCGAACCGCATCGTCCAGGAATCGCCGTCGGGTGAGGTGATCGTGACCTCGGCATCCCAGACGCCGGTTTCCAGAATCGTCGTGCTGGCACGGTAGAGGGACTGTTCGATGGCGTTAGGAATCAGGATAACGTCCGCGGCCGCGCCTTCCTCATGGATCAGACGCAGCACCACCGTCGAGTCGAGATCGAACCGCACGTCGGGCGACTGTTCCACCTGGAGCTGGCCATCGACGGGATTGAGTGCTCGGACGGCGAACTGGATCGTGCTGCCGGCTGCCGGCGTGTCGCTCGACGCGAATGCAGTGATGCGCGGCAACGTGCTTTCCGCCTCGATATCGGCGGCTGCAACATGATCGACCGCAGGCGTGCGGCCGTATCTCTGCTGATAGATCTGTGAGAGTGGCGTTGCGAAGAAATCGTTGGCGTTCTCGGGTAGTCCTTCACCGTCGAACTCATCCACCACTTGGCCGGTTTCCGTATCGATCGTGATCAACTTCGTCGACTGCCCGTCGGTTACATCCTGCTGCAAGGACGTCACCGTGAGATTGCCGTCGCGCTCAGATCCCAAGATCGCTGTTCCAGGGACGTTCCAGCCGGCGGTCACTGTCCAGGTTGAGAGATCGATCGTCCAGATGACCGATTGAGCAACAACGCCGCTGCTGACGTCTTCTTCCATGCTGCCGGTGAGGTACAGGTGGCTGCCATCGTGGGATAGCGCCGACTCTCCTCCGGTCCCAACGATATTTCCGATCTGATGCGTGAAATTCTCCTGAAGCGACGCGGGTTCGTCGGCGAATGCGAGCGGGAAGCTGCTGGCAACCCGTCTGGTGAGCAGATCGACGATCGCCACCTGCCTGCGTTCGACCGTCATGACATAGAGATAGCGGCCATCATTGGAGGTTAGCCAGACGAGATTTTCATTGTCCGGCCGCTTCTGGGTGAACGGCAACGATAGATCCCGGTCCTCGTTCGCCATCGCGCTCCGGAACTGGATGAAGCCCTCGTCGTCAACCCGGTAGATGTACTGGCTGTCGGGGGTGACGGCCGCTTCGTAGAAGTCGAAGTCAACCGGGAATGGCCGGTTGGCGGTCGAATCTGTCTGGATGTTCGAGGATTCGAAGGTCATATCCGGCAGGCTGTAGCTCGCCAGCGTCAGCGACGAGACGTTCGTCGGCCCATTTCCGAGCTCGTCGAGCATAACGAAGAGTCGGGTGTTATCGGGACCGACGTACAGACGGATGCGGACATCGCCCGTGACGACTGACTGCAAGGAGGGGATCAGATCCGGCCAGCGGCGAGTCTCCTGTCCGGTTTCCAGGTCCAACTCGGTGAGCACCGGGACCTCGGTTCCGTCAACGGTTTCGCGTGCTACGAAATAGAAGTTCTCCCCGGACGCTTCCAACGTGTACACGGTGGGAGGAACCTGCGTTTCCCAGACCTGCTCGCCCGATTCCAGGTCTATGGCCACGAGCGTGGCTTCTTCCTGCTCGGACTCGTTTATCCCTGCGGGGAGGCCGATCAGATACCGGCCGTCCGGCGTTACTCCCCAGAACTGTTCGAAGCCGAACGAGGCATACGCCTGTTGGCCGGGATCGAACACGCCGTAGTCGGAGGAAAAAACCCCGTCTTCGAGCTTGCCTACTCGCATCAGCATCTGATCCGGCACGTCGCCCTGGGGAATCGCGTAGGAGGAGAGGCCGGGGACCGGTGTCGGCGTGACCGTCGGCTCGGGGTCGGGGCCGGTGTCGCCGTCGAGATTGCCGCCGCCTGGCCGTCGTCGCCCGAGCCGAACGGGAAGACGTCGAACAACCAGAGTCCGGCGACGATCAGCAATAGACCGACAAAGCCCGCCGCCAGGTAGGTGTAGCGCTGCCGCCGCTCATTCTCCCGGGCGTAGATCTCTTCGAGCGGCCCGATGACCTCCGGCCAGAGATTCGGCCGGGGCGCGGACGTCGCGGCGGTGACCAGCAGTTCCCGGACGCTCTGGTCCGGCCCGGCGTTGGCGGCGTCGCGAAGGCGGTCGCGGGCCGGGTGGAGCTTCTGCCGCAGGCCGAACGGCTCCTCATCGAGGATCCTGCAGACCTGCTCTTCCTCGAGGCCGTTGAAGTCGCGCAAGACGATCGCCGAACGAGTCGACCGTTCCAGCAAGTCGAGCGATGCGAGGACCCTGCTCCGCTGGTCGTCGACCCGATACCGCTGCCGGCCGTCCTCGAACGAGATCGTTCCGGCGAGATCATTTCCCGGACGGTCGCCGTTGTTGCTGTCGTCGGCGCCGGGCTCGGCCAGGAAGCTGTGGCCGAGCTGCCGGAGGAGGTCATAGCGTGGGTCGTCGGCGGCGTCGCCGCGCAAGAGCTGCCGGAAGTAGCCAAGGAAGGCATCCCTCGCCAGCAGGACGGCCCCTTCGGCGGACCCCGTGAGCAGGAACGCCGACCTGAGGATCTCGTTCTGGTAGACGCGCACGATCCGCTCGCTGGCAGGCATATCGCCGGGCCGGTAGGCGGTGAGCAGATCTCGATGGTCAACGATCTGTGCCAAGCTGCCTCTGTTTCAGCTGATACAGCACCACTATGTATACGCATGTCTCGGCAAATTGGGCCGGATCCGGCCCGGCCGGTCTACGTGGGTTCGGCGCGGTGTCTGCCCTCATAAGAATACTGTCCTGGAAGTCTGGTCACATAAGGGCAGATAGCGATTGACTTGTTTCCCGGTGTGGATTCGCATCACCGACCAGCTGCGTTGTCTCCCGAACAGCTTTCGGCGGGACCGGGCCGAAAACTCGACCAGAGTTCAGACGATTTACGGTTGTGGGGCCTGTCGCTCCGATGGCTATTCGCGTCGGCGGTGCCACGGGCGTCGACGGTTTGTGCTGTTCGATTTGACCATCCTCCCCGGAACCTCCAGAAGTCCCAACGATGTCATCCTGAACGAAGGCCCCGCGCAGTGAAGGATCTACATCGGGATCTGGAGATGAACGGGACAGCGTGGCGCCCGGAGCCGGTCGATCTTCACTGCAACGCTGCAACCTCCTACGTAGATCCTTCCTACCCACTCCGCGGGTGCCCAGCTGTCGCTCCAGTCAGGATGACGTGGCTAGTGATGTAGGAATAGTAGGGAAACAGAGTCGGAAAATGCGGCACGCGTTACGAGCTACAGGATGGCTTTCAAGGCGTCGAGATCGAAATTGCCGCCGCTGATCACCGCGACGACTTTCGCTCCGGGTTCGAGGTCGAGCTTGCCCGAGAGCAGTGCGGCAACCGGCGCGGCTCCGGCTGGCTCGGCGTAGAGCTTGCAGTAGATCAGCAGGTCTTTGACCGCGCTGATGATCTCGTCGTCGGTCACGGTCACGATGTCGTGGAGTAGATCGCGGGTCAATGCGTAGGTCAGCGTTCCAGCGACCGGTGAGGCCAGGCCGTCGGCGATCGTCTGCGGCGTCATTTCCAGTGGCCGGCCGGCGTCCCAGGAGCGGCGCATGACATCGGCGCCGGCAGGCTCGACGCCGATGACCTTAATGTCCGGTTTGCGCGTTTTGACCGCCGTGGCCAGGCCGGAGACCAGCCCGCCGCCGCCGATGCCGACGACGATCGCGTCGGCGTCGGGAACGTCCTCGACGATCTCCAGTCCCAGCGTCCCCTGTCCGGCAATGATCAGCGGGTCGTCGAACGGATGGACGAGGGTCATGCCGCGTTCGGCCCGCATCTGCTTCACCGCTTCGAATGCCTCGGAGATGCCGCCGTCGACGAGAACGACTTCGGCGCCGTAGCCGCGCGTTGCCGCGATCTTCGTCTCGCTGGCGCTGGCGGCCATGACGATGACCGAGCGCACCCCGACCGTCGATGCGGCCCAGGCGACGCCCTGGGCGTGGTTGCCGGCCGAGACGGCGATGACGCCGCGCTCGCGCTCTTCATCTGTCAGGCAGGAAATTTTGTTGAGCGCGCCGCGCACTTTGAACGAGCCAGTGCGCTGGAACTGCTCGGCTTTGAGCAGCAGCTCACAGCCTGCGCGCTGGCCGAATCTC
This sequence comes from Thermomicrobiales bacterium, assembly GCA_041390865.1. Lineage (GTDB taxonomy): Bacteria > Chloroflexota > Chloroflexia > Thermomicrobiales > CFX8 > JAUIIK01. Next base: position 81,498 of record JAWKPC010000011.1, read on the forward strand.
GTGGCGCTGAAGATCGGCGTGCGTTTGACGTGGCCGCTCACGCGGTCGCGCGCCTGTTCGATATCGGTGATCGTTACCGTCGTCGTTGTCAGATCCTGATTCCAGCACTCGACAGGACCGGCGCTCGCCGGTGTCGGCGAGTATACGGCACGGTTCGCTGGAAGCGCGGTTGTCGGACTGGCGGAGATCCCCGGTGAGAATCGCTGAGCGGGATAGTCAGCCGGCTAGATGGCGTTGCTGACCGGTGGGTTGCCCGGCCCGCCGGCCGCCGAGTCGGTGCCGGTCGAGTCGCTGACCAGTTGCTCGACATCCGAGAGAGGCATCGGCTGGTGGAGTAGGAACCCTTGCCCGGTCCGGCACTGGAGATTCAGTAGCGCGTTCATCTGCCCCGCCGTTTCGATGCCTTCGGCGATCGTCGAGAGGCGCAGCGTCTTGGCCATCACCGTGATGAGCCGGACGATCTCGAATCCTTCGGCGTCGGTGTCCAGCCGCTGGACGAAGGATTGGTCGATTTTGAGCACGTCGACCGGCAGTTCCTGGAGGATGCTCAGCGAAGAATGGCCGGTGCCGAAATCATCGACGGCGACGATGACCCCGGAGCGTTTGAGTTCGTGCAACCGCTCGATCGCTTCGAGAGTGTCGACCATCACCGACGCTTCATTGATCTCCAGCGTGAGGCGCATCGGATCAAATCCGGTGCGCTCGACGATCTCGAGCACATGCCTGACGAATTCGTCCTGCCGGAGTTCGCTTGACGAGATGTTGACGTTGAGGCCGAGCTCGGGGCGGATCGACTGGAGGCGCTTGATGTCCTCGCAGGCTTGTTCGAGCAGCGCCTGTCCCAACCGGATGATCAGGCCGGTGCCTTCGGCGAGCGGGATGAACGTGGATGGCGTGATCCAGTTTCCGTCGTCGTCCTGCCAACGGGCAAGCGCTTCGACCGCGACGATTTCGGACGTCACCAGATTGACGATCGGCTGGTAGACGAGGTGGATGCGCCGTTCGGTCAGCGCTCTCCTGAGCTTGCGTTCGAGTTCGAGGCGCTCGACCAGACCGGTCATCATGCTCGGACGGAACACGGAGACGCTGGAGTTGCCGGCGTTCTTGGCGTCGTACATCGCGATGTCGGCGGCCTGGAGAAGATACTCCGGGTCGGTTTCGCCGGTCATACAGGTGGCGATGCCGACGCTGGCACTGATCCGAACCTCGGTTTCTTTCAGGTGGATCGGCTCTTCGATCGCGAAGATGACCCGCTGGGCAATGTTACGGGCCTGGGCGACGTTCACCAGATCGTCGATCAGGATCGTAAATTCGTCGCCGCCGAAGCGGGCGATGCGATCGTATTCACGTAGGGCGACGGTAAGCCGGCGAGCGATGATCCGCAGGACGTGATCGCCGGCGGAGTGGCCCATGCTGTCGTTGATGAACTTGAAGTTGTCCAGATCGAGAAAGAGAATGCCGACGCCGGTTTCGTGCCGGGAGCTCGCCGCCAGGGCCTGCTCCAGACCGTGCATCAGCTGCGCCCGGTTATCCAGGCCGGTCAGCGGGTCGCGAAGCGCCGCCCGTTGCAGGCGTAGCTCGGCCCGTTTCCGGTCGGAGATGTTCGACTGGAATCCGGCCATCCGGTAGGGCGTGCCGGATTCATTTTCGACGGCGAGGCCTCGCGCCAGCATCCAGTGATATTCACCATCCTGGCAGCGGATTCGATATTCGCACTCGAAATGCGGGGATTGTCCGGTGACGTGATCCTGTATCCGGTCCCGAAGGCGGCCGAGATCGCCGGGATGCACCAGGTCGAACCAGGCGTCCGGATGACCGTCGATGTCCTCGTCGGCGTAGCCGAGCATTTCCTTCCATCTGGGGGAATATTCGACCGTGTTGTTGAGCAGATCCCAGTCCCAGATGCCGTCTCTCGTCGCCTGAATTGCGAGCTCGTATCGCTCCCGATCTCGCCGCAAGGATCGGGTGGCCCGTGCGCGTTCGATCGCGTTCCGGATCGAACGATCGAGCCTCGATCCGGAAACCTCATTGACGACCAGATAATCCTGCGCTCCGTCTCGGATCGCCGCATAGCCGAGGTACTCATGGTTCGTATCGACCAGCAGGATGATGGGAGCGGATGATACGGAGCGGATCGCCTGCAGGAAATCGATGTCCGGCTCGGTCTGCCGGGATGTGTCGATCAGGATGGCATCAATCGGCTGGCGCTCGAGGAACGCTGTTGCCGCGTCCGGAGACTCGACATGCTCGACCCGGTAGTTCCCGATGAGTTCTGTATGGCGATCATTCAGGACATTGCGAGCCTGTTCGAGACTACCGTTGACCCATAGGATCGAAAGTTGATTCGCTTCCAACACGTTCAGCCTTCTGACAATCGACCGACACCGGCAAACCGGGGATCATCCATGAGGCGATCCTGAAACCGAGCATTCATCGTGTCCTCGGTCAATCCGCGTCATGGCCGTACAACGTCGAATGAGCAACGTGTGCCTAGCAGATGCCCACGGCAAGAGCCCTACCCTCGACAAATATGAAATCTGGCTGGTCAAGCAAGAAGGCCGGGGATTCAGGATCGACAAGACGTTGTAATTCTACAACCTGGCGGTAGGCGAGATCTTGAATGCCGGGAGACTCGGTGCAGAGGTAGGGGACCGCGACCTCGAGAAAGCCCCGCTCGTCCTCGGTGAATGGCGGCTCGTAGACCCGCGTGCGGAGCAGCCCGCGGATCTCTCTCAGCCCGGCTTTGACGAAGAAGCTGCGGAGCTTGTGTCCGACCAGCCAGTCGACGTAGTCATGGTGCTCGTCGCCGGAGGTGAAGCCGCGAGGCAGGCTGCTCTTGAGGGCCATGAGCAGCTCGTCGGGCATCGGGCCGAGCAGCATCGACGTCATTTCGACATCCTGAACCGCGACGCGCCCACCCGGACGGACGACTCGCATCATCTCGCGGATCGTCTCGACCGGCGTCGGGACGTACTGCAGAGAGCCGGCGCACCAGACGATGTCGAACGAGTTGTCGTCGAAGGGCAGGGGGGCGGTCAGCTTGCCTTCGACGAGATCGACCTGCTCCCGGTATTGGGCATTGGCGATCCGCTCCCGGGCGCGGCCGAGGTTGCGCTGGTCGGATTCGAGGCCGGTGATCTTCCCCTCTGGGCCGACCATCTTGGCGATCCACTCGAAGTGCGTCCCGCTGCCGCAGCCGAGATCCAGAACCCGGTCGCCGGGCAGGAGGTTCGCTTCGTTGAGGAGCGAATTGTAGAGAGCCGCCATCGCCCTGAAATGGCGGTGCATCCAGAAATCGCTGGCCAGATCGAGCCCGGAATCGCTCTGGAGGATTGCCCGTGGCGATCCTCCGTGCCCGTTGCCGCCCGCCTCACGTTCGCCCACCATCGCTCTTCCTCCCGCTTCCGTCATTGACCGGTACCCCGGGGATGAGGATAGGCTGTCGAGTCGAGCGCGGCAAGCATCCACGCGCGCCTGGATTCGTTGGGGTTGCCCCGGGCTTGACAAGACGTTCACTATTAGCGAACTTGCGAGTATTCTTTCATAGCCATGGAGATACGGGCTCACTATTATCATTCGCGTTCATTACTTGCTACATAAGCGGGTGCTTATTCAAGAGTACAGCCTGAACCTTTCATAGCATCGTGGGGATTCGGCGTGAGGAGAGGGGGACAAATGAGCACGCGAGCAGGACGAATTGTCCGCCAGCCGACCGGGTATCAGGCATTTATCCCCGCATCATTGCCACCGGATTCGCCTCTCCAGTTCGACGCCGAACTGCTCAGTTTGCTATCGCGCGCAGATCAAGCCGTCGCAAGGCTCGATGGCATCTCCTCGACCCTCCAAAACCCTGATCTGTTTGTGGCTATGTACGTGCGCCAGGAAGCAGTTCAGAGTTCACAGATCGAAGGTACCCAGAGTTCGCTAGACGACATACTCGAGTTCGAGGCCGATCCAGAAAGTAGAGGACTTCCTTCGGACGTAACGGAGGTAGTCAACTATGTGCGTGCGATGAATTATGGATTGGAGCGGCTTGACTCTTTGCCGCTGTCACTGCGTCTCATCTGAGAGATTCATGCGGTGCTTCTGGAAGGCACCCGCGGTGCGGGCAAGCAACCGGGCGAATTTCGATTATCTCAAAACTGGGTTGGTCCAGCGGGGGCAACGCTCGAACAGGCTTCGTTCGTCCCTCCGCCGCCTCGAGAACTGACAAGGGTCCTCAGCGAATTCGAATTATATCTCCACGCTGAAGAGCCATATCCGATTCTTGTCCATACCGGATTGATGCATGCACAATTCAAGACTATTCACCCGTTTCTTGATGGGAATGGCCGTGTCGGTCGATTGCTTATCGCGTTCCTACTCTGCCACCACGGTGTTCTAAGCCGGCCGCTCCTGTATCTCAGTTCGTATCCGAAACTGCATCGGTCCGAGTACTATGATCGCCTGACTTCAATCAGAACTCGAGGCGATTGGGAAGGATGGTTGCGGTACTACCTGCTGGGGGTTGCTGTGACTGCCGAGGAAGCCACACGTACTGCCCGTGCGATCAACGATATGAGAGATCTACATCGTGGTGCGCTTGGCGAACATAGAATGAGGTCGAATGCGTACCTTCTGCTCGATCACTTGTTCAGTACACCAGTAATGAACGCAAGAAGAGCCGAGCAACTTCTGGAAGTCAGTTACCCAACAGCCAACAGGCTTCTCGGACAGATAACCGAGCTTGGCATCTTGCAGGAGATTACGGGAAGAGATCGGGACCGGCTGTATCGTTATGACCAGTACCTCGATCTCTTCCGGAAAAGCACTCCCGATGCGGATATCGAGTATGACTTGACGGCCACGACGGATTCGGATGTTCCTCGCTAGGTGGAGATCCTGAGCCCGCTACTTGCAGCTAGCTCTGATCCTATTTCGATCGGCTGTTCCTCGGGCGGCGTCGGCTTGGTGGCGAAGGCGAAGAAGAGCGAGCCGAGACAGGCGAAGACGCCGAGGATGAAGAAGGCCAGCTGATAGTCTCCGGTGCGGTCGGCCAGAATCCCGGCTACGAGCGGCCCGGCGGTCATCCCGAACATCACGATCATCGACGAGAAACCCAGCACCTGGGCGAACGAGGCTCTGCCGAAGCAGTCGGCCCGGTACGAATGCAGGACCGGGCCGCGAACGCCCCAGGCAATGCCGTGGACGACCGCGAAGAAGAGCACCATCAGGTAGTTGGTCGCGAACGCCAGGACGATGATCGCCGTACCGTGGCCGAGCATCGTCAGGGTCAGAATCACTCGCTTGTTGTAGCGGTCTCCGAGGAATCCCCCGCCGAGCTGGCCGGCTGTCTGGAGGAGGGTCATCAAGGCGACGACCAGCGCCGCCGTCTGGAGCGAGTAGCCGAGCTCCTCGTTCAGGTTGACGACCAGATGGACCATGATTGCCGATACCATCAGCACGGCCATGCCGTGGCCCAGAGAGATGAACCAGAAGGCGCGGGTTCGCAGCGCTTCCCTGGCCGTGAACTCCGGTTCCTCTTCTTCGTCCTCTTCCACTCCGGAGGTTGCCGCCCGGCGAGCTCGGCGCGTTGCCGGGTCGATGCCGTCGGGATATTCGCCGTAGTCCTCGGGACGGGTCCGGACCAGGCTCGTCAGCGGCAGGCCGAGCGACAGCACGAGGATGCCGGAGATGACCGCTGTCGTCCGCCAGCCGACCGTATCGAGCGACCAGGCTACTAGCGGCACGACCAGACCGCCGAGACTCAGGCCGGTATAGGCGACGCCCATCGCCGTCGAACGCTTCCGGTCGAACCAGTTGACCAGCGAGGTGATGACAGCCATGAACCCGCCGAGGCTCGCGCCGACCGCCATCAACAGGAAGACGAGATAGAAGGTCAGCAGGGAATTGATCTGGCTGAAGAGGAGGAAGCCGATGCCGAACATGACGATCCCGACCCGCATCACGTTGCGCGGCCCGTAGCGGGTCAGCATCCAGCCCTGGGCCGGGCCGAGGATGCCGCTCTCGACCCGCTGCATCGAGAAGGCGGCCGAGAGGGCCGTCTTGCTCCAGCCGAAGTCCGCCTGGAGGACCGAGACGTAGACGCCGAACGCCTGCATCATCAAGCCGGTCAGGAGAACCTGAACCCCGATTCCGGCACTGACGATCCACCAGCCATAGAAGATGCTCCGCCGGCGTTCGCGAAGTTGTTCGACCTTGAGCAAGGGGAGATTCCTTCTCCTGCCACCATGTTTAGATAGCCCGAGATCGTAGCATCCATACCCCGGCTCCACCGGATGGATGCTCGAACAAGAGCGAGATTATGTAGCGATTAGACAGGGATGATGCAGGGCCGGATGACCGCCTCGCGGGAGAATATATCGACACGACGGCGCTGGCTCATGTTGGATTGAGGAACGCAAACTGTCGAAACACCCAAGATGGAGGAACACATGCGCGAGCAACTGGTCGACGTCCTGGAGGGCAAGGGCGCCCATATGACCTTCGACGACGCCGTGGCCGATTTTCCGATCGATCAGATCAACGCGAAGCCGCCGGGCGTGCCCTACAGCTTCTGGCATCTGATCGAGCACATCCGTATCGCCCAGTGGGACATCCTCGAATTCACCCGCGATCCGGACCATGTGTCGCCCGAGCATCCCGAGGGCTACTGGCCGGACCGGGATGCCGAAACTGATGCCGAGGGCTGGCAGGAGACGATCGACCGGTTCCATGCCGATCTCGCCGACGTCATCGAGATAACCAGAGATCTGACGCTCAACCTGGACGCCGAAATCCCCCATGCCGCTGGCTACACCTATCTCCGGGAGATTCTCCTCGTTGCCGACCACAACTCCTATCACACCGGCGAGCTGGCGATTCTGCGGCAGGTGATGGAACTGTGGGGCGACCGGTAGCCAGGAGTATTCACGAACCACGGAAATGTGCGCCGCGACGTGCCGGTCGTGGTCAACACGTAAGACTGCCAGTGCCGTCGGCGGCTTGTGCTGTCCGCTCTGCCCATCCTCCCCGGAAACTCCAACAGCCCCACCAATGTCATCCTGAACGGAGGCTCTGCGGAGTGAAGGATCTAGCCAGGCCCTTGGAGCTAGGCGGGGGAGCAGCATGGCGTTTACAGCCGCTTGTTCGCCTCGTAAAGCATTGATCCCGATGTAGATTATTCATATCCACTCCGTGGGTGCCCAGCTGTCGCTCCGGTAAGGATTACGTGGATGAGGGTGGCAGGCGCGGGTGCAACACCAGACGACCCGATGGCGATCGGATGAGATCGCGCTGCCCGAAGTGGTAGATGCCCGACCTGGCTTCTCCCTTGAGAAGCAAGATCCAAGGCGAGGGATCGCGGGATCTGAAGCGAGGTGATCGGTGGATGAAACGGCGACGAAGCAGCTGGGCGTGCTCCGGGAGATCGATGAGATCCTGGCCGGGTTGCGCGTCCGGTACTGGCTGCGCGGTGGTTGGGCCGTGGACTTCCTGCTTGGTCGGGTTACCCGGTCCCACTCAGATCTCGATCTGGTCGTCTGGCAGCGTCACCGGGGCCGGATGCAGCGGGCGCTGGAAGATGCAGGCTTCAGCCTCGACCGCGAGCTGCTCGTCCAGAATGATCTGGTGAAGGACGGCCAGGACATCACGTTCGTCTTCCTGGAACGAAGCGCGGATGGTTCGGTATCGGCTCATGGGATGCCGGACTGGAGATGGCGGTCGGATGCATTGCCTTTGCGCCGCCACTGCTTCGACGGGATTTGCGCTCGCGTCGTCGCGCCGCAACAGATGCTTCAGGATTTTCACGGCTACGAGGCGGCAACCGGCCGTCCGTTGCGGCCAAAGGACGCCGGGACGATGGAAACACTCCGCGCCATCATCACCCTCGACGGCCAGGAGCCTGAATTGCCCCACGATCGAGAAACGACGACCGGCGTAGGCCAGCCCGCACGATAGTCCGGGCAGTCGGGCCGCCGTATTCTGGATACATGATGGTTCCTGAAACGATCGCGCTCGGCGGGATTGTGCAGGGGCCATCCGGATCGGCGCAGAGATCGAGACACACAACGACGTGATGCCGGACGAGCGGCAAGGATGCCGCGCGCATGACCATGGCGGTCATCTGGCCAATGGCGGGCTACTTCTCTCCTTCAGGATCTCGTGCAGAAACAGGTGATCCCGGCATCCGGGGCCGCCTGTTTCTGCGTAAAGGATGCATGGCAGGCAACGAGCCTGGATCTCTATCCATAGGCTCGGTTCGTCACTGGTGTAGACTGCGGTTCCATACGATACTTACAGGTCTTTATGTTCTCCCGGCGCAGTGCTCATACCCTGAGAAATCGAACAATCGAGGAGCAGGCATCCATGAAGAAGAATCGACGATCCAGACTGGCGGTTCGTTTCTCGTTCCTCGCGGTGCTGATCCTCATCCTGGCTGCCTGTGGAGCGGCGGAGACTGATGACCCGACGGCGACGCCGGAGCCGGCTACCGCTGGCGCCGGTCAGGCAGGGGACGGCACGGCGATCGTTATCGGCAACGTCGACGCCAGCAATCCCGCTCAGAAGATCGAGGAGTTTCAACCGCTGGCGGATTACCTCGCCGCCAGCCTCGCGTCGTATGGCATCAGCGAGGGCCGCGTCGTCATCGCCCAGGACACGGCAGAGATGGCGCGGATGCTGACCGACGGAGAGGTAGACATCTATTTCGATGCTGCGATTCCGGCGCTCGATGTCTGTCAGGAGGCCGGCTGCACCTTTGCCCTTCGCCAGTGGAAGGGTGGGACGCCGGACCAGGCCGGCGTCTTCGTGACGACCAAGTCGGGCGGCGTGACCAGCCTGGAGGACCTGAAGGGCAAGGTCATCATGCTGGAACAGCCGCACTCGACCGTCGGCCATATCCTGCCGCTGGTGACGCTGGCCGAAGCGGGCATCGCCACCCGCTCCGTCAGCAGCCCGGAGGCGGATGTGGGCCCGGATGAGGTCGGCTTCTACGTCTCATCCGGTGGCCAGACGTCGATGAACCTGCTGCTCAACGGCGAGATCGCGGCGCTGGCAATCGGCGACCGGGCTTACAAGCAGTTCTCTCCGGACGTTCAGGAACAGGTAATGATCCTCGCTGAAACGGTCAGCGCTCCCAGCCAGCTGGTTGCGATACGGCCCGACCTCGATCCCGATCTGCGGGCGGAGATCATCAGCCTGATGGTCGGTCTGGATCAGACCGATGAAGGCCGGCCGATCCTCAAGGGGATGCGCGAGACCGAGAAGTTCGAGGAGATGTCCCAGGATGCGATCGACCAGCTGCTCGAACTCTATGAGGTCGTGAAGCAGACGATCCAGAGCTAGCGGCGGTCGGGATGCGGGACCGGCTGCGCGACTGGCTTCCGACCCGCTGGCGCATCGCGCCGATTCTGACCGTCACGATGATCCTCCTGACGGTCAGCTTCATCGTGACGACGACGCTGCTCGACATCTCGCGGGCCCGGCGCATCTACCGGGAAGAGCTGCGCACTCGCGGCTGGAACCTTGCCGGCCAGATGAACGATCTGCTGGCAGACCCGCTGTATCTCTCGAATGTCGAGGATGTCGAAAAGGTCGCGACTCTCGTTGCCAGCCAGACGGATATCGAATACGTTCGCGTCTTCACCACCGACGGCGTCATCTTGACCGACACGTCGTTGAGCGGATTCCAGTCCCTCGGTGCCGAGGCTCCGGCGCTGGGGATGCGAGCACTCGGTGAGGAACGTGGCATCGAGGAGTCAAACGGCGATCTGATCGAGATCGCCCAGCCGGTCACGATCGGCGGGCAGCCGATCGGCGGCGTCCAGATCGGACTGCGTAGCGACGTTCTCCAGAAGCAGGTTCGCGGGATCATCGTCGAACACCTGATCCAGGGCGGGATCCTGATCGTCATCGCCGGTGGCATCGCCTATCTCATCGCTCGGGGCTTCTCCCGGCCGGTCCGGACGCTCGTCGCCGCGACCGACAGCATGTCCTCCGGCCAGCTCGATACCCGGGTCCGGAACGTCCAGAGCGGCGAGCTCCAGATCCTCGCACGGTCGTTCAACGCCATGGCCGCCGAGCTTCAGGCGACGATCGCCGATCTCCAGGACTCCCGCAGGCGCATCGTCGGCGTCCAGGAGGGCGTGCGCCGGGAGATCGCGACGCACTTGCATGGCCGCGTTCAGGCCCGGATGCTCGTCCTGCGGACCCAGCTCTACCGGACGATGCGGGGTGGGTCCATCGGTTCCGATTCCTCGCCGGAAACAGAAGAACAGCTCCAGACGATCATCAGCCAGCTCGACGACCTGATTCAGAACGACATCACCTCGCTGAGCCGTCGCCTTTATCCCTCGATCCTTCGGCGGGGGATGATCCCGGCCTTGCAGTCGCTGGCCGACCAATTCGAGCCATCGTTTGCCGTCAGGCTGGATGTCGACGAGCGCTTCCGCCAGATGGAGGAGGCCAATCGAGAAGCCGTCGCGGAACCGGTGAAGCTGGCCGCCTACCGGATCGCCGAGGATGCGTTGACCAACATCCTGAAACACGCCGGGGCAACGATGGCCCGCATCCGGCTGGACATCGAGCATGGCGAACAACTTCGCCTGACGATCGAAGACAATGGCAAGGGCTTCGAGGTCGAGGGCAGCGGCCGCGGGCTCGGCCTCGAAGCGATGCAGGACTACGCCAGCGCCGTCGGCGGAGCCTGCACGATCTGGAGCGCCCCAGGCCGGGGCACCACCGTGACCGTTCGCCTGCCGCTCGAGCACGAATAGATCCAGATCTGGCCCGCCGCCTCGTGTGGGGATATAGCAATCATGCCTATGTATCGGGTACTCTCGAATATCGCTTGATTCTTCGCGATGCTGGAAGGCCGACCGCGCACCCCGTTTTGGAGTACCGGAAGGGCACACCATGAATCCACTCGTCCAGTACGGTCTGCTCCTCGGGATAGCCCTGAGCACGGCCGGTCTGGTGGCGATGATCTATCTGATCGCCCGTTCGTTCGGAAAGACTCGTGAGGAGCCGGGCAAGGACGTCCCATTTACCGGAGGCACCTTCTCTCCCAAGCCTGTCTGGGCGCGCTACCACGCGCACTACTACGGCTTCGCATTGCTCTTCCTCGCGTTCGACATGGAGATGGCCTACATGTACCCCTGGGCGGTCGTCTTTCAGGAGGTCGGAGTCTCCGCTCTGGCCGACATGGGCGTATTTCTGACGATTCTCTTCCTCGGGCTCCTCTACGGGTGGAGCCAGGGGGCGTTGAAACGCCAGTGATCACCGGAACCCGGCAAGCTCATCCGTCATTCCTCCGCCGGCTGGTCAGCCGGGTGCTGGCTATCGAGCGTCGGGCGTTCGTCGTTCCCGAAGCGGCGCTCGCCGCCGGTCGAGGTCTGGATCTGGAAGCGGCCGGCCTATCGCTCGTTTCGACGCCCCGGCACGCGAGCGTGCTGGTCGTCGTTGACGATCTGCCGCCGGACCTCGCCCGCGCCGCGGCGGTCGTTTACGCTCAGATGCCCAGACCGCGCTGGATTCTGTCGGTCGGGACGCCTCTGCCGGAACAGCTTCCGCCTGCCGACCTCACCGTCGACGCCGAGCAGGCCGTGCTGGCCGAGGGAGTAGCCGAGCTGGGCAGGTTGATGAGAATGGGGGCGTTCGGTAGTCAGGCAGAAGACTTCGTCGCGGAGCAGCTTGTTACCAGGAGCCAGTACACCTGCCCGATGCATCCCGAGGTTGTCCAGGATGAACCGGGGACCTGCCCGAAGTGCGGCATGGACCTCGTTCCGCAGGAGACTTCTGGAGACTCCGGCGAACATGCCCACCATCACGGAGATGGCGAGATGGACCATCAGGGCGGCGAGCGCCATGGCCACGGCAACCACGAGCACGGTGGCGATGACTCCAGCGACGAACATGAGATGGACCATGGCGGCGGCATGGAACACTCCGGCCACGAGGGCCACGAGGGCCACGAGGGCCACGAGGGCCACGAGGGCCACGAGGGCCACGAGGGCCACGAGGGCCACGGCGGCGGCGGATTCATGTCGATGGTCGCGATGACCAGGGACATGCCGCGCAGCCCCGACGGTCTCGCGATGGAGCGATTCGAGGCCCCATACGGGCCGCTCTACCCCGGCTTGCCGGCCGGCCTGAATCTGACCCTCACGCTTGACGGCGATGCCGTCGCCGATTCCCGGATCAGCGCCGGCAATACTCGGATCGACGATCTGCTCGGGCTGCCCTCCCCGCTTGACGAATTCGCGGACCGGCTCTCCCGGGTCGATCGTCTCGCGCCGGCAGCCTATCGAGTTCTCGGCTTGCGGGCGATTGAGGACAGCGGCGCGCTTGACCGGAACGATCAGATGGCTCGCCATTCCACGTCGGTTCTCGAACGCCAGCGGATCGCCAGCCACCTCATCTGGCTCTCCCGATTCGGGATGCTCCTCGGGCTTCCCTGGCTCGGGACCGAAGCCGTCTCGCTGGCGGCCCGGTTCCAGCGCAACCCCGGCGCGTTGCCGGTCGAGTCGCTCGAAGATCTCGTTGGCCGGGTGCGCCGCACGCCGCTTCTGAATCGACGGCTATCCGGCATCGGGACGCTGTCCGAAGACCTTCTCTCCCACGCGACGGGTCCGAACCAGCGGGCCGGTGGAGTGGTCCGGGATAGCCGGACCGAGGACCCTCTGCTCGCAGACCTCGGATTTACCGCTGCCTCGCATGACGCTGCCGATGCCTACGGCCGGCTGGCGGTCCGCCTCGATGAGATTCTCGAGAGTCTCCGGCTGGTCCGGGAGCTGGGTGATATTCCCGCCCCGGATCTCCGGTTCGGAAGCCCGGACAAACGAACTGCTCAGGCAACCGTCGAATCGCCGCGCGGCACGGCCTCAGTAAGGATCGACATCGAACAGAACCTGGTGTCGAAGGTCAGCCTGGAAGCTCCATCATCCGCCCACCTGGAACTGGCCAGGCCGGCCATTCAGCAGCTTGAGGTCGCGGATGCTCTGGTGACGATCGTCTCGCTCGATCTCTCCCCCTGGGAGATCGGCCTGTGAGCGTGCTCTGGTCGGCGATATTTCTCATGGGCGGCGCCTACGTCATCGCCGTTCTCGAATCCTGGTTCATGACGAGCCGTTTCCGCTGGCTGGCGCCGGTGGCGGGATTGGGCGAGCTTGCGAAGGAACCGGTCATCCCGCGATTGTCCGACCGCGTCTTCTACGAGTCAGCGCCGCTGATACTGTTGACCGTCCCGCTACTCGGATTTGCCGTCCTACCGCTCACGCCCGGCGTCATCGTGACCGATCTGGCGACCGGCGCGCTCTTCCTGAACGCCGCGCTGGCCTATGTGCTGGTCGCGCTGGTCATGGCGGGCTGGGGCTCTCACGGGGCCTATGCGATGGTGGCGGGCTGGCGCTTTCTGGGGCAGTTCGTCGGTTACGGGATGCTCGTCGTGATGCCGATCGCCGCCGTTGCCATGCGGGCGCAATCGCTGTCGACCACCGAGATCGTGCGGTCCCAGGAAGCTCTCTGGAATGCGGTTTTCCAGCCGATGGGCCTGCTCGTATTTCTACCGGCGACGATGGCGCTCGGCTTCATGCCGCCAATCGACCTCCCCGTCGCTCCCGGCGAGCTCGCCGGTGGCGTGAGCGGCGAGTACACCGGCCCGCGGTTGACGATCTTCCGGCTCGGGCGGCTGGTGCTGGTGGTAACGCTGGCAACCGCCGTCACCGTCTTCTTTCTCGGCGGCTGGCTGGGGCCGGTCCTGCCGGCGATAGCCTGGACGTCGATCAAGGTGACCGGCGTCGTCGCGCTGATGCTCGCCGCCGGCCGCTACGTCCCCCGCCTGCGGGAGGAGCAGGTTCTGATGTGGTCCTGGAAATTTGGAATCCCGGTCGCGCTGGCCAATATTTTCTGGGTCGGCGTCATCTTGCTGGCGGTGTAGCGATGGGGCAGCTCATAGCGATAACCGTGTTCGGCCTGATCGCGCTCGGCTTCGGAGCGACCGTCTTCCGGACCTCGTCGATGGTCCGTTCGGCGCTGGCGCTGCTCGGCTCGATGGTGGCGATCGGCCTGATGTTTCTGACCCTCGAAGCGGAGTTCCTCGGCGTCCTCCAGATCATGATGATGGCCGGCGAGATGACGATCATGGCCATCTTCATGGTCATGTACATGATGGATCCGGGCGGTCTGGGGCAGATGGACATGAGCCACCAGAAGCGCTTTTCGAAGGCCGCCGGTGTAGTCGCGTTCCTCGCGGCGGCAGCGATGATCCTTCTCGTCGACTGGGGCGATACGGTCGACGAGGTGCCGGCGCCGGATGTCCAGGTCCACAACCTCGGCCTCGAGTTGATGGGGCGCTCGCTGCTGATTTTCGAAGCGGCGGGCACGTCGATTCTCGTCGCGATGATCGCCGCGACGGCGGTCGCGATTGCGAGGCGCGAATGACTGTCCTGATCGTTGCCCTGATCGTCGGAGCCGGACTCTTCGGAATCGGGCTGTACGGGGCCCTAAGCCAGACCAACATGGTCATGATCATGATGGGCGTTGAACTCATGCTCGGAGCATCGATGCTGAACCTCGTCGCTTACTGGCGCTACCTCCACCCCGAGGCGTACGACGGCCAGGTCTTCGTGCTCGTCGTGATGACCGTGATGGCGGTCGAGGCTGCGGTCGGGTTCGGGATCGCGACTGGACGGTTCCGCGACAAGGGGTCGGTCGAGATGGAAGAGGCGGTGGATCTCAAAGGATGACCCTCACGACGCTCGGGCTGATCGCACCATTGATTGCCGCGGCCCTGATTCTGTCGCTCCGGCGCTGGCCGGCGGCGATCGCGCTGCTTGGTGTGGCGATCGCCGGGGTTGTCGCGGCGGTCAATGTCGCGCGGGTCGATGACGGCGCCAGCATCTCCGGGTCGTTCGGCGGACTTCCCGGCCATCCACTCTGGATCGACGTCACACCATTGACCGCGGCGCTGGCGTTGACCGTGGTTACCACCGGATTTCTGGTGCTGGTCTACGCCGTCGGTTACATGGCCGAGTATCGGGATCACGTCCGCTTCTACAGCCAGATGACCTTCTTTATCGGCGCGATGCAGCTGCTGGTCCTGGCCGGTGACTGGATTCTCTTCGTCGCGACCTGGGAGCTGATCGCGCTGGCATCGTATCTGCTCATTGCCTTCGAGTTCAGCGACCGGTCGGCGGGTTGGGCCGGAACGCGCGCCTTTCTCACGACCCGGGTCAGCGATCTCGGGCTTTACCTCGGCGTCATCCTTCTGATCAACGAAGCGGGCTCGATCCGTATACCGGCAGGGGTGGAGGCTGGCGGGGATAACGCTTCGATCGCCGCCCTGCTGCTGCTCGTGGGGGCGATGGGGAAAGCGGCTCAGGTGCCGTTTCAACGCTGGTTGGAAGAAGCCATGGCCGGACCGACGCCGGTATCGGCGCTGCTGCACTCGGCCACCCTCGTGGCGGCCGGAGTGATCCTGCTCGTCCGCGCATTCCCGCTCTTCAGCCCGAACGTCCTGATCGTCATCGGCCTGGTCGGCGGTGTGACGACCGTCGTGACCGGCTTGATCGCGCTGCAGGAGGGCGACCTGAAGCGCATGCTCGCCGCCTCGACGTCGAGCCAGCTGGCGCTGATGCTGGTCGCGATCGGCGCCGGTTCCTGGGCGGCGGCGGTCGTCCACCTGGTCGCCCATGCGGCGATGAAGAGCGCGCTCTTTCTCGGCGCCGGGATCTTCCAGCATGCGCGCGAGTCGACTGCCTTCGATGATCTCAGGGGTATCGGCCGGGGACAGCGGAAAGCGTTCGCCGGATTTGCCGTCGCCGGGCTCGCCCTGGCCGGGGTACCGCCGCTGGTCGGTTTCTGGTCGAAGGAAGCGATCGTCACGGTGTCGATAGAGGCGGGTCACGCCTGGCTTTTCGCGTCGGCGGCGCTGGCCGGAACGGCGCTGACCGGAGCCTATATCGGCCGGGGGCTGCGGCTACTCTGGTTTGGCGAATCCGAGCACGAATCGCCCGCCGGCCTATCGTGGATGCTGGCCGGGTTGGCGGCCACTTCCGGTGCCACGGTCGTGCTGGCGGCCGGTGTACGGCCGTTCGAGAGCTACCTCGACGCGCACATACCGATCCACGTCGCGACCGTCGTCCTCAGTATCCTGGCGACCGGTCTCGGCCTCGCTGGCGGCTGGCTCGTCGCGACGGAGGAGCGTCGCTCCGTGCTGGAGCCGATCGATGCCGTCCGGGCGCGTCTGACTGGCCTACAGCAGCCGCTCGTCATCGAGCCTGCCCTGCGGCTCGCAGCAAGCTGCGATCGAGTCGATACCTGGCTCCAGCGCAGGGTCGAGTCCGTCGGTTCGGCGAGCCTGTATCTCTCCGGCCTCGTCCAGCGGGTGGATGACCGCGACCATGCCGGTGTCGAGGCCACCGGCAGGGCTGCGATGTCGACCGGATGGCTGACCCGCCGTACCGATGACGACGGGATCGACCGCTTCATCGCCTGGATCGTTGCCGATGTCCGGAAGCTCGGCGGAAGAGCGCGAGAGATCCAGACGGGACTCATATCCAGAGAGCTGGCCTATTCGGCCGCCGCCGTCGTCGTGCTGGTCGCGATCCTACTGGGCGCGGGCTGGTCTTGATCCGAATATTCAGGAGGCAATAGCTTGTTTCCATTACTGACGCTCACCGTATTCCTTCCGCTGGCTGGAGCTATTCTGCTGGTCATCGCTTCCCAGATCGGCCTATCCCCGCGGACAAGCCACGCGATCGGGATCATCATCTCCGGCCTGACGCTCATCTCGGCGCTTGCCGTCTGGCTGCGGGGTGTCGATGGCGAGTTCAGCCAGATCGAGCAGGTGGAGTGGATTCCATCGCTCGGCGCCGGCTACCGGCTTGGCGTTGACGGGATCAGCCTGCCGCTCGTCCTGGTCACGACCGTCCTCTTCTTCGCCTCGCTGATCTTTTCAGCCGAGATCAGAGAGCGTGCGACAGCCTACGTCGCGCTGTTTCTGGCGCTCGAAACCGCCTGTCTCGGCGTCTTCCTCTCGCTGGACCTGGTGCTCTTCTACGTCTTCTGGGAGGTCACTCTAGTCGGCATGTATTTCATCATCGCCGGCTGGGGGCACGAGCATCGCCAACGAGCGGCACTGACCTTCTTCATCTATACCTTGCTCGGGAGCCTGCCGCTTCTGCTCGGGATACTGGCCCTTTATCTGGAAGGCGATCCCCGGACGTTCGACATGCGAGCGATCATCGCCGACCCGCCGCTCAGCGGGTCGATCGCGACATTCGCCTTTGCGGCGCTCTTCATCGCCTTCGCGATCAAGATCCCGATCTTCCCGGTCCATACCTGGCTGCCGACCGCCCACGTCGAGGCGCCGACCGCCGGCAGCGTCATTCTTGCCGGGGTGCTGCTGAAGCTGGGGACCTACGGGCTGCTCCGGATCGGGCTCCAGATGACGCCCGACGCCTTTCGCGATGCCGCGCCCTATGTGGCGATCATCGCTGTGATATCGGCGCTCTACGGGGCGTTCATCGCGCTAGCCCAGTCCGACCTCAAGCGTTTGGTCGCCTACACGAGCGTGAACCACATGGGCTACGTGGCGCTCGGCATCGCTGCGGCCGCCGCAGCCACCAGTGCTGGTGACCGGGATTTCGCGCTCGATGGCGCCGTCCTCCAGATGGTGAGTCATGGCATCGTCACTGGCGCCCTCTTCCTCCTGGTCGGCATGGTCCAGGAGCGGACGGGGACGCGGGAGATGGGAGAGATCAGCGGATTGCTCGGCAGAGTGCCGAGGCTCGGCTGGGCCTTCATCCTGGCGGCGTTCGCATCGCTGGGGCTGCCGGGGCTGGCTCACTTTCCGGCCGAGTTCCAGATCTTTCTCGGCACGTTCGGCGTCTGGCCGGTCGCGGCCGCTATTGTCGTTATCGGCATCGTCGTCACCGCCGGGCTCTATCTCCGGGCGATCCAGGCGGCGTTCCTCGGACCGTCGCCGGACGGCTCGAACGATGACGCGTCCGGCACGTCCCGTTTCGGCGATCTCTCGTTTCGCGAGATCGGAGCCGTCGGGCCGCTCCTGGTGCTGACGGTGGCTATCGGTGTTTATCCCACGATGCTCCTCGACGCCATCCACCGCACGATTGACTTGCTGCCCGTATGAGCGAGATGGACATGAGCCGCGATCTCGGGTTGATCATCCCGGAGATCGCGATCGTGATCACCGCAGTTCTGGCCCTGGTGGCCGAGATGCTGCGCCGTCCGCGTCTGGCCCTGATCGCTACCGTCGTCGGGTTGCTGGCCGCGGCGCTTCTGACCATTCCCCTCTTTGGCGAAGATACGACCGTCTTCCTGGGCACCTACCGCATCGATGATCTCAGTCTCTGGGCGAAGGTAATTATCCTGCCCGCGACGGCGCTCTCGGCCATCCTGTTCATCCCGGAGATTCGAGGGACGGACCGCGAGGGCACCGTTTACAGCCTGCTCTCATTCGTCGCCGCCGGTTCGGTCATCCTGGCCGGTGCCGGAGACATCATGTTCATCGTTCTCGGCGTGCTCATCAGCAGCCTCGGATCGTTCGTGCTGGTCGCTTACCCGCGCGACGACCGGGCGACCGAAGCGGCGATGAAGTACTTCGTCTTTGGATCGGTCACCGGGGCGATGATGATCTTCGGGCTGACCTACTGGTTCGGCGCGACGGGCTCGACGCTGCTCTCCGAGCTCGATCGGCTGGACGGTAGGGAGCTGGCCGGAATCGCCGGGCTCCTCGGCGTCCTCATTGGCCTGGGATACAAGGCCTCGATTGCCCCATTCCATTTCTGGGCGCCGGACGCCTACGACGGCGGGCCGGTTGCGGCGGCGGCGTTCATCTCGATCGTTCCGAAGATCGGCGCGATATTCGGCATCGCCCAGGTCATGCGGAGCCTTCCCGAAAGTGCCGTCGAATGGCCGCTTCTCATCGCTTTGCTGGCGGCATTCTCGATGACCTTCGGCAACCTGGCCGCGCTGGTCCAGACGAATCTGATCCGCCTGCTGGCCTACTCCTCGATCGCCCAGGCCGGCTATTTTCTGCTCGCTATCGTCGCCCTGGACAGGAGCGACCTCGACATCAGCGCGCTGGTCGTCTTTGCTGCTGCCTACGCGGCGATGAACCTCGGTGCCTTCGCGGTCGTCGGCTGGGCGGGCCGGGATCTGGAGGGGTTCCGGGGCGTTGGCCGGACGCTTGCGCCGTGGCATGGCGCGGCGATGGTGATCTTCCTGCTCTCGCTGGTCGGCGTGCCGCCATTGGGCGGGTTTGTCGGGAAGCTGCTGCTGTTCGGGGCCGCGATCGACGCCGGCTACACCTGGCTCGCGGTTGTCGGCATCCTCAACACGGTTCTGTCGCTCGCGGTCTATTTGCGGGTCATCGTGCCGATGTACCAGCCGGCTGACGGCGACGCCGTTTCGGGAGAGAGCCGATCCATCGCCAGGACGAGCATCACGGTGCTCTCCGTGCTTCTGACCCTCGGGATAGGGATCGGGGCGCAGGTCATTCTGACGACGACGATCTGAGCCGCCCGCTAGGCGGTGCTCTCCTCCAACGCCATCAGGGTCGCCTTGACCCGGGCGTGGATCTCGCGTTCTCCACTGACTCCCAGTTCCTGGTAGATGACCGAGACGTAGGTTTCGACCGAGCGTTCGGTCAGCGACAGTTCGTCGGCGATCGCCGAGTTGCTGTATCCCTGGGCGATCAGCTCCAGGACGTCGTGCTGGCGGGGTGTCAGTCGCGAGAGGGCCGAATCCGGTTTCGGGCGCATCTCGCCGATCAGTGCCGGGTCCAGGACGACCATCCCGGCCGCGCTGCCGCGAATCGCCCGGATTACGGTTTCGATGTCCCCGACGGACTGCTTGAGGAGGTACGACCAGCCGGCTTGCTGGTCGGCCGGAAGGCTCGTGAAGAAGCGCCGGTCGCGGTGGGACGAGAGCAGGACGATGCCGGTCGAGGAGTTTGCCTTGCGGATTTCGATGCCGGCGTCGATGCCGTCGTACTCGCCCGGCATCTCGATATCCATCAGGACGACGTCGGGTTGGTGCTCGGCCGCCAGCCGGATCGCCGCCTGGCCGTTGTCGGCCTGCCCGACGACCTCGAGCCCCGGTTCGCCTTCGAGCGTCAGCACCAGCATCTCCCTGAATAGCGCTTCATCCTCAACGACGAGCAGGCGCAGGCTGTCCAATGCTGACTCCCTCGGTCCAGTACCTGACGGAACGTCCCATCATCGGACTCTAGCATGCCGCACCCGACCCGGCGGAACATCGAGAATCCACGACTCGAAGTGCAGAGTTTGCCCGGTATTCGGCGATGCGACGGTCCCGTACGCTCTGAGGCTGTGGTTTTGAGCGCCCCGCATGGAGCCGGGCGCCGCTTCTCATGGCTGGAGTGGCCGGTATGCGCGTCATCGTGGTGCTACGGATCTCGGCCTGCAGCAAGGTTGCGATACCGGAGAGCGGTGAGTCGGCCCCGGACGTCGACTGGCAGGTGATCGACGCCCTTGCCGGTGGCCTGGCCCCGACGGTCGCACCATCAGTGATGGTACGACGGCCTACGCCGGGGAGTGGGCGGTCGTCCAACAGCAGGTGACAGATACCGGGGGCGTCATGCCCATCAAGCTCAGCGAACCGGTCATGAGCTACACCTGCGTCTCAACCGGCAGCCTCGTCCTGACGCGCATCCCCTAAACCAGTACGAGATCTCAGGGAAGGGCGGCTCGACCCGCCCTTCGCGGTTCCTGTGCCGATCATTCCTCCAACGGCGCCGCACCATTGAGAAACTACGATACTCACTCACGATCCTGTTCGATATTCCAGTCGATTCTTCCTCCCTATCCTGATCCTAGAGCCGCTCCGATAGCGGCGACCAATCAGGAAAAGGAAGATCACCGATGGCACGCGCGAAGTTCTGGCTCCTGCTGATGCTCGTTCTGGCTCCCGCTATCGTTCCGCTGATTCCGACGCTCGTCGCTGCGGAAGGCGACGACGCGGCCGATCAATCCCGAATCGCGACGACCGAATATGGCGATGTCCGGCGTGGACAGGTCTCGGCCGTCAGCGAATTCCAGCTCGCTCTCGTTGCCGGGGAATCGGTCACGATCGAGACGGTAAACATCTCCGAAGGCGGCGATCCGGTCCTGCACCTGCTCGATGCAGGGCGCGGCACGGAGGTCGCCGTCAACAACAGCGCCGACGGCGGCCTGGCGGCTCGCGTCAGCTACACGGCGGCGGCAGACATCAATCTGATTCTCGTTGTCCGCTCGCTGGCTCAAGAGACGGCCGGCACGACCGATCTGCTGAAGAACGGAGAAACCTGGAAGACCGCCGTCTCGTTCGCCGGCCTGCACCAGCTCTACGGGGAGCTGATCCCCGGCCAGGAGCTACGGACCGTCCACCAGCCCGGCGGCACCGGCGCCACCCACCGCATGTACATCATCGGCGACAATCGGCTCAGCATCGCGATGCGGGTCATCGGCGGCGGGCCGAACGGCGCGGCGATCGCCCGGTTCAACGACGGCTATGGCAAGCCTGACGTCATCGTCGGCGTCGCCAACCCGGAATCGGCCGAAGAGATCCTGCTGGTTCTCAACGACTACAGCCACGACGCCGACGGCGACGGTCTCGGCGACAACGTCGAAGCGGCCATCGGCACCTGCTCGGCTCTCTCCGGCTTCGTCAGCGTCAACGGCGGCTACGAGTTCGATTGCAGCCTGGCCGCCGACCCGCGCGATACCGATGGCGATGGCATCAGCGACGGCCTGGAGCTCTTCGGCCTCTACGCACCGCCAGTCCTGGCTCCGGCGACCGCCGAAGCGAGCCAGTTCAAGGTACTGCCCGACGTGACGGCCTCGTTTGATACGCACATCAACCTGCCGCTCTGGGGCGCCAACCCCCGCCACAAGGATCTCTTCATCGAAGTCGATTTCATGATGCGCTCTCCGGGTGAGACGCCCGGCAAGGTTGGCCCGGCGGTTGCCCGGCAGTTCGCCGCCTATTACAGCGATACCGTCGACAATCCGATCCCGCTCATCGATCTCTATCGGGCAGTGTCCCTGAAGAATCCGGACGGCCGCCGCGGCATTAGCACCCATCTCGACACCGGCGTCGCACCGGAGAGCCCGGCCGACGCGACGATCTACGGCGACTGGGGCGGCTACAACGCGGTCCAGCCGGTGCAAAACGCCGACGGAAGCTACATGGGCGACAACCCGCAGACCGCCTGGCAGAACAACATGAACCCGGCCCGGCGCGGCATCTTCCGCTACATCATGGTCTACCCGACCGGCGGCGGACAGAACCCGCTCAACAGCTTCGCCGGCAGCGGCCCGCTCGATAACGCCTGGGTCCTGGCCCACGAGTTCGCTCACGCGATGGGTCTCGATCATGGCGGCAAGCCGGGCGAGTTCCAGCCGAATTGCAAGCCGAACTACATGAGCCTGCTCAACTACGGCTACCAGGGCTACCCGAACGTCGGTTTCTCCGATGGACTCGGCACCTCGGCCCTCAATAACACGGCTCTCAAGGAGTTCAACGCCGTCCCTCCGAGCAATACGGCCTATCTCGACATGCTCGAGTTCAACTACAAGTACTACGTCGACCGCGAGAACGGTCACGTTGACTGGAACCGCGACGGCTTCATCGCCGGCGAAAACAGCACGGTCCGCGCCTACGCCAACTACAAGCCGGGTGGTGGCGGCTGCGAGATGACCCGCATGAACCAGTCGATGATCCCAACCGCGGCCAGCACGACGGCGCCGGCTATGGCCCGGCTCGGCAATCGCCTCTACGTCTTCTACTCGCCCCTCGGCGCGGCCTTCTACAAGTACTCGACCGACGCCGGGAACTGCCCGCAGGCCGACATGAGCGCTTGCGCGACCTGGAGCGATCAGAAGCTGGCCTATATGGATGCACAGGGCGGCATCGACGCGATCAAGATCAGCAATAGTGAACTGTTGGTGGTGACGATCGACAGCAACGGTACGATCTGGGAGCGCCGGATGATGCTCGACGCAGCCGGTAACGAAACCTGGACCGATCACCGACAGGTTCCCGGTCTCGCCGCGTCCCCGACCCTGACGAGCGGCAAGAGCAGCGAGCCTTCGCTCTCCGAGCTGGCCTACTGCAAGTTCTTCCTGACCTATCGAGGCGCCGACGGGAATGTGCACTACAACTCCCTGAGCTGCGCCGACCAGTTCACCGGCTGGGGAGCCGAGCAGACGGCGCTCGATCAGGATCGCAACCCGATCCCGATGGCCGAATATGCCTCTCCGGGTGTTGGCCGGGCATTCCTCTCGACGACGGGCGAAGCCTGGATCCTCGGCGCCTTCGCCGACGTCAACGGCCGGCTCAACCTCTATCACTACAGCGACGAGACCGGTCTCTGGGCGAAGACCGACCTGATCGACAGCTATGCCGGCGCGGTCGAGGGACGTCCGGCGATGGCCTGGCAGTGGACGGGCGGCGAGTTCGACCGCACCGGCAAGCTCTACCTGATGTACGTCAAGCACGACTTCAACACCGCTAACTGGCGGGGGATGCAGCGCCAGGTCCGGATGCTCACCTCCTACGTCAAGGTCGACAAGGCGGCAGACGGCAGCCTGACCAGAACGACGAAGGTCGGGTTGGAAGGACCGTTCGACAATGTCTGGCTCTACGCCTTCGGCATCGACCTGTTCTTCGAGGAAGGCATCGACAGCAACCTGCGAGCCGCCCTCTCGATCGCGATCGACAAGCCGGAGCTCTGGGCCGGCATCCAGTTCCGCCCGAAGGCCGACGGCGTCGCCGACCTGACGATGGTCGACAACAATGACTGGGAAGTGCTGCGGATCGGCCTCTGCAAGAACGTCGTCAACCCCGGCGGACTGGTCAGCAATCCGATCGCCTGCCCGGCCGGATGACGAGTATCGAACATCAGTAGGTAGACGAGAGGCGCCCGATCCATCGGGCGCCTCTTCCGTGTGGTTAGATAGACCGCCATTCGAATCGAAACGCTATTCCGGCGGGTTCGTCATTACTTGATGGGGAGATACCGTGAGCGATCATCTGGTCGACATGTTCCGGCACAACCGCTGGGCGAACCTGCGTATTCTGGACTGGTGCGCGGGCCTTGATGACGATCTGCTGGACTCCAGCGCGCCCGGTACCTTCGGTGACGCCCGGAGGACGCTGGTTCATCTGGTCGGGGCAGAGGAGCGCTACGTTGAATATCTCACCGGCGAGGTGATGCCGAGATGAACAGCGTCTCGATCTCGATGGCCCGACCCTGGAATCGACACACCCTGCGGCCGCGCCGACGCCAGCGGGGGAGCGACTGATCGATCTCGCGGGGTCGACGCCATACGACCTGGTCGTGCGAGGCAACCACCTCAACGGTGAACCGTACAGCCTGCGAGCGACGACGCTGCTGATCCAGGCAATCCATCATGCAGCCGAGCATCGCACCCATCTGATGACCGTTATCAGCCAGCACGGCATCGCCGTCCCGGATACGGATGGGTGGACGTTTGGGAACGAAATGCTGAGCGTCTGACTATCTGGGGCTCAAGGGTCTATCCGTGCGGTCGATACTGATCGAGTGGACTACTCAACGCGGGGATGAGAGCATGCCTACGTCGGAACTTTCGCAAGGATCAGCACCGCTCGACGCTCGGGTACCCCGGCAATTGTTGGAGCCGAACTACCAGAACCGCCTGCGGATCGTCGGCCGGGCCCTGGATGAGAACGACCTGGAAGAGGCGGTTATCCTCGAGATCGAAGACGGTTTCTTTCTGCGGGCTCACAGCCCGGCGCGCGGCGGCTACATGACCGAGACGTTCACCGACGACCGGCTGATGCAGACGCTCCGGGTGGCGATCTACTCACGTGGAGAATCCGGCTCGGGATCCTATCGCTCGCCGCTCCGCCCGACTGGTTATGAGGACTTCCTGCGCGCGCTTGGTTACCGACTCGACCGGAGAGCTGCGAACGCGATCACGATCGTCGAGTGCTCGCGATACTTTCACGTCAGCGGCGACGAGCGCATCGGCGATGAGTATCAGGCCGCGATGACGCCATTCGCCGAACTCTTAGAAGTTCCCGGCATCAACCATCTGGTCAATGAAGCCATAGGCCGCCGCTCCCGAGGTGCGGTCGGCCGGGCGATCGACGCCGACCACCCGGTTCGGATTATCCGTACCGGCGCCCGTCGCTGGTAAATCGCGCCCACGTCGCCCCACAGCTACGAATTCTGCATGGTACCCCAGGTATGTTCATTTGCTCGGATGCGACCGTCCGTGCCTCGATGTGCCGTAAACGTGACTGCTATCCCTGTACTGGTCTATTGGAGCTAGCCGAATCCACTCGATATGGTGAGAGTGCGTATTTCGGTTAGGAAAATCGCTATGGCAATGAACAGAGACAGAGACAATGTCGGGCGGCTTGCGGCTGCGGCCTTCGCTTCGACCGATCAGGCTGAAGCAGCGCTCAGTGCGCTGATGGAAAGCGGATTCACCGAAGAACAGACTGGCGTTATCGCTTCGACGAATGAATCACACCTCCTCGAGAACTGGATTCCCCAGGCTGAGGATGCGAGCAGCGAATCGTCCGGATCTCACGTCGCAATCGGCGGCGTCCTGGGAGGAATCCTGGGCGGAGCCGTCGCGCTCGCCGTACCCGGGATCGGATGGGCGGCCGGAGCCGGCATCATCGCCACCACTATTGCCGGTGGCAGCTTCGGCGCTGGAATCGTCGGCCCGTTGCTCGACCTGGAGGTCGAAGAGGACCGGGCCATCTATCTCGACGAGCGGCTCCGCGCTGGCGACATCATCGTCACCGTGCATGATGACGACCGATCGGATGAGGCCCAGGACATTCTCCAGACCTACGGTGGCAAGACCGCCGGAACCTCTGGGGACTGAGTCCGGTCCGGCCGATGCCTGCATCGAGACCTGATACCCGGACGGCTGTCAATCTACGGAGGTCGCTCGTCGGATTCGTCGCTGGAACCATTGCGACGTTGCCGATGACGGTCTCCATGATCCTGATGCATCGGTTGCTCAAAGGTTATGAACGGTATCCGTTGCCGCCTCATACGATCACGTCCCGCGTGTTTGGCAGGCGCAGGCCCAGCGCGTTCACGGTCGGAGGGAGCGATGCGTCGCAGACGAACCCGCTAACCGTCGTCCTGCACTTTGCCTATGGCGGCGCCTGCGGCAGCATACTCGCGCTGAGCGAGCGCTTCGTTCGCTTCCCGCGCGTCCTCACCGGGGTCGTTGCCGGTCTTGTGGTCTGGGCCGGGAGCTACCTCGCCTGGTTGCCCGCCCTCGGCATTCTTTCGCCGGCAACCGAGCATCCTCCGCGAAGAACGGCGTTAATAGATCGCAGCCCATATCGTATGGGGGGCGAGCGCCGGTATCATCCTCGATGCGGCCGGCAGTTTCCTCAAACGTCGAGCATCCTGCCCTTGAATGCATTTCAGTCACGCTCTCAGGTGCAGAATTCTCTCTGAATGATTGCTAACTGAATCTGTGCCCGTCTGGCGTGTTATGCACGTTGTCGGCACCTGTCACGGAATCTACCGTATCTCCAGGATGCAAGCCCATCCAAATACTAAGGTATCCGTTCTTGGAGTTAGATAACGTGTCAAAGACCCGATTACATGACCTTCTCGATATTGGCCAGAGTCCGTGGATCGACAGTCTGAGTCGTTCGATGATCGATTCAGGAGAATTACAGTCCTACCTCGATCGGGGAATCACCGGCGTTACCTCGAATCCAACGATCTTCGATCGAGCGATTTCCCAGTCCGACGCCTACGAAGCCCAGATCTGCCACCTGGTTCAGGAAGGGTATGACGCCTATTCGATCTATGAGGCCCTGGCCGTCGCCGATATCCAGCGCGCTTGCGATCTGCTGCGGCCTGTGTTTGATCGAACGGACAGGCTCGATGGCTATGTATCGCTGGAGATCTCCCCATTTCTGGCGTACAGCGCCGAGAAATCCCTGATCGGCGCCCGGCGACTCTTCTCTACCGTCGACCGACCGAATGTGATGATCAAGATTCCCGGAACCCCCGCTGGAATCCAGGCGACCGCGGAAGCACTCTACGAAGGCATCAACGTCAATGTCACGCTACTCTTCTCGATCGATGCCTATCAAGCGGTGATCGATGCATATCTGGAAGCCCTGGAGCGAAGGCTCGATGAGGGCGAGCCGGTCGATTGTATTGCCTCTGTCGCCTCCTTCTTCGTGAGCCGAGTCGATACCGAGATCGATCGGCGTCTACAGGCGATCGTCGACCGCGACCCGGAATCGCAGTCCGGAATGCTGGCCAGTTGCCTGATCGGGACGGTCGGCATCTCGAATGCGCGGGTCGCCTATCACGAGTTCGTCCAGGCGTTCCAGTCCGGCCGGTTCGAACGGCTGCGTGAGGCCGGAGCGCGCGTCCAGCGGCCGCTCTGGGCGAGCACCAGCACCAAGAACCCCGACTATCCGGCCAATCTCTACACTGAAGCCCTGATTGGTCCGGACACGGTCAATACCATGACTGCTGACAGCATCGAGTCGTTCCTTGCCGACGGCAAAGCTGAACCGTCGTTGAGCCTCCGTCGGGATGAGTCGTTTCACGCGCTGAACGCGTTGAGCGAGCTGGGGATTTCCTATCCAGAGATCAACCAGACGCTTGTCGAACAGGGACTGGAAGCCTTCGCGGAATCGTTCCGATCCATGCTCAACACCCTGGAATCCGCGAAGGAAGAGGTAATTCAACTGCATGAAGCTTCTGTTGCGTTTCAGTATGAGTAGGCAAGCTCTTCCGGCACGCGTTCACTCTTCAGGATTCAGGTGGAAAGGAAATCTTCATGGCTCGCTGTGAAGTCTGCGGAAACGACTATGACAAGGCGTTTACCGTCCGGATGGATGGGAACGAGCACACGTTCGATAGCTTCGAGTGTGCGATCCATGCGCTCGCAAAAGAGTGCGACCATTGTGGCTGCCGCATCATCGGCCACGGCATCGAATCGGCCGGTACCTACTACTGCTGCGCCCATTGCGCCCGGCAGAGCGGCGTCGAAGAAGCCCGGGACCGGGTCCCCGCGTAACGGATCATCTTCCCGGGCCGCTGGGGATGCGCCTGTTGAACCACACTTCAGCCACTTCTGGAAAGAATCCTGATGACAGCAAGGACGACCGATGCGAGGCCATCCCCGAAGCGGACGACCGCGCGAACATCCCGTTTGACTCTCGCCGGGGTGTTGCTCGGTCTGGGGCTCGGCGGGTTCTTCGACGGCATCGTCCTCCATCAGGTGCTCCAGTGGCATCACATGCTCACGAGCACCGGAGACCATCCGGTGAATACCGTTGCCGGCCTCGAAACGAACACCCTCTGGGATGGTTTCTTTCATCTCTCTACATATGCCCTGACCATCGCCGGGCTGGTCGTCCTCATGACCGAGCTGTCCGACCGGAGACATAGCGCTCCCTGGTCAACCCGCACATTCGCCGGTAACATCCTCATCGGCTGGGGCCTGTTCAATCTGGTCGAGGGCGTCATCGACCATCATCTGCTGGGCATCCATCACGTTC
Source organism: Thermomicrobiales bacterium (assembly GCA_041390865.1). Lineage (GTDB taxonomy): Bacteria > Chloroflexota > Chloroflexia > Thermomicrobiales > CFX8 > JAUIIK01. The sequence continues at coordinate 110,052 of JAWKPC010000011.1, forward strand.
GTTCGGACGTCGGCAACCAGCTTCTCTGGGATCTCGGCTTCCTCGCCTGGGGCGCGTTGATGGTTATTGGTGGATACGTCCTGAAGAAGGCCAAGCAACCTTCTACCGAGGTTCGGAGCGTTCGCCGCCAGCCTGCTTCGAGCAGGTGACGGGAGATCCGCTACGACGTCACGCCGGACAGCTTCTGCCAGCGAGGGCAACGTGGGTGAGCTGACTCCCTGCTTCGCAGCTATCCGGGCTTCGTTTCTGCGAACTGATCGGAAGCGTCCGATACAGTTTCACGATGACCATATCAGGAGACTCGTAGGGGCGTGATTCATCACGCCTGGTGGTCGCAACCGTCGTACGTATGCGGTCTCCAAGCGCGGGCGTGATGAATCACGCCCCTACAAGCTCAGACCACTCATTGGCGAATACAGGACAGAGAGTGAACGGGCCAGTTCGTATCCGCGAACGCAGTGAGGCATCCGGCGTCGATTCGCGTGTTGAACCTATCGTTTGTTGAGGTGGGCAGGCTGCTTCGGGAAATGCTCAGCAGCCGATGAACGCGCCATTTTCCCGGAGGCGGGCCAGCGCCTCGCCCCGGACTTTGACGGCGGCCATGTCCGACTCTTCGAGGTACATCTCGAACGCGCCGCGGCTTAGCACAAGCACCCGGCAGCGTTCGGCAACGACGATGCTCGCGGCGCGAGGGGTATCGGTTAGCAGCGCCATCTCCCCGAAGTAATCGCCAGGTCCGAGCTCGGCGATGATCGTGTAGTCGAGCGTCTCGTCATCGTCGTCACGCTCCTCGTACTCGACGTGGACCTGACCCTCGGTGACGACGAAGAACTCGTCGGCGTTGTCGCCCTGCCGAACGATCACCGAACCCGCCTCGTAAATGCGCTCTTCCATATATGGACGCAATCCCTGAAATACCTCGTCCTCAAGCGGCGAGAAGACGCCGACCCTGCCTTCCCGTCGCCGGTGCCGGAGATGGCGGCGGAGCGAGTACAGGGCAGCCAGCTTGCGGCCGGTCTTTCGCAACCCGCCGGGCGGTTGGACCGCCTCTTCCAGATCGACGGCGACGACTTTCCGGACCGGGCGGTCGAGCAGGAGATCGATCGCCGTCTGGGCCACGATGCTGCCGGCTAGCCCGCTTGCCGGGGCGCTGCGCGGCAGGTTATCCCGCTGCCCGAGCAGAATCCGCTCGGTCTCACGCAGGACTTCCGGCTGGGACTTCGAGAGCGACATCATGCTCAGCAGGACGGGGATGGCGGTTTCCGATTGGGCGCTCTCAAGATCCGACAGGGCGTAGGCGCCGCCCAGAATCTCCTGCTGCTCGTCCTGGTAGTTGTGAACCAGCGCCCAGGCCGAGCTTCCAATATCGAAGCCCGAAACGACCGGCACACGGTTCGCCTGGCCCGCCCTGTGGAGGAACCAGCGGGTTCTGAACTCGTCGACGTGCTCGAATCCGAGAGCGTCGACGATCAGGTCAACGGATGACACCAGCGGCGCAAGCTCTTCGGGGCCGAGAATGCGGCTGTGGGTCGAGATGTCGGCGTGCGGGTTGATCCGGGCAAGATTCGCGCCGAGCACCTCGGCGCAGCCCTGTCCCAGCGTATCCGGGCCGCCGCTAAGCCGGGCCAGCTGATGGAGGGTTACGATGCGGTCGTCGGAGAGGATGAATCGCTCTACCCCGGCTCGGGCCAGATGTTCGGCAGCGCAGGTGCCGACGGCCTCGCAACCTGCGATCAGGACGACCGAGTCGCGAATTTGCTGCTGCTCGCCGGCTTCGACAAGGCCGGCGTGGTGGGCGGTCAGCAGCTGGTAGAACGTCTCTCGATCCGGTAGCTGGCTAGATGTTGCGATCTCGTCCACTGCACTTCTGTCGATCAAATCATGGCCGCACGTTAGCTGTAAGCGGTGACCCGCCCGGCCCGTTACGCGGTCGATGCGGGAGCCTGTGGGCTACCGCCGTGCTCCCGTTCCCGATAGTAGAAGAACGCGAGTCCGGCCAGCCCGACCACGACGCCGGCGAGTGAGAAGAACTGGGCCTGCTGCATGTTCAGGAACCAGATGTCCTCCTGCCGGAACCATCCATGAATAAAGAATCGTCCGATCCCATAGGTCACTAAATAGATCATGAACAGCGCGCCATTCGGCAGTGGCCGGGTGCGCAGCTTCCAGATCAGTCCGAAGACGAGCAAGTTGAGCACCATATCATAGATCGGATAGGGGTGAGTGCGGACATTCAGCAGCCGATTCGGGATGAATGAGTCCGGATTCGTATAGGTAAAGGTGAAGAAGGAGTCGCCGGCCGGCGATCCCCAGGCATCGCCGTTGACGACGTTCCCCCAGCGGCCGATCGCCTGCGCCAGGACCAGGCCGGGGGTGACTGCGTCGGTCGCTTTCAGGAAGTTGATATTGTACTGGCGGCAGCCGATGTAGACGCCGAGCGCGCCCATGATGACCGCGCCCCAGATCGCCAGGCCGCCGCGTTGGATCTCCAGTGCCTGGAAAAGATGGTCCGAGTAGTATCCCCAGTCGTCGACCACGTGGAAGAGGCGGGCTCCGACGATACCGAGGATGATCGTCCAGGTTGCGATGCCGCCATAGTGGCTGGTGTCCATGCCCTTGCGCTTGAACTCGCGGTCGATCAGCCAGACGGCGACGAAGATCGCCGAGGTGATGGCCAGGCTGTACCATCGGAGGATGGCGACGCCGCCCACTTCGAGGAGTATCGGATCGAGGGAGATCGTTATGTGCATGTCGTCCTTCGCGCATTACGCATCGTTCGTATCCAACGACAAGAGTTCTGGCGAGGGGAGAATCCAGACCAGGTGAGCCGTTCTGCCGGGGAAGTATAGGCCAATACCTGTCCACGGTCTGTGGTCGGGATTCCGGTACAATCGCCGATGGCGTCTTCCTTCCGTCGCCGCACGATGCCGTTGAAAGGGCGCACGATTGAACACCACGACAAACAACCGCCGGCGTGTCGTCATCACCGGCCTTGGCGCGATCACATCGCTGGCCGACTCGGCTGAGGGAACCTGGCAGCGACTGCTTGCCGGCGAATCGGGCGTCAGTCGCATTGAACGCTGGGATCCGGAAGAATTGCCGGTCCAGATCGGTGCCGAGATTAAAGATACACCCGATCTCCCGATGATCGACGCCAAACAGGCGCGAAACATCGCCCGCTATGCCCGCTTCGGCATCGCTGCCGCGGGCGAGGCGCTCGAGGACGCCGGGCTGGTCGACAATGGGCTGGATCACGAACGAGCCGGAGTCGTGCTCGGGACCGGCGCCGGGGGCATGTCCGAGATCGCCGAGATGACCCGCACGCTCGATGAGCGAGGCTACCGGAGGGTGTCTCCATTCTTCATGACGACCTTCCCGCACAACATGGCTTCCTACCATGTTGCCCAGGCGTTTCAGCTGCTCGGACCGAACTCGACGGTTTCGACCGCCTGCGCGACCGGCGCTCAGGCGATCTCCGATGCGACGGCAGCGATCCGGCGTGGCGAAGCTGACGTCATGGTAGCTGGAGGCGCCGAGCACGCGGTCTTCCCGCTCTTCGTCGCTTCGTTTATCGTCCAGCGCGCCGCCAGCACGTTGAACGAAGATCCGGAACGGGCGAGCCGCCCGTTCGACGCCGACCGCTCCGGCTTCGTCATCGGCGATGGCGCCGGAATTCTCGTGCTCGAAGAGCTGGAGCACGCGTTGTCCCGTGGCGCGACGATCTACGCCGAGCTGCTCGGGGCGGGAACGTCGTCGGATGCCTATCACCCGATCGCGCCGCACCCAGAAGGCGTCGGCGCCGCCCGGGCAATCAAGATGGCGCTCCATGATGCCGGGATCGAGCCGGAGGAGATCGACTTCGTCAACGCTCATGCCGCATCGACGCCACTTGGCGACGCTGCCGAGACCGAGTCGATCAAGCTGGCCCTGGGTGAAGAGCACGCCCGGAAGATCCCGGTCAACTCGACCAAGTCGATGATCGGCCATACGATGGGTGCGGCCGGTGCGATCGAGGCGCTGGCGACGGTCATGAGCATCCGGGACGGCCGAGTGCACCCGACGATCAACCAGGAGACGCCGGACCCCGACTGCGACCTCGACTATGTCGCGAACGAAGCCCGCAACGTCGATATCCGGATCGCGCTCAAGAACTCCTTCGGCCTCGGCGGCCAGAACGCCTGCCTCGTCATCGGCCGTTGGGAAGGCGAGTAGTGCGAACCGTGTCAAGCAGAATGACTTCCAAGGTGAATTATCAGGCAGGACGTAGCTGATGAGTGTGCAATCTGGCCCGCTAGCCGGACGAATGACACGCCGGGCGGCGCAGATCCGAGCCGGAAAAGCCGAGGTCTTCGAGCTCAAGACCGACCAGTTTCTCCAGATTTCCGACATGCTCGGCAAACAGGTCGCGATCATGACCGCGTTCAATTCCGAGGACCATAGCGAGTTCCTTTCTACCGCTCATACCCGCGCGATCAACCACTCTCTGCTCCTCCTGAAAGATCACGGAATCTACTCGAACAAGCGCAACAAGATGATGACCGTCATCGATGACACAGTTGGCCGCCACGATATTCTCTTCCCGCTCGACGACAGCCGCGCCTACCACGACGACTACGGAGTCGAGGATCATCGCAACTCGCTGGATGTGCTCGCCGCGGCCCTCGCGTCGCACGAGATCGAGCGGGAGCAGATTCCCATCGACGTCGTCAACTGGTTCATGCACGTCGCGTTGCGGCCGGGCGGCGGGCTCGAAGTTCGGGAGCCGCTCTCGGAGCGCAACAGCAACGTCGTGCTCAAGGCGCATATGCCGCTCCTGGTCGCGCTAATCCCGAGCCCCAACGACCAGAGCCCGATGAACGGCTTCAAGCCGTCCGATATTCTGATCCGGATCTACATGTAGCTATCCGCGATCCCACGAGGAGCGCGTGCACTCCGGACCGGCCGCTACGGTTCCCGGGGAAGGACACAGCATGACTGGCGATGGGTATTTCGGCGAACGGATCGCGGCGCGGTACGACGACGATGAGTCCGGGATGTTCGCGCCCGAACTCATCGAATCGACGGTCGATTTTCTCGCGGGGCTGGCAGGCGGCGGGGCGGCGCTGGAGTTCGGGATCGGTACGGGCCGTATCGCATTGCCTCTCGCTGCCCGGGGCGTGCCGGTCCACGGTATCGATCTGTCGCGGGCAATGGTCGAACGGTTGCGGGCAAAGCCGAGCGCGGACGATATCGGCGTGACGATCGGGGATTTCTCCTCAACCCGGGTCGAGGGGACGTTCCGGCTGGCCTACCTGGTCTTCAACACGATCAACAACCTGACGACCCAGGCCGAGCAGGTTGCCTGCTTCCGGAATGCCGCCGCTCACCTCGAACCCGGCGGTGCATTCGTTATCGAGGTCGGGATTCCGGTGGTCCGGCTGATACCTCCCGGCGAACGCTTCTACACCTACCATGTCAGCGATACCAAGTGGGATATCGACGAGTACGACTTCGTTACCCAGGGCTTCTACTCGCACCACTACAGCGTTCGGGACGGGGAGTTCGTCCGCAACTCGATTCCCTTCCGCTATGTCTGGCCGGCCGAGCTTGACCTGATGGCGCAGCTCGCCGGTATGGAACTGGCCGAGCGCTGGGGCGAGTGGAATCGGGAGCCCTTCACTGCCGAAAGCCGCAAGCACATCTCCGTTTGGCAGAAGACCTCAGGGTAGGAGCGATGATGCGCCGGTGCGGTTTGCGGCGCGGCTGACATGATGCTCGCAGGGGCGTGATTCATCATGCCAGCGCATTCGGGCCCGCGTACGTTCGAGGGTAGTGACCAGCGGACGTGATGAGTCACGTCCCTACATATCCAGGTTACTCATTACCGGAAACAGTCTTGCCTTGTAGCACCAGACGGTGCCGGCTATCCGATGCGGTAGATCATCTCGGTGCGGCCGAGGCGGATGCGATTGCCGTTTTGCAGGGTGTAAGGTGCCCGGATCTTGCGCCGGTTGACGTAGGTCGAGTTCTCGCCGCCCCCGTGGACGATGATGTGCGAGTTCACGCTCGAATCCCAGCGCATGTGCGCGTGGACGCGGTGGACGTACGGGTCGCTGATCCTGACCGTGGCGTTCTGCCCCCGGCCGAGGATGATGATCCCGGCTGTCTCGTTGCATGGCAGCGCGGCAATCTGGTTGCCTTCGGGATCTTCAAGGACGACCTCGCGGGTCTTCTCTTTAGCCGGATCTTTCGCTGCTTCGCCCTCGAACCTCTGCGGATCGATCTTCCTCAGACGGTCGGAGAGCGGTCCGGAAACGGGCTTCACATCCCGCCGGGTTTCAACCAGGCTATCGGAGGCGTGGCCCTGCGGTGCGTGTTCCATGCCAGGGAAGAAAGGATCGACGAACTCGGCCAGACGTTCGCGGGCGCGGGTCTGTTCGAGCTCACGAATTTCCTTGATAGCGCGGAGATTGAATTGCCGGCGAGTCATGTCAGCGCGTCCCGACGTTCGATTGCGATTGTGTGCGATGCCCGCAGATGCGGTTGGAACATGGCGTTAGTCTAACAGGCGAACTGGCCCATCGGGACCGCGTACGTACAGTACATTGGAGCCAATTGCAGTACGGAGATCCCTGAAGACATCCGACTCCCGGCCCTGTGCCGAGACCGATCGATCGCGGCACAGGATGGAAAATCGACGGTTGTCTTCGGACCATAACTCCCGGGCTGGAGAAACCAGTTCAACCGGCTGATCGTGTGCTGGCGAACATCGATGCGGCGCCAGGACGACCCGAGTCACTTAGTGGCCCGGGTCGTCCTGGCCGGAGAACGCTAGAGCGCCAGCTTGTACCCTATGTGGCTGCTGACGAATCCCAGATTCTCGTAGAACCGGTGCGCTTCGGGCCGCTCTCTGTCGGTCGTCAACTGCACCAGCTGACATCCTCTGGACCGGCATTGCTCGATTGCCCACTCGAACATCTGCTGGCCGAGTCCCGCACCTCTACATCCGGCTGCGATCCGAACGCCCTCGATCTGCCCCCGCCATGCACCCATGCGGGTCAGCCCGGGAATGAACGTCAGTTGCAGGGTACCGATGACGTCGTCGTTCGCTGTCGCGACGACAAGCAACTGGTTCGGGTCGGCGTCGATCGCGCTGAACGCCTCAAGGTAGGCGGAGTTTGGCGGCGTACCGGGATCCTCCCGGCCCCTCCCGAGGATGTCGTCGGCGAGAAGGTCCACGATAGCCTGAATGTCCGCCTCTGTTGCCCGTCGAAAAGAGACATCCACCATGCCTCGTTGCTCCTCGCCGTTTCTCACGCTATGCCGCTGTGTCCCTTCTTAGGTCATCAGAAACCGATCGAACCAGTCGATCGTGCGCTGGTGCACGTCGATCCGGTGCTCGATCGGCCCATCACTCTGGAAAGGATGAGAGCCTCCCGGATAGCGGGCGAACTCGGTCTCGACGCCTGCTTTCTTCAGGGCGATGAACATCTGCTCGCCCTGGCCGATCGGGCAGCGGTCATCGGCTTCGCCATGGACGATCAGCGTCGGCGTGACGACCTTATGGGCATGGTAGGAGGGCGAGTGTTGCTCGTACCACTCCGGCTGCTCGTGGTGGGCGCCGCCGAACTGGATCGTCCCGAAGCGAACTCCAATGTCGCTGGTGCCCCAGAACGACTCCAGGTCGAAGCAGGGCGCGCCGCAGACGCAGGCCTTGAATCGATCGGTCTGGCCGATGATCCAGGAGCTCATGTAGCCGCCGTAGCTGTAGCCCCGGACGCCCTGCCGATCTGCGTCGCAATAGGGATGCTCCAGGGCGGCGTCCATGACCGCCATCAGGTCCTTGTAGTCCTCGCCTCCCCAGTCGCTGAACACGCGGGTCGAGAAATCGTGCCCATAGCTGCCGGAGCCACGCGGGTTGCTGTAGACGACGATATAACCGGCCGATGCCAGGGCCTGATGAATGACGCTGAAGTCATAGCCGTAGAAGCCGTTCGGGCCGCCGTGAATGTCGAGGATGACCGGGTACTTCTTCTCGGGATCGAACGTCGGCGGCTTGAGCATCCAGGCCTGGATCGTCAGGCCTCCCTGTTCGACATCGAAGCGCTCCCAGAGCGCCTGCGGGTGGGTTTCGAGGATCTCGTCGGAGTAGCCCGTGATGACCGAGGCGCTGCCGTCCGACAGATTGATGACTGCGATCTCGCCCCGGCGGTCGAGACTGTTGAGCACCCGGACGGCGATCGAGCCATCCGCCGCGAAGCTCATCGCGCCGGGCATGTTCTGCCCTTCCCGAACGAGCTCCAGCGTGCCGGCGGCGGTATCGACCTTCTGGAGGACGGTCGTGCCGCCCTTCGCGCCCTGGAAATAGACGTACTGGTTGTCGAGCCAGGACGGTTCGGCGATCATCCCTCCGCCCAGACGGGCGCCAGGGTTCCAGTCGAGGTCGGTGAGGAGCTCGCTGCTCTGATCCGCTTCGACGTCGTAGAGCCAGATATCGCCGTGGTAGGTCTGTTTCTCGCCGCCGGAATAGATGATCTTCTTTCCGTCCGGCGACCAGGCATAGATGTCGACGACGCCTCCCTGGGGGCCAACCAGCGTCGATGCGCCGGATGCGACGTCGATCAAGGCCAGCCGCGAGCCGACGCTGTCGACGCCGGACACCTGGGCGGCGATGGTTTTGCCGTCCGGCGACCAGCGCGGATGGGCGTAGTCCTGGACATCGTTGGTGAGCTTGCTGCTTTCCCCGTTCTCCAGATCGACGGTGAAGATCTGCTTGCGGACGTTGCCCCGATATCCGAGGCCGTCGACCTTGTAGTCGAGCCGGCTGGTGACCCGGACGCGCGGCGCGTCGTCGGCGTCCGGCTTTTCCTCGTCCGGGTTGTCCGGATCGTAGTCGGTGACGTAGGCGATGCTGTCCCCGTCGGCCGCCCAGGCGATGTTCGAGATGCTCTGGTTATGCTTCGTGATCTCCCGCGCGTCACCCCCGAGAGCGACAGGACGAACAACCCGCTCTTGTCGACCCGGTTCGAGACGAAAGCGATGCTCTCTCCGTCCGGGGACCAGCGGGGCTCGGTGTTGCGGGTGCCCTCCTGCGTCAGTTGCCGGCTGTTGGAGCCGTCAGCGTCAGAGAGCCATAGCTGAACCTGTTCTTTCTTCTTTTCAGGATCGACGGTCGTCAGGGTGTAGAGAATCTTCGAACCGTCCGGCGATGGCTGGGGATCCCCGGCGACCTTGAAGTCGCAGACGAGGACCTCGGGAGTCAGCTGTTCGGGCATAGAGTGGTTTCCTTCCAGGTGCGGTATGTGCTGGCGGGTATCATAGTCGCCTTTGGCCGCCGCGGTTCAACGGAGATGGCTATGGCGAGGGAGTGGTAGTGAGCCGGAGGATTGCGACACTGGTGCTGTGCGCCGGATTCCTGGTCCTGCTTGCCGCCTGTTCCTCACCGAATCGCGACGAGTTCCGGACCACGCCGGCCGCCACGGTAGAAGTCCCGACTAGCACTCCCACGGTATCTCCGACGGCGACCGCGACGCGCACGCCGGCACCGACTTCGACCCCGACCGTTACGCCCAGTCCGACGCCGTCACCGACGGCGACCGCGACCCCCGAGCCGACCGCAACAGCTACGCCGGAACCTCCGGCCCTGGCGATTGCCAACCTGGCGCTGAACGACATCGACGGCTCGCCGCTCCAGTTTCTGAGCATCGACGAGCACCCGCTCTTCGGCGGCTCGACGCTGGTGCACGGGACGATCGCGATCGAGGGTGAGGGCGAGGTCTCATCAGTCAGCCTCGAGATCACCGACGAAGCGAACGGGGCAGTCATCGAGGTCGATATGACCGGGGACGCCGGAGAGCAGTTGCTCCTGCCGCTCGGCGAATCCGGCCGCGTCGAGATCGCCGAGAGCCAGCTCTTGTTCGAGATTCCATCGACCGCGTTCGCGGATTTCGACAGGACCAGCGACGGCTACGTGGACCTCCAGGTCAGCGTGACGACAACCGATGGGCGACGTGCAGTATCTGGAGGCTCTGGGCAGACTCGCGTCCAGAAACTCGTCCGCTACACGGCTGACAACCGCTACTTCGTTGGCGAAGAGGAGCAGGGCGGCAACAGCTGGGTGACGCCGAGTGTGAAAGCTCTGACCGAGCAGCTTGCCGACGTCCAGTTCGGCGACTTCAGCAACATGAATGGCGGTTACTTCCCGCCCCATGTCAGCCACCAGCGCGGCGTCGATGTCGATGCCTGGTTCTTCGGCTACAACGCTCTCGATGGAGATGCCGCCCGGTTCATGCTCGATCTCCTCAACCAGCCAGGCATCATCGAGCGGGTCGAGCTCGTCTATGTCGCCTACACCCAGGCGGACGGCGACCCTTTCTGGGATGCGATCCGGGACGTCGTGCTTATCGACGGCCGCTCGGCCGGTGAGGTGTTCGTGCCGGATGCCGAACACGATGCGCACTTTCATGTGCGGTTTTGGGAGTGAAGAAGATTTCTCTCACCCCCGGCGCCCGTTCGACTCCGCCTGCGGCTTCGCTCAGCGCAGGCTCTCTCCCACACGCCTGCGCTAGCGCTCCAGCGGGGGAGAGGAGAGCCGATCCATAACGCACTCAGATTGACTCGCTGCATTACCCCCCCCTCTCCCCGCGGAGCGTAGCGGAGCAGTGGGAGAGCAGTGGGAGAGGGGCCGGGGGTGAGGGCTCCTGGCTACTACCTATAATCTACGAACCACCCACTACAAACTACACCACCAGCACCGGACAGGTCATGCAATGCGGGCCGCCGTTGCCGAGGGCCAGCGTCTCGCCCGAGACGGTCGTGATCGAGATGCCGTGGGATTCGATCTCGGCGTTGACCCGGGGCGCGCCGGCGAAGCCGATGGCGGACTTGCCGCGGCGGGTGATCGTGACGTTGGCGCACATCGCGTCGCGCTCGTCGTCGTCGAAGGTAATGCAGGTGAAGCCACGCTCGGCGAGGAAGTCCAGGAACATGATGTGGCGGGGTTCGGACTTGCCGGCCTCGTAGAGGCGGCAGGGGAAGACCTCGAAGGTCGGCTCATGGACGACGCAGAGCTTCTCGTCGAGGACCATGAAGGTGCCGTCGATGTGGATCTCGCCAAAGGGCAGCGGCACGTCGAGAAAGTACTGCGCATCCGTGCCCAGAATGATCTCGCGAAGGGCCCGTGTGCCGTTCTCGTTGGCGCGGTCGCAGATCGATGCCGCGATCGTATCCTCTCCAATCGGGATGACTCCGCCGCCCTCGAGGAAATCCGGTTGCTCGATCGCGCCGAGGATCGGGATGCCCAGCTTCTTGAACGCCCGGCCGAGCATCGCCTGGTCTCCCCAGCGCCCCCGGAGGTGCGGGCCCATCAGGACGGCGCCGCTCTTGAAGACGGTCGCCAGATCGCGGGTGTACGTCATGTTCGGCCGGTGGCGGATGTAGCCGAGGGCGTCGTCATCGCTGGCCAGGACCTCGGTCAGCAGGAGTGTTTCGACGTCGTGCTGGTGGAAGATGTCGAGCATTGCGTCGTAGTCGGTCTGGAACGCTTCGACGTCGACCGGCCGGTCGAAGTTGAACTCGGCCAGCGTGCCCGGCGTGACCTTGTGCAGTTCCTCGCCGGGCCGGTGCATGATGACCCGTTTGAGGTCGCCATACCCTGAACGGACTCCGTACTCCATCGTTCTCCCCTTCCCCCTGGTGATTTTCAGCCTGCACGCTACCACAATGGATTCAGGCTGTGGACTCGTTGCCGGGGGCCAGATCCATCATTGCGCCGTTCTGAGCACAGGCCCCGTGATGGGAAGAATCCGACGGGAACTTGCCTGCGAATGCAGGCTCGCACAATGCGTCGCTTGTTGTCGTTCAATTGAGCAGAGCTTCGATGCGCTGGAGTCTCATTGGTTGCTTGGCGGTGGGATTCTTCGACTACGCTCCGCTCCGCTCAGAATGACGAGGGGTCAGGCTTCTGGTTCCTCATGACGGGAAGATAATGAACCTGAACGCCGCGAAACGCCCGTCAATGATCCTGGATCGATATACATGAGCGACGCTTCCCGACTCCCGGATTCGTCATCCCTGCCGTGGCGGCCGGAACTGGCGTACTGGCTGCTGATGCTCTACTTCGCGGTGCTGGGCGTCCTGGTCGGATCGACCGGCGTCGTCTGGGCCAGCCTCGTCGACGAGATCGATATCGACAAGGGACCGTTCGGGACCGCCCAGCTCGTCTCGGCGATGGTCTCGACCGTTGTGGTCGTGGCCTACGCCCGGCTGTCCGGATGGCGTGGCCCCAGGCTGGTTGCGGCGGCCGGAGCTGCCGTGATCGCCGGATCGATGCTGGCGATGGTCCTGGCGGATTCGCTGCTGTTGCTGGTGCTCGCGCTGGCGTTGATGGGAACCGGCACGGGCCTGACCGATGGCTCGATGACCCAGGGTTCGGTCGACTGGGAACAGGCGACTCGACGTCGGCGGATGAATCTCTTCCATGCCGGATTCAGCATTGGCGCGGTGTTCGGAGCCTTCGGGACCGGCGGGCTGCTGGCCTCCGGTCTCTCCTTTCGCCTGCCGTTGCTGATCGTCGCCGGGCTGCACATCGCGTTATTGGTGCTGACGGCCGTTGTTCGCTTCCCGCCGGTCGATACGAAACCGAGGTCGTCCCGCTTCAGTGATGTCGGTGATGTGCTGGAAAGCCGGGCCGTCAGGGCGCTGGTCTTGATCATCCTGCTCAGCATCGTCGTCGAGATCGCCGTCTTCATCTGGGGAGTGATCTACATCCAGACCGATCTGGAGGGCTCGGAGCTGATCGGCGGCCTGAGCTACGGAGCGTTCAACGCGGCGATGTTCGCCGGCCGTCTGCTCAACGCTCCGCTCATCGAGCGGCGCGGCACGAGGGCGTCGCTCGCCCTCTCGGGGGCCGGGCTGATCCTTGGTGGCCTGCTGCTGGTTGCCGCCTGGGGGCCGGCGGTCGGTCTCGTCGCGCTGGCGTTGACCGGCTTCGGCGTCGCCGGGATCTATCCGACAGTGATGAGCGCCGCCGGGGACCGCCTGCCGGGCCGGAGCGGCACGCTGGCGAGCGTCATGATGACCGCGACCTACTCGGCCGGGATGGTGACGCCGCCGCTGATGGGCTGGGTGGCGCAGTTCGGCTCGCTCAGGATCTCGATGGCGGCTATCGCCCTGTCCGGGGCGGGGATCCTCTGGCTGACCCGGCGGGTGGACTGACGGCGATATCAGCAGGTAGGCGACCTGGAGCCGTCAATTTCTGGCGATGAGTGAGTGGAGTTGCGATACTAGCGTGCAGGAATGGTTCGTAACAACGGGGAGCGGGAGACGTGGCTGAAGAACGAGCACCAACAGACGCGCAAGCACAAGTACAGGCCGAGGCCGAATCCCGGCTGGATCAGCATCCCGACCCCGCTAACGGGAAATTGACCCCGGCCGAATGTATCGATCAGCTCCGCCAGTTGCGGCCAGTCGTCATGCCGATGCTGGAGGCGTGCAAGGAACGCTATACCGGCCGGGTCCGCCCCGGCTACCCGACGATGGTCGACAACATCGAGCGCGGCGGCGTCTTCGGCATCAATCTGGATCCAAGCTTCGGCGCCTATTTCATGACCGATGGCGAAACCGTCTTCGCCGAGGTCCACCGCGTCGCTCTCCGGACCGACACCCTCTCGGCCGCCAACTACGAGAAGTTCGGCGGCCGCCCGACCCAGGACCGCATCGACCTCGACCTCTCGGGTGACTTGATCCGCCAGTCGCGCAACGTCATTTCCCGTTTGCTCAACGCCTGGACCCAGCAGCAGACGTTCCTCTTTCGGGTCGATTCGTAGGGGTTGCGAAGGAAGCGGCCGAAGAAGCTCCCTCCCCCGTCCCCTCGCTCGAAACCGAGGGAGGGGTGTTTCTATGCTGCTTTTCCGCTCCTTAGGGAGCCAGCAGTTCCGATCAAATTCCCCTCCCTCGAATTCGAGGGAGGGGGCAGGGGTGGGAGCTTTCCGGATGCCCGGCTACTCTTCGAAAATCCAATCATCAAGATCCCGCTCGTAGGAGAGTAGCTCGTCCTCGTCGAAGAAGATGCCGACTTCGCGGCGGCCGCTCTCGGGGGAGTCGGAGGCGTGGACGAGGTTGCGGCCGATCGTCAGGCCGAAATCGCCGCGGATGGTCCCCGGGGCTGCCGCGGCCGGATTGGTCGCGCCGACCGTGCTGCGGATGATCGCGCAGCAGCCGGAGCCTTGCTTCGGCTCTCCGGTGTCCTTGTCGGTCTCCTGGGCCGGTCCTTCGATAGCCGCAACGACGACCGGCGAGCTGGTGATATAGCTGACGAGTCCTTCGTAGAACGGCTTGCCTTCGTGCTCGGCGTAGTGCTGCGCGGCCAGCTCCCGGTCGACCTGCATGAGCTTCAAACCGACGAAACGCAGTCCGCGGCGCTCCAGCCTGCCGATCACCTCACTCATCAGCCCTCGCTGCATCGCATCCGGCTTGACAATAATAAGGCTCTGTTCCATCTCCATGAGTGCTTTCCCTTTTCCCCTTCGATCGGTCATCGTTGTCAGTCCGTTAGGGTACAGGGTCGGGAGATCGGGGACTAGGCAGGGGGGTGAGTTTGTAGGTTGTAGTGGGGAGTTTGTAGGAAGACTGGAAGCCCTCAGTCCCTAATCCCCCTTTTCTCCCATCGTCCCAGAGGGCGCCCCGACCGGGGCCTTCGGCTGCTCACTACAACCTACAAACTCACTCTGCATCCCCAACCCTGTACCCTTCCGATACAACCTCAAGCATCGATGAATGGAGCTACCAGTGGCGGCAATCGGGTTCGATGTCTACGGAACGCTGGTCGATCCGCTGGCGATGAGCGGGGCGCTGGAGCCGGTCGCCGGGGAACGGGCCGGCGAGATGGCGACAGTCTGGCGGACGAAGCAGCTCGAGTACTCCTTCCGGCGGGCGCTGATGGGTGCCTATAAGAACTTCGACGTCTGCACGCGCGATGCCCTGCGATACGCGGCCCGGGCGACGGGCATCGACCTGGGGGATGATGAGGAACGGCGGCTGATCGATGCCTACCTCGATCTGGAGCCGTATCCGGACGTCATCTCCGGTATCGACGCGTTGCAGCGGCAGGGACATGCGCTGGTTGCCTTCTCCAACGGGGTTGAGTCCTCGTTGCGAGCATTGCTCTCCCGTTCCGGGGTGCTGGAACATCTCGACGGCATTGTCAGCGTCGACGGCATCCAGACCTTCAAGCCGGACCCGGCCGTCTACGAGTTTCTAGCCGAGCAGCTCGAAAGCCCGCGCGAAGAGACCTGGCTGGTGTCGAGCAACTACTGGGACGTCATCGGCGCACGGCAAGCCGGGCTGCATGCCGCCTGGCTGCGCCGCGATCCCGCCAGTCTTCCCGATCCCTGGGGTATCGAGCCGGACGTCGTGATCGGTACGATTGAGGAGCTTGCCGCGCATTTCAGGTAGCTCGGGAAAATACCTCTCGGCGGCCCGGTGAGCATCGATGAGCGACTCGAACGGACCTGCGGACGTACAAACCAGCCGGCATAGGAGATGACAGTGCACGTTGAATGGATGATCATGGCGGACTCCGCCGAAGTGGTGAACGGCAAGCTTTACTTGATGGGCGGTGGTTGGGACCGTCTCGTCGTCAACCAGCCGTTCCCGAACCAGCAGCTCATATCGATCGCTGTCTCTTTCTCCGTCGGCTGGGACGAAACGAATATCCGCCAGCCGATGGAGATCCGAATCGAGGACACGGAGGGCAAGCAACTTGCCCGGGTCAATGGCGAGATCGAAGCCGGACGCCCGCGGGGGATTACTCCGGGGCAAGCTCAGCGCGTGCAGTTGGCGTTCAAGCTCCCGTTGCGTTTCGAAAAGCCCGACAGCTTCACCGTCACCGCCTACATCAACGAAGAGATCGCGGGACGGACGAATTTCTTCATCGCGGCCGGCCGCCAGCGGCAGCAGGGCCAACAGCAACGACAGCAGAAGCCTCGTCAGAAAAAGCGTAAGCTGGACGCCTGAGCCTGCGCCTATCCGGAGCTGCGCCGGTCGTCATCGTATTGACACCATCAGCCTTCTCGATTGCCCCCGAATGCCTAACCCTGGCACTATCAGCATCCCGGGGCGAGGCTCGAAACGAGAGGGTCTGGCGAAATCGCGAGAGATGTAGCGGTGGGTACGTCGATGTTTGGGCCGTCTTTTCCCGTCCGGCCGTCTCACCTGCTGTAAGCCCCCCTTGTTTCCGTTGGAATACTTGATACGAGACCATGTCGGAGGCTACCTGAATTTCCTATCCAGCACAGTGCATACGCACCACGGCAATGCATCGCATTGCGGGTACAGTACGAGGAAGCATTCATCCGACTTCGTATGGCTCCATCGTCACTGCTCAGACAAGAATCATCGGATGCGTCTGATTCCGCTACCGTACGGTGAGTCAGGACAACGCTATCTACATTCCAGATTGCGATACGGGACGTAGTCTTCTTCGAGCGATCCCTTCTACATTCGGATAGCCGTAGTGGGACGGGTCCGCGCTGGCATCGAGGACGGCGTGGCAGCCCTGGAGAATCCCGCTCGAAGGCTCGTAGTAGTCGATCGTCCCCTGGCCGGTGACGTCGTGACCCTCGCGCTGGAGGATGGCAACGAGCAGGCCGTAGGCGAGCAGGTCCGACGAGATATCGGCAGATCGACCGTCTGATCGCCGGAACCATCCGCAAGCTCCCAGAGCCAGGGATCGCGTCAGGCGGTAGACGGCATCGACGCCGGGAAGACGAGGATGATCGACGGGTTGCTCTTGAATCCCTCTTCTACCTCTTCCCGTCGCTCTTCCGGCATCTCCTTATGGACGACGATGTAGTCGATGCCGATCACCCTGCATCAGCCGGATCGCTTCGGATCGGGAATTTCCAGGGAGCGCTCCCGCAGCAGGTCGTATGTTGGCGGGACGATACCGGAGAAGCCGTTGACGACCGGAGTTCAGTGCTTCGTCGATGAAGTTGGGCCATGCCGAGAGCAAGCCGAAGATCCTCGCCCATCGGCATTTCGAGCACCGTCCCGGGGTGCTCCGCGAGATGGGCGTAGTCCGGCCGGGTTGTCGACCGGCAGCGGCAGCGGGAGGTTCATCGTCGTCGAGGTGTCGGCCCAGACGAGGGCGAGGCCGGCTATCAGGACTCCTACCCAGGCGAACTGCCAGTTTGGTTCGAGCAGGCGCGCCTTCGAAAGATGCTGCCAGCCGAGGTGGATGCCCATTCCGGCCAGCCCCCGAGTCCGACCAGCAGGTGCCCGAAGCAGGCCAGGACCCCGAATCGCCCGGAAGCCGGGTAACCAGTCGTAGAACAGGTGATAGGGCAACGAGACGCTCCAGCCCAGGATCGGCGTCAGTAAGCAGGTAAGACGAAGCCGGTGACGACGATCGAAAGACCCAGCGTGTCCTGCGGAAACGCCGATCGAACGGGCCGAGCACCGCGAAGCCGAAGAAACACGCCCGGGAAGAGATCACCCTTCGATGTGACGGTGGTGGTCGTCCAGCAGCGATCCCCAGAGGTCGTTGGATGGCGGTGCGGCAAGGTAGTCCTCCAGGTCGCGCTCCAGAAAGCGGCCCGCCACCCTCTCTTCCCGCTCGACGCCGAGATCGTCGTGGACCTGCTGGTACGGCCAGAGGGTCGGGATGAGCAATATCCCGCCGACGAGACAGGCCGCCGCGGCCATGCCGACCGAGACGGCCAGGCCGCGATCCCGGTCGCTGAGGGCGTATCGGTATATACCGTAGCGATCAACGCAACGATCAGGAAATAGAGGAAGTAAGATTCGGAACAGTCCCTGGGCGAAGAAGCGACCTTAGCCCGGCCGCCCACCAGCGCCGGCTGCGCCGCTGCCGAGATCTTCACCCTCCGCGAGCCAGAGCAGCGAGAGCGGGAGCCCTGGGCTACGACAGGATGTGGAGATGCTCGACGTGAGCCATGCGGGGCGGCGCGAGGCGAACGCCGCGCCCGGCAGGATGCCGGCCAGCCGGTTGCCGGTGATATCGACCACCAGCAGGTACATTGCCACCGCCGAAAAGATCAGCGCGATGAAGAACGACAGGTTGTCGGCGAGGAGGACGTTCCCGGTCAGAGCGTAGACCGGCCAGACGAGCAGCATCCGGCCCAGCAGAATCCGGTAAGGCCAGGACGTTGCGCCAGGGTAGAAGACGTTGGCGTCGAACAGGTCGCCCGGCGACGTCGTCAACGCGTGCCAGTTCCAGGCCATCGTCGAACCTGAAAGACGGGGTCTCCCCCCAGGAGACGATCGTATCCCGCATCTTCAGGCCAGAGGCCAGGTCAGCGCGACGCTGAAACATGTGAAAATCAGGAGGGCAAGCACATGGACCCGATACCCGCCTCCCCCCAGGTGCCCTCTGGGCGACGGCGATCCGGTGTCTTTCCATGGGCATAGTATGAGGATTGGCGGGAGTTGGTAGGTTGCAGGCAAGCCGGGGGTCAAAGGAAATCCAGATATTCTCGACAATCCAACCCCGTCATCGAACAATCGCGCTGGGTTCGATTGACCGGGACGCCATCGATAGCGCCGCCGGAGGCGGCTGGCCGCTGACGCTGGCCCGTTGCCGGACTGGGACGCCCATCTCCATCCCTTGGGAAGGGACGAAGCCGAGACGGCGACGCTGGTCCTGGTGCTCGATGCGCTCAACTTCTGTTTCTGGGCGATGCCCGGTTCAACGGTGCCCCGCTGGAGCGTCGAATATCTGGGCGAGGTCTACGACGGGTACCTGGCGCTGGCGGTTGCCCTGCGGAGAGCGGTCGAGCGGGGTGTGCCGCTGGCCGATCCGGACTATCTGGCCGGTCTCGACCTCGATCAGGTCCGGTCATTGCTGGCGCCGCTTCCCGGGACGCAGGAGATCCCCCTGATCGAGGCCCGGTTGGCCAACCTCCAGGAGGTCGGCCGAGCGGTCCGGGACCGCTGGCAAGGCTCGTTCGCGCGAGCGATTCTCGACGCTGGAGGTTCGGCTTCGTCGCTGATCGACGAAGTGCTGGAGGCGCTGCCCTCGTTTCGGGATACAGCGTTCTATCGAGGTCAGGAGGTGCGGTTTTACAAGCGTGCCCAGATTCTGATCGCTGATCTTCATGGCGCGCTGGCGGGTAGCGGTCCGGGGCGCTTCGATGACCTCGACAAGGTCACCGCCTTCGCCGATTACAAGGTGCCCCAGATCCTGCGGCAGTTCCGGATTCTCAAATATCACCCCGATCTGGCCGAGACGATCAGGCGATACGATCTCGTTCCTTCCGGAGACGAACGCGAGGTGGAGATCCGGGCCGCGACCGTTTGGGCGGTCGAACTGCTACGTCGAGCGCTGGACGAGCGGGGCCGGGCGCTCCGGGCGTTCGAGATCGATTGGCTGCTCTGGAACGCGGCCCAGAGCCTCCCGACCGACTCCGAGCCCTATCACCGCACCCTGACAATCTACTATTGAACGGGCTTCCGGACGGCATCCGGGACAGTCGGCACCGCTTTCGATCGGGTCAAGAGCGGGGTAGCGGCAACGCCGGCGGCTTTTTCGGGGACGGAGGAGGGAACCGATGCTGAACCTGACCGACGAGCAGGCGTTCGAGATCTACCTGAAGGATGCCGCGGCGCCGTTCTCCGGCTGGGATTTCTCCTACATTTCGGCATCGGGCCGGATGCGGGAGTCGCTCTGGGAGTGGAGCTACACCAGCGTCATCCTGCCGCTCGTCCGATCCGCCGGGTCGATGCTCGACATGGGCACCGGCGGCGGGGAGTTCCTGGCGTCGCTGCAGCCGCTTCCCGCAACGACTGTCGCGACCGAAGGCTACCCGCCGAATCTCCCGGTCGCTCGGGAGCGGCTCGAACCGCTGGGTGTACGGGTC
This sequence comes from Thermomicrobiales bacterium, assembly GCA_041390865.1. Lineage (GTDB taxonomy): Bacteria > Chloroflexota > Chloroflexia > Thermomicrobiales > CFX8 > JAUIIK01. Next base: position 129,908 of record JAWKPC010000011.1, read on the forward strand.
TCTCCGGTTGGCGAGGATGACCGGCTGCCGTTGGACGACGACTCGTTCGATCTCGTGATCAACCGGCATGAGTCCTACGACCCGGCAGAAGTGCTGCGGGTGCTGAAGCCTGGCGGTTTGTTCGTTACCCAGCAGGTCGGTGGCGAAGATGACCTCGATCTCAATCGCCTCCTCGGCGCGGACGACCGTCACCCATACGCGCACTGGACGGCCGAGTTCGCCGCGAACCAGTTGGGCGAGCATGGTTGGGACGTCACCGACGTGCGCGAGGCGTTTCCATTCACCCGCTACTTTGACATCGGCGCGATCGTCTACTACCTCAAGGCCGTTCCCTGGCAGATCGAGAGCTTCTCGGTCGAGGCGTACCGGGATGGCCTGTGGGAACTGCACCGGAAGATTCGCCGCGACGGCTTCGTCGATATCCGCAACCACCGGTTCCTTCTGGTTGCTCGCGGGTAGCCTTGTGGATATACGCAGGGTGATCGACGATTAACCGGAAGGTGGGAGAGATGCGGTTCCGACGCGGTGAGTCCGATGAGCGGTCGAGACCGGTGTTCAGCTGCTGCTCGGTTTCAATATCGATCAGCTGTTGCTCGTTGCCGGCCTTCTTCGGGCTGGTACTGACCGGCTTGCTCGTCTGGCTCGGCTTGCGTTTTGGCCAGGACGAGATCCGGAAGCGCCGGTCGACGACTGGTGCCGGTTAGCAGGACGCGCAGCCTTGCGGGCAGTCGCAGGGATCGCCTCCGTCCCTCACCGGCTGGATGTTGATGATTCCGCCAAGGCTGTCCAGCTCCAGATGGCAGCAGGTGTCGATCAGTTCCCGGAACCGTTTCCGGGCGCGCTGCACTCGTGATTTCGCGCCGGAGATCGAGATCCCGAGCCGTTCGGCAAGCTCGCGCTGCTTCAAGCCGTCGATCGCGGTCAGGCGCAGGGCTTGCTGGTCCGGTTCCGCCAGATCGTCCATCAAGCGCGGCAGACAGCCGCTCAAGTCTGGCGTGTCACGGAACGCGACGTCGGCCTCTCCGGGCAGGTCGTCCACCAGTGGAGCCAATGGCTGACGTCGCCGGTAATGATCGATGATCGCATTACGGGCGATCTGATAGAGCCAGCTCTCGGCCCGCGTCGCATCCCTGATCGTGTCGAGTTTGCTGACGGCCCGGAGGCACACTTCCTGGACGATGTCGTCGGCTTCTTCCGGGTTCGAGACCCTGCTCCGGACGAAGCGGCGCAAGCGTTCGTAATGTGCCTCGAGTATTCCGCCGAATTCTTCTTCCGTCATCGAGCATGCTCCTTCTTCTCCGATGATAGACGCAGTGGAACGAAAAAGGACGCAGTCCTGGTCGCGCCGGGCGCGGATTGCGTCCTTCCGGGCATTGCCGCGTCAATCTCCTTGACCGGACCTGCCGGTCGAAGAACATGCACTGGCTCATTGAAAGGAGCTTTTGAAGATGGTGAATGAGAAGCTGGCCCGGCTGGCCTATGATCCCGATTGTTGCGACGACGGCTGCGATGACGATTGCTGCGCCGGCGGAGGCTGCTGCTAGTCGACGATGCCGTTGGCTGGAGAGGATCGCATTTGCGATCCTCTCTGCTCATACCCCGGATTCAGTCTGTTCGCTGCGTCGCCCGGTAAGCGGTCAGAGCGCCGCCGATAATGCCCGCCTCGTTGAGCATCTCGGCCGGGACAACCTGGGCGTCGGTGTTGAAATAGCGGAAGTACTTCTCGTGTTTCTTCGAGACGCCGCCGCCGATGATGATCAGATCCGGGCTGAAGAGAAACTCGACGTGGTCCAGGTACTTGCCGACCCGCTTGCCCCACTTCTTCCAGCTGAGATCCTGCTCGTCGCGGACGCTCTCGGCGGCGTAGTGCTCGGCATCGGAGCCTTTGAAGATCAGGTGGCCAAGCTCGGTGTTCGGGACGAGGATGCTGTCGTGAAAGAGGGCGCTGCCGATACCGGTCCCGAGCGTCAGCATCAGCACCGTCCCGGTCTTGCCCTGTCCCGCTCCATAGGTCATCTCGGCGATCCCAGCCGCGTCGGCGTCGTTGATCAGCTCGAACGGCAGGCCGGTGCGTTCCTCGAAGAGCGTCCGGCCGTCGGTCCCGATCCACTTCTTGTCGACGTTGGCGGCGGAATGGACGACACCGTCGCGGAGAATGGCGGGAAATGTCGCGCCGACCGGGCCATCCCATTCGAAGTGATCGACGATCTTCTTGACGACCTTGGCCACCTTCTTGGGTTTTGACGGCTGGGGAGTCGGGATGCGGTAGCGTTTCTCGATCAGTTCCCCGGCGTCAACGTCGACGAGCGCGCCCTTGATCCCCGACCCGCCGATATCGATTCCGAGGATGATGTTCCCGTTCTTTTCGTTCATCGATTCCTCCCCCGTCCGGTCCTGCCCGTTCACCGCGTGTTGCTTGCTCGTACGACTATACGATGAACCGGCCGGTATGTTCGGGAGTCGACGCTAGTCAGGCGATCTCGATGGCTGGGTCGTTAGCCTCCGTTCGAATCCCTTCCAGCCACTCGCGTTCAGCCGTCGCCAGTCCGGGAGGCGAGCTTCTGTCAAGCATGCTGAGGGCAATTGCCGCATTGGAATCGGCCTGTTCGAGATCCCCATTGGCGAGGTGAACCGCCGCGAGAGCGCGGAATCTCACGTGATCCGCCGCCGGATTCTCGTCCATACGCTTCAGGTACATGTCCGCCGACTGAATATCGCCACGGTGGCGGGCGAAGAAATAGGCAGCTTCCGGCATGAGCCTCGGATGGCTCATCGCGTTTGTCGTTCTGGCCGCGTTGATGGCACGGACGAGATAGCTCCCGGCCAGCGACGGCTCTCCGCTGTCGAGGACGTGGTAGTAAGCGCGCAGCAGCATGAGGATGTTTGGCGGCTGGATCGTCCAGTCGTCCGCGAGAGCCAGTATCTCGGCCGCATCCCAATCGCGTGGCCGGATCGCGCTCTGCTCGGGTGCCGACCGGTTGACTGCGTAGGTCCGCGTGAGTGTCGATGTCGAGCTGGCGGTCGGATGGCTGCGCTGTCTCTTCGGGGGATCGAGATGCGTCAGATGGTGGGATATCCGCTCCCGGTCCAGAATGAGATCGCGGAGCGGGATGATCAGTCCACCGATGGTGAAACCCAGCGCCCAGAACCAGCTTCCAAACGTCAGGAAGAACAGGCTGAAGGCGTAGATCATCTCTCCGGAAGACGCCATTTCCAGGTTGAATTGGCCAGTTGTGTTCCGATCCATCAGTCGATTGAAAAGCGGGGTGAACGCCCACAACGGAATCGCCGTAGACATCCAGCCCGCAAAGAGATAGATCGACACATTCTGCTTCCAGCCGTTGCCGATTCCAGGACTGGTGATGCGGTAGCTGCTGAACGTTGGCCACTGGTTGCTGAACGCTGGGCGCCACCGATTCTCGCTGAAGAGCTGGATGGGACCAACACTGAAGTGGTCGATCTTGAACCCCAGAGTACGGCTGATCACCACATGGGCGAGGGACGTGACGGTGTATGGAATGAATATCGCCAGGATTACCATCGCCGGAAGGAGCCAGTAGAGCGCGTTCGCTTGGCGGTTTCGTTCGAGATTTATTCCGAGAACGGCAACGGTGGCTGCGGCGAATACCGTATAGCCAGCGATAATGCCGACCGGACTCAGTGCCAGCTGGAGAATCCGTTCCCGCGCGGTCTGTTCGGGAGCGCTGTGCTCTACCACGGAGTCAGATCGATCGGATTGAGTTTCCATGCGCCAGGATGCTTCCATGAATGAACTTGTGCCAACGCTGCCCCATAGTTTTCGAGGAATTTGTGCAGCAGTCCATATGACCTTTGTCCTATGGGAAGAGGGCCGTTGTCGAAGCTGTATATGAATGGCGAATCTAGGAAGCGCACGTGGCGGTCGATAGGCTATCGTTCGCTTCTGCTCGTTGCGGTGGTGAGGGGAGAGACATGGCGCGAACGGTGATCCGGAATGGTGATGTCGTGGTCTGGCGGGATGGCGAGCACGCCCTGATGCCGGGCGCGCACGTGGTCATCGAGGATGATCGGGTGGTAAAGGTCACGCGGGACGAACCGGGTGAAGCGGACCGGTCGATCGACGCAACCGGGAAGCTGGTGTCGCCGGGCTTCGTCAACTGTCACGTCCATGCCGGGATCGACACCCAGGTGCTGATGACCGACAAGGGCGCGCCGGGCTACTACAACTCGGGCATGCTCTTCGCCAGCGCATCGACGGCGACGATGGGCAATTCCGGCCCTGCCTGGACCGACGAGGAACGCCGGGCAGCCGGGCTCTATCCCCAGGTCGAACTGCTCAAGTCGGGCGTCACGACGTTCCTGGAGATCGGCGGGTCGATCGGAGATATCGATCTCTTCGGCGAGCTTGTCGGAGAGTCCGGCATCCGCTGCTACGCCGGACACGGCTTCGAGGATGCGACCTGGGTGCTGGATCCCGACACCGGCGCGTTTCGCTATCACTGGGATGCGCAAGCCGGCCGCGACGGATTCCGGCGGGCCATCGCATTCATCGAGGAGCACGACGGCGATCATGACGGCCGGCTGCGCGGGGCAATGATCCCGGCCCGGCTGGACAACTGCACTCCGGAGTTGCTACGGGATGCCCTGGAGGCCGCCGAATCGCTGGACGTTCCGATCTCCGTCCACGCGGCCCAGGCCGGCTTCGAGTTTCACGAGATCCTCCGGCGCACCGGCAAGACGCCTATCCAGCACATGGACCAGATCGGCCTTTTGACGCCGCGGATGATCCTCGGTCACTGCATCTATGTCAGCGGCCACCGGATGACGGCCACGCCGCCGGGAGACGATCTGGCGCTGATCGCCGCCGGCGGCTCTTCAGTTGCTCACTCGGTTACGGTCTTCGCTCGCCGGGGCATCGCGATGGAGTCGTTCCAGCGATACCTCGATGCCGGGGTGCGGATGACCTTCGGCACCGACACGCTGCCTCGCGACTTCCTGCAGGAGATCCGGCTCGGCGCCTACATCTCGAAGGTGATCGAGGGAGACTGGTCGCCCGCCCAGACTCGCGATCTCTACTATGCCGCGACCGCCGCCGGGGCGGATGCGCTGGGGCGGGACGATCTCGGCAGGATCAAGCAGGGAGCGAAGGCTGACATCTTCATCGCGGATCTCCGGAAAGTCCACATCGGCCCGGTCGTCGATCCGATCCTGGCGCTGATTCACGAGGCGAATGCGAGCGACATCGAGACCGTTCTGGTCGATGGGAAGGTCGTCATCGACCGGGGTAGCCACGTGACGATTGACGAGGGCTGGCTGCTCGAACAGGGCGAGCGAGTCGGCGCCAAGCAGCGCGCCGCGATCTCGACCCGTAACTGGCAGGGCAAGTCCGAGGACGAGATCTTCATCCAGACGCTACCGAGAATCTAAAACGTACACTGATTGATGCGACACATCGACGGAATCATGGAGCCTCACGATGCGCGAGTACGAGTTCACTGTAGTGATCGAGATCGATGAAGACGGGAAGTACATTGCGATCTGCCCCGCTCTTCAAGGCTGCTATACGGCCGCGGATACCGAGGAAGAAGTGCGCGAGTTGATTGTCGACGCTATACGCCTTCACGTTGAAGATCGATTAGAAAACGGCGAGCCGATCTATCAGGAGGTAGCGACCGAGAAGGTACGCATCTCGGCGTGAGCGACCGCCTACCCGCACTAAGCGCCCGGCAACTAGCGCGAATCCTGCGGCAACATGGCTTTGAACTCGTTCGACAAAGTGGCAGCCATATGATCTTCAAGCACCCTGATGGTCGACGCACGACAGTACCTTTTCACGGTGGTCGTGACATTCCTCGGGGCCTACTTGCCCAAGTGCTCCGGGACGCGGGCTTATCGCGAAACGACCTAGCGTAGCGTCATGAGCCAGCTGGTCGGCCTTGCGCGTGGCGCTGAGGCTCAACCATGGGCTGCATGGTCGAGATACGTGTGACGTTCGATCCACCCACAAGGCAGGCGATGCTTGAAAATGATGGCGCTCAGTGGCATGGTGATACTCCACGTGGCCAAGACCGGTTCGCTTGGTATCGAAGTGGTGGTCGCTACAGCGGCCTTGTTATACGGACTGCTCGAACAGGCGAAGCGGATCCAGTGATCAGCAGATTCTTCGCTATTTGCTGGATTGCCCGCGCGGTCGCGGGGCGTGGAGCTGGTAGCGGATGGCGATGGCCCGGAGGGCGAATGTCCCGATGACGCCGAGGGCTGCGGCGGGGGCGTTCGGTAGCCCGGCTTCGGTAAGCATCAGGAATGTCAACGAACCGAGCAGCGCGGCCAGGGCATAGATCTCCTGATGCAGCAGCAACGGGGTTGTTGAGGCCAGGAGATCGCGAATGACGCCGCCGCCGGCAGCGGCGATGACGCCGATGAGCACGGCGGAGATCGGGCCCAGTCCGGCGTCCACGGCCTTCTGCGTTCCCGCAACAGCGAAGAAGCCCAGGCCGAGGGCGTCGAGCAGCCGGACACTGTGGTTGACCCGCTCGATCTGCCCCGGCAGGAAGAACCCGGCGGCGGCAGCGGCGAGCACGGCCAGCAGGTACTTTTCACTCTCGATCGAGGCGGGCGGAAGGTCGTCGATGAGGACGTCGCGGATCGTGCCGCCTCCGAGGCCGGCCGCCAGAGAAAGCATGACGACACCGACGACGTCGAACTGCCTTCTGGCCGCCAGCAGCGCGCCGCTCAGCGCGAACACAAACGTGCCGATCAGATCGAACGAAGTTAACAGCGATGGCATGCGCCACCCGCCTACGAATCGCGATGTCCGATAGATCAGTGTCGACTACCGTGCCATTCCATTCCTCGTCGAAGCCGGATCGCAGTTCGGACACCGTCATGCCGATCCCCGGATGAACGAAGCCGGGGGCGATATCGCTGAGCGGCACCAGGACGAAGAGACGCTCGTGCAGCCGGGGATGTGGAACGGTGATAGCTTCGTCGTTGATGATCAGGTCGTCGTAGAACAACAGGTCGAGATCGATCGTACGAGGGGCGTTGGGAAATGGCCGCTCTCGATCCAAAGCCGCTTCGATCTCATGCAGACGTGCGAGTAGGTCGTGAGGTTCCAGGTCGGTGGTTCCCGAGACAACAGCATTCAGAAACCTGGGCTGATCTAGATAGCCGACGGGTTCGGTCTCGTAGACCGGCGAGATTCGGCTGACATCGATATGGCGTCGGAGTTGGCTCACCGCATCACGCATCAGCGCAAGCCGGTCGCCGAGGTTCGTGCCGAGGCCGATGAAAACGTCGGCCATCACTCGACGTCCCGGACGATGGCGTCGGTCATCCGGGCGGTGCGGACCATCGGCTGAACGTCGTGGATCCTGACGATATCCGCGCCAGCGGCGATCGCCATCGTGACGGTGGCAGCCGTGCCCTCAACGCGTTGATCTTCGGGGAGATCTAGAACGTGTCCGATCGTGCGTTTCCGGGAAGTGCCAGATAGGATCGGGCGGCCAAGCACCTTCAGTTCGCCGAGACGCCGCAAGAGCAGCAGGTTGTCTTTCCAGTCCTTCCCGAAACCGAAACCGGACTTACGATCAGATTTGCCAATTCATGCCGGCTTCAACGGCGTAATCCAGCCTGCGGCTCAGCTCCCGCACGATCGAGGTGATCAGGTCACCCTGCTCGTCGGCCCCTTTATCGTGCATCACGACGACCGGGACACCGGCTCTCGCGACGACCGGTGCCAGCTCCGGGTCGGCCATAAGGCCGCGCACGTCGTTGATCATCGTTGCCCCGGCATCGATCGCTGCCTCGGCCACCTTCGCTGAGCTCGTGTCGATCGAGATCGGGATCGAGACGTGCCTGACGATTTCCCGGACAACCGGGATCACTCGCCGGTACTCTTCGTCCTCCGAGACCGGAACGTGACCCGGCCTCGTCGATTGCCCGCCGATGTCGATGATGTCGGCACCTTCGGCTTCGGCTGTTATCGCATTGGCAACGGCATCGGACTCGCGGCCCAGCAGGCCGTCACCGCTGAATCGGTCCGGCGTACGTTGACGATCCCATGACACAGGTTGGAGTTCGACGAACTCACCGTCGGTTCGACGCCCGGTCACCGTTGTAGCCGACCACGTCGAAGAACTCGGCTCTGGTCTCCGGGCGCCTGAGGAATCCTCCCCTGCATCGCCGAGGTCACCATCGTCGCACCGAGCTTCTGGACCCCGCGAACCGTCATACAGGTGTGCGTCGCCTCGACAACGACCGCTACGCCGTCCGGATCGATCAGGCCCATCAGCGAGTCGGCGATCTCACTCGTCATGCGTTCCTGGATCTGGGGGCGCCGAGCGTGGAACTCAACGAGCCGCGCCAGCTTGCTGAGACCGATGACCTGACCGTTCGGTATGTATCCGACGTGGGCAACGCCGGTGAACGGCAGCAGATGGTGTTCGCAAAAGCTTGCGAACGGTATGTCTCGCAGGACGACCATCTCTCGTTGCTCCTGGGAGAAGGTCACCTTCAGGTCCTCGTCATCGATGTTCTTGTTGACGCTTGCGAACACCTCGGCGTACATCCGGGCAACGCGGTCAGGTGTGTCCCTCAACCCTTCCCGATCCGGATCTTCTCCCATTGCGGTCAGGATCTCCCTGACTGCGGCCTCAATGCGTTCCAGATCCACTGTCAGTCTCCGCTCCGGCTAATCGTTCAGGTCACCTATCGTTCGAACAACGCTCACGCCGACTGATTCCAGCATCGCGTCTTTGAGCGGTGCCTCTATCTTCTTAACCGTGACTTCGACGACTTCAGGCGAGAACTCCCGCAACAGCTCCACAGCGATCTCGTGCGCTACGGCTTCGATCAGTTTTCGAGGCTGGCGGGAGATGATCGCGTTCACGCGCTTGTAGACCGTGCTGTAGTTGATCGTGTCGGCGATGTCGTCAGTACGGCCTGCTTTCCGCAGATCGGTCTGGAGTTCGACGTCGACCTCGAAGCGCTGGCCCAGCACCTGCTCTTCGGGGTTCGCGCCATGGTAGGCGTAGAAGCGCATTCCGCGGAGCGTTATCCGATCCCGTTGTCCGGCACCCATCAACAATCACTCCTTGTTTGCTCTACCGACATTTGCATCGTTTCACCGCACCTGTTGAACATGATTCATTCTGGCCACGTCTGTCCGATTGCCACGATGTCGTCACAAGCCTACAGCCCGAGGGGCTACCGCATGCCGGGCAGATTCCGCTCGTCGACCTCACCAATCGCAAAAGCGTCCAGCTCATCGCCCATGATTGGTGTGAAACTGTTACATTGGAAGCTAATGACCGGCTCCTGCGGGGGCAGACCTAGGAAGCAGACGCCATGCGCTATCCCGGTCGAAAGTCCGTTCTCGGATACGCAAACCAGGCACCGCTCGATTCCATGAATCGGCCGCATCAGATCATCCCACGAGAGAGTCTCGCAAGCCCGAGGGTAAAAAAGCCTGAATGGCTGAAGGTTCGGCGCGATCACACGGATGGCTACCGCGAGCTAAAGCGGATCATGCGCGATCTCGATCTCAACACGGTCTGCGAAGAGGCGCGCTGCCCGAACATCTACGAGTGCTGGCAGCAACGCACCGCCACCTTCATGATTTTGGGTGATACCTGCACTCGTGCCTGTCGTTTTTGCGCGGTCAACTGGGGACGGCCGACCCATCTCGACCGCGATGAGCCAAAGCGTGTTGCCAGGGCGGTAGCAGCAATGGGCCTCCGGCATGCCGTCATTACCTCAGTGAATCGCGACGAACTTGAAGACGGTGGTGCGGAAATCTTCGCTGAGACGATTTGCGAGATCCGGAGTGCCATACCCGATTGCGGTATCGAGGTGTTGATTCCCGACTTCAAAGGGGATAAGGCCGCGTTGCAGAAGGTCATCGACGCCGGGCCGGAAGTCATCAGCCACAATATCGAGACCGTTCCGCGATTGTTCCGTCAGATCCAGCCCTGGAGTTCCTTCGAGCGAGGCATGACTCTCCTGGAGCGTATCAAAGATCTGGCGCCCGAAATCGTGTCGAAAACCGGTCTCATGGTCGGCCTTGGCGAGGAGTTCGACGAGGTCGTCGCAGTCATGCGCGAGCTGGCAGCGATCGGCGTCGAAGTCGTAACGATTGGCCAGTATCTGCCGCCGTCGCAACGCCATGCCCCGCTGGATCGTTACTACACGCCCGATGAATTCGCGGCTCTCAAGCGTGAAGGCGAAGCCGCCGGTATCAGCCACGTCGAATCCGGCCCGCTCGTGCGCTCGTCCTACCATGCCGGCGACCAGTACGAGGAACTCCGCAACCGATCGCGCGCGCGACTGGCAAGCTGAGCGGTAGGCCAGCATGTCCCAGATCCTTGCACCGGCCACAGGCCGAGCATCAGCCGTCGAACTCGATGGCCTGATGCCTTATGTCTAGATGTGGAAGAAACAGCAGGAGCTCGCCGAGCTCCGTCGACAAGAGCGGATCGGCGACCTGCTTCTTCTCCTTCAGCACGATCACGTTTACACCAACGGATGGCGAGGGGACCGGTCGAACTTACTTGCCGACGATGCCACATTGAGCAGAATTGGAGCGGCTTATCACGTCGTCGAGCGCGGCGGGGATATTACCTACCACGGCCCCGGCCAACTCGTTGCCTATCCCATCCTGAACCTCCGGGGCGTGGCGTCGGGAGTTCGGGATTACATCGCCCGGCTTGAAACGGTCGTCATTCGCACACTGGCTACCTTCGGCATCGAGGCGAGGACTATCCCTGGTTTGATCGGTGTCTGGGTAGACGACGCCAAGATTGCCGCTGTCGGCGTCAAGGTGCGGCGCGGTATCACCTACCACGGCTTCGCGCTGAATGTTGACCCGAATCTGGATTACTTCTCACATATCATCCCATGTGGTCTTGAGCGTGCTTCGGTCACGTCGATGTCATCGATTCTGCATCGTGGGATCACGGTCGATGAAGTTCAGCCCGTTTGCCGGGCGGCGTTCGCTGACGTCTTCGGCTTGGATCTACGATCGGGCCGGCTGCCTGGGTGACGCCTAACCGGTGGTAGAGAGCAGAGAGAACGTGAGCATTTACGAGCGATTCGGCGTCAGGCCGTTGATCAACGCGTCGGGGTACGTCACCCGGATGAGCGGATCGCTGATGCTGCCGGAGGTCGTCGAGGCAATGGCCGAGGCGTCCCGGTCGTATGTCTCGATGGCCGAACTCGAACGGGCCGCCAGCGAGGTCATCGCGAGGCACACCGGCTCCGAAGCAGGCTATGTCACCTCCGGCGCTGCAGCCGGCCTGACGCTCGCTGCCGCAGCCTGTCTCGCTGGCGACGACCCCGACCGGATGAACCGGCTCCCCGACACCACAGGCATGCCGGACGAGATCATCATCCCTGGCCCGCACCGCGATTCTTACGACCGCTGTCTCCGCTCGGCCGGAGCGAAGATCGTCATTGCCGGGACGCTGGAGTCTTGCTCACTCGATGATATCCGGTCGGCTATTTCCGAGGACTCCGTCGCCATCGCGCTGTTCAGTGAGCACGAGCACCGCGATCTTCCACCGGGTGATGTGATCGACATCGCTCACCAGTACGATTTGCCGGTCATCATCGACGCGGCCATCGCCCTGCCGCCGCCAGAGAACCTTCGGCGATTCATCGACCTTGGCGCGGATCTCGTCATCTACAGCGCCGGGAAGGCGATGTACGGCCCGCAGACTGCCGGTTTCGTGGCCGGGAAGCAGCGCTTCATCGACTCGATTGCCCGGCAGCACCAGGATCTGGCTGCCTACGACGGCCGCTGGGATCTCTCGAATCCGCTCGGCAGCCCCGGCCACGGTATAGGCCGCGGGATGAAGGCCGGCAAGGAGGAGATTGTCGGTGCGCTGGTTGCGCTCGAGATGTTCGCAAGCCGGGATCATGCGGCCGAGCTTGCAGCCCAGCATGACGGTGCAACGCTCGTCGCCGACCGGCTGGAGGGGCGGCCCGGGATTTCGCTGGAAGTCGGCCACCATCAGACGCCTGGCGTCTTCGTCCGGGCCGGTGTCGATCCCAAGATCGTGGGCAAGACCGCGATGGAGATCGCCGATGCGCTGCTCGCCACCGAGCCGCGGGTCGCTGTTGCGGCGGGCATGTTCGGCGATGTCGACCACTTCCGGATCGGCTTCGCGGCCCTGAAGCCCGGCGAGGCAGAGATCATCGCCGACAAGCTGGATGACGTTCTTGGACGGGTGGATTGACTGCCATCATGAACCGCCTGCAAAATTCCCGACGAGTACGCTCGGGCCGGTCGGGCTGGGACTGCCGCCGGCGGGTTCCTCGGTGATGCCGACCTGTTCGAACTCGCGCCAACTCTCGGGAACTTCCACTTCGACCGTGATCTGCCCGCGGTCGTTGGGGTGGAACACGGCACCGCTCTCGCGGGTTCCATCCGCCCGGACGAACCATAGCTGGTAGTCGCGCTCCTCACTCAGGGCCGGCAGTCCGCTGGCAACCAGCGCGCAATCGTCCCACTCGGCGTCCATCACCAGATGGCCGGAAGCACCTTCCGTGTTCTCGGAACTGGTCATCGGGAGAACGATGGCGATGTTGTCCGAATCCACCAATGCATCACCGCCCGCGCTGAACTGGAGCCAGATGTTCCAGCCCAGCATGATCAGGAGCAGAGCCGCGAGGGCAGCGAAGCCCGCCCAGAGGTAGTGCACGCGGTGGTCGACGACACGGGCAGGCAACGGAGCCTCAACTGATTCGTCTCGGGCGCGATCGAGCAGTCGGCCAAGGGCTCCGTCCGGCGGTTGCGTGACCGGCGCGGCAAGCGGGTAGAACCCAACCACTTCTTCATAGTCTTCCAGCAGGGTCCGGCATTCCAGGCAGTTACGCAGATGATCTTCGAGTTCGGCGCGCTCGGCAGGATCGAGCGAACCGAGCGCGTAGGCTGCGAGATCGGTCTGGATCTCTTCGTGAGTCTTCGCCTGCCGGTCAGTCATGGCGTCCGGCTGTTCTTGATGATGGATTGAATGAGGTTTGGAGACGCTGGCGAAGGTGATCCATCGCCGCCCGTGTTCTGGATTTCACCGTCCCGAGCGGTTGGTTCAGCCGCTCGGCGATCTCTGTCTGGGTCAGCCCGCCGTAGTAAGCCAGCTCGACGACCGTTCGCTGGGCGTCAGGCAATTCGGCGACGGCCGCCGAGATCACCTGCTCGCGAACGATCGCGTCGCTGTGGTCGGATGATGACAGGTGCTGGAGCGGTCCGGGCGGGCCCTGTTCGCGTAGGCGTGCCTGGTGCTGGCGGCCGCGGGTGACGTCGATCGCCCGGTTGCGGGCGATGCGGGCCAGCCAGGGCGCGACCCGTCCCACCGCTGGGCGGTAGCTATCCGATTTGTTCCAGCAGTTGAGAAAGGCGTCTTGCATGATTTCCTCGGCCAGAGCGTGATCGCCAACGACTCGATAGGCAACGCTGTACACAAGACCGCCGAATCGGAGATACAGCTCAACCAGTGACTGCTCATCACCTATTTGCAGCCGCTGTACGAGTTCGGCGTCGGACAGATTCCGGATAGCAGGCTCATCCGATTCATGTCCCGACAGCGCCATCGCGGACTCCCCCGCTTCGTGCTGATCTGGACTCTGCCATCTTGACGAAATCGTCGTAAGGCAGCCGACCCGTACTCTAACAGCTACGTCGAATCTCAGTCACACGGATCATCCAGACGGGTGCGCTTGGTCGTTTTGCATAGACAGCGTGCCCGATGATCTGGCATCCCGAGGAAGGATTTGCGACCGGGGGATCTCGTCGCCACAGCGCCGCCGAACGGGATGGAGGCTCCCGATGGGCCGGACGTCACCTGTCCCCGTGTGCTGACTCTGGCGCTGGTAGATCCCTCAGTCTCGGGATGCCAGTCAGTTGCCTGCGTGCCTTACGAAGGGCGTATGCGAGAGAATGAGGGGCATCCCATCAGTCATAGATCTGGGAGATTCGTCCATTCCGTAGTACAAGATGGATTCAGGTCATTCCGGAACGAAAGGATCGGCCACTCGACTGCAATCCCCTGTCTCGATGAGCAGGCCTCTGGAGATCTCTCTGGATCGTGTGTTTCAAGGAGGATGATCATGGGTTTCGCACGTTTCATGGCGACCGGAGCCGGGAGACTGGCCCGGATCGTCGCCGGGATTGTTCTGATTGCGCTCGGCATCTGGGTCGTGGGAGGCGCAGCCGGCTGGATTATTGCGGCTATCGGCATCGTTCCGATTCTCGCCGGCGCTGCGAATGTCTGTCTCGTCAGCCCTGTTATTCACGCCCCGTTCAGGGGTCGGGACGTCCGGTAGGCCGTCACTGGCCCGCTCATCCGGTACCCGGAGGCAGCCCCCCTGCGCTGCCTCCGGGCTCCGTCGCGTTCAGCGGAATGCGCTTCCGCAATCGCGCCAACCCATATGCCCTGATTGCTCGGCTGTAATCCAGACAACAGCTTTGCTGCAATCCGGCTGTCTACCGGTCTACATTCCGCGCTTCATGATCGTAGCCAGACAACGCCTCGCTTCCCAGGAATCCGGGGCGTTCCGGAAGACGGCTCGCAGGAATGCAGACAGGAAGGGCATACACCATGCGAAATCGGATCGGCTCGATCGTGCGGCTTTCGACAGTGGCGGTCGTGGCCGCTGCATCATTCGTTCTCATCGCTCCGCAGAGCGCCGGAGCGGCCTCGTTGTATTGCTTCGGTTATATCGCCGCGCCAGGACAATCAGGCATCTACAACCCGATCGTGGGTACGTCCGGCAACGACTATATCTACGGAACTCCAGGCAATGACATCATCGTCGGTCTCGCCGGTGACGACGTTATTCTCGGTCTGGAAGGCAACGATCTCATCTGTGGCGGAGATGGAAACGACTACCTGCGCGGCGCTGACGGCCGGGACCAGATCTCCGGCGATCTCGGCGACGACCGGATCATCGGCGACAACGGGGACGACCGGCTGAGCGGCGGTCCCGGCGACGATCAGATGTGGGGCCTCAACGGCAACGACTTCATGAACGGCAACGATGACGACGACTACATGCTCGGCGGCGCCGGAGCCGACGAGATGTATGGCGAAGGCGGCGAGGACTATCTCAACGGAGAGAGCGGCACCGACATGCTCGACGGTGGCGGAGATGACGACCGCCTCTTCGACATGTACTCCGACAACAACGTCTGGCCGTTCAGCAACCGGCTCCGCGGCTCGGGCGGTACCGACGCATGCCGGCTCTGGACCTGGGACACGGTGACGAACGGCTGGGAGCAGAATCTCGTCTACGGTTGCGAGAGCTCTATCTAGTCAGCCTGATCGAAGTAGCTTGCTCGGGACCGGCCAGAGGGTCGGTCCCGTTTCCTTGCCTTCAAGAGTGGGCACGTAAACACTGGGATGGCTATTCAAGAGACCTTGTCCAAGATTATGGCTGGCTGCATGCCGTACCTACAGTGGTGTTTAGGAATCCACCGCCGGGAGGAGCATTCGTGCTCGCGGTGCCGGACGCCGTGAATATGACGATGCGCCCGAGCCCGGTGCCATGCTCTGAACGCGAAATGAAGCATCCCCCGGCCTGTCTGGAATGGCCGGAGGATGGGGGCGTTGCGGTTTCGAGCGGTGCCGCTAGGTCAGGTGATTTTTCATCCAGCCGAGCGTGCGCTCCAGGAGATCCTCGCGGTGGGGCGGCGGGCCCATGCGGCGGAAGCCGTGCGCGCCGCCAGGATAGCGGGCAAACTCGACCTCGCAACCGGCCTTCTTCAGGGCAATGAACATCTGCTCGCCCTGACCGATCGGGCAGCGGTCGTCTGCCTCGCCATGGATGATCAGCGTCGGTGTGACCGCGTTGTGGGCGAAGGTCGAAGGCGAGTGATCC
>JAWKPC010000012.1:0-144989 GCA_041390865.1 Thermomicrobiales bacterium
GCCGAGGTCGCTGGGCTCGATCCAGCTTCCCACATGTTGGCGTTCGTGGAACCAGCGAATCCGCCCGGCGCTGTAGCGCAACGCTTCCCGAGTTTCTGCGGGCACGGATTCTCTTGCCTGGGTGAACTCCTCAGCAGAGACGCGAAGCTCGTCGAGATCGACCTGGTCGATGGCCTTCGTGTAGTGCCGCAGCGCTTCGTCGCCCTGCTGCCGGACGTCCGCCAGGATGCGGTCAACGACTTGCTCGGCGGTGAGGTCTTCACCGAATACCCGCCGGACTCCCTCGCGCATACCGGGAGAGAGTTCGACCGCGCCCATATTCCGGTCGCTCAAGATGAATTCGGCGCCGGACTTCGGATCGTCGAAGACTCTAATTGGCATAGGGATGTCCAGCCTCCCGGCAGATTTCGTCCTTGAGTTTCGCGAACGCGTTCGACTCCGCGCCGAACATGTAATCGGGCGTGCTGACGGTGATGCCGGTCGAGCCGACGCTGCGAAGGTGGTCGACCGCGTCGAGCATGTGGCTCTCCGAGACGATGACTGTCACCGAGAACCAGCCCTTGTCCGAGGCGGTCTTGGCGTGAACCGGTGCAATCGTCGGGCCGCGCTCCCCGGCAAGATCGAGGTTCGAGACGACATGGCGCGCCACGTCCTCCGGTGATTCACCGGGCACGTTGGCGGTTACGACGCGATAGCGGCGGGCTGCCCGCTTCGCTTCACAGTATTCGATGAAGGTCCGTGCACAGTCGAGCCGCTCCGGCGACGTTCCGACGGTCGACTTGCTGGCGATCAGGCAGGCCTGGGCTTTGAGGAGCGTCCCACCGTCGACGATCCGGAGGTGGTTGTCTCGCAGCGTGACGCCGGTCTGGCTGAGATCGACGACGACGTCTGCGTAACCCAACGCCGGTGCGGCCTCGATGGCTCCGGTCGCGCCGACGAGCGAGAAATAGTTGACCCCGTGGCGATAAAGGAACTCGGTCGTCAAATTCGGGAACTTCGTCGCTACCCGGAGGTCCCGGCCGTCGCGCTTGAATGCGATCGACAGCTCGGCGAGGTCGTCGATCGTCTGGACATCGAGCCAGTAGTCCGGGATGGCCAGGACCAGCTCGCAACGTCGGAATCCAAGATCGAGAATCGTGACGTGGATGTTCGGTTCGTCGTAACCGTGCTCGGCTACGAGATCGTAGCCGGTGATGCCGAGATCAACGCTCCCGTCGGCGACTTTGTGGACGATGTCCTCAGGTCGCTGGAAGAGCACTTCCGAGCCGGGTACGGTCGGGATGCGGCCGATGTATTGGCGCGGATTCGGGCGCCAGACACTCAATCCCGCGCTCGAGAGAAATCGATCGCTCTCCTCCTGATAGGTGCCCTTGCTCGAAAGAGCGATTCTCAGAGTCGAATCCTGACTCATAGATTCCCCATCCGCTCCGGGCTGATGTTCTCGTCCGCATCGATCTCGCGCCCGTCACTCAACCTCACGAATCGACGGCGGCCTTCGATGTGCGTCGCTACTGCCTCGTACCCGTTCCGGGTGGCCCAGCGGCGCGCGGAATTCTCGCTCCGGCCACGTGTGTCGATGACTGCCCGCCAGCCTTCCTCTCGCAGCTCGGACGCGAACTGGAAGGTCGTCGCGGCGTCTTCTCCGGGAAGAACGAGTATCCGGTGTTCAGTGTCCGGGCTATCCGGCAGATTGCCGGAAAACAGCAGCCGATCGAGGCCGATCGAGAATCCGCCTGAGGGCACCTGGTTCCTTGCGCCAAGCTGGCGTGCAAGGTCGTCATAGCGCCCTCCTCCGGCGATCTGGAGCCCTGCGTCGGGGCCGGCGTAAACTTCGAATAGCATGCCGGTGTAATACCGTAGGCCCCGGCCAAGGCCGAGGTCGATCCGGATGTTCGCGGCTTCGAATCCGGATGCCTCGACGATGCGCGTCACCTCGCTCAGCTCGTCGATCGGTCCGGTGTCGAGGTTGCGCTGCTGGACGAGTTCCCGGAGTCGAGGAATAGACGACTCGGGCGGACCGGCAGCCTGGATGAGCGCCTCGACGAACGCGACGGCGCCTTCGAGCACGGTGCGGTCGGCACCGCGCCGGCCCTTGTCGAACAGTCCATCGACGATCTCCTCGGCGGTCCGGGAGCCGGACTCGAAGTCGACGCCGGACTGGCGCAACAGCTCGACGACGGCCGTGCGATCCAGAGAGTCGATCGACACGGATTCGGTCAGGCCATCGCTCTCCGGGATCAGGTGGGATGGGATCACCGTCGCGTCGGCTTCGCCCCGGCGGATTCGCTCCATGCTCCATATCAACCAGTCCTGGGTACGGTGGTCGAGTGAGAGTTGATCGAGAAATCCGAGGACGACCCCGATATGGCCGAGGACAAGCGTTGGCTGCTCGACTCCTGCGGCTCGTACGCAGGACAGCGCCAGCAGGATCGTCTCGGCATCGGCCAGCAGACCGTCAACACCGATCAACTCGCAGCCGAACTCGAAGAATTGCCGGGAACGCCCTGCCTGGGGGCTCTCGTAGCGAAAGACAGGTCCGCCGTAGCTCAGACGAACCGGCAGCGGGTCCGACTGCATCGTATCGACGAAGGCGCGCATGACCGATGCCGTGTGCTCCGGCCTCAGGGCCAGATCCCGGCCGCGAAAACTGAACTGATAGGTCTGCGCGAGCCGCTCGCCTCCGAGCTTCCGGGCGAACAGCTCGGCATGCTCGATGACCGGCGTGTCCATCCGGCGGTAGCCGTGCCGGGCAACGAGCCGGGACAACTCGTCTTCGAGCCGGCGCAGCGGCTCCCAGTCATCCGGTAGCCGGTCGTAGGTGCCTCGTGGTCTGTCGACCGGCTGGCTGAGGCCGGCTGTCGTTGAACGGTCGATGATTACTCCTTTGTCAGACTGGCTAACGCCAACTCCTCGATTAGTTTGCTACGTTCGCAGAGTCCCGCCAACCTCACGGCTGATGGATTTTCCGATCCGGTCGCGCGCCCGCTCGATCTCTTGCTCGGCCGGCTGGCGGTCCGGAGCGGAGAAGGTGACGCGATAGGCCATGCTCTTGGTCCCTGCCGATACGTTCTCGCCTCGATAGACATCGAACAGCGTGACGTCCGTTGCCAGAGGCCCCGCACCGGAGCGAATCGCGGATTCGACCTGGGCGGCGGCGACGTCCTCGTCCACGACGATGGCGAAGTCCTGCTGGATCGGCTGGTATCGTCCGACCGGCGTCACGTTCCAGGGCGCGTTCAGATTCTCGGCGAAGGCTTCGAGGTCGATCTCGGCGACGGCCACCCGCGAGTCGATGCCGAAGTGCGCGGCGACGCGAGGATGGAGCTCGCCGAGGACCCCGATCTGGAGACCGTCGAGGTCGATTGCGGCAGATCGGCCGGGATGCAGGGATGGGTGCTCGACCGCGGCAAAGGTCGCGTCCGCGCCGCCAAGCCGGGTCAGCAGGTGCTCGACCACGCCCTTGATGTCGAAGTAGTCGATCGCGTCGCTCTCGTTGGCGTAGATGCTGAACGGCTCCCGCGCGCCTGACATCACAATCGTCACGGCACGCCGCTCGTCGGGCAGATTGTCGAGCCCCTCCGGCTGGTAGGTGCGGGCGGTCTCGAAGACCCGGACGCTCTCGCTGAACTTCAGATTTTCGCTGACGATCTTGAGGATCGACGGGAGCATCGTCGGGCGCATCAGGACCCAGTCGGATCTCAGCGGGTTGGATGCCCGGACATAGGTTTGCTCCGGACGGGAGTAGCCGCCGAGCACCTCCGGGACCCCATCGCCGTTCGGTGAGAGCGCCAGGAGGTCGTCATCGCTGATCATCGTGTAGGTCTGGACCTGGAAGAGCCCGGCTTCGACCAGGGCGTTCTGGGCGATCTGGTCGGTCAATCGCTCCGGCGCCCGTGAGACGGGAACGGACGTCCCGGTGATCTGCGTTTCCGGAATGTGTTCGTAGCCGTGGATGCGGATTACTTCCTCGACAAGGTCCGCGGCAATGTTGATGTCATTGCGGTAGGTCGGGACGCTGGCGACGATGACGGACTCGCCGTTGATCTCTTCGACGCTGGGTTCCAGATCCAGCCGCTGAAGGATCTCGGTAACCCGCTCGACCGGCACGGTCATGCCGAGCAGCCGTTCGATCTCGGAGTACTTCATCGAGACCTGGCGGCGCTGGCGCGGCCGGAGGAACTGGTCGGCGAACGCGATCATCCGCGCCCCTGGGTCTACCTGCTGCACCAGTTCAGCGTACCGCTGGGCAGCGACGGACGCGCCGTTCGGGTCGATGTCGCGCCCGAAACGGGCGCTGGCGTCCGAGCTCAGCCGCAACTGCCGGCTCGTGCGTCGAATCGACTTCGACTCGAACCATGCCGATTCGAGAAGCACGCGATTGGTCTCGTCCGATACCTCGGTGTCGACGCCGCCCATGATCCCGGCGATCGCGACGGCCCGATCTCGGTCCGCAATGACCAGTGACTCGCCGTCGAGCTCGCGGTCGACATGGTCGATCGTCATGATCGTCTCGCCGGGTTCGGCAAGGCGAACGATGATCTCGTCGCTCGCGAGCTTGTCGGCGTCGAACGGGTGAGTCGGGTGGCCCAGTTCGAGCATGATGTAGTTGGAGATGTCGACGTAGTTATTGATCGGTCGGAGCTCGGCGGCGATAAGCCGCCGCTGCAGCCATCCGGGGGACGGCTCGATCGTGACATTTTCGAACATCGTGTAGGTGAACCGACCGCAGTGGTCGGGCGCGTCGATAGTTACTCTGTCATCCCGGCGCTCCAGGCTTGACAGGTCGGCAAGGGCTGGTTCGATCACATCCTGACCGAGGATAGCGGCCAGCTCGCGGGCAATCCCGACGACTGAGAAGGCGTGGACGAGGTTTGGAGTGATCTCGAACTCGATGACCTGATCACCGAGATAGTCCGCCAGCGGGGCGCCGACCGGCGCGTCATCGTCGAGTACGAGAATCCCCTCGTGCTCGTCGGACAGGCCCAGCTCTTTCTCGGAGCAGACCATGCCTGCGGACTCGACGCCACGGATCTTGCTTGGCTTGAGGGTCCGGTATTTGAACTCGTCGGCGTAGGCGTCGATCAGCCGGGCACCGGCGAGAGCGAGGACGACTTTTTGCCCTTCGGCGATGTTGGGCGCGCCGGTGACGACCGTGATCTCATGCTCCCCGGCGACGACGCGCGGGAGCGTCAGCCTGTCCGCGTTGGGATGTGGATCGACGCTGACGACCTCGCCGACGTAGACGTTGTCCCATGTCTCGCCGATGCGTTCGATGTTCTCGGCCTCGAGACCAGCCATCGTCATCCGCCGGGCGATCTCCTCGGCGCTCAGGTCGGTCTTGACGAACTCTTTCAACCACTTGACGGGAACTTTCATCGAAACCTCCTAGAGCCGCGCACGCTGAAACTGACGCAGGAAGCGCAGGTCGTTCTGGTAGAAGCTACGGATGTCGTTGATGCCGTAGCGGAGCATCGTCAGCCGGTCGATACCCATTCCGAATGCCCAGCCGCTGTAAATCTCCGGATCGTAACCCGCCCAGGCCAGAACGTTCGGATGGACCATGCCCGCGCCGAGAATCTCGATCCAGCCGGTGCCGCTACAAACGCGGCATCCCTTGCCGTCGCAGAACGGGCAGTCGATCGACAGATCGACGCCGGGTTCGACGAAGGGGAAGTAGTCGCAGCGGAACCGGACTTTCCGGGCCGCGCCGAAGATCTGGCGAGCGAACTCGGCAAGCGTGCCCTTCAGATCGGCCATCGTGATGTGCTTGTCGACGGCGAGGCCCTCGATCTGCTGGAAGTGCCACTCGTGGGTCGCGTCCTGGGCTTCGTATCGGTAGCAGCGTCCCGGAACGATGACGCGCACCGGCGGATCCTGGGAGAGCATCGTGCGCACCTGCATCGGCGAGGTGTGAGGCCGAAGGGTTATCTCTTCGTTGTCGGACTCGATGAAGATCGTGTCCCAGACATCGCGTGCGGGATGGTCCTTGGGAATGTTCAGCATGTCGAAGCTGTAGCGTCCGAATTCGACCTCGGGACCCTCAACAACCTGGAAGCCGAGATGGGCGAAGACGTCCATCGCCTCGCGCTGCATCTGGGTCAATGGATGGAGCCCGCCGGCGGGCTGTTTGCGGCCCGGCAGGGTGACGTCGACTCGTTCCTGAACGAGACGCTCGTCGAGTGCCTCGGACCGAACGCTATCCTGGCGCGCCGTGAAGGCCTCTTCGAGCTCCTGGCGCAAGACGTTGAGAGCCTGACCCGCGCCGGGACGCTCCTCTTTCGGGAGTTGTCCGATGCTGCGCAGAGCCTGGCTGAGCGATCCCTGGCGTCCGAGCACCTCGCTGTGCCACGTAGAGAGCTCGTCTTGATTACTCGCGAGCTTCAAGCTCGCCAGCGCCTGATCGCGTAACTCACTCGCCGTCGGCGATGTTGCATTCATCTGGAGTCCTCCCTGAATTCGATGTCAAATAGAAACGCCCCTCGTTCAGGGACGAGGGGCGCCACGCGTTACCACCCTGGTTCGGCCGCGCACATCGCGGCCGCACTCTGTTGATCAGCGGAGATAGAGAAATTCAACGGGCTGATCACTGCCTGATAACGGGAAGCGCCCGGAACCAGCTACTGAATCAATCGATCGTTCACCGGTCGGCTCGGGAGTGAATGCCCGGGTCTCTTCGATATCGCTTCCAGCAAGCTGCGATATCTCTCTGGGGCGAGGAAAGCGGGCCTGTCTCCGTCGACGCCGTTCTATTATTGGCGAGAGTATAGCAGGGCTATTCGCCGATGAAATCCGTGGATACAGACAAGTGAGGACGAACCATGGCTATTCTTGACGCTCGCATCGCCGGAATCCGGGGCCGCGAGATTCTCGATTCGCGCGGCAACCCGACAATCGAGGTTGATGTCATTCTCGATGACGGTCACGCCGGCCGGGCCGCCGTCCCGTCCGGTGCTTCGACCGGCGCCCACGAGGCGCTGGAGCTCCGCGACGGCGATGATCGGTATGGCGGGAAGGGCGTTCGGCAGGCTGTCGAGAACATCAACTCCAGGATCGCCCCGGAGCTGGTAGGCCGTAGCCCGTTCAACCAGCGGGCGCTGGACGAGCGCATGATCGCGCTCGATGGGACCGCGTCAAAGGCGAATCTCGGCGCGAACGCTGTGCTCGGCGTGTCGCTGGCGGCGGCGAGGGCCGCGGCTGCGTCAGCAGGGCTTCCGCTCTACCGGTATCTTGGCGGGCCGGCGGCGACGACGCTGCCTGTGCCGATGTGCAACATCCTCAACGGCGGGGCGCACGCCTTCGGATCGACCGTCGACATGCAGGAATTCATGGTCATGCCGATTGCCGCGCCGTCGTTCCGTGAGGGCATACGCTGGTCGGCGGAGATTTTCCACACCTTGAAGTCCACACTGGCGGACAGCGGCTACAGCACGGCAGTCGGCGATGAGGGCGGCTATGCCCCGAGCCTTGGGTCCAACATCGAAGCGCTCGAGCTGATCTCGGCGGCGATCGAGAAGGCCGGGTACCAGCTTGGCGATCAGATCCAGATCGCGCTCGACCCGGCTTCGACCGAGTTCTACGAGGATGGCATCTATACGCTGAAAGGCGAAGGAACATCGTTCTCGTCGGCGGAGCTGATCGACTGGTATGCCGAGGCGGTGGACCGCTTCCCGATCATCTCGATCGAAGATGGGCTTGCCGAGGATGACTGGGCGGGCTGGACGGCGATGACAGAGCGGATGGGCGACCGCGTCCAGCTCGTCGGTGACGACCTGCTCGTGACCAACGTCGACCGACTGCAGCGGAGCATTGACGAGAAGGCCGGAAACGCGATTCTGATCAAGGTCAATCAGATCGGCACGTTGACCGAGTCTCTCGATGCGATCGATCTGGCGCGGCGCAACGGCTTCGCCTCGGTGATCTCGCATCGATCGGGAGAGACGGCCGACTCGTTCATCGCTGATCTTGTGGTTGCCACGGGCGCCCGGCAGATCAAGACCGGGGCGCCGTCGCGGATGGACCGGGTCGAGAAGTACAACCAGTTGCTGCGAATTGAAGAAGAACTCGGCGATTCCGCGATCTATCCCGGCCGCTCCGCGTTCAATCTCTAGGCCAGCCGCGAGCAAACCGAGGGCTGCGGATAGCTGCCGGACAGCAGGCGTTCTAGCCACCCCGCGTGTTGCTGCTCGTGACGTGGCGTGCCGTCACAGTGTACGATCACGATGTAGCGCAATTTGAAGTCTGGAAACGCACGGCAAGCCGCGCCGGCCGTGCCGGCGTCCGTTGCTCGTGGAGGTGGGCGGTCATGAGGGCATACGAGTCGAGTGCTGAGATCGACGCGCCGGCGGAGGATGTCTGGGCGGTGCTGGTCGACGGGCCGAACTATACGTCCTGGGAATCAGGCGTCGAGAAATTCGAAGGCGCGATAGCGCCGGGGAGCACGATCAGGGTCTATTCCGAAGCCGCGTCAGGACGGGCGTTCCCGGTCAAAGTCGTTGAACTCGAGCCATCCCGCAGGATGACCTGGGAGAGCGGGATGCCGCTGGGACTGTTCAAGGGTCGCCGGACATTCAGCCTGACTACCAAGTGGCGCCAAGACGCGATTTCACATGCGCGAGGAGTTCACCGGGCCGCTGTTGCCGTTGATCGGCCGCTCGATTCCCGATCTTCAGCCCACCTTCGACAAGTTTGCGAGTGGCCTGAAGGGGCGGGCCGAATCCCGTTAGAGTCGCGCCATATGGCGCGAGGGCGTCAGCCGCCGGTGGCCTCGATCAGGGACGTTCCGGTCATGCTTGCTGGTGGCGTGATGCCCAGCAAATAGAGGAGTGTCGGCGCGATATCGGCGAGCCTGCCGCCGGGGCGGAGGGTGACCCCCTCGCGATTATCGTTCACCAGGACGCATGGCACCGGGTTCGTCGTGTGGGCGGTCATCGGGTTGGTCGTTCCAGGGACGAACATCTGCTCGGCGTTGCCGTGGTCGGCAATGATCAGTGCCGCGCCGTGGGTCGCCCGTATTGCGCCGAGCACCCGCGAGAGCTGGAAATCGACCGTCTCGCAAGCCTGGATCGCCGCGTCCAGGAATCCGGTATGTCCAACCATATCCGGATTCGCGAAGTTGATCACGACGAAATCGAAGTCGCCGCTCCTGATCGCCTCGACGGCGCCGTCAGCCACTCCATCGGCGCTCATGGCCGGCTGCAGGTCATAGGTCGCGACCTCGGGCGACTGGACCATCCGGCGCTCCTCACCGGGGAACGGTTCCTCGCGGCCACCATTGATGAAGTAGGTGACGTGGGCGTATTTCTCCGTCTCGGCGGTATGGAACTGACGAAGGCCGGCTTCGGAGACGACGCTTGCCAGCGGTTCGCGTACCGTCACTGGTTCGAAGGCCGAATCAATGTCCAGGAAACTCGCGTAGGGCAGTAGTCCGACGAAGGTCAGATTCTCGGGCCGGTCCGAGAAGTCCGCACCGTCGATCTCGGGTCCGTTGAGCGCCTGGGTGATCTGTCGTGCCCGGTCGGACCGGAAATCGAAGAAGATGACGCTGTCGTTCTTGCTGATCGTCGTCGCTTTCTCGCCGACGACGAGCGGCTCCATGAACTCGTCGGTGATCTCTTCGGTGTACTTCTCGACAACCCCGGCCACAGCACTGTTGACATGCTCTCCCTTTCCGTGGACCAGCAGATCGAATGCCCGCCGGGTCCGCTGCCAGCGGTGGTCCCGGTCCATGGCGTAATAGCGGCCGATGATCGAGGCGACCCGCCCGACACCGAGCTCCGAGGCGTGCTTTTCCACCTGTCGGAGGTATTCCGCCCCACCGGTCGGCGACGTGTCGCGTCCATCCAGAAATGCATGGATCGCAACATCGCGCAGTTCCTCCCGATGCGCAAGATCGAGCAATGCCTGGAGGTGATCGATGTGGGAGTGAACCCCGCCGTCGGAAAGGAGTCCGATCAGGTGCAGCGGCCGATTACGCGACTTCGCGTTTCTCACTGCCTTGAGCAGCGCGTCGTTCTGGAAGAAACTGCCGTCTTCAATCGCGACGTCGATCTGGCGGATGGCCTGGATGACGACGAAACCAGCGCCGATGTTGAGATGTCCCACCTCCGAGTTCCCGATCTGTCCGGGACGGAGGCCGACATCGACGCCGCTGGCGATCAGCTCGGTATGAGGGCAGATCGACAGATCTCGTCGAACGTCGGCGTGCTCGCCAGATCGACGGCATTGCCCGGCGATGGAGGCTCGAGACCCCATCCATCAGAATCCACCAGCACGACGGGACCTGCTACCTGGCGGTTACCGGTACTCAAGCGCGGCTCACTTTTTCCTTCTAATCGATTGATACGGTGGGGAGAACGCCGCGAGCGACTTCCATCCCTGGCCAGCGCAGCCACTATCCATGCTTTGAGAGAAATCGAGGAGAGCGCCATCGCGTAGTCCCGGCATGCATGCTCGTAATACTTCGCTAGCTCCTCGGCGGCAAAGAGCCGGACGTCCCGGATCGGATCGAGGAGCGCCTCATCGAGGACATCAACGAACTATCCAAGATCGCCGGCCCGTTTGACCTGGAGGATGGCTTCGCGAAATGCGATGAACCGGAGTGAAGCGGGAACGGCCGGATGCCGCCAACCGTCCAGGAAGTGCGGTTGCCCGGTCGTCGCCGGCACGCAACCGGGCCAGCAGCGCCGCCAGCCGGTCGGCAGGATGCGAGTCGATGTCCAGTCCGGCCAGATGCGCGCCGACGAGCCCGGTCAGCCGGGCCAGCGACACAAATGTCGTGGCGGTTGTGCTCGATCACTGGACCGAGATCGTGGACCGCTCGGGTGCGAAGATAGTTGAAGTAGATGCTCGGAATCAGCCAACCAGGCGCGTCGGATTCCCGGACGACACCGAGGATTTCCTGTTCCAGCGTCCCGAGCGAGCAGCTTTCCAGACGATGCTTCCAGATCGAGCGGGCTGGATGGAGAAGGTCGAGGTGATCGCCCGGGGCGGCATATTCGAGCCGGTGCATCCGGAACCGCGTTTCGATGAGCGGCATGTCGAAGCTGCGGCCGTTGAACGTCGTCAATCCGTCGAATTCGTTGATGTGCCGGGCGACATATCCGAGGAGTGCGATCTCCTCGCCGGGATGGCGCATGAAATACTGGCGCACCCTGAACCCGGAAGGCTCGAACCAGCCGAGGCCGATCAGGAATGCATACGTCCCGGTGCCTCCGGAAAGACCGGTCGTTTCCGTGTCGATGTAGATACGGGCTTCCGCCGGCAGCCGCTCGGCGCGCGCGATCAGCTCGCGGGCCGTTTCGATCTCGAATCCCCGGTAGAGTCGATCGAACATGATCGTCGAACCGATCTCGCCGTCGAGGACGACACCGCCCTCAGGCACCGGCCAGTCCGGCTCGGGCGTCGGCTCGGTCCGGGTTTCGACCTGGGGCCGGGCGATTGCGCGGTAGCGGTCTGCGAAACTGCGGCTGCTCATCATGCCTCGATTGTACGGCCACTGCCGGATGTTGACACCATTGGCGAGGCCTCCCTAGAATCGCCGAACTATTGTGCATGCTAAGGAAAGCGAAAAAGATGGCGTACAAGATCACGTTGATTCCCGGGGACGGCATCGGCCCGGAGGTTTCCGAGGCGACCCGCCGCGTGCTTGATGCGACCGGCATCGACTTCGACTGGGACGTTCAGATCGCGGGATTGACGGCGTACGAGGAGAAGGGTGACCTGCTCCCTGACGAGGTCCTCGATTCGATCCGGGCGAACAAGGTTGCGATCAAGGGGCCACTGACTACCCCGGTTGGGTCCGGTTTCCGGAGCATCAACGTCGCGCTGCGGCAGGAGCTTGATCTCTACGCCAATCTCCGGCCGTCGAAGACGTTCAAGGGCGTCCGTTCCGTTTTCGACCACGTCGACCTCGTCATCGTCCGCGAGAACATGGAAGACCTCTACGCCGGAATCGAGTTCGACACGGGCACCGACGAAGCGCACGACATTATCAACAAGATCAACGAGTACGCCGACCGGCCGGTCTCCGACACCGCCGCGATCTCGATCAAGTCGATCACGCCCGAGAACTCCGAGCGCATTGTCCGGTTTGCGTTCGAGTATGCCAGGCAGAACGACCGCAAGCTGGTGACGGCGGTCCACAAGGCCAACATCATGAAGTTCAGCGACGGCCTATTTCTGCACGTCGCTCAGGAGGTTGCTAAAGATTACCCGGACATCGAGTTCAACGACCGCATCATCGATAACATGTGCATGCAGCTGATGCAGCGCCCTGAAGACTACGACGTGCTGGTGATGCCGAATCTGTACGGCGACGTCGTGAGTGATCTGACGTCCGGGATGATCGGCGGGCTCGGTGTCGCTCCCGGGGCGAACATCGGCGCGGAGGAGGCCGTCTTCGAGGCGATCCACGGCAGCGCGCCTTCACACGCCGGCAAGAACGAGGCGAATCCGACAGCGATGATTCTCACCGGCGTCATGATGCTCCGTCATCTCGGGGAGCAGGAAGCCGCCAGGAAGGTCGAGGACGCCGTTGCTGCCGTCATCGCCGAGGGGGAGCAGATCACCTACGATCTGCGCCAGGACCGCGACCCGTCCAAGGCGGCCGGCACCTCGGGCATGGCCGACGCGATCATCGCTCGCGTCCAGGCATAGTCGCTCGATTCAATGCAGGTGGTTGTCAGGCGGCTTCTAGAGCCGCCTGATTTCATTCTTGCTGCGAGCTCCGGTCAGTGGCGTTCGACGTGAGTACGAAGAAGCTTCATCGTTTGCGGGAATGGGCCCCGAATTCCCGACCGCTGCTATACTTTTCATCATCATGCCGGCGTAGCTCAACGGCAGAGCAGCTGTTTTGTAAACAGCAGGTTATGGGTTCGAATCCCTTCGCCGGCTCCCGAGTTTTCCTGTGTACATCAGCAAATCCGCCTCACTAGAATTGACGAATCGCTTGAGTGCTTCGATCTGGTCACAATCTGGTCAGGCGAGCCGATGTGGCTCGCTATCCACTTTCCCATGGAAATCTGTATCAAGCACGCCTGCAGACCTTCGAGTTGAATACGGATGAGCCGGCAGATGCGGGCGTCGTGGCGCGATCTACCAAAGCAGTCATGGCCGAGCTGGGTTCGAACTGCTCCGGCAACGGGTCTTGTACGCTCCCGCCACCTGAGCCTTAATCATTCTTAAGTGGCGTGACCCGCGTACCGCTCAACGCATTGGGCTTCACGGGAGCCATTGCCCGCAAGGGGCTGCCGGCTCCGCTGCGGGTGGGGATGCGCTGGGTGGTCGAACGCACGCAGTCGTGGATGAACGGCTACGGCAAACGGCGCCGCTGCACCGAGACAACCAAAGCGGTCGTGGACTTCTATCTGTTCCTGGCGTCGGCGTCGGCAACGCCCTGAACTAGTCAACTGGAGAAGTCTTGCCAACCATTCAATTCACCCGAACTGAAAGCGCCGCGTTATGGCCGGGCGTGCACGGTCATTGGCGAAGCATGGGACGAACAATTGAATCGCGGATCTCGAGCCAATCCCGCGCTAATTCACGTTCATTCGACTTGATCCGATACCCCGCCGGTAATTCCGGGTGGCGGGTATAGAAGATCATATTGGTGAGCATGTTCTCGTCTCGCTGGCCTGCTTGTATAGCAATCCGGACGGCGTCCCGCCAGAGACCAGCGCGCAGCGCGTCCAGTACCGCCCGGGATGACGACGCGACGCGGCCCCCGGATGTACCTCTCCTGCTAAATGCGGCCGCGTCCCCGATGCGGATCACTGCGAAGTAATGCCGTTGGCGTCCGGCCAGCGAAATGTGCCCACTGGCGTCCGTTGTCAACGTCTTACGCGCGACCCGGTTGCCGACGCTGCCGCCAATGACCTGCAGACCGCCAGCCGATCGCGCGGTAACGATGTCGCAGTGGTGGCGCGATGACCTGGACCGTCGATGTTGTCATAGGTTGCGCCACTGTCGGCTCTCGCCGTGCAGACCAGGTCTCCAATCTCCGGCGCGACCTCGCTCACCCGATACGCCCAGAATGGATTGCCGCGGTCGATCGCAGGCGATTGCGTTTCGCCGCCGCAATGTATTGCTGATGGGCGCTGGAATAGCGGAACGTGCCTTCGGCACCAGCCGTTCTCATCAACCAGGAGATGAAGACGGCGCCCAGGATGTCCGCTGCCAGCCGGAATCCTGGAGCTTGGCGGCAGGAATCCGGCGTCCGACCCCGACGCGGTAGTACTCCTGAAGCACCGGCGTCATATCGGGACTGGTTTCCGTCTTCCCCAACCCAGCGGCGACGCTCTCTCTGCGCTAGGCGGACGGCTTCTCGCCGGACGGCTTGCGGATCGACCACTTCCGCAATGCTAACTTCAGGCTCAAAGTCCAGCACGTCTTCTTGCTCATCTTCGATCGGAGTTACGATGGCATCGAGATCGAACTGGTAACAGCAATTTGTCCGGCAATAAACGGCCGGATCGTCGGCGATCTTTAGCAGCGCCTCATCCTCGAGGTGAATTGGCGTCGGCCAGCTCCGAATGACCTTGAGCGTAGATACCATCGCCTCACCATGCAGCCGTTGCTCGGCCGAGAGCGACGTCACGACCACGGCGCTGACGAGGCGACCAGGTAGGCGGTGGCCAGCGATCCTCCCAGTGCGCGCTCGAGGATGAGCGTGCCGGGCGCTGAAGTCGCTTAGCCGATCTCCGGGCATTGCAAGCACCTCGATACCATCGTCACATCAGCGCGCCGCTCGAACCTTCTTCAGAGGTCAGGTGTCGAACAGGTGCGCCGGTGAGGCGCTCGTGCTCCTGGGATACGCGGCAAGCTCGAACGCGAGCTCAAGCATCCCGTCCGGCCCTTCCGCGTAATTGTCACTGCTAATGGCTTCATCGACGGCATCGAGAATCCAGTTCGCTGAATCGGGTACAAGCCCGGCCATCCAGCCAGTCTCCCGGTCTTCGTTCAAGACCTCTGTAGAAACGGTCCCGCTCATGATTGCTCTCCCGTTCTGAATCGACAACCGTTTCCGAACACATTGCCGGTGAAGAGCGAACGGTTATCGTCTTTATCGGCACTCATCATTTCCGAACTCCGGAACTAGCTGAGCGACTGGCGCAATGCTGGTCGAACGATGGTGTCGCGAACCTGCAGCCATTCGCGCGCATACTCGCGCTCGTGAGTTTTGATCTGATAGCCGGGCGGGAGCTCGGGATGCCGGGCGTAGAAGATCATATTGGATAACTGGTTCTCGTTGCGTTCACCGCCTCTGATCGCGAGACGGACGGCCTCCGCCCAGCAACGCTCGCGCAATGCGGCGAGAATGGACCGGCTACCGGACGACGGTGTGGGAGGTGGCGTGCCAGAACAGCGCCCATCTGGATCGGAGATGCGATTGAATGTTCCCTGGCTCGCTCGCGAGGGCGAGGAAGCGGGAGTAACGTGGCGCCGGACGCGACTCCTTCCAGTGCGCGCTTGCCGTTCCCATTCCGCCACGGCTGCCACCGGATCCGCGATGCGAGGATCGCTCGGGCTCATTCCCAGATGTTCGCCCCAGAGATTTCGCCGCAGATCCCGCGCGAATCGACAGACCCCGCCGACTACTTCCGCGTCCACGACGGCAATCGAGATTTCAGTGTCATAGGTCATGCTCCTGCGATTGATGTTCGAGGTCCCGATGACCGCATAGACATCGTCGACGATCATCAATTTCGAGTGGACGTAGATCGGATTGCCGCTCGTTGGCTGAACGGGGTGAAAGACGTGTACCTTGCCAGGCGCGACCCGACGCAGCCGGTCGATAAATTGACGCTGGTGAAAGTTGAACGCGGATTTGGGAAAGCCGTCGGTGCGCGGTGGCACCAGGATGACCAACTTGCGAATGCGCGACAACGCGCGAGCCAACGCCCGTGAAAGCTCGTCTGAGACAAGGTACTGTTCCTCGATATAGATGTACTCGCGGGCACGGGAGATTGCCTTCAGGTAACCAGCGAGACAGGTCCCCTCTCCCCGAGGTGCAAAACTCGGATACTGGCCGGATACGCAGGCATAGGTTCGGAGAACTTGGACATGGTGCGTTCCCGGTGAACGAGCAACCCGGGGAAGGCTGGAGGTGATGCGGCGTGGCGCGAGCGTTGGTCTCGGGATCAGCGTCGGCATCGTCCGGTCGTTCCAGCGATCGCGAAAGTTACGCTCGATGTCGAGAGCCGCCGGCCCCCGAATCCGAGAGTGGACGTCGTGCCAGCCATCCCAGGATTCCTTACGCCTACCGGCAGGGCTATCATGGCGACGCGAGTCCCAGCGGTCTGCGGCCAGATCGATGCCGCCACAGTAGGCGATCGCCTCTCCTGCGACCTGAACGATCGCGGACTTCTGATGGTGTGATCCAGCGAATGGGGTGCGCGCGTCCAGAACGGCTGTTCCCCCGGCCCGGTTCAAAAATGCGGCGCTTTCACGGTTCTGAACCAGGTTTGCGTTCAAACCTCCACTCCCGCCGCTCCCACCGCCAACCGGCGGCGGCCGCCAGAGCAACGTGCGCGATGTCACGCCGCGGCGAATGGCGCTGGTCCAGACCTGCTGGACGCGGCTGGCTGGCCGCCGGGCGATCATCTCGAGTTTCCGGTCCATTCTCCACGCGGTAAAGTGGATGAAGTCACCCTGTCTGGTCCGGTTCACATCATCATGCAGCGCGCGCATCATCTCTTCGCCATCGATGAGCGGTACAACGCGATTCTGACTGGTCGAGACGGCGAGGGAGCGGGGATGCCCACCGCGCGCGCGGACTATCTCCGATTGCGTCAGGAACCAGTGCGAGGGGCTGGTGTTAAAGGCGCGTCGCTGCTCGGCAACCTCGAACACGGACGCCGTGTCAGGTAAGGCCACCACCGCCGTCGCGCCATTGCCGTTTCCTCGCTCGTAATCAAGCTCGGCGACCTGCTCCTCGAATTCAGCCCAGGACACCGCTGGTTCCGCGATCGAAAGTACTCCGGGCGCTGGCTGCCAGCTCGTGGCCTCACCAGCATCGTCGCTGGATTCACCATATGAGTCAGCCTCCGGAGCGTCTTCGTAGATGTGTCCATGCCGCTTAGGTTCCATGATCTCCTCCTGTCCGGCCGCTCCGAGGCAGGCGCCGGGTGCTGCTGCGACAAGCTGGGGTTGCCGCGCTTCGATTGCGCCGCCGGTCGTTTCGGATGCCCCGGCTGCTGGCCTTACGGCCTCGACAGCGCGCCGGGTGTTGAGATAGCCGCGCCCGAGACCTCGCTTGGTTTCGGCATCCCGAGCCTCCGCCGGATCAGCCGCTCGGAGGAGGTGGCGGCGCAACTCCTGGATGGGCAAGGGCCGCTTCGCCGCCTCGAACATCAAGGCAACCGTCCCGGTCACATGCGGCGTCGCCATGCTTGTGCCCGACTTCCGTACGAGCCGGGGCGTCGTATGAAATGGATCGCGATGAGCGGAGCGAGTCGACAGAATTCCAACACCTGGCGCCACCAGGTCCGGTTTGTTGCGTCCCTCCCGCGTTGGTCCAACGCTGCTGAAGGTTGCAAGTTCGCGATTCCGGCTCGAAGGATCAAAAGCGCCTACGGCGATTGTCCGGTATCCATTGCAGATCGTCCCGGTTGTTGAAAGCGGGTCGGCGTCGTCCGGGTGGAAACGGGACTGGCTATTGCGAAGCGTCGAATCTCGTTCGAGCCAGAGATGAACCCGGCCATCGACAATGTCCCGGCCATCGAGCGCGACTTCCCATATCCCGGCTGGCGCTCCCGGCTGGAGAAAAATGTTGATGTGATGATCTCCTGTGTTTGGTTCGTAGGCGCGATGGTAGATTCGCCCGACCGTCCGCCCGTCGATCACCACCGCCGCGCGTTCGTTGAGTTTGACCCGCTCGCGATAGGTTTCATCCGGCGAGATGAGCGTGACATCGAGAGTGTCATGGCTCGAATACCACGCCTCCAGCTCATTCGGCGTCTGGTCGGCTTCTGAAGTTTCCCACCCGAAGCGCTGCCGTTCGCCGGGCCAGAGGGTAGCCGAAGCATGCATCCGCCCGGCGCGATAGTTGCCGGCGCTGAGACAGATGGCGCGATTCGGCTTTGCCGTGAGCGCGGCGTCGAATCCCTGGACCGCCAATGCCGTCGCGTCGTGGCTCCCGCCGGTGCTTCCAAGACTGCCATTGATCACGCACGGTCGATCCCCCGCGACACCAAAGATGAAGTCGATCGCTTCGAGCACCGTGACCGAATCACCCAGATTCGCCCGGTCGCGAGTCTGGTAGCGTGTGTCGATGTCGACGAAGACAATATCCGCCTCGGGAGCGACGCCGCTGACGCCTGACCCCCGGCCGTTACCTGTGGCGATGCCGGCAACGTGCGAGCCATGCGAACCGGTCGCGCTTGGATCGCCATCGGCCGGATGAGAGCCAAGGGTGGCGTAGGGGTCTTGGGTCTCAAGCGCGGCGTTGATCTCGTCGGGGCCATAGATGATGCCGTAACCATACTTGTTGGGCCGGTCGCCTGACTCTCGATGCTGGTCCCAGAGGGCGAGGAGGCGCGTCGAGCCATCCGGATGGCGGAAGTCCGGATGGGCGAAGTCAAAGCCCCAATCCAGGAACCCGACCACCGACCCGCGCCCCGTCTCCGGCAAATCCGCCGGACGCCGGCTCGCGGCACTGCCAGACAACGACAGACTATCGTCGGGTATGTCCAGAGCCGCGCTCAGCAGCTCGGCGGCCTTCAGACTCAGCACATCTTCGCTGGCATGGACGGAGAGCACGTCTCTCCGATGAATCCGGCAGGTAGCAATGTTGTCAAACTGAGTGATGATGCGCGCCTCGGGCGGCGCGACGGCGGGATCACGCAGCCGGATAACAGCTTCGATCTCGTCGTCCGCGTCGCCTTCCAGCGCCTCCCAGAGCGCGGCATCCATCGGATAAAGCGGCCGCGACCTTCCCTGATCCATGGCCCGTACCGATCAATTGATGCACTAGCCAACCGCCGTCCTTCTACTCGTCTGGCGGTTGGTTTCCGTCCACTTTGCTTTCGATTGACTTCAGACGCTCGAGAACCTGTTCGATCCCTGTGACTAAGTCCGTGATGTCGGCGCGCATCTCCCGTATTTGCTCTTGCTGGCGCCGATGCCCTTCCTGAAGCCGCCTGATCGCCGCGTTTTGTTCTTCATCTTCGTCGTTTTCAGCCTCATCATGGCTATACATTCCTATACTCAGGGCTGCCCTGGCCGCTTTTTCCAACTGCGCGCGCGTGTCCGGATAGGCCGCGAAAAAGTCGATCGCGTTGTCGACCTCGTCGTCGTAGCTCGCGGCTTCCTTGTACACAGACAGCGCCCTCAATGGGTCGGCCCCGATGGCGTTGATCGCCTTTCCGAGGGCACGATCGATGTGTCCCAGCTCCTGCTCGTTCGCGGGCTGATGAGCGGCGTCAGCAAGGTGTCTGAATCTGTAAGCATCGTCGACGCCGTCGCGGCGCTGGTTACGAACTTCCGCTTCGGTGTTGTCTGTGACAAGGATGATCTCGTCGAGCGCCTTTTGAGAATCGAAGGCGGCGATGGCCGCGATGATGCTGGTTTGAATCACCTGAAAGTCGCCGGCCAGGTCAGTTGCACCCATCCCGCTACCTCGGCCTGGCGCTTCGCCGACGACAACCGGCGGAGCCTGCTGTGCATCAGCGCGCCGTTGAGTGAATTGTTGGGTAAGGATAAGCCCCACCGGTTGGGACGCAGCATTAAATGTGTCGCCGAGGACACCGGATACCAGCGCATCCTGGCCTTCGAGTCCAGCGCGGCGCGCGAACAGCACGCCGGTGAGAAAGCCCATACTCATGGTGGACAAACCTCCGAATTCATGTATGTGCCTCGCAAGTGATCAAGGGCGGCCTACTTGAACGCTTCGGCAAAGACCAGCAGCATGAGCGGGTTATTGAGTCCCATCCCGCCACCGGTTCCGTTCGAGCTTGATCCGCTGAACGCCAGAGTGGGGCAGCTGGGTCAGGCTATCGCCGCCTCCTTTAACCCTGATTTGCGAGCCGGACGGCGAACGGTGCGTCCGCTGCCTGGGTGACCCCAGCGTCTTCGTCCCGCCCGAGAGCAACGAGGCCGTGCGAGCAGCTGCTGGCGGGTCGACTCGAGATCCTTCTTCAAGTTCGTGATTGCCTTGGATTGCCGGGTATTGACCTGGGTCAGCTTGCGAATGTTACGAGTCTGGCGTGTGTTTTCGGCGCGAACGCTGTTGACCGATGTCGTGAGCGAGGAGACGTTGCTGTTGAGCGTCTTGATCCCGGTCGCATTGCGCCGGATCTCCACCGGACGCGATTCAGGGCGGCCTGGAGCTGAGCCTGTGTCACCGGACCCTTTGCGGGCCGGCTTCGGTAGAGCTGGCGGCCGCGCGCGGTGGGCGCCCGGCGAACCCGGCGGCGCCTGCGTCTCCGACGCTCTGCCAGATCGGCGTAGGATTCATCATCATCTTCCCCTAGACTCTCGAGCGCGTCTTCCAGATCTTCGAGCGCCTCGTCGTCCTCCTCGTCGAAGTCATCGAACATCTCATCATCGTCTTCGAGCAGCAAACCTTCAAGCACTGCACTGTCAACCATGATCGGGATTGGTCCTTTCCCTAAACTCGGACTGAATCATTCCAGGGCCAAGAGGGGACGTTCGACCGGCTGGACATGCTGGGCATCGTTGGCGATGTACGGCTGGACGAGCGTTTCGTACAGATCCTGGTCAAAATCGCCGGCGCCGGTTCCGCCGCAGTCAGCGCAGTCGTGCTGGGTCCCGAACAGGCGGGACAAGCGCCAAGGGCTTGGGCCAGGGCGTCCCGGATATCTGCCAGCGCCAGCGCCTCCTCCCGCAAGCGTCGATTCTGCTCACGCAACGTGACTATTGCTTCGCGGGCGCGGCGCAACGCACGGTCGGTGCGATCAGTCCTCCTTTCCGTCCACAGATCTTCGTCTTCATCATTGCTCTCTCCCCTGCTGGCGCCAAAAAAGCTGGAGCATGAGCCGGGTGCGCGGATCGGCGTCGGGCGCGATGAGCTCCATCAACTGGGTGGCCTCGGAGCTTGCCCCGCCACCGAGCATTTGCAGCGCCGCGGCCATAGGGTCTTCGAGCCGCTAGCCGTATCACATTCGTCATCTTCGTCCTCCCAGACCTCGTCCTCATCGTCCGCAAGCTCTAACAGGGCGAAGTAGGCCTCGTCCTCGTCTTCCGCCATCTCATCGACGTCATCGAGCCAGTCGTCTTCAAAGTCGCTCTCTACGTCAAGTTCGGCATCATCTTCGAAGTCCTCGTCCTCATCACCGTTGAGGGCTTCGACCAACGCGGCTTCCTGTAAGAGAGCGTAGAGCGCGTCGGCGCGATCATCCGCGGACATCGGATCGCCGTGGTACTGCCCATCTTCCGCCACCAGGTAGTCGGGAATCTCGTCGTCGACGTCATCAGCCATCATGTTGGACTCGGCCGCCGCCCGGCTGGCGAGCACGCTGAGCATGTTCGCGACGGAGCCAACCGGCACCGAGGTGCGTCCGACCTGCGTGCGGCGGGAGTTCCCAGCCCCGCCCATGATCATTGACAGCAGTGCCTGGAGAACTTCAGGGCGAAACATTGTTTGCATCAGTTGGGCAGCGGCAGGCGAACCCTGAGTTGGGACCGGGCGCGCCGCCCTGCGGGTCGGCGTTCGTCTACGACGGCGCGTGTGTGGCTGCCGTCTTCCGGGCTGTGGGGCGCTGCCTATCGCCTGGCCCGCCAGCCTGCTGAGTTGCGCGCCGATGGCGGTTCCGACACCTGGCGCGATCAATGACCCAACAGCTCCTCCGACAATTGGCGCGACCGTGGGCGCGATCTGTCGGACGACCGGCAACGCCGCACGGCCGATGCTCTTGAGCGACTTGAGGAGGCCCTCAAGTTCCTCGGCGGAGACGCCGGAGCTTTCGAGCATGATCTCGATCTGCTCGTCGGAAAATGCGTCATACTCGGGCGCAAGGATCGCCCGCACTTCCTCGAATGTGTCCGATGCGTAGCGCGGTGTTACGCGTTCGCCGATGTCATTCGGAACTGCAGCGTAGGCTGACATCCTCTCACCTCTCCTCGGAATCCGCAACGAACCACTTACCCGCCTTTGAGCGAGATGGATCTCGTTATGAGTTGAGGGAGGCTGAGAATCAGAGGCGGTTGCTATACTTCGTTCACGGAGGTAGAAGCGGTCGCATCTGATCCGCGTGCTGCCTCGGGTCCCAGTGACGTTGCTGTCGCTGGGACCTCTCTCCTCATCGATGTTGATCACCATTTGTTCGTCTGAGACCAGACTATGTCAGCCCCTGCAAACTTGTCAATTCCCTTACCGATATGAAAGCAGGTTACAGATAGTGGGCGTCTCACGCATCCGTAGATTTACGGATTCCAGGAATCTAGAGGTGATTTTCAGATAATCTGGATTCCGGGTCGAAGACGACGTTGTGGCGATGTATCCATTGACGCTCCACAACTGAGGATGTGTGCGTATCAGGGCTACAGCGCCTTTGTCCATCATTTCAGAAGTAATAGAACACCAGACCCTGAATGAAAACGGCCGGCCCGGAGGACTTGTCTCGGACCGGCCGTTGCGGGTGACCGGCAGCGCGGGCGTTACTGGATCGTCGTGGTGTATTCGATGCCGGGGAACTGACCGCGGCGGGCAGTAATGCAGCGTGAGTGGCCGGGTCGCCTTTAGCGTGTCAAGCAGGAATGCCGTGGATAGGTGATGGATCAAAACTCTGGCGCGGTTGGCGTCCCAGACTTCGATCGTAGCAAGTAGTAGGGCGTTCGCTGGA
Organism: Thermomicrobiales bacterium; assembly: GCA_041390865.1. Lineage (GTDB taxonomy): Bacteria > Chloroflexota > Chloroflexia > Thermomicrobiales > CFX8 > JAUIIK01. The sequence goes on from JAWKPC010000012.1 coordinate 22,800, forward strand.
TGGTCGTTCATCCACGGCTGCCGATCGCAGGGTGTCGCGAAGATCATGTGCTCGGCGCCGACCAGGCCGACGAGTGACTTCTGCTCGCTGGAAGCGTACTCGTAGGCCGGCTTCGCGCCCCAGTCGTAGGGCGTGCCGAAGTCCGACATGCCGCCCATCGCCATCATCGGGATGTTGATCTCAGCCAGGCCAGCCTCGCCGAAGAGGTACGCGTCGCCGGCCATCGGGACGATCGCCGTGACTCGCGGATCCGCGAACGCGGGCCAGAGTCCCTCCGGCATCGCGTCGAAACCTGCTCTCGCCGACATGTTCGCTTCGTTCGGAACCAGCGACATGCAGAGGAAGGTAGATGGATCGTCTTTGGGCAGATCATCACAGCGCGCATTGAACGCTTCGAGGTCGAAGCGCGCTCCGGCCGCGGCGAGTGCCGTGTAGCCACCATAGGAGTGGCCGACGACGGCGACGTTCTGCATATCGATCCGGCCCGACATCTCGCCGTCCCGTGCTGTCAGCTCTTCGGCAAAGTCGATCGTCTCGGTGATGTCGGCCGGACGGTCGATGAGGGCTTTCCAGAGGTCGCCGAGCTCTTCGTCGAATTGTTCGCTGTGTTCTGGCGCAAGGACGATGAAGCCGTGTGAAGCGTAGTGCTCGGCGAGCGCTGTAGCCCGCCGTGCTGCCGGTAAGCTGTGAGACAGACACCAAAGCGGGCAGGGACTTCCGGATCCATCCGTTTCGGCGTCACGAACTGCCCGTCCAAGGATGACTGGAGTTTCTGCTGGTGCCCAGGTCGTGTCCTTTGAAGACGACGTCATAGAAGATCTCCTCGTTCTCTCCTTCCTCAATGGCGCCGCATCAGTTGCTGATCTCAAGGGCATCGGCGGAGCTTCTGCTCGTCTTGAACTGCCGGAATCCCACGGTGAATGGGCCGCGCAGGGCATACTGTGGGCATCGGGCCGGACGTCGTCTACTGGCACCCGGGCCTCCTTGGCGCGGCTCGTCGCGGTAGCTACTTCCTCGCCGCCGGGCGGACGAATCGTTGCTACAGGCGATCGCGCCCAACGTCGAGATCACCAGAGCCAACGAGAGGGTCAGTACCAAGCCGATGCGAAAGTGCTTCCTGAACCATTCGAACATGACGATTTCTCCTTCTCTGAAATTCACGCGGTTTTCGTGGATTACCATTACCTCGTCGCCGCATGCCGTTGCCGGCACGGGACGGTCAGCGGAAACCCGGACGTTGACTCCTTTGAAGGCGAGCCAGAGGGCGAGCGACAGCTCGGCGACGAGCGTCAGGGCATAAGCCGGTGAGAACGTGTCCTCGAACGACGGGGCGAGGATGTGGATGAAGGAGCCAGTCAGGTAGATCAGGGCTGCAATTGATAGGCCTCCGGCAACGATCCGGGGCACGTAGTTGGACTTGTACAGCAGGTAGCTGATGACGAAGGTTCCGAACGCGAAGGGGATCAGCCCAACGCTATAGCCGACGGCATGGATATCGATCAAGGTCAGTGCGAGAGACTCCAGCTGGTCCTGCCGGAATGCGGATCCGGCCAGCGTTCCATCGAGAAGGAACAGGGCGGCGACCAGGTTCAGGAGATTCACGCCGAGTATCGAGTCCATAACCACCCGGAACAGGGCTGCGATCAGGGCCAGCGACCGGTTGATCGGCCGCAGCAGAGCGTAGAGGCGACGGCGACCACGAGGTCGGCGCCGATCATGATCAGGTCGAGCGCGATGCTGAATCGGAAGAGCGATTGCGACCCGGTGATGTTCGCGGCCGTCGCAGCAGGGTTGCCTGATTCGATCATCGATGACCTGATCAGGAACTCGGCGATAACGCCGGCGACGATGATGACGAGGTAGGACAGTCCGGCTATGCGCGCGATGGCTTCCTGAGACATCTCGTTGATACGGCTCTTCACAGTAGATTTCCTTCTTTTTCTCTACGGATATCGCTTCGAATACGGTTGGCGTTGACCGGTTGCTTCGATTGCGGCAGGGCGGTCAACCCAGGTTCGTCATTCCTTCACCTCCAAACCCGTTCACGAATCCGGTCCCTCCTGCGTCTGATCGATCTTTGATCACCGAAATCAGGCAGCCCAAGGTCGCGAATGCGCGTGATCACGCCGTGGAGCGCTGCCTGGTCCGGCACGGACACGGTCAGAACGGCTGATCCATCTTCTCGTCGCTGAATCGCCGAGGCGTCGAACCAGGCTGCCCAACGGTCATCCAGCAGGCCTCGGACTCGAATGCGATAGGTTTCACCATTCCCGTCCTCAGCTACTCGGTCGGATAGTGTCCTGATTTGTTAGGGAACCGCCGGTGTGTGCGAATCGTCATAGGGCATCCGTGGTGCAATCGCAGGGGTGCAGATGGGAGATCGCAGAGGAGCTAGCGGTGTGGAATGCCAGCGGATCCGTGTTGTGACTGGTCCGCCGGGGTATTCACGGACATCCGCGCCATGATCATGTGCCGCGTAGAGAAGTGGGCCGGGTCTTCCTCAGTCCGCGTACTTCATCCGTCGATTCATCCCGACCAGAGCGACAGCGAAGAGGAAGGATCTGTCAAGGGTATTGAGTTTTACGAGACAGACGACTGACGGCTCCAAACGCAATGCCGCTCTCCTGTTCATCTGAACGGCGGCGAGATCCTTCACTGCGCGGAGCCGTCGTTCAGGATGACAGCGTTGGGAATTCTGCGTTCCCGGGGAGGTCGGGTAGCGCGAAATGCACAAACCGCCGATGCCCCGCCGCGTGCCGACTACACCGGTACATTCCCGACGCATGCATTTATCGTTCGTGAGGCTAGATCAGGTTGAGCTCGGCCCGCGCGGACGATCGCCTCGGTGCGGTGGCCGACGTCGAGCTTGCCGTAGCTGTTGGCAATGTGGCGCTTGACCGTGGCGAGGCTGATGAAGAGCTGATCGCGATCTCCTGGTTCTTGAGACCGGCGGCGATCAGCCGGAGCACTTCCGATTCGCGGTCGGTCGGCTTTACCAGTACACCGGCTCCGCGGGGACCGAATCATTGCTCGTCACTCGCGCCGAGTCGAATGAAGACAACAGGAATCGCGTAGTCACCGCCGATCTCCTCCGCCACCACCTGCTGGAGGAGGTCCTGCATCGGTTTGCCTTCAGCCGTGAACGTGCGCACGTATCTCTCTGGTTCTGGCGAGCGACATGGCGTGTTCGAGCGGCTCCAGCGCGCGGGAGAGTTCGTCAGCAGCTTGGAACGCGAGTGCCTGAAGGATCAGGATCGGAAATGATGCCCCGCCGATCCTGTCCTTCTGCCGCCGCGCCAGGAAGTTGGCGACCAATCGCCTTGCGTCTTCGATCGATTTCGACCCGCTGTCGCGGCGGTACTGTTCGATCAGCAATCTGGCCAGGACCAGGTGCTCAAACTCGGTCAGATAGCCGGGATCGTCGTCTGCCGATACCCCTCGGTCGTTCGCCCATCGCTGCGCGTCAGCGATATTTCCAATCGCGATCGACAGGCGGGCTTTGAGCGCGGAAATGGGCCGGACGTCCGGTACCGGGCCGCGCAGGTAGTGCCGCTCCGCTTCATCGAGGAATTCGAGCGCTTGCGGGAGGTTACCGCGCTCTTCTTCGAGCCGTGCTCGGGTGACGCACCAGCGGTGCCGCCAGTGTGCCATGCCGGCACCCTCACCAAGTTCCTTGCTGCGCTGGAGATGGGTAGCGGCGGCGTCGAGGTCGTTCCACTCTCCGTGAAGATCGGCCAGGGCGGTATGCAGGTCTGCGGTGCCGCGAGGGTCGAGCGTGTCATCCCGCTCAGCGAACTCCAGCGCTTCCTGGCAGACGTCTCGTGCGGCAAGCAATCGTCCTCGTTCGATGCGGATTGCGGCCAGGACGTAGGCGGCGGTGACGACGAAACGCGTATCACCGGCGATCTTGCAGCCTTCCAAAGCGTCGGCCAGGGCGCGATCGGCTGAATCGAGATCGCCGGCGGCCCAGGATGACAGTGCGAGCAGGGCGGCCGGAGAGCCACGCCGGTAGGGATCATCCTCCGGCAAGAGATCGAGAGCACGACGAGCATGTTCGATCGTGGCGGGCACGTCACCAACCGCCTGGGCATGGAACGCCCGCGCTGCGGCGATGGATGCAGGCAACGACCGGTACTCGGCTTCGTCATCGACAACGGCTTCGTCTGGAACGTGCGGCGAATCGACGTCCCGCGATAGCAGTGCCTCGGCGGCGTCGAGACGTTTTATTCCTTCTTCCAATTGCCCTGTCTCAAGCATTGCCCAGGCGAGAGCGACGCTGAGAACTGGTCGGACGCGGATCTCCTCCTCTGGTAGAGCCCCGGCCCACTCCAGCCATCTACCGAGCTGCCGGCTGCGGTCCATCGGGCGCCAGGCCAGTTCGATCAGTCTGGCGGCGTAACTGTCGTCTCCGGCGGCCAGAGCATGACGCACCGCGCGGCCCGTTTCGCCATTCCCGGTGAACCACTCGCTCGCCCGACGGTGCCGGATCCGGATCTGGTCGGGATCGTCTTCCATGGCGTGCGCCTGGAGAACGTCGGCGAACAGTTGGTGGTACCGGTACCACTGGCGCTTGTCGTCGAGCGGGACGACGAAGAGATTGTCACGCTCGAGGGACTCGAGCCTCTGGCGACTGTCGCTCTTGCCGGTGACGGCATCGCAGAGCGGACCGCTGAGCTGATCGAGCATCGCGGTTTCGAGCAGGAATCGCCGCACGTTCTCCGGCTGTCGCTCCAGAACCTCAGCGACGAGATAGTCGACGATGTAACGGTCATCGCCGGCGAAGGCGCGGACGAAATCCGGTTTATCGTCTCGTCCGCGCATCGAGAGAGCGGCGAGCTGGAGTCCGGCGATCCAGCCTTCCGTGCGCCGCTCGAGCGCTTCGACATCGTCAGCGGATAGACCGAGCTTCATCAGGCCGTTGAGAAACGCGGCCGCTTCTTCGGCTGAAAATCGAAGGTCGCTGGCCCGGAGTTCCAAGGATTCGCTGCGTCCCCGGAACCGTGCCAGTGGCAACGGAGGGTCGGACCGGCTGGCAATGACCAGGTGAATTCGGGGCGGGAGATGGTCAAGGAAGAAGGCGAGCGACTTGTGGATCGACTCGCACTCGATCGCGTGATAGTCATCGAGGACGATAGACAGATCCCGGTCGACCTTGCTCAAGTCGTTAATCAGGGATGTCAGGATTGTTGGTGTCGGCGGTGGCTCGGGGTTCTGGAGCATGCGCAGGGCGAGATCCCCGGCGTCGGGTTTCGCCCTGCCGATTGCCGTGATGACGTAGGTCCAGAACAGCACCGGATCGTTGTTGGTCTTATCCAGCGAGACCCAGGCGATCGAGTGCCTATCCGGGCGGGCGGATGCGATCCATTCGGCCATGGCGGTGGTCTTGCCAAAGCCTGCTGGTGCCGAGAGTAGGGTGAGCTTGAGCGCGGCGCCTTCGTTCAGGCGGTCGATCAGTGTCTGGCGGTTAATCAGTCCGTGCTTCCACTGCGGGACGAAGAACTTCGTCTCGACCAGCAGGTCAGGTTCGATCGCTTGTGCTGCCGCACCAGCCACGGCGTTCCCTTCGTTCCGTCTCGCGCGAGCAGGCCGAAACGCCACCGGCTGGATGATACATGCAGGCCAGGCATCGGTTCAGCAGAGAACGCGCTTCGCGATGCGTCGCCGGGGGCCAGGCTTACGTGCCGTCGCCGGACCGCTCGGCTCGGAGGATGCCCATGTAGACAGCGTCAACGTACCGGCCGTTGCTGTACATATGCTCCCGGAGGCGGCCCTCCTCGACGAATCCACAGGCCAGATAGGCTCGGATCGCGCGCTCGTTGTCGGCATGGACCCAGAGCCAGACCCGGCGGAAGTTCCGGTAGCGAAACGCGTACTCGACGAGAAGATTCACAGCTTCCCGGCCATAGCCGCGCCCCCAGTAATCCTTGTCGCCGATGCCGATGCCGAGTTCGGCGGTACGGGACGTCTCGTTGAAGTTATGGAGACCGCACTGGCCGATGAACGTGCCGTCGACCTCGATGGCGAACCAGGCACCGTCTCGCCCGCCCTCGCCAGCCCCCCGATCGAACTCGGCTTCGAGCCGTTGGAGAGACTGGGGCATCGGAGGATCCCGCCTCCGGCCAGCTCGACGTCGAGATCGTTGTTGAATGCCCAGAGGCGCGGGAGATCCTGGCGCTGGACTCCTCGTAGCGTGACTCGCTCGCCAACTAGCATCGTGACTCCTCGTCACTGCGTTGCGATTGCGGACGTTTGCATCATCCCTAGTGCGAAACTCATCGAGATCGCAGCCAGACCAAACTTTCGTGAACTCGATTTATCCGGTAGGGTGTAGTCACAAGACGAGTCGAATAACTCTCGCGCCGGGGCTCGGGGACCTTATGGAGGCGTCGGCGATTCATGGAAGGACTCAGTCAATCGTGAAGGCCCTGAAAGTTGGAATCGGGACATGTGTACTGGCTTTGTTCGCATTGGCGATTGTCCAGGTCAGAGCAGAGGAGCCGGCGACGGCGAACTTCGAGCGCACCTGGGCCAGAACTGACCGGCCCGTCGCCGATCTTATCGTGAGCCGGACCTGGATGTGGGGTCCGGAAGCCAACACACCAGGCATTGTCGAGCCGTATGAAGAAGCGCCTGGAAACGCACGCACCGTCCAGTACTTCGACAAGTCACGCATGGAGGACAACAGTTACCGCACCGACGGTCCTCCCTGGGACGTAACCAACGGCTTGCTTGTCGTTGAGCTCGTCACCGGTAAGCTTCAACTCGGTGATAACACGTTCGAGGAGCACGAGCCGGCAACGGTGAACGTTGCAGGCGATGCGGATGATCCCACCGGTCCGACCTACAAGACGTTCGGGTCGATCCTCGACCGGCAGCCGTCCGAAATTGGCACAACGGTTATCCAGACGCTCGACCGGCAAGGCAATATCGAAGCAGCACCGGACTACGCGAGCTACGGCGTGACGATCGGACATATCGACGAGGTTACCAACCACGGGGTTGCGGCTCCTTTCTGGAACTTCATGAACTCCTCGGGAACCACGTTTCAGAACGGGAACTACGTCGACGCGCTCCTCTTCCCCAACGCCGTCTATGCCACAGGACGGCCGATCACTGAGCCGTACTGGGCAAGCGTCAAAGTCGGCGGGACCTATGTCGATGTACTGACGCAGTGTTTCGAGCGTCGTTGCCTGACGTACAACCCGGCGAATAGTCCGGGCTGGCAAGTCGAGGCGGGGAACGTGGGCCAGCATTACTACGCATGGCGCTACGGGCAGATACCTGACGAGGCGACTCCGACCGCGACGACGACTGCCACGGCAACGGAAACAGTTACCCAGACAGAAACCGAAACACCGACCGGAACGGTCACCGTGACGGAGTCGGCTACAGCTTCTGAGACAGAAACGGCCACAGAGACGATGACCGAGACGGTCACCGAAACTGAAACGGTCACGGTGACTGAAACAGCAACGGAAACGGTCACTGAGACGGCTACCGAAACCGTCGAACCGCTTGCCGAGCCTCCACTACTCTATGTAAGCGACGTCGGCAACGATCGCGTTCAGTTGCTGGAGGCTGACGGTCCGTATGTGAGCGAGTGGTCCAGCGGGGGCGACTTCGACTTCCAGGATCCGTATGGAATCGCTGTCGATGGCGAGGGGTATGTCTATGTCATCGATCGTTCGGACCGCCGGATTCTGAAATTTGATATGTTCGGGCAGTACGTGACTACCTGGAAGACGTTCAACGCGGATGATCAGATTGCAGGCATTGCCGTCGGTGGTCCGCTCGATCGAGTCTATGTGACCGAGTGGGAACGCGATGAAGTCCACATGTACTCGAAGGACGGCCAGTTTCTCGGAGCCTTCGGCACAACCGGCATCCAGCTAACGCAATTCAACACACCCATGGGAATCGCGGCGGACAGTACGGGGATCTACGTCGCAGACTATGGCAACCACCGGATTCAGAAGTTCAGTGGTGCCGGCGACTTCCTTGATGCCTGGGGCAGCGAGGGATCCGGCGATGAGCAGTTCAGCTTTCCGTTCGGTGTTGCCGTCGACAGCGCCGGGAACGTCTATGTCGGCGACTCGTTCAACAATCGAATTCAGAAACTCGACAGCGACGGGAACTTCGTTCTGAACTGGGGAGCTTCCGGAACGGATCCGGGACAGTTCAACCAGCCCGGGGGTGTTGCCGTCGATAGCGCCGGGAATGTCTACGTCGCCGACCAGATGAACCACCGGGTGCAAAAGTTCGACGGCACGGGTGCATACATTGGTCAATGGGGATTGGTCGGTAACGCAAGCGCGGACCCTGGAGCGTTCAACGTCCCGGCCTGGGTGGCAATCTTCGATCCGGTCAGCTAGGAGATCGGATGACATCAATGAGGTTTGGACGGGGTGGCGTACCGACAGCGGCAGCCGGACCACCGCCGCTGTCGGATATCCTGCTCACGGCTTGACCCATCGTCGTCCAGGATGGTCTAGGATCGATCTCCTGGAAGCGTTCCGATATGTTGCGGGACAGCCCGTGGTGACCTGATGGCACGCTAAACCTACACCGCCGGTCGCCGTCACCGATTGGCGGCGGAAAAAGGGGAGTAGCCGTGGGAAGCGAAGGTTTCCGCAGCTCTGGACGTCCGTTGACGCGGCGAACATTCTTGAAAGCTCTGGGGGCGACCGGTGCGAGCGCGGCCGTGCTTGGCGCGATGCAGGCATGGGGACTGGCCCAAGAGGGTTCCGGTGTAGCCATGCCTCCGGACCTGAATGGCGATGTCCATGGCACGAAGGTGATCGTGATCGGGGCTGGACCGGCTGGTCTCGCAACGGCATATGAGCTGACCCAGCGCGGTTATGACGTTCAGGTGTTCGAGGCCCGCGGACGGGTTGGAGGGCACGTCTTCACCGTCCGTGGCGGAGCGGTTTCGGAAGAGATCGGGACGGAGCCGCAGGTCGCGCGCTTCGATCCCGGACAGTACTACAACGCCGGAGCCTGGCGGATACCGTACTACCACCGCGCCACGCTTTATTACCCCAGGCTCTTCGGCATCAAGATGATCGTCCACAAGAACGTCAACCATCAGGCTTACTCCTACATGGAGAACGTCCGGGGCCAGGAAGGCGGCCGGAAGGTGCGGCTTCGGGAGCTCTACGCCGATATGACCGGCCACACGTCGGAGATTCTTGCCAAAGCGCTGGATCAGGATGCCCTCGATCTGGACCTGACCCAGGAAGACCGGGAAGACCTGTTGACCTATCTCGTCCAGGAGGGGGTTCTTTCAAATTCCGATTACAGCTACGGGCCGAACAACTCCCGGGGTGTCGATCAATACGCCGGGCCGGGCAACCAGCCCGAGGTCGATTCAGCCCCGTTGGCGCTGCTGGATATCCTCCCCTTCGCTGCCGAAACCTCGAAACAGGCATCGATCATTTATCGCATGGCGCCGCTGCTCGAGATGCAGGAGACGATGCAGACGCCGGAGGAGGGCATGAGCGCGATCTACGAGCAGGGCTTCCTGCCGCGCCTCCAGGACAGAGTCCAGTTCAATGCCGAAATCCTGGAGATTCACCAGTCACCGGACTCGGCCTGGGTCGTCTACCGGAACAAGGAGACCGGGCAGACCCTGCAACACCACGCGGAGTACATCGTCAGCACGATACCGCTTTCGGTTCTGAAGGACGTACCTGCCGACTTCTCCAGTCAGTACCGGGCGGCAATCGAAGCCGGCTCGAACTACCTCTCGGTCGGCAAGATGGGTCTCCAGTTCAAGCGCCGGTTCTGGGAAGAGGATGAGTGGATCTACGGCGGGATCACGTTCCTGGACCGGCCGGAGATCGGAACGATCTCGTATCCGACCTGGGGGATGCTTACCGAGAAAGGCGTCGTGCAGGCTTACTACAACTTCGGGGAAGACGCGACCCGGCTGGGCAACATGACGCCGGACAAGCGGATCGAGACGGCGATTGCCGGCGGCGAACTCGTCCACGGGTCACCTTACCGGGACGAGTTCGAGACCGGATTTTCGGTCTCCTGGGATCGGGTGAGGTACAGCATGGGCGGCTGGTCAGGCTGGAGCGCTTCTGGCCGCGATCAATACTACGATGTGCTCCTGGAGCCGGATGGCCGGATCTACCTTGCCGGGGAAATGCTGAGCTACGTTCCGGGTTGGCAGGAAGGTGCGATTTCGGCGGCCTGGATGCAGGTCGAGCGGCTGCACCGGCGTGTCATGCAGAACCAGAACCTTTAGACCGGTATCCGTCATATTCCGCCTTACGTTCGCCGCTCCACAAGACTCTGGAGAATCAGGCATATGGGAACGCGGCCGCTGGATAGCAGCGACCGCGCCTTCATTCGTGCAGGAGCCGGGACCGGGTTCACCCTAGTCGTCGCCGACGGCAGCCAGGTCGTGGAGGCCAGTCGTCTCGACGCTGGCATGGCCGAGTTGCATCGGCGGAGCGTCGAAGTGACCGCGCCCGATGCCGGTGTAGACGAATCCAAGCTCGCGGACTTCATCCGGATCGTAAAGGTTCCGGCCGTCCAACATCACGGGGATGTGCATCAGATCGCGGACGCGATTCAGATCGGCATGCTTGAAGACATTCCAGGGCGTTGTCACAAGTAGCGCATCGGCACCGACGACGGCTCCGTATGGATCCTCCGCGTAATCGATGTTCGGGAGGATTGACCGCGCTCGCTCGGTGGCGGCAGGATCGAAGGCGCTGATTCTCGCGCCCCGGCGGACGAGCGTGCCAATGATGTCGATCGCCGGCGCTTCCCGGATGTCGTCGGTGTTCTCTTTGAAGGAGAGTCCCCAGACAGCGATGCGTTTGCCGAAGACGTCGCCGATGATGTTCTGGAGCCGGTGGACGAACAGGCGGCGCTGGTCCTGGTTGATCTCCATGACCGCGTCGAGGAGTTGCGGATGGCAGCCGGCCTCCCTGGCCATGTAAGCCAGTGCCTTTACGTCTTTCGGGAAGCAGGAGCCGCCGAAGCCGATGCCGGCTTCGAGGAAACGCGGTCCGATGCGCGGGTCGAGACCCATCCCGCGAGCGACAGCCTTGATATCCGCTCCAAGGTGCTCCGAAATTTGCGCCATCTCGTTGATGAAGCTGATTCGCGTTGCCAACATGGCGTTCGAGGCGTACTTGATCATCTCCGCCGAGCGACGGTCGGTGACCAGGATCTCCACCGAGTCGAGTGCTTCGAAGATGGTCTTTACCCGCTCGGCGTCGCAGGGGTCGTCACTTCCGAGGACAATACGACTCGGATGGAAAACATCGTGGACGGCAGAGCCTTCGCGGAGGAACTCAGGGTTGCTGACGACACCGAACGTGGCATCGTCGCTCTTGTGGGCGGCGATGATATCGGTTACGACATCTCCCGCGCCGATCGGCATCGTGCTCTTGTCGATAATGACTGTGTGGCCGGTGAGGTGCGAGCCGATCATTCCGGCCGCGGCACGCACGGCGCGCATATCGGCTTCACCGTCGAGTGCCGATGGCGTGTCAACGCAGATGAAGACGAACTCCGCGTTCGGGATTGCGTCTCCATAGTCGGAGGTGAAGGTCAGTCTCCCGCTCTTCAGATTCGTCGCAACGAGCTCGTCGAGCCCGGGTTCGAAGATTGGCGTCACTCCCTGTGAGAGCTGGTCGATCTTTTCCTGGTCGATGTCGATTCCATAGACCCGGTTGCCCAGGTCCGCAAGGGCGGCCCCGTACACAAGTCCTACGTAACCAACACCAACGATAGCTACTGATGCCATCGTAAAGCTCCTAACAATTGGTGTTGACGCAGTTTCAACACCCTGTAGGGCGTACGTTCTTCCCGCACCCGGAAGTCACCGCCCAAGCAGCGGATCCGCTGGTTAATTTCCGCATATGTCCGGTACTTCTGAACAGGTACGAAGGTACGGTTGCCTCGCCGCATTGGTCTTGGCAGAGAAAAGTACCGCGAAACCGGCGGAATCTCTGAATTCAGATTCGGCATGCTAGCCTGTACATGCCCTACGTACTTGCCCGCTTGCTACTTCCTGGGCGTTCGCAACTCGTTGTAGCGGCCGCACAATTCAAGATGGCGAAAGCGGTACGTTCGCAGCGTCTGTCGAGGTAGATCGTGTCAGGCACGGGCTGTATGCTCCTCTCCACACCGATTTCCAGAACGGCTCGCCTACGAGGGATTGGATGAACGGCAATGGCCTTCACCACCACGTTCCAACGCACGATCAAGTTGATCGCTTTACTGGTTGCCATGATCGCCGGAGCGTCGTTGGTCACATCGGGGGTCAACGCATCATTTACATCTTACGCGGGATCTGTCCCTGCGACAACCAGACGACCAACCGAAGCTCTCGTCTCCAGAGACACCCTTTCCGCGTCCCGAACCGGCGGCATGCAGCGCTACTTTCGCGCGGGCTCGATACCGATGCCGGTTGCCCGGGATTTCCGGTCACCGGTTGAGCCGGAGGAACACTCCGCGATGTTATTTGGCGTGTATCCAGGTGGAGGAAACGGCGAGATCGGGTCGGTTCCGCCTCCTGATGTGGGAACGGTCATTGCCAGGCTCGAAGAGCTCAGCGACGGTCGACCGTTCGATATTCATCTCTATACGGCCTGGAGCTGGCATTCCGATCAGCATCTCGACGATGAGATCGTCCGCTACACGGAGGCTGGCTATCACGTCTCGTTGACCATCAAGTACTCGCCGCCGGATGGCCGCGAAGGTGATGTCGACGGGTATACCGACTTCGTCCGGGCCGTCGTTCGACGATACGCGGCGAACCCCCTCGTCCACCAGTTCATCATCGGCAATGAGATCAATGTCGCCAATGGGAACCCGGGGGCGTCCGACGGGCCTTTCGATGGCGTCCGCGAGGCCACGGTGGCAGGCGTCGCGGCGGCCGCGGAGGAGTTGGGCGGGGCCGGTTCCAGTGCACGAGTCGGCATCAGCCTGGCGGTTCTCGAACGGGAGACAGATACACGATTTCTCAGCGAGATCTCACGGCTCGGCGGAACCGATTTCACGTCAGCGGTTTCATTCCTCGGGTTGAACGTCTATCCCGGGCTATGGCCGGTCGGCACCGGCGATCCGTACGGTGATCTGGCGGGTCATCTCGAAGATGCCCGTGCCGCTCTTCGAGCGGCTGGATTCGATGATTCGGTCGGCATCGTCGTGTTGGAGAACGGCTATCCAACGGCAGATGAAACGCTGCAGGAGGCAAAGCTTACCGCGTTCCTTCGGGCAGTATGCGATGCTGAATCGAGCGCCGGAGTGGATGGATACTCCTGGTTCAACCTCTGGGACGCCGATTCATCTGCCGAGACCCCGTACGCTCACTACGGTCTTTTGCGCTCGGACATGAGCAAGAAAGGTACATTCATTCGTTACCAGGAGCTCATTGCCTCCGGGTGCAAGTAGCTCGCAACTGGCCGAGCCGTTCCCGGTTCCCCTGAATTCATTGATACCCAGGATGCGTTTCCGTGGATTGCCGACCGCCTATCAGGATGGCTCGTCGTAGCTTTTGGTGTGACCGATCAGACGGCACAACCCGTCCACATACCCGGCAGTTGTACGAGGCGAACGCGACCGGCACGCCTCGGCGCACGATTGAATCGATCCCCAGTACTCCAGGTTGGTTTGCGAGGGCAATGCAGGAGCGCGCTGGCTTATACGAGATCCAATCGCTCCGTTCCCGTCTCTCCTCGGGGGGAACCTTGTGTTCGCTCGCGTACGTACGAGGCCACGCGATTGAGGAAATCAAGCGGCATCGACGTTGATTTCTTACTTACGGCTCGAAACCGGGTTCGAGCGAGATCGCATCCTCAAGTACCTGGACTTCATCGGCCGAGAGCGACCAGTCGGGGCGGTCGACGCTCGCGGAATTCTCCGGATTCCTGTCGTTGAAATAGACGATCGCTCGGATTCCTGGATACGAGCCGGCGGAATAGACCAGTTCTTCGAGACGGTCGGATTTCAGTTCCGGTTCGATCGCAATGCCGACCTCGGCGAGAATGAGCGGCTTATCGAGGCCCTTAAATAGACGGTACTTTTCATCGATCAGGGCGTTGATGGGCCGCGGTGTGGCGAAGCCGGCTTCCTGCTCCCAACCGGTGTACTCGAGGATGGTCGTCCCGACGTAGTCGACGTAGTCGTTTCCCGGGTAATAGTCGGTTGCATCGAGGGTGCCGGCGGGCGACCAGACCCAAAGGATGTTTGCGGCGCCTTGCTGTCGGAAAATGTCGACCACGTGCCTGTAGGCGCGTACATACTCATCCGGTTTGCCGGTCGCCCATGGGTAGAGGCCGTCGATATCCATCTCGTGGCCGAAACGGATGAGAATTGGCTGATCGATCGATGCAATTGCGGCGGCCGCTTCGCCGATATTCCGATCGTAGCCGCCGGCCGAAATGTCGTTCAGCAGCGAGGATTCGGATTTGCCAGCTATTGGCCACGGCTCGATCGAGAGCATCACCGGTCGACCAGCCGCGTAACTCTCTCGAATGCGATCAATCGGAACTCCCCCCTGTTCGTCGTCAGCCCAGGCGATGAACAGATGCTCGAGTCTGGAGATCTGCGACAGATCTCCGGACGGATCGTAGGCGCCGAAGGTGATCCCGCTCCGGGCCGGATCGAAGAGCCAGGATGATACGTGGACTGTTGATGGCTCGCTGATCGTCTCGGTAGGCGAAATCGTAGCCGTCGGAAGGACTGCTGCCGTTCCGTCTCCGGGCGTCTCCTCCCGCGCACTGAGGACACCGGGCCAGTAGGTGAGCGCGTCCGCCGCGTGATCGAAACTAAGGCTCGCGCTGAGTCCGAGGCCGCCAATGAGGGCGAGGAGCGTCGCTGACAGCGGGACCGAGCGAAGCGCGACATTAACGCGACTGGCTCCGACCCGGCGATTGGCAACAACGTAGTCTCGCAGCGCGAGACCCACCAACAGGGTGAAAAGCGCGGCGCTGATGAGCGCGAACAGGATGTATCCGGCCGCTTCCGGCTGGATACTATGCGGAGCGATGTAGAGAACGTAGAGAAATGTACTCGCCAGCGAGACGCTGCCGAGGAGTGTGAATGGCAGCGCGACGCGCACCATATCCCAGATCCGGATGGCGCGCGCGCCCTTCGGCGTGACCATGTAGTTGAAAGCACCGTCCCGAAACAGAATCGAAACGATCGCGTTGAAGAGCGCGATCAAGACGATAGGCCAGCGGGCCATCACGAGTAGCGTGCCGCGCCATGAGATGAAGAAGTGTGTACCCGGCTTGAACCATCGGCGCCGATACGCCCAGGCGAGCGCGGCAACGGCGACCAGCGTTATCGGCGTCGTGAAGAGGAGGAACTCCAGAAATGGGACGCGAACGATCGGCTGGTTAGTCAGCAAGGCGATGACCGGCAGGAGAAAGAGCGCAAGGTAGGTCAACGCGAACCATGTGTACCAGAGCTCGGAGAACAAGAACACGACCCGTTGCCGGAATGCCAGGGCGCCCTTCTCCCATCCATACTTCAAGAGCACCTGAGCGATGGAAAATGCCCACTGGTGTTCCTGGACGAGGTAGTCTGAGAGGTTGTGCGGGCCGAGGCCTGTTGCAAGGTTCTTCGAGACGAAGACGCCGTGGTGTCCAGCTTGCGCGAGCTTCAGCGTGTCCAGATGGTCTTCGGCGCGAGACGGCGCGAATCCGCCAATCTCCTTGAGATGGTCGATCCGGTAGGCCGCGTGTGAACCGATGATCATCGGGGTCCTTGCCCAACCGTAGTACCCCATCTGCATCGGCCCCTGGAATACCTGGCTCTGCTCGGAGCTGCCGCGCGCTGTCCAGTCGGTCAGGTTCCAGTAGACACTGGGCAGTGCTACGTATGCCACGTCAGGGTCCCCGAAGTAGCCCAGCACCTCGTCAAGGTACTCGGGCACTGGTGCGTGATCGGTATCGAGCTGGACGAGAAAATCGTAGGCGTCGTAGGCAACGTCATTGAACCATGCGTTGTAATTCCCGGACTTGGTCTTTGCCTGGAACGGCCAGTCCGGTTGATTGAACTCCGGGATGCCGCGCCGGCTCCAGTAATGCGCTCCATACCGATCGCAGAGTTCCCGGACGCGGTCGTCGCCGCCCTCGTCGAGAACCCAGTTGTCGTGCGGATAGCGCACGGCGACCATTGCGGCAAGCGTTCGTTCCAGAACGTCCAGCGATTCGGATGAGGGGACGATGGCGGTTGCCATGGCGACGCGCAGTCCGGCCGGCGGGATGATCGGTTCCGGTTGCCTCATCCGGACCAGAAAGAAGAAGAAGGCGAGCGGCATGAAGGTAAAGTCGTAGGCCATAGCGAGTGTCGCGAGGATCATTCGGGGCCAGGTCACGACATGTTCCGGCTGGAACCACCAGACCCAGAATGCGAGATTTCCGATGACCCAGAGCAGCGCTAGAACCGAGTAGATCGCGATATCGACGCCTCGAAGCACTGGCTGCTGATGAGGAATCGCTGGTTTGACCGCTATCGGCTGAACCGTCGGACGTTCGAGAAATTCCGGCGCGGTGGCAGGCACACGACCTCCATGAAGGGTCCGAACCCGCAAATCGACCGTCGGTGTGACGGCCTGCTATATCGATGCCGCGTTTGCCAGCATCTGCCACTATTAAATCGTGAATTCGAGCTCCGAACCATAGCTCAGGAGTATGAATTTCCCTGGCGAATCAGATGCACGGGATGACATCTGGCGCGCGCGAAGAGCGACAGACGTCACGGGTTCTATTGCCGTTACGATCAGTTGGTGGCGAGGCCGTGTTCGTAGGCGAATGCGGTGGCTGCCGTGCGGGAGTTGACCGAGAGCTTGTCATAGATCGAGGAGAGGTGGCGACCGACGGTTCGCGGGCTGATATGGAGCTCTTCTGCGACCTCGGCATCGGTCATTCCCCTCGCGACGAGCCGCAGGACATCCACCTCGCGCGGCGTCAGGCCGCCGGGGACCTCTTTCGGCTGCGTCGTTTCGGCGAAGGAACTGGTGAATGCGGCGACCTTGTCGGCGAGCGGCTGAGACTTCAGGCTCCGGGCGGTGTCGAGGACTTCGGCCGCGAGCGCGTCGGCTTCGTCTTGATGTCCGCGACTTCTTGCCAACCAGGCCAGCGCTAGCTTGCAGCGCGCCTGCTCGTACGGGGCTTCAGCCGCCTCGGCTATCGCCAGCGCCCGGGCGAGGTGCTCCCCGGCGTTATCGAGCTGGTCCTGTGCGGTGGTGATCTCCCCAAGCAGGCGTTCCGCGTTCATGATCGGCAACGGTTGTCGAGGGGATGAAGCGATTTCCAGAACGTGCTGCGCCAACGCGATCGCATCGGATAGATTCCCCGAAATGTAGCTAAGCTGGGCTTCGAGTAGCCCGTGCGTCGCCAGACTCGGTAGCCGTCCCGTCCAGCTGGCCCACCGTCCATAGGCCGCGATCCAGGCTCGCGCTCGTTCAAGATCCTCGCGATCGAGGGCGAGTTCCGCCGCGACGCGCATCATCTCCATGGTGTTGTGCGCCAGCCAGACGCTCGGCTCGATGTCCGGGCCGTAGGGGATCGCTGCCCGAATCCTAGATCTGGCGGCGCTTTGATCGCCTTGAAGGCGATCGAGCTCGGCCAGGATGAGCGCGCTACCGGAGCGAAGGACGGAGATCGACAGGCAGGCGTTCGCTCGCCTTCTCGCTTCTTCCCAGTCTCCGAGCAGGATGTGACCTTCGGTGATGTGCGGGATCACGTTTGCTTCGAGAATCTGGACGAAATCGGACTTCAGCCAGGCTTCGTCCGCCAGGCGGATGGTCTCGCGTCCCAGCGCTGCATTGTCGGCGAAATAGGCTTTGTCGAGCGTGACATACTCCCAATCGTATGCTGCGGCGACGCCATGGTGGTGGTCGGTCTCGACTCTGCGCCGGCGGGCACTTTCATATGCGCGCCGGGACTGGTCGATCGCGCCCGATGCAGCGTAGGAGAGGGCCAGGGCCAGATACGCGTCGCTGATTTCGTTCGGATCGCGGTCGATCTGGCCGGACTCGAGCATCTCGAAGAACCGCTGCGCCGACTCGATTGCCTGCTGGTGCCTGCCGAAGTGCGCCAGCATCGGCGCAAGGGCGCCGTAGCTGACGACGGACCCGAGGCTGCTGCTCCGAATGCGGCCGCGCTGGTCCGGATCGAGCGCTTCGAACATCTCGACGGCGCTATCGATCTCGCTGAGGGCGTTTTCGCCGGCGAGGGCTCGCGTACGGCCCCGCAACCAGGTGGCCGCCGTGATGAGCGCGCTGTCCGAGATCTCTCTGCCCTGTTCGAGGGCGATGTCGAGATAGCTCAATGCTCGTGGTGTATCGACATAACGGTAGGCCTCGGCGATTTCCAGCAACAACCAGGCATAGTCGCCTGACTGATCGTTATTGCGTTGGAGAATGGCAATCGCTTCTTCGAACTTCCCGGCGGCGGCCAGGTACGACGCTGCCTGGATCGAGCGCCGCGCTGCCTTGATCAGCCAGTCCGCTACCTTCGGCTCCCCGGCGAGATAGTAGTGGTGGGCGATCGTGTCGGGATCGGGATTCGCTTGGCCGGCGAGCAGATCGCCGATCTGCCGGTGAACGACGCGCCGCCGCAGGAGTACCAGGCTATCGTAAAGCGCCTCCCGGACGAGCGCGTGGCGGAATCGGAGATGCTGGCGTCCGGCGGTTTCTTCGATGACGCCACTGGTCATTGCGTCGTCGACAATGGCGGAGAGTCCCTCGACATCGAGTCCGGTCAGATTCTGCCAGAGTGCCAGCGGGATCTCGTCACCGATCACCGCAGCAATTTGCAGGGCGGCACGGGTCTCTTCGGCCAGGCGCGCCAGTCGGCCGTCGATGATCTGGCGCAACAGAAGCGGCATCTGGAAGGTCTCGAGGTCGCCGATTCGCCAGTGGCCGTTCGTATCCGACTGGCTGAGTATGCGTTCGGCTTCGAGAGCGTGGAGCAGTTCTTCGCAAAAGAACGGATTGCCTTCCGCGTATCGCGCGACATATCCCACAAGCCGTTCAAGCTCGGGAGCGGGAAGCTCGTAGCGACCGCGGACGAACTGTTCCAGCGCAGTGCGGTCGAGTCGCGGCAGATTGATTCGTGCGGCGCGGGACTCGCGAATGAGCGTCGGCAACATCCGGTAGAGCGGCGTGCGCGGCTGGAGGTCGGTGTCACGATAGGTAGCGACCATCGCGATAGGAAACGGGCGCAGCCGGCGGGCGAGTATTCGAAGCACTTCCAGGCTGGCCTGATCGGACCACTGGAGATCTTCAAGCACCAGGAGGACGCCGCGATCGCCGGACAGCTCGATGAGGAACTTTTCTAACTCTGCGGTCATCGTCGGAGGCTGGGGCACGTCGCCAGCGAGAAGCGCCGCTATCTCGTCGGGCAGCGCCGGTTCGCCGTCGCCCGGGCGATAGAGGCGAGCGAGGTCGATCCAGGGGCTGTACGGTGCCGATGTTTCGAGGTCGTAGCAAAGGCCGGTGATGACGCGAACGCCCTGGGCGGTGGCGTCGTTCGCAACTTGCTGGACGATCGTCGATTTACCTATGCCGATCTCGCCGCTGACGAAGGCCAGACTCGATCTACCCGCCAGCGAATCGATCAGCGACGCGCGGAGTGTTTCTGTTTCTTGCTCGCGCCCGACAAAGATGGCGTGCCTCCCTCGGGCGTTGCCCGGGTGCCCGTCGTCCGATCCGGTCGACTGCTCACTTCGACGTTCCAGGGTTGATTATAGAGACAGTTTCGGGGCTATGATGCCCTGAATCGAGCGAAATCGAGGAATCCGGTCGCGAGTAGTTCGTTTGGTATTCGGATCGGAGAACCGGAAAATAGCGGCCGGCAAACGCACAATCGCGAGAATCGGACTGTGCCCGGTCGGCGCAGGGGTAGCGGAGGTGTCGAATGACGTCGAACAATGGTCGAATCTACGACTACATCATCGTCGGTGCAGGCTCCTCGGGCGCGGTGCTGGCGGCCCGGCTGACCGAGGACGCCGATACCACCGTGCTGCTCCTGGAAGCCGGACCAGACTTTCGCTCCGATAGCGCTCCGCCCGAGATGCGGAGCCCGAATCCCCTGGGCATTACGAATCCGGTGAAATTCCCCGATTACCAGTGGCCGGAGCTGATGGTAACGCGAACGGCCGTCCAGGCAGCGAGGCTCTACGACCGCGGACGGGGAATGGGCGGAAGCTCGTCGATCAACTGGCAGGTTGCCCACCGCGCGCCGCTCGACGACTATGACCGGTGGGCATGATGAGATGGGCGTCGATATTGAACGGACCGAGATCCCGGACGACATGAAGGCCGAAGCCGCGGAGCACCGCAATGCTCTGGTCGAGGTCATCGCCGAAACCGACGAGGAACTGCTGATGCGGTACCTCGAAGGCGAAGAGCTTACTCCGGACGATCTCAAGGCGGCGTTGCGCAAAGCCACGATCGCGAACGAACTCGTACCGGTACTCAATGGCACGGCACTGAAAAACAAGGGTGTCCAGCGTATGCTCGACGCCGTCGTTGACTTCCTGCCGTCCCCGCTGGAAGTGCCTCCGATCGAAGGTATCGAGATCAACGAAGAGGGAGAGGAAGTCCGGGTTGCCCGGCCGACCGATCCCGACGCGCCATTCTCGGCACTCGCATTCAAAGTCATGGCGGACCCGCATGTCGGCCGCCTCGTCTTTATCCGCGTCTACTCGGGCACGCTTCAGGCTGGTTCCTACGCGTTCAACGCGACGCGCGGGGAGCGAGAGCGCATCGGCCGGCTCCTTCAGATGCACGCGAACTCGCGTGAGGAGATTGAAGAAGTTGCGGCCGGCGATATCTGCGCGATCATCGGACTGAAAGATACCTTCACTGGCGACACGCTTTGCGACGACGATCACCGGATCTTGCTCGAGACGATCAATTTCCCCGATCCGGTCATCGAGGTCGCGATCGAGCCGAAGACGCGCGCCGACCAGGACAAGATGGGTATGGCACTGGCTCGCCTCGCCGAAGAGGACCCGACATTCCGGCTTCGCACCGATGACGAGACCGGCCAGACCATCATCATGGGCATGGGCGAGCTGCATCTCGAAGTAATCGTCGACCGGCTGCTGCGTGAGTTCAAGGTTCACGCCAACGTTGGCCGGCCGCAGGTGGCCTACCGCGAGACGATTTCGCGGCACGTCGACAACGTCGAGGGCCGGTTCGTACGGCAATCGGGTGGTCGAGGACAGTTCGGCCACGTGGTTATCAGTGTCGAGCCGCTCGATCGGGGAGAAGGATTCGTATTCGAGGACAACATCGTTGGCGGTGCTATTCCTCGAGAATTCATCTCACCGGTGCAATCCGGAATCGCGGAAGCGCTCGAGACGGGTGGACCATCCGGGTTCCCGGTTGTTGACATCAAAGTCTCGCTGAACGACGGTTCCTACCACGATGTTGATTCGTCTGAGATGGCGTTCAAGATCGCGGGATCGATGGCGATTCAGGAGGCGATGCGCCGGGGCGGACCGGTCGTTCTCGAACCGGTGATGAAGGTCGAGGTCACGACGCCTGAGGAATACATGGGCGACGTGATCGGTCAGCTGAACGCGAAGCGCGGCAGGATCGAAGGCATGGAGCCGCGTTCCGGTGCGCAGATCGTCAGGGCGCTCGTGCCGCTGGCGAGCATGTTCGGATACACGACCGAACTCCGTTCGATGACTCAGGGACGCGCGACGTCGACGATGGAATTTGCACACTATGAGCCTCTCCCAGCTGCGCTGGTAGAGGAAATCAGGAAGAACTAGCTAGTACCGGGCCGGACGCCCACGGGCGACCGACCCGGTTCTCATTGAGAGGGAAGAGCAGCGATGGCCAAGGAGCGGTTTGAGCGGACGAAGCCGCACATCAACATTGGAACGATTGGTCACGTCGACCACGGCAAGACGACGTTGACGGCGGCGATTACCAAGACGTTGGCGTTGGCGGGCGACAAGGCGGCGTTCCGGAGCTTTGATTCGATTGACAATGCCCCGGAAGAGCGCGAGCGCGGGATCACGATCGCGATCAGCCATGTCGAGTACGAGACGGATGCCCGGCACTACGCCCACGTCGACTGCCCGGGCCATGCCGACTACATCAAGAACATGATCACCGGAGCGGCCCAGATGGATGGGGCGATCCTGGTGGTGAGTGCACCGGACGGCCCGATGCCGCAGACGCGGGAGCACATCCTGCTGGCGCGGCAGGTGGAAGTGCCGGCGATGGTCGTCTTCCTGAACAAGGTCGACCAGATGGACGATGAAGAGTTGCTGGAGCTGGTCGAGCTCGAGGTGCGGGAGCTGCTCTCGGACTACGAGTTCCCGGGCGACGAGATTCCGATCATCCGGGGCAGTGCCTTGGCGGCGCTGGAGAGCGCGTCGGAGAACCCGGAGGATCCGGAGTACCAGCCGATCATGGAGTTGATGCAGGCGGTTGACGACTACATTCCGACGCCGGAGCGGGCGGTGGACCGGCCGTTCCTGATGCCGATCGAAGACGTGTTCGGGATCAAGGGGCGCGGGACGGTCGTGACTGGCCGGGTCGAGCGCGGCCGGGTGAAGCAGGGCGAGACGATCGAGATTGTCGGGATCAAGCCGACGGTGTCGACGGTGGTGACCGGAGTCGAGATGTTCCAGAAGACGCTGGATGCGGGCGAGGCGGGCGACAATGTCGGTTGTCTGTTGCGCGGTATCGAGCGGGAGGACATCGAGCGTGGTCAGGTGCTGGCGGCGCCGGGGTCGATCACGCCGCACACGAAGTTCAACGCGGAAGTGTATGTGTTGAGCAAGGAAGAGGGTGGACGGCACACGCCGTTTTTCCGGGGGTACCGGCCGCAGTTCTACATCCGGACGACGGATGTGACGGGAGCGATTGACTTTGCGGCGGACCTGGAGATGGTGATGCCGGGAGACAATGTCGAGATGGTGGTGGAGTTGATCCAGCCGGTGGCGATTGAAGAAGGCTTGCGGTTTGCCATCCGAGAAGGTGGCCGAACCGTCGGTGCCGGCGTCGTCACCTCTATCCTCGAATAGCTCGCTGTGAGTTCGAGAGCGTGGCCGATCGTCAGAATTGGCCACGCTCTCACACTTTTCAGTGAATCTCCGTTATAATAGAGAGAGCTTCAGGAATGAGGCTCGGTTGCCGACCGCCGGGAGCGGCAGGTCGACATGTTAGGGTCGTAGCTCAACTGGTAGAGCAGCGGTCTCCAAAACCGCAGGTTGCGGGTTCGAGTCCTGCCGGCCCTGCCTCGTTCAGTCACCTTCAACCGGGGATAGCGTCCTTTCGATACGGTGATTGTTCATAGTGGATGCGTCAGTGCTCGTGAGGCTGTCGCACAGTGTTTCCGAGTGTCCCGGCGGTTCCCGCTTGTCATCGCGAAACCGACCATTGATTGGGAGTCTCGATATGGCATCACAACGCACAAGCACTCGCCGGGGTCGTTCCCGTACGTCCGAGCAGAATCTGACGCTGACTGGCCGGCTGCAGTCACTGTTCCGGGATACTGCGTCGGAGATTCGCAAGGTAACCTGGCCGGATAGCGATACGACGCGCAACCTGACGATCTTCGTCGTCGCGCTGAGTATCTTCCTCGGAGCATTGCTCGGAGGAGTCGATGCGATCTTCGTCCGAGTCTGGGAAAACATCCCGACGTTCTAGCCTGTAATTTGTAAGGAGTGTCAACCGTGGCGCGCTCAATTCGCGAACGCCTGAAACAACGCGCCCGCGACGAGGCCGGCGAACAGCAACCCGTCGACGAGGGGGACTGGTACGTCGTCCATACCTATTCGGGGTACGAGAACAAGGTGCGTCAGAATCTGATTCACCGGATCGAGTCGATGGATGCGGAAGACCGCATCTTCGAAATCGTTGTTCCTACCCAGGAAGAAATCGAGATCAAGTCGGGCCAGCGCAAGACGGTCCAGAAAAAGATCTTTCCGGGCTACGTCCTGGTCAAGATGATCATGGACGATGAAGCCTGGTCCGTTGTCCGGCACACGCCTGGCGTCACAAGTTTCGTCGGTGACGGGACCGAAGCGATGCCGCTTCCGAGCAACGAGGTCGAAGCGATCATCGCCGGAATGACGTCCGACGAACCGCGCGTCACAATGTCGCTCTCGGTGGGCGATGCCGTCCGGATCACTGATGGCCCATTCAGCGACTTCCGCGGAGCGGTCGACGAGATCAACCGCGAGAAGGGGACGGTCAAAGTGCTGGTTTCCTTCTTCGGTCGCGAGGTTCCTGTCGAGCTCGACTTCCTGCAGGTCGAGCGCGAATCCTGATCAACCCGGTATAATCCGAAGGTTGTAGCCGGCAGCACGGTTGCCGGCATTCTTCTGTTCAGCTATTTAGGGCGAGGAGCGCGAAACGTATGGCCAGGAAAGTACGCGCCTACATCAAACTGCAGATTCCAGCCGGCAAGGCCACACCGGCGCCGCCAATCGGCCCGGCGCTCGGCCAGCATGGCGTGCCGATCATGGACTTCTGCAAGGAGTACAACGAGCGTACTCAGAGTCAGGCCGGTCAGATCATTCCGGTGGTGATCACCGTCTTCGAGGATCGTTCGTTCACCTTCATTACGAAGACGCCGCCGGCCGCGGATCTGCTTCGCAAGGCGGCAGGGATCGAAAAGGCGTCCGGTCTAGTGGGCAGCGAGATCGTCGGTCGGGTCACCCGGGACCAGGTCCGAGAGATCGCCGAGCTCAAGATGCCCGACCTCAATGCCGTCGATCTCGATGGCGCGATGAAGCAGGTCGAGGGCACCGCACGTTCGATGGGTATCGCCGTTTCCGGATAGTTTAGACGCACCTACGGTGGGAGGGATCGTCACAATCCCGTTCGAACCACAGGAGGAGGAATCACGACCATGGTCAAGCATGGCAAGAAATATGAAGCTGCAATGGATCGCATCGACCGGGAACATGAGTACCCCCCGGCAGAAGCGGTCAAGCTCCTCAAAGAGATCGCATTCGCGAATTTCGACGAGACGATCGAAGCCCATTTCCGACTGAATATTGACCCCCGACAGGCCGATCAGGCTGTCCGGTCGACCGTCGCATTGCCGCACGGCACGGGTAGCGAGGTGCGGGTGCTTGTCTTTGCCGTCGGTGACGCCGCCCGCGCGGCGGAAGACGCCGGTGCCGATTACGTCGGTAGCGACGATCTCGTTGCTCAGATCAATGACGGCTGGCTGGAATTCGATGCGACGATTGCCATGGCCGATCAAATGAGCAAGGTCGGTGGCCTCGGGCGAATTCTCGGCCCGTCGAGGCGATGCCGGAACCACCGAGCCGGCACCGTCGTGCGGGACGCCAGGGACTTATACCGGACGTGATTCGCGGTGTCAAGGCGGACGATCGAATATCGCGAGCGACCGGACCGGTCTGATCCACAACGCGATCCAGTAAAAAGTCGTTCAGCGAAGAGCAGATCCTCAGGAAGACCTGTTGGCGTTGACCGACACCAATCAGCGATCTCGCCCCGATTCGGTGCGCGGACCGTTTGCAGCTCGATCTACATCACGAGTACAATGTCCCCAGGCATCAAGCTTGATGTCGCTGAAACGCTGGCCGCGGCCGAAGAGGCAGCCAGCTAGTAACAACAGAAGAACGTTCCGTCCCGTCTGCTCAAGACAACCGGGGTGCAGCGCACTTAATGATCCGGTCGAGGTAGCGGGAGGATGGTAAACAACGTCGCAAGATGTGACCTGCCGCCTCCGTGCCTTGAAGCCCGGGGGCGGTTTTCGTTCTGGAAGTGTCGTGTGGAAAGGAGGTTAGAGAACACTGCCAACACCAAAGAAAGAAGCGGCCGTCGCCGAACTGACTGACGCATTCGAACGCTCGGTTTTGACGATCCTCACCGATTATCGCGGATTGTCGGTTCCGCAGCTTCAGCAGCTGCGCGCGAGTCTTCGCGAGCACCAGGCCGACATGCGGGTGGCGAAGAACACTCTGACCAAGATCGCGGCAAATAGCCGGGATATCACCGGGCTTGACGAGTCCCTGGTGGGGCCGACAGCTCTGGTATTCGCCTGGGAGGACCCTGCCCAGCCGGCGAAAGTCATCCGGGACTTCGCCCGCTCGTCGGGCATTCTCTCGGTCAAGGTCGGTCTGATGGACGGGGAAGTCCTGACGGTCGATCAGATCACCGCGATCGCGGATCTGCCGAGCCGGGACGAACTCATCGCCAAGGTTGTCGGAGGCGTTTCGAGTCCTCTCTACGGCCTGGTGAATGTGATGTCTGGTCCGATTCGGTCGCTTGGGTATGTTCTCCAGGCGCGCCGGGACCAGCTCGAACAAGCGGCGTAAGCCGGGAAGGAAGAAGAAACAATGGCTATCGATCAAGAAAAAATGAACGGCATCATCGAGCAGATCGAGCAGATGTCCGTCCTCGAGCTTTCCGAGCTCGTCAAGGCGCTCGAAGACAAGTTCGGCGTGACCGCCGCTGCGCCGATGGCGATGGCTGCCGCTGGTGTTGCGGGTGGCGACGGCGCCGGCGCTGCTGAAGAAGAGCAGAGCGAGTTCGACGTCATCCTGACCGAAGTTGGCGCGAACAAGATCCAGGTCATCAAGGCGGTCCGCGAGCTGACCAGCCTCGGCCTGAAGGAAGCCAAGGACGTTGTTGACGGCGCTCCCGGCGCAGTCCGTGAAGGCGTGTCCAAGGAAGACGCCGAAGCGGCCAAGGCCAAGCTTGAAGAAGCCGGCGCGACGGCCGAGATCAAGTAACTGATGGCATTGCCCTCCGTCCGTTGCGCGTCCTGGATAGTTCCGGTCCTGTCGGCCAAGGTGGTATACTGCCGGGTCGACGGGGCGTGGCGCAGCCTGGTAGCGCATCGGTCTGGGGGACCGGAGGTCGGAGGTTCAAATCCTCTCGCCCCGACCAATGCCTGATTTCATTTCGGAACGCCGGCACATTGATGTGCCGGCGTTCGATGTTTCGAAGCACGGACGATGAGTCCCGCGAAGGGCTCACTGGAGTTTTACAATGAGCGAGACTAATCCGGTGACAATGGCGTCGCCAACAACAGCACGTATCCTTGTTGGTGAAGCCGACCCCGATGTTCGTCGCGAAATTCGCGATGCGTTGTCCCGATCCGGATACGATGTGATAGCGGAAGCCTCCAGCGGACGTCAGCTGGTGGATCTTTCCCGCAGGCTCCAACCCGATCTGACGATCGTGGATGTGGACCTCTCGGAATCTTCCGGCGTGGACGCTGCCTCGGCAGTTCTGGCTGAGGACATTTCACCGGTCGTGCTGATGGCCGATCCCGCCACCGACGCGGCATTTGCCTCCAGAAAGCTCAAGGTTACCGGATTCCTCGTGAAGCCAGTGAGCGCAACTGCGCTGATACCGGTCGTCGAGCTGGCGCTGGCTCGCTACGCGGACATCCGCGCGCTTCGCGAGCGTGTCGCTGAACTCGAGGACGCGCTCGAAACCCGGAAGCTCGTCGAGCGCGCCAAGGGGATTCTCATGGATCTCCACGGACTCTCTGAAGCCGACGCGTTTCGGAGGATGCGAAAGACCAGCATGGACAACCGTAAAACGATGCGGGAGGTGGCCGAAGCCATCCTCCTGTCCCACGACCTCCAGCTCGGATCCGAAGCTATCTGATCCCGCCGGAGGGATCCTCGCGAAGACTGCTACGATTCGTGGTCGTCGTCGCTGGTTGGATGACGACGCGAACCGTCGCGGGTGACACCTGTTCGTAGCTTACCTCGGGTGGCACTACGACCTCGATCTCTACCGTATATGTCCCGACGCCCAATTCCTCCAGATCGACGATTGCCATAACCTGTAGCGAATCAGGCTCGCTCAGGGCGTCATTCGTTCCAGTGACAACGACGGACACCGTCTCCTCGGTGAGGCTCGCTTCGAGACCCGGCCCGAGCCCGAGGCTCTCGATCGGAATGTCGGTGAGTTCCAGCCGCGTTGGATTGACCGGTACCCAGACATCGACTGTCTGATCCGAGATTGTGACTGATTCCGGTAACTCTGAGGTGTCGATTTCGACGTCGAGGATCCAGCCGGACTCCTGAAGCTGTGAGACATCGACCGGGACGGTTCGAATATCGGTGATGGTCGTCAGCGCTGAGGATGGCCCTGACAGGCGGATCGTGGACGGAATCGCGGCGGCGGTCGTCAGGGCGCGCTGCTCGAGACGCTCGTCGACGACGCAGGCGCAAACCACGATGACCGGGACGTTCTTGACCGTCGACTCGAACGTGACGGAGAGCGTCACCGTCGCCGGTGATACCTCGATGTCCTGGACGACGCTGCCGCTGGCGGAGATCGGAACGAGCGGGACTTCCTCGGTGAACGACTCGCGTCGGCTCTGGAGATCGACCGGTAATTCGATGGCTTCGACCTGATCGACGAGCGCCTTCGGTCCCTGGACGGATGCGATTTCGGTCGAAGCTTCGATCGACGTGACGCTGGCCGGGCGAGGCTCATCCTCTCGCAATTCGACCGGAAAGGTTCTGGTGACGATCAGGTCGAGTTCCACTTCGACCGAAGATGGTTCGACGATCACGCGCCGGACGCTTGAAGGTGCGTCGACGTGAACGTTGTACTGG
Source organism: Thermomicrobiales bacterium (assembly GCA_041390865.1). Lineage (GTDB taxonomy): Bacteria > Chloroflexota > Chloroflexia > Thermomicrobiales > CFX8 > JAUIIK01. Next base: position 51,372 of record JAWKPC010000012.1, read on the forward strand.
CCGATGCCGGGACCGGCAACCTCTGACAGATCGATCGTTGCCGTGATGTCGCTTGTGACAATGCCTCGCATGTCGTCCTGAGGACCTTTGAGAGTAACTGATACCGGCGGTATTCCACCGGAGATGAGCATGTTCGCCGGCATGTCTGTCGGCGTGACCGGTACGCTCTGGAATTCCCTCGTGATCTCGGGATTCGTCTCCCAGACGATGAATCCCCAGATAACGAGTGCCAGAATGATCGATACTGCCAGCCGAAAAAACGTGGCGGCGCTGATCAGGCGTCGGAATCGGTGTCCCATGCTGGAGTGCTACTCATCTCTGTCGTGCGGCGCTCAGAATCGGTTCTGCGTGTTGCATTTTTCGAAGAAGAATTCCGACGGCGGCGTAGAAGATCGGAACTGCGGCTTGACCGGGATGCTCTATTGTCAATCCGGAGCAGCGTTCGAAGGGCACGCCGGAGGCGCTCCTGATCCAGATTTTCGATTAGCCGTCCCGACGCATAGGCCACGGAAATTCGTCCGGTCTCCTCCGACACGACGACAGCGATGGCGTCTGATTCCTCGGTTATGCCGATCGCTGCTCTGTGTCGTGTGCCCAGCCGGTTGTCGAGGCCAAGGTTCTCGGTCAACGGCAGGACAACCGTTGCTGCCATGACCCGGCTTCCCCGGATAATTACGGCGCCGTCGTGCAGCGGGGATTTGGGGTAGAAGATGCTGACGAGCAGGTTGGCGGTCAGGACGGCTTCGAGCTGAACTCCCCGCTCGATATAGTCCTGAAGGCCGGTTTCTCGCTCGATGACCATCAAGGCACCCGTGCGGCTCCGGCTGAGCTGGGCGGCTGCGCGGGCGATCTCGTTGACCGTCGTTCGGGCGTCGGCGTCGTCGCTGGATGGGAACGGTGTGCGGAGCCAGCCGCCAGTATGCCCGATCTGCTCGAGAACTCGCCGCAATTCAGGCTGGAAGACAATAGGGATCGCCAGGATCATCGCCGGAAGGAGGTTGCTCAGGAGGAATCCGACGGCGGTGAGTTCGAATGCACGCGACAGCAACCACATCGCGAATGCCACGATAATCAACCCGCGAATGATCAGCGCCGAGCGCGTGCCCTGGGCAACGCCGAGCAGCAGGAAGATGATTCCAGACACGATCGCGATGTCGAGTGCGGCGCGCGCATCCAGCCGGGAAAGGAGCCATTGAACTTCAGGCATGCATTACCAGTCTGCGGTGAAAGTCAGCGTGTTCTAAGCGTCAATTGTATTGCATGACCGGTCACCGAGACAGGGCGGTTTCAGTTCCTAGCCGGTGGCCGCCAGAACGGCGAGCGCCGACTGCTTCGCCTGCAGCACCGGATCATTCGGGGCAATCTCCGCCAAGCGCCGGTAGACACGCTCAGCCTGCTTGTACTCGCCCATTGCCGTGAGCACCTCGCCGAGCTTGTGATAGGAGTCGAAATTGTTCGGGTCGAGGCCGATGATCTGGTGCAGGGCGGCGACGGCTTCATCCGGGTCTTGCTCGGAGGGCGCGATGCGGACGACTTCGCGCAAATGTTCGGTCGCACGATCGACGGCGCCCGTCTGGAGATAGAAGGCGACCGCCGCATGGCGCACCGGGACGTTGTCCGGATCGGCGGCGACCCCACGGTCATACAGTTCGTTTCCGAGCGCGAAATTCCCCATAGCACAGGCGATCTCCGCCGCGCGAGTGTAGGCCTGGATCGCTCCGGCGATATCGTAAGCATCGTGCTTGAGCGAGGCGACCAGCTCGAGCTCCCGGAGCGCTTCATCGAGAATACCCCGCCGGAGGTAGACGTCGATAAGCATCTGCTTGATCTCGAGGTTTTCCGGGACGGCCTGGCTGATGCTCCGCATCGCCTCGGCCATGGCCTGAAGGTCTCCGGCCTGTTCTCTCGCCTTGGCGATAGCACGCAGTTCGCGGATACCGTCGTTTAGCTTGCCATGCTCGATCAGGATCTGGGCATAGCTCTGCCGCAGACCGAGATCGTCAGGGCTCGACTCGACGAGCCGCTTCAGGAAGTCGAGACCATGGTTGATCTCGTCGTGGATGCCGATCGCTATCCGGTAGCGCTCGAACAGTTCCTGCTGGGATGTCTGCATCGAGAAGAGGTCGAAGTTTGTCGGGATATCTTGATGCGTGAGTTTGACAAAGGCGGAAATTAGATCGTCGAGAGCCGGTATCAACCCTTGCAACCCGAGGTATTCGATGACCTCGACCTGCGCGCAAGCGCCGACGAATGCTTCGAGGCTCGACGCGTTCTCCCCGGCCGAGATCTTCCAGTCCTCGAGCTCGGCCTGGGCGACGTCCCACTGGGCGGCCGCGAGGGCGAAGATCGCCCCGCCGAGATAGCGGACGTGATCGGGGGCGAATGAAGCCGAGCGGTCGATGGCTACTCTCGCCTGACCGTAATTGTCGGTCTTCATCCGGACGAGGTTTGTCGCGCGCGTCAGCCATTCCGGCCAGTCGGGCTCGTCATTGACCATGCCCGACGCCGCACGCCACCAGAGCAGGTCGATCGCTGTCGATTCCTGGCGCACGCGTTCTCGAAGGGCAGCATGGATTTCGTCTGGTTCGCCGGTCGTGACCGCGGCGCGCACGTAGGTTCGGATCGCCGTGTCGTCGTTCGGGCGTCGCTCGACGAGCGCCTTCGATAGCTCGCGCGCGGTTGCCGGATCGGCTTCCTGCGTCGCTTCGATGGCAGCCGGGAGAAACGGATCACCTGCCCCGACCACCTGCTGTCCCAGAAGATAACGTGCGTGCTCAACGAGGCCTTCGACATCGTCGGGATTGAGTGCCACGCGAATGCTGCGAAGCATCGGATCGTCTTCGATCCCGTCCATCGCCTGCAGTCGTTCGACGGATTCGACCAGTCCCATCGCGCCTTCGATATCGCCGAGCGCGATCCGAATCTGTGCGGCACGCAGGTAGTTCGGCACGAATTCTGGCGCCTGGGCAGTCACGACGTAGCAGAGGTCCAGCGCCGAATGGCGGCGTCCATCGTTGAAATCTCGCTCCGTCTCGGCGATGAGCCGCTGAACAGGACGAGGCAGTCGATCTGCTCCCGGGAGCGGCGCCGTGAGGTGAATGAGCGGCTGCCGGCGCACCGGCCGTGATTCTTCGACGTCATCAAGCATCGAGGTGCCGCTGTGGCCGCTCTCGCCACGCGCCTCTTCGATGCGCCGGATCAATTCCTCGATCTCGGGAGAAACAGCTCCCGCTTCGAGGACCTCCTGCAAGATGTCGTCCGCATCGTCGAAAAGCCCGGTTTCGAGGTAGGACGTTGCAACGTCGACGATCTGTCGAAGTTCGGAGTCATTGATACCGGACTGAGGTTGAACCATTGAGGGCGGGGACATGGTGTCTCGCGCCTCGTCGGTTGCGGCGTCTCTTACGCTCATCGTTCCTCCAGTGCGGACATTCGGACCTTAGAAATCACGGCATAACGCGAACTACTACCCGCGAGTATAGGTGCTTCGGGTGAGGCGACGAATAGTACAAAGGGGCGGAATTATGGCCCCGTGCCGGGGTTCGCGATGCTTAGCGCTTCTGGTCCTTACGGCGCCTGGACGACATCGCCCGGAAGTCGAGGCCTTTGGTCCGGTAGTCGCCGGCATCGATGAAGATCGACGTCGAGAGACCAACGTCAAAGAGGCGAGATCGAATGCGGCCGTCGATTCGCTCGGGCTCGACATTGGTCGTTACGACCGTTGGCAGGCGTTCCATGTAGCGATGGTTCACGATCTGGAAGAGCTTTTCTTTCGCCCAGGGCGTCGTATTCTCGGTACCGATGTCGTCGAGCACCAGGAGATCCGCGCCGCGAATGGTGTCGAACCGGGATTCGAACCGCATCTCCGCGGCGGGAGAAAATGTCGACCGGAGGTAATCCAATAGATCCGGAACGACGGAGAATACCGGGCGCATGTTCAGGTTGTTCAGCGCATAGTTCGCGATCGCGGCCGCCAGGTGGGTCTTGCCGCAGCCGTAGTCGCCGATCAGGACGAGCCACTGGTACGGATCTTCCGCGTAGGCACGGGCGACTTCGTAGGCTTCACGGGTGCCGGGAACGGAGGCGTCAAACGTTTCGAAGGTCCAGTCACGAATCAACGTCATGTTGCTCATGTCGTTGATCTGGGCCATCGAGCGCTCCCAGCGTTCTTCTCGCTTGCAGGTGCACTGGATCAGCCGGCTGAAGTTCGGACTTTCGACCGGCGCGTCGATCCGGACGTAGCCGGCGCCCTGGCAGATCGGGCAGACGTCACTGTTTGCGGAGGTACTCGCTGTACTTGTCTCGGAGGGTCTTTCGGGCATCGACATCAGCTTCATGATCTCGCCGATGGGTTTCATCTGTCCGTCCTTCCGTGGCCCAGTTTTCGAGAATGCGATCGATGTAACGCCAGCTACGGCGGTTGTAGGAGACGGCTTCGCCTATGGCTTCGACGATCCAGTTTTCAGGGTATCTCAGGAGCGCGTCCGCCAGACGGTCGGCGATGAGCGGGCTGAGTAAGCCAATGTTCTGCTCGTAGAGAGCATAGATTCCGGGTCGCTCGATCGGCAACGGCGTGGGTTCCGGCAAGTCCGGCACGACGAACGAACCCCGGTGTGCCTTGCGCCGGTTCTCATCGGTGCCGAGGACGTACCAGCGCTGCTCGTCTTCCGGGCTGAGCGCGATGAGCACGCCCCGCGCGACGGCTGCTCCGAGCGCCTCTCGCGCCCGGTCGGGTGCGGAGCGAGACGAGCCGTCGGCCCGGACGCCCGCGAGCACGTCGGCATCGGCTACGAGATCCCGTTCTGGCACCGGCTGATGTCCGCCTCCCATCGCCGCGACGGCCAGGACGAGCTTCAGCTCGACCGGATTCCAGACGTCCCGGATGAGACGGAGGAGAAACCCGGGCGAGAGCCCATCGGGATGGTTCGGCGAATCCGGAAGCAACGTCCGTGCCCTTCGCGTTTAGAGATCCGGCTCGCGGTAGAGCTCGAGATCTGCGAAGCGAGCGGTCTTTTCGAAGAAGCGCAGATGAACGGTGCCGACCGGGCCGTTGCGGATGCTTGGAGACAATGATGTCGGCAATTCCGCGGCGCTCGGTGTCCGGATCGTAGATCTCTTCACGGTAGATGAACATGACGACGTCGGCGTCCTGCTCGATCGAGCCGCTTTCCCGGAGGTCGGAGAGCATCGGGACGTGGGACTGGCGACTCTCCACGGCTCAGGAGAGCTGGGCGAGGGGCGACGACCGGCACATCGAGCTCACGGGCGAGCTGTTTCAGACCTCGCGAGATCTCGGAGATCTCCTGGACGCGATTGTCGCTGCGGCGCGGACGTCATAAGCTGGAGGTAGTCGATGATGATGATGTCGATCCCATGTTCGGCTGCGAGACGGCGGGCCTTGGAGCGGACATCCATCATCGTGACGCTGGCGGTATCGTCGACGAATATCGGCGCCTCGGAGAGGCGTCCAAACGCCCGGACGACGCTGTTCCACTCGCTGTCGTCGATAAAGCCCATGCGGAGCCGGTGAGAGTCGATGCCGGTTTCCATGGAAAGCAGGCGCTGGACGATCTGCTCGCCGGACATCTCCAGGACGAACAGGCCGACCGTTTGCTGGTGCTCGATTGCCGCGTGATAGGCGAGGCTGAGTCCGAGGGCGGACTTACCGACGGACGGACGGGCGGCGACGATGATCAGGTCGGATTTCTGGAGTCCGCCGGTGAGCTTGTCGAGATCGATAAAGCCTGTCGGTACGCCGACGACGTCGCCCTTGTGCTGATGGAGCGTGTCGAGACGGTCGAAGTACTCTTCGAGGATCTGGCGCATCGAGCGAAACTCGCGCTCGCCTCTGCGCTGCGACACATCGAAGAGAATCCGCTCGGCGTTGTCGAGCGCGTCCTCGACCTCGGTGCCGTCATCGAAACCGATCCGGACGATCTCGCTGCCGGCGTCAATGAGCCTGCGGCGAACGGCGGTCCGGGTGACGATGCGGGCGTAGTACTCGGCGTGGACGGTCGTCGGCGTCGCGGCAATGAGTTCCGCGAGGTACGCCTCGCTGCCGACGTCCTCGATGAGGCCCTGCCGGCTGAGCTCGTCGACGAGCGTGACGAGGTCTGTCGGTTCCCGGCGATTGTAAAGCGATAGGATGGCCTCGTAGATGAGGCTGTGGGCGCGCCGGTAGAAATCATTGGGACGAAGAAACGAGGCAACGCGAATGATCGCGTCGCGATCGCTGAGCGCGCCCAGGACTGACTGTTCGGCGTCGAGATTGTGGGGCGGTAGAAAGTCAACCGCCGATGTTGCCTGGGCCATACTCCTCTATTCAGCTTCCCAATGAGAGATCAGGCTGTGTCTTCGTCGTCAGCTTCATCTGCATCCGATTCGTCGATGCTCGGAGCTTCGTCAACGACAAGCTCCTCGCGAGCGCCGGCAATCTGATCGGTTTCCGCCTCGATGCCTTCGACCTCGACCTGGTATACATCGTCCTCGTCGACTTCTTCTTCCTCGGCCGGGGCAGCGACTGCCGGAGCAGCCGGATCGAAGACGGCGACAGTGACCATCGGTACCAGACGTCCGACGAGACGGACCGGAACCTTGAATTCTCCGATCTCGCGGATCGGAGCCTCAAGCTCGACCTTGCGCCGGTCGATCTCCTGGCCGGAGATCTGCTCCAGCTGCTCGGCGATATCGCTCGACGTCACCGAACCGAAGAGCCGTCCCTGCTCGCCAACGCGCGCGTGAATTTCGAGCCGGATGCCGTCGATCTGCTCGGCGAGGTCTCTCATCTCTTCCTCGAGAGCGTTGATCCGTCTTCGTTCGGCTTCCTGGCGCTCTTCGACCTGCCGGATCATCCCTGGAGTGGCGATCCGAGCCATGCCGTTCGGGATCAGGAAGTTCCGGGCGAACCCGTCCTTCACGTCCTGGATCGTGCCGAGATCACCGACCTTCGGCACATCCTGAGTTAATACGACCTTCATCTCTCACCTTCATCCCAATGTCAGTTCGTGCGTTCAGTCCCGGCCGAAATCTGGCGTTCGGGCTCTCTCGAGTCCCAGCAAGACAGCACAACGCCGAAAAGGGGTGTACGGACGCACCTTCCCGGGCGGTGACAAGTATACCTGTCCGAGCGAACTCCGGCAGATTAAGCGCCGAACTCCCTCAGGTGATAGAGGGCGATCGAGCCGGCGGCGGCCGCGTTGAGCGATTCGATCTTGCCGTACATCGGGATGCGAACGAGCAGATCGCAGCGTTCCCGGGTGAGCCGGCGCAGGCCGCGCCCCTCGGAGCCGACGATGACGACGGCTGGCATCGGCAGATCGGCGTCGAAGAGATTCTGCGATCCCTCGCCCCCGTCCAGACCGATCAACCAGTAGCCGGAATCAGCCGCCGCCGACAGCCAGCGTGCGAGGTTCTTCTCCTGCCAGACGTTCAGGTGCTCAACAGCGCCGGAGGAGGCATTCACGACCGATGGCGTGATGTCGACAGATCGCCGCTCCGGGATCACGACGCCGGCGACTCCGGCTGCCTCGGCCGTTCGCATCAGGGCGCCGACGTTGCGCGGGTCTTCCAGCTCGTCGAGGGCGAGCAGGATGTCTTCCGGCTGCGGATTCCGATATCCGAGCGGGTCGGCGTAGGGATAGGATGTGGTTTCGAGCACGACGCCCTGATTGCCGTGGGGCGCGTGCCGGTCGAGCTCGTCGGCGGTTGCGGCCCGGACTTCTATCGCCAGGGAACCGGCAAGCTGCCGGATCTCGCCGATGCGCTCGTCGGATTGGACGAAGCTCCCGATCAGCACCGCGCGATGCTGCCTGCGCCCAGCTCTCAGGGATTCGAGTACGGCGTTTCGTCCGAAGAGATACTCGGTGGCCATCGGAGACCTAGCTCGACCAGCGCCAGCTCGAACCCTCAGCGGTGTCCTCAACGGTGACGCCGAGATCGGTCAAGCGATCCCGAATACTATCGGCGAGCGCGTATTGCTTCTCCGCACGGAGCTGTTGCCGCAGTTCCAGCAGCAGCTCGATGAATGGCCCTGCATCGCTTTCCGCCGCAGCACCCGAGTCGGTTTGAAGCGACAGGCCGAGAACCCCGGCAAGCTCGATCAGCTTGGCCTGGGCTGCCGACCGCTCGTTCCCTTCTGATTGGTTCGCCAGCCGGGCCAGATCGAACAGGACCGATACCGCTACCGGCGCGTTGAAGTCATCGTCCATTGCGGCGCGGAAACGTTCCTCAGCCTCGGCGATCGTGTCGTCGATCGAGGTCGAACCGACGTCGTCGGCCGGTTCGGCATCCCGGACGGCGTTGACGAGCCGCTCGAAACCGCGACGGGCGGACTCCATACCTTCATCGGTGAAGGTGAGCGGGTGGCGGTAGTGCGTCTGAAGGACCATCAGCCGGAACGGACCGGCATCGCCGTTGTCGATGATCTCGCGGGTCTTGACGAGATTCCCGACGGACTTGCTCATCTTCTCGCCCTTGAACTGAAGCAGGGCGTTGTGAACCCAGTAGCGCGAGAAGGGTTTCGACTCTTCGAACGACTCGGACTGGGCGATCTCATTCTCGTGGTGCGGGAAGATCAGGTCGGCGCCGCCACCGTGAATGTCCATCTGACCGTTCAGGTGCTGGGCCGCCATGACCGAGCACTCGATGTGCCAACCTGGCCGGCCCGGTCCCCAGGGGCTATCCCAGGCTGGCTCTCCGGGCTTGGCAGCCTTCCAGAGAACGAAGTCCATCGGGTGGCGCTTCGTCGGATCGACCGCCACCCTGGCGCCGGCGAGGAGATCGTCGAGCTTCCGGTGACTGAGCTTGCCGTATTCGTCGAAAGTCGTGACGTCATAATTCACGTCGCCGTTGTCCGACTGGTAGGCATGGCCGTCTTCGATCAGCGAGCCGATCATTTCGAGCATGCCGACGACTTCGTTGCTCGCTCGCGGATAGACTGTCGCCGGCAGGACGTTCAGCGCTTCGGACTCTTCCATCCAGGCATCGATGTATCGGCCGGCGAATTCGAGCGGGTCCATTCCATATTGGGCGGCCCGGTTGATGATCTTGTCATCCACATCGGTGAAGTTCTGGGCGTGCTTGACCTTGTAGCCCGACCACTCGAGGTAGCGCCGGATGACGTCGAAGGTGATCGCCATCAACGCATGCCCGATGTGGGAGTCGTCATAGACGGTGACACCGCAGACGTACATCCTCACGACGCCGGGTTCAATCGTCTCGAACGGCTCTTTTTGCCGCGTCATCGTGTTGTAGATCTGCAATGCCATGTTCGTTTCCTGTTCTCTTCAGTTCCTGGTCAATCATAGCCGCAAAAGAAGACAGCCTCGCGCGACCCGACATCGCGCGTCCGGCTGTCGTAATCCTCGGAAGTGGGCTGGAAGCTGGAGTCTAGTCGTCGGCCGCCGTCTTGGATTCGGACGTTGACGATGATGAAGTGGACGACGATGCATCGGATGTCGATGTCGTCGAGTCCGAGGAGCTGCCGCTGTCGCTTGCCGGTGCCGCCGCCGAATCGGTCTTGCGGCTATCGGTGATGTACCAGCCCGACCCCTTGAAGATAATCCCGCTCGGATGGATCACGCGCCGGATGGTGCCGTTACACTCCGGACAGACCGTGAGCGGGTCGTCGGAAAAGCTCTGACGAGCTTCAAAGCGGTGGCCACATTGGTCGCAAGCGTAATCATAGATCGGCATAGTGCTGATGTTGCTCCAATTGGGTTACGGATCGAACCAATCTTTTCCAACACCTGATTGTACGGGAAGACCGCCAAAACGGGCAATTCCGGTTCGGGAGGTGGGTGCGCTTTATCGCTTTGCGTCGAGTCTGTTCCCGGTTAGTTGCCATTACAAGGAAGGCCGTGCACCCGCGGCATCTCGTCGCTAAGAGGGGCGCGCCGATCGGATCAGACGATTCGCCCGCACGCTGACCGCGGCGCTGGTAGATCCCTCTGTCGCGGAGCCTCCTTCGGGAGGCCAATCAAGTACGGAGGCAGGTCGCGAAGGGTGCATCAAAAGGCGAAAGGCGCACCGGCAGATGGTTGCCTAGAGCGGGTTCATTTCCTCCCAGTTCGGGCCCGCCTTTGGTTCGACTTCGAGCGGCACGGACAGTTGGGCGACGCCCATCATCGACTCGACGACGAGATCGCGGAGCTGGTCGAGCTCCGAAATAGGCGCTTCGAAGATCAACTCGTCGTGGACCTGCAAGAGCATCAGCGATCGGAGTCCGAGTTCGGCCAGTTTGCGGTCGACATCCAGCATCGCCAGCTTCATGATGTCGGCGGCGCTGCCCTGAATCGGCAGGTTGATTGCCGCTCTCTCGGCCGCCTGCCGGGCCGGCCCGCTAGTCAGGATGTCCGGAAGATACCGCCGCCGGCCATAGAGGGTTGATGCGTAACCGTCCCGCTCGGTCGACTGGATCGTCTCTTCGATGAAGTGGTCGACGCCGGAGAAGCGCTCCTTGTAGCGGGAAATGAAGTCGCGGGCGTCGCCCTGGCTCATGCCGGTGTCGCGGGCGAGCCCCCAGGGCTGCATGCCGTACATGATCCCGAAGTTGACGACCTTGGCGGTCGCCCGTTGATCGGCCGTGACTTCGTCCAGGGGTACTCCGAAGACCTCGGCGGCGGTGGCCGCGTGGATATCCTGGCCGTGCTTGAAGGCATCGACCAGCGCTTCGTCCTGGCTGTAATGAGCCATCAGCCGCAGTTCCATCTGCGAGTAGTCTGCGCCAAAGAGAATGCTCTCCTCGTCGAAGATCGCCCGTCCGTTGCGATTGTCGGCGATGAACGCGCGCCGCACCTGACGCCCGAGATCGGTTCGGACCGGGATGTTCTGGAGGTTGGGGTCCGTCGACGAGAGACGTCCCGTGGCGGCGATGGTCTGGTTGAAGTTGGTATGGATCCTACCGGTATCAGGATTGACCTGGTTTGGAAGCGCGTCGACATAGGTCGACTTGAGCTTGGCGAGCTGCCGGTATTCGAGCACGAGATCGACGGCGTCGTGGGCACCGCTCAAGCCTTCGAGAACGTTCTGGGCGACGGAATAGCCGGTCTTGGTGCGGCGTCCCGGCGGCAGCCCGATTTCCTCGAAGAGCACGTCGGCGAGCTGCTTGGGCGAGTTCAGATTGAATTCGTGGCCAACGGCGCCGTAGATGTCGGATTGGATCTCGCCGATCTGGGCCTCCAGCTGGTCGGACAGCTCTTCGAGCATCTCGACGTCCAGGGCGATTCCGGCACGCTCCATGCGGGCGAGGACAGGTATGAGCGGGATCTCGATCGTGTCGAGCAGCTTTTCCTGATCCCGTTCCCGGACATCTGCCGTAAGCAGCGGTTCAAGGCGCATCGTTGCCTCGACATCAGCCGAGGCGTAGGGCGTCGCTTTCGCCGCTGGGACCTGGTCCATCGTAATCTGTTTCCGGCCAGTGCCGATCAGGTCGGTGATCGGGGTCATCTGCAATCCGAGACGGTTGAAGGCAAGCTCTTTCAGGCCGAGCGAGTTCTCCCCGAGGACATAGGCGGAGAGCATGGTGTCTCCGGCGATGGTCATCTTGTCGTAGCCGTGGCGCTGGAGCACCGCCAGATCGAACTTGGCGTTGTGGGCGATGATGTTTGGATGCTGTTCGATCGCCGGCCGGATGATCCGGTCGACATCGTCCGGATCGGCCAGAGCGCTTTCGACGTGCTTGAGCGGGATGTAGTAGCCGGCGTCGCTCGCTGTTGCGATGGCGATTCCAACGAGATTGCAGCGCTGCGGGTCGAGCCCGTCGGTCTCGACGTCAACGGCCAGCATCGGCGCCTCGGCGATCTCAGCCGCGAGGTCCGATAGCTCTTCCTCACTGACGACGGCGATACCGTCCGTTAGCGGTGTCGACACGGAGTCGGCGACGGCGGCGACATCGGCAGCATCACCGGGGAGCTTGCCGAGCAGCGTGCGGAACTCCAGCTCCTGGAAGATGCCAACCGCGGCTGACCGGTCATAGTCGTGGACTGCGCAGCGTTCGAGGTCGAGATCGATCGGGACGTCGCGGACGATCGTGACGAGCTCGCGGCTCTGGAATGCCGCGTCTCGATCCTTCTCCATCGCGTTTCGGGAGCGTGCCTGCTTGATCTCGTCGAGCCGCTCGTACATGTCGTCGATCGACTCGAACTGAGCGATCAACTGCTTGGCTGACTTATCGCCGATTCCGGCCACGCCGGGGATGTTGTCCGATTTGTCACCGACGAGCGCCTTGTAGTCTATGACGCGCTCCGGGCCGAATCCGTAGCGTTCACGGACCGCATCGCGGTCGAAGATGCGGTACTCACCGAAGCGTTGGGCGCCCGGCAGGACGACGACGACATGATCGTCGACGAGCTGAAGCATGTCGCTGTCACCGGTCACGATGAATGCTTCGATGCCCTTCTCCGCCGCTTGACGGCTGAGCGTTCCGATGACATCGTCAGCCTCGAACCCTTCCGCGACATATATAGGTATGTTGAGTGCTTCGAGGACCTGCTTCATGCGGTCGATCTGCGGCTTCAGCTCGTCCGGCATCGGCTTCCGGTGGGCCTTGTAGTCCTCGAACTGCTCGTGCCGAAAGGTCAGGCCAACATCGAATGACACGAGGATGTAGTCCGGCTCGTGTGCCGCAAGGACGTCCAGGAGCATCGAGGTGAAACCAAACGTGGCGTTCGTGAGTTCTCCTGATGACGTGGCCAGCGAGGGTGGTACGGCATAGAACGCGCGGAACGCCAGGCCATGCCCGTCGACGAGGACGAGGCGAGGGTGGGAACCGTTGGTCGAAGTTTCGGCGGACACTCGGGCGATCCTTTCATCGGCGAGGCTGGCGGGCAGTGTGACTGCCTGTCATGATCGTACATGTTCGCGGGTTTGAACGTACAGTACTTTCGGGGAAATGCCGTCCGACCTGATCGGGGACGTCTCTCGAATTGGCGTGACTGGTTGCTATAATCCGGTGGAGTCAGGTTTCCGTGAAGCGTGACACGCGTTTCAAAAGGTGCAGCGGCAGCGTTATCATCCGTGCCGCTGTTTTCTGCGTAGATGAAGATGTAAGCGTCACGTTAGCAACTCCTGCATCAATAGGGTCATGAGCACCGTTCGAGGCAACAGATAACAATACATTGCGGCGCCAGATAGGGGCCGAGAAGGGGAGACGATGGAAGCCGTTCAGCACATCGCGGAATCGCTTGTTGGAAACGTCGACAGGGTTATCATCGGCAAGAGTCGCGAGGTGCGGCTCGTTCTCATCGCCCTTCTCTGCCGCGGGCACGTTCTCGTCGAGGACGTCCCCGGCGTCGGCAAGACGATGATGGCGAAAGCGATCGCCGGCAGCCTCGGGAGCAGTTTCAAGCGTATCCAGTTCACCCCGGACCTCTTGCCGAGCGACGTCACCGGCGTCAGTATCTTCAACATGCGCGATTCGGATTTCGAGTTCCGGCCCGGCCCCGTCTTTGCCCAGATCGTCCTGGCGGACGAGATCAACCGGGCGACGCCGAAGACGCAGTCGGCATTGCTGGAAGCGATGGAGGAGAGTCAGGTTACCGTCGACGGCGTAACCCATCATCTTCCCACTCCATTCGTCGTCCTCGCGACCGAGAACCCGATCGAGTACGAGGGCACCTTTCCTCTGCCGGAAGCGCAGCTTGACCGTTTTCTCGTTCGCCTCTCGCTCGGCTACCCCGGACGGCAAAATGAGATCGAGATTCTCGACTCCCAGCGGGAGCGGCATCCTATCGACGCCGTCACCCAGGTCGTCGATGTCGATCAGCTGCTGCACGCCCAGCAGGAGATCAAGCAGGTCCACGTCGACGATCGGTTGCGCGAGTACATCGTCGATATCGTTGAAGCGACCAGAGAGCACGAGCATACCTATCTCGGGGCGAGTCCCCGCGGGACACTTGCGCTCCGGGATACTGCCCGGGCCTGGGCCGCGATCCAGGGGCGGGAATACATCATCCCTGACGACATCAAAGACCTGGCCGAGCCGACGCTGGCCCACCGCGTCATCATCAACCCGGCGGCACGCATGCGGAACATCGATTCCCGGGCGGTCATCCGGGATATCGTCTCGACCCTGCCGGTACCGGGTTCCGGCCGCGATGCCGCGTCGGTGAGCTCGCCGGGCCGCGGCTGGCGGGGGCGCGGGAGCGGTTCGTGAACGGTCTTAAGCTCGCGATCATCGCGCTGGTCATCCTGATCCTGGCGCAGCTCAACCAGTGGGATGTACTCGACAACGTCTTCTTCACCTTTATCGGCTTGCTGGTCGTTGCCTATCTCTGGAGCTTCTTCAGCCTGCGGGGCGTCAGCGTCGCGCGAGATGCGCGGTCGGACCGCACTCAGGTCGGGCAGTCGTTCCAGGAGCGAATTCGTGTCCGTAATGATGGACGGCTCGCCAAGCTCTGGGTCGAGCTGCTCGATCAGTCGACCTTGCCGGGCCATCAGGTCTCCAAGGTTGTCCACCTTGGCGGACACGACTCGAACCGTTGGAGGGTGGACACGATTGCGGCACGGCGCGGCCAGTTCCGGATCGGGCCGATGCTGCTGCGGAGCGGTGATCCGTTCGGCCTCTTTCCCCGCTACCAGGTCATGCCCCAGACGACGGAGCTGCTGGTTTATCCGGCCACGGTCGACTTGAGCGGTTTTGCGCTGCCGGTCGGCGAGCTGCCGGGCGGATCGGCAATCCAGCGGCGGACGCCGTTCGTCACGCCGAATGCCTCCGGCGTTCGGGACTATTTTCCGGGCGACGCCTTCAATCGTATCGCCTGGACGGCGACGGCGAGAACTGGTCAGTTGATGGTCAAGGAGTTCGAGCTCGACCCGACGGCCGACCTCTGGATCGTCCTCGACCTCGACGCCTCGGTCCAGGCGGGTGCGCTGGGCGGCTCGGCGATGCCGTCGATGCAGACGTCCGATGTGCCCCTGTCGTTCTGGCTGGACTCGACTGAGGAATACGGCGTCACAATCGCCGCGTCGCTGGCGCGGCACTTTCTGAATCAGAACCGTAATGTCGGGCTGATCGTCAACGAGTCTCCGACGACAGTGATCCCCGCCGACCGGGGTGGCCGCCAGATGCTCAAGATCCTGGAGCAGCTGGCCGTCGCGCGGGCCAACGGGGACATGCCGCTCGCCGAGCTGTTGATCGCCGAAGGCGGTCTGTTCACCCGCAACAGCACGGTGATCACGATCACCTCGTCAACTGAAGAGACATGGGTACAGGCGGTCGTCGATATCGTGACCCGGAGCGTTCAGTCGGTTTCGGTGATCATCGAGCCAAATACATTCGGCGGCCAGGACTCCAGTCTGATGGTCGTGAGCGACCTCGCCGCCGTCGGCATCCCGACCTACCTGGTGAAGTACGGCGATGACATTAGCCAGGCTCTCTCGACGCATGCAGCCGGCGTCTCGGCGAGGCGCTGGTGAACCGGAGCGTTCAGCGTGCGCTCAGCGGCTTGATTATCGGTCTCGGGCTGCTCACGAGCCTCGGATATGCCCTCGCCATCGCTCTGGCCAGCAACCGGACCGATGCAGCAGACCAGTGGGGCACCTTCGCCGGGTTCGGTCTCTTTGCCGCCGTCGCCGGTGCCTTCTGGCTACTTTCCACGTTTCGCGGTCCCGATGCCGAGCCGGCGACGACTCGCCTTCCGCCGGTCTGGTTGAGCTTCGTTGCCTTCATCCTCCTGGTGGCGGCTGGATTCGGGTTGGACTATGCCGGGCGGGCCGTCTTTGTCGGGCCGCTGCTGGCGATTCTCGCGTTCGTCGCGGTCGGCGCGTTCTTCGCCGGCATCGCGGTGTCATGGATGCCGGCGAAGCGGCTGCAATTGCGAAGTTTCGTTTTGCCGGGAGTCTGGGGCGCGTTCATCGCTCCGGTCATACTCATACTGGTTCAGGGCGGCGCCGTGATGGTGATTTTCGCTTCGATCTTCGCCGGGATCTACGCCGGAGAACCAGACTTAGTGATCGATCCGGATCTAGGCGAGAGGATCTCGTCATACGTCGAAGAGTCTGGAACGGAAGCAACAACCACGAGTCTGCCCGACATCGTCGAGGCGCCGACCGTCGCGCTCTCGCTCTTTTCCGTTGTCGCGGTCATCGCTCCGATCAGCGAGGAGCTGGTCAAGGCCGCCGGGGCGGTGATCCTGCTATCCAGGAGAAGCGTTGTTACCCGCACCGATGCATTTCTTGCGGCCGTCGGGTCGGGTCTGGGTTTCGCCCTTTTCGAGGGAGTTGGCTATACCCTGGCGGCGACCTCATCATGGCATCAGCTGATTCTGTTCCGGGCACCGGTCGTCATCATGCACGTTGCCGCGACGACGATAGTGGTTCTGGGCTGGTATCGATGGCGCGAGACGGGACGGGGCTTCATCCCGTACTTTCTGGCCGGCACCGCGCTCCATGCCGGGTGGAACGGTTTGTACGTTGGATTCATTTACTCTTTGACGGGGATCGAATCAGGTTCCGATCCATCCGGCACTCAGGCGCTGGGCATCGCCGCGATGGTTCTCTTGCTGGGTGCCCTCTTCATCGCGGCCGTTGTCTGGTACGTCTCGGCGGCCCACAAGGCAGGCCGGAACGAAGCGGGCCTGCAACACGCACAACTGGCTACCGATCACATGCAGTCGCCGTCGAACGCCATCCCGTGAGTGGATGGCCGCAACAACTACAGCTTCTTGAGGAGTGAACATGCAGCGCATTGCCATACGTGAGGGTTGGGCGATGGTCATCCTGAGCGCTCTGCTCGTGTACATCGCTGTCCTGTCCGTCCAGCGCGCCGACTGGGCGGACGGTCTCGGGATACTGACCGGCGTCATGCTCGCTGGACTCGTGTCCGGGCTCATCGTATCGAAGTGGCGGCAATTGCCGTCCGCGGTTCTGCACCTCGGTGGCTTCGTCGTTGGATTGCTTGTCGTCGTCTACGCGATGACGAGGTATCTCGACGATTCGATCGGCGGCACGCGCGACAAGCTGCGGTGGCTCTGGGAACGAGGCGAGGAGTGGGTACGGCTGCTTGTCAACGGCGAGCAGGCGGAAGACCTCTATCTCTTCGTGCTGTTCATCACCGTCCTCACCTTCGCGATGGCCTATCTGACGATGTGGTTTATCTTCCGAGCCCGCTGGATCTGGGCGGCGCTCTTCTTTCCCGGCGTCGTGCTTCTGCTCAATCTCGGATACAGCCTGCGGGTTCCGACCGGGTTGCTGATCGCGTTCCTGTTCGTGGCGTTGCTGCTGCTGATGCGGTTTACCCTCCTCCAGCGGGAGATTAACTGGCGCAGGGTGCGGATCGACTATCCAACGACGCTGATGTGGCGGGGACTCTGGGCCGCCAGCTATCTGGCGCTGGCGGTGATCATCTTCGGTTGGGCCATTCCGGTGAATGCCCGGAGCGGTACGGCCAATGATCTCTGGCACGATGTTGATGGTCCGTGGCGTTCGGTCGAAACGCAGCTCAACGACTGGTTTGTCGGCCTTCGCGGGCCGGGCAGGAGCGGCGTCGGCGGATTCGCGGCATTCGATGACAATTTCGATCTGGGTGGCCCGCTCAGTCTGAGCGACGATCCAGTCGTCGTCGTCGACGCGCCGGGTCGGTCGCCGTATCTTCAGGCTCACACCTACAACATCTACACCGGTCGCGGTTGGGAATCGGATCTGACTCCGCCGGTCGAAGAGGGCGAGCCGGTCGTGGTTCCACCTCAGTTCGAGCTGAGGCCGGGAGAAAGCCGTCCGGTGGACCCCTCGTATGCAAAGGATCGCGAGCGGCAGTCGTTCGATATACAGATCGAGCGGACGCGAGGCAACTTGCTCTTTTCGCCGGGCGCGTTTGTGAGCTCGGATATCAGCACCAGTCTGGTCGTGGCCTGGCGAGAAGTCGAAGAAGCGGTCGACGTTCAGACGGCCACTCCCGAGTCGATCCCAGCGGATCTCTGGCCGTTCGTTTCGCTGCTGCAAACGGTCGACCTGACTCCCGATCCGGTGCCGACGCCGACCGCGGACGAAATTGCGCCGACGCCGGAAGCCTCGCCGACTCCGACGCCGCGTCCGGAGCCTGACTACACTAAGTTGCCGGCTCAGCTCGCGGCACTTCGAGACGATCTGCTGGCGCGCGATATTCAGGTGAGCTATACGATCAATACCGAGACCTACCAGGTGCAAACACTGAACTATCGCGGTCAGTTTCCGGTCCTCGACGACGTTGAAGCGGTTCGTTCCCAGGATGGTTTACTCGAGGGAGATACCTACAGCGTCGAGGCGATGGTGAGCGACGCAACCGGCGATGACCTGCGACAGGCAACCGGGGAGATTCCCGAGGAGGTTCTGGACCGCTATCTGGCACTCCCGGACAGCGTGACCGAGCGAACGAAGGCGCTCGCGGAGGAGGTCACCCGCGGTCAGACCAACACGTATGACATCGCCAAGTCCCTCGAAGAGTATCTGCGGTCGACGATCGCCTACAACGAGAATATCGAGTTTCCCCCGGAAGACGTGGACGTCGTCGACTATGTGCTCTTCACGTCCCAGGAGGGCTATTGCGAGTACTACGCCTCGTCTTTCATCGTCATGGCGAGGTCCCTGGGAATCCCGACCCGCATGTCGGCCGGTTTCTTCCCGACCGACGACGAAACCGACGCCGGATTCGTCTATCGGGAACGCAACGCGCACGCCTGGCCCGAAGTCTATTTCCCGGACTACGGTTGGATCGCGTTCGAGCCGACTGCGGCGCGTGCGGCGGTCGATCGGGACGTTACGACGCCGGCGGGCGGGACGACCAGCCCGATAGATGAGCGAACCGGACGACTTGGGGAAGGCGCCCAGTCAGGCGCGTTGGATGACCTCAACGACCTCGAATTCGAAGAACAGAATGCCAATCTGCCGACCGGCACCGGCGCGATCGGCGACACGTCGAGCGGGCCGTCGACCTTCGACATCGCTCTCCGCGTCGTGCCGCTCGTCTTGCTGCTCCTCGTCCTGATCGTGGCCTATCTCTGGCTGCGAGGGACGCGCGGGCTGAGCCCCTCGAATCAGATGTATGCCAAGCTGGCGCGCGGCGCAAGCTGGGGCGGTATCCAGTCCCAGGCGGCGATGACGCCGAACGAGTACGCCGAGCAGATCTCGGGACGCGTATCGGGAAGCAGGCAACCGGTCACCTATCTCACGAGTCTCTACGTCCAGGAGACGTACGGGAATTCCCGGCCCACCCAGACGGAATTGCTGAGGGCCCGTCAGGCCTGGCTCCGGCTACGTGGACTCTTCCTGCGCCACTTCGTCTCGCGGTTCCTTTTCTGGCGATCGAACGATCAGCGAGAGTATGACGAAGATGACTGGTAGCGCTTCTGCGGGCCATATTCTGGTCCTCGGGGCATCGAACACCGATCTCGTTTGCACGACCGACCGTCTCCCCGGCCCCGGGGAGACGGTCGCTTCTACGTCCTTTGCCGTCTATCCGGGCGGTAAGGCGGCGAACCAGGCCGTAGCCGCCATGCGGGCCGGAGGTCAGGTTGCCTTCGTCGGCTGTTTTGGCGACGACGATTATGGCCATGCCCGGTGCAACGAGATGGCAGCGGAAGGAATCGACCTTGCTCACGCGCGAGTCATTGAGGATGAGACATCCGGGCTGGCGCTTATCGCCGTCGATCAAGCCGGTGAGAACCTCATTATCACCGTTGGAGGGGCGAACGATCGTATCTCCGGAGACCAACTGCGGGACGCGATCGACCAGAGCTCGTGGGATGTCCTGCTCATGCCGAACGAAGCGCCAGCCGAGGTCGTCCACCAGGCGTTGACCGGCATGCAGGAGGCGATCACCGTCTTCAACGCGGCACCGTTCGTAGACTCGCTTCGCGAACTTGCCCGGCTGGTCGACGTACTCGTTTGCAACGAAGTTGAAGCGTCGCAGTTTCTTGGTCGGAGCGTCACCGAGGTGACAGCAGCCCATGATGTTGAGGAGCTGGCAGGTCTGGCTGGCGGCGAGGCGGTGATCACGCTCGGCGCGGCGGGCGCGGTCGGTTGGGACGGGGAAACGAGTTGCGTGGCTCCAGCACTGTCAGTCACTGTACGCGACACGACCGGCGCCGGCGACGCATTCTGTGGAGCGTTCGCTTCCTGGCTCGCCCGGGGAGCGAGCTTCGAGGATGCCTTGCGGGCCGGAACGGTAGCTGGATCTCTGGCGACGACTCGCGCCGGTGCGCAGCCGTCACTGCCGTCGCTTGCGGAGATCCAGAAGCACCTCAAATCTTCATAACCCCGACAGAAACCGGGACGGTTCCTCGACAGCGAGCTGCATGCGTGGTGAAACTGCAGCGCGTTCCGGCTCACGCGGAAAGGGTCCGGCGGCTCAGAGCGCTCCCGCTGGTCGCAGTGGCAATCACGTCGGGAGAGCCGCTTCATGTGGGACGGGAGTGGCGATGCCGAGCGCTGGCCGGTAGAAGGCGCGACGGAAGGAGCATTCCCGCCATCCGCTGTGGATAGCCGTTAGCTGGCGCACTCGATCTCGAATGAACCCTCGACCGGCTCTGGGTCCTTGCCGGCGAAGTGAGCGTTGAGGTCGATGAAGGTCGCTGTCCCGTCGGCATGACCGTCTTCCATCGTCCATGACAGCACCTGGCTTTGCTCGGGGTCGATCCCATTGGACTCGGACACTCCGCCGGCCTGCCAACGCTCTCCGGTCGTCGCATCGTCAACGCCTATCTGCGGCGGCCGGAGATCCTGACTTTCCCAATCGGTCACTGGAATTCCAAACGTAAGGGCGACGGCTCGATTCGCGTCGCCGCCTTCCATCGCGTTGCCTTCAGCGTCCTCCGCGAACGTGCCGAATAGCAACGAGCCGGTGTCGGTGCATTGATTGGGCAGGTCAGTCGTGAACTCGTAGACTTTCGAACCCACGGTGATCGACGCGCTGCTCGCGGAGCTATCCCCGGAACTTCCGCCTGCCACATCATTCGAGTCGATGCGCCAGCTGCCGGTTTCCCAGACGAGACCACGTTGGAACGACGTCCCGTTGCCGTCCGGGTAGAGCGCCGCCCGTATCTCCTCCAGCAATGCCTCGGCATCGTCCAGACTCAAGCCCGATCGGTAGATGTCGAATCCCGTATCGGCAGAACCGTCCTTGATGAAACCATCGAATCCGGCATCAGTCAGTTCCGCAAGTTGCCCGTCGGCGGTGATGGCGTCGACCCCGGCCACCATCACGACGGAATAGTCAGCGTCACTGCTTCGTGTTCCGTTGGCCGAATTGATGGTGTCGGAGTCTGATGTGCCTGAATCTCCCCCACCACAGGCGGCGAGGACGATAAGGATCATCAAGATTCCGGCCAGCCTCATTCGACCGAACACGTATGGTCCGAGATCTCGCTCTATCACAGTGGGGCGCATGTGCTTCTCCATTTGCCAGGGTGGTACGGCGGAAAATTCCGCGGCTCGAGTTAGCTAGCCAGTCAGGCTCCATCTGGCGATGTCATCCGGAAACCTATCGTGTTTCGCATCAGGTCGACCCGATGCAGCTATCGGAACGGACTACGAGTCCACCGGAGCTTCGGGCGCCAGGATGATATCGCTGGACGGCGCATCTTCAGCCAGATCCATTCGCGGTACGAAGTAGTGCTGGGGCGGAGAGAGCCGCGTCTCTCCTTCGAGCGCCAGTGCCAGGAACGAATGGTCCACCAGAAGACGTCGGTCTCCGAAACGATGTCTCGCATGGCCGACATACGATATTCGCGTTCTGACTCGTTCATCTCGAACGCGCGGAAGATCGCGTCGGCGGTTCCGATGACGTCGTGGGGATTGACCAGGATCGCGTACTCAGACAACTGGGCGGCGCTGCCGGCGAATTCGCTCAGGATAAGCGATCCATTGATATCGACATTAGCCGCGACGTATTCCTTCGAGATCAGATTCATGCCGTCTTTCAGCGGGGTTACGAGGCTGATCTCTGATGCCCGATAGAACGCCACAAGCTCGGTCATGCTCAATGATCTGAACAGATAGTGGACGGGCACCCAGCCAGGACGGGTGAACTCGCCGTTGATCTCGCTGACGAGCCGCTCGACTTCCTCCTTCATCGAGCGGTAGCCGGTGACGATTTCCCGGCTCGGGACGACAACCTGGAGCATCGAGGTCGTTTCGATCAGCTTCGGATAGCGGCTCAGTGCGTTCCGGTAGGCGTGGAGGCGCTCGGGAATGCCCTTCGTGTAGTCGAGACGGTCGATCCCGAGGATGATCTGCCGGTCCGGAAGGCGTTGGTGGAGCAGGGCAACTTCAGCGCCGACGGCTTCGAGCGAGGCGCGGCGGTCGAACTCTTTGAAATCAATGCCGATCGGGAAATTGCCGATCTGGGTCTGGTGTCCGTCAGCGGTCGCGACGTAGATGTCGTCGATCGATCTGACCGTGACGCCGGTCAGCAGCTCCCGGAGACAGCTGACGAAGTTCTGGGAATCCCGAACCGTCTGGAAGCCGATCGTGTCGAAGGCGAGCAGCGACTCGAGGATCTGGAAGCGCCACGGCAGTTTCAGGAAGATATCAACAGGAGGAAACGGAATATGGAGGAAGTATCCTGTACGGCGCTTCTTTCCCAATCGTCGCAGATGGCGCGCGACGCCGATCAGGTGGTAGTCCTGGACCCAGATGAAATCGTGCTCGGAGGTTTCGGCCGCGATATGCCGTGCGAACAGAGCGTTGACTTCGTCATAAGCGCGCCAGTACCTGGGAACGAACTGGCAACGCGACACCATGTCGTGGAAGAGCGGCCAGAGAACTTCGTTCGAGAAGCCGAAATAGTAGTCCTCGACCTGGTCCTCGGTGAGTGGGATGGGGCGCATTTCGTAAGCGAGATCGGCTGACGCACTCTCCAGCGCATCGCCGACTCCGTCATCCCCGGCGACGCCGGACCAGCCGAACCACTTGCCGCCTCGTTCCTGGAGGACGTACTTCAGGGCATGCACCAGACCACCGGACGCGGGCTGGGCCTCCCACTGCCCGTCCGGAGTTCGATTGAGGGCGACAGGCAAGCGATTGGAGGCAACGATGAGGCGGGTATCGGGTCGATCACCGTTCACTGACATTTGTTTATCGCAATCCAGTCCGTCAGGAACTGCAGGACTTCTTCACACGAATCGAGGCGGCCGCCGGCCGCGGTGGGCTTGTCTTGACTCCCGACTTTGATGCCGACTCCATAGTCGGGTAATGCGCGGAAGGCATCTTCATCGGTGTCGTCGTCGCCAATGTAGACGATCAGGTCGGAAGGCGGGAGCTCGTCGATGATCTCATGGATCGCCACGCCCTTGTCCCTGCCGCGCGCTCTCGCCTCAACACCTCCGTCGAAATCTCGCAGCTCGAGATCAGGTCCGATCAACCCCGCGACCCGACGCCTGAACTCGGTCGCGGCTCGCGTGGCTTCGCCATTTTCGAGCCGTCGGGTGTGCAGGGCCACCGTCGCAATCTTACGCTCTGTCAGTTCCATACCAACGATATCGGTGGCGACCTTCTGGATCTCGTCGAGACTGTCCGAAGATTCGCCGAGCAACGGGGTGCTCGAGATGCCGTCTCCCGGCCGGAAGAGTTCGAATCCGTGAGTTCCGGCGATGATCAGGCTGTCGATTCCGGTGAGTGCCTGGATCTCGCCGACAGGGCGTCCGGAAACAAGAGCAACCGTCGTGTTGTCGAGCTGCTGGAGTTCTGAGAGCGCGTCCATGACGCCGTCGAGGGGTTTCGCCTGCATCCGCTCCGGATGGAATGGAGCCAGCGTGCCGTCGTAGTCGAGCAGGAGAATGGAGTGTTTAGCAGCCCGGACGCGTTGCCAGAATCCCGGCAACCCGTCGATCTCGATATTGATCTCAAGACCTGCCATGTTCATGTCCTAGCGCCGTTGCGACCCGGACATTCGTAGCCCAAACCGGTGGGACGTGTCAACGGCCCAGCGGAGTCCGGAGTGCCGTATCGAGGGCGGAAGGGGTGGGATTCGAACCCACGAGGCGAGAGGACCCGCCTACGCGATTTCCAGTCGCGCGCACTAGGCCAGACTATGCGACCCTTCCAGATACTGGTGGCGATCTGCCGTCATCAAATCGCGGCGGAGAGGGTGGGATTCGAACCCACGGTGGGGGGTTACCCCACACTGCTTTTCGAGAGCAGCACCTTAAACCACTCGGACACCTCTCCGCCGACGATTATACCGGAGTGAAATGTGGCCATAAAGGAGGAACCACCGGATTGGTTTCCGGTGGTTCCCTGTGGGCGCCCGGGAGGTGGAATCCCGAGACTCTGCGTGCCTATCACGTCACAATCGATTTGATGTTACGGCAGCAGGCACGTCCCGTCACGATTCTCGATGCGGTCGTGCGTCTGCAGTTGGTCCATCGAGAAGACCTGCATCTGATCCTTCGGCTTCGGACCTTTGCCGCCACCACCGCCACCCTTACCGCCTTTGGCGCCGACCTGGACGGTAATCGTGGCCGTATCGCTGGTAAAGGTAGTGTCACCAGCGCTGACACCGGTGATGTTCACGTTCGGTGCCATGAAGGTGATCTTATAGGTGCCCTGCGGAGGGAAGTCCTTGGTTCCGTCTTCGCTCACACCCCAATTGAAGCCATAGACGACCCTGCCAGTCGAGTTGATCTCGGCGGACATCTGTTGCAGGGGAACCTCTACCTCGCCCGTATCGACATTGTCGATTCTGAACATGGCTTGCGCGTCGAACACGCGTCCCCAGTCAGCGCTTGTAATTGGCACGGCCGAGAATCCGGTTAGGGGATCACCGATAGCGGTAATACCGTAGGCGGAGTATCTGTCGGCCAGGCTGGGCTGCAGCTTGATGACGTTGTAGCCCTCCATGGCATCAGTGAGGAGTCCGTCCTCAAGCAGGCCGATCTCAACTCGGATCGGTGTACCCGATTTCAGCGGAGCGCCAGTCAGATTGTCGCCCCAGGCCGCCGTTGCGCTAACGGTGTCGGGATCCGCGATCCCACACTGGGCTTGCCATTGATGCGTGCCTTGAACGTAATAGTAGCCAGGAACTTCGTATCCCGTGAGCGGGTCACCATCCGGCGGGTCTGCTGCTGTGAGCGCGCAGTCGACTCCGAAAGGATTGCCCGCGACGAATAGCGCCGGTACGGAGAGGCTGTTGCGAACTTCCTCGCTCGGCTCTTCGTCGACCAGTCCGGGAGGCGCTCCCTTGTCGCCCGGTCGCCCTTTATCGTCGGGCGGTCCCTTCTGCCCCGGGGCTGCGTCAACGACGAGTACCGGGACTGCGAGCAGGGCAACGGTCAATAGTATCGCGATCTTGCGCCAGAGGCGCTTGAAATTCATTGTTTTTTCCCTTGTAAACTCCCGGTGCGAACGTTCCACCACCGGGCATGGATTCCAAGTCACAAGAATGGGCTATTTGCGTTTTCGATAGTCGTCCTCCTTTCAGTGTTGGCGAAGTGCCACTTGCTGGATCTGGATCCAGCCGGTGCTGGTCCATCCTGGATTGGCCGGGCAGTCTCCTCCGCCTCCGCCTGGCTCGTGGACCTCGTCCGGGTCGAAATCTCGCCAGCGGACTCGCACTTCGTGATCGCGGCCGCCTCGGACCTCCCAGAGGTCGATTTGGGCACGAACTCTTTCGCCGTTCTCCAGCGTTCCGAGACCGCGAATTCCTACTCCGAGACCTTCAGTGTGATCGCCATCGTGTTCTGACGTTGTCGTCGTTTCATGGTCGTGGTCGCCACGCAGGAACACCCGGTGGACTTCGAAGTCGCGCAAGCGGTTGCCGTCGAATTCGTAGACGACGTTCGCCTTGGGGATGCCGTCCTTCGACGTGTGAGCTGTTAGCGTGAATCGGGGTTGATCAGCTCTCCAGGGATTCTGGGCTTTAATCACAAGCCCCGGCGTGGAACCTTCTCCACATTCATCTCCGGAATCGCCGGGCTCCTGCGCTCGCGCCAGTTCCAGCTGGGGGAGCGAAAGTATCATGAGAGCGGCGATACCTACCGAGCGGATCGTAAGTACTAGGGACTCCCGTGCAAACTGCACAGAACACCTCCTCTCATTTCCGACTTTTAGGCTATGGGTGAAATCCTCACAATTGCATCTATACAGCTGTCAAAAAGATCACAAATTCGTTACAGCCGATTGTGTTGGGATAGGCTGGAGAGTGGTTGGCGCGCGGTATATCGGCGGCACCTAACTGGTAGGTGAGGCATAGATAATGGCGAAAGCGAAGCCGATGAATCGGATGGCCATCGAGAATACGTCGCTCAGTTTCGAGACGCAGGGCATGGGTGAACCGGTGGTCCTGATCCACGGAGCACTCGTTGCAGACTCCTTTCGACCGCTCATCCGGCAGACTGGACTTTCGAGTAACTACCGATTGATTACCTACGACCGCCGTGGATATGGGAACAGTGGCCGTGCAAGCGACGTCCTGAGCATCGAAGCACAGGCTGCGGATTGCCGGTCCCTGATGGATCACCTTGGTGTGAAACGGGCACACGTTGTTGGACACTCTCTTGGAGGGAGCATCGCGTTGCCCCTGGCGCGCTGGGCACCGGAGGTTGTCAATTCTCTCGTCCTCATAGAGCCGGCTCTAGCGGTCGAAGGCAGCGCGGAAGAATATCGTGCGTCGCTCAGAGGGGCTCGAAGGCGGTATCGGGAAGCCGGAGCGGAGACCTTCGTTGAAGAATTCCTCAACGCTCGTGTAAGTGGCGATGGGCGTGAACTACTCGACCGGGAAGTTCCAGGAGCATTTGATCAAGCGGTGTCTGACGCAGAAACTGCATTTGAGATCGATATCGCCGGACTTCTTGATTGGACCTTCTTGAAACCGGATGCCCGGGAGATCGCTCAACCTGTTCTCTTGTTACTTGGCCGTAAAAGCATTGCCCTGTCTCCGCGCTTCCAGGACGCGTACGA
The DNA here is from genome assembly GCA_041390865.1 of Thermomicrobiales bacterium. GTDB lineage: Bacteria > Chloroflexota > Chloroflexia > Thermomicrobiales > CFX8 > JAUIIK01. The sequence continues at coordinate 78,240 of JAWKPC010000012.1, forward strand.
CGCGTTGCTTTCCTGGCTGCCACATGCTGAAGGCCGAATCCTTCCCGATGTCGCGCATCTCATGCCAATCGAGAATCCACAGGTTGTCGCGGCCATGATCGAGGAATTCTTCGAGCGCCACCCGATTGTTCAGGATTCGTAGTGTCCTGAGAAAATGGGATCTGACGCCCGAATCGAGTCGGTGGTGACCGTCGTTGATCACATCGCGGGTAGTTTACGGTACGCCCGGGAGGATTCGAACCTCCGGCCTTTTGGTCCGCAACCAAACGCTCTATCCACTGAGCTACGGGCGCGTGCTGCCGGTCTGCAACGCATCACCGGCAAGGGTTGATACTAGCATACGCCGGGCGGTTCGCCAATATGCTCGACGTGTCCGGACCGATTGTTAGGCCAGGACGAATCGGTGACACAATTCACTTGACATACGTTTGCCGTCTGCGTATGATGCCCAGGATGGTGCTTGCGCACGAAGTACGTTAAGGATGACGCACGCGAATGTCACACCGACGCCCACAAGTGAAGGTCGCTGAACTGGCTCTCACCCGGGCTCAGGTTGACGTGCGCTCCATTATTCTCCTTAACCTTCTTCTTGTACTCGTAGTACTCCTTATTACGGGACACACATAAGGGAGCACGCGCCAGACCAGCCGGACGAAGAGACGAAAGACGCGAGCCTCCCAGAGTCGGGAGGCTTTCTTGATTCTGGGCGATAATACGTCGGGGTTCGAAACAGGGAAGCTGAAGGGTAGTCGAGAAGATGACCGTCACCGCACGGGAGATTGAAACTCCACCAAAAAACGACCAGCACAACCGCCCGATGATTGGAGCGAGAATCCTCTGTGAAGCACTCCTCCGTGAGGGCGTGGAGGTGATCTTCGGTTACCCCGGCGGGGTCATTATTCCGCTCTACGATGTCTTCCCGGAGTATCCCGACCTGAAGCATGTGCTGGTCCGCCACGAGCAGGGCGCCGGACACGCGGCGGACGGCTATGCTCGGGTGACCGGCAAGGCCGGAGTTCGCCTGGCGACGTCCGGCCGGGCGCGACGAACCTGGTGACCGCGATTGCCAACGCGAAGCTCGACTCGATCCCGATGGTGGCGATCACCGGTCAGGTCGCCCAGCCGGTGATCGGCAGCGACGCATTCCAGGAAACCGATATCATGGGCGTCACGATCCCGGATCACCAAGCACAACTTCCTCGTCAGGGATGTCAAGGATCTCGGACCGACGATCCAGAAGGCGTTCCACCTGGCTCAGACCGGGCGTCCGGGACCGGTGCTCGTCGATATCCCGAAGGATGTCTTTCTGGCCGAAGGCGAGCTCGGCGCTCCGTTGGAGCTCGATCTTCCTGGTTATCGCCCGACCTACACCCCGAACCGCCGTCAGATTCGACTCGCCGTCGAAGAGATCAACCAGGCATCGAAGCCGATGATCCTCGCCGGCCACGGCGTGCTGCTCTCGGATGCCCACGCGGAGCTTCGGGAGTTCGCCGAGAAGGCGGATATCCCGGTCGGCCTGACCTTGCTCGGGATCGGCGGCTTCCCGCAATCCCATCCACTCGGGCTGGGCATGATCGGCATGCACGGCTTCACCCATTGCAACCGCGCGATCAACGAGGCCGACCTGCTGATCGCCGTCGGAATGCGCTTCGACGACCGGGTGACCGGCAATCTCGACGAGTTCGCCCCGAACGCCCGGGTTATTCATATCGACATCGACCCGGCCGAGATCGGAAAGAATGTTCCGGCCGACGTTCCAGTCGTCAGTGACGCGAAATCAGCCCTGCGGATGCTAATCGATTCGGTCGATTCACAGGATCATGGCGATTGGCGGGCGGAGATCTCGGAGTGGCGGCAGCGGCCTCCTTATCGCCAGCCGGAGGCCGAACGCGGCTTGCTGGCGCAGACGGTGATCGAGCGTATGTTCGAGCTGACGAAGGGCGAGGCGATCGTCACGACCGACGTCGGCCAGCACCAGATGTGGGCCGCGCAGTTCTACAAGTCCGACCTGCCCAATCACTGGATCTCGTCGGGCGGTCTGGGAACGATGGGCTTCGGGGTTCCCTCCGCGCTCGGAGCGGCCAAGGCGGCTCCGGATGCCGAGGTGTGGGCGATCGTCGGCGACGGCGGCGTCCAGATGACCTCGTTCGAGTTCTCGACGCTCGTGCAGGAGCGGGCGAATGTGAAGATCGCGATCCTGAATAACGGCTTCCTCGGTATGGTCCGGCAGTGGCAGCAGTTCTTCTTCAACTCGAATTACTCCGAGACGCAGATCGGCCAGCCCGATTTCGTTGCTCTCGCGCACGCCCACCACATCGCGGCGCGGCGGGTTGACACGCCGGCCGGAGTGGATGAGGCGATCACCTGGGCGCAGGAGATCGATGGGCCGGTACTGATCGACTTCGTCATCGGTCAGGAAGAAAATGTCTTCCCGATGATTCCGTCCGGCGCGACCTTTGCTGATCTGATCGAGGAGGACTAGAGCTGTGGAGAACCATGAATTCAGGACGCTGGTCGTCCTTGTCGAGAACGAAACCGGTGTTCTGAATCGGGTGATGAGCCTGTTCAGGCAGCGCATGTTCAACATCGAGTCCGTCGCCGTCGGCCACACCGAGATGCCCGGGATCTCGCGCATGACGTTCGTGCTTGAAGGGGACGACTACACCGTCGAGCAGGTGACGAAGCAGCTATACAAACTTCTCGAAGTGATCAAGGTGACGGAACTAACCGGTCCGAATCTCATTCAACGAGAGCTCGCGTTGATTAAAGTCAACGCCACGGATCGGACCCGCTCCGATATCATGCGCATCGCGACGGATATCTTCAGGGCGCGCGTCGTCGACGCATCGCCTGATACGCTTACGCTCGAGGTGACCGGGCCAATCGATAAGATCGATTCGCTCATTGCAATGATCCGCACATATGGGATAAAAGAGGTGGCCAGGACAGGCTCCGTGGCCATGGTTCGCGGAAGCGGCACGGCTGGCTTGCGGGTCGTCAACACGGCCGCATAATTCGCGGACGTTCGAGGGGAGAAACGCCGGGTGGCTACCGTTTATTACGAGTCGGATGTTGACAAGGATCTTCTTAAAGACAAGACGATCGCCATTCTGGGGTACGGCAGCCAGGGCCACGCTCATGCCCAGAATTTGAAGGACAGCGGATTCAACGTTGTCGTCGGCCTGTACGAGGGCAGCAAGTCCTGGAAGAAAGCCGAAGAAGACGGCTTCACGGTCATGACCAGCGCTGAGGCGGCCAAGGCCGGCGATGTGATCGTGATGCTCGTGCCTGACCACATTCAGGGCGAGGTCTATCGGGACTCCGTTCAGCCCAACATGGCTCCCCCGCAACGTGCCTCCTTCGCCCACGGTTTCAATATTCACTACAACATCATCAAGCCAAGCGACGAGAATCGCCATGTCATGATCGCGCCGTGAAGGGTCCAGGCCACATCCTCCGCGAGGTGTATCCGAGGGAATCGGCGTGCCGGCGCTGCTGGCGATCCACCAGGACGTCTCGGGCAAGGCAGCGGACGTCGCACTGGCCTACGCCTACGGCTCGGCAGTTCGCGCCGGCGCGTCGTCGAGACGACGTTTAAGGACGAGACCGAAACCGACCTCTTCGGCGAGCAGGCGGTGCTCTGTGGCGGCGTCTCCTCACCTGATTACGGCTGCGTTCGAGACGCTGACCGGTGGGGGCCGGCTGTCCGCCGGAGCTGGCGTACTCGAAGTGCTCCACGAGCTGAAGCTGATCGTCGATCAGATCTACCAGGGCGGCATCAAGTACATGCGCTACTCGGTCAGCGACACGGCGGAGTATGGCGACTACGTTTCCGGGCCGCGCGTGATTGACGACCGGGTCAAGGCGACGATGCAGCAGATCCTCGGAGACATCCAGTCCGGCGAGTTCGCCAAGGAATGGATGGCCGAGAACCAGCAGGGCCGGGGAGAATTCCTGCGCCTTCGCAAGACGGCCAACGAGCACCCGATCGAGGAGATCGGCGCCGAGCTTCGCGGCATGATGAGCTGGCTGCCGACCGCCAAGGTGCCGGAATAGTACGTTCAAACAGCCCGGATTCCCTGACTTTCGAATCCGGGCCTTTAACCCGTTGGATATCAAAGGATTACGTCTGCTATCCTTGACAAACTGTGGGATGTGAACTGCGTTTTTCGCGAGAGGTTGAGGAGGTCTGGCGCGCATGGCGCTACAGAAAGAACATCGAGACGAGATCGTTGGAAGAGTACCAGGTGCATGAGACCGATACGGGTTCTGCCCAAGTTCAGGTTGCCTTGCTCACGGAACGCATCGCAGCATTGACGGATCACCTTCGCGATAATCCGCACGATCATTCCCGCGCCGGGGTTGTTCAAGATGGTTGGTCGACGGCGCAGACTCTGCGATATCTGAGCAAGAAAGCACACCGAGCGCTATCGCACCTTGATCGACCGACTTGGACTGCGCCGCTAAGTTGCGGATCAGATCAACAATCATCCCAGCAGGCGATCCGGTATGCGCATGGAGTTCGAACCCTTTGACCCAGAGGCCGGCCTCTGGGTCTTTTGGTTTTCCCGAATGGACGTCAGGAATGAAAGGGGATCTCGGTAACAAGCGATCTAGTTAGCGAGTAGCGCCGCGGCATCGCCTATGAGGCAGCGCGGTAGCGCGGTTCGGAAACCGTCTATCCAGACCTGAACGAGCTCGCCGGTTAGGAATTGGAGCGTGAGGATGATCCAACATCATCACTACGCTCCAGTCCCTAACCAGCGAAAGTAGGACAGCCTTTCGGCTCCGAGTCGCTACAGGTACGTACGAAAAGCGCGAAACGCGCGCAAAAGCATGAAGGTGGAAAGTACACATGCAGACAACGTCTGATAGTTCAACTATCTCATCCGACAATTTGCCGGTCATTCATGAAGAGCGCGTCACCGTCGGTGGCCGCGAGATGATCTTCGAGGTTGGCAGGATCGCAGAGCAGGCCGGCGGGGCCGTCACTGTTCGTTACGGCGATACGCTGATTCTCTCGACCGCCACGGCGTCGAAACAGCCACGGGAGGGGATCGACTTTTTCCCACTCACCGTGGACTATGAAGAACGGATGTCGGCTGCCGGGAAGATCCCGGGCGGCTTCCTCAAGCGCGAGGGACGGCCGGGCGAACATGCAATCCTCTCGGCCCGGCTGACCGACCGGCCGATCCGGCCGCTATTCCCCAAGGGCTACCGGAATGATGTTCATATCGTCACGACGGTCTTCTCGACCGACCAGCAGAATGACCCGGATATCCTCTCGATCACCGGCGCCTCGGCGGCGCTGACGCTCTCGTCGATCCCGTTCAAGGGCCCGGTGGCCGGTGTCCGGCTTGGCTATGTCGAGGGCCAGATCGTCGTCAACCCGACCTATGAGGACCTCGAGAACTCCGAGATGAACGTCGTCGTCGCCGGTACACGCGACGCGATCATGATGGTCGAAGGGGAAGCGCTCGAAGTATCCGAAGACGTCTTCGTCGATGCGATCGAGCTCGGCCACCGGATCATCAAGATGCTGGTCGACGCCCAGCTCCGGCTCGCCGAAGCGGTCCAGGTTGAAAAGGAAGAAGTCGAGATCCCGGGCAGGGATCCGGGCGTGGATCGCGCGGTGCAGGCATTCCTTGGAGACCGTTTGACCGAAGCCATGCAGATGGACGACAAGGCCGCCCGCAGCGAGGCGATGAGCAGCCTCAAAGACGAGACAGTCAAGTTTTTCGTCGAGGAATTCGAGTCGAATCGCAACGCCGAGATCCGGGAGCTCCAATCGACAAATACTCTGGAGATGACCGAGGCGCTGATCGACCTCGACAAGGAAGTCTCCGGAGTCCGGAAGGCTGTCGCCGACGCATACGAGGACTTCGTCAAGGAGACGATGCGCCGGTTGATCCTCGAAGACGGCTACCGCGCCGACGGCAGAACTCCCGAAGAGATCCGACCGATCTGGTGCCAGGTTGGATACCTTCCTCGCACTCACGGTTCGGCGATCTTCACCCGAGGTCAGACGCAGGTCGTCAGCACGGCGACGCTAGGCTCGACCCGTGACGACCAGATGGTCGACAACCTGACCCTTGAGACCTCGAAGCGCTACCTCCATCACTACAACTTCCCGCCCTATAGCGTCGGCGAGGCGCGATTCATGCGCGGTCCATCACGACGTGACATCGGCCATGGCGCGCTGGCGGAACGGGCGCTCGAAGCGGTCCTGCCGGATCAGGAGGAGTTTCCCTACGTCATGCGAGTCGTCTCCGAGGTCGTGTCTTCGAATGGCTCGACGTCGATGGCCAGCGTCTGTGGGAGCACGCTCTCACTGATGGACGCCGGCGTGCCGATCTCGGCGCCGGTGGCGGGCATTGCCATGGGTCTGATTACCGACGGCCAGGGTGGCTACACGATCCTGTCCGACATCCAGGGGCTCGAGGACTTCCTCGGCGATATGGACTTCAAGGTCGCCGGAACGCGCGACGGCATCACCGCTATCCAGATGGACATCAAGGTGGCCGGCATTACGACGCAGATCATGCGCGAGGCGCTCGCGCAGGCGCGGGACGGACGGATGCACATCCTCGACAAGATGATCGAGGTCATGCCGACGCCGCGCGAAGAGCAGTCACAGTACGCACCATCGATCCAGTCCGTCTCGATCAACCCTGAATTCATCGGGATGGTGATCGGACCGGGCGGTAAGAATATCCGCGCGATCCAGGAAGACACCGAGACCGAGATCGATATCCAGGAGGACGGCACGATCTTCGTCGCCGGCGTCAACTCGGCCGGCGTGAAGGAAGCGATCGCCCGGATCGAGAAGATGACCTGGGAGCCGAGCGTCGGCGACGTCCTGACCGGCGAGGTCAAGACGATCATTCCGGTCGGCGCGTTCGTCGAGCTGACCCCGGGCCGCGACGGCTTCGTTCACATCTCCGAGCTGAGCGAAGACCGGGTCAATAAGGTCGAGGACGTTGTCCGCGTCGGCGACATGGTCGAGGTCAAGGTGACCGAGATCCGCAATGACGGCAAGATCAATCTGACCATGCGCGGCCAGCAGAACGTCGCGCGCGAACCGGTGAAGCTGCCTGAAGAGGGCGAAATCGTCAGCGGACCGGTCAAGAACATCATCCAGATCGGAGCGTTCGTTGAGGTCGCACCGGGACGGGACGGCTTCGTCCACATCTCGAATCTGACCGAGGGCCGGGTCAACGAGGTCCGGGACATTCTCAGCGTCGGTGACGTCGTGAATGTCCGGGTCACGAAGATCCGCGACGACGGTAAGATCGACCTGACGATGCGCGGGGTCAGCCAGGACGGGGACATCGGTGCTGGAGAGTTCGACGAGGAAGAGTCGTTCGCACCGCGCTCGCGCCGCCCCGGCTACATCGACGACTGATCCCGATAGAGACGTTGAACCCAAGGGCACCGCACATGCGGTGCCCTTCTTGCATCGCGAGAAGCTGATCACGCAGCAATCAACCGTCAAGTTGCGAGCGCTGCGTATCCCCTCTCGGTCAAACAAAGAGCGATCCCCTGGCCAGAGCGTACTAGAGCGGGTCGCCGCGTCGTCCAGTGCCTTTCCAAAGCTGGTTCGAGCAGGTCAAGAGGCGACAGGTTCCTCAGTTCCGGACAGGTTTGCTCTGTCTCCCAGCCACGAGCCGGCGGCGGATCGAAGTAGCAAAGCTCGACATAGCCGAGTCGAAGGAGACCTTCGATCGCCTCGGAGATTTCGTATCTGGCATCTGCTCCAGAAGTCCAGGAACACCGATCAAAGATCTGATTAGCAATCGCCGCAAATGTCTCGGATCCAGCTTCTTTGCAGAGCCATAGAATCTGCCGCTGCATGGGAGATAGCCGAAGCCGTGGCTTTCTGCCGTGCATGAGAAAGTTCCCACTTTTTGATGAGCAGCACGCTCAGCGCATCCTGCCTGGAGGCTGAAATGGCGGCGCTCCGATTACACGCCGTCACAGATCGCGCGACGCACGGATGGGCGCGCGATCTGTGACGAGTACGGCTCATGTCAAGTGTTACAACTTCTCGCCGACGGCTTTCGTCTCCATGAAGTTCTGGAGGTAGTCGGGACCGCCGCTCTTGGTGTTCGTGCCGCTGAGCTTCAGGCCGCCGAACGGGTGGATGCCCATCATCGCGCCGGTGCACTTGCGGTTGAAATAGAGGTTGCCGACTTCGAAGTCGTAGCGGGCTCTTTCCAGGACGGACCGGTTGTTCGAGTAGACCGAGCCGGTGAGCCCGTATTCGAAGCGTTGACGATATTCAGCGCATCCTCGAACGTCTCGGCCTTGACCATTGCCAGTACCGGACCGAAGATCTCTTCCGTCGCAACTCGGGCGTCCGGCGCGAGCCCGGCGAAGATCGTCGGCGGAACGTAGTAGCCGTTATTGTCCAACTCGGAGGCCTGGTAGATGAGCTGGCCTTCGGATTTGCCGATCTCGATGTATTCGCGGATCGAATTGTATTGCTTCTCGTCGACGACGGCGCCGACCGTCGTGTCGCCGTTCCGAGCCGGACCGAATTTGACGATCTCCTCGGTCAAGTTGACGACGCCTTCGACGACTTCGTCATAGACGTCCTGATGGATGATCGCTCTCGAGCAGGCGGAGCATTTCTGTCCCTGGAAGCCGAAAGCGGAGATGACGATGCCTTCGATTGCCGCAGGCAGGTTCGCTTCCTTGTCGACGATAATCGCGTCCTTGCCGCCCATCTCGGCCGTGACCCGCTTCAGCCAGTGCTGGCCCGGGTGGACCTTCGCGGCCCGCTCGTAAATCCGGATTCCGATCTCCTTCGAGCCGGTGAAGGCGACGAAGCGAGTTAGCGGATGATCGACCATCGCGTCGCCGATGTCGGCTCCACCGCCAGGGAGGAAGTTCACGACACCCGGCGGCACCCCGGCTTCCTCCATGAGCTCCAGGATCTTGTAGCCGATAACCGGGGTGTTGCTGGCCGGTTTCACGACGACGGTGTTGCCGGCGATGATCGGGGCCATCGTCATATTGGTGAAGATCGCGCACGGGAAGTTCCAGGGCGGGATAATCGCGCCGACACCCATCGGGAGGTAGTGATAGGTGTTCGCCTCGTCGGGCAGCGCCGCGAGCTCCTCGACAGGCTGGGCGAGCTTGAGGGCCTGGCGACCGTTCCACTCCATCATATCGATGGCTTCGGCGACTTCGCCGTCGGCTTCGTCCCAGGCTTTGTCGAGCTCGAAAACCATCCAGCTAGCGAGCCGGAGACGGTCGCGGCGAAGGAGGGCCGCCATCTTGAAGGCGACGCTCGCACGGCCTTCGGCGGACATCTTGCGCCAGGTTTGGAATGCATCCCAGGCGGTGAGAATGGCTCGGTCCACGAGATCGGTCGTGCCCCGCGCGACTTCTCCAACCACCTGGTCGAGATCACCCGGGTTGCGCGATGTGATGTAGTCGTCGGTCATGATGCGCTCGCCGCCGATGACGATCGGATAGCGCTGGCCAAGTTGCGACTCTACCGTATCGAGCATTTCGAGCATTGCCTGCCGATTCTCTTCGACAGAAAAGTCGACGGCCGGTTCATTCTGAAATGGTCCACGCATTGATTGAGTTCCACCTTTCGGAATCGAACGGCGGTTCGCTTCTGTTCTTGACGCCGCCGCAGGTCGTTACCATCAGAGTCTATCCCGAGAGGGAGTTTCTACGCCGTATTCCGGCGGAATCGGTCTAGAATGCGCCCGGAGTACGAATCCGCACGCGAATCCTGGGGATGGGACGATGACAGAACGAATAACGGTGACGGCGACGGGAGACTCCCTGATCACGGCGCGATTGCCGGAGTATCCGGACGATAGCTTCAAGCAGCTCTCCGATCTGGTGAAATCCTGCGACGTTGCGTTCACAAATATGGAGATGGTCCTCAGCAACTATGAGGGCAGTCCTGTGGTTGAGAGTGGCGGCGGCAACCTCTCGGCCCATCCCGACGTGGCGCGGGATCTGATGCAGTATGGCTTCAACCTGACCGCATTCGCGAACAACCACACCCTGAACTACGGCGAGCACGGGTGTCTGGCTACGGTCGATGCACTGGCGGAGATGGGCTTCACCTGCGCCGGAGCCGGTCGAAATCTGACCGAAGCCCGGTCACCGGTCTTCCTTCAGGTCGAGAAGGGCCTGGTCGGCCTGGTGGGTTGTGCCTCGTCATTTGCCGCCGGACAACGGGCGGGATTGCAGCACGGCGCGATCCCGGGACGCCCGGGCCTGAACCCGCAACGGTTTGACACCCTCTACGTCGTTGATGAGGACCATCTGGAAGCGATCAAGCGCATCGCCGAGCAGACCGGGGCAGAAGCGCAACGAGAGTTCGGCATCTGGCTGGGATTCCGGCAGCCGCCGAAGCGGGAGAACGAAATCCAGTTTGCCGAGCGGTCGTTCATCGCCGGCGAGGAGTTCGGCATTCGAACCGAGGCGCACAAGAAGGATCTCGAGGGAAATTGCGAAGCTGTCCGGAACGCGAGTTGGCGGTCGGATCTGACGCTCATGAGCATCCACGCGCATGAACAGGGATCCGAACGCTGGATACCAGCCGACTTCCTGATCGAATTTGCCCACGCGACGGTTGATGCCGGAGCAGACATGGTGATCGGTCACGGCCCGCACCTCTTGAGGGGTATCGAGATCTACGATGGAAAGCCGATCTTCTACTCGCTCGGGAACTTCATCTTCCAGCCGGAACTGATCCGATGGTTCCCGCCGGACGATCTAGAGGCACTGGGCGTCGAGCCGGATACGAGCACTCCGGACATGTGGGAGCACATGACCAGAGGTGGCGAGCAGGGCTTCGTCGCCGACCGGCTGTACTGGGAGTCGGTTTTGCCGCTTGCCACGTTCGAGGACGGCAAGCTGACCGAGTTGGTGCTACATCCGATCACCCTGGGCTACGGCACAGCTATTCCGGAACGAGGCATCCCGCGGCTGGCGAACCCTGCCCTCGGAGGCGAGATACTCAGCTGGGTGGCCGAGCTGTCAGAGCCATTTGGCACCAAGATCGATATCAAAGACAACGTCGGGTATGTGCGAATCGAGTAATTCCAGCGCGCGGATGCGTACAATCGCCGCATGGATAGTCGCTCGGTTGGCCTTATCATCATCGGTTTCGGATTGCTGTTGGTCCTTTTGGGCCTCGTCGCGATGGCCGGCGGTCTTTCCTGGTTTGGCCGGCTGCCGGGGGACATTCGCTATGAATCCGACAATACCCGTATCTACATCCCGATCACGTCGATGATCCTGGTTTCAATCGTGCTCAGCGCCGTGTTCGCCGTGGTTCGGCGTCTGGTGAGCTAAACGATGGTTTTTTCACGGACACTTTCTGCGTCATCGCATTGTCCCGCTTAGATGCGTCAGTGTGGAGATCGATAGAGCAGTCCGGGCTGTCTTGTGTTTCCCACCGTGCCTACTACCTCCATCCACGTCGTCGCGACTGAAGCGATAGCGGAGTGAGGGATCCATGGCGACTGCAGCCTAACGAGGCAGAACGTCCTGCTCCACGCACCAGGGTCACCGAGATTGACTCCCAGGGCGTGGCTAGATCCGTCAATTCGCGGAGCCTGTGTTCATGATAACGTCGTTGAGACTCGTGGCGTTGCCGGGAGGGCTCGCCGACCGGACGGTACAAACCGTCGATGCCCCGGACGGGCCTACGTGTCGACCGCAACTGACACGGTTCGGTACACATTTCCGTCGTTCCTAAGACAACCGGGCTTCAGCCCGGATTGCCCGCAAACATTGCCCGGTCAGATCGAGGGTTGCGGAAATGTGCCCTGATGTCATCCCGTGGGCTGTGTCGGTGATTCATGGTTGAGACGCCTGCAGGCGCAATAATGAGCTAATAGAGGCGCGGCTCTCGCGGCACGGCACGAGACCTATCCTGTAATTGCTCAACCGGCAGCCCGATCGAAGGTCAACGGAGAAAATTTGCACGACAGAAGCAGCAATAAAGATGGCGTAGTCGAACAGATACGCATTCAGCTCGATCCCGACTCCTTGCGCCTGCTCCGCACCTACCAGCAGACGGAAGAACTGCCGGATCTCACCGTCGCGGCCTGGAGTCTCCTGATGTCGGCGCTCATCGAGTGGGAATCATTCCGGCGTCGCAGTGGATAACGTTCGGATACCGTAATCTTTGCCAGTGGCGGCCGGGGATGTAGCCGTCCGGGCTTCCAATCATCACCCTCGACGAACCGTTCAAATAGTAAGAATTCATGTCGGAGACTTCCTGGATTTCCGGGCCAACGTATCGTGTACATGTCATGGCACTGCGTCGCATCGCCGGTACTTGGGGCGGGAAGCATTCATCCCGACTTCAAATGACCCTCCCGATCCGCGGCTGAACAGCCGGCAGGACACGCGTTGACCGAGCGGGGATATCGTGATCCGGCTCTGATTGGCGATGCGGCTGCTACTGGAATACATGGACGAGTTCTTGGTGTCGGCAGCTCATGCGCCAATTGTGCGACAAGTACGTGAAGATGAACGAGGCAAGACGCTGCACGCCGGCTTCTTCACCGGTGGACGGTGACCTCCTGGCCTGATCGCCCGGAACAGTCACGTCGAAGTGACCGGCGAGCGTGCTTGGCACGACGTGCTGTTGGAGACGTCAGCGGCGCTGCCGGATCGCTTCGGCATCTTCCACGTAACGCTGCAGCCGGAGGAACAGGACCATCTCCCCGGCGCCTTGTCTGGCTCTTCACTCGACTTACCCGAGGGACGTGCCGCCTGTCGAATTGGTATGCAGCCCAGCATGCCTTCGACACTCGTACACCGATCAGCCTCACTCGCAGACACTCCGAGGCTCTTCACGCTGACTGGCGAGCGTAGACCCGCTGATCAAGCAGCGACTGATGAATCCGGCCTATAGGCAGGCCACAGTTCGCTATCTGAACACCGGGGACGCTAGTCTGGCCCTGCTGCTTAATCGAGAGCCCGAAGGCAATCAGGCCAGCGCGGTTGACTGCTACAGCGCCTCCGAGGGCATTGTCCGGGTCGTCACTCGGCCTCAAACTGGCCTATGTACCGGTGATTTGGAGGCCTTGGAGCGAGCTATATCGAACCTTTACCATGCAAAGACCTTGGCACGGTGAGGACAGCCAATCGCGCTCACTTCCGGGAGACTTTCCGCTCCAGGCAGTGGTTCCATCGGGTGGCGAACTGGATCACTCGCAAGAGGAATCCATGTAACGTTGTTCCTCAGTTCTGAAAACTACTGAGACAAGCCAAGCCGGCGAACCTGTAGTCGAGGGAATAGCAGCGCTCTTGTGGCTACGGTAGAGGATAGGTGGCCGCGACGATCAGCGACGTCGTTGAATCGACGGCATCGTTGGTCGGGACAATGATCTCGAACCTGTGCGGGCCGCCCGTGCCTTCCTGCATCCGGAACTTGATGCTGACCGTTGTCGTCTCACCTGGTTGGAGCATCGACTTTCCGAGGGCGGGTTTCGATGGGCAACAGCCATCCAGGATCTTGAACTCCGGCTCATCAATCCGCAAGGGTGCGTCCCCAACGTTCTTCAGGATCTATTCGGCCTCTACCGTGTGGCCATACGGAACCTCACCATGATCAATCACGGTCTGATCGACGGCCAGGCGAGGTCCACCGATGAACTGGGCCCCTGCCATGCTCGCCGGCAGATTGGCGTCATCTCCGTCGCGGCTGAGGACGGCCCCGACGACGAACGCGACGATAGCAATGGCGAGCACTCCGACTATCAGGCTAAGCCGGTTCCATCGGCGCTCGCTCTCTTCCGGGTAATGGAAGGTGACTTTCTCGGCCATTTGCCTAACTCCCATTGCTGTAGCGTTCGAGGATCATCTGACGTAATTGGTCGGGCGACATCCCGGCGTCCGCGCCGGCCACCGCGTCGCGTGTGATCACCTGGCAGATGTAGCAGTCAAGTCCATGCATCGAATAGGACACCGAGCCATCCGGGTAGGCCTCGTCGATGTAGCAATCGAGGTTATTCTCATGCCCCAGCGAAGCGACGCAGCCACATGTGCATGGCACGGCGGACAACACCTCCGGCGATGCCTGGGCTGCACGATACGCCATCCGTGTCTCCGGGCTGGCGTGGTGCACGATCACCGGGAGCAAGCCGCCCGGAGCGATGATCGATTGCGGGATCTGCTCGTGCTGCGGAGTCGGACGAGCGGCGATGGCTGTCGCGCTTACAAGTGTCAACGTGAAAAGCGTGATCATCACAGACAGAACACGCATGAGCGTTCCTTCCCGGCCACGATAGCGTCAGCGATCTCCGAGCCGCGCCCCCCAGCTGGATACGCGGTCCGCGAAGCGGAGCCGGCACCCGTCTCGGGAATGATGCATGAACGCGTATTACAGGGGCGTCGTCCATGTCGCCGGGACGTTACAGTGTCGTGACAATTCCCGGATCCTCAGCTGAGGACACAACTCCGATTCGGGCGATGCGGGATCACAGCGGAAGCCTTATTCAGTGGACGCCGGAATAGAAGACGTTGATAGGAGTCACGAGCCGGTAATCGGGAGTGCAAAGGAACGTCAGAAACGAACGGATGCCAATAGACGCTCATGCAGCAAGGATCGCACAGGTGCGTCAGTGAGTCGGTGAGTCGTACGGCGAATAGCCCAATACTGGCGAGAAATCTACAGGGCTAGAGTCGGCCGCCGCCATGCGTGGGCGGAAGGATCACCGGTCGTCATCGTGTCGAATGCGGCCCCGGTGGCCCCGGGGTTCGCCAGGGCTGCGACTGATTTGCTCGGGTGACCGAGTTCCGCCGAGAGCGCGTCAAGCAACTGGCGATATGTGTCGGCAGCGCCCGGCGCAGACGCGGCAGCGTTCGTGGCGGGAAGTGCGGCGTTTGCACTCCGCATCACGGGTCTGGTAATTCGCCGCCCAGCCTTCAAGTTGGCGGCGCACGGCGTGCTCGCCCGGCTCGGTTCAGCGAGCCGGCAGACCCGTGGCGGTGTCACAGATGTCGGCACAGTCGAGATTCAGCCGGATGCAGCGGCGCAGTTCGCGCAGCTTGCGGCACGTGCGTCGAGCGTCTCTGCAAGCATCTGCCGGTCGACCTGGATCGGCATGGGATGGGTTCGGAGGTTGTCGCCCGTCGTCCACACAAGTTTCCTTCCGCTCGGGTGTGTTGGGACGAACGTCATGCGAGATGCACCATGCTCCTGGCCTGGCACGCCCGGCCCTCCCCGGCCGAGTGACGCAGCAAATCGGGCGGGGAGGAATTGAGACTCACGTGGATAGAGAGTATCGGGTGTCTGCACAATTACTCGACCGGGATCCATGACCATGGACTGGTAGGCAACTGCGCGCTACTCATAACGCATCCTGACGTGCCGGCCACGCTCGTGCCCACTCAATCGGTCGGGCACTGGCGGTCCGCGCCGGCCTCGAAGTCGGGAACCGGTCGGGCCTCAGCCTCAGCGAGGGTGGTGGCGGAACCGTTCTCCCCGATGTCCTCAATCAGCCATTCCATCTCGGAGATCTCACGCCGCTGCGCCTTACTAATCTCAACCGCTAGTTGGCATACCCGCACATCATCGAGGCCGGCACGCTCGGATCGGAGGATGGCAATTGAGTGATGCGGAATCATCGCGCTCATAAATGCAGTGTCCCCAATCCCGGTCTGGCTGCGGTCGAGAGAGACGCCACCGATGAGCAACAGGAAGCTCACCGCGATGATTGCTACGTTCAGCTTAGTGTTGCGGTACATGTTGAGCATCCAGGCCAGCATGACCAGCCCCATGGTTCCACCCATCGCCAGGGCCATGAAGAATCGACTGGTACTCCAGCGCACGTGACTCCACTCCCAGGTGGCCATGTACATGACCCCGTACATAACGACCATCGCCGTGAGGATCATGGCTCCGAAGCGAAGGTACATCTGCATATCACGGTGGGACTCGTTGTTGCCCTGGCCGTCAGGCACCGCATCGTGGTTCTGTTTCGTTGCCATAAGAGATCTGCCTTTCCATTGAAAGTCGGCCGATGAGCTGGATCGTTCAGCCAGCAGTTGACCACTGCTGCAGAACGGCAATGAATGATTCAGCTCTTCCCTTGCAGAGGGAATGGCTGCTGGCTGCTCCGGCTGAAGTACGGGTGTAGAACGTCGGCGCGAGCATCTGCTGGTCGATCTGGACCGGCACGGGATGAGTTCGGAGTTTGTCGCCAATCGTCAACACAAGTTCGCTTCCGTTCGGGGGGGATTTGAGATGCACGTCACGCGAGGTGCATCATGCTCCTAGCCTGACACGCCTTGCCCTCTCAGGCCGAGTGAGGCGGCATATCGGTCGGGTAGGAATTGGGACACACGTGATAGAGACTAGCGGGGTGGTTGCGAAGTTGGAGCCATTCGCAGATGCAGGCAATCGGGACCGTCGTCTGGAGTTGCCCCGCTTTGGTGAATACCGGAACACTTGGACTACTTGATTCCGAGATTGGAGTCCCCATGGGTAGTAAGACACCACCGCCGGAACGATGGGTGAGCGAGCGGAGTTAGCTCGCCTGCGCGGTGAGAACCGCATCCTCCGAGAACGACGGGAGATCCTGACGCCCAAGGGGCACCCGGCCAACACCAACCTGACGGAACGCATTCGGACGATCCATTGCAGGATCCGCTCTCCACGAGCGATTCCCGGAACGCACCGACGTTGCAGCGGTACCACTTCTGCGTGCGGGCGGCCTTGGGGGTCTTGGCTCGCAGCAGGACGTCGCGGGCGAGCTTGAGACCGTCCATGCTCATGTCCACGGTTTCCCAGCTGATGGGTTGGGCTTTTCCCATGATGACGTCCTCCGGTGCTGCCGAGTATTGCCTGGCAGGCAAGCGACGAATACGGATGTCGCAGCGCCGGGGACGGAGGCCAAAAGCAGGTTGTCGTGAAGCTCGGGATCAGGTGGTGAGAGCACAAAAAACCCGATTTCAAGCGGAAATCGGGGAGGGAGCGGGGGACGGGACTCGAACCCGCGACAGCCTGCTTGGAAGGCAGGTACTCTACCAGCTGAGTTACCCCCGCAATATTCGGTTGTTCTACCGGCGGACCGGTGCCGGTCGGGGTGAGAGGATTCGAACCTCCGACCTCAGCGTCCCAAACGCCGCGCGCTGCCAGGCTGCGCCACACCCCGGAGACAAGCGATCAAGTATATGGGGCAGGCCGCCAGCATGTCAAAGCATACAGGATCAGGGGCAAGTCCGTCGTCGCAGGTCGCCGGGTTAGCCTGCCGGAATCAGGCGCGCGAACCGACGCCGGCCAGCCTGGAGAACAATCGGGCTGTCGAACGAGAGTTCGTCGTCGGTGCCCTCGACCCGTTCGCCGTCGATGCGGACGCCGCCCTGCTCGACCAGACGGCGCGCCTCGTTGTTGCTGCCGGCGAACCCGGCGGCGCGCAGCATCTCGACGATTGTCGCCGGGTAGCCGATGTTTACCTCCGGCATCTCTTCCGGCATCTGGCGTTGCTGGAAGACGCGCTGGAATTCCTGCCGGGCCGCTTCGGCGGCCTCCTCACTGTGATAGCGAGCAACGACGCTGGCAGCCATCCGATCCTTGATGTCGCGGGGATGCCCGGTTCCGTCGGCGAGGCTCTTGCGAAGATTGTCGACCTCTTCGGTTGGGAGTGCCGATGCCAGGATGAGGTAGTCGTCGAGCGACGTGTCTGGAATTGACATAAGCTTGCCATACATGTCGTTCGGCTCGTCGGTGACGCCGACGTAGTTGCCAAGACTCTTCGACATCTTCTGAACGCCGTCGATGCCGGTCAGAATCGGAACGGTCAGGATATCCTGCGGCTCCTGTCCGGACTCGCGCTGGATATCGCGGCCAACAAGCAGGTTAAAGGTCTGGTCGGTACCGCCCATCTCGACGTCGGCCCGAACCGCGACGGAGTCGTAGGCCTGGAGCAGAGGGTAGAGGAACTCGACGATCCCGATCGGGGATTCGCCCTCGAAGCGGGTCCGGAAATCTTCGCGGGCAAGCATCTGGGCAACGGTGAACTTGCTCGTCAGGCGGAGAACGTCGGCCAGGTCGAAGCTGCCAAACCAGGCTGATTGCCAGGCGATCTCAACCTTATCGGGATCCTCGTCCACGACCATGAAGAACTGGTCGAGGTAGGTCTGGGCATTTACTTTGACTTCCTCGGCGGTCAGCATCCGGCGCTGCGCCGAGCGCCCGGACGGGTCCCCGATCTGGGCCGTCCAGTCACCGACGATAATGACAACCTTGTGGCCGAGCTCCTGGAATTCGCGGAGCTTTCGCATTCCGACCGCGTGTCCGATATGAATGTCCGGCGCGCTGGGGTCGAAGCCCATCTTGACTCGCAATTGCCGGCCGGACTTGAGCTTTTTCTCCATACTCGCACGCACGTCCACCGTCACGGTGCCGACATCGAGCAGGCGCTTGATGCGATCCTCGTCGGTGATGATCTCCGGCCCGGATGACTCCGCGCTCATGTCACGTCCTTCCAGTCAGATTCCGGGTCCGTCTCGCGGAAAATCTTGCGAGCCTGTTCCTCGTCCCGGCGGATCTGGTCGAGGAGCGCCTCGACCGATGCAAACTGTTCGTCCCCACGCAATCGGGCGACGAATTCAACCTCGATATTTCGAGCGTACAGATCGGCATCGAAGTCGAGAATATGGGCTTCGACGGTGCGGTCTCGCGGCTCGAAGGTCGGGCTCGTTCCGATGTAGATGAGGCCCTGGCGGGATGGCTGCACCCCATTCCGGATGTGCACGTAGCCGGCATAGATTCCGCTGTCGGGCACGAGAAGCTCTCCTACGACCATCAAATTGGCGGTCGGGTAGCCCAACTCGCGCCCGCGCGCGAATCCGCGCTCGACGACGCCTCGTAACCGGAAGCGGCGTCCGAGGAGCGATTCCGCCCGCTCGACGTTTCCACTGGAAAGCGCTTCCCGGATGCGCGAGCTGCTGACGATGCTGTCTTCAGACTCGAGCCGGTTGATGACCGTCGCCGAAAAACCGTTCCGGGAGGCGTAGTCTTTGATGTAGTCGCCATCTCCCTGGCGGGCTTTGCCGAACCGGAACCCCTCGCCGACGATGATCTCCTGGGGGTTTGTGTAGGTCTTTACGAGGTCGAGGAACTCCTCGGCTGTGAGCGAGGCGAATTCCTGGTCGAATGGAACGACGACGACGTCGGAGATGCCGGATTTCCGGAACGCGATCATCTTATGGGACGGAAGCGAAATACGCGGCATCGGTTGATCCGGTCGCAGGACGGAGACGGGATGCGGTTCGAAGGTCACGATGAGCGGTCGGACATCGAGTTCGCGCGCGCGGCGCGTCACCTGGTCGAGCAGATACTGGTGGCCGAGGTGGACGCCATCGAAGTTTCCGATGGTGACGACCGAGGGTGCGTTGCCGACTGAAGCGAATCGGTCTATGACGTGCGCAGGTGCGGAAGTCATCTGTTGCGAACCCAATCAGCCTGTAGAGAACACGAGCACCGGGCGGAGCCCGTGCTTCTCTTCGAACGTTCCGAGCCCAGCGAACGCCCCGTCGGCGGAATAGACTCGCACCAGGGAATGGTCATCGCCGTCCGGCGTCCCCGGCACATCCG
The DNA here is from genome assembly GCA_041390865.1 of Thermomicrobiales bacterium. Lineage (GTDB taxonomy): Bacteria > Chloroflexota > Chloroflexia > Thermomicrobiales > CFX8 > JAUIIK01. The sequence goes on from JAWKPC010000012.1 coordinate 97,834, forward strand.
GCAGCGATTGGCCATGATACCACGCAACTGTCTGTTTTCCGGTGATCTCGGCCCTCGGGTACATCTGAACCGCCCGGTCAGGAGGTAAAAAGAATTCCTCCCAACGCTCTCTGATTTCCTGGCCATTCATTCTGGTGACGTCGACGGCATTCTCGATGGTGAAGTCGCCGATCGCGATGCGTCGCAGAGCGGTGCAGTACCCATATGTCTGAAGTTCACGGCCGATGTCCCGCGCCAGGGATCGAATGTAGGTGCCGGTGTGGCAGACGATCTCAAGATCCAGGCGGGGCGGATCGTAGCCGCGGATCGTTATGCCGTCGATCGTCACCGTACGCGTCGGGAGGTCGAATTCCTGACCGGCCCGTGCCAGATCGTAGGCCCGTTTGCCTTCGATGTGGATCGCCGAATGAGCCGGAGGGACCTGCTGGATGGTCCCGATGAACCTCTCGATGACCCGGGTTACCTGATCGGCGGAGGGCCACGCGGATACGTCCTTTCGGGAAACGATTACGCCTTCCGGATCGAGCGTGTCCGTCTCCTCTCCTAGCCGTATCGTTGCCTGATAGACCTTGGTTGAACCCTGGATGTACTGGAGCAGTCGGGTTGCCTTGCCGACGCCGAGAACGAGGACGCCGGTCGCGAACGGATCGAGCGTTCCTGCATGGCCGACTCTCCGGACGCCGATGAGCTTGCGGACCCGGGCGACGGCATCGTGGGATGACCAGCCAGCTGCTTTGTCGACGACGACGAAGCCGTGGAGATCGCTATCGCGCGAGCGAGGCATGTTCAGGGCGAGTGCCCGCGTCGCCGGGCAGTTTGTCGAGTTGCGCTTCCATGTAGTTCAGAAATGTATCGACCGATTTGCGTCCCGGCTCCAAGCGGCAGCCGGCAGCCCTGGGGTGCCCGCCGCCGCCGAAGTGGCTCGCCAGTTTGGACACGTCGACGGCCGAGGTCGTCGATCGGAGACTGACGCGCCAGCCGTCCTCGGCTTCCTGAACCAGGGCGGCGGCGAACGCGCCCTCGACTCCGGCGAGGAAATTGACCAGACCTTCGGTCTCCGATGGCGCGGCGTCAGTACGTTCGAGCATGTCATTGGTGACGATGGCCCAGACGAGCCGGCCATGCCAGGCGGCGCGCGACTGTACCTCGCCCCACAGGTGGGCTGTGGACATGGGTTTCTTCCGGAACAGGCGGTCGACGATCAGGTCCAGATAGGCGCCCGCTTCGTAGAGGTCGGCGGAGGCACGCATCGTCGACGGCGTCGTGCTCGGTGTCTTGAGCCCGAGAGTGTCGCCGTAGACGCCGGCCAGCAGTGCCGTCGCGAGCTTCGAGTCGATCTTGATCCCGAGAGCCGGGAAGACGTGGGCGAGAATCTCGCAGGTCGCGGCTGCTTCCGGGACGACGAGGTTGATGTCGCCGAAGCGGGTGTTCGTGACGTGATGATCGATGTTGACCGTGCTATAGGGCGTCTCGCGCTCGGAGAGGATGCGGGAGACCTCACCGGCCCGGTTTTCGTCGGCGCAATCGACGAAAACTACGAGGTCGGCGTCCCGGATCGGATCGAGATTCCGGTCGCTGAGGAGTCCGTCGGGATCGAGGAAGTCCAGCGATTTCGAAACGCGAAAGTCGCCAGCCCGGACCGCTGCGGCATCCGTGCCGGCGTGGGCGCAGAGAGCCGCTAGCCCGACGGCGGAACCGACAGCGTCGGCGTCGACCCGGGCGTGGGTAATGACGATTGGGTGCTCGCTGTGCCGGATTGCGTCGATGATGGCGTCCGAGACGCGCTTCGTATCCGCGAACGATTCATGTCCCGTGTTCAACGTGCCTCCCGGCTGGCGCAATCCACGAGCTTCAGGATTGCTCTTCTCTTTCGACTTCGGCGAGGATTCGCGCGATGTTTTCTGCATTCTCCATCGAACGATCGAGCACGAATCTCAATCGCGGAATCGTTCGCAACGAGAGGCGCGGAGCGAGCTGGCGGCGAATAAAGCCGCTCGCGTGCTCCAGCGCCTCGATCGTCGCTTCACGTTCTTCCTGACTGCCGAAAACGCTGACGAAGACGCGCGCGAAACTCATGTCCGGCGCGACTTCGACACGCAAGATGCTGGCAAACCCGAGTCGCGGGTCCTTCATCTCCTGCTGGATGATCAGGCTCAACTCTTCTCGAAGAATCGAGCCTACCTGGCGTCGGCGTCTCGCGCTCACTAAGCCCGGCTAATCTCTTCGACGCTGTAGACCTCGATGAGGTCTCCAACCTCGACTTCGTTGAAGCCGTCGAGCGTGAGACCGCACTCGTAGCCGGAGGATACTTCGCGGACGTCGTCCTTGAATCGTTTCAGCGTTGCGATTCTCGTGTCGGCGATGACGGCCCCGTTGCGGAGCACGCGAGCCTGGGCGTTTCGCGTGATGCGTCCATCGGTAATGTAGCAGCCGGCAACCGTGATGCGGTTTGGCAGACGGAAGGTCTCCCGGACCTCGGCATAGCCGTCGGTCGATTCGCGGCGCTCGGGGTCGAGTAGACCGCGCATGGCCGCGCTGACGTCCTCGGTCAGATGGTAGATCACGTCGTAGAACCGGATGTCGATGTTCTCGGCGTCGGCGAGACGCGAACCCGCGGCGTCCGGACGGACGTTGAAGCCGATGATGATCGCGCCCGAGGCAACAGCCAGATTGACGTCCGACTCGGTGATCGCGCCGGTGCCGGTGTGGACGATCGTCAGTGCGACCTCGTCCATGCCCTCGGCGACCTTGGCGAGGCTGCCGGTGACGGCTCCAAGGGACCCTGTGCTCTCGGCCTTGACGACCAGCGGCAGCTCCTTCGAGCCGCCTTCCTGGAGCTGGGTGTAGAAGTCGTCGAGATTGACCCGGGACTGGCTCATCGCGTCGCCCCGTTCGGAGGCGCGCTTCTCGGCCATGTCGCGCGCTGTGCGCTCATCCGCGACGACCTCGAAGACATCACCAGCCTCCGGGAGCTCGAACAGACCATAGACCTTGACCGGCGTCGATGGACCAGCCTCGGCGACATCGTTGCCGAGATCATCGGTCATCGCCCGGATGCGACCGTAGGTCGCACCTGCGACGGCGATGTCGCGAACGCGCAGCGTGCCGGCCTGTACAAGAACCGTCGCGGCGACCCCGCGCGAGCGCTCGAGTTCGGCTTCGATGATGACGCCGATCGCGTCACGGGCCGCGTCGGCCCGGAGCTCCTGGATGTCAGCTACCAGCAGAATCATTTCGAGCAGTTCATCGATGCCGGTATTCGCCTTGGCTGAGAGCTCGACGGTCGGCACGTCGCCGCCGTAGTCCTCCGGGATGACGTCGATTTCGGAGAGCTGCTGCTTGACGTAGAGCGGATTGGCCGATTCGAGATCCATCTTGTTAATGGCGACGATGATCGGGACTCGAGCCGCCTTGGCGTGGGCGATAGCTTCGCGGGTCTGCGGCATGACGCCGTCATCAGCGGCCACGACGAGAATCGCGATGTCCGTCGCCTGAGCACCCCGGGCTCGCATTGCCGAGAACGCCTCGTGACCAGGCGTGTCGAGGAACGTGATCTTGCGATCGTCGATCTCAACCTGGTAGGCGCCGATGCGCTGGGTAATGCCACCGGCCTCGGTGCCTTCGACGCGGGTCTTGCGAATCGCGTCGAGCAAGGCCGTCTTTCCGTGATCGACGTGGCCCATGATCGTCACAATCGGCGGCCGCTCGACGGCTTCTTCGGAGGACGCGCTCTCGATCAGCGCCTCTTCGAAGGCATCGCGGCCTTCCGAGCCGGCGCCTTCGGTCGGCATCGGGACGGCACCGAAGCTTTCGGCGACCTTGGCGGCGGCGTCGTAGTCGATCTGCTGGTTGATCGTCGCCATAATGCCGTTCGTCATCAGCTCCTTGATGACGTCGACGGCCGATCGCTGGAGCAGCTCGGCGAGCTCTCCGACGGTGATCGCCGACCCGATCTGAATCGGTTCGTCGTAGGTCGGCTCCATCGTCGCGACGGACTGTTGCGAACGATCCCCGTCCTGGTCTCTTCGACCTCGTCTCCGGCCTCTCGACCGTCCTCTACTTCTGGATGTACTCATATAGTGTCCCTCCTCATTGTGGGGTGTTACGCGCTGTTATTCGTCGTCGGGCGGAAAGTGCGTGCGCGCGTACGTCCACAATCGCTCCCGGTCTTCCTGGCTGAGCTCGACCTTCAGGGCGCTGGCGATCGCGCCCGATTCGAGCGCTCGTTGCCAACATCGCCTTGTGCGATGCAGATAGGCGCCGCGTCCGTTGGCTTTGCCGGATGGATCGACCTCTACCGTTCTTTCTGGTGTCCTAACAAGACGAGTGTATTCTCGCTTCGCGTCCACTTCCCGGCAGGCGACGCACGTGCGCTGTGGAACATGCCGGGGACGCGATCCTCGTCCTCTCTTGCCACTGTCGGTTCTTGAATCCGCCGACATTGGCTCCCTCATCTCTACCATTTCCCTAGTCAGCCGGGTCGAGCACCATCTCGTCGTAGAGCGGCAGCATCTCGCCGGATTCGAAGTCGAACCGTGCCCGGAGGTCGCGGTTGTAATACACGTGCACGATGTCTTCCACGACCTCGACGTCGACGCTCATCCCGATGAGGTCATCAGGCAGCGGGCCGAAGTCCTTCTCGATATGGGTGAACGTTCCATCCGGGCGGACCAGCCGGGGCTGGCGTCCCTGAATGAAGAAGTCCTGCTCCTCGCGCATCTCGGCCAGTGCCTCCTGGGCCTGGCGGAAGAGATCCTGCTCTTCGCCGTCGACAACCCGGAGCGATTCCGGATCCTTGACGTCGATTCGCCAGCCGGTCAGCTTGTAAGCGAGCCGGGCGTTCTGGCCGTCTTTGCCGATTGCCAGCGACATCTGATCGTTCGGGACGATAACCCGGGCGACCTTCTGCTCGCCGTCTTCGATGAGCTGGACGCTGATCGGCTTTGCCGGAGAGAGTGCATTGGAAATGAACGTCTGGATTTCTGGCGAGTATTCGATGACGTCGATTTTTTCGCCCTGAAGCTCGTCGACGATGTTCGTAATTCGGACACCGCGAACGCCGACGCAGGAACCGACGGGGTCGACGTTCTCCTGTCGGGCGGCGACGGCGACTTTGCTGCGCAGGCCCGGCTCGCGGGCGATCGCTTCGATCTCGACGGCGCCGGAGAATACCTCCGGGACCTCGAGCTCGAAGAGCCGCTTGATCAGCGCGCCGTGGGTCCGGCTGACGATCAGTTGCGGGCCGCGCGACTCGCTGTTGACTTCTTTGAGGTAAACCTTGAGCCGCTGTCCGGGCGAATAGCGTTCGTTGGGAACCTGTTCGCGGGCGGGCATGATCGCCTCGGCCTTGCCTCCGAGCTCGACGATCACGGCACGGCGGTCGGCACGCTGGATGACGCCGGTCAGTACCTCGCCGACCCGATCCTTGAACTCGTCGTAGATCGTTTCTCGCTCGTAGTCTCGAATGCGTTGCAGGATGACCTGCTTGGCGGTCTGAGCGGCGATGCGTCCGAAGTTTTCGGGCGTCCGGTCAATCCGGTATTCCTTGCCGACGTAGGCGTCGGGGTCGACGGTCAGAGCGTCGGCCAAGAGCACATCGCGGGTTTCGTCCTCGATCTCCTCGACGACTCGCTTGACTTCGATAATTCGGAATTCGCCATCAGTCGGATCGACCGCGACCTCGATGTATGTCTCATCGTCATGGTGCTGTTCGCGTTCACGTCGATAGACCGTCTTGAGCGCCTGCTCGAGCGCGGTCTGTACCGCTTCGCGGGGTATGCTCCGTTCGGCGGCAATCTGGGCGATGGCAGTGTACAGGTCACTCTTCATATGTAGCCACCTCTCAGGGGATCGGGGGTCGATGCACTCGGGACCAAGTCCACACCCCGGACAAAAAAACAAGTGGGCACTAGCCCACTTAGGGTTCGGGCACTGACTTCAGCGCCTTCGATTGTACCAGATTCTGTGACTCTTCGGGGTGCAATTTGCGAGTCCGTACGGGCCTTATCGAGCCGGTCATGAGCATGTCTCATGCTATACTGACCAACGCCCGAAGACGGTTGGGGAGGCAGGGCATCGCGGCATGAGGATACCGAACCTGGTTGCGACCGGGGATGAGGGTAAAGCGCTGGGTCATCGTGCTCTTCGGCGGCGTGGTGCTGACCAGCCTCGCGACGGCGATGGGCCTCGCCTGGCTGTACCGGAACTACACCGTCCCGGGCCAGTTTTCTCAAGTCGTCTACTACGCCACGCTCCAGTTCATCGACCATCCTTATCGCGAATTGCTGGTGATTATTCCCGGCGGGGCGTTCATCGTCTGGGGCATCCTCCAGCTGTCCCGTTCGATTACGGCGCCGCTCATGGAATCCCGCGCCAATGAAGGCGGCCTGGCAAAGATTATCGAGACGCACCGCCTCGGCGAGCGGGATCCGAAGCTGAATATCGTCACCATCGGTGGCGGCACCGGACTCTCGACGCTGCTGCGCGGCATCAAGCACGAACCGGTCCGGATCACGGCGATTGTCACTGCCGGAGATGACGGCGGATCTTCCGGGCGGCTGCGCACGGAATTCAACGTGCCTGCTCCCGGCGACATCCGGAACTGCCTCGTCGCCCTGGCCGACTCCGAGACGTTGCTCGGCGATCTTTTCCAGTATCGCTTCGATTCGGAGGACTCCGGCCTCGACGGCCACTCGTTCGGAAATTTATTCATTACCGCGCTGACTAAAGTTAGCGGGAGTTTCGAGCAGGCGATCATCGAGTCAGGCCGCGTACTGAACATCCGTGGAGCGGTATATCCGTCGTCGCTGGAGAATATCGTCGTCGGGGCTGAAATGGCCGACGGGTCGGTGTTGCGGGGAGAGACGACGATCGTCAATGCCCGGGAACGCATTAACCGCGTCTTTCTCGACCCATCCAGCGCCGAGGCCTATCTTCCGGCCGTTAAGGCGATTCTGGAGGCGGATCTGGTCGTTCTTGGCCCGGGAAGTCTTTACACGTCGGTGATTCCCAACCTGCTGGTTGAAGGCATAGCCCATGCATTGCGCCACACGCCGGCCGAAACGGTCTACGTCTGCAACGTCGCTACCCAGCCGGGCGAGACCGACCATTACGATGTCGCGGATCACGTGCGCGGTATCCACCGGCATCTTGGCGATCTCCCGATCGATCGCATCATTGTGAACTCGAATCTGGAACCCTCGGAGGCCGGCATCAAGCCAGAGTGGGGCGTATCGGCAGTCGAGTTCAGCGGGCTGGACGAGTTCGAGAGCCGGCTGGTGGTGGAACCGCGCGACGTCGTGAACCCGGATTTCCCGCTCCGTCACGACCCGCAGAAGCTGGCGAAAGTGCTCGTCGAACTCGCCCAGCGGACGACAATCGGACCTCCGCGGCAGCGACAGTATCGGGACATGTCGCCAACGGGTCAGGCGTTGAATGGCCACGCCGTATCCGTGACGCCCAATGGCCATACGAAACACATCGAGACGACACCGTAATCTGACTTTGGGTACAGCAGCAGGAAGGAATCGCCCATGCCGACACGGGTAGGAATCAACGGATTCGGACGCATTGGCCGGCAGGTCTTCAAGGCAATTTTCGACGCCTACGAGGACGACCTCGAAATCGTCGCGGTCAATGACCTGACGGACAACGATACGCTCGCTCATCTGCTCAAGTACGACTCGACGTACGGCATTTATGATGCGGATATCGAGGCCGACGGCGAGTCGATCACGATCGACGGCACGTCGTTCAAGTCATTCAGCGAGCGCGACCCGGCCAATCTCCCGTGGGGAGATCTGGGCGTCGACATCGTGATCGAATCGACCGGCGTCTTCCGGGATGCCGAAGGTGCCGGCAAGCACATCAAAGCCGGCGCGAAGAAGGTGATCATCTCAGCGCCGGCCAAGGGTGAGGACATTACCCTCGTTCTAGGCGTCAACGATGAAGCGTATGACCCGGACAACCACCACATTATCTCGAATGCGTCGTGCACGACGAACTGCCTCGCGCCGGTTGCCAAAGTCGTGCATCAGCACTTCGGCATTAGCCATGCGCTGATGACGACCGTCCATTCCTATACCGCCGACCAGCGGCTTCTCGACGCCCCGCATAAAGACCTGCGACGAGCGCGAAGCGCGGCAGAAAACATCGTTCCGACGACGACGGGCGCCGCCCGGGCGGTCGCGCTCGTGCTTCCGGAGCTCAAGGGCAAGTTCGACGGCTTCGCGCTTCGCGTGCCGACGCCGACAGTTTCGCTCGTTGACCTGACGATCGAGCTCGAAAGCTCGGCGACGGCGGAAGCGATTAACGCCGCGTTCAAGGAAGAGGCTGCCGACTCGCTGGTCGGGATCATGGCCTATAGCGAAGAGCCGCTGGTGTCCTCCGACTACAAGCAGGACCCGCACTCGTCGATCGTCGATGCACTCTCGACGATGACAAGCGGCGACAAGCTCGCAAAGGTCGTTGCCTGGTACGACAACGAATGGGGCTATTCCTGCCGGGTCGCCGATCTTGCGGCGATGGTTGCCGAAGCCGGCGTCTAGACTGACCGCGTCTTCCGGCGGCGCAGGACATTCGACGGTAAGTTCTGGCGGGCTGTCGGTCATTCGATGGCCCGCCATTTTCATAGCTCATCAGGCATCAAACCCAATTGGAGGGAAGTACAGCCGACATGACTCTACGTACGCTGAAGGATTTGGACGTTGAAGGCAAGCGGGTTCTGGTCCGGGTCGACTTTAACGTTCCGCTGTCGAACGGGGAGGTCGGCGACGACACTCGCATCCGCTCCGCTTTACCGACCATCGAGGAGCTGCTCGACCGCGATGCCGTGGTGATTCTCTGCTCCCATCTTGGCCGGCCGAAAGGCAAGCATGTCGAAGATCTATCCCTGCGGCCGGTGGCGCGGCATCTTTCGAGCCTTCTTGGCAAGGAAGTCGCGTTCGCGGAGGATTGTGTTGGTGATGCCGCGACGGAGGCTGTCGAGGCGTTGAATCCGGGTCAGGTCCTGCTGCTTGAAAACCTGCGATTTCATCCGGAGGAGGAAAAGAACGACGGCGACTTCGCGTCGAAGCTCGCGGGGCTTGCCGATGTGTACGTGAGCGACGCATTCGGCGCCGCTCACCGCGCGCACGCGTCCACCGAAGGGGTTGCCCACCTGTTGCCCGCCGCGGCCGGTCTGCTGATGGAGCGGGAAGTCGCGGCGCTTAGCAGCGTCCTGGAGCACCCGGATCAGCCGCTGGTGCTGATTATCGGCGGGGCAAAAGTCTCGGACAAGATCGGCGTCATCGAATCGTTCATCGGCCGGGCATCGGCGATTCTCATCGGCGGTGGCATGGCGAACACCTTCCTGGAAGCTCAGGGTGCGGAAGTCGGCGAGTCGTTGTCGGAATCCGATCTGACCGCTCAGGCGAACGACCTCGTCAGGCGGGCGAAAGATGCGGGCACGGCGGTGCATCTCCCGACGGACGTCGTCACCGCGAAGTCTCTGGATAACGCGTCGGACGCGACGGTCGTGGCGGTGACCGCGGTCGAACCAGACCAGTCGATATTCGACATCGGGCCGGAGACGGTCGAGGCCTACGGGCATGTGATCTCCGAGGCGAAGACGGTCGTATGGAATGGTCCGATGGGCGTCTTCGAAACCGAGCCGTTTAACAGGGGCACGCTTGGAATCGCCTCGGCCGTTGCCCAGTCGAGCGCCTATTCGCTTGTCGGTGGCGGGGATTCGGTCGCGGCGCTCAACGCCGAGGGACTGGCCGACGACATCGATCACGTATCCACCGGTGGCGGGGCGTCACTGGAGTTTCTCGAAGGCAAGACATTGCCCGGGATCGCCGTGCTGGAGGTAGGCAGCAAATGAGCCGAAGAATGATCGTCGCCGGGAACTGGAAGATGAACCTCGGTCGTTCCGAGGCAGTTGAACTGGCGAAGGGCGTCGCCGAAGCGGTGACGGGGGACGAGGTCGATGTCGCGGTCTTTCCCACGTTCCCGTGGCTCGTGCCTGTCTCGGAAGCTCTCGGGGATTCAGGAGTCGTCCTCGGCGCCCAGGACTGCTACGTCGAGGAGTCCGGCGCGTTCACCGGCGAGGTGTCCCCGGCCGCTCTCTCCGAGATCTGTGGCGCGACGCTGGCGGGACACAGCGAACGCCGCCACGTTATCGGAGAGTCAAACGATCTCGTCGGCCGCAAGGTGAACGCAATCCTTTCGGCTGGCATGACGGCCTATCTCTGTGTCGGTGAGACGCTTGAGGAGCGAGAGGATGGAAGAGCGGAATCGATAGTCCAGGAACACCTCTCGAGCGGGCTGGCGTCGGTGGACAAGGGGCTGCTTGACCGGATTGTGATCGCTTACGAGCCGGTCTGGGCGATCGGGACCGGCGTTGCCGCGTCGTCAGACGACGCCCAGGCGATGTGCCGGAGCGTGCGGGAGTGGATGGGCGATCGATACGGCGACTCCGGCCGGAACGTGAGGGTTCTGTACGGGGGCAGCGTTTCTCCCGCGAACGCGGACGAGCTCTTCGCTTGTGACGACATCGATGGGGGACTGGTCGGTGGCGCGAGCCTCGATGCAGGATCATTTGGCCAGTTGATTGCAGCCGCCGCTCTGGCCTCTGCGGTATAGTTTGACTTCGATTCGAGGCGCGCACGAGCCGAGTGGAGATTCTATTGCAGACAGCCATCGATATCGCGCAGATTCTGATAGCCGCCGGTGTCATCATCATCATTCTGACGCAGTCTCGCGGTACGGGGCTTGGCAGCGCATTTGGTGGGGATTCCGGATCGATCTATCACACGCGTCGGGGAATTGAGAAGACGCTCTTCAATTTCACGATTGGTGCGGTGACGATCTTTATCGTGCTTTCGATAATCGCGACCGTCTTCTTCGGATAGCGTGCCGCGAGGCATCTATCCGTCGAGGCAGGTATAATGTCGTCGATACTTTGCGACAAGACACGTCCAATTCGTCTCCAGCGTCGTAAGTTGCAGTGTATGGAGCCGAAAGCTCCGCTGGGCGGTACCGAGGGACGCCGCTCGCTTCAAACGTGTAGGAGGATAGCCCGATGCCAGTAGGACCGCTCGAACTGGGAATCATCCTGGTCATTATCATCATCATTTTCGGGGTGGGCAAGCTGCCGCAGATTGGCGGTGCACTTGGCCAGGGTATTCGCGAGTTCCGTGAATCTTCCCGAAATGAAGATGGCGAAGAGCACAAGGACGACAAGCCCGCGCAGCTCGAGTCCAAGGTTTCGGCGAACGAGCCGGCCAAGGAAGAGCTCTAGACCAGGGCTTACCTGTTCAGATATGTCCAACGCCCCGAGGGATGATCCCCGGGGCGTTTGCTTTTTCCGCCAACTAAATGTCGAAATGTACCCGCCCGCCATGGGCGCGCGAGCGGGAGCCGTGCCCAGCCTATCCCGTCTCGCGGAAGAAGCCCATCACGGCCTCGCGGGCGGCTTCCTCGTTGAAGAACTCGACGTAGGTGATGCGGGACCACGGGTAGGCGATGCTCGTTGTCCGGTCGTCGAGCAGCTCCATGGACTTGCCGTCTTTTCGGCTCGCATTACGAACCCGAATAAACGTGTGAGTAGGGTCCGGCATTTCGTCGAGTTCGCAGAGGACGGCGTCCTCATTTGCGAAGTGCAGGAGCGCGCGAATTGCCACGGTTACTCAACCTTCCTATCGCTGGTTTCAGACAGGTCTGCTATTTCTTCGTCTGTCAGAGAAACCCCGTAGATACTTCCGTCGATGGAACCGACGACGAGCACGTCCTCGGCAAGCGTCGGTGATGAGACGATCGGCCCGCCGAGACGATGTCGCCAGGACATCTCCCCGTTCGCCATGTCAATCGAAAGGCAATCGCCGTCGATCGTCCCGACGTAGCAGTGCGTTTCGCCGACGAGCGCCGTTGATGTGATCTGATTTGCGTAGCGCGCGACCCAGGACGGTGAGCCGGTTTCGAAATCCAGCGATACCAGTGCACCGTCTGAGACACCGATTACGACTGAGTTGTCTCGAATCGTCGGTGAAGCCGCGACTTCGGACTCGAATCCGTGCTGCCAGACCCGGCGCCCGTCGGCGATGTTGAAACAGGACACGATGCCGTACCAGCTCGCCACGATCACGCGGCCGTCGCGTGCGGCAGGGATGGTTCGCACCGGGCCGCCGCACGGCTCGCGCCAAATCGTCGTGCCTCTGGCACGGTCGAGACAATAGAGATAGCCGTCGTCCGATCCGATCAGCACCCGGTCGTCGACGATGGTCGCCGAAGATCGGACCGGGCCCCACAGGCGAGTTCGCCATGCGATATCCCCGGTCAATGCTTCCAGTGCGTAAATCGAGCCATCATCGGACCCGGTGAACGCGATCCCGTCCATGACCGTTGTCGATGAACGAACGGCCCGTCCGGTGCGGCACGACCAGCGCAGCGCGCCGGATTCGGCGTCAATTCCATAGATCGATCCATCCTCCGAGCCGACGACGTAGAGTTCTCCGGCCCGGGCCGGACGCGCAACCACGCCGTTGCCGGTCGGGAATTTCCAAATCGTCGTGCCTTCCGACGGATCGACGGCATAGACGTAGCGGTCATACGATCCGATCGTGACGCGGGTTCCGTCCCAACGGGCTGTGCCGCGGACCTCGTCGCCGGTCTGGATCTTCCAGCTGACTCGATCCTCGATATCGTCGCGCTCCGAACGCCTCGATGGGCGGCGTTTGCGCGACGACCTGCGGCGTTGGAATCTCACGGCGGACGTGCTTGCCGAGCGGACCGGACCGGTGAATACCGTCGTTTGCGGCGTATCGACCGCCGGCAGATCATTCTCGATGGTCGTCGGTTCCGGCTGGGTTTCCTGTACCGGACGCTGCTGGAGGAGCTCGGTCTCACGACGCTGCTGACGGTAGAGAATACGCTCAGTCTGGTCGATCACCTCTTCGATGGTCTGGAATCGCTGGTCGGGATGATAGGAAACCATCTTCGAGACAATGGCCGCGAATTCCTCGCTGACCTCCGGATTGAGTGTCTTGACTGGCCGCTCATGGAACGTAAAGGGAGCTTCCTGGCGCGGGTCGGAATTCGTGATCAGATGATGGAGTGTCGCGCCGAGAGCGTAAATATCACCGCGCGCATCGGCAATCCCGCGGTACTGTTCCGGTGGCGCATAGCCTTCAGTGCCGATCATCGTGCCGCGCTGCCGTCCCTGGAACATGCGGGCGATGCCGAAGTCGATCAACGCGATCTGCCCGCTGCTCCTCAGCATAATGTTGGACGGCTTCAGGTCGCGGAAAATGATCGGGTCCGGCTCGAAATTGTGCAGCATCTTCAGGACGCTGGCGATCTCCAGCGTCCAACGGATGACGTCTCGTTCCGGGTAGGGCCGGCCTCGCGACATCAATCCGCGTTCGAGATCGCCGCCGTCGATGTACTCGAGAACGAGATAGACGAGACCGCTCTGGGAGAAGTAGTCATAGATCTTTGGAACCGCGGCGTGAGCGATCGTCGCAAGGAGAGCCGACTCGCGTTCGAAGTTGACGAGTCTGAGCGCTCGAGTCCCGGGATCGGGATCTTCGTCGACCATTTCCTTGACGGCGGTAATTCGTTCGACCTGACCAAAACGGAGGTCGCGTGCGGCGTAGACGGTACTCATACCGCCGCGCCCGATCACTTTCTGGATCTGATAGCGGCCCTCGAGGATAGTTCCAGCCGCGAGCGATCGATTCGGTTTATTGATTCCGGCGCCCGATGCACGCGGATCTTGCTTTTGCGCCGAAGCTTGCGTCATGCTGGCCTATCGCAATCCGTAACGCTTCCGTTCGCCTTGCGATTCCTTAGGCGAACCGAAGTCGTTATGTAGGAACGATCTTTCCCCAGTACTGAGGATACAGGCGTCAGCGGCAGTCTCAATGTAGCGAAAGTACCGGTTCATGTCAGAAGAAGGACGCGCGCCATGGAATGTATACTCGCAGTCGGATCTGATACAGCCTTGATTTGGCCGGAGAACGCATGACAGAGGATCGAACACCGTTTCGGACAACGGATCCAGATAACCCTCAAACCCCACGGTTTCGACAGTTACAGCCAAGTTCCGAGTACCGAATCAGCCCAACGTTTTGAGCGACGAGCAGACCACCGACGATGATGCTGCGGATTCACCTCCCGACCGGGACGACGAAGAAGACTCATCCGGCGGGATACTCTGGGAGATCACCGAGACGTTAGTCCTGGCTCTGCTCATCTTTCTCGCAGTTCGGACGGTTGTTCTGAACTTCCGGGTCGACGGATTGTCGATGGAGCCCACGCTCAATACCGGCGAGATGCTGCTGGTCAACCGGCAGATGTACAGCCATTTCGATCTGAACAGCGTGGTGAACATCCTGCCGTTCGTTGATCGCGAGGGCGAGAACGTCGTCTATCCATTCCACCCGCCCCAGCGTGGCGAGATCATCGTTTTCAATCCACCGATCGGTGCGGCGGACAAGCCGTATATCAAGCGCGTGATCGGCTTGCCGGGCGAGACGGTCTCGGTTCACGACGGCGCGGTCTACATCAACGGCGCTCGGCTCGACGAACCGTATCTCGGCGCGACGGCGACGCGTTGGCCGGGAAGGCCGGACGACTTCGAACTTCTGGTTCCGGAGGACAACATCTTCGTGATGGGGGATAACCGGAATAATTCCACGGATTCGCGAAGCTTCGGGCCGGTCGGGTACGATGCGATCATCGGCCGGGCCTGGATCGCCTACTGGCCCGCCGACCTGTTCGGCGTCTTTCAGACTCCGTCGTATAGTCCTTGATCTGGTCGATCCGGAAGCGTCTCGCACACAAGGCACGGTACAATTTATAGACAGCCCTGTGTTGTCAGTGTCGAGCGCCAACTGATCGGCGACCGGGTCAGAAAGGTAGCGATTCGTGATCGAGACCGTAGTCGAAAGTATCCGGGTAAGCCTGGTCACCCAGCACCGCGTCGTGATTCTTCGCGAGGTCGGTGGGGAACGTCATCTACCGATCTGGATCGGTCGG
This sequence comes from Thermomicrobiales bacterium, assembly GCA_041390865.1. Classification (GTDB taxonomy): domain Bacteria; phylum Chloroflexota; class Chloroflexia; order Thermomicrobiales; family CFX8; genus JAUIIK01. Next base: position 112,852 of record JAWKPC010000012.1, read on the forward strand.
TTCGAGGCGGAAGCCATCGCGATGGTGCTTCAGGGTGTCGATGCGGCACGCCCGCTACCCTACGACTTGCTCACGAACGTTCTCGGCGAGCTGGATGCAAAGATCGAGCACATCGTCGTGAGCGACCTGAACCAGGATGTCTTCTACGCTTCGATCATCCTCGATCGCAGCGGGTCCACGGTGCAGATCGATTCCCGGCCGTCGGACGCGATCGCGGTCGCGGTGCGGGCAAACGTGCCGATCCTTGTCGAGGAAACGGTAATGGACCGCGCCGGGATCACCATGGGCGAAGAAGACGACGAAGATGAACCGACACGCAGTAGGCCGTTTGAAGAAGCCGAGGGCCCGATCGATGAAGAGGGGCTGTCGGCATTTCGCGACTTCATCGACACACTCGATCTCGATGACTTCGGACGCAAACGCGATTCTTGATTCATCGCTTATCCCACGACGATTGACGTCGTAAGGCCGCAACAATGAAGTTTGCTGAGCCCTGGATGGGAATACTAGGCAATGGCGCGATGTTTGACTGAAACAGAGGCCATCAACGGTGGTCTGACCCCGGATGTGGCTCCCGAGGTGCGAGAAGAACTCGAAGCGGAGGCTCTAGGCTTCATCGATTCTCTCTACCGGACGGCGCTACGAATGACCCGGAACCCGGCGGATGCTGAGGACCTGGTGCAGGAAGCGTATCTGCGGGCGTTTCGCTCGCTCCACCAGTTCAAGCCCGGAACGAACCTTCGGGCCTGGATCTTCAGGATCATGACGAATGCGTACATCAACGAGTACCGCAAGCGTTCCCGCCGGCCCACGAATTCGTCGCTCGATGACCTGGAGGAGTTCTACCTCTACGATCATCTGATCGATTCCGGCGTCCAGCCTACCTCTGAACGGCCTGAAGATGTCGTCCTCGACCGGCTGACGGCGCAGGACGTTATCGACGCTCTGGACAATCTCTCGGACGATTTCCGGGAAGTTGTATTGCTGGCGGATGTTGAAGGCTTCTCCTACCGGGAGATCGCGGAGATCATGGACATCCCGGTTGGAACGGTCATGTCGCGACTCTATCGGGCGCGTCGTCGGCTACAAAAGTCGCTCTACGATTTCGCCGTCGATGTCGGTTACATTTCGGATTCGGTGGATGATGACTAATTGCAGAATGACAATCGAACGTCTTTATCCGTATCTCGATCGTGAATTGTCGGAGCAAGAGATCGAAGAAGTAGCGGACCACCTCAGGAAATGCCCTCCCTGTGCCAGGCATTTCGCCTTTGAGGCAGGGATGCTGAGCTTCGTCAGCGACGCCTGCAAGTCGGTCAAGGCACCCCCCGATCTCGTCGCGAGAATCCTCTCTCGCAGAACCGCTTCCATCGAGTCCGATTCCTAGAATTATCATCATCGTCGAGCGCTGTGGCTGACCGGCCGGTTCGTCCGGCTGGCAGCATCCTTGCTATACTCGCCACCGGACGAGGTAGCGGCGCCAGACGTAGCGCGTTCGCGTTAACGAAGGGTGGCATACGGTATGGCGCAGAAGACCACGATCGAGCAAGCAGACCTCGACCGGCTCAAACAACATCTCGAGGAACATTTCCGACCAGAGGATCACGAAGAAGCGCAGGAACTTATCCTGAGCGCTCTGCAGCATGTCCAGCACGAAATGGGCTGGGTGCCGTTGGAGGCGTCCCAGGTCATCGCCGACCATCTGGGCGTCAGCGTCAACCGGATCTATGGCCTCCTGACATTCTATGCGGATTTCCGGACTGACCCGCCGGGCGAGCACTTCATGTTGCTGTGCCACGGTGCGGCCTGCTTCGTCGGCGGGAGCCAAAAGCTGATCAACGAACTGCGCGACAAGCACGGCATCGGCCAGGGCGGGACGACGGCGGACGGAAAACTGACGGTCCAGATTGTCAACGGTTGTCTCGGTATTTGTGATCTCGCTCCGATCGTCCAGTTCGACCACGAGAAATACGTCGGGAATCTGGATGTCGAAAGCTTCAATGCTGCGATTGACGACGTAACGTCAAGAGCACGCCCGCAGGCGGACCATGGTGCTGACTGACCGCAAGTCGTTTGATCAACACGTAGAGCGCGCCAAGCGCGCATTCGAGGACATTCATTCCGGCGAATCCTGGACCATTTCTGTTTGCGTCAGTGAAGACAGTAAGGCAAAGGGCGTGCTCGACACATACGAGCACCTCCGATTTCGCATCGAGGGCGGAGACCTGGATGCCCGACTGCGGACCGTCGGCGGCGGCGGATGGGCCTGGGCGGATCCATCGCTTATCGTGTCCGGCCCCGGACATTCGCGGGTTCTATACGGGAATATCGGACCTGACGAAGTCCCGGAACTCGTCTCATCGCTTGCCGGCGGAAAACCACTAGATTCACACCTGATCGGCTCCTTCGACGAGGAGTCCGATCTTCCGTCCGTATACGAGCATCCTTTCTTCAAGATCCAACAACGGATTCTGACCAGACAGTGGGGTATGATCGATCCTTATTCGATCGATGACTACCTCGCGAATGATGGCTACTCGGCCTGGATCAAAGCCCTTTTCGATATGAGCCCCGAAGACGTTGTCGAGGAAGTGAAAGCCTCGGGCGTTCGAGGCCGTGGTGGCGCCGGGTTCCCGGCCGGTATCAAGTGGGAGAGTGGTCGCCGCGCGCGGGCGACGCCGAAGTTCATGGCCTGTAACTCCCACGAAGGAGAACCGAACGTTTACAAGGACCGGAGGCTGATCGAGAGCGACCCGCATCGGGTGCTCGAAGGCATCATGCTCGGTTGCTACGGCATCGGCGCTGAACGGGGATACAACTACATTGGCGGCGAGCATTTGCTGGCCGTTGAGCGGTTCCGCCACGCGGTACGAGACGCATATCGTCTTGGTCTGCTGGGCGACAACATCCTCGGAACCGGCGTCAATTGCCACATACGATTGTCGACCGGCGGCGGCGCCTACATCTGCGGCGAAGGTTCGGCGCTGATGTACTCGGTCATGGGCGAGCGTGGGCAACCTCGCACGAAACCGCCGAGAAGCGTCGAAGAAGGACTCTGGCGCCGCCCGACTGTGCTCAATAACACGGAAACGCTTGCCCCGGTACCGGATATCATCCGTCGCGGCGGTGCATGGTACGCGTCGCTCGGCACCGAGCGGAGTACCGGCACAAAGCTCGTCTCGATGCAGGGGCCGCTCGCCCGGCTCGGCGTCGTCGAGGTCGAGATGGGCGTTTCTCTGAAGGACCTTCTTTTCGAGACCTACGGGGGCATGGCCGAAGGGAAGACGCTCAAGGGCGTCCAGACCGGCGGCGTATCTGCCGGACCGCTGTTACCCGAGCAGCTCGATGTAGCCGTGGATTTCGACTCGCTGCAGCAGTATGACTGCATGCTTGGCTCGGGAGGCTTTGTCGTCTTCGACGAGTCCGTCGATGCGGTCGAGTTCGGCCGCTACCTCATGGACTTCAACCGTTGGGAATCGTGCAGCAAGTGCACGCCGTGCCGGCTGGGCAACAAAGCGCTGGTCGAGGTTGTTGATCGTATTCTCAACGGGCGTGGTCAGCCGAGTGATTTGCTCCTGATCGAGGAGACGGCGAAACACGTCATGGAACTGTCGCTCTGCGGCCTCGGACAGGTTGCGCCAGCGCCGTTGCTCGGGATGATGCACTCCTACCCGGAGGATTTCGAGGCCCGGATCGAGGCGGCGGAGGAGGCGTCCCCGGACCTCAAGAGGCCCCCGACGATACCGATGGTGGCCGTCGGACACTAGTCCTCAGCCGGGACCCACCGGACAGGCATTTGGCGGTTGATGCCGGCGGGTGCCTCTTTTTTCATTTGCACAGAATCGACGCAAGTCCCGCTACCGCGCTATCACGCTGTCAGCACCTGATCCCTTCGTGTCGACCCGCCGCGGCAAAACCTGGATAGGTGACAACCAGGTGCTTGATTAGTCGGCTGAGCCCGTCCGAACCGACGGCTCCCTCGATTCGAGGGTATGACCGGCCGTGATGCTAGAGAAGTGAGACAGTTTCACCGACGTTGCGCTCATTGGCCCTCTGGAGGGCGACCGCGCCGACGATCATATCCTGGATCGCATTTCCGACAGACTTGAAAAACGTGATCTCGTCGTCCGATTCACGGCCCGGGCGATCGCCGGCGACAATCTGTCCGAGTTCGTCCGCGATTCGGTCTCGATCCAGCTCGCCGCTTTCAATCGGAATGATCAGGTCACCAGCTTCATGCAAAGCTGCTTCTACCTCATCGACGACGATCCGTGCCGCCTGGAGCGTTTCGACCGGGATTTCCTGCATTTGCGGGGTAAACGCCCCGACGGCGTTGATGTGCGTGCCGGCAGCGATGTGGACGTGATCGTAGACGGGCCGGGTGGAAGTCGTGGCGGTGCAGACGATGTCTGAATCCCGTAACGCCTCCTTGGTATTCGTGGCAACCCGAACCTTTGCGGAGGATGCTGCGTCCCAGACTCCCAGGCGCTCGGCAAATGTGGCTGCAGCGTCCTGGTTCAGATCGACGATGAAAATGGTCTCGAGATCGCGTACCGCCGCCACGGCTGCCGCCTGGGTCACGCCCTGAGCTCCGGCCCCTATGACGGTCAGGACTCTGGCGTCGGACCGGGCGAGCAAGTCGGTAGCAGCCCCGGAGACGGCTCCGGTACGGAGAGCCGTCATCGTCCCGCCTTCGATGAGACCAATCGGCACGCCCGTTTCGGGATCGACGAGGACGACGATCGCATTAATCGTCGGCAGGCCGCGGTCGGCGTTGCCACCGTAAACCGAGACGATCTTCGCTCCGCTGCCCGCCGGATTTCCATTCGTGGCTGGTACATAGGCCGGCATGTAGAGAGAAACGCCGGAACCGTCCGGCATCTCGATCGGCGTTCGGAGAGGGCTGATGGTCTTGCCGCTGCTTGCCGTCTCGAAGGCCGCTTTCATCAGTTCGACCGCATCTCGCATCGGCACCAGATCTCGCAGTTGTTGCGATGTCAGCGTACGCATGAGTTCACCCCCCGTTCGACGGCATTCCATTCTTCGAGTCTAGCACCGTCAGGTATGCCGGCAGAGAAAAGGGGCCGCCGGTGATCACCGGCGGCCCCGTCTTGTAATTCTGCTTTTGCGTCTAGTAGCGACGCGGTCCGCGGTTGTCTCGCGGCTCGCGCGGCCGTGCCTCGTTGACGTTCAGCGGGCGGCCTTCGAACTCGGTGCCGTCAAGCGCCTCGATCGCGGCACGGGCCTCATCGTCGTTCGGCATTTCGACGAAGCCGAAGCCTCGGGAGCGATTGGTTTCGCGGTCAGTGATAACTCTTGCTGATGCGACATCGCCATAGGCGGCGAAGTGCTCTCTCAGTCCGGCTTCCGTCGTCCTGAAATTCAGGTTCCCGACGTAGATGTTCATGGCCTTCCTCCAGGGGGCCTCGGCGTTGTCTGTTCACCGTCACAACCACCTAAGCTGACCGTGGTGTAGCCGAATATCCGTCACCCTGGTTCAGTCCGGGGGTGATCGGTAACCCGCTTTCGGTCTCTACCAAGACTGGAACTTCAAACTGGAGGAAGTGCCGATCAGGAGAGGAGCAGGAGGGGTTGGCTAGCGGTCTGGCTATCGTCGTGTCGGAACAACAACCCCATCAGTCACAATCAGGGCCACGCGGCCCTGCCGGCTCCCCGAGGAGGACTCGAACCTCCAACCTGCGGATTAACAGTCCGTCGCTCTACCATTGAGCTATCGGGGAATGCAATTTGGGCGCATTCTACCAGAGGTCAGTCTCGGGTCGCAACGATGCCTTCCCGTCCACCTGAATTCTGGCGGCGCGATATGTCGATGCTATCATCCAGGAGTGGTTGGGAGGGATTGCCTTCCGTCACTCGCTCGTCGTTCAACCGTGGTGAAGAACCACCTGAAAGCTGGGAATTCCTGATCGATTCGACATCCAATCCCGGGTGCGCACTCGGGATTGAAGTTGGTAGTCGTGGCCTGAGGGCGGCCCTGGTAACGCGGGACGCGCGCATTATCGAGTCAGTCCATGGGATCTCTGCCCCGCTTACCGCCCAGACGGCCCTCGACCAGATGTTCGCCCTCGTGGAGCAGTTGCTCGAGCATCCCCGATCCCGGAACCGTTCGATCGAGACGGCCGGGGTCGCGTTCGGAGGTCCGGTCGATGCCGGACGCGGGATTACGATCGACGGTCTGCGCGCAAAGGGATTCGAGTCCTATCCGCTTGCCGGGCTAATCGAGGAGCGCTTCGGTATCCCGGTGTTGCTCGAGAACGATGCCAGGGCAGCCGCGTTCGGGGAGTACCGCTTCGGAGCCGGTCGGGGTTCGCACGGGCTACTCTTCATGCAGTTCGGAATCGGTGTTGGCGGGGGTATCGTGTTGGGTGGTCGGCTGCTACGCGGGGCCGGCGCAACCGCGGGCGAATTCGGCCATATCCCGGTCACTGCAACTGGCCCGCGCTGCTCATGCGGTAAACCCGGCCATCTCGAAGCGTATGTCTCGGAGCTGGCGCTGCTACGGCGCGCTCAGGAAGCGCTCGATGACCTGACGTCGGCCGAGAGCCAGTCCGCGGCGCTAGGAATCGAGTACGTCTTTTCCGATCGAGCCGTCAAGGAGGTGGCCGACATCGCGGCAGAGGCGACGCAGATGATCGGTATGGCTACAGCGAGCCTGGTTACGGCGCTCAGCTGCGACACGGTCGTCCTGGGCGGATATGCCGGCCGGATCGGGCCTTCATTCATCGGCAGCGTCCGAGCGCGCATCCGGCAGTATTCGCTGGAGTCGTCCCACCGGCGCCTGATCGTCTCGCCGGCGCAGCTGGCTCCGGATGCCGCGATCCTCGGAGCAACCTCGATAGCGTTCCATCGCATTGACCATAATGGCGATCTCGAGGCCGTTGTGATGTAAGATTGCAGATTGCAGGCAGAGCGGAAGGACTGTCCAGCCGAATGATTTCCGAAGACCAACGCAAAATGCTTCTCGAATTGCTGGCTGAGAGTAAGAAGCCGGTGAATATTCGCGATCTTGTCGCCGCGCTGAAGGCTGCCGAACAATAGCCGGCGACCCGCCAGGCAGCCGAACCACAGCATACCCGAACACCGATTTCCGGTGTCGATCTTGACCAGAAGCCGTACTAGTTGAAACGAGCGTGACCGCAACATGGCGAATACAGCCGCCCAGGCCGCTGGGTTGGAGTTCAAAGGCAACCAAACCGAACAGCAACGCGCAGAGCTGATTTTCGGTCTTTTCCAGGCTCGGGGCGCGTTCTTCGCCGCCGATGCGCCGATCACCCTGACCGTGTCGAGCCTCGCCGAAGCGCTTTCTTCCATGGGCGAAGATGCGTCGGAAGCCGATGTCGAATCGATGTTGAACGCGAACGATCACATTTTCATGCGCGACGATTCGCGCGATGATCTCGCGTTCGTCACGACGAAGATGGGAACCCCTCCATCCGCCGGGGACGGCGCAGCGGACTCGCATGAACTTGCGGAACGCTTCGCTACTCCGGAACCGCCGCGCGAGCGCGTGCGACCGAAGGCTACTGATAGTGATCTCTCCAGTGACGATATCGTTGCCGAGACGTCGTCGACGATGGAGTTCCCGCCTGATTCCTGGCAGGCTGCTGTCGCCGCCGCTCTGCGCGAAGCAGGCCAGCCATCCGACGAGGTCGTTGTGACCGAGGCGGAAGACATCGCCGTTGAAACACCGGAAGCCCCTGAGGAATCCCCGGCCGAAGTCGTTGAAGAAGATGTTCTCATCGCCGAGGATGTGACCGAAGAGGCGGAAGCAGCAGTCGAGGAAGAAGCGGAACCCGAAGTCGTCGAAGCAGCGGAGCCGGTCGAACCTGAAGCTGAAGCCGAGCAACTCGAAGCCGAAGAGGAAGTAGTCGAAGAATCGGTGTCGGAGCCGGCGCCGCCTGAACCACTCGCTACGACCATCGAGGACGTCGATGTTCCGAATGCCTCGGACGCTGAGATTGCCGATGCTATCGAACTGGCCATGCGCGACGAACCGGCGGCGGTCCGCTGGGGCGATCTCTGGATGCACGAAGACAACATCCCGGATCTTTCTCAGGACGACATGAACAAGATCCAGGAAATGCTGGGCGGCGCGAGCGAGGCCGTGTCCGACTACGCGCTCGTTCGGGAACTACGGCCCGATCCAACGCCGGGCTCGGAAGAGTTCGAGATCGAGCGCTTCGCGGTCAACTACCGGATGTCTCGAGACCTGGGACAGTTCGAGTTCGTTGGCACTGCCCGGCAGTCCTCTGGACGCCGGGCGGGTCAAACGTCGCTCGGTACCGACAAGCGCAAGATCTCGGAGATCGGCCAGGACTACCGGTTCCTCCTCGACTATCGGACGCCGGATGCAGAACTGGAACCGGGGCTGGTCGAGCATGTGCTTACGTTCTACGAGCACCGGCTCGGCGTTCTGCCGCTGAACGCTAACTTCGCGACGATCATGCCGAAGGCTGCGTTCAACGACCAGCGCGCGACGCGATTGACGTTCGAGTCTCCGCAGACGTTCGAGACTTTTGAAGTCGACCTCCGCTATCCAACGAGCAGTCGTGGAGGATTTCTTGTCGGGTTCGAGGAGTTCTTCGCGGAAAACCTCGTCCCGGGCGCGGTCGTGACGATCGAGGCGACTCGGGACCGCGAGACGCATTTCATTATCGAGTACTTCCAGATCTCGCGTCAGGACCGGAAACTGCTCCAGTTCAACGAGCGTCGGAATACGTTCATCTTCCAGTCGACGACCTACTTTTGCGCCACCCAGGATGGCATGCTGATCGACGACAATCACTTCGAGCGCCTTGCCGATGTCGAACCAATGGATGAGGAATCGCTGCGGCACGTGGACAAGATCGTCGGCACGACGTTCGAGCGCGTCGGGACACGTACGGAAGAGGACGGCGACGTCCACTATCGAGCCAATATTGTCGATGTTCTGGCCGCCGCGAACATCGAGCGTCCGATTTCCGAGCCATATCTTCGGGACATCCTGCTGGGCGGGGCGTATCCGGAATTCCAGGCCGACGAATCCGAAGAGGATGTGTTCATCTATGTCGCGCCTGCGTCGTAGCCCGGACGACTTTTCTTCGCTGGAGACGGCAATCGATACGATCGAACGGGATGGAGCGGCTCCGGCTACGGTCGAGCCGCTCTCCGATTTGTCGATATCGGAAGCGAGATACCTGCGAGGTCGCTGGAGCGCCCTCCCTGTTTCACTCAGGCAGCAGATCGTCGCGCTCATGGCGACACTCGGGGATGAGGACGTCCGATTCAATTTCGAACGTGCACTGCACGTCGCGTTGTCCGATAGCGAGCCGGAAGTTCGTCTCGCCGGCGTCGTCGCGCTCTGGGAAGCGGAGTCAACCTCGCTTCTCGACGCATTGCTGGATATCGTCGACGATGAGTCGTCAGAGCGTGTGCGCATCGCGATCGTCGAAGCGCTTGGCCGGTTCGCCAGGCTCGCGATGGAAGGACGGATTTCCGAGGATCAGCAGCAGCGGGTCAACCAGAAGCTCGTGGACATCGCGTTGAATGAAACCGACGAAGACGTCTGGCTCGCCGCACTCGCCGCAGCAGCCTATCTCCGTTCCCCGGCGCTCGAATCTCGGATCTTCCAGACGTACGACGAAGGACATGACGAAGCACGCGAGATTGCGTTGCGCGCTATGGGGCGCTATGGCGGCAGCCAATGGGCGTCCAGGGTGATCGACTCGATCCGGGCCGGAGATACCGATCAGCGGACCGAAGCGGCGCGAGCCGCTCCGTACGTCGATGACCGGCGCGTCGTGCCGTATCTCTATGAGGCTGCCGAGGACGATGAGGAGGCTGATCTGCAGCTTGCAGCGGTCGCCGCGCTCGGGGAAATTGGCGGTCCGGAAGTTCGGTCGTTCCTCGAGGAGCTGCGCGACTCCACCACAGGAGACGTTTCGCTGGCCGCGGAGACTGCCCTGGCGAACGCTCAGTTGCTCGACGGTGTCGGCGACGCATCGCCGATCTAATGATGAGTTCCATCCGGTCGTAACGGATGGCGACCGCTATGTGTTCTGATAGCTGTGATGAAACGAGAACGACACCAACCATCACCATCGACGGTGGCGCGGAAGACATTCGGCCAACTCCTGAGCGGGGTTGACGGGGCGACCCTCCTTCGTGGATCAGAGGTGCCGGTCCATTCGGTCTGTTTCGATAGCCGGAAAGCGAGCAGCGGCGCTCTGTTCGTTGCCCTGCGCGGGTCCTATTCGGATGGGCACGACTACCTGGATGCCGCTCGTAAGAATGGCGCGACTGCCTGCGTCATCGATCGCGATGCGTTGACCGATAGTGTGACAGACTACGCTGCGATTGCAGTCGTTCCTGATTCGCGAAAAGCCCTGTCCGAAATCGCCCGGCGGTATTATGAACACCCCAGCCGGGATCTCAAGCTGGTCGGCATCACCGGCACCGACGGCAAGACAACAACCAGCTTCATGGTCGATCACCTGCTCCGGCGAGCAGGCTACTCCACCGGGTTGATCACCACGGTGGCTATCAGAATGCCCGGAGCCAGCCCGATATCCGCCGGACGGCAGACGACGCCGGAGTCGCTTGAGATTCAGCGCCTACTTTTCGACATGCGCGAGGCTGGAGCTGATGTCGTGATCCTCGAGACTTCTTCCCACGGCCTTGAAACACACCGGGTCGACGGCTGCGTCTTCGATGTCGGCGTGATCACCAACATCACCCACGAGCACCTGGATTTTCATGGGACCCTCGAAGCCTACCGCCGGGCGAAGCGGCGACTGTTCGATTTCGTCGATCTGGCGCGGGAGGAGGGTGGTCTCGGCGTCGCCATCGTCAACATGGACGATCCCGGCGCGAGAACCGCGATTCGCGAGCCGTCTGAACTCACATTCAGGCGATACGGCATTCTCTCGGCATCCTCGTGCGACGTCTCGGCAATGGCGATCGAGCCTCACGACGGCGGCTACCGCTTCAAGCTGGGCGTGCCTGGGGCGATCCGCGATGTCGATCTACCCGTCGTCGGGCGCTGGAACATATCGAACGCACTGGCGGCGGTATCCGTATGTCTGGCCCTCGGAGTGAGTGTCGATCCGATCATCGAAGGGCTGCGGACGATGCCCGCGATTCCCGGCCGGATGCAGTCGCTCGACGCGGGTCAACCGTTCAATGTCCTCGTTGATTACGCTCACACCGCTCCGGCGCTGGAGCAGCTTCTCCAGGCCGTCCGCGAAACAACAGCCGGGTCGATCCTGTTGGTGTTCGGTTCAGCCGGCGAGCGAGACATCGAAAAGCGAGCCGAGATGGGCGCCGTGGCTCACCGCTGTGCGGACTTCACGTTGATTACCAGCGAGGACCCGAGATTCGAGAATCCCGACGCGATCATCGACGCGATCGCCGGCGGAGCAATCCGGGCCGGTGCTGTTGAAGGTGTAGACTTCGACCGCCTGGAAGATCGCCGGACCGCGATCTTCGAGATCCTGCGCCGGGCCGAATGTGGGGATACGGTTGTCCTGGCAGGCAAGGGTCATGAACAATCAATGATCTATGGTTCGGAAGCGCGTCCCTGGAACGAGAGCGACATCGCACTCGACGGGCTCCGTGCGCTAGGATATTCGACGTCACCATCACCCCGGGAAGGTCACGATTGAGCAAGCTACAGCACCCTATCTTGTTCGCAGTGGTGGTGACGCTCTTGTTGCCACTGCTCGCGAGCTGCGGGGCCGAAGATACATTCCAGACAGGCCAGGCGGCCGAAACCAAAGGGCAGATACTCTTCGTCGCCGACGGCAATGTGATGATGTGGCGCGACGGCGACATTTCGACGCTGACGGAGGACGGCACCGCCGAGTCTCCGACCTGGTCGCCCATCGGCGATCGGTTTGCCTACGTTCAGAGTCACGGGGACTACTCGGAGGTTGTCATCGCCGATCGCGACGGTGATCCGCTGGTGCAGCTGACCTCGAATGATTCCGGGCTAGCACCCTACACCGAAGACCACGTCTACATGGCGGCCTGGGGCAAGGAACCGGACTGGTCGCCAGTTGGCGAGGAGCTGGTCTATATCTCGGACAAGGGCGGGCTCGACGCGTTCTCGCGCAATCTCTACATCTGGTTGTCGGAGTTCGGCGTCGGCGCCGCGCCGTACGTGCTGCCGCTCTCGGACAGTATCTCTCTGAGCCAATCGGGCCCCGCCTACTCCCCGGACGGGCGGCAGATCGCCTTCTCAGTGCGCCAGGATGAAGGTGCGGGCATCCGGTATCAGGAAGTCTGGACGATGGACCTGGAAGCCGCAATCTACGAGCCGCTCGTTGTTGGAACCGATGGAGCGTTCGATCCTGATTGGTCGCCGGACGGCGACAATATCGTTTACGTTCAGCGCGAAGGCGAGCGTTCGAATATCTGGATTGCACCCGTGTCCGGGGACGAACCCTACCGACTGGCGGACGTCGGCGGTGCCGTCGAACCTGTCTGGTCGCCGGATGGCGATCAGATCGCGTTTATCGAGCTCGTTGGCGTGGATTTCGAGGTCTGGATCATGGACGTCGATGTGGACGATTCCGGAACAGTCACGGCGGGTGAGCCGGAGAAGCTCTTTGCGGTCGACAACATCGATTCCACCTCGGGATTGTCCTGGTTCAAGGCGAACTAGTTTTCCCCGGCGCGCATCGGTCGTTCGGCGGCTTCCGCACGAACCAGCGATCTCCCACATTGCGATATTGACAGGTGCTCGTACCCGTCGGGGTGGTACATCTCGATGGGATGTTTGAGGTTCTACCGAGATTCTTCATTCCGCTCATGGTGGAATCGTTGACGGTTGCCAGTTCAACGACGAGCTGGACGGATTGAGCGGCCTCGCTACTCGGTCAGGCAGCCGCCAGCATGAAACGCGCCGTGCCTTCCAGTTCTCTCTGGAGAGCACTGTCCTGGCTGGCTGAGATCGCGATGATGAGCGCACAGCAACAGCAAACGACCAGGAAAAAGAGCACGATCGCGCCGAGGATCATCCAGGTGGCACGGTTTCCCCGTTGTGGCGGAGAGACCTGCGGCGGCATAGGCGAGGTGCGCGGATCGCCCGGATACCCCTGGCCCTGTGCCGACGATACAGGCTGCTGCCAGGAACCGGTCGGGGACTGGGATCCAGCGACCTGCTCTTCATAGCGGGGGTTGGGCGCGCCGCAGCTCGGACAGAACCGGTACGTAGTTCGGAGGGCGGTACCGCAGACTGTGCAGACGGTTGATTGAGTTCGAGACGTATCCATGTCGCCCCCTATGTCAGTCCCGCCGATGCTGGATCTTCGTCGATTGCCTGGTCGATCGCGACGCCGTCGCCAAGCCACCGGGCAGTCACCGCCAGCGCGGCAAGTCCAACTGCCACACCGAACCAGAGCGTAGCAAATCGCAGGATCAGCGTGGCGGCCGCCGCAACCGTGCCAGTCATCGCCGGATCATCGACCGTCACGACCAGCAACGCGGCTGCCGACGCCTCCGTCGCTCCCAGACCGCCGGGGAGTAGCGACGCCCCGCCGAGCCAGGCAGATGTGGCGAAGACGAAGGTTGACGCGAGCAGCAGGTTCCAGGAGTGATCGAAGCCGAGCCCGATCAGGATCACATACAGGACGAGGCATTCGAAAAACCAGGAAATGCTGGAGAGTGCCGCCATGGCTGCCAGAGGCCGGGGACGGAGGAGCGTTCGGGTGCTGCGATAGAGCTCGCGGACTTCGTCGATCCGGCCCTGTAGAAATCTCGTGTCTCCGAGCCTGCCGAGCAGCGATTCGACGAGTGATTCGCGCTGGATGAATATCAGGATCGCCGCCAGGACGGCCGACATCAGGATGAAGAGTGGCCATCCGACGCGAAATGCAAGCAGTCCAACCGTCGAAAGGATCACCATCGACAAGCCGTCGGTCAATCGCTCGGCGAATACGACCGGCAGTGTCCGGGTCATCGGTGTGCCGGTTCTGGTCCGGATCAGCAGTGATTTCAGGAACTCTCCGACCTTGCCGGGTGTCATTGCCATGCTGAAGCCGCTGGCGAAGATCAGCCCCGAGGTTCGGGTGTCAAGATCGTGGACGTTGACGCGATCGAGGTAATACTGCCACTTGAGAAATCGCAGCAGGTAGTTCATCAAGGTAAGCCCGAGAATAAGCGGAAGGAGCCGCCTGTCGAACGAGGACGCCGCGTCGAGCAGCGCCTCGCGGTCGGAGAACACGACGACGACCGATATGACGGCGACTCCAAGGAGGACACCGGTGAGAAACCGGCGTTTAAGCGCTTGCATGTCTGCCGGTGCGATCGCGGCACGCGACGATCAACGCGCTCTCACGAAGAGTACAGGAATTCGGACTTCCTCGAGCACGCGCCTGCCGATCCCCGAGCCGTGGCGGCCCAGTCCCAGCACGAACAGGTTGGGATGTTGCTCCCGAATGGCCTTCGCGAGCGGAACTGCCGGGTCCCGGTCTTCTCGTAGATGCGTCGAAACCTCGAATCTGGCCTGCCGAAGTTCCTGGGCCGTGTCGAACAGCGCCTCGCGCGCGCCTTCGTATGCGAGCAGGTCCGCCGGTTCGGGATTGTTGAGGCCCCCGGATTCAAGCGGCGAGGAGATAACTCTTGGGAGCCAGGTAACGTGCATCAGGCCAATCCCAACAGCCAGGGGATCGAGCGTCTCCGCCAGCGCCTCGGCCATTTTGCGGTCACGGCCCTCGACGGCAACCAGCGCCAGCCCGCCGCCGGAATCGTGCTCACGGTCGCGATCTACCGGGATGGCGAGATAGGGTAGCGTTGCGTTCTCCAGGTGTGGCGGTTCGACCTCGCCGGGCTGCAGATATTCGACGGAAACGGTCATTTGTCCGGCCTCGCGAGGCCGAACCGGATCTGCGAAGCAAACCCGTTCACGGAAGCATCGTCGCAGTGCTTGGTTGATGTCGGACCGGTCGCGTCGAGTATTCATACGGGAAGTATAAAGACCGCCGCGGCAATTGGCCGTAGGCGGTCCCTGGATCGTTCGGTAGCCCGGCTCGGAATTGCCGAACTACGGTTCCATATCGTCGGACGGGCGCGGGCCAGCGTCGCTCAAGTCGGATTCGCTGAGTTTGTAGATAACCTTCAACTTGAGGTCGTGCTCGGTAAGGATCTGGCATGACAACCGGACGCTTGGCGCGAGCTCATCTTCTCTAGCAAGGCGCTCCCGCTCTACCTCTCGCATCTCGCCGGCGTTGCCTTCGATGATGTCGCAGCGGCAGGTCGTGCATCGCGCCCGTCCACCACAGCGATGAAGAATGTCGACGCCGGCATCTTCGATGGCGAGGACCAGGCGCTTGCCCTCCTCGGCATCGATCGTCATGCTCGAGCCGTCGCTGTTTCCATTCACTATTTCGATTTTCGGCACTCGTTCTCCTTCTCCACACAGTCCACGTGACAGACCCCCGGGGCTGGGTGATCCGTAATACCAATAGCGAGATTAGGCTACCACGCCCCGCTGGTCCGATTGCTGGAGATACTCGCCGGATTCGATGATCTCGCGCAGGATCTGGACCGTGTCCCAGACGTTTGCAAACGATGTGTAGAGAGGTATCGGCGCGAGACGGACGACGTTCGGCGGTCGGAAATCAGGGATGACTCCCCGGCTTTTGAGGGCCCCGTTTATCCGTGCCCCGTGTTCGTGCTCGACGGCCACGTGACCGCCCCGTCGGGCGTGGTCGCGCGGCGTACCGATCGCGTAGTTGAAGGGCTCGTTCCGCATGCCGCTTTGATCGATGAGGTTGATCAGGTAGTCGGTTAGTTCCAGTGATCGTTCCCGGACTCGATCTATGCCGATTTCTTCGAAAATACGGAGAGATCCGACCAGCGGGGCGGCGCTGAGAATTGAGAGGGTGCTGATCTGCCAGGCTCCAGCCGAACCTGCCCCCTGCCACTCATGGCTCATATCGAACTGCCGGTCTTTGTCGTAACCCCACCAGCCGGGCAGGGCCGGCTGGCGGCCGTAGTGCTTCCGGTTGACGTAAAGCGATCCAACGCTGCCTGGCCCGGCATTGAGGTACTTGTAGTTGCACCAGAATGCGAAGTCCACCTCCCAATCGTCGAAGCAATGGGGTATGGACCCGATCGAGTGGGCACAGTCCCAGCCGGCAACGATGCCGCGATCGTGGGCTTCATGGGTGATCCGCTGGATATCGAGCAGCTGCCCGCTTCGGTAGAGAACGCTCGGCATCAACACCAGCGCAACATCTTCGGTGAGTGCGTCGATGATGTCGCCTTCATCAATCGTGCGCCCATCTCGTGACCGGACCTTCACAAGGTCGCGCTCCGGCTCACCGCCTCGCGCCGCTATCTGAGCTTCGAGGGCATAGACGTCGGAAGGGAAGTCCAGCTCGTTGATGACGATCTTCCTGCGCTCACCGTCTGGCCGGTAGAACGTTGAGACGAGCGCGTGGAGGTTGATCGTCGTGCCGCCGGCGACGACAACCTCGTCAGGTTCGGCGCCCACCATGTGCGCCATTCGTTCGCCGAGCTCTTCGCCCAGATAGAACCAGGGCGGATCCGCCTTCAGCCAGCCGTCGATCCCCAGTACCTTCCACTCTTCAAGAGCGTGAAGGACCGACGCTTCGGCATCGCGGGAGAGCAGCCCGAGCGAGTTGCCGTCCATATAGATCGCATGTTCGGGGAGATAGAACCGCTCCCGGATCGCGGTGAAATCGTCGTTTCTGTCTCGTTCGACGGCGGCGGCTCGACCGTCGGAGTAGCTGATCATCGTCGAATAGTCCTTTCTCGAGTTCGTCCAGGCAGACTAGCCCAGATTGATGACTGCTGTGCACCTGGCTCAGTCAGACAACGAAACGAAGAGATAGCCCGGATTGAAAGGAATGATGATCACGCCGTCGGGCCGCCTCCCGGGGAACTCCGGAGTATCTGACCATGCGTGCACCTGGCTCACGTTCTGTTCGTCATCTTCCAGGGTGACCGAGATGGGATGCCCGCGCCCTGTATACCTCGAGCGAAATTGAACGCTTGTCGTGCTGGACCTGTTCGATCGAGCCTGAAATCTCCGTCCCCCGGATGCGGAGCCCAGGTTGCACGACGATCGTTTTGTAGATGCTCTTCCACATCTCCGGAGCTGAGCCGGGTGATGACGCCGATGAGCTGCGACGCCCCGAGAGCTGCGAGTCTTGATTCAAGTTCGGTCTCGGTGATCCCATCAGTCACGTCTAGCGTCTGTTGGTCGAGGATAGGTCCGGCGTCGAACGTGCCGGTCAGGCGATGGACTGTCGATCCTGCCCGGCGATCTCCATTCCGGAAGACCCAGAAGAGCGGATCGGGCCCGCGCTTGTCGGGCAGTAGCGACGGGTGGACATTTATTCCGCCGTAGCGTCGCGATGCATAAAGACGTTCGGGCAGAAGCTGGTGGTAGCAGGCGACCACGACGAGATCCGCATCGACTTCGCCCAGCGCTGTTTCGACCTCGTCTGACCGCAGGTCGCCGAGCCGCCAGAGCTCGATGCCGGCCGCTCCGGCGATCTCGGCTGCCGAAGCTGGAGCGCTCGCCGTGCTTGACATCGGGAGTGTCTGTCGTGGGCCGGTCTTGAGGACTGGTATCGTGCGTCGACCTGGCAGGCAAACGAGCCGTATGCTGACGCCCTCGCCGAGCAATCCCTGGAGGATGATCGCCGTCGTCGGACACTCGAGGCCGAAGAGCACGACGCCGATTCCGGGCTGGTCCGATGGTAGAGTTACTGTTGGCGGCACGATAACCTCGCCGCAATGAGCCGAGATGATGGACGGAGAGCAACTGAATGGCCCGCACGGTAATGTGCGTCAAACTTGGTCGCGAAGCTGAGGGCTTCGAGACGCCGCCATTTCCCGGTGAATTCGGGCAACGCATTTTCGACAATGTCTCGCTCGAAGCCTGGGAGCTCTGGAAGGAACATCAGACGATTCTGATCAACCACTACGGGCTCCACCCCGCCGATCCGGAAACGCGCAGGATGCTGCGCGCCGAGATGGAAGAATTCTTCTTCGGCGAGGACGCGCAACTCCCGCAGGGTTGGGCTCCTCCAGGTGCCGGTGCGGCTCCGGCCCAGAAGAAGAAGTAGACGAACGTCATCAAGACATCCCCATTGAAATCATTGGAGCGATTCGGAATGCCAGCCGATCGTGCGCGTCCCGGAGCGACTGCTCGACGGTTTCTGGCGAACTCCCTCTCGCGAAGATGAATCCGAGGTAGCTGGCGCCTTCGGGCAGCGGTTGAATCGGGTAGTTGATTTTCGCAGTGATCTCGATGCCTTCGATGCCATCGACGTTGCGCGCGTCCTCAACGCCCTGGATCTCCCGGAGTAGGCCCGCGCGCGGGATCGGGATCATCATGACGCCAACCGCCCCGCCGCTCCGTTCGAATGATCGTACCGGCAGACCGGCGGCCTGCCGCAGTATGAGTTCCTCGAGGCTCGTCCCGGAGCCAAATTCAAGAATCGTCGCTCACAACCCGCCGATGGATCTTCCGGCGATCTCGAGCAGCCAGGCCCGTTCATCGTGAATCCGGAACTCGGCATGGATCGCACCATTCCGAAGGCCGAGGGCGGCTGCCGCAGCGCTCGTTTCCTCGGCGATCCGCTGTTGGACGATGTCCGGGAGACGGGACGGCGTGACGTAGATCGTCTCTTCGAAGAACGGTCCGTCTAGCGGGTCCGGTTTGTCGAAGATCGCGAGGATCTGCACCTCGCCATTGTCGACGACTCCTTCGACGGCGACTTCGTCGCCGGGCAGGTAGGACTCGATCAGGATCGTCGATCCCTCGGTCTGTCCTTCGAGGATATCCTCGACCCGGCTAATGGCAGCACGCAGCTCATCCGGATCGTTGACGCGGATGACGCCGCGGCTTCCGGACAGGCGCCTGGGCTTCACGACCGAAGGGTAGGAGATTTCACTTGCGAGCTGGTCGATATCGTCGTCGACGTTGAAGATTCGAAATTCGGGGCACTTGACCCCGGCCTCATTCAGCATCGAACGCATCGTATTTGTCCCGGGCTGCCTGGGCTGCCTTCCGGATCGTTGGACGGCAGCCCGAGCGTATCGCTCGCGACGGCTGCGAGTTCGGTTGCTGAGTCGTCGACGGACAGGATAGCCGCCAGTGGATTATCGATGTTGAACCGGCGTATCCATTCGACCGACGACGGAATGTCCTTGAAGTCGATCGAGTGCTGACCCTGGAGGCGTTTTTCGAGATCTTCGGGGAGGTCAAGAACGGGCACGGCTTCAACCTCAAGCCTTCGTGCGGCCCTCGAGAACGCCTCTCCGCGATAGCTCGAAGGAGAGATCAACAGCATGATGCGGGGACGGCCCGCGCTCATTCCCATGAATTGACAGCATTCCTCGTCGTCATACGGTCGATTACCGATTATTTATCTATTGCCGCTAGCTAGAGCGGCTGCATCCGGCGACCGCCGCAAAGCAATCATCGCGACGGTACCGATCAACGGACCGATTGCCAGGAACGGGAATGCCCATTCCCAACCGAACCGGCCTTCGAAGACCGGAACCAACCGAATCGAAGCCAGGGTCAGCAGGAACCCCATACTCGTCTGTAATGTTAACGCAGTCCCCATGTATTCCCGTTCAGCCAGCTCGCTGATGCAGGCCGAAAACTGCGCGCTGTCGGCGACGATGGCGAAGCCCCAGATGAGGACGACCGGCACGAGCAACGCCGGGGAAGAACCGAATACCAGCCCTGCCAGAAGCGCGCAGGCGCCGCTGACGATCATCGAACCACTCGTGACGATGGTTCTTCCGATCCGGTCGGCTGCTTTCCCTGCGACGATGCTGCCGACGCCGCCGATCGCGATCACTGCGAACGCGGTCAGTCCGGCCCATCCTGATCCTACTCCCGAGATTTCGAAGCTAGCCAGGGTGAACGCCGGTATCCATGCCCACATCGCATAGAGCTCCCACATGTGCCCGAGATAGCCGAGGTTTGCCAGGACGAGCGATCGAGTCCGGAGGATGTCGCCGACGTAGGACCAGCGTATCCGGGGCGCTGGAGCGGCGTATGGCCCCTCACGTACAAATAGCGCGCCGAGCAGCGCTGCCAACCCTGCGAGTGCGGCGGCGAGGTAGAGCACGAGCTTCCAGTTGCTGAGATCCCCGAACGTTCGTAGGAGGTGTGGCAGGGCCGAGCCAACGGTGAGCGCCCCGACCAACAAACCGATACCCAGACCACGGTCGCGCGTCGTCCAGGACGCCATGATCTTCATCCCGACCGGATACACTCCCGCGAGGGCTACGCCAGTGAGAATGCGAAGCGGCAATGCCAGAACCAACCCGTTGGCGAAGAGCGGAATGAGCAGCGTTGCCAGGCCGGCCAGCAACGCCGAAGCCGAGAACAGCCAGCGGGCAGGCAAGCGATCAGAGAGATTGAGGATGGCCGAGCCGAGTGCTCCGGCTACAAATCCGACCTGGACCGACATCGTCAGCCAGGACTCGCCGCCGTCGCCCAGATGCCAGCTGTCAGAGAGCGCCGGAACTACGGCCGACGCGGAAAACCAGGTCGCCATTCCGAGTAGCTCGGCAAAGGCGAGCAGCGTGAGTACCGTCCACTTGCCGTGTAGGATTTCATTCGATGCTATGGCGGCGGTAGTTGTTTCGGCCATCCCGGTTATCGATCTCCGTCCGTTGCGCCATCCGGCTTCGATACAAACGAATGCGCGGTCTACACTTCAGCGTAGCCTATGAGGAATGAAACTAGCGCCGGAATCAACGAGCAGCATCCCGCGAAAAGGACGGTCGACCGGACACGTCCATTCGGCGTTACCGCCATCGCGTTTATTCAGCTTGTCTCGTCCGTCTCGGCAATCGGAGGCTGGTGGGTCAGCGGGCCGTTTGATGCCGGATTCCGCGATGCAGCCGTTTACCTGAATTCGCTCTCGGTCGCCATCGCCGGTATCGGGCTGATTGTCGTCGTCGGACTCCTGCTCATGGTGAAGTGGGCCTGGCCGCTTGCGCTGTTCGTCCTGTCAGTGCAGCTTGCCGTCGGACTCTGGGCGTACTATCACGGGCACCCGAATTTCATCACGATGGTCCTCAGCGTCGTCGCGATCTTTTATCTCAATTCGCGTGATGTGCGCGGCAGCTTCGGCTTCATCAATCCGCGAGAGACGGTCCCGATTGAGTGACCTCGACCTCCTTCGCAAGTACGAACCGATCGTTCGATACACGCACGGGGAGCTCTTCTTTCCCTGCCCCGTTGACGGGTATGTCAATGCCTGTGAACTTCATCTCGGCACCGCTGATGGGGAAGAAAGCAGGCTGCTCGGCTCGCGCGGCGAAGTTACCCTCGAGTCGCTTGGAACGCTGCGGCCGCCATCCCAGAACCACCAGCACTTTCTCCGATTCGTGGATCGTCCTTTGGATGGACGCGAGCTGGCGCGGTGGCTGATCCGGGAAGACCGACCGGTGTTCAACGCGCGGGGAAGACTGGCCCGCGTCGGGCTCTTGATCAGGACGATGGATTCGCTTTTCGAGCTCGCATCGTTGCTCCGGGGGCGCGTTCCCGGCGGAACGGTTGCGGCGGCCGAGCGGCGTTACCGGGAAATTCGTCGTACAGACTCTTCCTATCCCTACTATGGGCGAGTGCTCCGGCGAAGCGGCTACATCGTGCTCCACTACCACCTCTTCTACACGATGAACGATTGGCGGACGTCGTTCCACGGCGTGAACGACCATGAAGCCGACTGGGAGCAGATTTTCATTTACCTGGAGGACTGTGAAGACGAGCCGCGGCCCCTCTGGGTCGCGGGCAGCGTCCACGAGTTCTCGGGACAGGACCTTCGCCGGCGCTGGGACGACCCGGTCCTCCTCCGGCGGGGCGATCACCCGATCGTGTTCGCGGCGGCGGGGTCGCATGCGAACTACCTCCAGCCTGGGGAATACCTGGCGCGCTACGAGGTCGGCATCCTCAAACCGGTGAGCCGCTTTGTGGATCAGGTCCGAAGGCTCTGGACGGAGATCCTCCGGCAAGGGGATCCGACGAAGATCGGCGACCGCATCGCTGGTCTCCTACGGTTCCCATACGTCGACTATGCCCGGGGAGACGGCCTGTCGGTCGGGCCGGGAGAGGAGATCGAGTGGACGCCGGTCGTGCTCAGTCCGGAAGACGGCTGGGCGGAGAACTATCAGGGGCTCTGGGGTCTGTCCACCAGTGACCCGTTCGAGGGCGAGTCTGCGCCGGCCGGCCCGAAGTTCAATCGCGACGGAACGATTCGCAAGACCTGGTCGGACCCGATCGGCTGGACCGGGCTCCATAAGGTCGCGACACCGGGCGAATCGAGGGGAATGCTCCAGACACGGCTCGGTGAGGTACTCGAAGAACTGCGGATCACCGAATTCGACATCGCCGAGCTTGAATCCCAGCTCCCCCAGCTCGGGCTCGAGGTCGAAGCGTTGCAGCGCTCCGAGGTCTTTCACTCGATCCTGGACGAACGGCAGCGAGCCCTGACCGCCGCCGAGTCAAGCCTCGACGCACTTGTTGCGAAACGATCCGAGCTTGTCCAGACGGCCGAGGCGATTCAGTTGCACATCGAGCGGATCGACGATGGCGACTACGGCGATCCGACGAGCCATATCCGACAGTTTCACACGCCATTGTCGCGCGAGGAGATCCAGGAGAGCAGGATCGTCGAGACCTGGGCGGCGGTGAGCGTCGGGCTCCTCTTACTCGGTTTCGCGTTGATCCTCGTCTTTTTTCCACAGATCTGGATCACGGCCGCCGGGGGAATGGTCATCGCATTCTTTGCCATCGACGCAGCGCTGCGGCGTCATCTGACCGACCTCCTCGTCGCGAGTTCTGTTCTTCTGGCTCTGGTGTCGCTGGGCGTGCTCGTTTACGAGTTCTTCTTCGAGACGGTCGTCACCGTCGTCACGCTGCTGTCACTCCTTGTCATCATCGACAATTTCCGGGAGATCCGGGGACGCTAGACCGATCCCATCCCCGACCTTACCGCGGTAGCCTCTGGTCGACCGGCAACAGCGGCGGATGCGTTTGATGGGGCTCTGTTTGATACCAGTAGGCGGTGCTTGAAACGTCGTCGCTCCGGCGGTTCGCGTGGCCGTGTTCGATCGTCACGCGCATAGACTCCCGGAATCGCACGGGATCTTCGATATGGTAGCGGTAGAGGCTGATCTTTCCCGACCAGTTCGGGCCGCCGGGAAGAATGACGCCGTGATACGGGCCGTTGTATTCCTGGGTCGGGCACCATGCCGTGCCGAAGTAGTCCTCGGTGCCGGTGCCATGGAGCGATGGCGGCCAGGACTCGCCGTCAATGAAGAACATGTCGTCACCCTCGCCGTACCAGTTGAAGACGTCGTCCGGTACGTCACGCAGGTTCTCGATGTCGAGGTGGCATCCGACGAAGTGCCCACGGCCGGTTGCCTCGAGGATCACGTAGTTTTGGGTCGGGTCCGACGGTTCGCTGCCGCCGACGAGCCATTCCCGATTGTCCCAGCCCTCGTCGCTGACGCCCTGGGTCGGGTTCTCCCGGTGCCACTGAGCGTGAAAGTAGGCCTGGCCATCGACTTGATCGGGGTCGTCAAATAGCTCGTAGTCGATGTAGTAATAGACCAGCGCCTCGACGGAGGACTCGTTCTCGATCGTCCAGCGACCGGAGGACTGGAAAGGCATCGGGAAGTAGCAGCTGAACCCCCTACCGTCTTCCGGCGCCATCTGAAGCGGCAAGGACCAGAAGGATCGAGTTGTCGCGTGACCCATTCCGAAGAAGTCGCCGACGGGAACCTCGACGCTCGGTTCCGCCTCGTCGTCCCACCAGGCCCGCAAGACGAGACGCCGGAGGATTTGCGGGTCGTCTGCCGCGATGGTCATCCAGATATGGGTGATCCTGGCTGGCCCGTGGATGTGAGCGAGCGTTGCCTGTTCACCCGCCGCGACGTGAAGCCGGTCGTCGTTCCCGCCGCTGCGGTCGTAAGACGAAACGCGCATCGAGCGAGCATCGACGAGCAGCGGCAGCCTTGCGAGTGGTCCTGATCCAGTCATTTCCGTGGTTCCCCTCCGATAGATGGCCCATGTTCTGGCGTGAGAGCATCTACTATAGAGCGAAGGTGGGCTATGTCGATGGGCTGGGTATTTGGCGGCATATTCGAGCCGCCGTAGAGAACGCGGCCGCAAAACGGACGAGTACCGGAGACAGATTATGGAGCAGAAGAGGGAAGCTGACGTCGTCATCGTCGGTGCGGGGCCAGTCGGTCTCACGCTGGCGATCGATCTCGCCCAGCGCGGGGTCGAGGTCGTCGTTCTGGAACTTCGGAAACGAGGCGAGCCGCCGAGCGTGAAGTGCAATCACGTTTCGGCTCGTTCGATGGAGATCTTCCGTCGGCTCGGCATCGTCGAGGCGATCAGGAACGCTGGATTGCCGCCGGACTATCCGCACGACATCGCCTTCCGGACGACGATGACTGGCCAGGAAATCGCCCGGGTCAAGATTCCGAGCCGGAGCCAACGCTACATCGACTCCGAAGGCGTAGATTCCGGCTGGCCGACGCCCGAACCGCCGCACCGGATCAACCAGATCTACATGGAACCGATCATGTTCGAGTACGCCTGGCAGGTCCAGGGACTGACGATCCTCAACCGGACGCGTTATCTGAGTTCGAGCAAGATGATACGGGTGTCATCGCGAAGGCGGAGAGCGTCGACAGCGGCGATGAGTTGAAGATCCGCGCGAACTTTCTCGTCGGATGTGACGGCGGGCGTTCCTCGGTCCGGAGCCAGTTAGGAGCGAAGCTGGAGGGCGATGCCGTGATCCAGCGTGTGCAGTCGACTTACCTCGACGCTCCGGAACTGATCGAGCTTCTGTCGACCGAACCGGCCTGGGGAAATCTCTCGCTTAACCCACGCCGGAGCGGCACGGTCTATGCGATCGACGGCCGGGAGCGGTGGCTCATCCACAACTACCTGCGCGAGGACGAGGCCGACTTCGATTCGGTCGATCGGGACTGGGCAATCCGGACGATTCTCGGAGTTGGAGAGGATTTCGAGTATCGCGTCATTTCGAAGGAAGACTGGTATGGGAGGCGTCTCCTGGCCGACAAGTTCCGGAGCGGCCGGGCATTCATTTGCGGGGATTCCGCCCATCTCTGGGTGCCCTACGCCGGTTACGGGATGAACGCCGGAATCGCCGACGCCGAGAACCTGGGCTGGCTCCTCGCCGCCCGGATACAAGGATGGGGCGCTCCAGGAATACTCGACGCCTACGAAGCGGAACGCCATCCGATCACCGAGCAGGTCTCGAGGTTCGCCATGGACCACGCGCACTCGACGGCCCGGCAACGGCGAGCAGTCCCGGCTGACATCGAAGACGAGACGACAGCCGGCGACCGGGCTCGAAGGACACTCGGTCAAGAGACATACGCGCTCAACGTCCAGCAGTACGCGTGCGCAGGTTTGAACTTTGGCTACTACTACGCAGAGTCGCCGATCATCGCCTACGATGCGGAACCGCATCTTCCGTACACGATGGCCGACTACACTCCTTCGACCGTGCCTGGAAGCCGAACGCCGCATGCCTGGCTCGGCGATGGTACGTCGCTGTACGACAATCTCGGGCCCGGCTACACCCTTATCAGGCTGGACCGCGATCTGGATGTAGGATCGCTTGCCGATGCATCTAGCATCAGGAATGTCCCGCTCGATGTCCTGGATGTCGAGCCGACCGACGTCGGTGATCCCTATGTGACGAAGCTCGTGCTCTCTCGACCGGATCGACACGTTGCATGGAGGGGTAATTCACTTCCCTCCGATGTCGGCGCTCTCGTCGATCTGATCAGCGGCAATCACTAGCATTACCCCGAGGTGGCGCTCATCTACCCGTCTTGTTTCCCCGGCCCGAGCCACCCTGGCAGGAATATTCACATCCCGGTGCCCGATGCTACCGACCCGGTCGCGGTAGGCGGCATCGTTGTGCGTGTCTCGAACGCACGTCACGGCACTTCACGAGTGTGACCCCGATCTTGATCACGGCCTGGGCGCGAACAGGACCCAGAGTTCGGCAAGCCGGTGATGACGGCCCCGCTTGATGATCGCTCGAAATACCGGCTCACATTAATCGTTTCCCTCTAACGATTCATCACATACGAACTGCCAAGTCGGGCTCGGCTATTGTCCCGCCGGGCTAGCGCCTCTGCTTGATTTCGCCGTGAACATGGGACTGCGGCCGAACGCTCTTGCGGCTTCGTAGCTGGTCCCCTGCTGCCTGGTAGTCCATTGGTCCAGATAGTCATGGGAGTTTCAGTGTTGCCAATGCTTCCAATCGGCTATTGGGATCCGATCCTGTCACTTACAGAATCGAGGGTGTCGGACCAAGGGTTCGGCAGAGATTGGGGCACATCGTATATCGCTTTCACGGTAGAGGGAGCTATGAGACTCGAAAGCACGCTGGCACGATTCACGGCAATCGGTGCTGTCTGCACGCTGCTGCTAACAGCCAGCGCTACATTCCTGTTCGGCGACCAGCATTCCGCAGCCGCGGAATCAGACACCGGCCCCCGGGTGGCATTCTTTTACGTTCCTCCAAAGGACGGAACGCCGGTGCGGACGCTCGCGTCGTCCACCGACTTCATGATCCTGAACGGGGACAAGCAGTCCTATCATCAGGAGTTGCTGGATAATGGATTCTCCGGCAACGTGATTCAGTATCTGCTCGCCGCCGAGGTGGGTGGTCCCGGCCCATACCGGAATCGGTATGCGAGCTGTGACTATACCTACCAGGGGCTCCAGAATAATGTAGTGAAGGAACGCGGTGAGTTCTGCCGCTACGTTCACCCCAACGAGTCCTGGTTTCTCCACAACAGCAGGGGCGAGCGACTCTATTCCATGCGTGGCTCGCGGGTTTACTATCACATGAACCCGGCTAGCTCCGGGTGGCGCGCATTTGCTCGAGACCGCATGAAGGAAGACATCAACACGAGAGGTTTTGATGGCATATTCCTCGACAATGTCTCGCTCTCGATTACCAAGGCTCAGAAGCAGCTGAGCAACTCGACCGGAGCCGTGCAGGAGTTCTCGTCGAATGACAGCTATCGCTCTGCGTGGACGGGTTACCTCTCTGTACTGTCCAGCAATTTGCGTACCAACGGCAAGGTGCTCTGGGCGAACATGATCACCGATCCGAACGATGGGAGCAGCTGGGATGCTTATCTGCCCTATCTCGACGGTGGCATGAATGAATCGTGGGCAACCGGTTACAGCAGCCGCGGACTTGACGCGGACAAGTGGGAGAACAATCTTCGTCAGACGGAGCGCGCGCTAGATGCCGGCAAGGGCGTGATCGCGCTCGGCCAGGGAAGCCGCTCCGACTACAACCGGCAGACCTTTCATCTCGCATCGTTCCTGTTGATCGATCGCCCGTCCGAGGCGGCATACATGCGCTACGGCAAGGACGGTGACTACGACGAGTTCTGGTGGTACAGCAACTACGAGCTGCAGCTCGGTGCGCCGCTCGGTGACCGTTATCAGTCGGGAAGCTCCTGGAAGCGTGATTTCCAGTGCGGAACGGTAACGGTCAATCCGGAAGCGCAGACGGCCTCGATAGTTCCGTCCTCCTGCACAAGCACCGGCAGCTCGCCGGCGACCCCGACAGCGGTCGCGCCATCACCGACCGCCGTACCGCCCACTGCGACCGCATCGCCGACGGATCAGCCCGGTGGTGCAGCCGTGATCATCAACGGCATCGCATCTGGTCAGAGTGTTTCGGGCATAGTCAGTATCGACGTGACGACAGCCAATCCAGATGAAATCGACAGTGTTACGTTCTACGTCGATGGCCAGTGGACCTGGCATGAAGGTGTCGCGCCGTACTTCCTTGGCGGTGACGAAGGCGGTGTATCGAACGGGTTTGACAGCCGGAAGTGGGCCGATGGCCCGCATTCGATGACGGTCAAGGTGACCGGTCACAATGGCTCGGTCCAGTACGGAGTGGTGTACTTCTCGGTTTCGAACAACGCCGCGCCCGCGCCTACAGCCACCGCCACTGCGCCGCAGCCCACTGCCACACCGCCCGACGCGACTCCATCGCCGACGGCGACGACCCCGGCCCCGACGCCGACTGCATCGCCGGACGTTCCGGCGAGTGATTCGACCGTCATCATCAAGGGCATCGAACCGGGGCAGACGGTCTCGGGCACGGTTGAAGTCGAAGCGACGACCTCCGATCCGGAGAATGTCGACAGCATCGCGTTCTATGTTGACGGTGATTGGACCTGGCACGAAGGTGTCGCGCCTTATTTCCTCGGTGGAGATGCGAACGGCGTATCGAACGGGTACGACAGTCGGAAATGGGCCGACGGAGCACACTCGATTTCCGTCAAGGTGACCCGTCGTGACGGTTCCGAGCAGTACGGTTCCGTTGCCTTCTCGGTGTTGAATCGGACGCCGCAGACGCCGACGAGCGACATCGTTGTGTCGGGCGTTGAGGACGGCGACACCGTGAGTGGCTGGATTACCGTCGAAGTTGAGTCCGAGCGGTCGATCGAGGTCAAAAGTGTCCGCTTTTATCTCGATGGGAAATGGGTTGGACACGAAGGTGTCGCGCCCTACTTCCTCGGCGGAGACGACAACGGCGATCCGACCGGATATGACACCCGGAAGTGGTCGAACGGCAATCACACTCTGACCTTCCGCGTGACGTATGAAGACGGTTTCGAAGAAGAGGTCGACCTGGGAATCCAGGTTCGCAACTAGCAAGTGGCTCGCTGAAAGAAAAGAGGGGCGCGACCGCGCCCCTCTTTTTCATTCCGGGTGCTAAGAACCCCACTCTGTATACTTCGCTAGATAGCGTTGTCGTACTGCAGAATCATTGGAACGCACTTGAACGAAGACCTCGCCCGCATAGTTTTTGCAATCGTTCGCCGTTGGTGGGTGGTTCTCGTCGTTTCGATTCTCGTCCTTGGCGCGGTCAACTGGCGAGTGGCCGAGATCCCGACCCGCTACGAAGCTACGTCCCAGTTCGCGATCATTCCCAATGAGAGCCTGGGCCAGGACGATACCCTCCGGGCGCTCGGACTTCTCAATAACGACACCGTGGCGGCGACATTCGCCGACGTCCTATCCAGCACGGACACGCTGATCAATACCTTTGCTGCGATTGAACCGCCAGCAGCCGCCGGTGATGATTACGAGCTCACCGCCACCGTCGAGCCACAGTCGAACGTCGTCAGAATATCCATCGAAGGGCCAGAAGAAGCAGTGGTGGCGGCCCTCAGCCTCGCGGTGCGACCGCTCGTGGAGTCGCTCGTCATCGATATCTACGACGTGTTTCAAGCTCGATTCTTGACGCCTGCGGATGGCGGCCTGGAAGCCGTCGGGCCACCGCAGAGTTTTGCCCTCATCGCTTCGGTCGTCATCGGGCTTGGTATGGGCTCGCTTCTGGCTCTCTGGCTGGATTCAATGCTGATCCATCGCCACATGCGGAGCTTTCCCTCCGACCAGAGACTGACGGACGGCCGGCCGTCCGGGCGCAAAGCTCCTTCAGGGGAAACCACGGTGTGACGCTCACCGTCCGAGACCTTCGAGATCTCTCCCCAGCCTTTCTCGTCCTTGCGGCGCTGGCTTCGATCGCCGTGTTTCCGTCTCATGCGCTGATCATTATCGCCTGCGCGGTCGGACTGCCGCTTTTGCTGAAGTACGGCGCCCTGGTCGTTACCCGGCCCCGAGTTGCGCTGTTCTTCCTGGGATTCGTCCTCTATTCACGCACATCGGACGTTCTCAGTCAGAACTTTGGCGTGCCGGGGGTTGCCTATCTTCTGGCACTGGCGACGTTGACGGCATTGTTCTACAACCACGGCCTCTGGCTGGACTGGCTACCGCCCGCGCGAGTCTGGCAACCGGTCCTGCTCTATGTTCTGGCGCTCGTCGCCACGGCGATCGTCGTGGCGGATACCGTTTCGGCAAACTCCTATCTTTCGATTCTCGGCAAGAACCTCGCATTTGTCGCGATAATCCTGCTCGCTGTTCGTAGTTTCGAGGACCATCGGAGTCTGCTCTGGGCAATGCTCCTTGCGGGCGCGTTGGCGGCGGCCATCGCGACGATCCAGGCCTTTACCGGCACCGGCTATGAATTTCTCGGGTATGGGACGTATCTGGAGCAGCCGCTGGTGTATGACGCAACGTCGACCGTGGCCCGGCCCGGTGGTCCAGTCGGTGATCCAAACTTCTTCGCGATGACCCTGGTGCCGCTTGTACCGCTTGCGCTGTATCTGGCCAAGACGTCCTCGGGGCTGTACCGCGTCGCCGCCAGCGCAGCTCTGCCGCTCCTGGTTGCGGGTACGCTCCTGACATACTCGCGCGGGGGGATACTCGCGCTCGGGGCGATCGCCGTCGTTATGGCCCTGACGCGGCTCATGTCCTGGAAAATATTGGCACTTGGAGGAGTGTTCCTGCTGCTAGGGCTGCCCTGGATTCCCGATACGTTCACCAACCGGTTCGACCAGATAGAGTCGGGAAGCCTCGCGCTGCGAGATGATACGACATCCGTCGAGGATCCCGCCGTCAGCGGACGGTTGAGCGAAATGCTGGCCGGATTGGAAATGTTGATCGACCATCCGTTCCTCGGCGTAGGAGTCGGGAACTACCAGGAGCACTATCAGGACTATGCCCGTCCGCTTGGCATCGACCGACGGACCGACCGGTCGGCGCATAGCCTTCCAATCGAAGTGCTAGCGGAGACGGGCCTGGTCGGGTTTGGGGCGCTGGTGGTGATGTTTGGAACCGTGCTGGTTTCGCTCCGTGGAATCTGGACGAGGTTCTCAGGGAACGCGCAGATGCGAGCGGCAGCTAAAGCGCTATTCGCGGCAGTCTGTGGTTTTCTGGCGGCATCAATCTTCCTTCATGATGCGTTCCCGACGTACATGTGGATGATTCTTGCCGCAAGCTTTGCGTTGATGGCTGTTTCGGACCGTCAATCGGCGGAGGAGCCCGGCACCAGCTAGTATGCTCCGCGTCGCCGCAAAACGCTGATCGCGGTAAGCCAGAGGAGCTTCAGATCAAGCCAGAGCGACCAGTTTCGGAGATACCAGATGTCCAGGCGTAGTCGCTCGTCGAACTCCATCGAACCCCGTCCTTCGACCTGCCAGAGCCCGGTGAGCCCGGGTTTCACTTCCAGCCGTTCGCCATGCCAGGGAGAGTAGGTTTCGGGTTTGAATGACGTCGGGCGCGGGCCGACGAAGCTCATATCCCCCTGCAGGATGTTCAAGAGCTGAGGCAGCTCGTCGAGACTTGTCTTGCGAAGGAATCTGCCGACCCGGGTGATCCTGGGATCGTTGGGTATCTTGAAGTCGGGCGGCTGGAGCACGTTCAGGTGCGCCAGTTTCGCTTTCAGTTCCTCGGCGTTCGGAACCATCGTCCGAAACTTGAACATGAGGAACCGACGGCCATGGTATCCGGTTCTTGCCTGCCGGAAGATCGGCTTGCCAGGCGAATCGATGTAGACGAGCGCAGCGATAAGCAGCAGCAATGGACTGAGCAGGATCAACAACGCGACCGCGAGAACGATGTCGAACAGCCGTTTCGTTGACGATTGCATCAAGTTCGATGAACCGCGCCTAAGCCTTAGAGATGTCTTGCGATAGATACGCAGGTTGGATCGGTTGAACGGCGATCCGTTGCCCTTCGAATCGATCATTATCCTAGTATTTCCGGACAGCTGTATCGTTCAAGAGGGGCGAATCTCCGGCTGCGTAGATCTCAACACGTTCCTTTTCTTCCTGGTCCGCCAGTTCAGTGCCTGCAGGGACGGTCAAGACACTCTCCAGCAGGGCGTCGAAGGTAAGACCGTCGACGGGGAACTCGGCGTGCCCGACCTTCGAATTGACAAATACGTCCGCCAGCTCGTCCGACACATGGTCGCAAAGCCGATCGAAGATCTGCGGTGTGCGTTCCTGATTTGCGTCAAACAACCAGACGAACATCACAGAATGGTCGCGATCAATCATCACGGCGTCGAACTCGCGCAATCCTGAGAGGGCTTCCTCCGTGTATCGGGCCTGCCTTTCGTCGTGACCGTCCGGCAATTTGAACCCGGTGATTGTGATGTTGACTCTCAGCCGCCGAGCGAGACGCAGGTCTCGATCGAGTT
>JAWKPC010000013.1:0-143215 GCA_041390865.1 Thermomicrobiales bacterium
GACTGAAGACTCGTAGTGCTGAGTACGAAGTGGCGTTCAACGGAATCGATGAACATCACATTCGATCCATCAATGCGTCGTTTTTCGACTATGGAACCGAGTTGACCCGAGACGCTGCCAAGGCATTCCTGGGTTTCATCGCCTCAGTACCCTACGTAGGCGCTGACCCGGGGCGAGCGCGGTGCTGGGTGCATGAACATGTGGGCACCGAGGCGGAGATCGAGATTTCGGGTTCGAGCTTTTCCCTATTTGGAGCCGAAAGGTTTATTCATCTCGATATCTTCTCTGAGACTGTTGAGTAACCGGTTGCTCCGGTCGAGTCAAAAGGTCA
The DNA here is from genome assembly GCA_041390865.1 of Thermomicrobiales bacterium. GTDB lineage: Bacteria > Chloroflexota > Chloroflexia > Thermomicrobiales > CFX8 > JAUIIK01. The sequence goes on from JAWKPC010000013.1 coordinate 332, forward strand.
CACATATTCATCTTTTACAACAAAGAAGAGCGTACTTTCTGACGCCAGGATCGGAGATCAAGCCATGCCTATGAACCCTGCATCCCGCGATTTCATCTACAACGAAGACATGGAACGCACCGAATTCCTGCTGGCAAACCACTTGCGCTACACCAGTAGAGCACGCTCATACGGTCTCGCTGAGAACGACGAAAAGCGCGATCTACTCCTCGACCCTAATGGTCCATATCGGGATGAGAATCCTGACGATCGACGCTTCTTGGAAGACGTACTCTACACTCAGCTTTTTGACAGAGTGAACCAACTGATCGATGACTTCGCCGCTCTGTGTCATGCGCTGTCTCATCCTCTACAGAAGGTCCCGAAACTCATCGTGAACGCACCTGCCGCCAACGGGGTGTTTCGCCAGCTCGATGAGGCAACTTGGCGCAATCTACTTCGCTACGGCGACCTTGCGCCCCTTGATATCCCAGCGGCTGAGTACGAGTTCATAGAGCTGATACGTGCGAAGAACATCGCCGTGCGCATGCGATTTATTGAACGCCTCCAACAGGTTCTCAAGACGTATCGCCATCTTCACGCGAAGCTGAAACATGGGCACCTCTATCTCTACGCGATGGAGGAACTTCTCATCGATGATGAACGCGTGGTTGTGATTCCGGTAGTCTACGACTCTTCAGACGTGGACAACAGAGGATGGATCGTCTTTACGGAGAAGACTTACCGTGTGTGGGAACAGCTGCACAACGATCTACTCTCGTTCTCACGCGATTTGGCGCAACGGAACCTGAAGTACATACGACGTCGCGGCATCGAGCTCGTCGAGCACAGTACGATGTTTGAGATCTCAGAGAAGGATCGTATGCGGCTCGAACGGGTAGTCACTGAAGCAGACGAACAGGTTCCCGAGCATCCTATCGTCGGTAAAAAGCGATTCCTCGCTCCCCCGCGTGAAGAGATCAATAGGCAGATCAAGATGATGTTGGACATGTACGCTGAGACAGCAGTCGGGGACTCTCTAGAGGAGAGAACGAAATAACCTGCCCCCGATTGTTGGTCCAGTCATTATGAGAATCCGACTGCCATCATAGATCCATCGAAAGGTCGAATCAGTTCCTGATGCACCTCCTCCCGTGTACGGTAGCCGAGTGAACTGTGTGGTCGTTCCCAGTTGTAGTCGATGCGCCAGGCCTCGATCGTTCGGCGCGCATCCTCCAGACTCGTGAACCAGTGGCTGTTCAGACACTCGTCTCGAAATCTGCCATTGAAACTCTCCATCACGGCATTCTGGACCGGCTTGCCTGGATCGATGTAGTCCAACGCGATCCCGTGGTGGTCGGCCCACTGGTCGAACCAGCGGCTGGTGAGTTCTGGTCCGTTATCGAGCGTGATGCGCTCCGGTTTCTGTCGTAACAGGAGGATCCCATCCAGCACGCGCGTCACGGCCTGGCTGGGAAGCGACGTGGCCACGGCAATTGCCAGTGCTTCCCGCGTGCACGTGTCGACGACCGAGAGGGTACGGATGCGGCGTCCTGTGCTCAGCGTGTCGCTCATGAAGTCCAAACTCCAGTGTTCGTTGGGCCGCATCCCGATGTGCACCGCTTGTCCTCGGCTCGCGGCCACCCGTTTACGCTTGCGCTGTGGCACCGCGAGTCCCGCGGTCCGATACAGGCGATAGACTCGTTTGTGATTCACCATCTCACCCTCGCGTCGGAGCAGGGCATGCAGACGCCGATAGCCGAATCGGGGACGTGCTCGGGCCAGCTCTCGCAACCGTTCCACAAGCGCCGTGTCATCTCGACTTCGTCGCTGGTAGCGTACCGTCGAGCGCGAGACTCCAACCAGCCGACACGCGTAGCGTTCCGAGACGGTGAAGCGATCTTGGAGGTGCTCCATCGCCTCCCGCTTCGCTCCGGCGTTACCACTTTTCCCAGCAACTCCTTGAGCATCTGGTTGTCGAGGGCTTGGTCTGCCACCAGCATCTTCAGCCGGGCATTCTCGGCTTCGGTGTTTCAGGCGGCGGAGCTCCGAGGTCTCCATCCCGCCGTACATCTGTTTCCAGCGGTAGATCGTCTGCTGACTGACGCCGTGACGACGGGTCAGGTCCGCAACGCTGGCACCGGCTTCATGCTCTCGGAGGATGCCGATGATCTGCTCCTCGCTGTAGCGGCTCTTGCGCATGGAAGTCTCCCTTCGTCGAGCGGAGGACTCTCACTATTACTGGTCCAGGTGAGGGTGCATGTCAGGAAGACCCTCGACCTGCTCCTACCCGAGGACAGGTGACCGAGGTCAGGGTGCTCAATGCCCAGACAGCCGACACCTACCGATCGACCACCCTGAGCGGCTACTTCGACGATCCGACGGCGCTGGTCACGGCGCTCACCGACATCGCGAGGCACAGGGTATCTACTGATCCCCAACCCGGTCACCCCGGCCCTGCTGGCGAGAGCGAACAACCGCATCACGGAAGCGAGCCGTGGGGCGACGACGTCGACAAGGACATCGCGGCGCGGCGCTGGCTGCTGGTCGACCTCGACCCGGTCCGCCCCAGCGGCATCTCGGCCTCGAACGAGGAACATCAGGCAGCGTTGGTCCGTGCCCGCATGGTCCGCGAGGCGTTGGCGAAGGTCGGCTGGCCCGGAGCCGGTGCTGGCCGACTCGGGCAATGGCGCCCACCTGCTCTACCGGATCGAGATGCCAACTGACGACGGCGGACTGGTCCAGCAGGTGCTGCAGGCCCTCGCCTTCCGCTTCGACGATGACATAGTCCACGTCGACCAGACGACCTTCAACCCGGCCCGGATCTGGAAGCTCTACGGCACGAGAGCCTGCAAGGGCGATCCGACGACGGACCGGCCCCACCGCATGGCCCGGGTCCTCGAGACGCCGGACGACATGGCCGTTGTCACGCAGGACCAGCTGGAACACGTCGGCGGCTGGCTGCCGACGGTCGAGACGGCAACGAAGGACCGCTCCGGGTTGGAGCCGGCTGGTTACGGGCCAGCGTCGGGCTTCGATCTGGACGGCTGGATCGCTCAGCACGACCTCGACGTCGAGGGGCCGTACGGCTGGGGACAGGAGCGGACGGCGCTGGATCTTCGAGGCTGCCCGTGGGACGAGAGCCACAACGACCGCTCGGCCTACCTCGCCCAGTTCTCCAGCGGCGCGGTTGCCGCCGGCTGCCACCACAACGGCTGCACCGGCCACGACTGGCACGCCCTGCGGATGCTGGTCGAACCGGACCTGCATGCGAATCACATCGATCGGCCACGACTGGAACTCGTCACGGGCGAACCGGTCGCGGCAACGGCACTGGCGTGGGAGCCGCCGATTCCACTCAAGGAGTTCGACCTGCCGGTCTTCCCGGTCGATGCTCTGCCCGACTGGCTCGGGACCTACGTCACAGCACTGGCCGAGGCGACCCAGACCCCGCCCGACCTCGGGGCGATGGTCGGCCTCAGCGCCCTCTCGACCTGCGCCGCCCGGATCTATGCCGTCCGAGCCCAGCCGGACTGGATCGAACCGCTCAACCTCTACACCGTCACCGTCTTGCCGCCGGCCAGCCGCAAGAGCGCGGTTTTCTCGAAAATGACCGGACCGCTGGAAACCGCTGAGGAAGAGCTGGTCCGCGAGCTGGCTCCTGAGATCGCCGAGGCCAGCGGACGGCGCCGCATCCTTGCGGAACGGCTCCGCCATACCGAGAGCCTCGCCGCCAAGGTCGAGGACTCCAGCAAGCGACTGACGCTCGAAGGGCAGGCGAAGCAGTTGACGAAGGAGCTAGCCGCCTGTGAGGTTCCCGCGACACCCCGGCTCCTGGCTGACGACGTCAGCCCCGAGAAGGTCGCCAACCTGCTCGCCGAACAGCAAGGCCGGCTGTCGATCCTCTCAGCCGAGGGGGACCTGTTCGAGATCATGACCGGGCGCTACAGCAAGGCCGGCCCCAACATCGGCGTCTTCCTCAAGGCCCATGCCGGCGACACGATCCGGGTTGACCGGATCGGCCGCGCACCGGAGTACATCACAATGCCGGCATTGACGATCGGTCTGACGGTGCAGCAGCAGGTGCTACGGGGCATGCAGCACGCAGGACAGCTACGGGGAAAAGGGCTCCTGGCCCGCTTCCTCTACAGCCTGCCCGAGAGCGGACTCGGCTATCGCCGGGCCCAGACTCACCCGGTCCCCGACTACGTCAAGGAACGCTACACCAATCAGGTCGAGCGTCTGGCCTGGCTGAAGCCGAACCGCACCCCCGAGGGCAAGCCGGTCCCCCATGAGCTGGCTCTAACGCCACGAGCAGAGGAGCTCCTGATCGCGTTACTCGAGACCATCGAGGTCGAGCTGCGCCCGGCCGGGTCGCTCGGCACGATCCCGGACTGGGGCGGCAAGCTGGCCGGTGCCATCGTCCGCATCGCCGGTCTGATGCACCTGGCCGACAGCGAGGAGGAAACCTTCGTCACCCGTCCGGCGATCGGGGTCGGGACGCTCGCGAACGCCATCCGGGTCGGGAACTACTTGATGGCCCATGCCAGAGCGGCCTACGCCGAACTCGGCGCCGACCCGGTGGTCGAGGAGGCGGAGTATCTGCTCGGCCGAATCGAGAGCCGCAACTGGACGTTGTTCACCAAGCGTGACCTATTCGAGATGGCCCGGAGCCGCGTCCCGCAGGCGGCTGAGCTTGACCGGCCTCTGGAGCTGCTCGTCGACCACGGCTTCCTGCGTAGGATCGATAAGGATCGTGGGGGACCGGGACGCAAACCCAGCCCGGAGTTCGAGGTCAATCCGCTCTGGCTTCCGCAGACTACGCACAATCCGCACAATTCAGGCTCCCTGCTCGAACTAGTGTCGGAGACAGGTGATCGCGCGGAGCGGGACTCGTTGATCGCGGACTGATCTGGCGACGAACCACCGTCCAGCGGCGAGGGCGTGACGGGGGAGCGACATGTTCCCCCGTCTGTTCCCATCGCCGCCAGCGGCTCGCCGCCCACGAAAACGATTCGCTATCTGTTGTTACATTCGATGGAGTATGACGGATGATTACCTTTCACGGGGGCCGGATGGCCCCAGATGGCCTCTGCGCGCTGCTCTACCAGACGATTCCCAAGGAGTTTCACGTCCCCATCGTCTTCGTCAATCGCAGCCCGGAGGGAGACCAGAGTTCGCTCGGCATCTGCTCCGACACCCGCGTCACGATCTGCCTCAACCGCATCTTCAGCGAGACCTGTCAGCACCCGATCGGATCGCTCGCCTTCTCGCTCTGGTACGAGACGTTGCGCGTTTGCTACCACGAATTCGGGCATGTCGCGACCCGGCAGGACTGGCAGCACATCTCCCAGCGTGCTTACGATGCCCTACATCGCGAGTACTTCTACATCGAACGGCTGGCCGATGAGTGGGCAGAGCGCAAGCTGTTGGAGCTACGCGACCACGAACTTCGACTGGTCCAGCCTCGCTCGTGCGTGGCTACTTCGGCGCGCGCCTGATCAGACGCTTCGCGTTCGAGAACGTCGCCGATACTGGGAAGTCGAAGTGGAGCTACGTCAAGGAACGGCGCTGCCTGAAGACTGGTGAGGCAGCTAGCGGGAGGTGATGTGCTGCGTGCGCTGGAGATCGATCCTGCGAAATACACCAACACCCACGTGATTCTGCGCGAGCTATCGGATGACATCGGGATCGAGCACGTCGATGGCGCGGGCCGCCGCCACAAGCTTTAATGCTGGGGTGACCTGCCCCGACTCGGAACACGCTTTGCGACGGGTGGCTTCGAAGGCCTACACCCGCGCCCGGGCACGGATAGGACACGGTCATCGACCTTTCATCCTGGTGGCAGGATGATTGGTTCGAGAAGTGGCTTGACCAGGAGGATGAGTTTGACGACGATCTGGATGATGACGACTGGGACGAGGAACTGGTAGTTGACTAGAGATTCAGAGGACGGGGCCGTCCACTGGAGCGATTCCAGTTGGGCAGCCCTATTCTTCGTATTGTGCGGATTCTGCGTAACGCTTATCGATGAAACCATGTCTGCCCTAGGGCGGTAGAGCCAGTCACACGACATGGTGAAGGCTTCCGCCATGAATCACATTATCGTCATTGAGTTGATATATAGCTGTAGTAGATGTTCCAGTGGACCTACACGTGGTCCGTCTACTAATGGCCCCAGTTCTAACTCTTAATCCCAGCGGGCGATCGATTGCGACTATCCCGCGGTAGGCGGCAACGTGGTGCCCGATCTGCGCGCTGGCACAATAAGGCCAGTTTCCGTGTATTCGGTGGATTGCGTGCAGCCGAGTTTGACAAACTTTGAACTGTCCTCGGTCGGTTCACCCCCACGCCCGTGGGGACAACATCCGTAGCGGTGCCCCATGGCGAGACTGGAAGTTACCCCGGTTTCGTGGACAGTTCATCGCTGGTTGGTCGAGTAGCTCCTTTCATGCAGCCACAGCCAACTTGACGGCATGTTTGTAGGCAGCAGGCGAATGATAACCGAGTGCCGAGTGGCGCCGATGGGAGTTGTAGAAGCCTTCGATGTAGTCGAAGAGCGCGGTGCGAGCTTCGCGTGGGTCCTGAAAGTGTGGCGGCGCAGCAGTTCACATTCCAGGGTCGCAAAGAAGGCCTCGGTAACAGCATTGTCGTAACAGTCGCCTTGGGAACCCATCGGGCCCAACGGGCACCCCACATTCCCGCTAGCTGGCAACGTTGACCGAAGGTGACTGACGTGTACTGTGAGCCCTGGTCGGAGTGATGGATCACCCCCCCCGCGCCGCCGGTTCCACAAGGCCATCTCCAAGGCGCTCACGACAAGCTCGCTGCGCAGGTGGTCAGCCATCGCCCAGCCGACGATCCGACGACTGAAGACATCGAGCACGACAGCCAGGTAGAGAAAACCGTTCCAGGTCGGGACATAGGTGATATCCGCCGTCCAGAGCTGGTTCGGTGCGCTGGCCACGAAGCGGCGCTGCACCCGATGGGGCGCTGGCACGGCGCGCGGTTCGCGCTGCGTGGTGCGCACACGTTTCCGCCGATGACAACCCACGAGCCCCTCCGCCCGCATCAGCCGCGCGACACGCTTACGCCCACAGCGCACCCCATGGGCGGCGAGGTCGGCATGAATCCGTGGTGCCCATACGTGCCGCGGCTCGTACGGTGGATCGTCCTGATACGTTCCGTCAACTGGGCGTCGGCCTGACAGCGGACCGATCGGCCTCGCCCGCGCCAGGCGTAGTATCCGCTCGTCGAACCACCCAGCATCCGACACATGGTCCTCACGGCATGATGAGCCTTCTCTTGCTCGACGAACTCAAACACGGCTATCGGCGTAAGTTGTTCGCCTGGGCGAAGAAGGCTGCGGCCGAAGGTGCCCTGTGGGCGTTAGGATCTCGCGCTCTTCACGCAGGATGCGGTTCTCACAGCGCAGGCGAGCCAATTCCTCGCGTTCACTCGTCGTCCAAGCCCGACCGGATTGCCATCAGCGACGCCAACAAGGAGGCGGGGACGATTGACCCCTGTCCCTGCATGTTCGAGCCCGATCCGCCTTCCGCTGCCGGCAAGCCGGATATCGACGAGGCTGCGTAGTTGAGCGTGTAGCTTCCACCGATTAGTAAAGGACCCGTGATGAACGAGCAGATCCAGAGTGCCCAGCCGCCGGCGAAGCTCTCGGTCGAGAAGAACAGCCGGGGCTACACCGACAGTGCCGTCGTCTGCCAGCAAGCGGAGGAGACTGACCAGCAGTTCCGGAAGCGGCTCGAAAGTCACATGAGCTATCTCAAGGAGACCTACGAGGCAGAGACAGCTACCTGAGCCGCGAAGACCGATGAACAATGTAGAGAGCGGCGGGACACCCAACGTCCTGCCGCTATTGTTTGTGGAGAATGACCATGCTGACTGATCCCGAGCACGAGGAGTACCCGGAACCGGTCGAGCAGCACAGGGAATACCTGTACGAGCTGCTCGACCGGCGAGCCGGGCTGCTCGCATCGCGGAACCGGCCGGACGAGCATGACCTGGCCGAGCTGGCCCAGATCGAGGACATCCTGGCCAGCTACCGCATCGACGTGGAGAGAGAGGCCGATGAAGGAACCGACACCCGAGCAGTTAACCCAATTGACGGTGACGATTCTCGAGCGCTGGAGGCAACGTCTTCAGGAGGAGTGGGAGCGGGCCAGCAGCATCACCAATCCGCGCCACCACCTGGCCCGGGACATCGACCGCATCGACCTGATCCTCAGCGACCGCTCGCGAGTATCGATCGCGCCGGTGACGGACGGCGAGTAGCCGCCATCGCGCTTGCGGACCTGCCTGGCATTCAGCATCTGCTGGGGGACGATGCCGAGGTGCTTGCTGCGGCCCGGAATCGGTGGAACGAGACGCTTGTCCTCGTCGACACCGGCGGTCACCGGGAAGGCACCGGCCGCTACGTCACCTGGATGCTTGGCCTGAACAACTGCTGTCTGCTCGGGCATTACTTCAACAACCAGCACGACGCGGTCCGTGATCTCCATCGACGCAGCTTCGGATTCGACCCGACGCTCATTAAGGAAGAGGAGTAATCCATGTTTCAGCTCACCGTGTCCGTCACCAGCCTTGACCAGCTCTATACCCTTTCCGGCCACCTGGCCGAGCTTGGCTTTCTCTCTGAGCCAGCGGTCGAGCAGCGCCCGCCGGCACCACACGCTGACAACAAGAAGGGAGCGTCAGAACTGGCTGATGCTCACCGTGACGGAACAGCACAGCTCGCTACGGATCGTCAGGTCAGTTACATGAACGACCTTGCCCTGAAAGCTGGCTGGGATCTGCCTACCTTCGAGGAGGCCGTCATCGCACTCTTCAACCTCGACGACTTTTCCCATCTCTCTCGACCCATGGCCAGCGACTTGATCACTTGGCTACAGCAAGACGATTTCATCCCCAGGTCAAGACAGTAGATGCGCTCATGAAGTCACAACGATCCTGGTGTCCACAACATCGACCTCATCGATGGCTCGCCGACTCAACATACGGATGTGAAGAACGCCAACCTATCGAAGAGCTTGGCCTCTCAGCATGTCCACGCCCCTGGGCGACTTGAAGCCAGTGGACTTGCTATGATCCGAGACTGCCTCAATTGAAAGACCAATGAGCCGGAAAGAGTCAATAGTATGAGCAACCCAGCAGGAGGAGATCATGCCCAGCGTGGGCTGGTGATGACGGCGGGTATCGGCTTGCCGCGTCCCGGAGCGCCAGATATGCCGCCCGAGGGGCTCGTCCGATCGCTGGCGGCATCGCTGGACGAGGCGCATCCTGACAGGCTCTACTTCATGACGAGTGAGCAGAGCCTCAGACTTGCCCGAGCGGTACGTGAACGAGCCGAATTTCCTGAAGAACGGACATCCTACATCACCGCAGGGGAAAATGAGGACGTAGATGTTCTCGACGATATGTTCCATCTGGGGCTACGCACGATTCGCCAGGCCTTTGCACACGACATTGACCCACGAGAGATAACCATCGAGTACACCTCGGGCACGAAGCCTATGAGCGTAGGGTTAGTACTTGCTGGCATCGTGCTCGGTTGTGAGGGCTTTCAGTACACAGCTGGAGAACGCGAAGCGGGCGTCGTCGTTACCGGATTGGAGCGGTTTGTACCGTCGTCACTCGACCTCGCGCGAGAGTTTGAGAACTTGCGACGTGCAACCGACCTCCTGCGAGGTTTGCAGTATGAGGCTGCCGAAGAGCGCCTGGCTGCAGTCAATGCGAAGTCCTTGTCGAGCGCGATCGGGAGTTGCTCGGGGCACTCACGTCGGCGGCCAAAGCGTTTCAACATTGGGACCGCTTTGAACATCGGCCGGCCGCCACGGAATTCCGCAAAGTGGAACGCAGCTCAGCTGAATTGCCGGAGGATATGCGCGTCGCTTCTGAGACAATAGATGACCTCCACGAGGTTGGTCAGCTCGTGAACCGCGCGCGGGGCCGTGGAGTGTATGACCCGAAATATCCGCGAGCCCAGGACTATTCGGAGAAGCTCGTTGCTGACCTGATCGCCAACGCAGCGCGCCGCTTGATTCAGCAAAGCTGGGATGATGCAGTTGCCCGCCTGTACCGCGTTGCCGAAATGACCGCCCATCGGCGACTCTGGGATTCCTATGGCGTGATTGCCAACTCAATTGGTGACAGCGATCGCAGGAAGATGAATTCCAGTCAACTGCAGATCTTTAATAGATTGCCCTCATCGTGGTATTTCCTTGGGCTGGATCCTAGCTTTCGATTGTTGAGCGACTTTGACGATCCGCTGGCGGACCGTTTCAACCGTTCAGGACTGGGTCGTCAATCCGTCGCCAGTTTAGTAAGTGAGCGAAACAACACCATTCTTGGCCACTGGATCGTTCCGGCGACCGAAGCGACGGCAACCCATCTGCTTGACGGTGTCCTTGATCTCGTAGCAGAGGTCTATCCAACGATTCGGGCGACGATCAATGAGATGCAGTTCCCTTGGCTCGAACCGCTCTAGCCGCAAATGAAATCGGACCAGCACGAGTATCGTGCTGGCCCGATCGTGTCGCCGGAGACCGCTATGGGAAGAGCGTCATATCCGGGATGCGGCCGTTGCTCCGGTCGCCCACCGGCGCGGGTTCGAGCTCGGCGGAGTCCTGCAGGGCCGGGGACGGCATCTCGACCGGCGTCACGGGGCGCTCATCGTCCTCTCCGGCGTCATCCTCCTCACTGTCGTCTTCGGGCGTGATGACCCGGCGCGGGTTGGGCGCTTCGAGCCGGCTGATATGGAGCTTCGTCGAGATCGGCTCGAAGCTCGCCAGCCAGTTGACGACTCGACGGCCGAGCCCGGCAGGGATATCCAGCAACGCCCGGACGAAGCCGTACAAACGGTCGGCCAACAGGGTGAGCCCCTGGCCCAGCAGAGCCGCGCCGGTGAATAGCAACTGGAGCCCTCCTAGCACCGCCAGGACTGCGGCCAGCAGGGCATAGGAAACGGCCGACTTGCTCAGGAAGAGCACCGGGATTATCACCGCCACGAACGCCATGCGGAAGGCCAGGTTTGCCTGTGGGCTGAACTGGCCGAGCAAGGCGTAGTAGTGGAAGACGGTGGCCGCGATCAGCCCGAACATGCTGATCACAGCGATGCCGATCATCAGGCGCGCCACCAGCTGTCGCTGCGCCGCCGGCAGGTGCCACCAGGTCGGCAGTAGGTGGTGCGCCCGCTGGCGTCGGCCCAGATCAGGCCGGCCAGGGTGATCGACGCCACCCAGACCGCCGCGGCCAGCATGTCGAGACCGAAGGGCACCGGCGGCGGGGCGATGTCGAAGATCGCTGCGATCGTCGGTGCGATAAAGGCGTAGTCGCCGATCGCAACGATGGAGAACAGGACGAGGTAGAAGAGCGAGCCAGCGATCGGCTTCAGGACCCACAGGTCCTCGTTGGCGTGTCCGTCCGGGCTGCGCTTGAAGTGCGCTGCCCCTTCCGCCATGGCGCGGCCCAACCGGTGCGCCGCTGCCGACGCCGCCCGGTACACAAGGATGGCCGGCATCGCCACGACGAGCAGGAGGTAAAAGAGCGCCGTGTCGAGCTCGTCGAAGAGGTACGAGCCGACGAGCGCCGACACCGACGTCAGGAACACAAGCCAGAAGATCAGGTCGAACAGCATCGAGATGCCTTTCGGTTTGCCGGTCCGCCGAACTGGCGAATCCGGTACAGGCGGGGCATCGGCCGCATCAGTACCTGGTGGTAAACTGAAAAGGCTGATGACCCCAGAATTCGGTCGCAGCAGGGGCCAGCCGGGGGTTTGGAAGTCGTCGGCCGGCCCCAGTCCTTCTGTTGATTTCCTCCATTCCAGTATGACGTTTGAAGCAATTTGTCCGGCGGTCACCCAGCGGCCACCGGATGGGAGCCTACTGCCCCTGGAAGATCTCGACGGTCAGCGTGTCGGTTTCACCAGGATCGAAGAAACGCACCTCCAGCGCCCCAAGCGCGGTGAGTTCTTCCCTCCACACGACCCGCAACTGCTCGCAGTTCGCAGCATCGTCACAGGCGAAGTTGATGACGATGACACGGCTGCCTCCCAGGTCGATACCGTCATAGCGGCCCTGGCGTTCGTTCATCATCAGGTCGCTGGCGATGATCACCAGGCGCTCACCGTCTTGAGCACTCAGGCGCTCAGCAGCTCGAGCAAGTGCGCCCCAGACGTCCGTACCTGGACCCCAGTCCGTTTCGACATCGAACGCCGCGAGCGTTTCGAGTTCTTCTCCGAGACCATGGCGAGCCTCGTCGATCGTGGCCTCCCGAGTCGCGACTTCGGCTGCATAACCGGCCTGAGCAGTAGCGTTGGCTGCATACGCGCTACCCGCGGCTGCAGTAGCTGTCGCAGCAAGACGTTCCTGCTCCAACGGGTTGAGTCGGTTCTCCGCTTCCGCGATCGTCGGGGTTGCTTCCAACTCTGGGAGAGCTGGCGCCGGAGGACAAGCCGCATGGTCGACAACCTGCACGGTTTGCTCATCGGGGTAGGAGTCGCTCGACAACAGGCTCACGAAAAGGGTCAGATCGCAGCGCCCGTTGGCGGCGATCGTCTCAACCCAGCCGGCGACGTGTCGTTGGGCGTCGAGGCGCAGCTCCGGTGTGTAGCTGCCGGTGATGTCGATCAGGAAAGCGACCGCCAGCGGTCGGGGATCGAGCCGGGTAAGCGCGGGAACCTGTAGAAAGCGTTGCGCGCTGTTGGAGGTGGCACCAACAGGTGTAACCTGGCTGGTGCCTGACGGCACTGGATGGCCAGGTACAACTCGCCAAGCCCCACCGACGATCGCCAGTAGGGCCGCCAAAGCGGCAGACGAGTGAAGTACTGTCTCTAGCTGAGACCCTTCGATTTGTGGCGACGGTGGGGCACCATCGCCTCCGGTTGCAACTTTCGCGGACCTGGGGTTGCCTTGGAAGTCGTCGGGCGTCGCGATAGGTATACATTAAGGCCATATGTCGTGTTCTGTCAAACGCATCAGAATCGTACTGAAGGATGATCTTTTAGTATTATAGAGCATGATGAATAACGCTTTCATGCTGTATTGGATAGATGGATGATCATGATGCTATTTGCGAACTCGCTCCATGTGAATACGACCGGCATTCGAACATGACAAAGACACGCGCAAAGTTGCTGCCATCAACATCCCTTCGCTGAAGCGCTAATGGAGGCACGCACTGATCGCGGCCTAACTCAGGCTGAGCTTGCCTCTCGCGCCCCGGCATGACTGCGGCCCACATCTCCCGCCTCGAAGGAGCCGGCAACAAAGCCGCACCCAATCCACGCCTCGACTGCCGTGCTGCGCCTGGCCGATGCACTCACATTGAAACCCGCCGCGCGGATGCGGTTGTTGCATGCCGCGGGTCACCTGGCGTGCCGTTACCGACGGTTCCGGTCGCGCGGGGCAGGAATGCAGCACTCGAGCAGATGATCGATCTGGTCCAGAGTGCGACCCTGGTCGCCCAATCGACGATGACTCAACTCTCACTCGGCTGGCCCGAAGACTTGCTGACCGAGCGGCTCCGAGGAACGGAATGATAAGAGCGGCAGTCGAAGTGGCACGGGACACTGATCGCTGCCCTGACGCGCTGGAACGTGCGAGAGTTGCGGCTTTCCGACCCGGAGCGAGACGAACGCCGGTCGGGCAATCCCGAACTAGCAGTGCGGCACATCCGGCGCTTGTGGGATCTCATCAGTGGACGCGGACGTTACCAGCTCTACCAGCTCGAGCGCCGCCGGGCGACAGGGTGGCCACTCAGTGGCCTCGTGCTCGTGCCCGGCTACGGCGCTTTGCTGCTCCTCGATGATGGCGCCCTGCTGGTGACCGACACGGAGCAACTCGAGGCTCTCGACGACTATTGCGACCGGCTGTTTCGGACCGACCGCCGGAACCACTCTTCCGGACGTTCCGGACCGGCACCGGCACCGACGATGATCTCGAACGGCGACTGCGTTGGGACGAGGTCATCACCCATGCCGGGTACGACGGACCGCCACGCCCGAGATTGCTCAAGAAAGCTGGGATCTCGACGGTGCTCTTTCCAGACACAGTCTGGGATGCTGCAGCAGCGCGCCGCAAGCCGTGATGCTCGAAATGGCTGGTCGGAAAACGTTGACAGGTATCTCCAGGAGCTTTCACCAAACCATGAGGTCCAATGGAACGCATTCCGCCGCCACATGATCGCCATGACCGAGCGGGACCTGACGACTCGAACGGCGCTCGAATCCTTCGCTCGTGATGGACGGTTGCCGAAGCACGACTGGAAGATCGGACCGTTCTGGCCGCTGAGGAGATGGACCGCTGCCTCCGGACGAGGTTGTGAACGTGCTCACGCAACTCCGGGGCCCTGGTGGTCAGCGACAATCATTACGAACTGGCGATTCTCCCGGACGACGTCGACCAGATCGCCGATGTCTTCTTCGAGCTCGGGGGCGCGATATCGCACTCATCGAGTCTTTCCGCCCATTGCATGGCGAAGAGGAAGACAACGAGGAAGTATGTATTCTGCTCCGAGGGCGATGCAGCCCGACCACGCTTGCCCGCGAGCTTCGCCTCTATTTCGAGTATCTCTGGGGCCGGGCGGAGCGCTCTCCACAGATCGTTGCCGGTTACCTCGACGAGCTGATCGAGATAGCGGGCACGAGAGAGAACAACCGGGATGACTGAGCGTTCGCGTTTGTCCGGCGGCTGCTGTACGCTCTTGGTATCGACCGAATCGATAACAGGCCGAAGGAGGCTCGGGTGCGAGTCGTCATCGCCTACGACCTCGCCAATGACCGAAGCGCGTTCCGAATCCAGCGCATCCTGCTCGGCATCGGCGATCCGGTGCAGGAAAGCATCTTCGAATGCGAATTGACGGTATCGGAGTTTGAACGACTCCGCCGCCGCGTCGCTCGTGTTGCGGATGCCAACCGGGATAATGTGCGCTACTATCCAGTATGTCGCGATTGCCAGAGAGCGATCTGGACGCTCGATGGCCCGTTGGAGGACGCCGTGACGAGCCATCGTGTCGTTTGATCCCAAAGGATATCGTGGTGAAACGATGCTCGGAATGCAAAATCGTGATGTTTCCGGTAATTTTTGGCCCCGAGGATAGCGACCGTACATGTACGTACGAGGGATGCTCGGAAGCGTGGAAAGGTGCATTCGTACGCACCGACGCCTGGTGAAGCGGCGGGGATATTGCAGTTTTCGCAGAACAGGTGGATGAGTTGAGACATGGTACTCAGGAAATGATCTGGATCTCGATTTGAAATGTCCAGATTGGGCTTTTCCAATGCGGCAGTTGTGTGCTATGTTGATTTCATCGGAGGACAAGGTGCCAATAGAGGTTCCGCTCACACGCGGTTGAAATTATGTACCGCCGTGCGGGACAAAGACCTTGCGGTCACAGTGCCAATAGAGGTTCCGCTCACGCGGATTGAAAGAGTTCCCCACAGTGGGGAAATCGAGTGTTGCGGTATCCGGAACTTCTGGTGCCAATAGAGGTTCCGCTCACGCGGATTGAAAGGGCGAGATTGGGCTTCGGCTGGGCTGCCGATGAGCACGTGCCAGCGAAGTTCCGCTCACGCGGATTGAAAGCAACAGCTCTCTGCCTCCTCTGACATCCAGCGAAGCGTGCCAATGAGGTTCCGCTCACGCGGATTGAAAGGAGGTCTTCACGAACATCAGCAGGTAACGTCCTGTCCGACGTGCCAATAGGGTTCCGCTCACGCGGATTGAAGGTCCGATCACGTCCACAACGTCACGGTTGCACGCAGCGCAAGCGTACGTGCCAATAGAGGTTCCGCTCACGTGGATTGAAAGCGAAGCAGGTGGAACCGAACACTGAGTAGTCCAGTGTCTTCGTGTGCCAATAGAGGTTCCGCTCACGCGGATTGAAAGGTAGCCCCACAGTCGGGTATACACTGAACCGTTGATGCGGCCGAAGGTGCTGCGTTGGGGTTCCGCTCACGCGGATTGAAAAGCATGATGATGCTATGTATCCGGTCGTCGTTGATCTCCGAGTGCCAATGGAGGTTCCGCTCACGCGGATTGAAAGTCCCGATCCGCGCTGGCACGCAGACGCTCGGCGGCGGTGTTATGTGCCAATAGGAGTTCCACGCGGATTGAAAGTTGCTGACGAACGGCTCGTACATGTACGGATTCGTCGATCATGCCAATGAGGTTCCGCTCACGCGGATTGAAAGTTGATGTCGTTGATATTCGTCCATGCGCTCCGATTGCTGTGCCAATAGAGTTCCCGCCCACGCGGATTGAAGAGTATCCCGCACCTTTTCACAAAGATGCTCGATATATCGTCCAATAGAGGTTCCGCTCACGCGGATTGAAAGACGCGGTTGTATTGTTTCAGCATCCACAACGGTCTAGTCCAGTGCTAATAGAGGTTCCGCTCACGCGGATTGAAAGCCATGGCCGTGATGGCGTCAGAGGCAGTAGCGCTGCTCACCATTTGTGCCAATAGAGGTTTCACTTGAATCGCTTGAACTTCTCGGTACACGCCCTGGCTCGGGTTCCCGAGGCAAACTAGTACCTGACGGAGTGATTGGCGGCAGGATGGTCGCTGCCAGTCAGGAAGATGCGTCGCGGGACACTGCTCCGATCCGGATGCTGGAGCTGGACGCGCTGCGACAGGGCCTGGCTCGATGTCGGCGCAACCGCGGCTCGACCGGCGGGACGGCGTCGCCCTCGAAACGCTTCGGACATCTCAACGACCACAATCTGCTCCAGCTCGCCGACGACGTGCGCGACGGCGGTGCAGCCCGGCAGGGCCACGCCGGGTCACGATCATCAGCGCCGGCACGCGGCGTCATCACCGTCCTGCCGGTCCGCGATCCAGGTGCTCCAACGGGCGGCGCTCGATCTGCTGACACCGATCCCTGGTTTCTGCGCATGAGCTACGGATACCGGCCCGGCAAGTCTCCACGACGCCGTCGAAAGGATCGTCAAGCTGCGGGATAATGGCCGGCGCTAGGTGGTTGACGCGGACATCGCCGACTGCTTCGGGAGTCTCGACCACGCCGTCCTGCGCCACTACCTGGAACGTGTCGTCGACGACCCGGCGATGATCGATCTCCTGAGCCTCTGGATGGACGGTGACGGTTCGAGCGATGACGGAGACCACGGCATCGAGCTCGGCGCCGTGATCTCGCCGCTCTTCTGTAACCTCTACCTTCACTAGTTCGATGTCGATCTCGTCACTCGCCGCTACCACCCGGTGCGCTACGCTGACGATTTCGTCGTGCTCTGCAAGAGCCGCGATGAGGCAGACCGGGCGCTTCGGACCGTCGAACGACTACTGGCACAGGTGGAGTTGAGGGTCAACCGGGGAAAAACGTCGATCAGTCATTTCGACGACGGCTTTGACTTCCTCGACGTCCATTTCGAAGGCGACGCGTACTCCTACATCTCCGACGACAAGCTGATCGTGGTGGATGGCTCAAAGTGGCCCGGTTGGGCGGAATGGTTCCCACCCCAGCCGGAAGGGTACGTTTGATGGATGGAGTCTCGCCGGTACTCGGAGAACAGTTTCCGCGTCGGAATCTCCGACGATGCGCGAGCACCACGAACGTACATGTTCGTACGAGGACATCCTCGGAAACTTGCCTCAGTGCATTCACGCACGTGCGACGATCCAGTGCCGTCTGAATTTATTCTCTCCGCCCGGATTCCTGTCGATGCTCGAACACATATGAAGCCAGGCTTCAGTGGTGCTTCAAGGCTTGTCAAAGCGGAAAGGATCTGCTAGGGTGATCGGTGAATGACACAGAGTTCCAAAAGGGATTCCGCTCGCGCGGATTGAAAGGCTGCGGCCCATGCTGCGTCCCATGCTGCGTCCCGTGCTGCGGCGTTCCAAAGGTTCACTCGCGCCCGGATTGAAAGCTTCCAACCCGTACGCCTCCGTCTTCTTCCCCGCAAGTTCCAAAAGGGATTCCGCTCGCGCGGATTGAAAGGTTCAGAGCTGAACGCAAGCGCTGCAAGTACCGCGATGATCAAGTTCCAAAAGGGATTCCGCTCTGCGCGCGGATTGAAAGCTTTCAATTGGCAGGCGCTGTCGAATTTGCACATACGACCATTCGGCTCGTTCCAAGGTTCACTCGCGCGGGTTGAAAGCCCGTGCTCGTTCGTGTACTCCTGCATTAGCTGTCCTCGTTCTAGAGGGGATTCCGCTCGCGCGGATTGAAAGGTCAACTCCGAGATCGCAAACGCCACCGCGCCGATGATGCCGGTTCTAAGGGGATTCCGCTCGCGCGGATTGAACGCTTTCTGGCCCGGCTAACAAGCTTCGACGCGCTGGAGGCCGACTCGGTTCAAAGGAGCATTCCGACCCAAGAGGATCTCGAGCCCACCACTCGAACTATCCTGTCATCATATCCTCCTCATGTGGGTGCCAGGGTTCCAACTCGTCAGCGTAACGGTCCCTGAAGGTACCGCACCTGCTTCAGACATCGAATGAGGACGCTGAGATGCCTACGCTCCCCGTCACCGAGCAGGGAGCCCGGCTGGAAATCGAGGTTGGACGGCTCGTCGTCGCGGCGCCGGACGACGAGGTGTTGTTCAGCGCGCCCGCTAATACACGTCTCGTCCGTGGTCATCGTCGGGAACGTCGCCATCACCACCCCGGCGATGCGGTTGCTCCTGGCCCGCACGAGATCGATCTCGTCTTTCTGAGCCGCAGCGGTGCCTATCGCGGGCGTTTGCTCGCCGGCCTCGAAGAACGTCGAGCGGCGGAGATCGCAGGTGCTTCGCTGTGAGGATGCTGATTTCTGCCTGGAAGCTCGGCAAGGTGCTGGTGGCCGCCAAGCTGGAAAACTGCCGGACGATTGTCATGCGCCGGTCGCGAGGCAAGGGGTGCTGAAAGCAAGCGAGTCGCCGGCCTGCTGCGAGGCGTCATCCAGCAGATTCCGGAAGCGACCACCCGCGCTGAGCTGCGCGGCATGGAAGAGCATCAGCACCCGCCACTACTTCGGTCTGCTCGACCGATGGCTGAGCGAGCCATGGACCTTCGATCGCCGCCAGCGCCGTCCACCGCGAGACCCCGGTCAACGCCCTGCTCTCGCTGATCTACACCACCTGCTCCACAACAGCTGCTTCTCGGCGCTCGAGACGGTCGGCCTGGATCCCTACTTCGGCGTCTATCACACCCGGCGCTACGGCCGCGCTTCGCTCGCGGTCGATTTGATGGAAGAGTTCCGGCCGGTCATTGCCGACGCGGTCGTGCTGGAGTTGTTGAACCGGCGGATGCTCAGCCCGGTCAATTTCGAGACGGACGAGAATGGCGCGATGGTCGTCGACCATGAGGGCTGGCGTCAGGTTGCCCGATCCTGGAGCCGCCGGCTCGACACCGTCGCCCGCCCGCCCGGCATCCAGCGCTCGATCAGCTACCAGAAGATCCTCGAGTATCGAGCACGCAGGCTCCAGCGCACCATTACCGACGGCATCCCCTATGAGCCTTTCTTAATCAAGTAACCCGATCCGGCTGGGTCTCTTGTACTGATATCTGCTGCGCAGCTTACAAGCTCACCGACGGCAAAGTTCGGAGCCGTCCAGACGAACCTCGTTATCGTCCCTGAGGGGAACGCGGCCTCAATCCCGCGTGAGCGGAACCTCTTTTGAGTTACAACGGCTGGAAGCCAGACATACGCAGCTGTACAACATCGACTTTCCAATCCCCGCGTGAGCGGAACCTCTCTTGAGACAAATCCGCCCAACAGCGCATCGCCGCGATCATCGCGGGCTTTCAATCCGCGTGAGCGGAACCTCTTGAGACGACGGGCTGCAATCAACGGCGCGACTGTTCGGATGCAACGGCCTTTCGTCCGCGTGACGGAACCTCTCTTGAGACCTTCGACGCCAAGCGACTTCCTGACTCAACGATTCGACCCTTTCAATCCGCGTAGGCGAACCTCTCTTGAGACTCAGGCAGGATCTCTCTACGAGTTTCTGTCTGGGTGACTTTCAATCCGCGTGAGCAGAACCTCTCTTGAGACGCATCCAGTGCGGCAGCCAGGTGTCCACCAAGGACAACTTTCAATCCGCGTGAGCGGAACCTCTTGAGACTCTATCCTATCTCCAGGATCAATGTAGCAGAGATTTGCCGCATTGGCAAGCCACGCAGATGACGAGGGCATGGGTAATAGATCGGATTTCCCGAGCATCGTCTGTTCTCTCGCTCGCCGGACCTGCGAAAACTGCGAATTCCGCGTCTACCGCACGTCAGCACCGCGTACGAATGCACCCTTCTCTTCTTCCAGGCATCGGCTCGTACGTACGTATATGTACGTGCGCGCTGCTCGAGACAGATTCGGCTGAAACATGAGGAAAACCATGTCCGAGCATCGATCAGACATTCCGCCAGGCGCTGGCCGGTGGCGCCGGTTGACCGAGTGTAACACCCTTCCCCAACGTGTAGTCAGGCTCGTACCGGCCGTCGTGCCGGTAGATGACCGCCGGAACCCAGTTATCGAGAATCGCGCCAATTCCGATCCCAAAGGCCAGCGTACCCCAGTAGAAGATATGGACCTCCCGGACGCTCAGATCCGCCAGCTGCTGCTTGACGTCCCGCAGTTCGGCGAAGATCGCCCGGAGTAATCGTCCTGGCTGATCGGCCCCCTCCGGTGGATGCTAACGACCGGCATATCCAGCCCCTCTTCTTCCAGATATGTCTCAACTTGTCGCGTTATGTCGATTTCACTGAGGCTAATCGCGATCGCTGCCTACGGCCTTCCCGGGGATCGTAGTCCCCTTGGAAGCGGAACTTGAACCAGTACCGACGGGACCAGGCGAAGATTGTCCCGAGAACTGAACGGCACGACGATCGCCGTCCAGATGATGAGCGCTGCATCCAGGAATTCGATGATACCCATATTACCTCACGCTGCTCTCCTCGCCACGAGCACCCGCCGCGACCGCCCGGGACAGATACGCACCAAATTAGCTGCAGGCCCACTTGACGGGATGTGTGCCCGCAACTATAGGACCATCTGCTACGCAATACGGGCGACCAGTGCCATCGGTGTGAGGAGCGGCGTCGTGACCAAGTCGAGATCCGCCACCACCCACGTTCAAGGTGGTTCCTGAGCAGCGCCCGTCGCCGCTGGTCAACGTCCAGCTCAACGTCGTGACGCGCCATGTTCGGCGGCTGGGATCGACGCCGGCGTCCAACCATCCCGCTTTCCAGTCCGGAGCCAATCAGTGCGAGGTCAGCTGCGCTTCTGGTGGCGGGCCTGCTTTCGGGCCGCGATTCGAGACATCCGAGCAGATGTTCGCAGCAGAAGCCGCGCTCTGGGGCGCCGCAGGAAGCGACGACGTCACCACCTTCGGCGGTAGATGTCGTCGTCACGACGATCGACCGAGGTACCGAAATCACGGCGGCCGGAGGAGTGGACTGGCCCGACCCGCTGGCAACTCGACGAAGCCAGGAACGGAATCCACGGAACCGTTCGAACGACTATGCCCGCCGCTCTGCTGCCTTTCATGGGGACAACAACACGCCGGCTCGCAGCCTCGAAGGAACGTCATTCGGCTGCGCATCGAGATTGCTCCAACCCTGGCTGGGCCGGAGCATGAAGCACGTCGTGAAGAGATTGAGGAGCAAGTCCGGGCGGCGGTCTGGGCCTGGGTTAACTGGAGGCGTTGGCGCTCGGACCCGGCGCGGCTGTGGCGCCCTCTGGACCGCCGATATCGCTTCCGGGATAACCGGTACGCAGGATGATCTTGCGGGGTCTCGTCGATCGGTTGAGCCAGCACTATCGCCAGCGGTGCCCGCGAACCGCTGATCCATCCAGTGCTCTCGGGCTCCCGCTTTATGCTCGGCAGCAGAAAGCTTGTTGACGCCGTATCGTGCCTGGAGTGAAGCAGTACGCCTCTTAAAGGAGTATCGACAGGGTGAAGGCGTGGGACGCAACTATGGCACGCATGATCCTCCGCGACCCGGCCGGAGTCGCTGGCCGGAACCGGATACGATGCGTGAACAACTGCGAGTTGGGCTCCGCGATTACCCGCCCAGACACCCGGCAAAGCCAGCCTACCCACGAGCCGACCTCGGTCTGCCGATTATCTTCCAGCGGCTTGATCCCCAGCGTTCGAGGTCGCAATGGGAGCTCCGGCCGAAGCCAAGCGGAAAACGCCGGATGGCCTCTCCAGTGATCCTCAAACCGCTGATGATCAGCGCCACGCAGGCTGTGCCTATGGTGCTCATCCTCAATGCACCGCATGTCTGGGACGCACACCGTGACGTCCCGAGACTCGAGATGAGCGGATATCACGGCTATGATATCGATCGAGAACAGCTTCAAATCTCGGAGACCTGGGAGGATTCGCCGATGAAAGGCGAGGTCGATGCGCGTTCCGGCCTGCTTGCGTTTGCGGAAACCGAGAGCGGCTGGTCCAATCAGCGTGGGGAGATCTGAGCTATGGCCAAACGCTATCTCCTGGCGGTCTCGATTGGTCCGGTCCAGGACTTCATTGCCGCAGCACGCAAGACCCGCGACCTCTGGTACGGATCGACGCTCCTCAGCGCGATTTCCCGCACTGCCGCAACGAACGTTCAACGGCAGGGCGGCGAGCTGATCTTTCCCCACCCGGAGGCCGTCGACTCCGCAAATGCAGGTGCTGAAATTCCGGTCGCCAACATCGTCCTGGCCGACTTCAAGGATCCAACAGGCTCGATGGCGGACATCTCCAGCCGGGTCGAACGTGCAGCGCGACTTCATCTGGAACAGCTTCAGACGCGCGTCCTGGAGGAGATCAGCGACGCAGTCGGCGCAGGGCTGATCGACACCGACCTCCTCGCCCAGCAGGTCGACGAGTTCCTCGAGTTCTACACCGCCTGGTTGCCGCTCGAATCGGAGGACGATTACCCGGAAACTCGACTGCAGCTGATGCGGCTGCTCGCCGGGCGCAAGGCGTTGCGCGACTTCGGACGCGCTCCGGCGCTCGCCACGGATGCGCGAGGCCGGCGAAAGAGCATGCTCGATCCCAGCCGCGAATCGGTTCTGACGAGCGACGAGGCACACAAAGACCTTCCGCTCCGGCGCTGGCTCAAGAGCGAGAGCGCCGAGCACCTCGACGGCATCTCGCTCATCAAGCGCGTCTCCAGCCTCGATCGCGCATCGAAGGCGGGGCGCTTCGCCTCGATCTCTCGTATTGCGGTCGACCCGCTCATTCGCCGTATTAAGGAAGATGATCGCCAGTTGCCGACCGGCGGCGGCCCATTCTCAGCCAGCTGGGAATGATCTGCGGTTGGCGGACACGAACGACGTCGAGCGATTTAGCGAGCGCCAGAATCCGATCCTCCAGCACTACATCGATTTCCCCTGATGCCAGCTGTTCTCGCCACGCGGCACGCGAGTCTCCGAAGGTGTCGCCAGGCGAGGCGCTCAAAAGCAGGTGCAGAACTGGATCTTGCGGTCTCGAGGGTATGACGCTCCCCGGCTATTTCGCCGTCCTCGTCGCCGACGGCGACAACATGGGGCGAATCCTCGGCGGGATGGAACGCCCAGCAGCACCGCGAGTTTTCTGCCCAGTTGGTTGCGTACGCGCGCAACGCGCTCGACATCGTCGTCAAGCACCGTGGCCTGCCGGTCTACACCGGCGGCGATGACGTGCTCGCCTTCCTGCCGCTCGACACGGCGATCGCCTGCGCCGACGAGTTGCGCCGCGATTTCCCGAACACCGTCAAACCACAAAGGGAACGGCCACCCACTGAGCGTGGGAATCGCCATCGGTCACTACCGCGACCCGCTCTATTTGCTCAGTCGTGGCCAGCAGCCAGAACGCCTCGCCAAGGATAGCCCGGGCGCAACCGGCTCGCCGTCGCTGCACACCCGCACCGCCCGGCGAAGATGCGATGACAGCAGTGCATGAATGGGCCGACGACCAGCCGCTGGCGCTGGAACCGCTGGATCTCCTGTACCGTCGCAATCTCTTCCCCGATCGCGCCATCTACGAACTGCGGGCCCTTGCCAGGCTAGCAGCCGGGACGAATCTGACTGGTGACAACCTCGATAAAGAGCTCGGCAGGATTCTGAAACGAAAGCGCGTCGAGGGTCGGGAGCTAGGCGAGACTGAGATTGGGATCGTGCTCGACCTGGTCTCCGGATCACCGGAACAGCTGAAACTGCTTGCCAATGGCCTTTGCAGATCGCGCGCCGTCTGGCTGTCGTTGCCGGAACTCGCAGGCGCCCCGCGATGATAACGATACGAACGGTAATGAAGGAAGGCGCGCGTGGATCAGACTCGAACGCTGATCGTCCGGCCGCGTGATCCGCTGATTGTCCGGGATGCCCGTCCGTTCTCGAACGACCCGGGCGCCCGAGCCGACTCCACTCTGGCCGCTCCGCAAACACTCGCCCGGCGCCCTCCGTACCCACATCGGCAACACAACAAACGATCTCACCTGGGCCGGCGACGGACCGGACGTAGTCCTGAATATCGGGATCGGGGTCCGCTCTGCTCGCCCAGGCGAGGCTGACGACGGCTGGTCCGTTTATCTGCCGGCACCGGTGCTGATGCCGTTCCGTACCGCAACCCCGATAACGAAGAACTCAGGTCATGCGCCTCCAGCCCATCCGGTTGTCGGAAGACTCGGGCTGCAATCTCCCAAGTACATCACTCCATCCACTGGACGTTTCCGTTGATGGCAAACCCGAACGGGATCGACTACTGGTCAGCCTGGCGGTCTACTGAAATGGCTAGCAGATCCCGCTAGCAGGCATCTCCCTCGCAGACACTCCTCATCTCCCGAAGGACTCCAGGACGCATGTCGCGATCCGCCATAGAGAGCCGGAGCTACGAGGAGGAATGCTCTTCACTACGACAGGCCTGGTGCCCATACGATGCACCTGGGGCCGCCGGCCGGCCTCGCGTAGAAGATGGCCACGACCGCGCCAAGAAGGTCTGCGTCCAAGGCTCGGCAATACTCTGTCAGGTCGGGCACCGCCGGATACAGGCCGACCACAGAGATCACGAATTGGAACCGCTGCGCGAAGTTTACGCCACCTTTGGCGGGGAGCGACGGGTTTCGTCGCACTCAGTCCGGTGCGAACAAGGACTCTGGCCCGCAGGCGACCGCTTTAACGTGATGACGACGATCTGGATACCGGGATCAGGCAGCTACGCCTCTACCGCAACAACTTTCAGCGCTCTTCGAGGGTCGGCTGGTTCACCGACTGGCTGGACGACGATCTTATGGGCGCGCCGGACCTGGCGATGGCGCTACGTTGAAACTCCGAGCTGCTGCTGTTGACCGGCGCATCCCCGGTTGTTAGCGGTTGGGACCCTCCAGGCGGAGGCGGGCGTGGGGCGCGTCATACGCGCTACGCCGTGCCCGGCCCGGGTCGGTCTGTTTTCTTCCGCGGTGACGAGCGGAAGCATCGCGCACACGGTCACTGGCGGAAGCGCTATGGCTCAGCCGGTCCATCTGCCCTGGAATCTGCTGATGCACGGAACGGCTACCGGTTGACGATCCCAGGGGAATGGAACTGGAGCGAGGGTAACGAATGAACGGACGAGAATGCTCTACTGCACGCGCGGAGCCGATCCATACCAGGACCAGTCAATCGACCGGCAGGATCGACAGCTGGTCGTCCAAGATCGACCAATTGGCCCTGTGCCCGGATCGTCGCTCAAGGGCGTGCTGCGCTCGACCTGTGATCCAGGCCAGGATCGAGAAACGGCGGAACAGCGGGAATTCGAGCGCGTCTTCGGCCCGCCGACCGACCACGCGGAAGACGGCGCCGGTTGGCTGATCTTCACCGACTCCCGCCTGCTCTGCCTCCCTGTCCGTAGTCTCTACGGCACCTTCGCCTGGCTGACCTCGCCGCTCGCGCTCCGACGATGGAAGCGGGGGGATCAGATCGACGCGGGACTCAGCTGCAACCTCACCATTCCGCTCCCCAGGCGATTCATCACCGGTCGCGTCGGAGAGTGCCGCCATCCAGAAAGACAAGGCGGTGTTCCTCAACGACGAACTTCGAGGCGCAGCGATCGATGCCGCTGCTCTTGCCAACGCAATTGGTAACGCGATCTTCGGTGGCACCGATTGGGTCACCGACTTTGAGGGCCGCTTCGGCATCGTCAGTGATGACGTCTTCTAACTCTGGCCGAGACCGGAACCGATATCGTCGCGGGGATTGAGCTTGAGGAAGAGACCAGAACCGTCGCCAAGGGGCTCTGGTACGAGGAAGTGGTGCCGGTCGACCATTTTCAGCGGTCCGCTCCTCGTCCGGCCGCGCGTGGAGATGCCAGTGATACAGGTCGGCGGCGCCTACACGATCTCAATCCGGCGGCGCACTGAACCAGATCCTCCAGATCGGTGGCCACGCAACGATCGGCCGGGGCCCTCGTCTTCAGCTTGGGGAAGGACAGATCGATGCCTAAGTTGCGTTCCCAGGTATATGTCAATCAAGCCCTGGAAGATGTGACCCGCGTCGGCCGGGAGGACGAGAGCATCCAGAGGAACCTATGCCAGCATGTGCCACAAGCTCCCGATTCTCATCCGCACGAACGGTCTGATGCAGACCGTCGCGTTCATCGAAGCCAAGGCAGGTGGAAACAAGGCCTACAAGCTACTCCGGGAACACGTCGCCGGAACGCTGGGACTATGCAACAGCAGCTCGTTCCCAAGGTCGCTGAGTCCGACGTCATGATCTACATCCGGCAATCACGGACGATCACCGAGGCTTGGATCTACTACAAGCGGTTCGTCGAATCCATCCTCGGATACACGGTTGACGTTGAGACGGAAGTGGTGGCGGAATCATGACCATCGCAGTCCATGATTCCGTCCAAAGCACTTCTGGAAGAACTTCATGGCTCGTTCCCGTTTGAGGGAACGCAGCTGGATGCCATCGAGAACCACGGCCTCTTCCTCGATCGCTACCTTCCAGCAGCAGAGGCGAAGGGCGAAAAGAAACTTCTCACCGCACACCTGGATGCGCTGGCTGAAATACCGGTGCCAGCCGTCTACAGTCGAGCGCTGGACGACGAGCGATCGATGTTCGATCGGCAGCAGATCTGGCCTACCGCGGTCCGCGAAATGCAGGTCGACGAGCAGATGATTGTCGGGCTCAGGGCCGCAAGCGTCCATGAGACGGGTATCAGTCTGCTGAGCACTTATGGCTTACCGTTCGTTCCAGGCTCGGCTCTGAAGGCCTGGCAAGGCGGTTCGCCACATCGATGTCGGTGGTCGGAAGTTGACGGACCCGACCAGGACCAGCTGGACGTGCTGTTCGGATATCAGCGACCGCATGACGAAACCGGCGAATCGATCAGCGCCGCAGGTCGAATCACCTTCCACGACGCCTGGTTCGTCCCCGACGACGACAAGGAAACCGGACCTTTCCTTCGCGAGAGTCGCGGCTCCGCACCATTCCGGATACAACATGAGCCGGGAAAAGGCAGGCAAGCGATTTCGATGATCAGTTCCTGTCAGTATCTGACTTCCATGGGAACCTATCTCGTCGCCGTCACTGGTCCGACCGAGGAATGGACCAACCATGCACTCGATCTGATTGCGGCGGCACTGTCCACTTCCGGCGTCGGCGCCAAGACCTCCAGTGGCTTCGGTCGGATGACGCACTACGAACCCCCACCACCGCCACCAGAGTGGTGATCCAGAGACTGCGATCGGTGCCAATAGAACAGATTAAGGCCAGCAACTACGACGCATACTACAACCTCGCTATTCGAATCGGTTTGGAACAAGGCGACGATGTTGCCGAGCGCTACCTGGAAGTACTCGGGGAGCTTCTTGCCAAACCGGAAGCGGGACGAGAGACACCTGACGACCCAAGAGAGGACGAGAGAGCACCGGAAGTCGGTGATGCCGCTCGCCAGCTGGCGGACGAGATTCAGGATCTATCGAGCCCCCATCGCCTCGCCCAAGTCGCACGGGAGTTGGAGAGTCTCGGAGGTGAGGATCGCCAGTTTGTCCTTCGGGCCCTTCGCGACTACGTCGATGGGCTTACCAGAAGCGGCCTGCGGAGTATTGAACGACAGGGATGGTACCGTCCTCTACGGCAACAGATCGACGAACTTGAGTGATCATCATCAATTTCAGCCATCCGCTGACCGACGATCAATTGCAGGCGATCGAGCGAGCCGGCGGAGAATCGATCCAGCGGGTAATCGCGGCTCCAGCGCACTTCCATGAAGACGAGCCATACCTGGATCAGATTCGTGACTTGGTCCGGCATGTCGGCCTGTCATCGCATCAATGGCAGACCGAGCCGATCTTGATCAATCCACCGGCGTATGCTCCGATCGCCGTCTCGCTCCAAACCTATCTTCACGGCTTGGCTGGCGGGTTTCTGCCAGTCATCCGCCTCCGGCCGGTGCTGGATAGCCCGGTCCGGCGGTATGAGTTTGCGGAAATTCTTGATCTACAGGGTCTCTATCGCGATAGCGGTCGAGAAGCAAGACGCGAGGAAGCGAGCGATGGCCGGTAACCGTTCATCGAGGGAAACGCTGGGACGCCTGACGATACCGCGCCTTGAGACGATCGGCTGGTTCATCTTCGGCGCAACCGTGCTCGGCGTATCGGGCAGCGCCGCCTACGATCTGGCCCGCGTGGTCGTCGGTACGGACGCCTGGGCGCTAGCGATCATCCTGGTGCTCTCAGTCCTCCTTCTATATGGCCTGGCCTTCGTCGTCGAGGGCCCGGCACGGCGCATCCTGAACACCATCCGTTCCGATGGACGCCTCGTGTTCCAGGAGGAAACCGACGTCGCGCGGCGCCGGGCGCTGGTCGTCATGGCAAGCTTGAAGCCAGGTTCGGAGGAGACAGCGATCAAACACCATCTCGATCAAACCAAACCTGGGAAGCCGCTCGAGTACTGTTGGGCGATCTACTCGGATGCTTCGGCGCAGACGGCAGTCTATCCTGAAAGAGACCTATGAGCCTCGCGGCATCCGCGTTTTCTCCGAGCCAATCCAGGATGCGTCGAACATCGAAGATACCTACCATGCAGTAAGTGACCTCATTGGTCGTGCGTTTCGAGGTCGCGGAGTGCCACGACTGGGACACCGGGACATCATTGATGTCACGGGAAGGAACTGCCCATGACCGGGCGCGGGTGATGGCTTGTATCAATCAGCAAATCGATCCGGAAGTACGTCTATACGCCAGCAGGGCCGGAACGGCCTTGACTTTTCCCGTTCGCGGGTGAAACTGCTTGATATCGGCTGGCTGCCGGATAGAGAGGCGGAAGCAGGTACGGAATGGCGCTCTCGATAAGAAGCTCTTCTCGATATACTCCGGAGACAGAATTTCCCATACAATTCGAGATTTCTCTTGCCGAGCATCAAGAACGTATATGTACGTACAGGGGATGCTCGGAAACTCGTTAGGGTGCATTCGTATGAGGCTCGGGCGGGGTGTCACGGCACTTTTCTGCAGTTTTCATAGATCCAGGTCACGGATAGGAGGCGGTGCTCGGAATTCGCGTTCTTACCATTACCAGACCGGTCCTTTTAGGCTTGCCAGCGCGACAATTCTTTGTTATCTTGACACCATCCATTGGCAAAGTGCCAAAGAGGGTTCCGCTCACGCGGATTGAAGGTCCTCGAGTCTGGGAAGTAAAACACGTGTATCTGGACGTGCCAAAGGGGTTCCGCTCACGCGGATTGAAAGCCGATCAGGCCGATAATCCCCGCCTGGACCTCCGGGTGTGCCAAAGAGGGTTCCGCTCACGCGGATTGAAAGGCGCAGAGGTCATACGACGCCGACCAGTTGCGGATGGTCGTGCCAAAGAGGGTTCCGCTCACGCGGATTGAAGATTACTTACAATCGGTTCGACGCAGTTGCCGGTAGTTTCGCAGAAGCCAAATGGCGATCCCCACTCGCGGGACTGGGCAAGTTTGCCGCGCTATAGTCGCCCCGAAGCAGTAATCCAGATCCAGGATGCGCGCCGGTGATATTTACGCTCGTAACGATGGTCTTTCATCTGAGGTTCAGTCCGGAAATATCATCGCGAGTGAATCTCGAATGAGAGGGCAGTTACGGCATCACCAACGCACCAATTGGAAGTCTTTTTCGTCTTACTCTGCAGCCGACGGCTGATGTCGCGTTTGAAGTCAGCGCCGAGACTGCATTGCATGCCGCGTTCCACCGGCTTTCTGGGACAATCGATGCGCCACTGGCAAACGCTGATTCACGACGCTTCCGAGAAACCGCTCACGATAGGACAGATGCGGTCAACTGTTGGAAGCCATGCAATTGGGCGCAGATTGCGACAGGGCGAACAAGTCGCCGTCCGCATCGGCGCGCTCGACGCGGCAACAGTGAATCTAGTCGCGCGGCTCTTGCGGTCCAGGCGACGGGAGCACGCTCTGACATTCGACCTCGATCGAGTACCTTTCGATGTGCTCGGAGCCGAGATCATCGCCGGAGCAACATATCGGCAGCTCTCCAGAGATTTCGCCCTGCGATCAGATATACCTCGCTTTCCGCTCGCCAACCCTGTTCAGGCATAAGGACACACCGATCCTCTTCCCAGACCCGTCGCGTGTATTCGACAGCTATCGCCGGCGCTGGGTCGCCTTCTCTTCAACTCCACTACCCAAAGCAGAATCCCTTGATCTAGCGGATCACATCCGCATTGAAGATTCCGCTATCGAGGAAATTCCTGTTCGTCACCTCAACAGCCGCCGAGGATTCGTCGGTCGGATTCGTTATCGGATTAATGGTGACCTCTCTCTCCAGCAGACGCTAGCGGCACTCTCAGCCTATGCAAACTTCTGCGGCACCGGCGCACGTACAGCGATGGGCATGGGTGAAACCAGCTGGCTCCGTAGCTAGGCGACCAGGCAACCTTGGTGCCGAGCTCGTTCGAGGCAACGGCCAATCGGTCCAGTTCCCAGACACCGCGGAAGTAGGGTTATCGGACGTCAAGAGCTTTCGTCAGAGGGCGCTACGAAGGCCGAGCGCTGAATCGAGCAGCGATAGGCTGCCTATGGCAGCTCCACCTTTGCCTTTAAGAGCGTGCGACGATCAATGGTCTTCTTGCGTTCCGGCGGGTCCATATGCGGCACCTTCCGTTCGGCTCGATGGTTCTCTTTATTGAGTGAATTCACCGCAGCATGAAAACTGCGTTCGGTCCAGCCCACACTCTCCGCCAACTGGGCAACCCTCAGGATGGAAACCGGGGCGGTGTCCAATACCGTACGAGGCATATGTTTTTCTACATGCGGGCTATGGCAGAGGTGCCAAGAGTCTACGGCGCTCACGGATTCTGAACGGTGTGATTGCCACATCCAGGGGTTTGCTTGGGCAAGGGGGACCACGGTGACGCACCAATTTCTCGCCGTTGGCCACGTATTCCGCACTTTACGCAGAATACGCAGAATTCAGTGATTGTCGCCATTCTGCGTATTGTGCGGATTCTGCGTAACCCGCCTCCGCGTCGTCGCACGAGGAAGCGCCGTCGATTATCCCAATCGCCGAGCGGCTCACCATACCGCCCGTTACTGACCGGGCTGAGACCACGATCCTGCCTCCGAGTACCTCGCACGAGGTCCGTGTCGGAGGCGATTTGCGATTATTCGGCGAAAATAAGAAGGCTTCCGACGGGATAAACAGCCTTTGAAATGGTCAGGAATCTTCGACCACTTGTCCATGTCCGTCCATGAATGGTCATTGCGGTTTGACGCTGAAGACGGCAGCTCCGAATCATGCGCAACATGAGGCATGCGGGGCTACGAAAGCGCAAAACATGTTTCCAGTATACAGGGATGTGCAAGGGCGGTGAGATCTGCGTAAAGGCCATGCCGGGCAAGATTCGGGTGCCCCTGCCATCCGGGGTGAATCCCGGCCAGTCGTTCGATGATAAGGACCGCGGCACACAATGCACGGAATTTGACCTCGGTCACCGGTTCTGTGATTCATATGATTTCTGTGGCACAGAATAGCTTACTTCATATGCGCGGGGAGTCGTAACGCCTAGCGATCACAAGAGTCCACGACGATCCGCCGCGGTTCAGCACTACCTCATCGCGTCCGAAATCTTCGTTTTGTGAAACAGTTGCCGGGGACCGAAACACACCGATTACCTCGCGTATTGTGTTCAGAAGTGCATCTCAGTATCTGTGCCTCAGATGCCGGACCGTTGGACGAGTTCTGAGATTCGTGTGCGGGGCGCGATCTTGCATCCTTGCGACTCCAAGAAGCCTGGCAGGTTCTCACCTTTATCCATGGATGACGACGCCTGCCTGATACGAACCAGTTTCCTGACGTTCTACGCATCAGAGGGGTGTCGCGAAGTCCGTCGCTAGCAGTGAGCTGGTGAGATCGTCGCCGTCTTCAGTCACGCCTTCTTCTTCATCGGCGTAGTTCTCGCTATCCCGATACGAAGAAGCTCTCCAGAGCCTCGGGTGTGTTGAACATCGTGAGGGCTGGAGGTTCTCCTGCGTGATTTCAGCCGTCCTGGCCACCTCATTGCTCAGATTCTCTGGGTCGGCAAAGTCATCGATGCTGGCAGCCTCGAACCGCGGAGTGCTGAATGCCAGCACATCGTCGGCGTCCATTCAGTCATGGATTGCTGGACCTCTTCAACCGCCTCCTGAACGGCTTCGGGCTCGAAGCTCAGCGGAGTGTCTGAGTCGCTCATGCTGGCCTGGTTTGCCCCGTCTCATCCGTCTGGATGCCGCGCTCCTGGTCAAGCGCGAGTCCCCGGCGTTGCCTTGCTGCTCCTCGACATGGTCCGGTCCGAAGTCGATATTGCCACCGGATATCCCGACCGGGCGGGCTCTTCCTCCGGCAGTTCGTCGGGCGGGGGCGCTTCAGCCGCGGGCGGGTCATCAACACCGGGCGGCGGCGTGGCAGCCCCTTCCGGGACACCACCAATCTCTTCGCGCACCGGATTGATTAGCGAGCCTGCTCTGACCGCCTCCTGGAAGGCGAGCTCCGCCTCATGCAGCGCCTTCACCTTTTCCTCGTCGGTCAGCCCGTCATCGACCGGCCGGTCGAGTGATTCCCCATCATCGACGGCCTTTGAATCCTCTTCAGTCGACGTCTCGCCCGCGCTGGACTCGTGGGTGGCCTCGGCCTGCTGAGAGTGGTCGCCGTCTCTCTCCATCGGCGGTCTTCTTCTCCTCCGGCTCAATCACCTCGGTTTTCCCGTCCGGGTGATACATGATCACCGTGCCATCCGGAGTGTTCCTCCTTGACCGTGCCGTCTGCGGTTTTCGTTTTCGGTCACCCATGAGCCATCCGGATAAACTGTCGTCGTCGTGGTGTCGTTCTCAGTAGTCGTACTCGTTGTGCCATCAGCGTGAGTTTCGGTGACCGTCTTCCTCTAGTCCATCGGATCGGTCTCGATGGTTGTCATGCCGAAATCGTCATTTGTGTGGATGATACGCTCTGATCCATCTCGTCTTGCTCTGGACGACAACGCTGTGTTTTAGGCCGTCCCAGGAGCTGGCGGAGCCGTTTCCGTTCCGTTCGGTAGTTCTGTACTCGTACAGCACATTCCCGGACTCGATACCGGAACTGTCCGATACGGGGGCCGGCTCATCACCAAAGTCCAGGAACTCGCTCGTGATCGTAACCTGATCGATCGCGCAAGCTCGGCATAACCGAGATCGGCCCGGCCATCGGTGGTCGCCTGATCCTCCCCGGTTCGGGAATCCCGACGGGATCGTCGCCCTCAGGCAACTTCATATCGATGCCGACATCCGCCGTCAGGCCGCGCTGATACATCATCGTTGAAGACCGTCATCCGCGCCGGGGCTTCGCCCTTGGGCTGCTCGTCCATCTTCTGATTTCTGGCTCGGCGAGGGTTCTGGGTGGGGAAGCACAGCGTCGGCGGCTTCAGAGGGCTCGACGATGGGGACGGCAGCATCCGGACCTCTGTGCCGTCAACCCCACCATCGCTAGTGACTTCTATTGGTTCCGTGGCCTCATCCTCGCGCTGTGGTTCGCCGGTTCCTTTTCTTCGGGGGGATCGCCTCGGCCAGCAACGCTCGCTGTCGATGGTTCCGCGTGGGCTCGGTGCCGTCGGCATGACCCGCCGTGAGGTCCATGACATCCAGGCTCTCGTTCGTCTCAATATCGCGAACGCTGTCAGGGGCATTGGCGCACGTCGGGCTCGAGGGCGTCCTTGGATTCCGCGTGTCCTCCCCGCGTTGCTTCTTGTCCTTTTCCTCCACCTGATTTAAAGAGTCGGCCCGGCGGCTTCCTTGGTCGTCGGAATCTCGGGGACAGACGGCGGATCGAGGTTCTCATCTCCCGGTATCCGGGAGGGGGAGGAAATATCTTTCTCTTCCTTCCGACCTCGGGTTCTTCCCGCGTCATGTCGTCGTTGGCAGCCGGTGACTCTTCAGTCTCAGTGCTTGCCCACTCCACGTCGTTAGATCTTCCGTATTGACCTCTGCGCCATCGGTTCCGGATTCCGGCTCCTTGAGATTCTCCAAGTGTCTCGTGCCTGCGGCGTCAGCACCGTGCTTTGCCCGGTTTCGCCCTTAGTTCCGGATGGCTCCTCGGAGTTTGGCGACTCGTCAGCAGCCTTGTCCGCTTGATCCTGCTCGATCTTGATCTGGTGCTCGGGAGCGACAGACGGCTGCCCTGATCCTGGATATCGACCTTGCTTTGACCGCCTTCAGGGATTCGCTCGTGTCCTGTGGTGTGGCTTCTTCAGGCACTTCCTTGTCAGGTTCGTCTGCGATTCTTTGACTGTGTTCCGCTCTTTGTGTCGCTGCCCTTTGACATGCGGGAATGCCCCATTCCCATCTTCTCTCTGGTTTCTTCATACCGAAGTTAGTTCAGGGTTCGATGGCGTTGTGTATCGAGCGATACACCCTATCCGCCAATCACCAGGCTCTTCGGCTGCAAGCGGACCTTCATCTGGACAGTGCGAATCCTCGGATCATGCGTGATATTCCCTACTCCTTCAAGAGATGGGGTTGAAGCTGCTCGAGAGAAAGAGCGACATCCACGCTGAAATCGAAACGGCTCCTTTCTTTGTTGGTGTTGCCAACTATCCTGAGGACGCCACCCCCGATAGCGGTCAACACCGGAGTGCTGACAGCTGACGTGGCTGAAGAAGTAGCGCTCCTACCAGGCATGTTGTTGGGCATGGCACGTTCTTTGGAACGCCGTCTTCTAAGCGTATCTGGCTGAACGGCCCGCTGAGATCGTTCATAGACACTTACAGCTTAGCCACATTATATGCTTCAATGCGAGCCAGGAACCGGCCCTGCGACTCAGATCTTGCGCTGTGGAATGGCTTTTGAGCGGCTCCCGTGTTGCTTAGACAGTGGCGTGAGCCTGTTCGATCTCCTCGAACGTCGCGTTGTCCCAGATGCCGGCACAATGGCCGTGCTGCTCGCGGATGCGCCCTTCCTCGTCGAACAGGAAGATGTGCGCTTGCCGCACACCGACTGTCTCGTTCCCTGCCGCGCTGGAGTCGGAAGGGCGGAGCCAGCGGCGTTCGAACTCGACAACCGCGCCTTCCCCGTTCTCCATCACTTGCAGATCGCTCAGTTCTCCGGAGAAGGGGAACCAGCCGCCCATCTGCTCGATGACGTTCTGCCTGCCCTCAATGGCGAAATACCAGCGGGGCACGGTACCCTGGAAGATCACATCGTCACGATAGTGCGGCTCCATCGGCTGCCACTCGCCGCTAACGAGCCCGTCGAGAAATGCCGCCACAGCCGGTACATGCTCACTCATTCGCGTACCCACCACTTCATTGCCACAGCCATTGACGGTATCCGTCCCGGCTGCCGGGATGAATTCATCATGCATGAGATGGGGCACTAGCCCTTGATGTACGAGAGTTTCTCCGCCACCTTCCCATCGCGGATGCGAAAGACATCGACACCGCGCACGTGGCCAGGCACGCCACAATCATCAATCCAGCGGTATGTCCAACGCACGACACAACGGTCGCCGGCAGCGAACTGCTCCTCAACCTCGAACGTCGCCGACGATGAGTTGGCGAAGAAGGCGCTGAACTCCCGGCGCACTGCCTCCTGGCCGACGCAACGCGTCCCGTCTGGCGCGGGCGACGTGTTCTCGAAGACGCAGTCATCGGTCATCATGGCCATCGTCGCCTCGATGTCCTGCGCATTGAACGCGGCGTTGAAGCGCTCGATCGCGGTGAGGACAGCCTGGTCCCGAGCAGCTTTGCCACGCATCCGTCCAGCAACCATGGTCGCCTCCTGTCCCTGTTTTCCAGCGTCAATTCAAGTATCTGATATGAGCGTTGACTTTGGAAGAGAGATCAGATCGTCCGTTACAGACCCGGCCATCTGATACCCGGCATGAATTTGGATGATGAGTTAGCGTAGCATGGACATTACCCCGTGAGAGCTAGACGGGTACGCGCGTCTCAGATCCTGCAATTCCGGACGGGTTACGAGTCGATAGCTGGACTATGCGGATCGGCTTTGCGCGTGTTCGACATGCGACCAGGATCTCTCGCTTCAGTGTGATGCGCTGGGGAAGCTGGCCGCAGGCGCATCTTCGCCGACACCATCTCCGGCGCCAAGGCGAACCGTCCCCAGTTGGTTGCCGCGCTAGACCACCTGCGGCCCGGCGACACGCTCGTCGTCTGGCGTCTTGACCGACTGGGAGATAGCGCCCAGACTGGTCGATCTCATCACCGCGCTTAATAGGAAGGGATCGCCTTCCGGGCCTGACCGAGCAGATCGACACGGCGACCTCGGGTGGCAATCTGATCTTCCACATCTTCGGGGGCGCTGGCCCGAATTCGAGCGCGAACTGATCCGCGAACGGACCTGAGCCGGCCGCGCGCTCGACAATCGCAAGTTGGCCCAGGTCAGGCGCTCTACGAAAGTGGCGAGCGCGATCAAGGACATCTGTCAGACGCGGGGCTCACGAGCGATGCTCTACCGGTATATCACTCTATCTTGATATACCGGTAGATCTGACCAGCGGGATATGTCGCACCTTCGCGATTAGGCTTATTGCACGCTCAGCGCCAGACAGAGAAGTGATCTTCGACCTTGCCCCATTACAGCGCTGAGAATCGTCCCAAGAAGAGCGTGATCAACACTCCGGCAAGCATCCGATCAACCCGGAAGTA
Organism: Thermomicrobiales bacterium; assembly: GCA_041390865.1. GTDB lineage: Bacteria > Chloroflexota > Chloroflexia > Thermomicrobiales > CFX8 > JAUIIK01. Next base: position 37,377 of record JAWKPC010000013.1, read on the forward strand.
TGAGACCTCGGGTCTGGATCAAACCACCAAGCCCCGTGAGATCCAGGAAGATTTCAGCGATGACCACACCGACCAACGCGCGACCAATACCGACCCTGACGCCGGCGATGATATAGGGAACCGCACCTGGAAGAATTGCGTGCCAAACGAGTTGGCGTTCATTTGCGCCAAACGCATAGCCGACTTCGATCAAATCTCGACGAGCATTTTGTATCCCAATGGTTGTGTTGACCATGATAGGAATGAACGTCCCCATGACAACGAGCACCAGCCGACCAGTGTCACCAATGCCAGACCAGAGGATGATTAGAGGAACAATGACAACGCGCGGTGTTGCATACAGCGCTTCGATATATGGAGACAAGAGGGAATGCAATAGCGGTATTCGTCAGTTAGCACGCCCAGGACAAGTCCAATAACCGCAGCGATTGCGAACCCGAGAAACAGGGTCTCGAGAGTCGTAAGTAATGCTGGCCAGAGCACACCATTAGAGATCAGCTCCCGGTATGCCAACACGACTCGCCAAGGTGATGGGAACAGTGGCGGGTCGATTCGTCCTGACATCCACTGCCATAGCGCGATGAGGCGACGAATGCAATCGATGGCAGAATCAACGCCGGACGATAGAGAAAGCGGTAAAGCCGCTGCAAGAATCCCAGATCATCTTCAGCGACGTCTTTTCCTCCTGCAAATGCCACCGGCTGAACGCCCATATCAACTTCTCCTCACCCTTTGGCAGATCTTCTTGGGATTGCTTCAGATCAACCTTTAGGCCATCTTGTAGTGACCGGACACTTCCCGATGGTAGTGACCACCGGGAAGTGTCAGAATATCTGAAAGAATGCCTACAGAACAGTACTGGCTCCCACAACCGGCGGCTGCGGCGTCTTCTAGGTACGACCGGTCAGCAAAGCTCTGCTGCATCAACCGGATTCTCCACATCACCACTCTCGAGCATGATGTCGGCGATGGCCTGGACACCCTCCACCTCCAGCAGCTCATTCACATCCATCGGGTACATGTCGATTTCAATCAACAGGTCGTAGAGGTCGCTGGTCGCTTCCTCAGTCGACCCCTCGACGAGATCCAATGTGTAGTCGACGAACGCCTGCTTGTCCGTGTTGAACCACTCGTAGGCTTCGAGGTTGGCACAGGCCAGCGCGAACATCACCTCTGGATTTTCGTCGAACTCTCTGCTGGTGTTGATCGTGGACTTGGTGGATGTGTCGATCAACTCGTTCATGAACGCCAGCGCGTTGAGATCAACATCGTCCCGAGCCTCAAGCTCAAACCAGTCACTGATGAAGATGGTAGCCGCGTCAATGCGATCAGCGAGCAACGCCGCAGAACGGTCTCCGCTTCCACCAATCTGGACAAAGTTCACATCCAGAAAGCTCCATGCCCGCATTGCGGATGGTAAGGCGCGAGAGCAGGGCGTCGTAGCCGGCAGGACCAAACATGCCGATTCCACCATCCAACTCCTCAACCGAGGTGATGTCGCTCTGGGCAACGAGCACGTAGTCCATCTTGTCTTGCGTGCTCGCGACGACAACGATGTCGGCACCTGCCGCCGCACCGAGAATAAGCTCGTCCGTTCCTCCACCGGCAAGGTCGGTCTGACGATCAGCGCCTGGGCTCGGTCGTGTTGGGTCAGCTCGATCTGGTCAATGCTGGCGCCCCACTCTTCCATGAAGTCGACCATGCGGTAGGTGACACTCGGAGAGCCGACGGCTGCGCACCGGTCAGCCGGAGATCAACACCAGAAAGGTCAATCCCGAAGTTATCCTCGCCAGCTGACTGCTCATCCGAGGAATCTTCCTCCAGTCGGTTCCAGTTGTCGGCGTGGGATCTTCGCTAGCACTCGAAGCCTCTGTTGCCGTAGGTGAAGCTGACTCGTCATCATCGTCATCGCCGCCACAGGCCGCCACCATGGTGAGTAGCAACATGAGCACCCCAAGCAGCCGGAAATGATTCATAAACCGTTTACTTCGTCCGATCCGAAACATCCCGTTCTTCCCTCCTCAATACTTTCCGATTGACCAACTACGCGGATCTATTCTGATTGCTGGCCCCCTGGATTCGAAGCAATGTTCTACTGTTCCGCAAACCTCCATTTCGCCTATACGACCTTCCACGGAGCAACCCGCCGTTCCATCAGTCCCACAAACTTCGAGAGTCCGAGTCCCAATGCGGGCAGCACCAGGATCGACGCGATAAGGTAATCGGTGATGAATCGTGAGCCGAAGGCGTTGATCAAGCCTCCGATACCTCCGAGCCGGAGATAGACTTCCGCGACTGCCATTCCTACGACCGAACGGCCAATACTCAGTTGCAAGCCAACGAAGATGAAGGGGACCATGGATGGCAAAATGACTTGTGTGAGGCTATCCCATCGACGTGCGCCGAAGGATTTCGCCACATCCATGAGGTCTGAGGGCGTTGCTCGTACCCCGGTGACGACGTTGTAGAGCATCGGGAAGAACGCCGACTGGAACACGACGAAGACTTTGCCCGTCGTGCCGAACCCGAACCAGACAAGGATCAGCGGGACGAGTGCTACGCTCGGCGTTGCGTATAGCGCGGCGAGGTATGGCCCGATCGTTAGATCAGCGAGACGGGAGCGACCGATCAGTATTCCTACTACCATTGCGGCCGCGATTCCCGACGCGAATCCCAGGGCAAGCAGTCGCAGACTCGGCAGTAGTGCTTCGAATAGCCGGCCGCTAGTAAGCAGGTCCCAGAACGCTGTAATGACCTGTGAGAACGGTGGCAAGATAACCGAGTTACCGAGCCGGCCATAGATCTCCCAGGTAGCGAGAAAAGCTATAAAGACCACTGCATGGGCGATGCTCCGCAGTCGAGGATCATTGTTAATCTGCGTAGCGCTAGGTACCCGAATTGACATTCATCCCCGCTTCCCGTTCCTCTTCGATGAGATCACCTCGGAGCATGTCCCATATGGCGCGGCGCACCTCGGCGAACCGTTCGTGACTACGCACGTCATATTCCCAGCGAGGGCGCGGCAAGTTCACATCGATGATCTGACGAACTCTTCCAGGACCACGGGTCAGAACGACGATCCGGTCGGCAAGATAGACGGCCTCATCGAGGTCGTGGGTAATAAACATCACCGTATTTCGGCTGCCTGCCCAGATGCGCATCAGTTCTTCTTGCATCAACTCTCGGGTCTGGGCATCGATGGCGCCGAACGGTTCGTCCATCAGGAGAATTTCCGGATCGGTGGCCAGCGCACGCGCCAGTCCAACTCGTTGCTGCATACCTCCTGATAGCTGATGCGGGTAGCTCTGTGGAAAGCGGCTCAATCCGACCATTTCGAGGTAGTGCTCGCATCGCTCGCGAATCTCGTCCTTTGGCAGATTGCGCATCTTGAGTGGAAACGCGACGTTGTCATATACGGTCTTCCAGGGAAACAGGCCAAATGTTTGGAAGACGATTGACCGGTCCGGGCCAGGTCCCGTAACACGCGCATCGTCAATTTGCACAACGCCAGATTCATGAGTCTCCAGGCCGCCGATGATTCTCAGAAGCGTCGTCTTGCCGCATCCACTCGGGCCGATTACGGCGAGGAATTCCCCCTCGCGGATCTCGAGGTCAATGTCTTGAAGGGCATGGACATGGTGATGGACACCGCTACTGGTCCATTCAAAGTGCTTGTTCACGCCATCAATGCGGATCTTGGTCTGACTGGTTTCTGCATGTTCGGTTCGTTCAGCTGTCTGACTGTGCATCGTTGTGGTTACTCCTTCCCCCGGTTTAAGACGACAGATTGGACTGCTTCGATCACGTGGGGGTGGGATCCGCACCGACAAAGGTTGCCCGCAAGGTATTCGCGAATCTCCTTGGTTGTCGGGGCTGGATTGTCTTTCAAGAGTGCTCGGGCCGTTAGGACCATTGCAGGAGATGCAATAGGAACACTGGAAGGCGCTGTTCTCAACGAACGCTTGCTGAACTGGGTCGACGATTCGACCATCCTCGAGTAATCCCTCGGATGTCAAGATCGACCGTCCATCGCACAACGATGTCAGAACCAGACACCCGCTCACCGGTAGCCCGTCAAGCAGTACCGTGCATGCTCCACAGATACCAATGTCGCAGGTTGTGCGCACACTCGTGAGGCCGAGTTCCCTCCGAAGACTCGCGACGAGGGTTTCGTTGCTGGATACGCCGAGCGTCCGCTCCTCTCCGTTGATCGTTAGTTTGACCGTCACCTTTTCCTCGCTCACGAAACCTCCTCCAAATCATCGGCATGCAGCGCGCGGAAGACTCTCTCGGCCGTCAACGGGAGGTCATAGACCCGGACGCCCGTAGCGTGGTACAAGGCGTTGCCTAATGCTGGGCCTACCACTGGCAGCGTCATCTCACCAACACCGTGAATCTCTGCATCGGGCTTATTGCTTTCCAGCGACCGGCTTGTGAGCTTCGCTGGGAGGTCGAGAAACGATGGGATCATGTAGTCGGAGAGATTTGGATTAACGAGCTGCCCGCTGTCGTAGACATACTCCTCGAACAAGGACGGGCCAATGCCCATGATCACGTTGCCCTCGTTCTGCTGCCGAACCATCACGGGATTCAGGATTCGTCCAGCATATGAAGCCGCGTGGCAGTTCACGATCGACACCTTGCCAGTAGTAGTGTCGACCTCGATTTCCAGCCCAACCGCACCTTCGTGCCAGTGGACGCTGGCGATGCCTTGACCTTTATCATCAAGGACGCCATATCCTTCTGGACTCTGAAATACACCTTCGCCGGCCAGCTCGGAGAGTTGAGCTTCTGATAGCACCTCGGCGTAACTAAGCCCCGCTTCCGGGCTCCCTGTGACACGCACTCCCCCATCACGAACCTCAACGTCAGCGGCGCTGGCCTCCAGGAGCGGAGCCGCGACTTTTGCCAATTGCTCCTTCAGATCATTCGAGGCTTCACGCAGGGCAAAGCTCATTGAATAGGCTGTTCGACTGGAACTCGTCGTAGTGTCGAATGGGGTAAAGGCCGTATCAGGCTGGATTGCTTGAATATTCTCGAGAGGGATTCCAAGCTCATCAGACACGAACTGCAAGAGTGTCGTTCGGGCACCTTGACCCATCTCCACACTACTGGAAAAGACCTGACACGCTCCATCAGAGTTGAGTTGTACACGGGCTTCGGAGCGCGACGGGGTAGCGGTGTGCTTGATCAGCAATGCGACTCCTTTGCCGCGGGCAACCCTTGATCGCCCATCCCACTGGACGGCAGCGTCCTCAGGCGTCCAGTCGATTGCCTGAGCGACTTCACTAAGCAAGTCCAGGTAATGTACGTGCGGGAACACTTCTCCTGTGGCGTAGGTATCGCCATCACGGAGCAAGTTCTTCCGCCGTAACTCAATCGGGTCAATACCGAGATTGCTGGCTATCTCGTCGGTCTGCTGCTCATACGCCCAGCAGACCTGGGAAGTCATAGCGCCTCTGAATGGACCGGTTGGAACGGTATTGGTGTAGTAAGCGTGCGAGGTTACTCGGACGTTAGGGGTACGGTAGGGGCCTGGAGCACGAACCATCCCCTGCTGAGTGGCCCGTGGCGAGGAAACAGCGTATGCGCCGGCATTCCAAAGAACATCGACTTCACGAGCCACGAAGGTGCCGTCGCTCTTTACTCCGGTCTTGATGCGAATGGTGGCGGCATGCTTGGCAATGGTTTGAAACACCTCTTCTCGCGTAAGCGCGATGCGTACTGGTCGCCCGGCCTTTCGCGCCGCACAAACCGCCATCGGCTCCAGCTTCACGCCCCCCTTTGCGCCGTAGCCACCGCCGAGATTGAAAGTATGAACGCGGACTTTCTCCGGCTGAGTATTGAGAATCTCAACGAGCGCCCCGTGGACGCCGTGCGGCGATTGAGTCGATGTCCAGATTTCTGCCGATCCGTCGTCGTCGCTCCACTGCGCAACCGAGACATGGGGCTCCATCGGGACATGATTCGCAGACGGGCTCGTGAATACGCCTTCGAAGACATGATCCGCGTCTTGCCAGGCTGATTCGATATCGCCATGCTCGAGGTGCCAGGCCCCACACTCATTGTCCGGCCATTCGTCGTGGATTGTCGGTGCTTGGGCTTTGGCTGCATCGGTCGCGTCCACGACAAATGGGAGCTCTTCATACTCGACAACGACATCGAATAACGCCTCGCTTGCAATCTCCTCCGTTTCGGCAACGATCACCGCGACTGGGTCGCCGACGTAGCGCACCTTGCCTATGGCGACAATCGGTTGGTCTTTCCGCCGTTGTCCATACCAGGGATTGATCCCGCTTTCGGGACCAAAGTCTTCACCGGTCAGCACGCAAATCACGCCCGGACGCTGTAGGGCAAGACTCGTATCGATTTCAAGGATGCGAGCGTGCGGATAGGGACTTCGCAGAATACGGGCGTGCGCCATATCTGGCACCATGTGATCGAGCGTGAACTTCACCGTCCCGATCACACGTTCTTCGGCATCGAGCATCGGCATCGGCTGTCCAACCCGATTGCGACTGTTGTCAGTCATATCAGGCAACCTTCCCTTCACCCACAATCGAGTCGACTGCGCGTCGGACGAACTCACGCGTCATCTGCTTGCGATACCAGGCACTACCCCGAAAATCCTCCAACGCTTCGATCTGCTCCGCATAGCCATCTGCAATCTGCTCGATCGGTAGTTCTTCGAGGACCGTGCCATGGGCGAGGCGCTCAGTATCGGTGAAGCGCTGAGGCGTAGACGCTGCCGCACCCACGGCGACGCGGAGTTCTCCTACGGTCTCGCTGTCTTCCTCCAAGCGCATCCAGACAGCGACTCCAACACAGGGGCGATCTTCCGATGATCGGCTACGGTATTTGACATACGCTTGACGAGTCATTTCGGGAGAGATCGGAATGAGAATCGACGTAATAACTTCGGTCGAATCAAGCGTGGTGCCGTAGAAACCAGTGAATAGGTCCTCTACCGTCGAAACGCGGAGGCCATCCGGGCCCGCAATTTCGACACTCGCACCGAGGGCTACGAGTGCCGCCGGCGGGTCCGAAGCGTAATCAGCTTCCGCAATGTTGCCGCCGAGCGTTCCAGCATTTCTGATTCGAATGTTCCCGACAAGTCCGCAGGCAGTGGCCAGGGCCGGGGCGTTGGCCCGCACCAGTTCTGTCGCGGCGACCTCACGCAACGTCGCCGTCGCACCGATTGCGACGTATCCGTTGCGCTCCACGATCTCGTTCAAACCCTCAATACGTTGCAGGCTCGCAATTCGGCTAGGAGCGATCAATCCTTGCCGAAGCATGAGTACGAGAGCTGTACCACCGGCGACGATCTTCGCTTCACCATCGGCGCCATCTAGAGTGGCGAATAGCTCTTCCAGCGAATGCGGGTGATGTATTTCCACGATCACTCGTCCTTCTTGTCGTCACGCTGGCGAATCGAACTGATTTTGGAGGCCGCACTCCGTGCGACGCCTCGAACGGCAGCCGAAGCGAGATTGGGGGAAACTTCGTCCATCGCCTCATCAGACATGTCTTCGTTCATACACCGCTGTTCTACACACTTTGCGAACTGCTCGATCATCTCACCTGCAATCGCCTGAATGACCCCAGTCCCGAACTGTCCCAACCTCCCGCGAAGCGCGACATCGGCGGAACTCTGAACCGTCGTGACGCCTGACTCATCTTCAAGCAGCTTCGCATCGAGCGTCACCTTCGCGATCGTTCCGGTAGCCCGGTCCCGGCCCTCGCCGGAAGCGGTGATGAGATCCGGGCTCTGACTTGCATCAATCGAGACTTCTCCAGTAAAAGCGGCTCTAATCGGCCCGACCTTCGCCTTCAGAGTTGCCTTGTAGGTACCGTGATCGGTCGGCTCCACTTCCTCAACACCAGGCACGCAATAGAGCATTCGCTCAGGTTGTTCCAAGAAGGAAGCGACCGCCTCACGCGGCGCATCGATTTCGAATGACTGCTCAATCAGCATTCGGATGGTCCTTTCCGTATCGGCGAGACGTTATTGAGCCTGGATAATCGTGTTTCGCAGCTTGCCGATCCCTTCTATCTCCACTTCGACGACGTCGCCATCCACTAGTGCTTGAGCACCTAGCGGCGTGCCGGTCAAAATGGCGTCGCCCGGCTCCAGGGTGATGGTTTGTGTGAGATATTCAATGATAGAGGGGATACTGAAGATCAGGTCGTTCGTTCGGCCGTCCTGCTGTAGCTCGCCGTTCACCCAGGCTTTGAGCGACAGGTCCGTCGGATCGACCTCGGTTTCGATCCACGGGCCGAGCGGACACAGCGTGTCGCTCGCCTTCGCTCTCGTCCAATGCGCGTCTGTTGCTTGCCAATCGCGCACGGTCATGTCATTGCCACACGTGTACCCGAAGATGTGATCCCACGCATCATCGGCATCAACGTGCGAAGCTCGTTCGCCAATGATTACGGTGAGTTCGCCCTCGTAGACGAACTCGTCAACTCCTGCCGGCCGGATGACGTTTGCATCCGGACCTACAACGGAGTTGGGTGTCTTCAGAAAAGCCACCGGACTGGTCGGGAGGTCGCTGCCACGGGCACGGACTGCGCTGGCATAGTTCCGACCGATGCAAATTATCTTTGTCGGCTCGCAGGGCGCAAGAAGTTCGAGATCATCGATCTGCCCTATAACATCGCCGAGCGAATGATCCTCGCTGAAGGGCGAACCGTGGATAGATCGGACGGAGCCACCAGGGTCGACCGCCCCGTACTTCGGACCTTCCGCATGGAGGAATCGAACGACTCTCACCACTTCACTTCCCTTCCCATTCGTGCCCCTCTGTTAAAGACGGGCCTCCGCTTCAACGCCCAAGACGACGACTGCAAGTACCGCAGTCCCTCTGCTTAGATCAACACCCGCAGCTGCGGTCGCCCCGAGCGGATGAGGTCACAAGCTAAGATAATAGTTATATGATTTAACTGTTTAACCTATTGTTGTCAAGAGCATGGGGAAATGCCCGAATCAAGTACAGAGTGTTTTGACTGCATTCCTGTGATGCCATACGATCAATTGGAGCAGATGAGGGTTTTCGCACTGAGACACGACGGAACGGACCATATTCGAAGATGGCGATTGAGAGTTTGCCGCGTGTAGTTAGTTCTGGCCGACATGCGGAGCAGATCTATTGGGCGGTCGTAGAGTGGTTGTCAGAAAGTGGAGCAGAACCGGGCGATCGTATTCCCGGAGAGACCGATCTAGCAGAACATTTCGGGGTAAGTCGTCCAACAATGCGAGAAGCAATACGCGTTCTCGAGTATTCCGGCTTGCTTGAGACACGCCGCGGCCGTCCGGCAGGCTCTTTGTTGGAACTGGTGCCATACCGCATGTTGTAGGAGCGCTCCGTACACTCTTCATTATCGGGGACAAATCCCGCGAGAATCTGCGTGAAGCTCGTCAGATCGTCGAGGTTGGTGTCGCCCGTCTAGCAGCTTCCCGGATTACCGAAGAGCAACTCATGGCACTTGAGCAGTCGATCGATCAGATGGCCACGGCATCAAATGTGGATCAGATCCGTGAGTCAAATGACCTGTTTCACCTCACAATAGGCCACGCTTCCGGAAACGCTTTTCTGCGTGCCATGATGATCGCGCTCAATAGCCTGTTGAATAAGCTCGTGCAGCACGAGCCTGATGAGTACGAGACATTTGATTTGAAAATTCAAGGGCACCGTGAGGTGTACGCGGCAATGGTCGACCGTGATCCGGACGGTGCAGCCCGGGCGATGCGAAACCACATCCGCACGATGGGTGAGCATGCACGGAAGATGCAGGCCTCGACCGTCGAGCAATCACCAGCTCAAGTGGAGTATGCGACGGCGTCAATCGAAAACAGACTGATCACGCGACGTCCGGCTGTTGCGCTATCAGCGTGACCAGCACGTTGCGGCATTCAGTAATGACAGGAGCACAGAATTGAAATTCGACGATACATGGACGATGGAATGCCAGCCTACGGCATCGTGGAAGATGGCGAGCTTTACGGAGCTGAGGGAACGCCATTCTCTGGACTCACAGACGGAGCGCATCGGGCCACTAGATGACGCGAGCCTTCTTGTTCCGGTTGAGCCCCAGAAGATCGTAGCGATCGGCCTGAACTATGCCCTCCACGTCACCGGAAACAGTCCAACCCGCGAGACTCCGACCGAACCGGTCATCTTCATGAAACCGACGACGGCATTGCTGGCACACGATGAGGTGATCAAGCTCCCGGCTGCAAAGCGGATCGATTACGAGGCCAATTGTGCGTTGTCATGGGACGCGAAGCGTACCGGGTGTCGAAGAAGACGCACTGGATTTCGTACTCGGATATACGTGCGGAAACGACGTCTCTCATCGAGACTACCAGCGCAAGGACGGGCAATGGGTGCGAGCCAAGGGATTCAATACGTTTGCCCCACTCGGACCAGTCGTGAGACTGATCTCGACCCAGACAACGTGAAGATCCAGTCACGTCTGAACGGGGAAGTTAAAGCAGGACAGTCATACGAGAAACCTCATATTCAAATGCGAGACGCTCATCGCAGCGATCACGGATGTCATGACTCTTTATCCCGGCGACGTGATAATGACGGGAACCCCGGAAGGCGTCGGGCCCATGGTCACCAGGCGACACGATCGAGATCGAAATTGAGGGTATCGGCGTTCTGCGAAATACTTGTGAGTCAAAGGAGACTAGCTGCTGACTCCGCTCAAGACAAAGATCGAAGAACTGGGCCACGAATCAGGTCGTACGCGTCAAAGGAACCTCTTTTTCGTCATCAATATGGCGTGGTGGCACGTCGCAAATCGCCATTCTCAAGGGCCAACATCGATATGGCGGACGTTACGACCTTGACGACCAAATTGACGACCAAGTGACCGAACTTCGCAGTACTCTGATGAACAATTCTGGACGAGAATTCCCATTCTTGTGGGGAAAACGGACAATCATGAACACCGGCGGATGTGCTGCCCCGAACTCTTAATCAGCGGGTTCGGGGTTCGAGTCCCTGGCGGCTCACTTACAACAATATTTGGCAAGCATAAGGGACATATGTGGCACTCAATGTGGTGTTTTATATTGATGTATTAGGTTGCCATTTTCAGAACGTCGAATGCCTCGAAGAAGTTCTAGCCGCACCTACCGCACCAAAGACACGATCCTCGAGATCTACGGTGCCATGACGCAGGCGATGCAGACCGTTGTTCCCTACCAGACCCACCTCGACCCGCCGCCAGCCGATCCATCTCTCGCACATGACGAGTCGACCCGACCCGAGTGGCTAGAGACGCAAACGAAATCGCGTGTGTCGTGATGCACCTGCGTCGGTAACTGCCTTGATGGCAGGAGGAAGACGTGACAGAAGCAGCCCAACTTCGGTTCAATGCCAATCTCTTAGAGGTGCTGGGTGGGCAGTATCGATCGTCTGAGGAAGCTCTAAAGGAACTGATCGCGAACGCTTGGGATGCCGACGCATCGTCGGTAGAAATCGCCCTCCCACAGCCAATGCACCCAGATCCGCTCGTAGTCTCCGATACAGGTTACGGTATGAGCCCCCAAGACATACGCAATCAGTATCTCAACGTTGGCTATGATCGAACAGCAAGACACGGCTTGAAAACTCATAAGGGTCGAACGGTGCGCGGCAGACGGGGCATCGGCAAGTTCGCTGGTCTTGCTGTCGCTCAGACGATGACAGTCGAAACGACATCGATAAAGGCTCGACGAAGCCGACTCGTTCTAAGCCTTGAGGATATCGATCGCCACGGTTCCTCGCTCGAACAGATCACGATCCCTATTGAAACTACAGGGGTGGATGCGGCATCTGGTACGACCGTTACTCTCTCAAATCTCCGAAGGAATCTTGCATTTCCCGATGCAGGTAAGCTCCGGCGGCTCCTTCTACGCGAGTTTGGTGTGCGGGATGACTTCAAGATTGTGATTGATGGAGTTCCTCTTACTCCCAGTTCGTTGGATGCTCCGGAAGAGCAGATCGTGATTTCACTCCCCGGCGGTGAGGAGGTAGAAGGAAGTATCTGGGTTACGACCCGCCCACGGGAAATCGCTGAGCCAGGAATCGTCATTCGCGTACGCGGTCGAGCAATCGGTCCCCCAACGTTCTTCGGGTTGGAAGATGATCCCGAAATCCCAGGTTCAATTCGCAATCGGTATTATGGCGAAATCAATGCCGATCACTTGACTGATGCTGTTCTGCCAAACTGGGCAGACTGGAACGAGAACAACGTAGATTACCAAGCCTTTGTCGAGGCGAGTCGCTCCTGGCTGAAGAAAGCAATCCTCCACCGACGCGACGAGGAATCAGGTGGAACGCAAGAAGAATTCGTTAACGCTTATCGGGAGCAGATCGAGCGGCTTCCCCCTGCGCGGCGAGAGCTAGCGCGGCGCGCGCTGCTTCGAGTCTTCACCCGCTTCTACGACGATCTCCCCGAAAGAAAGCACGATATTGCCGAACTCGTGCTCGATGCATTCGAGCAGGATGAATACTGGCTGCTCGTGCAGCGCATCCAAGAGGCTTCGGCTGCCGATGTCAACGAACTTGCAGATCTCCTCGAGGAATGGGGCTTCTACCAGATCAACGGCATAGCCACGCGCGCTCGCCAGCGGCTGGTGGTTATCGACCGCTTTGAATCGATGCTGAGTGATCCAGCGACACTCGAGCTATCCGGTATTCACCAAGCATTAGAGGTCAACCTCTGGCTACTAGGATCAGAGTATGAACTCGTTACATCGAACAGAAGCCTTTCTACACTCATTCGCAATGTCTTCCATAAGGAGTACTCGGGCGAGCATGCGCTGAAGCGCCCGGATCTCTTCCTAGCGGGTATCCACGACAGGTACGTGCTGGTGGAACTGAAACGCCCCAGCGAGACGATAAATCGAGACAACGTTGCACAGGCAGAGCGATACCGCGACATCATCCGCAGCCATCTTCCCAGTGGGCGGATCGAAGTCGTCGTGATCGGTGGCAAAGTAGATCCCCTACTGTCGAGCGATGAGTCGCTCCGGATCAAAGCAATGTCGTACTTCGAAATTGCAATCGGTGCTCGCCGTCAATGTGAGTGGCTGGTTTCGGCGCTTGGTGCGACCTGAGATTCTGTCACACTGAAGCTGCGCGCAAGACAGAGAGGGGATCTAACGTGACAAGTGGCGATCCAGCAAAGCCGGAGCTCTTTTCTATCGTTTCATCAGCCGTTGAAGACGGCGTCAACGTGATCCGCAACTACCTTTCAGAACAGCCGGGCGCTCTTCTTGGATACCACTCCCTTAGGTATCCTCGGAATCGAAGCGCTCTTGTCGGATCGAGAACACGGAAATCTCAGTTACAAGCTACGGATGAGAGCAGGGGCACTCTCTCAACTCGCGGCACATCCAGTGAAGGATCCTGGCGAAGTTGCGAGGGATGTTCGCGATATATACAACGAGAGGTCCGCAATAGTACACGGCTCGGGCGGCGTATCTGGAACTGTATCTTTCGCTGGCAGGCACAGTTCCCTCAAGCTTGCTATTGACTACTTGAGATCTATAATCTGGCTCATCGTCACCAATTCACGGTTCGCCGATCCCACCAATATCGACAAAGAGCTACTACTGGGATTAGCATCGGATGAAGAAAGCTAGTAATGGTCTTAGAGACTGAACGCCTCGGTGCCAATTGTGCCCGCAGCGCTTTAATGGCGTACGATTTCTGCAGCAAAAATCAGACGGTTCGCCGACGTTGTCAGACTTCGTTTTTCTGATATTTACGGGAATCTTTGCAGGCGAAATTGGCAGAGCAGCTGACTCTCAATCAGCGGGTTCGGGGTTCGAGTCCCTGGCGGCTCACTAGCAGACTATCCCCACAATGGAACACAGCGAGGCGGTCCTGGGAGCGATCTCCAGGACCGATTTGCATTGATTCCATCTGTTCGGGGCACCACAAGTATCCGGTTTGAGAGTCGTTCAGAGCCGAAGCACGTCTGTGTGCGGCGGGACCATGAGGTCCGACGTCCGACACATTCCTCGTTGAACGCCCTGTGCCTGATGCTACACTCGCCTCGCATCTCCAGATATCCGACTCCGGACGCGACCGCGTTCAGACGTCGGCACCGAACGGGCGGATGATATGACGATCGAGACATCCGATATCGAGCGGCCGGATCGCACATTGATCGATGGGCTGGCCGGAATCGGCAGCGCCACGGCGAGCGGCGATCTCTACCGGCTTGGCATCCGCGACGCTCACTTGCGCGGCATCACCACCTGGACGCCGGGCAAGGCTGTCGTCGGTCCAGCTCTTACCCTCCAATTCATGCCGAAACGGGAAGACCAGTATGACGAGGACGAGTACGCCGATCCAGAGCGGCAACTCCACCGGCATGTGCTCTATCACACCCAGCCCGGCGACATCGTCGTCGTCGACGCGCGCGGCCACCTCGGCAGCGGCGTCTTCGGCGAGATGATGCTGACCTACTTCAAGGGACGGGGCGGTCTCGGCGTCGTCATCGACGGATGCATTCGCGACTTCCCCGAAGCCCAAGAACTTGGGCTCGGCCTTTGGCTCAAAGGTGTCACCCCGAACTTCCATACCCAGACCGACCTGATGCCGTTTGCGGTGAACGTGCCGATCGCCTGTGGCGACACGCTGGTCATACCCGGCGACCTGATCGTCGCCGATGACGACGGCGCGGTGGTGGTGCCGGCCAAGCTGGCCCCGGCGCTGGTGGAGAAAGCCAGCCAGCACGCCGAATGGGAGGAATTCTCACGGATGCGTCTCGCCGAAGGCGGCGATCTCCGCACCTATTACCCGCTCTCGGAAAAAGGACGGAAAGAGTACGAAGCCTGGCGCCAGGCCCGCTAGCCGGGCCTCCAGCACAGGCCAGCGAGGCAGCGAGACAGTTCCCAGGGGAACGATGCTTATTCGAACCCGCGACCAGCTGCATGCCACGCCGACACGTACTTGGCGAGTATTTCGCCATCGGACAAACCACAGAATGACGCAATCACCCTATCGGGAGAGGCCTCGGCCTACGGCGTAGTATCGGCACACAGCGCCATCGCGTACCAGACGTCGCTCGTGTTGCCGAAGACTACATGCCAACCCTGCTGACCGTTGACGTCCATCAGTGGCTCGGAGAACTGGTAGACGAGATTCCGTCGAGGGTTCTTCCAGAATCCACCGGAGAGAACCTTGTCCCCAGCGTCGCAAAGGGCGATATGCTCCCGATAGGTCGTGCCGTCGATCTGGACCGTGCTGCCCTGGCTCGTCTCGGTTACGACGAGATAGGTATCCGGGAAACCGCCACCCGAACCACCGGATCCGGCTGGTCCCGTCTCCCCACGGCTCGCCAGCAGATCCCAGTCAGCGCCAACTCCCGGCTCCTGGTTGATGTTGTCGCTCGTCGCGATCCAGGCGCTCCCACCGTGACTCACGGCATCGCCGGCAACATACGGCGTCGCCGCGCTCCACTCACCCTGCCAGACGAGCCCTGGTTCTCCCGGATCGCCCTGGGGACCGGCTGGGCCCGCTTCACCCGGAGGACCCTCTGGTCCTGGAGGTCCAGCCTCGCCGGCGATACCGGGTTCGCCCTGTAGACCGGGCGGGCCCTGTTCTCCCTGCTCTCCGGGTGGTCCCGGCGGCCCCTGCTCACCAGGCTCCCCCTGTGGTCCTGGCGGTCCTTCCGGCCCCGGAACGCCAGATCCGCCTCCGGGCGGGCCCTCCGGCCCGGGTGGTCCCTGTTCTCCCGGGTCACCTTTCGGGCCTTGCTCGCCGGGGTCCCCCTTTGGACCAGGTTCTCCCGGTTCGCCCTGAGGACCCGGTTCACCAGGATCACCCTTGAGACCTGGTTCTCCGGGGTCGCCTTTCGGACCTTGTTCGCCAGGTGCACCGTTGAGACCATTCGGGCCAGGAGCCCCGGGCGGCCCCTGGAGTCCAGGCTCACCATCCTGTCCCGGTTGGCCTTCCTCTCCGGGGGGCCCGGGTGGTCCCGGCTGGCCGGGCGGACCTGGAGCACCATCCTGTCCGGGTGGCCCGGGTTGACCGTCCGCTCCCGGTGCGCCCGGCTCTCCGGGAGGCCCGGGTGGTCCTTCTGCATTCCAGGAAATCAAATATTCGCTACTCCGGCAGGTCGATGTCCCGTAAATAATGCGAAGCCCGCCTGTGTAGTAGCTCACACAGCCGTGCATATCCGGTCCCGCCGACGCTTCCTGCCATAGTTCATCAACAATGATCGGCGCCAACAGCACCGCGAAAATCATGGCTGCAGCCACGGAAGAGACAGCCCACAGCGGACGCTTCGCCAATCGAGGCATGCTCGTAACCCCCTCGAACTTAATCCACTGAGGCATACTAGCCGACAAATCCCATACTGACAATGGTTGATCTGACTGGATATTCTTATGCTGTGATGGCTACTAACTCAGAATTGGTTCACCCGACTCAACGCTCAGCAGGGTGCAACCACTTTCGTTCCTCCAACGGGCATCTGAATCCAGCTCCAAACCGCGCCTGCCTTGTGCCCCCGGTCAATGTGTCTCACCTTGTGCCTGTTTTCCGTGTCCTCACCGATTGGCAGCCGGCATCAGCGATTCAATCCTTGGTGTATATGAGCGACATATGCGACCGTCCTCGGGCTCACCGCTCGATCGGCAGCGGGCCGCAACGACACTCGTGAATCTGCATTCGCCCCCGAGCTGCCGCTGATGGACGATCGCTCGCTAACAGCATTGCCAGACTGAAGTTCCCCGGATTCCACTTCTCCTCAAGGATGCTGATGCCACGCCAGGATTGGCGCGTCCGGATGCAGATTCTCCACCAGAACGGAAAGAGGCGCTATGCAGCGACGCATACTTCCCATCTTCGGGCTCGTACTGTCACTGATTCTCGCCGGCTCGCTTGTGGCGATTGCCCCCGCGGCAACCGCGCAAGGGTCGGAAGACAGCACGACTCCCGGCGACATTCTCGACAGCCCTGATGACTACTACGATCAGGACGTCACGATTCAAAACGCTACCGTTGGCGATTCGATCAGCGGCCAGGCATTCACACTCTCGCGTAATGGCGACGAACTCCTCGTCGTCGGGAACCGGGACGATATCCCGAACGACATCAGCGCGGATAGCACGGTCACCATCGAAGGCACCGTTCGAGAATTCACCGACGATGCCGATTTCGTTGACGACCTCGGCATCACGGCGGACCAGCGAGCCTTCAGAGACTTCGAAGGCGATCCGGTCGTCTACGCCGACTCGGTGGAAATGACTGAGGGCGACACCGACGAATCCGATGAATCCAGCCAGGACGGCGACCAGACGGGGGAGATAACGCCACTCGTCAACATCCTCCGGAATCCCGGCCAGCACCTCGATTCCCAGGTGACGTTGCTCGCCCAGGTTGATGATCGGATATCCCCTGATGCATGGACGGTCAGCGCCGACGAAGCGAACGACAACCTGCTCGTTCTGATGCCATCCGGCGACCTGCCGACCGGCATCACCCAGGATGCCCTCGTTCGAGTCAGCGGCACCGTTCGATCGTTCAGTCCCGATGAGCCGTTCGAATTCGGGAACGGCGATACCGTCGATTCCGATGACGATCGGTACGACGACTTCCGCGAGGAACCGGTGCTCGCCGCCGACTCGCTCGAGCTTGTCGCCCCGGCGCTCGGCTGGATGGTTGAGAACATCCTTGACGACACCGATGCCTATCTCGGTGAGCGAGTGACCGTTCTCGGCACCGTCGACGATGTCGGAGGCAACCAGGCCTTCTCCTTCGATGGTCCGGAAGGGTTCCTCGGATTCAGCGAAGAGACCCTGCTCGTCGTCGGCTCGCGGGACGCCATGTCCCAGCGTGTTGAGGACGACGCACTCGTCCGGGTGACCGGCACGGTCCGTCCCTTCGATACGGAAGACGATTCCGGCTGGGGCACGGACATCTTCAACGGCAACGCCGAGGGCGATTCGTTCGAGGCGTTCATCGAGAATACCGATGGCGACTTCATCAGCGACTTCGATGACGATCCGGTCGTCGTGGTCGAATCGATGGAAGTGCTGGCTGAAGAACGAGGGAACACGATCGAGGATATCCTCGACAACACCGACGACTACCTCGGTACCGACGTTACTGTCGCCGGGATGGTCGACAGCAACGTGAACTCGCAAGCGTTCACCCTCGAAGGAACCGACGGCTTCTTCGGCATTCGAGAGGACAACCTGCTCGTCATCGGTACAGAGCAGAAGCTCGAGGATGCGGGCGTGACCGACGACGTCATCGTGATCGTTTCCGGCACGCTACGACAATACGACCCGGGCGACCAGTTCGATGTTGATGGCGACGGGATCGACCTCCAGGACACGGGATCGCTGAGCGACTGGGAAGGTGACGAGGTCCTCGTTGCCGACTCGGTGAACGTCGTAACTGTCGACTAGCTCTTCGGGACCAACGCTCCCACAAACCGGCGAGCCGCGTGCTCGCCGGTTTCTTCGTCCTCGAGGCCATTCCACCTCGATGGCGGAGTGAATCGGTCGTCATCAGTCGACAAGCTGATGGGGACTCCAGAGCGAACCTGGCCCCAAATCCGTTACCGCTCGGTGTGTCCATCTACAGTGCGGCTGCTCAACCAAATCACTAGGCTGGAAGAGTCCGGGCATCGGTTGTTGCCGTCAGCTATCGCCAACACGCGCGTCGACGCGACATCCGGCCAAACATGGAGAAGCGTGAACATGAGCGACGGAGCCAGGTCCACGAAACCACGCAATCGCGGCAGCCGGGTCAGAGTCTACGAACGACCCGAGCCGCCGTTTTTCCAACGGCATCCCGTCATCGTCATCATCGTTGCCTCCCTCGTCCTCGCCGCGATGTTGTTTCTGACGTTCTTCGTCCTCTAGCAATTCGCAGGCAGCACGCTGAACCTCGCGACACCGATTCCCGGACAAACCTCACGTTGGAGCGAATGCTCCAATCCGGGAGCACATTTCCGGTCAGCACACTCCCTCTTGCACCGCCGGCAGGTGGCTCCACAAAAGAAAGGATGCACACTGTGGCACACACGGTGATCGCACTATACGACGACTTCGACGACGCTCGAGACGCGATTCACGAACTGCTCGATGCCGGCTACAGCCGCGATCGAATCAGCCTCGTTGCACGCGACGTTGACGAACGCTATGCCGAGGAGCTCGAAGGTATCGACGAAGACAATACCGGCGAGGCAATCGCGGGCGGAGCAACCGTCGGCGGCGTCCTTGGCGGGATAGCCGGCGTCCTGGTTGGCCTGGACGCCGTGGCGATTCCGGGCATCGGCCCGGTTCTTGCCGTCGGCCCGATTGTCGGCGGGGTCATCGGCGTCGGAGCCGGCGCCGCTACCGGTGGTCTGGTCGGCGGATTGACCGAAGCCGGGGTCGATGAAGACGAAGCACACACTTACGCCGAGGGTGTACGGCGCGGCGGGACACTGGTCGCCGTTCAGGCGGAGAACGAGGCGGCGGACGCCGCTGCGGACATCCTGGACGACCACAACCCGGTCGACGTCGACGAACGCGAAACCCGCTGGAGAGAAGACGGCTGGGAACGCCACGATTCAACGGACGAGCCCTACACAACCAGCGAAATCGAGCGAGAAAGGACGCGCAACGCGGTCGTCACGCGCGGCTGATATCGGAGACGGCTGGCGAGGCACAGACGGCACAGCCGAGGAATATCCCGATCCCGAACTGCGCCCGCTAACAACCACCTCTTCTACCCCGAACTGACGCCCTGTCCGGCGTGTTGCCGGACAGGGCGTCAGCAGAATGCTCAGGGCAACATGACCAATGTTGTGCCCGTTCTGCATGCCCTCTCCCGTTGGATGTCTTTGCCATCAGTTCAATCCTTGAGAAAAGAATGCAGGCAACATCGGCGTCCGCAACCGGCAACGGCCCAGCCACCATCCCAAGAGACTGGAATCACCGGAGCGGCATGATCGATCTGCCCCTCATTCGCTATTAGCGCGTTCCCCTGAAGATCCCCGGCCCTGCTTCAGCCACATCGTGCTACAGCTTCGCCCGTTTGGCGGAGATGGACGCAATCTATCCGTGACGAACACTTGAAGGAGGCCATATGCCTCGACGAATACTCACAATTGTCGGACTCGTCCTCTCGATTGCCGTCGTCAGTTCTCTCGTCGCACTCGTTCCGGCGGTAACTGCGCAGCAAGCCGAAGGAGATACGAGTCCCAGCGACATTCTCGACAGCCCGGACGACTATTTCGACCAGGACGTGACACTCCAGAACGCAACCGTCGCTGATTCGGTCAGCAGCCAGGCGTTTACACTCATAGGCGACGGCGACGAACTCCTCGTTGTCGGATCGCGCGACGTTATCCCGGACGACATCAGCACCGATAGCACGGTGACCATCGAAGGCACCGTTCGCGAATTCACCGACGATGCCGATTTCGTTGACGACCTCGGCATCACGGTGGATCAACGTGCCTACAGGGACTTCGAGGGCGGTCCTGTCCTTTACGCAAGTTCCGTGAACATAACTGGGGACAGTGGCGAAGAAAGCAGCCAGAACGGGATGCAAGTTCCGGAGGCGACCCCGCTGTCTACTGTCATGGAAGATCCCTCCAGCTTCTACGGCGACCAGGTCACCATTCTCGCCGAGATCGACGAGCACATCTCCGATGACGCCGAACTCTGGACGGTCTCCACGAAAGATGTGGATGACGAACTCCTCGTCGTGGCCCAGATCGTCGATGTTCCCGGCGGCGTTACCGAGGGAGCAATCGTGCGGGTAACCGGGACGCTCGGAGAACTCGCCCCCGATGAACCGTTCCAGGTGATCGACACCGAAGGGAACTCGGTCGTCATCGACACCGATGATCCCGCCTTCGACGATTACGATGAGCAACCGATGCTCGGCGCTTCTTCGATCGAAGTCGTCGCGCCGGCGCTCGATCAGATGATCGACAACATTCTGGATGATCCTGTCGCCTACTACGGAGAGAAGGTCACGCTGTTCGGAACTGTCGACAATGTCGGCGGAAATCGGGCCTTTTCCTACGACGGACCGGAAGGTTTCCTTGGACTGACCGAAGAAACCTTGCTCGTCGTCGGATCACCGGACGTCATGACCCAACGCATCGAGGAAGACGACGTCGTCCAGGTGACGGGCACCGTCCGACCGTTCAACTCGGCTGATGTCGAAGGCTGGGACGAGGGCGTCTTCGACTCGGAAGATGATTCCGATTCGTTCTATGAGAACACCGATGATGAATTCATCGCCGGCTTCGACGACCGGCCGGTTGTCGTGGCCGACTCGGTGGAGGTCCTCGCAACGGACCGGGGCGAAACGATCGAGGACATCCTCGACAACAGCGATGATTACCTCGGAACCGAAGTAAGGGTCGCGGGGATGGTGAATGACAACGTCACGTCCCAGGCCTTCACCCTCGAGGGCACCGACGGGTTCTTTGGCATCAGCGAAGACAATCTGCTCGTTATCGGACAGGAGCAGATGCTTCAGAACGCAGGCATCACAGAAGACGCCATCGTCATCGTCTCCGGCACCGTCCGGGAATATGACCCGGACGACCAGTTCGAATTCGGCGGGCAGTCCTTCGAGATAGAGGATGTCGATGCGCTCAGCGACTGGGAGGACGACGAAGTCCTCGTTGCCGATTCGGTAAACGTCATCGTCATCGACTAGCTACCAGCCGGAAGATGTAGAGCGACCGGCGGGTACTGAACCGCCGGTCGCTTTTCGTCGTCTGCGCAGCGTCGATGGGCAGGCGAACCCGGGCTTCCGGCACACGCCAGAAATGTGCTGCGACCTATGCCCAGACAGCGTACGGAAGCCGATGGCGCGGAGAACCAGGCAGTGCAGTCTTGAATGAGAGAGCTTGATCGAATGGGCAGTCGAAGGAGTAAGCACTTGATGCGATGGAGTCGGCTCAGCGTCATTGTCGTCCTCACCGCATCACTGGTGCTGGCCTTCGCCATCTTCTACTCGTTCTTGATTCTGGCGCGCCCGCTGGCAATTCTTCTGGCGTCGATCATCATCGCGGTCGCGCTGGCTCCGCTGGTCGACAGGATCGAACGATGGATCCCGAGGGGACTGGCAGCGACACTTGTCTATCTCGGCATCCTGGTGATCGTTGTTGCAATTGTTTTCGCGCTCGGCTACCGGATGAGCGCTGAATTCTCCACCCTCGCCGATGAATTTCCGCGCAATCGGGCGGAAGTCGAAAACCTGATCGCCAACCATGCCCCGATCGACGATGTCCAGGTTGTGGACATCCTGCGGGATCAGATCGGGAGCCGCTCAGGACTGATCGTCCGCCTGCCGCTATTGCTGTCGAACGCACTGCTCGATTTCGTCCTCGCGATCTTCCTCTCCCTCTACTGGGTTATCTCTGCCCCGAAGCTCAAGCGATTCGTCCTGTCCCTCGTTGCTCCCGGGGATAGGCGGCAGAAGACCGACGACGTCCTGAGCCAGATGGGATCGACAATGGGCGGCTACGTGCGTGCCTCGGTCCTCGATGGCATCATCGTCGGCGTCCTCACCTACATCGGATTACTCGTCCTCGGCGTCCGGTTCGCGACCGTCCTGGCCATCTTCGCCGCCTTCATGGAGCTGATCCCGGTCATCGGGCCGATCGTCTCCGCCGTACCGGCCGTCATCGTGGCATTCATCGATTCCCCGACCAAGGCGTTAATGGTGCTGGGCTTCTACATCCTGCTCCAGCAAATCGAGAGCAATGTGCTCATGCCGAACGTCATGCGAAACCAGACTGACGTGCCGCCGGTGCTGAGCCTGTTTGCCGTGTTCGCCGGTGGCGGCCTGGCCGGAATCCTGGGCGCGCTCATCGCGGTTCCCCTTGCCGGTGCGCTGATGGTGCTTACCCAGACCGTGATCGCCCCGGCGATCCGTTCCCGTTGGCAATCATCGCCTCAGACAGAGTCTGCATCTCCGTAGTTCCAACACTATTTAACGGTTGGAAACGGCGTATCTCCCGGCACGGGCGGCAAACATGCCGCATCGCTGTGCCGTGGCCTATCCCCGGCGCGTGCGCCTCTCGATATACTGATCTAGTGGGAAGAATCAAGCCCGGTAACTCATGCACCCGGGCGGTTGGAGGGATATGGCACCGAGAAAACCAGACGGACGACGTAGAGCGATCATCGAAGGCGTCTCCCCGGAAATCGACGGCGGACGCTACTCGATCAAACGCGTCGTCGGTGAATCAGTCACCGTTGAAGCCGACATCTTTACCGACGGACATGACGCCCTGTCGGCCGTGCTGCTCTACCGAACGTCGAAGGAAAAACAGTACCGTTCGGTCGAGATGGAACCGATGATCAACGACCGCTGGTCTGGCACCTTTCAGATCGAAGAGATGGGCCGTTACCACTACACGATCTGGGCCTGGGTCGATCATTTCAAGACGTGGGCCCGCGATCTCGAAAAGCGAGTCGCCGCCGGACAGGACATCTCCGTCGATCTGCTGATCGGCGCAGACCTCGTCGAGGCTGCGGCCGCCCGGGCACCCGAGGAGAACGCCGGGCGCCTGAGAGAAGCCGCCGAGGCGTTGAAGTCAGCCGACGGCAACTCGGTCCTCCGCCTCCTCACATCGTCGCTCCACAGCATGATGACCGTCTACGGAGACCGCTCCAACGCTACGAAATACGACCGTGAACTCGGAGTCATTGCCGATCCGGTACTGGCCCGCACCGGCGCCTGGTACGAGCTGTTTCCCCGTTCCTGGTCGTCTGAGTCCGGCAAGCACGGCACCTTCATGGACGTCATCGCCAAGCTGCCCTACGTCAAGGACATGGGGTTCGACGTCCTCTACCTGCCGCCAATCCATCCGATCGGCATGGCCCACCGCAAGGGCAAGAACAATACGGTCATCGCCGAGCCCGACGACGTCGGCAGCCCCTGGGCCATCGGCGGCGCTGAAGGCGGCCACAAGGCGATCCACCCCGATCTCGGCACGCTTGACGACTACAAGCTGCTCGTCGAGACGGCCCGTGGCCAGGGCATCGAGATCGCCATGGACCTCGCCTACCAGTGCTCGCCGGACCATCCCTACGTGACCGAGCATCCCGACTGGTTCCGGCAGCGCCCCGACGGCACGATCCAGTACGCCGAGAATCCGCCGAAGAAGTATCAGGACATTTACCCGTTCGATTTCGAATGCGCGGACTGGAAAGGGCTCTGGGACGAGCTCAAGAGCATCGTCGACTACTGGATCGAGCAAGGAGTTCGGGTCTTCCGGGTCGACAACCCACACACCAAGCCTTTCCCCTTCTGGGAATGGCTCATTACCGACGTCAAGGAACGCCACCCGGAAACGATCTTCCTTTCTGAAGCGTTCACCCGGCCGCGCGTCCTCGAGAATCTGGCCAAGCTCGGGTTCAGCCAGTCCTACAACTACTTCGCCTGGCGCAATACCCGCTGGGAGCTGACCGAGTACCTGACCGAACTCACAAAGACCGAGGTCGCTGAATATCTCCGGCCGGCCCTCTGGCCGAACACACCCGACATTCTGACCGAGTTTCTCCAGTTCGGCGGGCGTCCGGCCTTCATCAGCCGGTTCGTCCTGGCGGCGACCCTCGGCGCGACCTACGGGATCTATGGTCCCGCCTTCGAGCACATGGATCATGCACCGCTCGAGGCCGGGCGCGAGGAATACCTTCATTCCGAGAAATATCAGATCCGCGAGTGGGATCTGGAACGGTCCGACAGCCTCCGTAACATCATCACGATCGTCAATCGGGCCCGCCACGAGAACCCGGCCTTGCACTCGAACGACAATCTCGTCTTTCACCCGACCGACAATGAGCAGTTGATCGCCTACAGCAAACGGACCGCCAGCGGCGACAACATCATTCTGACCGTTGTCAATCTCGATCCGCACTACACCCAGTCTGGTTGGATAGAGCTACCGTTAGAAGAATGGGGGTTCGAGCCCGACCAGCCCTACCAGGTTCACGACGTCATCGGCCAGGGACGCTATATCTGGGACGGCAGCCGAAACTATGTCGAGCTCAACCCGCAGGCCATGCCGGCGCACGTCTTCAGGGTACGCCGGCGGATGCAGACCGAGCAAGATTTCGATTACTTCATGTAGAAAGAAGGGGAGAGATAGCAGGAAAGGGGGTAAGCGGGGAAGTCTAGTTCCGGCTGCTTACCTGTTCCCTCCGGCCTGTAGTCTGTTCCCTGTCCCCTCTTTTGGAAGGATTGACCAAACGGATGAGCGAGCGAGTTTTTCAAGTCGTCGATGCGGACGCAGACGATCCGCAGTGGTACAAAGACGCGATCATTTACCAGGTCCACGTCAGATCTTTCAAGGATGACGACGCCGACGGCATCGGCGATTTCAAGGGCCTGACCGCTCAGCTCGACTACATCCAGGATCTCGGCGTCACGGCTATCTGGGTTCTTCCGTTCTATCCATCGCCGCTCCGGGACGACGGCTACGACATCGCCGATTACAACCGCATCAATCCCTCTTACGGGACCATGCGCGACGTCCGCCGTTTCATCCGGGAGGCCCACGCTCGCGGACTCAAGGTCATCTCCGAGCTCGTCGCCAACCACACGTCCGACCAGCACGCCTGGTTCCAGCGCGCCCGCCGTGCCAAACCGGGAAGCGTCTACCGCGACTTCTATGTCTGGTCGGACACAGCTGACAAGTACAGCGAGACCAGGATCATCTTCAAGGACTTCGAGACGTCCAACTGGACCTGGGACCCGGTCGCCGACGCATACTATTTTCACCGCTTCTACCACCACCAGCCCGATCTGAATTTCGATAATCCGCGGGTCCACGACGCCATCATCAAAGCGATGGATTTCTGGTTCGACGCCGGGATTGACGGCCTGCGGCTCGACGCCATCCCCTATCTTTACGAACGTGAAGGCACGAACTGCGAGAACTTGCCGGAAACTCACGAGTTTCTGAAGAAGCTGCGCGCCCACGTCGACGAGAAGTATGAGAACCGGATGCTGCTCGCCGAGGCCAACCAGTGGCCGGAAGACTCCGTCGAGTACTTCGGCCAGGGTAAAGGCGACGAATGCCACATGGCTTTTCATTTTCCGGTCATGCCGCGCCTCTATATGGCCGTCCGGATGGAAGATCACTATCCGATCATCGACATCATGGAGCAGACTCCAGAGATCCCGGAAACCAGCCAGTGGGCCATGTTCCTCCGGAATCATGACGAGCTGACCCTCGAAATGGTCACCGACGAAGAGCGGGACTATATGTACCGCACCTACGCCCACGACCAGGACGCCCGCATCAATCTCGGCATCCGGCGCCGGCTCTCGCCGCTGATGAACAACAACCGCCGCCGGATCGAACTGATGAACGGCCTGCTCTTTTCGATGCCGGGAACACCGGTCATCTACTACGGCGACGAGATCGGCATGGGCGACAACATCTACCTCGGCGACCGCAACGGCGTTAGGACACCAATGCAGTGGACCGCCGACCGTAATGCCGGCTTCTCGGACGCCAACCGCCAGAAGCTCTACAGCCCGATCATCGTCGATCCGGAATACCACTACGAGACCGTCAACGTCGAAACCCAGCAGCGCAACCCGCAGTCACTCCTCTGGTGGATGAAGCGGATGATCAATCTCCGCAAGCGTTACAAGGCCTTCGGCCGGGGAACGCTCGAGTTTCTGCCGGTCGACAATCGCAAGATTCTGGCGTTCATCCGCGAGTACGAGAATGAGAAGATCCTCGTTATCGCGAACCTCTCGCGTTTCTCTCAGGCCGCCGAGCTCGATCTGTCCGATTACCAGCAGATGGTGCCGGTCGAGATGTTCGGAGAACCCGCTTCCCGCCGATCGGCGAGCTTCCCTATTTCCCGACCCTTAGCCTGCACGGCTTCTACTGGTTCTCGCTCGAACCGCAGGAAGTCACCGGCGACTATGAGCCAGCGGTGCCGGGAAGGATCGCCGGGTGCCCAGCCTGACCGTTCGGGGCGACTCGGGAGACGCTGTTCGAGCCGCGCCGAAAGCGCCGGCTGCTCCAGGCACTCGAACCGTACGTCAAGGTACGCCGCTGGTTCCGCAGCAGGCGCGCACCATCCGGGAAATGGATATCGGAGCGACCATACCGGTTCCGCTCGAGAACCAGACGATCCAGATCGTGATGCTCCATATCTCCTACACCGAGGGGAGGAGAGGACCTATCTCCCTGCCACTGGCCTTCGCCACCGGCGAGCGCGCCGGACAGGTAAAGGACTGGACCCCGCATGCCGTCGTTGCCGATCTGACGGCCAATTGGAGAAGAGAGTCCTCTACGACGGCATCTGGGAACAGGACTTCATCCGAACTGCTTGATGTCATCGGCCGCCAGCGGCGCTGCGCGGCGAGCACGGCCGCATCGTCGGTTCGCCGGGACGCCGCTTCCGTCGCCTGCGCGGGCGCGAGGCTCGAACCGAGCATCTCGGGTGCCGAGCAGAGCAACACGTCAATCATCTTCGGCGACCGTGTGATGCTCAGCTCTTCCGCAAGGTTGAAGAGGGCATGAACCCGATTACGAAGTCTGGCCAGTTCCTGACCGAGCGGACCAGCTCGATGCCTGGCGCCGGTGGCGGGCGCGCTTGATTTCGAGCCGGGCAACGGCGGCAGCCCGATGACAATCGGCCTGCTGATCGGCTACGTCGAGAACGAGGGCGACGCCTGGGACTACGCCTCGACGTGCTCGGCAGCTACATCGAGAGAATCCTCACCGAGCCGGAGACGCAGAACGCGCTCCGGTCCCGCCGGCGCACCCGCTGGACGTTGCTACAGGCGGATTGCCCGACGGCGCCCGCTTCGCGGCGCCTACCTCGACGAAGCCCGACGGCTGGGAGGAGGCGCACCGGGGAAATGCACCTGGCGCTCGCGTCCCGCGAGGACGACCCGGCGTTCCGTCCCGAAGACTTCTCCTTGCTCGGGCAGCGCCCTTGACACAATCGATGCGCTCCAGAGCCGGCGCATCCTTCGGGATCTCCGACGGGTCATCGACCGGCTCCCGGAAACGATGCAGGAGGAAGTCCACGATCTGATTGACCGCGAGGATTCCGTCCTCGATCGATTCCGGCAGCTAACCGAGCGCAGGATCGATGCCCGGCACCCCGAACACACGGCGACTACCACCTGGGGCAGGTGCTGTTTACCGGCCGCGATTTCGTCATCATCGACTTCGAGGGCGAGCCTGCCCGGCCGATCGGCGAGCGGCGAATCAAGCGCTCTCCGCTCCGTGATGTGGCCGGCATGTTGCGCTCCTTCCACTATGCGGCGAACTCGGGGTTGCTCGGGACCGGCGCGTGGGTGCGCGACGAGGACGCTCCGAAGGTCTCGGGCTGGGCATCGCTCTGGTATCGCTGGGTGAGCGGCGCGTTCCTGTACGGCTACCTCGAGAAGACCAAGGGCGCAGAATTCCTACCTTCCGACCCTGGCGACCTGCGGATTCTTCTCGACGCCTATCTCATCGAAAAGGCGGTCTATGAGATCGGCTACGAGATGAACAACCGCCCCGACTGGACCGCAATACCGGTCCGCGGCATTCTCAATCTGCTGGAGGAGCAGGAATGAGTATTCGTCGTGACTCGCGCGATGCGCTCCGACGCCTCGCCGAGCGTTACGGGATCGCCCCGAGCTACCAGTCCATGATGGACAGCAAGACAATCCATCCGCCCGACGAGACGCTGTTCGCCGCGCTACGCGCTCTCGGCGCGGACGTCGCCACGAACCAGGACGTCAGCGAAGCGTATGAACGCCGGCGAGCCGAGGAATGGACAACGATCTGCAACCCGACCGCCGCCGTCTGGGACGGCCAGGCCGAGGTCGAGGTGCGTCTGCCGTCCCGCCACTCGACGACCGACGTTCAGTTCACGCTGAAGCTCGAGGACGGGAGCGAGCAAAGCACGGTATCTCGCTCCGCGGAATGAAGGTGAGTGGATCGGCCCGGCTCGGTGGCACGACAACCTATCTGGCACGAAACGTGCGGCAAAGCTCCCCTGGGAGATCCCGCCTGGCTATACCAGCTCGAGCTTCGAGGCCGGTGAGATCGTCGGATCGATCTTCCTCATATCCGCGCCGCGCAAGGCCTTCCAGCACGAACAGAACAGAACCTGGGGGACGTTTCTCCCCTGTACTGCCTGAACTCGTCCGACAGCTGGGGAGCCGGGAACTTCGGCGACCTCGGCAAGCTGATGGCGTGGACGGCCAGTCAGGAGAGCAGCTATGTCGGCACCTTGCCGCTGCTGCCGGCATTCCTCGACGATCCATTTCTGCCCGGTCCCTACTCGCCGGTGTCCCGCCTGTTCTGGAATGAGTTTTACATCGATATCCCGGCCATCCCGGAATACGCGGTATCGGCGCCGGCACCCGAACTCGTCGAATCCTCCGCATTTCAGGAAGACCTCGACGCACTGCGATCCGGAAAGCTGGTCGACTACCGGCACGGGATGGAGCTCCGCCGATCCGTTCTCGAGCCACTCCATTCGACGCTCGTCGAGCAGGGCGGAGGACGCTACGCCGCATTCCAGGAATGGCTCGACAGCCACCTCCACGCCCGTCTCTATGCTGCGTTTCGCGCGATCTGCGAACGACATGGCGCCGGTACGTCGGGCTGGCCGGAGCCATTGGGACCCGAGGATGTCGACCCGACGCAATATGACCAGGACGCACAGCTACCATGCCTACGTCCAGTGGATCGCCGACCAGCAGATCGACGATCTCCCGCATCTCTCGGACCCGCAGGCGGGTTCGCTCGGCGTCGGGCTCTATCTGGATCTGCCAATCGGCGTCAACGGCGACGGTTACGATGTCTGGCGTGAGCCGAGCCTTCGCAACCGGGTTCAGCGTTGGCGCGCCGCCCGACCTGCTGGGAGCCACCGGGCAGGATTGGGATTTCCGCCCCTGCATCCGCAGAAGCTACAAGAGGACGGCTACCGGCATTATATCGAGATCATCCGGCACCACATGCGGCACGCTTCGTTACTCAGGGTCATGACCACATCATGGGCCTTCACCGGCTTTTCTGGATTCCGGAGGGCGGAGAGCCGAAAGACGGCGTCTACGTCCACTATCCGGCGGACGACCTCTACGCGATTCTGACGCTCGAATCGCATCGCAACCAGACCGGCCGAGTCGGTGAAGACCCTCGGCACGGTGCCGCCGGCTGTCCGGCCGGCGATGACCGATCACGGCATCAGCAGAATGATCATCGTGCCGTTCGAGGTCTGGGAAGACTCGACCTCACTGGACGACATCCCAGAGAACGCCCTCACCGCCCTCAACACCCACGACATGCCGCCGTTCGCCGGCGTCTGCCAGCAATGGTTCGATGACGAGCGGCAGTCAACGCTGGTAACGTTATTAAAGGAAGAAGGCCGCATTTCCGATGGCGATGAGGACGACCTCGGCGCCGTCGTCGCGGCAACATTGGAACACCTCGGGGCAAGCAACGCCCGCACCGTGCTCGTCAACATTGAAGACCTCTGGCCTGAAACAGAATCCCAGAACATTCCCGGCACAACCGACGACGAACACATGAACTGGCGACGCAAAGCAAGCCAGTCACTCGAACAATTTTCCGACTCAACTTCCGTCATCGACACGCTAGCCCGGCTGAACGCCGCACGCAGCCACGCGAGTGACGAAGATTAGAGACACATGACTGCAACGATTTCTGACCAGGACATCTATCTCTTCAACGAAGGTAGCCACCTGACGCTCGCCAACCACCTTGGCGCGCACATCACCGAACGTGACGGCTGGCCCGGTACCGTTTTCAGCGTCTGGGCGCCGAACGCCGAATTCGTCTCGGTCGTCGGCGACTTCAATGGCTGGGACCAGGAAGCCGCGCCGCTGGAGCCACAGGGTTCTTCCGGAATCTGGTCAGGATTTGTCGGCGATGTCGGCCAGGGCGCCCGCTACAAATTCCATATCCGCTCGCGCCACAACGGTTACCGGGTCAACAAGGCCGATCCGTTCGCCGTTCACGCCGAAACTCCGCCGGCCACGGCGTCCATCGTCTGGCCGCTGGACTACGACTGGGGCGATGGAGATTGGATGGCGAATCGCGGCGAACGCAACGCCGCCGATGCCCCCCAGTCGATCTACGAAGTCCATCTAGGCTCCTGGATGCGCGTTCCGGAAGAAGACAACCGATCGCTCAACTACCGGGAGATCGCGCCGAAGCTGGCCGACTACGCGGTCGAGATGGGATTCACCCACGTCGAGCTGCTGCCGATCATGGAGCACCCGTTCTACGGATCCTGGGGCTACCAGACGACCGGGTACTTCGCGCCCACCAGCCGCTACGGCACGCCGCAGGACTTCATGTACCTGGTCGACCATCTCCATCAGCGCGGAATCGGCGTGATCCTCGACTGGGTCCCGTCGCACTTCCCGTCCGACGAGCATGGCCTGGCCTATTTTGACGGCACGCATCTCTTCGAGCATTCCGATCCGCGCCAGGGCTTCCACCCGGACTGGAACAGCTTCATTTTCAACTACGGCCGCAACGAGGTCCGGAGCTTCCTGCTCAGCAGCGCCCTGTTCTGGCTGGACAAGTACCACGTCGATGGGCTGCGTGTTGACGCCGTCGCGTCGATGCTCTACCTCGACTATTCCCGCAAGGAAGGCGAGTGGATCCCGAACCAGTACGGTGGCCGGGAGAACATCGAAGCGATCGAGTTCCTCCGCCGTCTGAACACCGAAGTCTACGATCGTTTCCCGGACGTCCAGACCACGGCCGAGGAATCGACTGCCTGGCCGATGGTCTCTCGACCGACCTACGTCGGCGGACTCGGCTTCGGACAGAAGTGGGACATGGGCTGGATGCATGACACGCTCCAGTACTTCGGCCACGAGTCGGTCCATCGCAAGTATCACCATAACGAACTGACGTTCCGGATGGTCTACGCCTTCAACGAGAGCTTCGTCCTGCCGCTATCCCACGATGAAGTTGTTCACGGCAAGGGTTCGCTGCTCGACCGGATGCCCGGCGATGCCTGGCAGAAGTTCGCCAACCTGCGCCTGCTCTTCGCCTACATGACAGCCCAGCCGGGCAAGAAGCTGCTTTTCATGGGCGGTGAGTTCGGTCAGGGCCGCGAGTGGAATCACGAGTCCAGCCTCGATTGGGACCTGCTGGAGCACCCGCTCCACCAGGGCGTCAAGCAACTCGTCGGCCAGCTCAACCGCGTCTATCAGGAGTCCCCGGCCTTCCACCAGACCGACTTCAGCCACGAAGGCTTCGAGTGGATCGACTCCAACGACGCCGAGCAGAGTGTCCTGACGTTCATGCGCAAGGACGCCGAGAACAATCAGCGCATCATCGCCGCGTTCAACCTAACGCCGGTGCCTCGGCACAACTACCGGATCGGAATTCCCGAAGACGGTGTCTGGCACGAGATCGTCAACAGCGACGCGAAGGAATTCGGAGGCAGCGGCCAGGGCAATGCCGGTAGAGTCGAGAGCACGCCGGTCGCCTGGAATGGCCGCCCTCGCTCGATCATCGTGACCTTGCCGCCACTCGGCGCGGTCTTCTTCAAAGACGGAGAACCAAGCTGATTTCATCCAGTGACAGGCTCGGCGCATCACCGCTAGCAGACAACCGCTGCCGCTTCGTCGTCTGGTCGCCATTCCACGATCAGGTCCAGGTCCATATCGTCGGCGAGAACGAGCGATTCATCGATCTCGAACCGGACGAGCGCGGCTACCATTCGGCGACCGTCGAAGACGTACCGGCCGGAACAGACTACTTCTTCAGGCTCGACGGTGAAAACGACCGGCCTGACCCTGCGTCTCGATACCAGCCCGACGGCGTCCACGGTCCCTCCCGGGTCGTCGACCCGTCGGCGTACGAATGGACGGACGGGGACTGGAGCGGCTTGCCCAGGGAAGAGTTGGTCTTCTACGAGATGCACGTCGGCACCTTCACCGAAGAAGGCACCTTCGAGGCGGTCATCCCCCACCTGGATGAGCTCATCGAGCTGGGGATCACCTGCGTCGAGATCATGCCGGTCAATCAGTTCCCCGGAGCGCGCAACTGGGGCTACGACGGCGTCCAGATCTTCGCTGTCCAGAACTCCTATGGCGGACCCGACGGGCTCCGGAAGCTCGTCGATGCCTGCCACAAGCGCGGCCTGGCGATCATTCTGGATATCGTCTACAACCATCTCGGCCCGGAAGGGAACTACCTCGGGGAGTACGGGCCCTATTTCACAGAGAAGTATTCGACTCTCTGGGGACCGGCGCTCAACTTCGATGACCACGACAGCGACGAGGTCCACCGGTTCTTCCTCGAGAACGCGCTGCACTGGATTCGCGACTATCACTTCGACGGCTTCCGGCTCGACGCCATTCACGCCATCTACGACCAGCGGCCCCAGCCGTTTCTCCGGAAGATGGGCGCGGCGGTCCACGAGCTGGGCGGCCGCATGCGCCGTCGGGTCCACGTCATCGCCGAGAGCAACATGAACGATCCCCGGGTGATCAATCCGGGTAAGTTCGGCGGGCTCGGTCTCGATGCCGAGTGGAACGATGACTTCCATCACGCCGTGCACACCATGACCACCGGCGAGAACACCGGCTACTACCATGACTACCACGGCTTCGCCGATGTCGTGAAGGCATTCCGGACAGGCTTCGTCTACACCGGACAGCACATGACCTTCCGGGGCAGGGCGCACGGCGACTATCCCAGACTCTACGAAGGCGACAATTTCGTCGTCTTCGCCCAGAACCACGACCAGATCGGGAACCGCGCCCGCGGCGACCGGTTGAGCACGATGATCCCGTTTGACCTGCAGAAAGCGATCGCCGGGCTGGTCATCCTCTCGCCATACCTGCCGCTCTTCTTCATGGGTGAAGAGTATGGCGAGACGACACCATTCCCCTATTTCGTTGATCATGGAGACCCCGGCCTGATCGAGGCCGTCCGGCGTGGTCGAGCCCGGGAATTCGAGAGTTTTGCCTGGCAAGGTGAGATACTTGATCCAGCATCGGTCGATACGTTTCGGCTTGCCAAGCTCAATCGGGAGCTCAAGGCCGAACCGCAACATCGAGCCCTATGGAAGGTTCACCAGGCGCTGCTGAAGTTTCGCAAGCGTCACCCGGCACTCGCCAATCTCGACATGCAGCAGATGGACGTTTCAGCATACGAACCGGAAAACGTGCTGCTGGTTCGACGCCGGCACGAAACCGGCGATGTATGGTGTGCGTTCAATCTCGGTCAGGATGTCGTCACCCGCGATCTGCCGCTTCCGGCAGGGAACTGGAGACAGGCATTCGACAGTAACAGCGAGGAATACGCCGGCCCCGGATCCGAACTGCCGGAGACCGTTACCTCTCCGGGCAGCCTGGAGATGACTGCCGGCGATGAGCTGCACCATGTACGTCCAGGAACCATAGAAAGAAACCGAATTGAACCGTTATGTCTGTGTCCACGGACACTTCTATCAGCCACCCCGCGAAAATCCCTGGCTCGAGACGATCGAGGTTCAGGATTCCGCGTACCCGTACCACGATTGGAACGACCGCATCTCCCACGAGTGCTACGGCCCGAATGCCGCGGCCCGTATTCTTGACGGAGAGGGTCGCATCCTCGAGATCGTCAACAACTATGCCAGGATCAACTTCAACTTCGGGCCGACTCTGCTGGCCTGGATGGAGGACAAGGATCCCGAGACGTATCAAGGCATCCTTGCCGCCGACAAGCAGAGCATGGAGAACTTTTCCGGCCACGGCTCGGCGATTGCCCAGGTCTACAACCACCTGATCATGCCGCTCGCCAACCGGCGGGATAAGGAAACCCAGATCATCTGGGGCATCAAGGACTTCCAGCACCGCTTCGGCCGTATGCCCGAGGGAATGTGGCTCGCCGAGACGGCGGTCGATCTTGAAACCCTCGATCTGATGGCCCAGCATGGCATCGCCTACACGATCCTGGCGCCCCATCAGGCGAACCGGATCCGGGAAATCGGTGAGGAAGAGTGGACCGATGTCTGGGGCAGCCGGGTCGATCCGACCCGGCCCTACAACGTCGAGCTTCCGTCCGGCGGATCGATCGCCGTCTTCTTCTACGACGGCCCGGTATCGCAGGCTGTGGCGTTCGAGGGGTTGCTCGACCGCGGCGAGCTTCTGGCGACGCGCATCGTCGGGACATTCTCTGACGAGCGCGACTGGCCGCAGATCGCCCACATCGCCACCGACGGCGAGACGTACGGGCATCACCACCACAACGGAGAGATGGCCCTCGCATACGCCCTCCAGTACATCGAGGCCGAGGGGCTTGCAAAGCTCACGAATTACGGCGAGTATCTCGAGCTTCATCCACCGACCCACGAAGCAGAGATCATCGACGACACATCCTGGAGCTGCGTCCACGGAATCGAGCGGTGGCGATCCGATTGCGGCTGCAACACCGGCGGCAATCAGGGCTGGCACCAGCGCTGGCGAGAGCCGCTGCGCGATTCTCTCGACTGGCTGCGGGATGAGATGATCCCGCCCTACGAGGAGAAGGCAGCGGAACTCTTCAACGATCCGTGGGCGGCACGCGACGCCTATATCGATGTCGTGCTGGACCGATCCGACGATTCGGTCGGCGAATTCTTCTCGACGCACGCCACCCACGACCTGAGCGACGACGAGCGCCGGACTGCGCTGAAGCTGCTTGAGCTCCAGCGCCACGCAATGCTGATGTACACCAGCTGCGGCTGGTTCTTCGACGAGCTCTCGGGAATCGAGACGGTCCAGGTAATCGAGTACGCCGCGCGAGCCTTGCGGCTTGCCAACGAACTGACCGAGCAGGATCTGGAATCCGCTTTCGTGAATCACCTCGCCCAGGCGCCGAGCAACCTGCCTCGCTTCGGGAACGGTCAGATCATCTACGATCAGCTGGTGCGCCCGGCTGCCGTCGATCTGCCGGAGGTCGCCGCTCACTACGCCATGAGCACGCTCTTCGAGGAAAATCCGCCGGAATCCGTCTACGCGTTCGACGCGACATCCGAGTCATTCAACCGGATGGAGACCGGCCGGGCGCGGCTCGCCATTGGACGGGTCTTTCTGGAGTCCCGCATTACCAACGTCGAAGACCACTTCACCTTCGGCGTCATCCACCTCGGCGACCACAATCTCGACGGCGGGGTGCGGATCTTCAAGGACAATGACTCCTACGAGGCCATGAAGCATGAGATATCCGAGGCCTTCGAGCGAGCCGACTATCCCCAGACGATCCGGCTCATCGATCACCACTTCGGCGATCACTCCTACTCGCTCGGTTCGCTCTTCCGCGACGAGCAGCGGAAGATCACCAATGTGATCCTGGACGGCACGCTGGCGGACGCGGAATCGGTCTACCGTCACGTCTACGAGGACAACGCGGCTCTGATTCACTATCTCGAAAGCGTGTCGATTCCGCTGCCGCACGCGCTCCGGACAGCGGCCGAGTTCATCATGGATGCCGACATCAAACGCGCGTTCGTCAGCGATCAGGTCGATCTCGACTATATCCGGGACTACTTCGAAGAGACGGCGTCCTGGGGGCTCGAACTCGACGTCGCAGGCATCAGCTTCTCCATGGAGGCTGCTCTCGAACGCATGGCAAAGCGGCTCGAAGAAGCCGATGCCGGGCCAGAGATCTTCGATGAGATGACCGGCCTCATCGGGCTGATCGCCGAACTACCCTTCGGCTGCGATTACTGGACAGCCCAGAACAACTACTACGAACTGCTTCAGACCCGCTATCCAGAGTTCAAGGAGCGAGCGGAAGGCGGCGACGCCGAAGCAGCGGCCTGGGTCGAATCATTCGAGCACCTCGGCGCGGCGCTGGCGGTACGCGTCGGGTGAGCACTCCGAACCACATCCCGCTCTCGACCTACCGGCTGCAGCTGAACGCGGATTTTCCGTTCAGCTCGGCGATCGAGCAGCTGGATTACCTCGTCCGACTCGGCATCGGAGATCTCTACCTGTCGCCGATCATGCGGGCTGTCGCCGGCAGCGCCCACGGCTACGACGTCACCGATCCCACCCAGGTCAACCCTGCCCTGGGTGGGCAGTCGGGCCTTCGTGATCTGAGCGAAGAAGCACGTGACCAGGGTCTCGGCATCCTGCTCGACATCGTCCCCAATCACATGGCCGCGACGGTTGAGAACCCCTCCTGGGAAGCGTTGCTCCGAGATGGGCCCGACGCTCCGGAGGCGGGCGTCTTCGATGTGTTCTGGGACCCCGATGGCAAGATCGTTCTGCCGATCCTCGGCGACCACTACGCGGATGTTCTCGAACGAAACGAGCTCACCGTCGAGGAGCAAGACGGCGACGCAAAGCTCGGCTACTTCGATCACCGGTTCCCGATCAACGACGGCGACGCATCTCGCGCTGCGCTCGGCCGCTACCGGGAGGCAGGTTCCGAGGAAGAGCGCCAGGCCGCGCTCGACAGCCTCGTTGCCGCCCAGCACTATCGCTTGAGCTACTGGCGGACCGGCAGCCGCGCGATCAACTACCGCCGCTTCTTCGACATCAACGATCTCGCAGCGGTCCGGCCCGAGGACGACCTCGCCTTCGAGATCGTCCATGGAGACCTGCAATCGTTGATCGCCGACGGCACGATCTCCGGGCTGCGTATCGATCACATCGACGGACTACGGAGGCCGGAGGCTTATCTCGAGCGGCTACAGCGCTATCTCAGCCGGCTGGAGGCCAGCCGCT
Organism: Thermomicrobiales bacterium; assembly: GCA_041390865.1. GTDB lineage: Bacteria > Chloroflexota > Chloroflexia > Thermomicrobiales > CFX8 > JAUIIK01. The sequence continues at coordinate 75,080 of JAWKPC010000013.1, forward strand.
GTACGTCGTCGTCGAGAAGATCCTATCCGGCGACGAAGAGCTTCCGACGGAATGGCCGGTCAACGGCACGACCGGCTACGACTTCCTGAACATGGCCGGCGGCGTCCTCTCGAGCACGGTCGGCCTCGCCGATCTCGTCGAGATGACCCGCCGCTATGCCGCCGAGGAGGCAGACTTCGCCGAATTGCTCAACCAGGCAAAACACCAGGTCATCGAAGAGCTATTCAGCGCCGATGCGAACCGGCTGCGAGGATTCCTGGCAGGCATCGCCCGGCATGACCGCTACGGGCGAGATCTGATCGACGAAGAGCTCGACGCCGCGATCCAGGAGGTCACCGTCTGTTTGCCGGTCTACCGCACATACATCGACGGCCTTGACATCCGGCCGGCCGACCGCAGCCTCGTCGAGGGCGCGGTGTCGCGGGCGACCGAGCGACGGCCGGACCTGAATCCGGCGCTGAGACTCCTGTCCCGCGTGCTGCTTCTGGAGGATGCAGACCATCTTAGCGAAGCTGAGACACGCGCTCGGCTCGATTTCATCGCCGCCTGGCAACAGTTCACCGGCCCGGTGATGGCCAAGGGACTGGAAGATACGACCCTCTACCGCGACCCGACGCTGCTTTCAGCCAACGCCGTCGGCGGCGAGCGGGAGCTGGCCGAGGTGAGCGTTCGGGACTTCCACAGCTGGCTCCAAAATCGCTTCGAATCGTGGCCACTGGCGATGAACGCGACGTCGACCCACGATTCGAAGCGTAGCGAGGACGTCCGGGCGCGGATTGCCGTGCTCTCCGAGGTACCGGACCAGTGGGAGACGGCGTTCGAGCAGCTGCGCGAGGCATCGGCGGCCGACGTCCGCTCCGTCGACGACCACCCGGTCCCGGATGGCAGGGCGGCGCTGATGCTGTTCCAGACGATGCTGGGTTCATGGCCGCTGGACGACTCTGAACTGCCCGGCTACCTGGAGCGCATCCAATCCTACGCGATCAAAGCCGAACGCGAGGCGAAGCTCCGGACGACCTGGATCGACCAGAACATGGTCTATGAAGAGGCCTTCCAGGGCTTCATCGCCGACGTGCTTGAGAACGAGCGGTTCCTGGATGCTTTTCAGGAATTCCAGAACGAGATCGCATTCCATGGGATGCTCAACTCGCTCAGCGCGACGCTGATGAAGATGACCGCGCCGGGAATCCCCGACTTCTATCAGGGCACCGAGATCTGGGATTTCAGCCTGGTCGACCCCGACAACCGGCGGCCAGTAGATTATGACAAGCGACGTGCCTTGCTCGATCAAATCTCGTCGGACGCCACGCCAACCTCGCTGCTTGGTGATTGGAAGTCCGGCGCGATCAAGCTCTTCCTGATCCAGCGCGCGCTCCGGACCCGGTCGGAGTTCCGGCCCCTCTTCGAGCAAGGACGGTATGTTCCACTCGACGTCCAGGGCGACCGCGCCGGAAATGTGATTGCGTTCGCCCGGGTTCTGGACGGACGCTGGGCGGTCACCGTCGTACCCCGGCTGACAGCCAGAATGGCCCGGGAATCGGGCGAACCGCTCGGCCAGTTCCCGCTCGGAGCCGGTCCCTGGTCCGATACCCGGATCAACCTCCCCGGTGATGCGCCGTCGAGCTGGGAGCAGCCGCTCCTGTCGGAACAACTCGACACGGAGGACGGATCGATCCTCCTCGCCGACGCATTCCGGCAACTGCCGGTCGCGTTATTGACCGGAACGACCTGACAGGCGAATCTCTTTCAAAACAAGTGAAGTCAGCCCGTCGATTCTCTTGCCGGGCTGACTTTCAGAGATTCCCGGAGAAACGAGAGCACCTCCGGCCAGACCTCTCGCTGGGCTTTCGCGTGCGGTGCAGGCTCGCCTCCCCGAGCGACGAGGAAACCGCGAATCGGATGCCGGCCGGCGGTTACCGTCGTCGGCAGATGCGGGGCGCGGATGCCGTGGCCCGCGCCGACATACTTGAGGTGCCTGTACGGCTGCTGGTGGTTGTGCTCTTCGAGACGATCGACGACCATGTCGGCCATCAGGCTGGACGGCCACATCGCGTCATCCTCGCCGGAGATCAGCAGCAGCGGGCTGGTGATTCGCTCGATCGGGATGGCGGCATCCCGGACGGCATCCCGGTCCTCGAGGTTGATCAGATAGCGGCGGGCCAATGCGACCGGCTCGCTGCCGATGATCTCCTCGTCCTGCTCCGGCGTCACGCGATCCCGCATGAACGGCAGCGGCGATCCTTCGTAGCTCCAGGATGGCGAACCGATCGCCGAGTTCCCCGGCCCGATCCCGGCCCACATGACCGAGCTCGGCACCCAGGCGACGATCGCGTCGACCAGATCCGGGAAGGTCGAGCCGAGCAGCAGCACCAGCTCTCCGCCACGGGACACCCCCGAGATAGCAACCGGGAGGCCACCGACGGCTTCGTGGTTACGGAGCCAGTTCAACGCGCCCTCGAAATACTCCAACGGGATCTCGATCAGATGATCCGGCAGGCCGTCCATCGCAAAGTAGGCCAGCGACATCGCGACGAAACCATGCGACGCCAGCAACGCGGCCGTCTCTCTGGCCCCGCCCATGCCGCCGCCGGAACCGCCCAGGGTAATGACCGCCGGAGCCGGATCGCCGCCCGGAGGGAGGAAGAGGGTCCCGACCAGTCCCTCCTCACGAATCTCCTGAATTTCCACCGCGGGATCGATGAATTGCCGCTTCAGCTCGGCCCTGGCAAGATCCCGGCCGACGCTCTCGGCCGTGATCGTCATCGTCTTTGGCTTGAGACTGGCGGCAGCGAACGAAGATGGATCGTCGCCGGTATTCTCAGGGAGCATCGACCAGTAAATCCCTGCCGGATCGACCCCAGTATAGGTGCCGCCAACGGACGGGCTGGTTGCCGTGCTGATCGTCCCACCATCCCCAGGCTCGAAGACGGCGACCGACTTCCACTCGACGCCGTTGTCGTCCCGCATGACCGAGTGCAGCCGGACCCGGTCGCCGGGGATGTCACCGGTCAGCGTGATCTCGACCGCTTCGTCGATGAGCGCCGTATCAGCTGACAACTGCATGTTCACGTTGTGCGCGATCGCCCGCCGCCTGCTCATTCCGACCTGACCTTCCGAAGCTGTCCGTCTATTTCCCGTGATTCTCTTCTTGTTCTTAGCACAGCCCGGGCACCGCCGGGTACTGGAAGATCTGCGCAGCCCGGAGTCGCGCTAGCATAGTCGCCGTGTTCTCGGCGTCGCGTTTCGGGAGCGGCATGGCGGATCAGGCAACGGTTTCTATGACAGACCAGGCGGCACCGGCTAGCGGTGTGCGGGATAGGCTCGATCCGGGGATCCTACTCCCGGTCTGCCTGACGCTCTTCATGGCCGGACTCTGGGGCCAGGCCTTCGCGCCGCTGATCCCGGAGATCGCGGCGGATCTCGGCGTCTCGGTCGCCCTGATCGGCCAGGTCTCGACCGTCAGCCTGGCGACGATCGGCCTCGGCAGCATCGTCACCGGCCCGCTGGCCGACCACTTCGGCCACCGGCGGACGATCGCGACCGGTCTGGGCGGCGGGGTCATCGCGGCGCTGCTCTTCGCGGCCGCGCCGAACTACCTCGCCTTGCTCGGAGCCGGGTTCGTTGGCGGGATCGCCTTCTCGATGGTCCACGGCGTCTCGTTCGGGACAATCGTCGCCAGCTTCACCGGCGACGTCCAGCGGCGGGCGCTCGGCATCACCCAGGCGGTCGTCACCTCAGCCGGGATTATCGGCGCGCCGGTCGTCACCTTCATCGCCTCATTCTCCGACTGGCGTACGACCTTCGTCGTGATGGCCGGGGTGCTGGTCGCCGCGCTGCTGGCGGTGATCCGGCTGCTTCCCGAAGGACGCGTCTCGACCGGCCAGCGGCTGTCGATCCGGCAGATGGTCGCCTCCTATCCACCAGTCCTGCGAGACAGCGCCACCCGGCGGATCTATCTCGCGGCGGTGCTGCGCGCCATCGGGTTCGGCGGGCCGATGATCTTCATCTCCGCCTTTCTGATCGACCAGCACGGATTCACCCTGCGCGAGGCCGGCCTGGCGCTGATGGCGACCGGCGTCGGGATCTTCCTCGGCAACCTCAGCGGCGGCGGAGCCTGGCTGAGCCGTTTCGATCTCCGCCACGCCTACGCCCTCTCGACCTCGTCGCTCGGCTTCGGCTGGCTGGCCGTCCTGACGCTCGACATCCCCGGGCTCGTTGCCGTCGCCGGGATCGTCGCGATCTTCTTCATCGCCGGCATCAGCTACATCAGCCGCCTGGCTCTCCTCGGCCAGACATCGAAAGGCAGCTCCGCGACGACGATGGGCCTCAACACGGCTACCCTCGGTCTCGGCAACGCCCTCGGCACAGCCATCGCCGGCCTCCTCCTCGCGCTCGGCGGCTACACCCTCCTGGCCCTCGCCCTCCCCGTCTTCTCGACCGCCTCCGCCCTCGCCATCTGGCACCCATCCCGCAACCCCTCGTAGGGAAGGGGCTCGTCCCCTTCCGGATTTTCTCCTTCTTCTCGGTGACGAACCAGGGAAGCGAAAAAGGAAGGGGACGAGCCCCTTCCCTACGAGATCATTTGATTTGCGTAACTCGATGTTACTGACGTTGTTGCAACGCGCTTTGCCATGCGTTGTATTCGCGGTCTTCGTGCCATCGGGCCGGGTTGTTCGCGATGTAGTCACGGATGCGATTCAGATCGTGGTCGTCGCGGACGATGTGGTCGTAGAACGATTGCTGCCAGAGACGGCGCTCGAACGGCGGCCACCCGGCGTCTCGCACGCCATCCGCGTAGGCACGGGACGTTCGAGATTTGAACGCGCCAACGATGTCGCTGAGCGATTCCCGTCCGGCGATTTCGGACGTATTGATTTCCAGGATCGCGTGTACGTGATTCGGCATGACGACATGGGCGTCGATCTTCACATGCGGGAAACGATCTGAAAGCCGCCGCCACTGCTCCTGAACCATACGTCCGGCAGCGTTCAGATCGACCCGCGCGCCGACGATCTCGCCGAACCTGGGCATCCGGTCGGCAACACAGATCGTGACGAAATACGCGCCAGGCAAGGCGTAGTCATACGACCGCAACCGCGGCAACTTGCGTTCCGGTCGATTCATCGATTCACCCGCCCACTCCCACATTGGTGATCCACCATCCACAATACACACCCAATCCCCCGTAGGGAAGGGGCTCGTCCCCTTCCATGTCTTCGATTTCCCGTCCGGGTCTTCGATCGCCCCTCCGACAACCAAACCGGAACCCAATACCGGAAGGGGACGAGCCCCTTCCCTACGAAGCATGAGACCGGGCGGGGTTTGCGTCCTCTGAATGGACGAATCGAACCTTGTCCTGTCGCAAACCTGCCGCTACGATTGTTGAAGTGCTGGGAACACGACTTAGGGGGAGGGGGAACCGCGCGTGACGGCGAACGGTCCGATCGAAGGCAGACTCTGGAGCGCGGCCGACCAGCTGCGGGCGAATTCGCGGCTGAAGGCGTCGGAATACTCGGTGCCTGTCCTCGGGCTGATCTTCCTCGCCTACGCCGACGCCCGCTTCAGCGCCGTCCACGAACAGATCCAGGCCGAACAGGACGGCTCGTCACGCCGCCGCCGGACGGTCGGGCCGGCCGACTACCACGCACGGGGTGTCCTCTACCTCCCGGAGGAGCGCGCTTTGCCCGGCTACTGAACCTGACCGAGGGCGACAACATCGGCGAAGAGCTGCGGGCGGCGATGCGCCACTTAGGTGAGCACAACCCTGAGCTGCGCGACGTCCTGCCGAAGACCTACGGACGGCTGGAGAACAGACGCTTGTCGAGCTGCTGCGGCTGCTCTCGACGATCCCGATGGACATCGAGGGCGACGTCTTCGGGAGGATCTACGAGTACTTCCTCGGCAACTTCGCGATGACCGAAGGGCAGAAGGGCGGCGAGTTCTACACACCGACCTCGATTGTCCCGGCTAATCGTCGAGATCCTGGAGCCCTTCCACGGCAAGATCCGACCCCCGCCTGCGGCCCGGCGGCATGTTCGTCCAGAGCGCCCGCTTCGTCGAGCGCCACAGCGCCGCTCGGAGCGCGAGATCTCGATCTACGGCCAGGAGCGGATTCGCGAGACGTCGAGGCTGTGCCGGATGAATCTGGCTGTCCACGGATCACCCGGACAGATCCGCGAGGGCAACACCTACTACGAGGACCTGCACCGGACGGCGGGGCAATTCGACTTCGTGATGGCCAACCCGCCCTTCAACGTCAACGCGATCGACAAGGAGCGGCTGGAGGGCGACCCGCGTTTTTCCGCTCGGCCTGCCGACGGTCGACAACGGCAACTACATCTGATCTCGCTCTTCTACAGCGCCCCAACGAGCGCGGCCACATTGTCATGGCCAACTCGGCCAGTGACGCGAGGGCTCCGAGCTGGAGCTGCGGCGGGAAGCTGATCGAGGATGGCGCGGTCGATGTGATGATCGCGATAAGCTCCAACTTCTTCTACACCGTCACCCTGCCCTGCACCCTCTGGTTCCTCGACCGCGGCAAGGCCGGACGGGCCGCGAGGAGAGCGTGCTCTTCATCGACGCCCGCCAGATCTACCACCAGGTCGACCGCGCCCACCGCGATTTCACCCCCGCCCAGCTGGAGTTCCTCGCCAACATCGCCCGGCTCTACCGCGGCGAGCAGCCAGAGCGCGAGGCGGGTAGCGACGAACTGATGGCCGAGTCTTTTCCTGGCGGCGAGTACGTCGACGTGCCCGGCCTCTGCAAGGTCGCGACGGTTGCCGAGATCGAAGCCCAGGCCGGTCGCTCAACCCGCCGCTACGTCGGCATCGCCCCGCGTCCGACCGAGGAGTTCGAGTTCGCCGAGCGGCTGGAGGAGTTGAACGAGGAGTTGGAGATCCTGAACGCTGAATCGCGGGAACTTGAGGAACGGATTTCGGAGAACATCAACGAGTTGCTGGAGGCGGTACGTTGATACATCCGAGGACTAAGGTAGGAGACATCGCCTGCGCTCGCGGCGGAAAGCGGCTACCCAAGGAGGCCGACTTCTGCTCCATCAGTCACGAATCATCCTCATATCCGCGCAAGAGACATTCGCGGTGGGAAGATCACGTTGATGACCCGATTTACATAGACATAGAGTCTTTGAACGGATCAAACGGTACACGGTTGAAGCTGGAGATGTTTGCGTAACTATCGTCGGGGCGAACGTTGGCGACGTTGGGGTGGTCCCATCCTCGCTAGGCGGGGCAAACCTTACCGAGAATGCTGCGAAGCTTAGCGATGTGTGCGATGAGTGTGGATCCCTGTTTTTCTTGCGTACGCGCTCCAAACTGGAGACGCTCGCCCAGATGAAGCTACTTGCTGGGGCCGCCCAGCCAAAGCTGGGGCTTTGTACAAGATCGAGCTTGTTGAGATCTCCATTCCCACCTCTCGAAACCCAGCGCCAGATCGCGGACATCCTGTCAGCCTACGACGACTCCATCGAGAACAACACCCGGAGGATCCAGATCCTGGAGGAGATGGCCCGGACGATCTACCGCGAGTGGTTCGTCCACTTCCGCTACCCCGGCCACACCGCCACCCCCTCGTCGACTCCCCCATCGCCCGGTGCCGGAGGGTGGGAGGTCGTCCAGTTCATTGACATTGCAGATGTGCTGAGCGGCGGCAATTCGAAAACGAAGGTCTCGAGTACTGGGATGGTGATATTCCGTTCTTCACACCAAAGGATGCGCCTCGGATCGTCTCTACGTGCTGGACACTGAAAGACCGTTACTCCGCTCGGAGGGACAACTGCTCAAGTGACTCTGTTTCCGCCGGAAACCGTCTTTATCACGGCGCGGGGAACTGTCGGTAAGATGGCGCTAAATGCCGTCGATATGGCGATGAACCAGTCCTGCTATGCCCTTCGTGGCAAGAAAGGTTTCAGTCAACTCTTCCTGTTCCTCATGACGATGGAACAGGTCGACTACCTGAAAAGAACACTGGTGGCGCGATATCGACACGATCATCATCGATACGTTCGAAGAATGACGGTCGCCGCCCTGCCCGCTGTACTAGGGTCCCGGTTTACGGAGACTGCATTCGCTCTTCACACTGGCGAAGAATTTTGACACCTGAAGCGCATATCTGCGACAAACACGTGATCTGTTGCTGCCACGTCTAATTGCTGGTGACATTACTTTGGAGAAATCAGAAGCGGCCGCAGCATCGATAGGGAGTCACTGCGTTCAGCATACCTCCATCCAGACGACATAGAGCACTTGTCATTTGCCGAGAACTCTTGACCGATATGGATCGAGAGCGGATCAGTGTCGTTGTGCTGTACAACGGCTACAGCGAATTGCCGATCTCATAGAGAATGAAGACCTGATCACCAGTACAGACAAGGAGTTGGATGGGTACGGACCGTATGAAAGTCTAAGCCAACAGGAAAGTTGCCGAACTTTCACCGAGCGGAAAGAAACTGGCAGGATCTCAGCAGACATCGACGTCGAGGATCTAGCGAAGCGCACAACCGAAGGCTTTCCACGATATCGAACCTCTCGATGGCAGTTGAGAAAGACTATCCGTACTTTCCCGGCACGCGTACTACGTTCCGCACCGTAAGGCTGTCGGGATCGCTCGCTAACTATGAGGAAATCCTCTCACAAATGCGAAGGCGAAGCGGAAGTCAATCAACATTGCAGCTTGAGGATGGAGTCGTAGTTGAATACTCAGCGTCTGGGCTTAGTCGCCTGGTTTCCGAGTGAATCGGTGGGTGTACCGCGAAGCGAGTCGCTTAGAGAACGTTCTCGAGTTTGGGGAGATCCCGCAGACGGCGATTGGGAGCACTCTTTTGAGTCTGTCGACGAGGCACTGTTCGATTTGGTGCCTCGAGCAGCAGAACGACTTACTGTAGCCTATCGTGACCTCGCGGAACGCAACCAAGAAACTGGCAAAACGTCGTCGATACATGTCGAAGGTCATAAAGGATTTTGCCGATGCGGTCTATCCTCCTCAACCCGAACGAGCCCACAATATGGTGGTCGATGACTTGCACTACCTGAACCGTATTCGAGCCTTTGTATTCGATCACACAAAAGAGTGAACGCATCCGACAGCACACAACGGCAACTCTAGAGCTGTTGGCAGAGCTACTTGCCCGTACCGATAACTTGGCAAGTAGATCTGTGCATGCGGAGACCGCATCGAGATTCGACGCAGAGCGCGTGCTTATCTACACCTACTTGGCCATCGGAGACATTATCGTCCTCAGCGGGCTCAGCGACAGACCCAGCGACCTGGAATCCCGTGTCAACCTCAACTCTGCTAGTCTTGAGGAACTTGAAGAGGAGCTGATCTAACAAAGAACGTCGCAGCAGAGATCATAAAGTACCGCAAATATCGTGACTTTGAGTCATGGGATGATGTCAAAGGAGTGAAAAGGGATCGGAACTAAGACGCTTGAAAGGCTTCAGACGATTGCATCCATCTAGCGCATGGTGAGTTCCACCTACACCGAAGACACCTCATCGAACAACCAGCCATCGAGCTTTCCGAGGCTTGTTGGGAGACGGTCAACTGCTGGTCGGAACACGTCGGGCCGGAGGGCGCGACGCTGGGGCGGGAAAACCACGGCGAGGTCGTCCTGCGCGGCATACTGAGAGTGCGCTACAGCGCCTCAATCCGGGGCTGCCGCAGGACGCCATCGGGCAGGCGGTTGAGGAGCTGACCCGGCGATCGGGGCGCTGGACCCGGGCCGCCGCCAACCGCGAGATCTACGACCTGCCTGGGCGACGGCGTCAAGGTCAGCGTCCAGGCGGACGACGGCTGGCACAGCGAGACGGTCGAGACGGCGGGGTCGTCGACTGGAACGACCCCGCCAGCAACGACTTTCGGCCTCACAGATGACGATTACCGGCGAGTTCTACGAGCGCCGCCCGGACCTGATCGGCTTCGTCAACGGCCTGCCGCTCGTCCTGGTCGAGCTCAAACGCAACGACGTCCGGCCCAGGACGCCTACCGCGACAACCTGCGCGACTACAAGGCCGCCATCCCGCAGCTCTTCTGGTACAACGCCTTGATCATCCTCTCCAACGGCCGCGAGAGCCGGGTCGGGACGATCACCTCCGACTGGGAGCATTTCAGCGAGTGGAAGCGCGTCGCCTGAGGACGAGGAGGCGTGCCTATCGATTGAGACGATGCTCGACGGCGTCTGCCAACGGACAGACTGCTCGATCTGGTCGAGAATTTCACCCTCTTCCTCGAATGGAAGAGTACGGTCAAGATCCTGGCCAAGAACCACCAGTACCTCGGCGTCAACGCCGCTCTGGCCGGATTAGAAACAGCCGGCGAACGCCGCCAGTCTTCTGGCACACCCAGGGCAGCGGCAAGTCGATCTCGATGATCTTCCTGTGCCAGAAGACGATCTCCGCAAGCAACCCGGCAACTGGCTTCGTCATCGTCACCGACCGCAAGGAGCTCGACGAGCAGATCTACGGCAATTTCGTCAGCGCGCCGGGCGCGATCACCGAGCTTGAAGCCCACGCCGAGACCGGCGACCACCTGCGCCGCCTCCGGCGAGAACCACCGCTACATCTTCACCCTGATCCAGTTCCGGACAGAGCGCGGCGAGCGCTACCCGGTCATTTCGAACGCGACGACATCATCGTCATCACCGACGAGGCCGCAGCCAGTACGACACCTTCGCCCTTCAACATGCGTGACGCGCTGCCGAACGCGTCGTTCGGCTTCACCGGCACGCCGCTGATCCAGGGCGAGGAGCAGCGCACCCGCGAGGTCTTCGGCGATTACGTCAGCGTCTACAACTTCCGCCAGTCGATCGAGGACGGCGCGACCGTCCGCTCTACTACGAAAACCGCATCCCCGAGATGCACATCAACGAGAATCTGAACCGGGACATGGAACGTACTGAAGCCTCCGGAGCTGGACGAAGCCAGGAACGGCAGCTGAGCGCGAGTTCGGCCGGGAATACCACATCATCACCCGCGACGACCGCCTGGAAGCGATCGCCGAGGACGTCGTCACCTACTTCCTCTCGCGCGGCCACAAGGGCAAGGCGATGTTCGTCTGCATCGACAAGGCGACAGCCGTCCGGATGCATGACAAGGTCCGGAAACACTGGCAGCCCACCGCGACGAGTTGGCCGCCAGCCTCGCCGACCGCTACCTGAGCGAGGCCGAACGCGAGGAGATCGAGGCCCGCATCCGCTACATGGACGAGACCGACATGGCGGTGATCGTCTCTCAATCCCAGAACGAGATCCCCGAAATGGCCGACAAGGGGCTCGACATCGTGCCCCACCGCCGCCGCATGGCCACCGAGGACATGGACGAGAAGTTCAAGATCCTCGACGACCCTTTCCAGGATCGTCTTCGTCTGCGCCATGTGGATGACCGGCTTCGACGTGCCGTCTTGCTCGACGATCTACCTCGACAAGCCGATGAGAAAGCCACCCTGATGCAGACGATCGCCCGCGCCAACCGCGTCTTCCCGGGCAAGCGCTAGCGGCCTGATCGTCGACTACGCCGGCGTCTTTCGCCTCCAGGAAGCACCCCGCGATACGGGCGTCCGGACAACGGCGGCGATTCCCGGTCGCCGACAAATCCGAGCTTGTCGCGGCCCTGGCCCGAGCGATCGACGAAGCCGGCCAGTACTGCCGCCGCTACAACGTCGATATCGAGGCCATCGTCCAGATCCCGGCTGGTAGCGACTGGGTCGTCGCCATCGACCGGGCCGTCGAGAACCTGATCGTCAACGATGAGGTCAAGCGCGAGTTCGCCCACGCCGCGCTGGTCAATCGCCTCTACGCCGCGATCCTGCCCGACCCGGCCGCGACCGAGCACAACCCGCTCCGCACCGTCCTCCACCGCATCGCCAACCAGATCCGCTCGCTCGATCCCGAAGCCGACATCACCGACGCTATGGATGATATCGACCGGCTACTCGACCGCTCGATCTCCAGCGAAGGCTTGTCATCCGTGAGGACCCGGAGGGCGTTGACGCCGACCACCGTCGACCTCAGCCGCTTGACTTCGACGCCCCAGGCTGCGCTTCCAGCAGGGCCGCAAGCGGACCGAGGCAGAGAAGCTGCGCGGGTCGATCAACGCCCGGATCACTCGCATGATCCAGCTCAACAAAACCCGCATGGACTATCTGGAGCAGCCGCCAAAAATCCGTCGACGAGTACAACGCCGGCTCGATCGACATCGACCGCTTCTTCGGAGGAGCTGCTCGGCGTCAAGGCCGAGATCGACGAGGACGAGCGCCACGTCCGCGAGGGCCTGACCGAAGAAGAGTTGGCCGTCTTCGACCTCCTGACCAAACCTGCCATCGATCTGACCGACGCCGAGCGGGTCAAGGTCAAGGAGACCGCCCGCCAGCTCCTGGACACCCTGAAGCAGGAACTCCTCGTCCTCGACTGGAAGAAGAAGCAGCAATCCCGCGCCGCCGTCCTGCCTCCACATCGAGAAAACGCTCGACGACGCCCTACCCGACGCCTACGGCCCCGATCGCTTCAACGCCGAGTGCAACGAGATCTACCAGCACATCTTCGACGCTCACTCCTCCGCGTCCGACAACCGCTACGCCGCCGCAGCTTGAATCCTCCACGTTTCGTAGGGGTGGGGCTCGTCCCAATCTGTTTTGGATCCCGGTTTTGGCCGCCCTTTGTTCGCGTTATGGGAACAGAAATCCGGGTGGGACGTATTCCCACCCCTACGAGCTGTTCGGTTTCAGGTATCGTGTCAGTCAGCGATTCCGCTTCAGCGCTTTGGATGTGAAGCGGGGTGGGGCGAAGTCGAAGGTCATCTGGCCTTTGGTGAGGCGGCGGATGATCTCGGAGTGGGGCCGGAGATCACCGTCGGCGTCGATGTGGAAGACGGGGATGCCGCGCTCGACCAGCGACTCGCCGACGAGCTTGCTGCGATGGCATTCCTCGGGTCGTCCCTCACTGCACATCAGGCAGACGGCGTGTTGCTGCTCGCTGGCATTCACCAAGCGTTCGATGCCTTGCCGGTAGTTCGGAAGATCCCTGACCTGCTCGTAGTCGACTTTCCGGTCGTCGATCCAGAACCGGTCATCCTCGGGACGCCCGCCAAGCTGCTCGCCCATGTGGACGTAGCGCATGCCGGCGTCGACAAGGCTCGCGGAGAGCGGCTCACGCGAGAATTCCGGCTTGTACGATGAATAGGGCTGAACGCGGACGTCGATGAGGTACTCGACTGCATATTCCTGGAGCAGGTCGATGAACTCGTCAATCGTCCGCGCGCCGTAGCCGACCGTCAGAATTCGCCCGGTCATCTCCTCGCTCGTTCCAGTTCAGTGACGCCAAGAGTCAACAGTCACAATGATGCCACCGGCCGCAAGGATGCCGTTCCCGTGCCGGATCGGCTACGCTGGCATCAACGAAGCAATCAGGAGGAACAACCAATGGCGCAACTGGATCTTGTGATACGCAATGGCCGTGTCGTGACCGAGTCGATGGACACCCGGACCGACGTTGGGATCAGCGACGGCAAAGTCGTCCAGATCGGTGGAGACATGCAGGGCGAGAAAGAGATCGATGCTGGCGGGAAGCTGGTCATCCCCGGCGGGATCGACGCTCACGTCCACGTCACCAGCCAGCCCGGCAAGCCGGAGCCGCGCTGGGTCGACGACTTCACTAGCGGGTCGGCGGCGGCGCTCGCCGGCGGGATCACGACGATCGGGAACATGACCCAGGTCACACCGGGCGAGACGCCACTCGAAGGGCTGGCGCGGGAAGCCGAGCAGGCCGGGCGGGAAGCTATCGCCGATGTCCTGCTCCATCCGATCTTCGGCAACGCCGGCGACGCGGCGCTGGCCGACGTCCCTCACCTGCTAGAGAACGGCCACAATAGCGTCAAGTTTTTTATGTCTACTCCCACGTTCGACGCCCAGTCCGAGAACTATCTCGAACTCGTCCGGCGGGCCGGTAACGAGCAACTGATCACGCTGATTCACTGCGAGGATTACCCACTGATCCAGGACGCGACCCGCGAGCTTGTCGCGGCCGGCAAGTCATCTCTCCGCCATTACGCCGAGAGCCGTCCGATCGTCAGCGAGGTCGTCGCCACCCAGCGCGCCATCGCCTTCTGCGAGGCGACCGGGGCACCGGTCTACATCGTCCATCTGTCCTGCGAACGCGCACTCGCCGTCTGCGCCGAAGCTCAGGCGCGGGGCCTCCCGGTCTACGTCGAGACCCGTCCGCTCTATCTCCACCTGACGAAAGAACGGTTCGAGGAGGAAGATGGGGCGAAGTACGTCGGCCAGCCGCCACTGCGGGAGCCGTCGGATGTCGACGCGATCTGGGCCGGGATCAGGAGCGGCGCGGTCTCGACCGTCTGCACCGATCATGCGCCCTGGTCGCTGGCGGCGAAGCTCGATCCCGAACTATCGATCGAGAACCTGCGTCCGGGAACGGAAAATCTTCAGGTGATGCTGCCAATGCTCTATTCGGAAGGGGTCAGAACCGGACGGATCAGCCTCCAGAAGATGATCCAGGTCCTCTCCACGAACGCCGCCCGGCTCTTCGGTCTCTACCCGCAGAAGGGGACGATCGCCCCCGGCAGCGACGCCGACATCGTCATTTTCGATCCCGACCTGACCCGCACGATCACCGGATCGATGCTCGAATCGAATGCCGACTATTCGGTCTTTGAGGGCTGGGAGATCACCGGCTGGCCGGTCACGACCATCCGCCGGGGCGACGTCGTCTTCGAGAATGACGAGATGACCGGCCAGCCCGGCACCGGCATCCTTCCGCGCCGCGGTCCGACAATGGCACTGTAAGTCCATCCAGAAGAGGCGTGCGAGAGGCCGCCTGGCGCAACATGGTGCATGTGTAAGTAAGGAGAGACCAATCATGGCTGCACTATCCGGCAGAGTGGCGTTGATCACCGACGCGGGGCGAGGATTCGGGGAAGCGATCGCATCGCTGTTCGCCGAGCATGGCGCGGACCTGGCTTTGAGCTACCTCAACAGCGCCGAAGGCTGTGAAACCATAGCCGAGCAGGCAAGGGCCTCGGGACAACGAGCCGTCACCGTCCAGGCAGACATGCGTGACCTGGCCGGTATCAACCGGATGGTCGAGACGGTCCTCGACGAGTTCGGGCGAGTCGACATTCTCGTCAACAACGCCGGCGTCCTCTATCGCGGGCCGTTCATCGAATCGAACGAGGCGGAGTGGCGCGACGAGTTGGAAGTCAACATCTTCGGCCCGCTGCGCCTGACGCGCGCCCTGCTACCGAACATGATCGACAACGGCGGTGGACGGATCATCAACCTGTCGTCCCAGCTAGCCCCGACCGGCGGCAACGAGATGGCGGTCTACTTCCGGGACGAAGGCTTCATCCTGAGCTGGACCAAATCGCTGGCCCAGGAGGTCGGCCAGTACGGGATCAACGTCAACGCCATCGGCCCTGGCTCGATCGTCACCGACATGAATCTTGCCCTCTACCCGACCGAGGAAATCCGGAAGCAGCGAGCCTCACAGCTCCTGCTCCGGCGAATGGGCTCGCCGCACGACGTCGCCGAATGCGCCCTCTTCCTCGCCTCCGACGCCTCCACTTCCTGACTGGCCAGATGCTCGGCCCGAATGGCGGGAATGTCATGCCGTCGTGAGGGGAGAGGAGATACAGATTCTGGAGGCTCCCCCCGGCCCGTACCTCGAAACCGAGGGACGGGTGGCTTTGTGACGGCGATGCGTTGTCTCAGGAAGCGGTGAGCAAGGAAGCGATTCCCCTCCCTTGGTTTCGAGGGAGGACGGGGGGAGGGAGCGGCTGCTCCCTCCTTACAGCACGTTCTTCGGCGCTGCCAGGTCGCCTTCGGCGAAGCGGCTATGGCGGAAGGCGTGGAGATCGAGCGAGGGACGGCCATCGAGGATCAGTTCGCTGAGGAGCTTGCCGGCGATCGGACCGAAGGCGAAACCGTGGCCGCTGAAGCCTGTCGCGAAGATGTATCCGGGCAATTCGCTGGCCTCGCCGATGACCGGGACGGCGTCAGGCGTTGCATCGATATTCCCGGCCCACATCCGGCGGATCTTGACCTTGCCGCGGAGCTCCGGAAACAGATCGACGAATCCCTTGATGCTCTCGACCGCCGTCTTGCGGTCCGGGTCCGGCTCGACGTCGACGGTATGGGAAAAAGGATGCTTCCGGGCTTCGCTTCCCGGCAGCAATCGCGCGACATCACGGACAAGCTCGCCGCCGACGTTGAGATTGAAGATGTTGCGGTTTTTGAGGTAGTTCGGCAGGAACATCCTGGCCTGACGGAACGACTCCAGCGTGATGTCGTGAATCGAGCTGGCGCCACCGGCCAGATAGAAGGAGCCGTCCTGCTTCTGGCGGAATGAAACTCCAGGCGCCCAGGTCCCGATCGGCGTGATCCGTTCGACCGGCGTCGTCTGGGCCACGGTCGCGCGGACGACCCGCTGTGGCAGGTCCAATCCAGCCAGCCGCGCGAACTTCGCCGCGTGTGCGCCGGCGGCGTTGATCACGACCGGCGCGAAGACCAGCCCGCGATCGGTCTGGACCCCTCCGACCTCTCCATCCACGATGTCGATGCCCTCGGCAGTCGTGTAGGTGCGGATATCGGCGCCATGCTCTCTGGCGGCGTTGGCGAACGCTTCGGTCGCCTTCATCGGCTCGGCGTGGCCATCGATCGACGTGTACATTCCGGCCGTGAACGGACCGCGAATCCCGGGAATCAACGACTCGACCTGCCTGCCGGTCAGCACCTGGGTCTGAACGCCGAAATTCCGGGCCACGTCCAGCCAGTCGCGGAACCTGTCCGCTCTCTCCTCGTCTTTAGCGATCGCGAGATTGCCGCCCTGGACCCATTCGATATCCGCTTCCAGCTCGGTTTCGAGCCCGCGCCAGATCCGGTTGCTCTCGATCATCAACGGGACTTCGTCGGGATCTCGTCCCTGAATCCGGACGAACCCCCAGGCCCTGCTCGATTGTTCGCCGCCGATCCGGCCCTTCTCGAGCAGAATCACCCTGGCATTGCGCTTGGCGAGATAATAGGCAGCGGCGCATCCGACGATCCCGCCCCCAACGACGACGACATCTGCTTGATCCAGTTCGATCACGGTTTTCCCCCTATTCAGCAGCCTGGCGTCCGATCTGGCCGGAATGGGCCAGCGCGCCGATCATGTTGAGCGTCAGCCTTGCCGCGAGCAGGCTGGTCATGTCGTTAGTATCGAGCGACGGTACGACCTCGACGAAGTCGAAGCCGACGACCCGGCCTTTCCTGGCGATGCCACGGAGCAGATCGGTTGCCTGGTAGTAGCTGACGCCGCCGAAGCCGGGCGCTCCGACGCCGGGGGCGATCGACGGATCGAGCGCGTCGGCGTCGAACGTGATGTAGTACTGCGCTCCATCGGGTATCCGCTCGAGCACCGCATCGACGCCATCCCGGTGCAGCTCCCGCGCAGTGACGAGCAAACTGCCGTAATCAACGGCAGCGTCGAATTCCGCCTGGCGGGCGCTCCCGACGGCGCGCAGACCGATCTGGGCCATGCCGCTGACCCAGGACATCTCCGAGGCGCGCCGCATCGGGCTGCTCAACCCTAGCCGTACACCGCCGACCTCGTCCCGCCAATCGAGATGCTCGTCAAGCTGGACGACATAGACCGGCCCGCGATCCTCGTAAGCCTGCATGACCGGGATTGGAATCGAGTGGTCGCCACCCAGAACGATCGGAATGGCGTCGCGCTGGAGAATCGCCTCAATCACCCCGGTCGTCGCCCGGAAGTTGGCATCGTACGCGCCGGCTTCCATCGCCACATCACCGCAATCGACGACGCGCACATCCCGACCGGCGAAAATCTCCCCGCCGAAATCGACGTCGTAGTGGGTCAGGTAGCGAGCGAAACGGACCGACGCGGCCCTGACTGTCCGGGTGGACTCGCCCGAGCGCTGCTTGGCGCCCTCGACTCCGTACGGAACACCATACGGCACCCCGATGATCGCGATGTCCGCCTCGAGCTGATCCAACCGCTCGATCCTCGGAGCGTTGATAAACGATGGCGAGCCAATCGGAACCGGCTGAATCTCGCCTGACATCGTTCCGTCCTTTCGCCATCATCCCTACCTCTATAAGGCACTCTACACTACAGTGGAAGCGCTGGGGCCAGCCGGATCGACCGGCGAACCGGTGCAATATGCCGGTAAGACAACAGACAGTCTATTGAGAGCGGAAGAGGCGAGGGGAATGACCATGCCACAACGACCGACCGAGCCGGAAGTGCGGCTCGAACGGCTAACCGGAACGATTCTCGAGGACGATCGGTTCGACAAAGCGATCCTGCCGGTCGGCGCAACCGAGTACCATGGTCCTCATTTGCCGTATGGCACCGATACCGTCACCGCCGAGACGATTGCCGAAGCGTTCGCTAGAGAGCTCGGCGGCACACTGGTACTCCCGCCGATCGCGGTCGGGGTCAGCCATCACCACCTGCCCTGGAAATGGACGCTTTCGGTGCGCCCGGACACCCTGACCCTGATCATCCGGGATATCGCCGAGTCGTTGCTCCACAACGGGATCGACAAGCTGATCGTTCTGACCGCCCACGACGGCAATCCGGGGCCTGCCGAAGCGGCGGCCCGGCTCGTGTCCCAGGAGCACGGCATGAAGGTGGCCCTCTTCCGTGGATGGCAGGAGACCTCGGCCAGGCTGCTGGCACCGGAATGGGACATCGACGGGGATCACGCGGGGCAGTCGGAACTCTCGATGGTGCTCTACGCAGCGCCGGAAACCGCCCGGCCTGACCTCGCGACTGCACAACCGGAGCAGTTCACCGATCTGCCGCTCGAACTGATCGACACCTTCGACGGCACCGTGCCGCTCGGATACTCCGGCGATGCGACGAAAGCCAGTGCCGAACAGGGCGAGGCGATCGTGAAGGCGCTGGTCGAGCACGCGGTACCGTACATCAAGGAACTGGATGCCCGGGGATGGAAGCGAGGCACCTGGATGAGCCGGATCGAGTAGGCTGAACGGCGACGGAAGCCGGTGATCAGTCGAGTACGATATGGTTAGTCGGGAAGTACGAATAGGTGACCGGCTATTCGCATGTCGTTAACGTAGAGCGAACGTTCCCGTATGTGCGTTCGCCGCTAATTCCTGCCCCATACCATAACGATCTGATAACATCGTCACTGACAGGCTACTGGAAGTGCGCGGCTTCCGCATGGCAAGAAAAACGGGGGTTGAGCCAGACCCACAAATCGAAGCCGCGCAACAGCAGAGTCCCATCAGTGAGGAGAAAGAAACGATGGCACGCGAACGATCCGCACTCGAAGAATTGCGGTCAGCAGTTCTGGACGGTCAGCTTGACCGCCGGCAGGTGCTGCGCCGCGCCCTGGCCCTGGGGCTTTCCGCTCCGGTAATCGCCGGGCTGCTCGCCGCATGTGGCGACGATGACGACGACGATGATGACGACACGCCAACCAACACACCGGAAGGTTCCGGAGGCACTGATGAGCCGACGGCGACCGAAGAGGCCGGGGATGAGCCCACCGAGGCTGAAGGCGAACCGACTGAAGCCGAGGGCGAACCAACCGAAGCCGAGGCCGAGCCCACCGAAGCTGAGGGCGAGCCAACTGAAGCCGAAGGTGAACCGACCGAGGCTGAAGGCGGAGCCGGCCAGTCCTGGGAGGGCGGCGACCGCCTGATGGGCAAGGACATCGAAGAGGCCGGCAGCACCGGCGGTGTCCTGATCGAAGGTGGATTCTCGGATATCAGCACCCTCAGCCCGATCATGTCGAACGACACGACGAGCTCGAACGTCCAGGCATTCATATTCGAATCCCTGGTCGAGCCCAACCCGGACACCCTTGAGCCGGTCGGCCTGCTCGCGGAATCCTGGTCGGTTTCCGAAGATGGCCTGACCTGGACCTTCAACCTGCGCGACGGCGTCATGTGGCACGACGGCGAGGCACTGACCGCCGACGACGTCGTCTTCACCTATAACCTGCACATGACCGAAGAGGTCAATTCGCCGCGCTTCTCCGATTTCACCGGCAAGATCGAAAGCGTTGAGGCCGCCGACGAGAGCACCGTCGTCTTTACCGCCAAGCAGATCAATCCCGACTTCGCGCTCGACCTGGCGATCTACGGCATCATCCCGCAGCACGTCTGGGAAGATGTCGCACCGGCCGACCATGCCGCCAGCGGCGGAGCGACCGGCGAGGATCCCTCGATGGTCGTCGGCACCGGCCCGTTCATCTTTGACGAGTGGCTGGTCGAAGACCGTGTCACTCTTACCGCCAACGCCGACTACTGGGATGGCGCGCCGAATCTGGACAGCTACATCTATGTCAACGTTGCCGACCAGGCGACGCTGGTTCAGCAGCTGAAGACCGGCGACGTCGATTACGGATCGGTCAATGAAGCCGCAGTCGTCGAGTTCGACAACACCGACGTCACGATCTACGACTATCCGACCCTCAACTTCACGTTCTACGGCACCCAGCTCGACACCGAAAAGTCGACGCTCTTCCAGGACGTCGAAGTGCGGCACGCGCTGCTCTACGCCCTCGACCGCGAGGCGATGATCGAAGCGATCCGCTTCGGCTACGGCGAGGTCGCCGTCGGTACCTTCCCGGTACTGAGCTGGGCGTACAACCCCGACGGCATCGATGAGGATCTGCGCTTCCCGTACGATCCGGACAAGGCCCGCGAGCTGCTCGACAGCGCCGGTTGGACCGAGGGCGACAACGGTGTCCGCGAGAAGGACGGCACGCCGCTTTCCTTCACGATGTACACCAACGCCGGCAACACGGTCCGCGAACAGTACCTGACGATCATGCAGGAGCAGTGGAGCGAGATCGGCGTCGAGATGACGCCGCAGCTCGAACCGTTCCCGGCCCTCGTCGAGCGCATCACCGAGACCTTCGACTTCGAGGTCTTCCTGATCGGCTTCAACTGGAGCGTCCCGCCGGATCAGTCGCCGATGTGGGCCACGGACTCCTATCCGCTGGGCTTCAATATCGTCAAGTACTCGAATCCGGAAGTCGACAGCCTTCTGGAAGAAGCGCTGAGCGAGCTGGACCAGGATCGCCGCGTCGAAATCTACACCGAGTTCCAGAATGTCCTGCTGCAGGACCTGCCGATGGCAGTTTTGGACTTCCCGCAGGGCATTCGCGGCGTCAATCAGCGCGCCCACAATGTCTTCCCGAATTCGGTCAACCGGACCTTCAACGTCGAAACCGGTGGATCGAGTCCTAGTTCGTTTGCCCGGGGCGCTGCCATCTGGCAGCGCCCTCTCCCTCTACCTGACCTTCGCGCGAACGGTTAAAGTCGACTAGACTACGCGACAGGCTTCCCGCCAGGCTCGACACACGGCCAGTCGGTACGGTCACTCGCCACGTCGATATTCGCGCGATGTACCGAACGTGCGTTGACCGCGACATGAAGGGCAATCGTCGTGACCAGATACGTAGTACGCCGTCTCCTGCAAGTTATTCCGCTGATCATCGGCATTACGCTGATCACGTTTTTGCTCGCAAACGCGGTCCCCGGCAGTCCTGTCTCGAACCTGGAATTCAATCCCCGCACCAGCCAGGATGACATCGACCGGATCAAGGCCAGCCTCGGACTCGACGATCCGATTCACGTCCGTTATTTCACCTGGCTGACGAACATGGCCCAGGGCGATCTCGGCATCTCGATGAAGACCTACCGTCCGGTTCGCGACACGATTATCGAAAAGCTCCCGAACACCATCCTCCTGACCGGCACCGCTCTGCTTCTCGCGCTCATCTTCTCGATTCCAGTCGGGGTCTATAGCGCGGTCAAACGCAACACGCCATTCGACAACGCGGCGACCGCAGGCTCAGTTGCGGGTTTCTCGATGCCGACCTTCTGGCTCGGGCTCATGGTCGTGCTCTTGTTTGCCGTCAAATTCAGGGAATGGGGGTTGCCTGCCTTGCCGGCGGGCGGCACGCACGACCTGCGCACCGGCGGCGGCTTCTGGGACCGCATCGAGCACCTGATCCTCCCGGCCGCAACGCTCGCCTTCGTCCAGACCGCGGCCTGGACCCGTTACATCCGCTCCCAGATGATCGAAGTGCTCAACCAGGACTACATCCGAACCGCGTCGGCCAAGGGCCTGAAGCACTACGTCGTCATCTTCCGTCACGGATTGCGCAACGGTATCCTGCCGCTCGTGACCCTGCTCGGCATCGCCATTCCCGACCTGGCCGGCGGGTCGCTGATTATCGAGCAAATCTTCAATTACAACGGCGTCGGGCTGCTCGCATTCAACGCGGCGGTCAACAAGGATTACACCCTCGTCATGGGCATCGTGGTCGTTCTCTCCACGCTGGTCATCCTTGGAAATCTCGTTGCCGATGTGCTGTACGCCGTACTTGATCCTCGCATCCGGCTCGACTAGGCCAGGGATGACGGAAAGGACCCACAGGAGATGAGCGAAATTTCCGGACGGACGGAAGCCACCAGCCAGGCCCAGGAAGTGCAGGAAAGCCGCGGTATGGCCGCGCTTTCCCATCACGTGCAAAGCCGATCCTATCTCTCGATGGCCTGGCGGCAGTTCCGGCGGAACAAGATGGCGATGGTCGGGCTCTTCGTCCTCATCCTGATGATCATCATGGCACTCGGCGCCGGCGTCATCGCAAGCCAGGTCACCAACCATGAGCCGCAGGAACAATCACTCCTTGACGCCTATGCCGGCATCGGCGAGAGCGGCTACCTGCTGGGAGCGGACAACCTCGGCCGCGACACCGCTACCAGACTCGTCTATGGCGCGCGGGTGAGTCTCGGTGTCGCAGGACTGGCAATCGTCTTCGCCGTCACGATCGGCGCGACGGTCGGGCTCATGGCCGGCTTCTACGGCGGCTGGGTCGACAGCGTCCTGATGCGCTTCGTGGATATTCTGCTGTCCATTCCGGTGCTGTTCCTGCTGCTGCTCATTACGACGCTCTGGCGCGTCGGTCCGGTTCTCCTTGCCCTTGTCATCGCGGCCGTGTCCTGGGTCACGTTGTCGCGGCTCGTCCGGGGCGAGGTTATCTCGGTCAAGAACCGCGAATACGTCGAGGCGGCGCGGGTGATCGGCGTTGGCGACTTCCGGATCATCTGGCGGCACATTCTGCCGAACGTCGCCCCGGTCATGATCGTCTGGGCATCGTTGACCGTCCCGGCCCTGATCCTCGTCGAAGCCGCGTTGAGCTACCTCGGGCTCGGAGTCCAGCCACCGACGCCATCCTGGGGCAACATGCTCTCCGGAGCCCGGCTGGTCTGGGCGCACTCGGTCGTGCTGGTGATCCTGCCTGGACTCGCGATCTATATCACGGTGTTCGCGATCAACCTGATGGGCAATGGCCTCCGGGATGCCCTGGATCCCCGGCTGACCAACTAGGGGATTATCTGGACGCGGTTCGAGACAATACCTCGTGCTGGATAGTCACCGAGCAAGTGGCCGGCACCAAGCATGGTGATGATGGCGCGACCCTGCCGCCGGTCCAACGCGCAACATGACCGGATCTGCCCGATCCCTGAGTCGATCGCTACGCCGCCACCTCCAGCTGTGACGTGCAACTCGGGCAGCGGCTTGCTTTGAGAGGAATGTCGGACAAGCAGTACGGACAGCTTTTCGTCGTAACCGGCGCCGCTTCCTCCCGTTTCCGGATCTCGTTGTAGCCCTGGATCACGAGAAACAGAACAATAGCGATCAACATGAAGTTGAGCACAACGGTAATGAAGTTACCGTAGAGCACTTGCGCCCCGCCAATCTCAAATGTCAGCGCCGCGAACGTCTTGTCGCTGACAATCGCGCCGATAATCGGCATGAAGATATCGTTGACCAGCGAGGTTACAACGGCGGTGAATGAGACGCCGAGGATGAACGCCACCGCTAGTTGAACGAGATTCCCACCGATCGCGAAATCCTTGAAATCCTGCCAGATCTTCTCCATCGTGCCCCGATCCTCCCAATGCAGCCGCTAGGGACGCAACGCCACACACTCATCTGCTAGTACGTTCCCGATAACGTTGATCGTATGCGATCTACCGAGACTGTCAATAAGCCCTTCGACGGTATAGTCGTGCCAGAGGCTGGCGCCGGGCTCGGGCCGGCCACCGACGACAAGCGTCGAAATGCCGGACAGCAGGATCGCGCCGCAGCACATCGGGCACGGCTCGAACGTCGTGTAGAGCGTGCAGCCCTCGAAATTCTCCGTCTCCAGGGCCGCCCCCGCTTCCCGCAAGGCGACGGTCTCGGCATGGGCTGTCACGTCGTGGTTCGTCGACACCAGATTGCGCCCGCGAGCGATGACCTCGCCATCGCGAACGACAATCGAGCCGACGGCGCTGTTGCCCTCTTCGCGTGAGCGCACGGCCTCTTCGATGGCGATCCGCATGAACGCTTCATGATCCCGAGTAGTCATCGCTCCACCCTCCATTGCCATTTGCCAGCCAAACCGGGATATCAGGATTGTAGACGGGCAGGGCCGTTGTCCGGTACTCCGGGGTATGTGAAGGGAAGACGCATGAACTTACGCTGAGGAAGGAATCGATCTGCCGTCTGCAGGAGCCGAACCGATGCGATTCAACCTTCCAGCGCTCATCATCACGATCGCTGCTCTCGTCGCGTCGTGCAGTTCCGGGAACCTCGGCGGCAGCAAGCCGACCGCGACCTGGGACGAGGTTGTCAAGACGCGCGTTGCCCAGCGCAACAACCAGCCGACCCGGACACCGATCCCAACATCGACGCCATTCGAACGGAAGACGCCGACGATCGTTGCGACGGCGGGGGCCAGCCCAACGCCGCACCCGACGTTCACGCCAGAACCAACCCCGATCCCCAACCCGATCAGCGCCAGCCTCGCTCCGGTCTTGCTGGCGACCGAAGATCTACCCACCGGTTGGCGAGTGAGCCGGGAAGTGATCGAGGTCGCGCTGACCGACACCGACAGCATCTGCGGGGTCAACGTTCAGGATCCTGCCGTCGCGGAGCTGGCCGGCAACTACGAAGCTAGCGTCGTCGGCCCTTACGCCCTGCAATCACTGTCTCTGTACGACGGCCCGGAGAACGCGGCGGCAGTCATCTCTCAGCTCCGGGTCGCCTACGGCAGCTGCCCATCCACCGGCTATGAATACGAGGATGGGACCTGGGGCTTCATCTCGCCAGTCGCGTACCCGGCCGTTGGCGATGAGTCCTTCGCCATCCGGGTCGGGATCGGCGTCGAAGATTTCACATTCGAGATCGACATGGTCGTCTTTCGCGTCGATGAAGTCATCGCGACGGTCATGCTCGAGGACACGGCCGCCCAGGTCGCCGGGACGGAAACGGACCCTGCACTGTTGGAGCAGATCATCCGG
The DNA here is from genome assembly GCA_041390865.1 of Thermomicrobiales bacterium. GTDB lineage: Bacteria > Chloroflexota > Chloroflexia > Thermomicrobiales > CFX8 > JAUIIK01. The sequence continues at coordinate 100,442 of JAWKPC010000013.1, forward strand.
AGCGCCGAGGCCCGGATCATCAACCAGGCCGAGCTGATCGACGGCATCGACGTGCCATCACAGACGATCTAAATCGCCATCTCTCCCGATCCATTCTGGTACCGTCACGTTGCTGCTCGTGAAGCTGTCAGTAGAAGGACAACTTCGTGCCTCCGTGCTGGGTGGTGGAATGCTCGTTCGCGAGGCTCGGTTGCGTCCGACGGACGGCGCAAGACCAACGCGTGCCTGGCGGGCTCATATCGGGCGGCCCTTTCCACCTCGATGCACCGCGCTTCATCCACCGTTCACTCGGGCCGGAGTTTATAGCACGTCCTAGCTAACCCGGATAACTGGCTGGCGGAGCGGAGTCTCCCACGAGCCGCCTTGGGGCCTGCATTCGATCGTCTCATTGAACTCGCGGTATTCGTCCGCCGACGGCAGGCGGTCGGGGAACTCGGTGTGATCGAGCGTCATCTCGAACGCGCCGAACTGATCCGCCGTCGCCTGGCCGACGAGCGGTTTGCCCTCGGTTGTCAGGCGACACTCGACCGTCGCGCCGCTCGTCGCAGCCCCGCGATCTCCCTGCATCGTCGCCAGAATCGGCCCTTCAGCCGAATAGGTCACAGACAGCTGCAACACCCGGTCATCCAGCTTCGCGCCGCCGCCACAGGCGGCGAGGAGCGTGAAGGCCAGTGCGGTGATAGCGCAAAGTTGAAGTGGTCTCAGAGGGACATCATCAATCAACGTAATCACGGCTGAACGGCAGGTACAATCCACGGGCTTCGTGTAGCGCCGTTGGAGAGCACTGTCAGGATCATACGTGGACACGGACGGTAGATTCCAGAATCTCGGGTCGAACCTGGCGTTGCTGGCCATCGCCGCGATCTGGGGCGGCAACTTCGTCGGCATGAAACACCTGATCAACGAAGTCGGCGCGCTGAAGGTCCTGCTGCTGAGGGTCTATATCGCCGCGATCGTTTTCGCCGGGGTTCTCCTGCTTCGACGAGGCCATATCCCGCGCTTCAACCGCCAGGAGTGGAAGCTGCTGACGCTGGTCGGGTTCTTCGGCGTCGTCACCAACCAGCTCTTCGTCAGCTACGGCACGAGCTACCTCAGCGCCGCCGTCGCCAGCATGATCGCGACCAGCACGCCCGTCTTCATGGCAATTCTCAGCCGCGTCCTGCTCGGCGAACGGCTCGGGGCGCGGAAGCTGACCGGCATCTCGCTCGCATTCACCGGGTTCGTGATCGTCCTGTTCTACGGCTCCGGACAGGCGGAGTTCTCGGTCACGAACGCACTCGGCGTCTTCATCACCGCCCTCGCACCGCTCAGCTGGACGACCTCGACGCTGATCTCGACCCGGCTGATGCTGCGCCACGATCCAACGATCATCACCGGCATCTCGACGGTTATCGGCGGCGTGACGCTCCTGCCGGTGCTCGTCACTCAATCATCCCTTTTCACCGACGTGCAATCGTTCGGCATGACCGAGTGGGCCGCCGCGTTCGTCACCAGCGTCCTCTCAGTCGTCGTCGCTTACACGGTCTGGTATCGCGCTCTGCGCCATCTTGAACCCACCCAGATCGCGGTGTACGTCTACCTCGTGCCGTTCTTTGGTGTAATCTTTGCCTGGATACTATTGGACGAGCCAATCACGAAATTTGTTGTGCTCGGTGGGATGACCATCCTGAGCGGCGTGGCCCTGACCAACACGGCTCGCCGCAAGACCGCTGTGCCGGCCGCACAGCTGAGAGAATCACAGCAAGCTTCGCCGGTCGTCGATTGAAATACGAGACTTTCGGGCGCCGACGCCCGGTCAAGAGTGAGGGAAATGTACGTGGCCGACCTGCAGAAGACGTTGCCCAGGAGTGAAGTCCCGACCGATCATCTCTGGGCAATCGACACCGTCTACGCATCGGTGGACGACTGGAACGATGACTACTCCCGCATCAGCGACAAGATCGGCAATCTCGACGAGCGCAGGGGTACCCTGGCCGCGTCCGCCCGGGCGATGTACGACACTCTCCAGATGCGGGATGACCTCTACGCCGACGTCGATCGGCTGGCGACGTTCGCCTTCCTGCGGCAATCGGAAGATGCCGCGAACATGACGTTCAGCGAGCTAGCCGACCGCGCCTCGTCCATCTGGTCCCGCACTCAGGCCGCCGCCGCCTTCATCGAGCCGGAGCTGCTCGAGATCCCGCGGGAAGCGATCAACCAGTTCATGGAGGACCTCCCGGAACTTCAGCAATACCGGCACTATTTCGACGCCATCGACCTGCGCCGGGAGCACACACGATCGGCGGAGGTCGAAGAACTCCTGGCCCGAGCCTCCGAGATTACCCGGTCATTCTCGAGCATCCGCGGCGCGCTGGAGAACGCAGACCTCGACCTCGGGCAGATCGAGGACGCCCGGGGGAACACCCACCAGCTGAGCCAGGGCAACCTCGGAATCTTCCTTCAGAGCCCGGACCGGGCGACCCGCGAGGCCGCCTGGAAAACCAGCGCCGACGCCTATCTCAGCGTCCGCAACTCGATGGCCGGGTCGCTCAACGGATCATTCAAGAGCGACGTCTTCTATGCCCGCAGCCGGAACTATGACACCGCCCTCCAGGCGGCCCTCGAACCGGAAAACATCCCGGCAGCCGTCCTCCACAACTTGCTGGACACCGTCGACCGCAACATGCCGACCTGGCGCCGGTACTTCCAGGTCCGGCGGCGGATTCTCGGTCTCGACGAGATGCACGAATGGGATATCACCGCGCCGCTCGTCGAGGAGTCGACGGCGATCTCCTGGGAGCGCGGCAACGAGATGATTGCCGAGGCGCTCGAACCACTGGGTGGGGAGTACGTCGACATCCTCCGGAGCGGCGCGACGGATCGCTGGGTAGACAGGGCCGCCAACACCGGCAAGCATGGCGGGGCGTTCAGCGGCGGTTCACCCGGGACATTTCCGTTCATCAGCATGACCTACACCGACGACTTCCAGAGCGTAAGCACATTGGCCCACGAGTACGGCCATTCGATGCACTCCTACTATGCCTGGCAAACTCAGCCGCACGTCTATACCGACTACGGCATGATGGTCGCCGAGACGGCATCGAACATGCACCAGGCCCTGATGGGCAAGAAGCTGCTCGGTGAGGTCGAGGACCCCGCATTCCTGATCGAGATCATCGAAGAGCGCATGAGCAATCACCTGCGCTACTTCTTCACGATGCCGATCCTGGCTCGTTTCGAGCTGGAGTGCCACACGATCATCGAGAACGGCGGCGCGTTGACCGCCGACAGCATGTCGTCGCTGCTGGCCGACATCTATGAGAAGGCCTATGGCGGCGAGGTCGTCGTCGACCGGGAGCGGATGGGCATCACCTGGGCGCGTTTCCCGCATCTCTACCAGGCCTATTACGTCTTCAACTACGCGATCGGCATCTCGGCCGCGGCTGAACTCTCGAACCAGGTGCTCTCCGAAGGCCAGCCGGCCGCCGAGCGTTACCTCGACTTCCTGAGAGCAGGCGCGAGCAAGTTCGAGATCGACGCCCTTCGCGACGCCGGAGTTGACATGACCGACCCGGCCCCGGTCCAGGCAGCCTTCGACATCCTCGCCGAATACGTCGACCGCCTCGACGAACTGAGCCGCTAGCAATCGAACCCCGGCCCGCAGTGTTCCGGGCCGGGGCTTGTTCCGACAGTGCCAGCCCGTTCCCCGGTAGCCACAAGCGGAGCGAAAGCCCGGTCGAGCTACCGTACCCGGCAAATCGGAACGCCATCCCTTGCGTCATTGTGACCGGAGCGCGGTCGCGACCACCATTCCGTGGATATGGATCGCGCCGTCGTCAAACCTCTGTGCAGACAGCCCGGTATTGAAACAGAGACGCGCCGGCGGCGCGTCTCTACGGCACATGCATGGTCGTGGCGTCTCCGGCTGCGTAGGCTCCAGGCAAGCCTGATGAAAGCGACGATTCAGGCCGAGTGACCTTGTGACACATGTTGTGACAGACGGCTAGTTGACGCGCTCCAGGATGCCGGAGTCGTCTCGGGTGCATTCATACGAGCGGAGCTGGGAGAGGTGGTAGGGCGTCGCCGGTTCGACGTGGACGACCACGTCGGCGGGGCGTCCGAGCCGGTCCTCGACCGCTTCGGCCACCTCGCTGGCGATCTCATGTCCGGTGGCAACCGAGAGCTGCGGGTCGACTTGAATGTGGAGATCGACCCAGGCGCGGGACCCGCCGTCCCGGCTGCGGATCGCGTGGGCCCCTTCGACGCCTTCGACGGCAACAGCTGCATCCCGAATACGCTCGGCGTTCTCGACTGCGCTATCCGAAAGTGAGGTCGTCGCCTCGCGGACGATTTGCCAGGCACCGTAGGCGATAAAGCCGGCGATGACGAACGTCGCGACGATGTCAGCCAGGCCGAAGCCCAGCCGGACGAAGACAAACGAGATGAGCACCGATGTGGAAACCAGCACATCGCTCAGCGTGTGGCGAGCGTCCGCCAACAGGATGGGACTCTCGAGATTCTTCCCCTCACGCCGCTCCCAGATGGTAACGCCGATGTTGATCGCCAGCGTCACCAGCATCACGCCGACCGCTAGCGGCCCGATGTCCGGCGCACTGCCTCCGAAGATCCGGCCCCAGACCCGATCGACGATCTCGGCCAGCGTGAGCAGCATGAAGGCGGCGATCCCGAGCATCGCTAGCACCTCGAAGCGGTGATGGCCGTAGGGATGGTCAGGGTCGGCAGGGCGCGCGGCAACAGTGACGCCGATCAGCCCGAGCACGTTCGACGCACCGTCGAGCAGAGACGCAAATCCGTCGGCGATCATCGCCAGCGATCCAGCCAGGAGTCCGACGCCGAGCTTGGCGACGGCAACCGCGACATTGAGGACGAGGATGACCGCCAGCACGAGGCGCACCCGTGCCGTCCGCTCCCTGGTTTCCTCGAATGCAGCGCCTCTGCTTGCCACCATGCACCCTCTCACGCGACAGCGGTCGATTCCGCTGACCGTTCAAGTGTATGGGCTGCAGGAACGGGAAGTCACGGGACAATCTCCCGATTAGGACACCACGCCCGGATGGTTCCGGAGCCCTGGTTTCACAGGTTAGTTTCGGCTAACCAACGGTGTTTTCAGCCTGTCTGGAACAGCCAGTCATGGATGAGCGGAGCGACGAGGTCGCTGCGATGGAACGATTCCCCATGGTCGATGCCCTCCAGACAGACGAACCGGGCGCCCGGGATGGCGTTCGCCGCCGCACGAGAACCCCCGTAGAACGATTCATCTCTATCCCCGGCGAAGATCATCATTGGCGTGCGGATTTCGCCCAATGCCTCGTCGAATCCGGGATCGTCCCTGGCTGCGATGCTGGACGCGGCCAGCGCCTGGCTATCGTTCCGCAGAAGCTGTTCGCGATCGCCCGGATCAAGCGGGCCGTTGCGCTGCTCGTGGAAAGGAATCGACCGTTCCCAACCCATCTGGAACATCTCGATCTGCTCGGTGAACTGCGCCGGATCGCGACGGTACGGGTGCATCGCGCCGACGATGACCGACTCGATGCGGCCACCGTGGTTCAGCGCCAGCTCGTAACCAACCCTTCCGCCGCGGGAGTAACCGTAGAAGTGTCCCGTCTCAACGCCAACGGCATCGAGCAGCGCGAGTACATCGCCCGCCATCTTCGCGCTGGCATAGGAGTCCGGCTCATGCGGGCGGTCGCTCTGCTCCATCCCGCGCGGATCGAAGAGGATGAGCCGCATATCCCTGGCCAGAGCGTCGACGTAGCCGGCCTCATACCAGGCGTCGATATAGCCCATGAAGCCATACTGCATAACAAGCACCGGCCCGGTGCGCCCCTCGACAGCGTAGTGCAAACGCACCCCATCCTCTGGATTCGTGGCAAACGGCATGCCTCTCCTTCCCCATCAGCTGGCGCTATGGCGCAGTAAAACCCTGGAATGGGACCAGGAACGGCTCGGCGATCCAGCCCACCCGCCCATCCGGTACGACAACTTCGATCCAGGTAAACCCTTCGGCCTCGACCCGCTGCCCGGTGAGCTGAACGACCACGCCATCCTGTAGAGCGATGATGCGCGGCGCATCTTGCCGGGGATCCCGGCGCACGTTAACCCCTTCCCCGTCCGTAGCGCCAACCGCCATGTAGACGACCGGTGTCGGCGTCGGTGGAGCCGCCGTTGGTGCCGGCGGCAATGCCGTTGATGTCGGAGCAAGCGTCCGTGTCGCCGTCACGACCGGAGTCCGCGTCGGCCCGGGAGTCAACGTCGCGGTCGGCCCCGGCACCGTGGTCGCCGTCGATGTCGGAGCAAGCGTCCGTGTCGCTGTCGCGGTCGAGTCCGGTGGAGCGTTCGGTGTCTCGCTCGGCGGTTCGATGGGCTCCAGCCGGGTGATCGGGATCACCAGGATATCGAGCGCGACAGTGCGGTTCAGGGCGCTTGCCAGCTCCTCTTGCATCTCCAGGCTCTCGGCGTAGAGCAGATCTCGCGGCGTCCGGACCGTTGCCTGGATGCTGAGGTCGCCTTCGATCTCGCGCTTGTCGAAACTGACGAGGCTGGCGTCCGGGCTAAGCGTCTCGAGATGGCTCGAGATCGTCGCCCGGATCGTCTGGTTCTCCTGGGCGTCGCCGGCGATCCCGACCATGAAATTGACCAGCGGGATCGCGACCAGCACCAGCATGACGCTGGCCAGCAGGAAGGTCCGCGACATGACCTCCCGGCGGCGGCGCAGCGAGAGCGGTCCGAACCCGACCAGAGCGAAGACGACGGCGCTGGAAAAGACGATCGCGACGAAGTTGGCCAGGAAGAGCAGCAACGCGCCGTCCCGGACGTCCGCCTGCCCCTGGGAGATGCCGATCCCGACGACGCAGAGCGGCGGCATCAGGGCGGTCGCGATGGCGACGCCGGGCAACGTCGGCGACAACCGGGGCTGGGCCAGGGCGTAGGATGCGGCCAGGCCGCCGGCGAGGGCGATCGTCAGATCGAACAGCGTCGGAGAAGTCCGGGACGTGACCTCGACCGGCAGCTCGGCCAGGAAGTTGAACTGGCTGGTCGAGACCGCCGTGCCGAGCAGCGCGCTGACGATGATCGCGATCAAGATACCGGCCAGCAAGGTCACGAGCGCCCGCAGCATCTTCCGGGCGTCGCCGCGAATCAGCGCCAGCGCCAGCGAGAGAATCGGCGACATGAGCGGGGCGATCAGCATCGCGCCGATAATGACTGCCCCGCTGTTCAGGACGAGACCAAACGTGGCGATGACGCAGCTAAGCATCGCCAGCATCAGATAATCCTGAGAGATCGCCGCCGACTCTTCGAGCTCGGCGATGACCTCTTGACGCCTCTCCGGAGAGATGCGGCGAGACATCCGGCTCCGCCAGTGGAACAGATCCCCGGCCGAAGAGCGGATGCGCCGCCAGACCGACGGCGTGCTATCGTCGCCCGCCACCGGGGCGTCCAATCACGTCATGCAGATACCGGCTCATTGACTCGCGAGTTCCCTTTGCCACCCGAACCCCATCCATAAGATACTCGACTTCGGGGCCTGCGAAGGACGCGACAGACCATGTTAAGATCGGCCAGCGTGCGGCGCACGGCGCGCGTTTCAACTGACGGAGATTCTCCGGGATCAGTATCGACGACGCAGAGAAAACGAGCGGGAGCGACCAGCATGAACACGGCCGATGTCATCGTCGTCGGGGGCGGCGTCAACGGAGCAAGCACCGCCTTCTTCCTGGCGAAGATGGGCGTCAAGAAGGTCGTTCTGCTGGAGCGCCGCCAGCTCGGCGCCGGGGCCAGCGGCAAGAGCGGAGCGCTGATCCGCACCCACTACACTAACCCGATCGAAGCCAACATGGCCTTCGAGAGCCTCAAGGTCTTCCGAAACTGGTCGGAGATCGTCGGCGGCGACTGCGGATTCGAGTCGCCCGGTTTCCTGCAGGTGGTGGCGCCACAGTACGAGGAGCAGCTACGCCGTAACGTCGCCGAACACCAGAAGCTCGGGATCAATACGAGGGTTCTGACGACCGATGAGATCCTGGAGATCGAGCCTGCCACGCGCGTCGACGACATCACCTGCGCCGCCTATGAGCCCGACTCCGGCTTTGCCGATCCCAACGCGACGCTCTACGGCTTTGTCAACGCCGCCCGCGATCTCGGCGTCGACGTCCGCTCCGGCGTCGAGGCGACCAAGCTCCTAATCGAGGGAGACCGCATCACCGGCGTCGAGACGACCGACGGCACGTTCATGGCCGACAACGTCGTCCTGATCCCCGGTCCCTGGGCCCAGCGGCTGCTCTCACCGCTCGGGCTGGAGTTCGATCTGGAGCCGCGCCGGGTACAGGTCGCCGTCTTCCGCTGGCCGTACGGCTTCGACCACCGCCACCCCATCTTCATCGACGACTCCCAGGAAGCCTGGTTCCGCCCCGAGGGTGCCAGTAGCACGCTTGTTGGGTTGGAGTCGGGAGTTGATGGCGCGGACCCGGACGGCATCGCCGAGGGCGTCGACCATGATTATGTCGAGGACTGCCGTGCCGCCCTCTCCCATCGCCTGCCCGCCTTCGAGCGCGCGACGATGCGCGGCGGCTGGGCCGGCGTCATCACGATGAGCGCCGACGGCCGCCCGATCATCGACCAGATCCCAGCATTCGCTGGCCTGTTCTGTATGTTGGGTGACAGCGGAACGTCCTTCAAGACCGCCCCCGCCATCGGCATGGGCCTGGCCGAGTGGATCACGAAGGGCGAGCCCCAGTCCTTCGACCTCCACCCCTTCCGCTCATCCCGCTTCGCCGAAGGCGACCTCTGGCTCGACGAAAACGCCTACGGCCCGCATCGGGAGCGAACGATTTCGAGGTAGCAGTCAATCGACTATCGATGGTTGAGCCATGACCTAGGAGTGACTTCCTATTACGCAATGTGCTCCTGAAAGTAACACTCTGCTGACGGAGGTCATAGAACGTGGTCATTGATCCTTCCAGCGAGTCAAAGAGAACTTTCCTTGGCGCCATGACCCCCGCCACGCTCCTGAGTTCGTTTGCTGTTCACATCTTCTGGCTTGCCTTCGCGTGGTGGTATCTCAAGCTCCCTGGGTCTGTCTTCTGTACGCCAGACGAGCTTCGGAGTACAGGGCTCGTTCCATTTGGCGACTTCGGCCCTTGCCCTGATCCTCGTTCTCACCGCACTGTGGTTCTGCTCGTTGCCTATCTTGGATCGTGGACAGTTGGAAGCATTGTTCCGATTCGACGTCTCGGATTCACAGTTGGCATGGAGATCTGGATTCGCTGGCACTTTATCGTGATAGGCGTGACTCTAATTCTCGGGCTTTGTTCATGGACGACACTAAATTACTAGCGTGAACACTCTGCGTTGGTCTACCATTCGGACCGGCCTCTGGAAATCCCTCTCGACCAGTTGGGAATACTGGATGTTCCACGTTGAACGCGAACCTCGCGGATCGATAATACCGACGTCTACGCTGCATTCGAATCATGCTACCTGGCAGATAAGCTTTCAATCTCAAAGACGACGAGCAGGATCGATAACAGGCTGAATCGCAAGTAGCTACGGCTCTAATGACGCGGCATGATAGAGCTGCAGCAGCCATCGCTCCTTCATCGAAATCATGCCGACCGAAGGTCACGACGGGGCGAGTCGGTATGGCAAGTCTGGAAGCCGATGAGGGCAGAGGCGATGCCCTGCTGGATTCAGGGCGTCGCCGTCGCTTCCGAAGAACTCCCAGAGCAGCGTGCTGGACCGTGATAGGGTAATCGATCAGGCGCTACTGAAATGCTGCCGTTATTTGAGTTATCAATGTGACCATAATTGCCTGAGCAAGGGGACATCCCAGGAGTGACCTTTGATTGGTATACCGTCGCTCGGCGCATCGCCGTGCCCTGGCGCTGGAGCCCGGCATGCTGGTACAGATACAGATCAGGGGAACGGAGCGGTCGCCGGAGGTCGTAACAGAGATCCCTGGTGGCGCTCGGGTGACGCGGGGCGACGCCGCTGATCGACTATCTGCCGCCGCCAATTATCTGGGACGCCTGCTCACATCGACCGACCCGGCGACGTTGGAGGTGCAGGGACATCCATCGACGGGGCTGGATCGACAGGCCGACCGGTTGCTGGTGCTGGGTGGCGAATATCCCGATTTCGATTCGGTTCCGCTGAATCTTACTCGCCGCCTTGCGAAAACCCGGGAGCGGCTGACCAGGATTGAGGAGGAACAGCGCCTGCCGCGCTGGTGCTCGTCGCGATCCCGACGGCGAAGAGAGCCGCTAGCCTCGATATGACGCTGGAGCTTGAAGCGATCGTTCTTCCCGCTGTCGCAGCCTCGCCCGATGCCTTGCAACGTGAGATCGACCACGTGCTGCCGCATCTCAGCGATCATGACCGAATCACGATTGGCAACCCGGACGGTTCCACGCTGGACGTCGACCGGAACCGGACGAAAGTGGCACAGCGACACCGGCGTGATCCCGGATACGTCGGACATCAGCCGGTCATCAACCTGCCGTCGGGTCAGTCTACACCACCGTCGTCGAGCAGAGCGCCACCGGACGGCTCTTCCTCCCACGCGCCGGAGATGCGCGCGATGTGACTGACCTTCGAGCCGGATCGTCAAGATTGAAGCCGCCGAGGGGGTGCGGAGAAGCCAGCGGCGATGTTCGACGGTCACAGCGGCGAGCCGCATAAGTATTAGCCACACCGGGATCGGCCTCAATCCCGCCCTGCATACGGAGGTCGACTGGGTCCTCGTCGACGAGCATCGTCATGGCAGCCTCTTCATTGCCTTCGGCGAAAACCGCTACCTCGGCGGTCAGAACGCTTCCTCGCTCCAGCATCGACTTCGCCACGCCGTACGCCACCGTCATCTCTAACGGCCGCACAATTGTCGACGGCGGTACAGTCGTCGTTTGATCGGCTTGACTGTGAATGCTCGCTTGCCACCTTCCGCAAAGGTAGCCCTGTTGCGTCGGCATCAGGCATAAATTCGCCTTTGCAGACCTATGCCAGCGGCGGGGGTGTGGTGAAAGGCACCCAGTAGTCATACAGCGCCCCGTCGAAATCATCCAGATCGAAGGTCTCGAAGGGCGAGTGGGTGTAGCGAGTCTGGAGGCCGATGAGGGCGGTCGGGATCCCCTGTTGGATCAGGGCGTCGCCGTCGCTGCCGAAGAACTCCCAGACAGCGTGCTGCACCGGAATACCGGCCTCGTCGGCGATGTCGGAGAGCCGCCAGATCAGGTCCTTGGTGTAGTGGGTCCGGGCGTCCTTATGGACCAGCGTCGGGCCGCCACCGAGCCGGGTCGGTAGCGTCCGGCGGTCAACGGTCGGGATGTCGCCGACCGGGCCGTTGTCAAGTGCGATCGCCAGGTCGATGTCGAGATCATGACGGATCGAGCTCGCGCCGACCAGCCCGATCTCCTCCTGGATCGTCGCGCAGAAGTAGAGATCGTAGGCGAGCTTGTCGCGTTCGAGCTCTTCCAACAGCAGGGTCATAATCGCCAGGGCGAAGCGGTCGTCGACGGCCTTGCCGGTCACCCGGTTCCGCACCCGCCGCGTCGGCGGATTCCAGATCACGCCGGCGCCGGGGTGGACGCCAAGCTCCAGCGCTTCCTCCCGCGACGAGACGCCGATATCGACGAACATGTTGTAGTAATCGAGTTTTCCGCCGCGCTGCTGCTCGGTCAGGATATGACCGGATGTCGTCGCGAAGTGGCCGTCGATCTGAGCGTCGCGACCGAGGATCAGTGCCGGTTGTCCAACGGTGTAGCGTTTCTCGACATCGCTGCGCGGGTTCTGCGCCCCGGCCAGCCAGACGAAGCCATCCTCGTCGATGCTTCGGACGACGAACCCGATCTCGTCGGCATGGCCGGTGATCAGCAGCTTCGGACCGGAGCCGCCGACATGGGCGAAGAGGTTGCCGCCGCGTGCGGTCCAGATCTCCTCGACCTGCCCCTGCCAACGTTCCCGGAGCCAGTCCATCACCGGCCCCTCCTGCCCCGTCGGCCCCGGCAGCTCCATCAGCTCCCGCATGATCTCGTAGTTGCGCTCGTGGTTGGTCATGTCTGTGCCCCTTACCCCTGTCTCCGCACTTTCGGGCAAGATAGCACGTGATCAATGCAAGCTGGTTTCGGCTCGGCCGATCCGGCACATCAGGTCGACACCAAAGAGACATCGAGCCACGTAGTTATGCTACCGTGCCACCCCGTTGAAGCCGCTTACTCGCCGGGAGAAGCACCAATAAGCGACAGATCTTCGAAATTCATGGATCAAGCCCTCGATCTCGCGGAGTCGGCCCTCAACCTCGGGGAGTTGCCGATTGCAGCGATCGTCGTCCTGAACGGCGAGGTTCTGGCCCAGGCTCATACGGCAGAGCGCAGCCAGAAGCGGCTGCTCGTTCACGCCGAGTTACTGGCGCTCGAGGAAGCAGACAAGCTACGACCGTTCCCGGGCAATCGATCCGACGTCCAGCTATTCACAACGCTGGAGCCATGTCTGATGTGCTTCGGCGCGGCGATGCCGTTCCTGGGGTTGGGAGATTCATTACGCGCTCGAATCGGCCTCGGATGGCGCGATCAATCTCATCCAGTCATGGCAGCGCGATGAAGAGGCTATGCCGTCTTACCGCGTCCCGCAGGTGTACCACCACGTCCGCAAAGACCGCACCCGCAGCATCGAACTATTCAGCGAGTACATCAATCGTCAGGGAGCCCGGTCCGATGCGCGACTGGGCGATGACGCTCATCCAGAAATGACACTGTCCGCAACCACGCGGCAAGAAGAGAGCCGGGGCGCCGTTGCCCCGGCTCTGTCTTTGTCCCCGGCGGGACCTCTATCCCGACCGCTTGAGGCGGCCGGTGCGCTTGGCGTAGCGCTCGAAGTAGCCGAAGATGGCCATCCCGGCCGGGATCGAGACGACGGCGATCAGACCCAGTGCGGCGAGGTCGCCGAACAGGTCGGCAACCGGCGCGCCGTCGAGAATCGCCGAACGCATCGCCTCCAGGACGTAGGTCGCCGGCGAGATGTTCGAGAACCACTGCATCCAGCCCGGCAGGACCGAGATCGGATAGTAAACGCCCGAGACGAGCAGGAGAATCGACGAAATGATGAAGGTCATCTGTTCGCCCTTCTCCGGGAAGAGCAGCGGCAAGACCGCCCCGACGATCCCGAAGCCGATGAACGAGAAGCTGCCGACCGCGATCACCAGCGCCGCCCCGCCGAGATTGGCTTGCGACAGACTGATCTCGGGGAAGAACGCGACCAGAATCAGGAACAGCACCGTCGAGCGGATCAACCCGTAGAGAATCGCGAAGAGCGACATCCCGAACATGTGCGTCACCCGCGAGACCGGCGCCATCATCGTGTACTCGATCGTGCCTTCCCAGCGCTCCCAGGCGACCGTCTCGGCCACGTTCATGAAGACCGAGTTCAGATAGCCCCAGACCAGCGTCCCGATCGCCAGGAAGAGGATAAGCCGGTTGGTGTCGCCGTCCTGCGACGCGCCGATGAACATGATCGATAGCGACGACGCGCCGGTGTAGACGAGGAAGGCCGCCTCCCAGCCCCAGTAGCGCTTCGTCAGATAGAAATTGCGTTCGACGAAGGCGAGAGCCGCCTTGCTCTCCCTCGCCAGAATCCTGTGTGGTGCCCGCGACTCCGTGCCCGGAGCCGCGGTCGGTACGTATGACATTGGTAGCCCATCACTTTCGTTCGCGTCCCGCCGTTGGGCCGCGTTGCCGGATGGTCAGGTACTCCCGGCCCGACCGTTGAAAAACCCTGCGAATCCAAGTACATCGATTCCCTATGCCACGCCCGCCATCTCTTTCTCCTCGATCAGCTCGTGGCCGGTCAGGGCCATGTAGACGTCCTCCAGCGACGGATCGAAGAGGCCGTCCCGGCCCCGGACCTGCGCTTTCAACTCCTCGACCGTGCCAGTCGCAACGATCCGGCCGTTGTCCATGATCGCAATCCGGTCGCAGAGCCGCTCGGCTTCATCCATGTCATGCGAGCAGATCAGCACCGTCGCGTCGTGCGTCTCCCGAAGATCCAGAACGAAGCGCTGGACGTCCTTTTTCGAGCGCGGGTCGAGGCCGGTCGTCGGCTCGTCGAGCAGCAGCAGGATCGGCGACGTCAGGAATGCCCGGGCGATCGCCACCTTCTGCTGCATGCCGCGCGACATCGTCTCCAGCGGGACGCCGATGCGCTCCTCGGGAATGCCGAGGTCAACCAGAATCCGTTTGATGTCCAGCCGCAGCTCCGCACCGCTTCGCCCATAGAGCCGAGAGGAGTAGAGCAGGTTCTCCATCGGCGAGAGCTTCTTGAAGAACGACGCCTCGACCGAGACGCGGTTGATCAACCGCTTGACCTCGGCTTCATCATCCCGGACGTCGTTGCCGAACACGGTGATCCGGCCCTCGTCGGTGATCAGCAGGGTCGAGATCAGCCGGACCAGGGTCGACTTGCCGCTGCCGTTCGCCCCGAGAATCCCGAAGATCTCGTTCTTCCGAACCTCGAACGACACATCGTCGAGCGCCCGGACCAGCTTCGCAGGCTTGCTGCTCCGTCGCAGCAAACCGCTCCGAGAGCGCTTGCCGCCGAACGACTTCGAGACGTGCTCGAAGCTGACGGCTATGTTTCTGTTCTGTCCTGTCTGGGTCATCGAATCCTCATCTCCTGATTCGCGTACGCCGCCATCATCCATCGTGTTCGATCTCGCTACATCCGAATTTCCGCCCATATTCGTCAACTCCACCGACGTCCGCCCTTCAGAAGACCCGGTTCGGCGAAAGCAGGCAACAAAAAACCGCGGGGCCGTTTCTGGTCCGCCCGCGGTTGGAAAGTCGCTCTATGTGCCGAGAATCTCAGCAGCGTCTCCTCCAAACACGCGCGGGCGCCGGGCGCACTCCACCCCCGAACGGGCGGAGCTTGGTGTCCACGACGACGCCCACGGCCGGGCCGGCCAGCATCGTGATCTCGATAGAGGTGCTATTCACTATGTCGGTGAACGAGCTATTCACTCTGCGGCCTTTCCTTCCGTGCATGTCAACTGACTGAGAATCTACGAGTCCAGGAGACAGTCTAGGGCCGAATCGCGCCTGCGTCAAGATCCCGGCGCGTTATCGCCCTCCGGAATGCGCGTGCGTTCGCACCAGAACGCGTAGAGACGTGCCGCTGGCGCGTCTTATCTTCGATACCCGCATGTCCCTCGGAACGAGATCGTTTGCCTAACGCGAGACGCGCCGGCGGCACGTCTCTTTGGGCATCGAGTGACGATCCTGTTACTTGCCCTCGGCCTGCCACTCGAGCACCTCACCGCCTTCGCCCATCAGCACAGTGCCGGGGAAAACGCGCAGCCGCCAGGGATCGAGGCGCATGGCCGCGAACGCATCCGAGGTCGGCCCGTCGGACCATGCCGGGACGATCGCTGGATCGAAGCCGACCGGCTCTGGCGCGGATTTCAGCAGTTCCCAGGCTCGCACGCAGGTGTCGTCGTCGATGAAGAGGCTTGCCCGGCACTCGGCGACGCAGTTGTCATGGTTCGGCGACCAGTATGAACATGATACGAACGGGCTGTGATTCAGGTGCGCCCGCTTCACCGGCGTCGGTCCGGTCCCGATCCAGCCCACCAGCGCGTCGCCATCCCACTGCCAGACAGGATGGAGGATGCGGCTGCGCGGCCGGTCCTCTCGGTCGACCGTCGCGACGTTGCACCAGACGATGCCGTGCGCCATCTCGACGAATGGTGGTGCGACTTCTTGAAGTTCCTGCATCCCGCGGCCTCTTCCGTTCCCGTCCGTGTTTGACAATCGACTCATCCTTGACTATTCTACGTAGCTACCGCTGCCCATCCGCGGTGGTGACCAGACATCCAATAGCGATGACGAGGAGAGCCGATCGGGCCAGGCGGCCAAGAGAGTCACTGTTGCTGGGATAGTGATCCGTTCGCCGGTCGGAAATGACCTCTGAGCTGCCCGGGTGAATCCCTCCTGTAATCCGGGCCGGTTCCATGGGATACCGTTACCAATCCCTGGCTGGCAACGATCCAGTCGCTGAGGCCGGTGTCCGCGAGGCGCCGGCAAAGCCGGGTGGTACCGCGAGCGCTTCATCCCGAGGCCCCTCGTCCCAGGCGGGTGCAGGGCCTTGGGATTCGTTGTTGATAGGGATCTTTGGCGGAGCAAGTACGAAGTTTGTCGGTTGTAGGTTGTAGTGAAAACCGGAGCGAGGCTTTCGGTCTTTCTACGAACTACGTACTACAACCTGCAAACTCGCTCCGAACCTAGTCCCTCATGAGAGAGGAGCGTTGCCATGCCGGACCAGCGGCGGGTGTACTACATCACGACGTCGATTCCGTATGTCAATGCAAGGCCGCACGTCGGCCACGCACTCGAATTCGTGCAGACCGATGCCTACGCCCGGTTTCGCCGGCAGCAAGGCGATGATGTCCGATTTCTCTCCGGCTCGGACGAGAACAGCCTGACCAACGTCCTGGCCGCCGAAGCCGAGGGCATCACGACCCGCGAGCTCGTCGACCGCAACGTCGCCTACTTCCAGGAGGCTCTGGAAGCCCTCGACTGCTCGAATGACGACTTCATCCGCACCAGCGTGGAAGACCGCCACTTCGACGGCGTGTCGAAAATCTGGAAGCTCATGGACGAGGCCGGGGACGTCTACACCCGGCAGTACAGCGGCCTCTACTGCGTGCGCTGCGAGCAGTTCTATACCGAAGATGAGCTGGTTGACGGCCTCTGCCCGGACCACCGGATCCCGCCGGTCCTGGTCGAAGAAGAGAACTACTTCTTCCGGCTCTCGAAGTATGGGGATGAGCTCCATCGGCTCATCTCATCGGACGAGCTGCGAATCGTTCCGGAGTCCCGGAAAAACGAGGTGCTGCGGTTCATCGAGCAAGGGCTGGAAGATTTCTCGATCTCCCGCTCCCAGCAGCGCGCTCGCGGCTGGGGTGTCCCGGTTCCCGGCGACGAGAGCCAGGTCATGTACGTCTGGCTCGACGCGCTGGCGAACTACGTCACTGCCCTGGACTACGCCAGCGACGGCGAACTCTATGAGCGCTACTGGACGAATGCCGACGAGCGTGTCCATGAGATCGGCAAGAACATCATCCGGTTCCATGCCATCTACTGGCCGGGGATGCTGCTCTCGGCCGGGCTGCCGTTGCCGACGCACGTCGTCGTCCACGGATTCCTGACGATCGACGGCGAGAAGATGAGCAAGAGCCTCGGCAACGTCATCGATCCGAGCGAGGTTGTCCGGGACTATGGCTCGGACGCCGTGCGCTACTACTTTCTGCGGGAAGTCTCGCCCCATGGCGACGGCGACTTCTCGATCGGTCGGCTGATCGAACGCTACAACTCCGACCTCGCCAACGATCTCGGAAATCTCCTGAACCGCTCGGTGACGATGATCAATCGCTACCGCGACGGTATCGTCCCCGAGCCGGGCGAAGCGACGGAGATCGAATCCAATCTCGCGTCGACGCTCGAGCAGTCAACCCAGCGGTCAACCGATCTCTTCCATGCTTACGAGCCCCAGCAGGCGATCGCGGCGGTCTGGGAAGCAGTGACAGCGACGAACACCTACATCGAGCTGGGACAGCCCTGGGTGCTGGCTCGAGAAGCTCGCAACGGCGACGACGATGCCGCCAAGCGGCTGGACACCGTGCTGGCTACCCTGGCGATCACCATCGGCCGGATCGCCCAGCTTCTCCAGCCGGTCATACCGGGAGCCGTCGAGGAGATCGCCCGCCAGCTCGGCAGCGAATCGGTCGACCAGCTGCCCACGCCGGGCCAGCGGGTCACCGACCCGACCCCGATCTTCCCGCGCATCGAGATCGAGCAGGAAACCGAGGCGGCTTCAAGCTGATCCCTCCGCCCACGCGTCCGGCTTCCCCGAGGCCGGACGCGCGGCTCACTCGTCCGGCAGGTTCTCGTCGTCCTCGGACCTGAGGGCCACGACGGCTTCGATTCGCTCGCGGTGAACCGGGACGGTACAGGGCGTCTGCTCGTCGCATCCGGGGATGTCGGCGTTGGTGATCGGGATAAACCGGCGTTGCGAGCGAGGAACTGATGGAGATCTCCCTCGACCGGGAGTTGAGCCGGCCGGAGATCCAGAAGTGACCGACGCCGACAAGAACAAGCGCCCCGACGAATCGGGACGCTTGTCCGTTCCAGCCCTGGTTTTCGGAATATAGGGGTCGCTCTACGCCATCGCCTCTTCGTTAATGCCGGACTCGAAGAGCCCGCCCATGGCGATGTTGTTGAGCTTCTTGTCAGCGTCGCTTTCCTCCTCGAGGGTCTGATCGAGGAGATCACGGACGTCGTCCATGTCCATCAGATCGGCGAAGGCCCGGACCGTCCCGTAGGCGGCGATTTCATAATGCTCGACGCGCTGGGCGGCGGCAATGAGGGCGGCATCCTTGATCGCCGGAGCACCCTCTTCCTCGATAATCTCGTCGCCTTCCTTGATCAGGCCGGCCATCGCTTCGCACCGTTCGGTCTGCGGCCGCATTCCGAGGTGTTCGAAGACCTGTTCGAGTCGCCGCTTCTGACCGCGGGTTTCCTCGAGGTGATTCTCGAAAGCGGTCCTCAGTTCAGTGTCGGTCGCAGCGCGCGCCATCTTCGGCAACGCTTCGATAAGCTGCTGTTCGGCACTATAGAGGTCGGCGATCTGTTCGTTGAAAAGATCCTGCATGCGATTCAAAGCCATGAATGGGTTCCTCTCTCATTATTGTTCGATGTTGCGACTATGTTGTGTTTTCAACCTAACCATCGATCTCGCCGATCTCGAATGTATAGAGTTACCAGTGGCAGGCACAAACCGGGTTACGCGGCGCCAACGCAACGTTATGTCGTCCGGGCACGAGTGGGCGATGACCTGTATCCGACGGGCATATCCAGGCCAAAGTGCTTACCGATATTCTCGATATTCTGGCGGTCCTGTTCGTCCGGCGCGTAGCCGCTCCGGGCCGCAGGCTGGAGTTTCGGTGAAAGACACTGGACGAGACAGCCGTTGATCCTGCCGGATGCCAGCAATGCGCTGAACCGGCAGGGTGGTCGCCGCCGGCGCGGAAGACGATGCGGGTCGGCATTTCGAAGACGAAATGCCGGTAGCCAAGACGACGCGCGGGATCTACTCGATGTCGACCATCAGATCGAGATCATCATCCGAGCGCGTCTGCCGCTCCAGCAGCCGTCCACGCCCCACCCGCCGTCAATCGACTCAAATAGGTCACACTGCCGCAGAAGGCGCACGACGGAAAGAACCTCGTCGGCAGGCATCAGCACAGCCAGAGGTTCTTTCCGCCAGGCCATTCGATAGGTCGATCGACCGGACAGATGTTAGTCGGCTGCTACGGAAACCTCGCTTTTGAGCTTCTCGATGGCCCGGTTCATCCGGGCGATCGAACGCTCCTTGTTCACGACTCGCAAGGTCTCGAAGAGGCCTGGCGACGCGGTGCGGCCAGTGACGGCTACGCGGATCGGCATGAAGAGTTGCCCGACCTTCAGGCCAACCTCCTCCGCCAGCGCCCGCAAGCGCTTCTCGACCTCTTCCTCGTCGTCGACGCCGATCTCGGAGATGACGTCCCTTGCCGCCTCGAGGCCCCGCAACGCCTCGGCCGGCTCTGTCTTCCGGGGAACGAGGAGGCTGGTGTCGTAGTCCGGCGGCTCGGTCAGGAAATAGCTGATCAGATCGGGCCCCTCGGTCAGGAACTTCATCTTGTCCTTGATCAGGCCGACCGCTTCGGTGACGAGCTTCTCGGTATCGGAACCCGGCGGCACCTCGTCGACGAGACCCTGCTCGACCAGCAACGGAACAACCCGGGAAGCAAGATCTTCGACCGGGATGATGTGGTTGATGTAGTGCTGATTCATCCATTCGAGCTTCTCGTAGTTGAAGCGTGCTGGACTCGGACTGACCCGCTCGAGACTGAACTTCTCGATCAGATCTTCCTTGGAGAAGATCTCGGTATGGTCGTCATAAGCCCAGCCGACCATCGCCAGGTAATTCAGGACGGCTTCATGCAGATAGCCTTCATCGCGCAGAGCAAGCATGCTTGCGGCACCGTCGCGCTTCGAGAGCTTGCCCTTCCCGTCAGGCTTCAAGATGACCGGCATATGAACGAAAACGGGGCGGTCCCAGCCAAAAGCATCCCAGAGGATGAGATGCAACGGCATCGACGGGATCCACTCCTCGCCGCGGGTCACGTGGGTAATGCCCATCTCCTTGTCGTCGACGACGACGGCGAGATGGTAGGTCGGGTATCCATCTGACTTCAGCAGAACAGCGTCTTCGAGCTTGCCGTTCTCGAAGCTGATCGGGCCGCGCAAGAGGTCCATCCCGCTCGTCGTCCCGTCGAGCGGGACTTTCAGGCGCACGACCGGCTTGATGCCCTGATCGCGGTACTCCTGACGCTGCTCGTCAGTCAGGTTCCGGCAATGGCGATCGTAACCCGGCGGCCGGCCAGCCTTGCGCTGCTCTTCACGCAGCTGCGCCAGCCGCTCCGGGGAGCAATAGCATTCGTAGGCGTAATCCTCAGCCAGGAGCTTGTCGACGTACTTCCGGTAGAGATCCAAACGCTGGCTCTGGAAGTATGGCCCGGCCGGGCCGCCAACATCCGGCCCCTCGTCCCAATCTAGACCGATCCAGCGCAATGACTCGGTGATCGAGGTAATGCTCGATTCGTCATATCGCGCCTGGTCGGTGTCTTCAATCCGCAAGATGAATGTGCCCTCGTTCTGCCGGGCAAAGAGATAGGTAAACAAGGCAGTCCGGACTCCGCCGACATGCAGATCGCCGGTCGGACTCGGGGCAAAACGTACTCGCACATTGTCAGTTGATGATGTCATGATCCACTCTCCTCTTCATGTATAAAGGTAGCAGGTTGGAGACGAGGGAACAGGTAACAGGGATTAGGGATTAGTGAAACAACCGGATTACAGAAGTTATCACTGTTGATCCGGAGCTCGATACAGACAGATTTGCGAGCACACAGGGAATCAGGGTTGCCGACTTCTATTCTCTCAGCCCTAATCTCTCATCTCTCCTTTCTCTTCCCTCATACCTTAACAAGGGGTGGAACATGCTACTGGTGCTGAACAAGGACGACCGGTCAGTCATGTTCATCGACGACGCCTCCGGAAAGATCGTCAAGACCCTGGCCGTCGGCCTGAACCCGCACGAGGCCATCGTCAGCCCGAACGGGAAGGTCGCCTACGTCTCCAATGCCGGCGACAACACGGTCTCGATCATCGACCTCGACGCCCGACAGGTAATCGGCGAGATCAAGGACGAACACTGGCGGTTCCCGCACGGGCTGGAGGTCACCGAGGACGGGAAGTATCTCTGGGTCGCCGCGACCCGCTCGCATGGCATCTGGATCTACGAGCGTGACCCGAACAGACCAGCCTGGCACGAGCTCGTGAAGGTCGTCCCGACCCAGCACCGTATGAGCCACATGGTGCACCTCAGTCCGGACGGTGGACGGGCGTACGTCCCGAACATCGAGTCCGGCGTCCTGACCGTCTTCGACACCAGATCGATGGACGTCATCAACCAGATACGCGTCGGGCCGGGTCCCGAAGGGGTCGCCGTCCACCCGCTCGACGGCACGATCTACGTCGCAAACCAGGGCGACGACACCCTCCACGTCATCGACGACCGCAACTACGACCGCCGCTACGAGCTGACCGTCGGGAGCCTGCCGGTCCGAGCTCGCTTCACCCACGACGGCGAGCTAGTGCTCATCTCGAATCGGTATTCGCACGATATCTCGGTCATCTCCCACCGCTGGGATCGCGCCACGGTCACCCGCCAGCCCTGGGAGATCAAGCGCTTTCCGGTCGGACGCTGGCCGGGCCAGGTCGTGATGGCCCCGGACGGCAACCGCGCCTGGGTCACGAACAACAAGACGAACGACATCTCGGAAATCGACCTCGGCACGTTGACCGAAGTCCGACGTATCCCCGCCGGCGTCCATCCGGACGGCATGGTCTGGATCCCCTGAGGAGTAACGAGGGACTCGGGATTCGTCATTAGTGTTTCGTGAACGTCATCTGGCAGGTTGCCCGGTATATCCTGGGAAACCCGATGAGCAACGGGCCAGTTATTTTGAACGAAGAGCGCAATCTCAATGAGGCGCGTCCGCGACGTTCCACTGAGAATTCTCGGGCCTCGCCCAACAGGCGCCCGGCATCCCCTGGAATGCCAATACGGATGCCATCGAGCTTCCCGGTAACATCCAACGCACCCATAGATCACTCATCACGGAAAACTACAGGAGGCGCTGAGGAGCATCCAGCGCTCTCCGACGACGTCTAGCCAACGAGAGTGGACACCGACGATCGTACGAGCGTCGTGCCAACGTTCCATCAGTGCTGTATCGCCCGGAACCGCCGCCGGCAGTATGGCGCGTGTACTATTCGTCGGATGGTTCGCTGTTGTCCGGCATCGGTCACTTCGGCCACAATACGATGGCGACATATCTGCCTGCTATTCCAGCAACGCACCACGCAACATGGCTGAGGGGGAAACATGGTTCAGCCGCTGACAGTCGAAGATATTCACAAGCGGGAGACGGACGAGCGCGCACATCCGCCGCTTTCCAGCGACGAACTAGCCGTACTGGATGAGGTCCAGCGCCGTATCCTCTGGCTCAGCACCCTGATCGTCCACCACGCGAACAACGCGCGTGAGAAGCGAGACGGCCTCAAGGTCGGCGGCCACCAGGCGTCGAGCGCCTCGGTCGTCTCGATCATGACGGCGCTCTATTTCCACTCCTTGCGCTCCGGCGACCGGGTTTCGGTCAAGCCACACGCATCGCCGGTCTTCCACGCCACTCAATACCTGCTCGGTAACCTCGAACGCGAATATCTGACCGAACTGCGGGCATACGGCGGACTCCAGTCGTACCCCAGCCGGACGAAGGATCCGGACCCGGTCGACTTCTCGACTGGATCGGTCGGTCTCGGCGCCGTCGCGCCGAACTTCGCCGCCCTCGGCCATCTCTATAGCCAGAAGCACTTCGGCGACGTCACGTCCCGCCGCTTCATCTCGCTCGTCGGCGATGCCGAACTCGACGAGGGCAACGTCTGGGAGGCAATGATCGAGGAGGCGCTGAAGCCGGTCAGCAACATCCTCTGGATCGTCGACCTGAACCGCCAGAGCCTCGACCGCGTCATCCCAGGAATTCGCGCCGCCGAACTCAAGCAGCATTTCGCCAACAGCGGTTGGCGCGTCCTCGAAGCGAAGTACGGCCGGGAACTCCGCGCCATCTTCCAGCAGCCGGGAGGCGAGGCCCTCCGGCGGGCTATCGACGACATGGAGAACGAGGAGTACCAGGGCCTCATCCGGCTCGAAGGCGACGAGCTTCGCGAGCAGATCACGCATCGCGGCGGCAGCCTGAACCAGGACATTGCCCGTGCGCTGGCCGACGTGCCGGACGAAGTGTTGCCGCGGCTGATCTCGAACCTCGGCGGCCACGACCTCCAGGACCTGATCGATATGATCGAGGAAGGTCTCCGGCCATCGAGCAAGCCGGCCATCCTCTTCGCCTACACGATCAAGGGTTGGCACATGCCGTTCTATGGCGATGCACTCAACCACTCGGCCCTACTCAACGATGCACAGATGGGACCGTTCCGGGAAAGTCTCGGGATACCCGAGGGCAAGGAATGGGACCGCTTCGAGGCCGACTCGCCGGCCGGCGAGCTCTGCCGGCGATCCTACGAGCGCATCTACGGCGAGGAAGATCAGATTGCGCCGCAAGTCTCGATCGAGGAGATCCCCGAGCACATCGGCCACAACCGGCTACCATCGACGTCGACCCAGGAGTCGTTCGGTCGGCTACTGACCCAGCTGGCCGACATCGAGCCGGTCGGCAAGCGCATCATCACGACCTCGCCGGATGTCTCGATTTCCACGAATCTCGGAGGCTGGATCAACAAGGTCGGCGTCTTCCGGCCCGAACCAGCGCCGATCTACTTCAACGCCCCCCGCCAGCTTCTGCGTTGGGAACCGGCGCCGGAGGGCCAGCATATCGAGCTGGGCATATCGGAGATGAACCTGTTCATGTTCCTCGGTTCGCTCGGGTTGAGCCAGGAACTCTCCGGTCAGCTCCTCTTCCCGATCGGCACGGTTTACGATCCATTCATCTGCCGCGGGCTCGATGCCCTGATCTATGGCTGCTACTCAGGCTCGAAGTTCATCTTCGCCGGGACACCGGCCGGCGTCTCGCTTGCCCCCGAAGGCGGCGCCCACCAATCGACGATCACGCCGTCAATCGGCCTCGAACTACCGAACCTTCGTTCTCACGAGCCGGCATTCGCCCAGGAGCTCGAATGGCTGATTCTCGATGGTCTGCGTCAGTGCGCGGACCGCGAACACGGCAAATCGACCTACCTCCGCCTGTCCACCAAACCGATCGACCAGCGCCTGATGCAGCCGGCGCTCGAACGTATCGGGCAGGACGAACTGCGCCGCCAGGTGCTGACCGGCGGCTATCGCCTGATCGATGCCGAGCACGATGCCGAGACGCCGGTCGATCCGCGCGACACGGTCCAGATCGTCGCCAGCGGCGTCATGATCCCCGAGGCCGTCGACGCGGCGCGGGCTCTCCACGCCGAAGGGGTTGCCGCCAACGTCATCAACCTGACGTCCCCGCAACTCGTCTACGAGCAATGGCGGGACTGGCAACGTGAGCAGATGCGAGGCAGCTCGGATCCGACGGTTCGGAGCCGGATCGAGGACTTGATTCCGGCCCACGAACGCCGGGCACCGATCGTCACCGTCCAGGACGGCGCGTCCCACTCGCTGGCCTGGCTCGGCAGTATCTACGGAACGCGCCTGTTCTCGCTCGGCGTCGACGATTTCGGACAATCCGGCGACATCCCATCGCTCTACCGCCACTTCGAGATGGACGCCGACCATATCGCCTCGACGGCGTTCGCCCTCCTTGACCTCCGGTAGACTGCCCTCATCCCCTGCCCCTCTCCCAATCCTGGGAGAGGGGAGCAAAACGCTTCGTCGCGGGCAGGAAATCGCCTCTTCCACCCCCTCTCCCGGGATTGGGAGAGGGGGCCGGGGGGTGAGGGCGGCTGTTCTCTTACTTCTCCTCCTCACCCTCCTGACTCCGCTCACAGCCGTCGCCGACCAGCAGGGAGTCATCGGATTCCCGGTCGACCCCGACGCCGAACCAACCCGGCCGCCGGGCAATATCTACGTCCGGGGTATCGCGTCGCATGCCTGGTGGCTCGACCCGGAGGTCTATGGCGATCAGCTCCCGCCGGCGCTGGACGAGCTTCAGGTCACGACCGTGCGGCTGAGCATCGACTGGCGGCGGTTCGAACCGGAGCCGGGCGTCTGGGACTGGGCGATGTACGACCGGGTGCTCGGCGACCTTGCCAGAAGAAACATCGTTATCGTCGCCGACTTCAACACAATCCCCGGCTGGGCATCGACCGATCCGGTAAGCTGCGACACGCCGCCGCTCGAAGTCCCGACCTGTCAGCTACGCGAGGATATGTACGACGAGTTCGCGAATGCGATGCGGGCAGCGGTCGAGCGCTATTCGTGGATTCAGCACTGGGAGTTCTGGAACGAGCCGGAGCTCTGGACCTATCTCGGCAAGGACGGCCCACTCTACGTCCGTCACCTCAGAATGTTCTACGACATCGCCCACGAGGTAAATCCTGACGTCGTCGTCGCAGCCCAGACGCTGGTCGGCCCGGAATACATGGACTGGCTCTACAACATCAGCGACGCAGAATACGGTGACGACAACGAGCCCTGGGACGCGGTTTCGGTCCATCCCTACAACTTTTATTACGTCCCTGCTCCCGGGGAACCGGCGCTCGAGATCAACTACGACCGCATCCAACAGCTCCGACAGATGATGATCGATCGCGGCGACGCTGACAAGAAGATCTGGATCACCGAGTTCGGCTGGACCAACGACGAACAGTGGCAGGCACGAAATCTGCCGGTTACCCTCGATTGGCTCCAGTCCCAGCCGTATATCGCGTTCGCCCATCTCCACATGCTCCACGACTGGAACGAGGAGCCGCAGGATCAGTTCGGGCTGATGCGTATCGTCGAACGCGGCGGCTACCGCTACCTCGACGAAGATACCGTCTTCGAACCGAAAGAGCTCTACTACAACACATTCAAGAACTACCCGATGAACCGTCCCGGTCGGCCTCCGGACGATCCGGAAGCGCTGACGTTTACGGAAACAGGCCACAGCATCGCCGAGCCGTTCCTGTCCGGCTGGTCCGCTCGCGGCGGACTTGCAGGACCGGGATTGCCGTTGACCCGGCCATACGTTCGGCAGGATCTGAACGGTGACTGGATGTTCGTGCAGGACTTCGAACGGGCACGCCTGGAGTATCACCCCGAATTCGCCGGTGAGCCGGCCGAGATCCTCGGTGCTCCGGTCGGCCGCGAGCTGGCGCTGGACCATCCGGAACCGGAGCACTTCACGACGACACAGCCCTGCGTCGCATCGGACGACAGACTGTGCTTCCCCGGCGTCGATTTCGGCGTCGAAGCCGGATTCAGGGATTTCTGGCTCTCGAACAACGGCGAAGTTCGGTTCGGCTTCCCGATCTCGGGAGAATTCAGAGAAAACGGCGTCGTGGTCCAGTACTACGAGCGCGCCCGTCTGGAGTGGCACCCGGAGCTGCCGGTGGGAGAACAGATCGTCGTCGCGCCCATCGTCCAGGAGCAACTGATCGACCTGGGCTGGCTGCTCCCCGGCGGCACGCCGGCGCAGTATGACCTCCGGCTTCCGACCCGGCGCTCGACCGGCTAGCCCGGATTGTTCACGGACACCAGCACAATGTACCGCATTGAGACGTTCGACATTCGTAGCGCAGATCCGTAGAGCAGTCCGAACAGCCTCCTGTTTCCCACGATCTCTCCTCCACCAAGCATGTCATCCTTCCACTCCGCTGGCGCTCCGGGCAGGATGACGTGCTTGGTGCTTGTGGAGTTTCCGGAGAGGACGGGCAGAGCGGACACCACAACCCATCCATGCCTCTGATAGCGAGACATCTTGATCACGACCGACATGTCTCGTCACACGCTTCCACTCTGGTAGGACTTCGAACCGCCAGGGCAGCACGATCGTTACCTCCGGATGAAATAATCGGGGCATCAAGTCGAGCATCATCGCCTGGAGGCAATCCCATGATCGCCAGTAGGACCGCGCCCACGTCACACTCTTACGGATCAGCACGCGTGATCGCCGCAGTCATCATCGGGGCGCTACTGACAATGCTGCCGGCTTTCCCGGTCGACGCGCAGGGCGCCACGGATTTCCCGGATCTGACTCCCGGCCAGCGAGTCTATGACGAGACCGGCACATCGCTGAACGAATCGGAGTCCGCCGACCTCGAACAGCGGCTACAGCGGCTAGAGCGGGTCGAAGCCAACGCGATCGTCTACGTCCGGGCACTCGACGCTACACCGGAAGAGACGCTCGACCAGGTCGAGGCGCTCCAGCAAGCGTGGGTGGCGCAGACCGGCGCGGAACAGGACAACGCGGTCGCCATCCTGATCAACCGAAACCCGAACGACGCGACCGATGCCCGGGCAGGCATCTTCGTCGGCAGTACTTTCGACGACGGCAATGTCCCGCGTGACGAGCAGATCGCGATCGTCGACGACGCACTGATACCTCCCCTGCGCGACGGCGACGTCTACGGAAGCCTGGTGGGCGGGATCGAACGCCTCGAAAACAGCATCGTTGAAGGGCCGCCTCAGAGCGCCTTCGAAGAATGGGCGTCCGACGCCGGCAGTAGTTGGATCCCCTGGGCGGGCGTGGTCGCCGCCACTGCCGGACTCCTGTCGCTGGTCGCCCTCATTCGCCGCCGTGAGGTCGTCGACCGCCCGAACCAGCCGCCAACCACCAACCGGCCGCCAGGTAACCTGCCCCCAGCGCTCGCTGGAGCCCTCGTCGCCGGCGGGCCGCAGGCGTCAGCCGTTCCGGCGACGATCCTGGATCTGGCTCGCCGCGATGCGCTGGATATCGAGCCGGAGAGCGAGGGCGGCACCTTCAGCAAGCCAAAGGTGCGGATCAGATTGGTCGACCGAAATCAGGTTCAAAACAGCATTGAAGCTACGATGTGGAGCGAACTGGAGCGGCGCGCCGAGGAGGGCGTCATCTCCAGTGAAGGGCTTGAGAAGGTTGCAGGCGATAGCGCCTCCGTGCGCCGATCGGTCGAGCAGGATCTTCTTGCCGAAGGCTGGCTCGACCCGAGGGCCGGCAGCAAGCGAGCGCCCTTCATCGTCGTCGCCATTCTGTCGGCGCTGCTAGCCTTTGGCAGCTTCGTCATCGCTCTCGTCGGCGCGACCTGGCTGCCCGTCATCGGGCTTGTCGCGTTGGCAGGCGTGACAGTGGCGGCAATGGTCATGTACAGCCAGTTTCCCACCCTGACACCCGCCGGGCAGGAGGCGGCTATGCCCTGGAGGGCCTACCGCGCCGGACTAGAAAGAGCGGCAAAAGACAGAACGGCCGCGCTCGATCTCGACGCGGTCCTGGCCGATGCGGTTGCGATGAACCTCGGAGCCAGGATGGAAGATCGCCTCAAGCGGGCAAATGCATCCGGAGAAGCCCTTCGAGCATTCACTTCCCACACCGGCGTCGACTACAGCGCTCAGTACGCGGCGACGTTTCCCTGGTGGATCGCCTTCAGCTCGACCGTCGCGACGAGCAGCGGCAGCGCGACAGCGACGGTCAGCGGAGCCGGGGCGGGAGGCGGCGGCGGAGCGGCCGGCAGCACCTGACGCCGACGTCCTCTAAGGTCCGGAAAGTCACGTCCGGTAGTCGTTGAGACGATGGCGGCAGTGTAGGCTATGGAAGAAGCACGGTTCCCCTGTCCTCGACACCGTGCCAACACACATGATCGAAAACCCTGAAGGAGCCCTCAGATGGCCGAGAAGAGCACCCAGAAGCGATGGACGAAGAGGAACCTGAACGGTCGCGACCTCGATCCCCAGACGTTGATGATGACCTACGGCTACCGGCCCGAGTGGTCCGAAGGCGCGATCAAGCCGCCGATCTTTCAGACATCGACCTTCGTCATCAACAGTGCCGAGGAAGGAAAACGCTTCTTCTCGCTCGCTTATGGATTGGAAGAGGCGACCGACGAGGATGAGGGAACGGGACTGATCTATGGCCGGATCAACAACCCGAACCTCGAGATCCTCGAAGACCGGCTGACCCTCTACGACGGCGGAGAAGCCGCACTGGCCTTCGGGAGCGGCATGGCAGCGATCACGACGACATTGCTGGCGCTGCTCAATCCCGGCGATGTCCTGCTCCACAGCGGCTCGCTCTACGGCGGCACCGATCACTTCATCAAACATGTGCTGCCACGCTTCGACATCACGAGCATCTGGTTCGACAAGGACGACAAGATCCACGACATCGCCGAGCGCGTGCGAGCCAGCGGCAAGGCCGACAAGCTGGCGATGATCTACGTCGAAACGCCGTCGAATCCGATGAATACCCTGGTCGATCTGGAAATGTGCGCCGAGCTTGCCGACATGTTCTCGACCGGCGAGCGGCGCATCCCGATCGCCTGCGACAACACCTTCCTCGGCCCGATCTTCCAGCAACCGATCAAGCACGGCGTTGACATCGTCCTCTATTCGGCGACCAAGTACATCGGCGGCCACAGCGACGTCGTCGCCGGCGCGGCGGTCGGATCGGCCGAGCTCATCGCGAAAGTCCGGGGAATGCGGACGTTTATGGGCACGATGGCCGACCCGTGGACCTGCTGGCTGCTGCTCCGGAGCCTGGAAACGCTGAAGCCGCGAATGCAGCTGATGAGCGACATCGCGAGCCAGGTCTCACAGTTCCTGGCCCAGCATCCGAAGGTCGAGAAGATCTACTGTCTCGGCCACCTTGAGGATGATCCGGCGCAGCAGGCGATCTACGAGAAGCAGTGCCAGGCCCAGGGCGGGATGATCTCGTTCGATGTCGTCGGTGGTGAAGCGGAGGCATTCCGATTCCTGAACGCGCTCCAGATCATCAAGCTTGCCGTCAGCCTCGGAGGAACGGAATCACTGGCCGAGCATCCCTACACGATGACCCATGCCGATGTCAGCCCGGACGACAAGCA
Source organism: Thermomicrobiales bacterium (assembly GCA_041390865.1). Lineage (GTDB taxonomy): Bacteria > Chloroflexota > Chloroflexia > Thermomicrobiales > CFX8 > JAUIIK01. The sequence goes on from JAWKPC010000013.1 coordinate 130,561, forward strand.
CGAAGTCGGCCTGACCGACAAGCTGATTCGGATGTCGATCGGCCTCGAACACCCCGATGATCTGATCGCCGACCTGGATCAGGCCCTGGCCGCAATCTAGCCTGGACTATTCAGAGGCTAAGTACCTTACATGGCATTGAGTCAGCCGTGATCGACACGCGGCGGTACCGGAGCGTGCGGCAGCCTGTGGAGTCCGATCGGCCCATCCTCCTCGGAAACTCCAGAATCACCAATCACGTCGTGGCGACGGGTTGTTCGTGACGATTCGAGTGGAGCGGTCGGCTGCACGCTGGATTCCCTCTCCCGGCCCGGTCTCGGAACCGGGAGAGGGCCATGCTGCCTATCTATCCGACCAGAGACCGGGCCACATCGACGATATGGCTGGCGCTGATTCCTGCGATCTCGATCTGCTCGGCTCCGGTTGCTGATCCGGCCAGTTCCGTCGGCGACAGGTGCTCCATCCGAACGGTTACTTCCTCGCCGCCGCTGTGGCGCGAGAGCGCCTCGACGATGGCGGAACCGACTCCACCTTCCGGCCAGTGATCCTCGACGACGATCAGGCGGTTGTCGGTCTCGGCGAGCGCCTCTTTGAGCGTTGCGACATCGACCGGCTTGACCGAATAAAGATCGATGACCCGGGCGTTGATACCGTCTGACTGGAGCTGCTCGTGGGCCGCCAGCGCCTCATGGACGGTAATGCCGGCGGCAACGATTGTGACGCTATCGTCGTCGGACTGCCGCAGGACCTTGCTGCCGCCGATAGGGAATTCTTCGTCGGCGGAATAGATCGTCGGCTTCGCCGAGCGCGTCGTGCGGATGTAGCTGATCCCGGGCTGATCCGCCATCCGGGCCACGAGCTTCGCCGTCTGATTGGGATCGGACGGATAGAGCACGGTGCTGCCAGGGATAGCCCGCATCATCGCGAGATCTTCGAGGCCCATCTGGGACGGGCCGTCCTCGCCAATCGAGACGCCGGCATGCGAGCCGGACAGCCGGAGATCGGCGCGGGAGACCGCCGCCATCCGAACGAAGTCGTAGGCACGGCTCAGGAACGCAGCAAAGGTGGAGCTAAACGTCGTGTAGTTCCGGACCTGCAGGCCAACGGCCGCCGCCACCATCTGCTGCTCGGCGATGAACATCTCGAAGAACCGGTCTTCGTGCGCGTCGCGGAATACTTCCGAGTAGGTCGAGTTGCTGACCTCCCCATCGAGGACGACGACATCTTTATAGGCATCACCGAGCGCCTTGAGCGCGTCGCCATAGGCGCGGCGGGTCGGAACCTGATCGTCTTCGCCATACTCGGGCAGCGATGGGGTGCCGCGGTCCGTGCTGAGTGCCGGGCTGCCGGATGGCGGTTCAGCGACGTCAACCCGGACGCCGGTGACAGTTCCACCGAGCTCCTCGAGCGCCTTCTCGGTCTGATCGTCATCGGTCGGCTTGCCGTGGAATCCGTTGACGTCCTCCATAAAGGAGACGCCTTTGCCCTTCTTCGTCCGGGCGACAATCAGGACGGGCTGCCCGTCGGACTCTAGCGCCCGCGTGTAGGCATCGTCGATCGCTTCGGTGTCGTGGCCGTCGATCTGGATCGTCCGCCAGCCGAACGCCTCGGCGCGGCGGGCGTAAGCATCGCCGTCCCAGCCGTGCATCGTCTCTCCGCGCTGACCAAGGCGGTTCATGTCAAGTATCGCGATCAGGTTGTCGAGCTGGTAGTAGCTGGCGTGCTCGAACGCCTCCCACATCGAGCCTTCGGCCATCTCGCTATCGCCACAGAGAACCCAGACGCGATAGGGAAGTTTGTCGAGGTATTTGCCCGCCAGCGCCACGCCGACACCGATGGGCAATCCCTGCCCCAGCGAGCCGGTCGCGACATCGACCCACTTCAGGCGCGGCGTCGGATGGCCTTCGAAGAGGCTGCCCTTCTCGCGATAGGTCATGATGTCGTCATCGCTGACCGCACCGGCCGCCTTGTACATCGAGTACAGCAAGGTCGATGCGTGGCCCTTCGAGAAGATCAGGTGATCGTTGGCCGGGTTCTCCGGATTATCGAAATCGTAGCGAAGATGGTTTGCGAGCAAGACGGCCATAAGGTCGGCCGCCGACATTGAAGACGTCGGGTGTCCAGAACTCGCCTTGTGCGCCATCCGGATCCCATCAGTCCGGAACTGCCGAGCCATGTCCTTGATCGTGCTCGTTTCAACTGCCATGTCCTGTCCTTTCCATTCGCTGCCGTTTGGTGTTGTGCCATGATGAAAGTACTCATCCATATTCATCTTAGGCTATCGCCGGGTCGGCGGCGTACTGTCCGGCCCGCAATTCATCCCATACCTGCGCCAAATTCCAGGTGCAGGGACGGTCCCTACCCTGATCTATACCCGACCATTGTGTCGGGACCGGCTTACACAGCGTCTCGTCGGGCATATCATCTGATCGAGCTATCCAATCAGCAACGAACAACCTCGAATTGGATCGAACGAGGCGAAGGCAGGTCCGATGAGCGCTGGACATATCTCCGAAGGTAAATGGGATCAGATCAAGGGATCGGTCAAGGAACGGTGGGGCGAACTCACCGACGACGATTACAAGCAATCAGAAGGAAAGATCGACCAGCTGGCCGGCAAGATCGAAGAAAAATACGGCCACGCCCGTCGCGACGTCGCAGAGAAACTCGACGAGTGGACCGGCGACCGCGACGAAGATCGCAACAACTAGCCAACCTTTTCCTAGCCAACACCCCCACTTCCCTCAACTCCAGCAGCCTGTCCAGTCACCTCGGCAGGCTGTTGGGCTTTCCAGGAGACGCCGGTGCCGCTTGCCGGATTCAGCCAGTCTATGCATATAATGGACAATACATAGCAAGGTCCTTCGGGGCAGGGTGAGCGGGAGGAACATCCCGCAATTCCCGACCGGCGGTGAAAGTCCGCGAGCGAGACGATGTCTTGCTGAACCGGTGAGATTCCGGTACCGACGGTACAGTCCGGATGGGAGAAGACCTGCGGTAATAGCCTGACGCACAACGCTCTGGCGGCGACGAGTTTCGTCTTGCCGCAGCGTGTGCGAATCTATCACCAGCTAATCCCTGACGTGCGCCCCGACGGCTCCCTTGCCCGAGGGGTTTTATGTTGAGCGCGTGAGGGAACTATGCTCGGAGATTTCTTTCCACAACCCACCGATGAACCACCGGGCTCGGATGCCGCATTCATGCGGTCCGCGCTCGCCGAGGCGCGCAGGGCCATGGGCCGCGTCGCCCCGAACCCTGCCGTCGGCGCGATCATCGTCCGCGACGGAAAGATCGTCGGACGGGGTGCAACCCAACCTCCAACAGGAGATCACGCGGAGATCGTCGCGTTGAAGGCGGCCGGCAACCAGGCAGCCGGGGCGGATCTGTACGTCACTCTCGAACCCTGCTGCCACCTGGGCCGGACCCCACCCTGCACCGACGCGATCATTGCGGCCGGGATTCGCCGGGTCGTGATCGGGACGGTCGATCCCAATCCTGAGGTTCACCTCGGCGGTATAAAGCAGCTCGAACAGGCCGGAATCGAGGTGCGCGTCGGTGTGCTCGAGCGCGAGGCAAGCAATGCGATCGCCGGGTTCCGGTCGCGGATTTCCAGCGGCCGGCCGCACGTCCTGGTCAAATACGCGATGACCCTCGACGGCAAGATCGCCACTCGAACCGGCCACTCCCGCTGGATCAGCGGCCCGGAAGCCCGCGTGCTCACCCACGTCATGCGGGATCGCATCGACGCGATCATGGTCGGGAGCAACACCGTCGTCGTCGACAACCCGCGTCTGACGACCCGGCTAGATGACAAGATCAGCGGCAGCGGCGGCCCGCACCACCCGCGGAGGATCGTCATCGACGGACGGCTGAGAACTCCGCCAGATGCCGACATCCTCGCCCCCGGTTCGGGCGATGAACCGCTCATCTACTGCACCGAGGATGCGCCGGCCGACGCCGAAAGGCGGCTGGTGGACGCCGGCGCGATCGTCCGACGCATCCCGGCGACGAACAATCACGTCGACCTGAGGCCGGTCTTCGAAGACCTCGGAAGGCTGGGCCTCAACCAGCTTCTCGTCGAGGGCGGAGGCGGGCTCATCGGCGCATGCCTCGACGTCGGGCTGGTCGATGAGATCATCACCTTCATCGCCCCGGTCATCGTCGGTGGAGACGGTCCGCCCCCGGTCGCAGGATATGGAGTCGAGACGATGCCGGACGCCTGGCAACTGGACGACATCCGAATGCACAACGCCGGCGACAACATCATGCTCCACGGCCGGGTCGTCCAGCGTCGTGAGGACGACGATGTTTAGCGGCATCATCGAGGAAATCGGCACCATCACGCAGGCGGGACCAACGCATGCGGGACAGACACTGACCTTCGCCTGCAAGACCGTTCTCGACGGCACGAGGCTCGGCGACTCGATCTCCGTCGACGGCGTTTGCCTGACCGTCGCGGCGATGGATGCCGGCCACTTTACGGCCAACGTCCAGCCGGTGACCGCCCGCCTGTCCACCCTCGGGGAACGGCGCGTCGGAGACCAGGTCAATCTCGAACGAGCCGTCGAAGCCGGCCAGCGTCTGGGCGGCCACTATGTCCAGGGGCACGTCGACGGCACCGGCCGGATCGTCTCCAGTCAAGGCGATGGGACTTCGCTGATCGTAGAGATCTCGATTCCGCCGGACATGCGGCGCTACGTCGTCGAACGCGGGTTCATCTCGGTCGACGGTGCAAGCCTGACGGTTATGTCACGCAAGGATTCGGCGATCGCCGTCTCGCTGGTCTATCACACGCAGCAGCACATCACGCTGCCATCGAAACGGTCCGGGAACCGGGTCAATCTCGAAGCGGACGTCATCGCTCGCTACGTCGAGCGTCTCATCGATCCATACGGCAACGACGCCGGCGTTTCCCTGGAAACGCTCCGCCGGACGGGGTTCGTCTAGTGCGGCACAAGCACCCAGCGAAGGGAACGATCAGATGATCGCACCGGTATCCACAGCAATCGAACGATTCCGCACCGGCCAGTTCGTCATCATCGTCGACGACGAAGACCGGGAGAACGAAGGAGATCTGGCGATCCCGGCCGGGGCAATCACCGCCGACGCGGTCGCCTTCATGGCTCGCCACGCCAGCGGCCTGATCTGCGTGCCGATGGCGGGAGCAGACCTGGATCGGCTGGGGCTTCCCCCAATGATCCCTCCAGCATCGAACGGCACCCGCTTCGGAACGGCGTTCACCGTTTCGGTCGAAGCGCGCAAGGGCGTCACCACCGGCATCTCCGCCCATGACCGCGCACGCACGATCGAAGTACTTGCCGACGCGGAATCGCGGGCGGGCGATCTCGTTCAACCCGGACACATCTTCCCGTTGCGCTACGCCGAAGGCGGGGTGCTCGCGAGACAGGGGCAGACCGAGGCGTCGGTCGATCTGGCGCTCTACGCCGGCTGCCGACCCGCCGCCGTCATCTGCGAGATCATGAACGATGACGGAACCATGGCGAGGATGCCGGACTTGATCGCGTTTTCGAAACGCCACGACATCCCGATCGTAACGATCGAAGACCTGGTCGAGTACCGCAAGACGCACCCGCTTCCGTCCGATCCGATGCCGGCAGGTCCTGCACCTTCGATCGCACGGCTGGTCGACGTGGAACTTCCAACCGGTGCAGGCGATTTCCAGATCGTTGCCTACCGGGGGATATCCGGCGCTCCAACACTGGAACCGCATCTCGCGTTGATCGCCGGGGATATTCGCGGCGACGAGCCAGTGCTGTGCCGGGTGCACTCCGAGTGTCTGACCGGCGACGTCTTCGGTTCGGGTCGCTGCGATTGCGGCGCCCAGCTAGATGAGGCAATGGCGCGGATCGCCAATCGAGGACGGGGCATCATCCTTTATATGCGTCAGGAGGGTCGTGGAATCGGTCTGCTGAACAAGCTGCGCGCCTACCGGCTCCAGGACGACGGACTCGACACCGTTGACGCCAACCATCAGCTCGGATTTCCTGCCGACGCTCGCGACTACCGCGATGCGGCGCTGATCCTTCAAGATCTCGGCGTCCGATCGGTCGCGCTGCTGACGAACAATCCGGCGAAAGTGGGCGGGCTCGAGAACAACGGCATCCGTGTCGCGGAGCGCATCCCGCTCCGCATCACGCCCGGCCTCGAGAATCTCGAATATCTCCAAACGAAGCAGGTTCGCCTCGGGCACGACCTCCATCTGGCCGGCGAATAGCCGCCAGGAAGTCCCGGCTACCGGGAGTATCAAGAAAGAGAAGGACGGCACGATGACAGTCTATGAGGGCAAGCTGGTTGGTCGCGGATTACGCTTCGGCATCGTCGTTGGACGCTTTAACGAGTTCATAGGAGGGAAGCTGCTCGAAGGCGCGAAGGACGCGCTGATTCGCCACGAGGTCGCGGATGACGACATCGACGTCGCCTGGGTTCCGGGATCGTTCGAGATCCCGCTGGTAGCAAAGCAGCTTGCCGGCAGCCGACGGTACGATGGAGTCATCTGCCTGGGAGCGGTGATTCGGGGCGCGACGTCCCACTTCGACTATGTGGCCTCCGAGGTATCGAAAGGGATCGCCTCCGTCAGCCTGGAAACCGGAGTTCCGGTCATCTTCGGCGTCCTGACGACCGACACGATCGAGCAAGCGATAGAACGGGCTGGGACCAAGGCGGGCAACAAGGGCTTCGAGGCCGCCGTGTCGGCGATCGAAATGGCGAACCTCCTCAACGTCATCGAGGAGAATTAGGCCCGGGATGGCAAGGCCGTTGCCGAGCCAAAGGCGAGACAGCGAGGGCGAACATGGAATCTCCGAAGCAGTCGACCGTTCTTTCGCAGGACGATCGTGAACGCCTTTTGCAGGCCGCATCCGAGGTCGCGGTGCGAGCCTACGCTCCCTATTCAGGCATCCATGTCGGCGCGGCGGTGCTGACCGGCTGCGGAGAGGTCTATCAGGGCTGCAACGTCGAGAACGCCTCTTACGGTCTGACGATCTGCGCCGAGCGGGCCGCGATTTTCAATGCCGTATCCGGCGAAGGCGGCGACGCACTCGAAGTCCGGGCCATTGCCGTCGTCACCAGCGATCAGATGCCGATCTCGCCCTGTGGCGCCTGTCGCCAGGTCATTGCCGAATTCGGTCCAGACGTCGTCGTCGTGTACCGCGCGAGCGGCGGCATCAGGTCCACGACGATCCGCGAACTCCTGCCCGATGCGTTCCAGCTGGATTGAGCCGCAGGGTAGCCCTCCTCCAGCCCGGGACTCTTGCCGGCCAGACTCCGGACGGCGTTGTTGTGGAGAAGTGCCGTCGCGTCCCCGGCCCGACCGGGCCCGATTGAAGATCCAGCGGCTGCACTGAGGATTGCCGGGCCTCTGCCCGTATCTGCGCCCTCTCTGCGTGTCGATTCACGACGAACAAGCTGGCGTTTGACGCAATGTCATTGACCTCCCTATACTGCCAGAAGCACCATTGTGGCGAGTATCATCACCGGTGAGGCGAGCGCGTGGCCGGCTACCCCGCCGGCCGCTTTCGGGGGAAAGAGAGACACACTGTGACGCGATGGCGTACGCGACGCTCAACGCGGCTGTTCGCAGCCTTTTCGATTCTGGCGAGCGTTTCGATGCTCGCCCTATCTGCGGGACCGTTCGCCGGTCAGCAGGTCGGTGTTGCGGAGGCCCGCAACATGCTGATTTCCACGGCCGACCAGGACACGGCGTCCCGGCTCAATCCAGTGCTCGTCGAACGGGCTCGCCAGACGCCGGACGCATCGATCACCGTCCATGCCTATGTCATGGAGGGAACCGATCTTTCCGCCTACATGCCGGACGCCCTGCAGCGCCGCTGGGTATCGCCCGACGGCCTGACGATCACGACCGGCACGGTACGAGCCCGCAACCTGGAAAAGCTCGCCAGCGTACCAGGCGTCATCTCGGTCGACCCGATGACCGGCGCATACGCTCCGGCAAGCTTGCCGCAATCTGAATTGCAGGCCGCGCCGCAGCCGAACGCCGAGCTCCGCGCTAGCATGACTGCTCGAATCCAGAGCGGCGAACGAAACAACACGCCGGGCGGACAGAGCAGCGCATCGCCGAACGGCTGGTACGACGTCCTGAACACGCACCACTCGGCTGAGGCATGGGACCTCGGGTACACCGGCGCCGGCGTCAAGGCAATGGTCAACGACTCCGGTGTCGACTTCACCAACCCGGACCTCATCGGAACCTGGGCGGTCGTCGAAGACGAGGCATCGCCCTACTTCGGTTGGCCGGAACAGTTTGACGCCTTCTCGATGTTCCTTCACGCACGCGACGTCCTCCTCGGAGAAGCGAACATCGCCAGCGGCGCCGGCTATTACGCCGACACGAGCGCCGTCGTCAGCGATTCGAATAGCAGCTACCAGCCACTCGACAGCGCGTCCGCCTATGACTACACCCTGACCGGGACGAGCCTGAGTGGCGAATATCACATCGGCACTCACCCCGACACATCGTTGCGGCCCTGGTACTTCATCGCGACCGGCCAGGAGCCGGGCGAGAACGGTGCCGGCGAGCGGCCGGCAATTCTCGTCGTCGACGAAAACACAGCCGGCTGGTACGACACCGTCTACGTCGACCTCGACTTTGATAACGACTTCTCCGATGAGAAAGCCATGACCAAGTCCGACCCGATCTCCGGAGCGGACTGGTGGGGCGCATACAATCCGGAGACCGGCGAGTATGACGCGGAGCCGGACGGCTACTACGACATCTCCGGCGGCTTGATCTACTGGATCTCCGACGGCATGAACTCCGGTCCCGGCCGCCGACTGGTGGTGGGGATTCGGCGTCACCGGTAACGGAGAAAGGATACCGGCGAACTCAGCAACGGCAATCTCGTCCTCTTCGCGGTCAACGACTTCGCCAGCAGCCCGGGCGGTAACCACGGGCAGCTCAGTCGCCTCGGGCATCGCTGCCCAGGGTGTCATCGATGGCGACTCGATGGAGCGAACGCTCGCTGAGCCCGGATCGCTCGACTGGCAAGCCGGCGGCGTCAGCCCCGACTACAAGCCGGAGGACGCCGGCGGCATGGTCCAGGCGGCCGGCAAGGACGTGTCAAGCTGGTCAGCGCCGGTGACTTCTACTCCTACGGAGCCGCCGACGCGTTCGTCTTCGCCGCACTCGGCTATGACGGCCTCCCGAAACGGTCGACGACATCCAGATCATCAACAACCTCGTGGGGCAGCTCGTCCGTCCACAACGACGGCTGGGACGGCACGTCGCGAGCGATCGATTCGTTGACCCGGCCGGTCAATCCGGTCCTGTCGGTCTTCTTCTCGGTCGGCAATGGGTCACCCGGCTTCGGAACGGTCGCGCCGCCATCTCCGCCCAGCGCCATCCTCGTCGGCGCCTCGACCCAGCACGGCTCGACCGGCTGGGATGACGCCGCCGGAGCGGACCAGATCACCTACGGCGATGTCGCGTCCTTCAGCGGCCGCGGCCCCGGTGCGCGCGGCGATACCGGCGTCAGCCTCGTCGGTTCCGGCTCACGCGCCTCGGGCAGCGTGCCGGTGAACGAAGCGATGTCCGGCTGGCATGCCTGGACCACCTGGGGCGGAACCAGCCGCTCGGCGCCGGTCGTGGCCGGCAACGCGGCGCTCGTCTACCAGGCGTTCTACGAGACCTATGGATTCTGGCCAAACTACGAGATCGTCAAGATGCTCCTGATGAACGGGGCGACAGATCTCCACACCGATCCGCTGCTCCAGGGTGCCGGGTCGGTCAATGCCCTGGCATCCGTCGAGCTGGCAACCGGCGACGGCGGCTTCCTGACCTATCCGTTCGAGTGGATCCCGGGCGACTACCACTGTGTTGAGTGGCCCGGATTCGCAAACATCGTCCATCCGGGCGGCAGCTACGAAGAATCGTTCCAGTTCTCGAACCCGACCGATCAGACGGTCCACCTGTCGATCACCGACCAGTGGATGCAGAAGACGGGCACCCACGAATTCGACTGGTCATCCTCGCCGGTGGACGTCGAGCCGATAACGCTCGCCGAGACGCCGGTCGACACCGAGTACGAATGGGACACGCCGCACTATCTCTGGAACGTCACCGACCTGGTTCCCGAGGGGACCGACATGGTCGTAATGCGGTTCAACTATCCGTTCGACCAGTTCGATCCGGACTTCAGCTACCCGACCGACCAGACGAACAGCTGGTATCTGACGAGCTATGACTGGACCGACGTAAACGGCGACGGAGATCTCTGGACCGACACGAACGGCAACGGCGTCATCGACGACGGCGAGCTCGATGCCGGCGAGTACGTCCGGCTCGAGTACTCGAACCAACGCGCCACGACCCACTACATCACCGTCGGCGATCCCCAACAGCGGATTCATGACGGCCTGTTCTTCGGCATGCAGCACAGTCAGGCTCGCGCGGATATCCCTGTCACGGACTTCACGATCGGCCTCGACTTCTACGAGAACGTCGACATGCCATGGATCACCGTCTCGGATCAGGCGATGACCTCGGTCCCGCCGCTGTCGACGAACCGGCTCGAGATCAACCTCGACGTTCCGGGCGACACACCGATCGGGATCTACGAAGCTTCGCTGCTCGTCAGCGACGGATACCACGAGACGACCGTGCCGGTCGTCATCAATGTCGCCAGCAACAACCTGAACGTGACCGCCGGGCAGGAGATGTACTCCAACTTCGAGAGCCAGGCGTACTACAACAACGAGTGGATCTACGGCGCGCAGTCCTGGCGAGGCCGTGAAGAGGGCGGCGACTGGCGCTTCTTCGTCGCCGACCTGCCGGAGAACCCGGGCCTGTTCGAATCGAAGATGCCGGACGGCAGCTTCTTCTACCTGGCCGACGCGAAATGGGAATCCGAGCTTTCCGACGTCGATATCCATGTCTTCAGCCCGTTCGTCGATCAGGTCAGCACGCTTGACCCCGACTTCTACGGGCCGTACACGCTCGCTCCATCAGCATCGAGCAACAACGCCTACGTCGGGAACGGAACCTACCGGCTCGATACGTCGAGCGGCACGAGCCGCGAAGTCATCGCGGCGCCGTATATTCCCGGCTTGAACGCGATCGCGTTGCACAACACGAACTTCGCCGGTACCCAACCGGCGGAAGCACTGGAACTGAGAACCGGCGTTCTCGGTGTCTCCCAGGCACCAATGGACGTGACGACGACGGCAGGCTCCGACCGCACCTATCAGCAGTCGGTCATGTCGTCGATCGAGCTCTCCGGCCTGGAAATTCAAGGCTTCGGGCTCAGCAAGCCGGATGCCCGGACTGCCGTCCCGATCCAGCAGGATGATCCGAATGATCCGTCGACATCGAGCTACACCCAGGAGATAACCCTGGAGAATGCCGGATTGCTCGATATCCAGGTCGTCGGTGGAGAGAATGACGATATCGATCTCTACCTGATCCAGGACCTGAACGGTGACGGCGAGTTCGACTTCGCAACCGAGCAGGTTGCAGCCTCGACGACGTCGACCGCCCAGGAGAGCATCACGATCCAGCTGCCGGAAGACGGCAACTATCTGATCGCGGTGCATGGCTGGGCAGTCCCGCCGGACGGCTCGACCTTCGATATCTCGACCCTGGCGGTTCAGGGCGATGGCATCAGCACCAGCGGCGCGCCGGAGGGCTCGATCAGTCCGAACCGCGTCTACAACTTCGATGTCGCATTCGACACCGAGGGGCTGGAAGCCGGCGCATACACCGGCCTGGTGACGATCGGCCCGCCGGAAGGCCCGAGCGCAGTCCTGGTCTTCGCAAACGTCACGATCGAATAGCGCTCCGGTCTCAGCAGAGACCAAAAAAGAACCGGGGCCGTCCAGTTGGACGGCCCCGGCTTCGTCTTCAGACGCCCCGCATCGACATTGCCTCGGACATCCGAGGATGCGAATCCCTCTCGGACGCACACTGAGCGCGGAGGATTGCTAGTCCAAACCCATGAGCCAGGGACGGAACTGCGCTTCTACGCGCTGAACCACACCGCCTAGCCCTTCGGTCCCATCAACAACAAGGTAGTGGAGTCCCAGTTCCTCGCAAGCCTTGAGGATGGAGTCGCCCATGAGTAGATCGCGCGCGATGATATTCTTGGCGGCTTGTGCCGGGTCCGATGTTTCGTGACGGTTGCCGGGTTTGCCGCGGGCGGTCGCCGAACGACGCTTGAAATCTTCGGTCGGGATCAGCCAGATGGCTTTGCGCGCATCGGTCAGAACCGGCGCGAGCAGTGACGGGTAGAAGCCCGGTCCCTCGGCGATGAGGGTTCGGGAGCCAGCCAGCGCCGCAACATCATCGAAGGCCATCCGGCAACGCTCGCTCCAGATCGCGATGGTTGCTCTTGCCATCTCTTCCGGTGACGCGCCAAGCCAGCGTTCTTCGGTGGTCATGCGATCCGGGTGGGATGCCCAGAGCTCCGGAGTGGTGCCCGGTCCGGCGCGAGCGAAGTGGTCCATCTCGTGGCGGTCGAAGTGATAGACCGGAAGCTGGTACCGCGCGGCCAGGAGTCCGGCGACCGAGGTTTTTCCTGCATCGGGCGCTCCGGCGATCCAGAGCACGGAATCGAGCGCGCCCTTGAGATCATGCGGTGGATACACCTGGAGCCGAGTCCGATCAGCGTTAATGGGGGAAAGAAG
>JAWKPC010000014.1:0-122360 GCA_041390865.1 Thermomicrobiales bacterium
CGGAGTGGAAGGATCTACGTAAGAAACAGGAGCTTTCCCGGGCAAGATGGCCGGCTTCACGTGCTCTAATTCCCGGTTCAGATCCAACTGTCTGACTAGATCCTTCAACTCCGCCGAGCCTCCGTTCAGGATGACGCGGTTGAGGGTCCGCTGTTCCTGTGGCGCAAAGGCAGATGGGGGCTAGTTGCCGAGCCCGAGCTCTTCCCGGGTCTGGAAATATCGGACCAGCTCGAAGCGAGTCAGGAGACCGACCAGTCGTCCATCCTCGGTCACCGGCATCTGGTGGAAATCGCCTTCGCTCATCATCCCGAGCGCCTCGACGACGGGCACCTCCGGCTGCAGGTACTTGACCGCGCTCGCCGGCGTCATGACCTCGCGGACTGTCTTTCCCGACCACTGGTCGCGCGGGATCTTCCGCAGGTCAGTCACGGTCGCGATACCGAGGAGCGTCTGGCCATCGACAACCGGTATTCCCCGCGCGTTCCTGGCCAGCACGAAGTCCTCGGCCATCGTTTCAAGGTCAACGTTCGGGCCGATCGTCACCGGAGCGGTATGCATCAGGTCACGGGTCAGGATATCGCGGAAAGCGTGAGTCTGCTCGACTGCGTTGCGTCCCTGCTGGGCAGCGCTCTGCAAGAACCAGCCGATCACGACGGCCCAGATACCGTTCACCAGGTAACCGGCAACGATCAGCAGCAGGCCGCCGGCGACGAACAGCGTCCCGATCGCGACGCCGATGCCGGATACGATCCTCGTCGCCTTGCGCATGTCGTCGGTTGCCCGCCAGATGGCCGACCTGAGAACCCGGCCGCCGTCGAGCGGGAAGCCGGGAATCATGTTGAAGAGGACCAGGATGAGATTGACGTAGGCAAGATATCCAAGCAGCGCGGCCGCCTGCTCGTTGATGCCGGAGAAGATCAGCCATGCGAAACCGAAGATGCCGGCCAGGCTAATGCTGACGATTGGACCGGCGATCGCGATCCAGAACTCGTCACCTGCCTCGTCCGACTCCCGCGCCAACCCGGCAACGCCGCCAAAGATGAAGAGCGTGATGCTCCGGACTTCGACGCCGCGCGACTGGGCAACGATCGCGTGCCCGAATTCATGAAGGAGAACGGATAGGAACAACAGCAGGACCGACGCCAGCGCCACCGTCCAGTACTGCGCTTCCGTCCAGTCCGGATAGGTCGCCGGGTACTGGCTCTGGGCGAAGATCACGGTAAACAGGACAACGACGATGAACCAGCTGAAGTGAATTCCAACATCGATACCGCGAATGCGAGCGAGCTTGAAGGTTGCTTCCAATGACTTGCCTTTCGACCTCGCTCCATCCTACTTCGTCGCGCACTGCCAAGTACACCGGATAGTCGAACGGGGAAGTTGACACAGCGCCGCTCGCGGACTTATCGTCAGCCGGTTTTCCTGAACTTGAGAATACTGGAGGCGAGATGAGCCAGACTCCGATGTTCGATCTGATCAAAACGCTGACCGAGATACCGGGCCCGACGGGTCAGGAGGAGCGGGTGCACGAGTGGTGCGCCAACCACTGGTCAGGGTACGCCGAACATGTCGAGATCACCCAGGTCGGCAACGTCGTCGCGCGCGTCGGCGGCAGCGGACCTTCGATCATCGTACTGGCGCATGGCGATGAGCTCGGACTGATGGTCAAGTCGATCACCGAGCACGGATTAATCCACATCTGGCCGGCCGGACGCGACCCGCGAGGACGGCCGGCCCATTGGTTCAACCCGGTCAACAGTCCAGTCCTGCTCATGGCCGACCACGGAGACGTTGACGGTCAGCTCGTCTATGCAAGCGGCCATGTCATCGGCGGTGCCTCCGACAAGCAGCATTTCGACTGGAACGACTGGTTCGTCGATATCGGGTACTCGAACCGGGCCGATGTCGAAGCGCTCGGAATCCACCCCGGCACGCGGATCGCAGTGAACGTGCCGACCCGGCGGCTGGGCGACACGATTATCGGCAAGGCCATGGACGACCGGGCACCCCTCGCCGTTGCGACATCCCTCGCGGAGCGGGTCGACACGGCGAAGATCAACTACGAGCTCTGGGTCGGATCGACGATTCAGGAGGAAAACGGTCTGCTCGGAGCGGCAAGCATCCCCGACGTTCACGACTTCAGCTACGCCTTCGCGCTCGACGTCGGCCTCTGCGGTGAGATTCCCGGCACCCAGGAGATCAACCACCCTGCCCGTCTCCGCCACGGTCCGATCATCGTCCATCAGGACAGCAGCGCGAACTACTCGGCACGGATGTGCCGGGCTGCCGTTGAAGCAGCCCGCAGTCGGGATATCCCGGTCCAGCAGGCGGTCTTTCAGAACTACGGCAGCGATGGCGCGGAGCTTATACGCCGGGGCATCGAGACAGTCCTGCTGACGATGCCGACTCGCTACACTCATTCTCCGAACGAGATGGTCACCGAAGACGACTGCAATGCCTGCGTCGACCTCCTGATCGCGTTCCTGGAGTCGGAGCCACTCGGTCCACGCTGGCAGGCGTAGGCGAGGGCGCGAGGTTGAAACGCGAACGTCGATTCACTGAACGGAGCGGTACATGCCAACGAGCGGAAAACTGACGATCGGCACGGCCTCAGCGAACCCCGACGAGCGGGGGAGAGGGATCATCGAATACGGGCGCGACGGCTTCGGCGCGCCGCTCGGGATACCGGTCACGATCGTCAACGGAACCGGCGATGGTCCGGTTCTCTGGGTGGACGGCGCGATTCACGGCGATGAACCCGAAGGGCCGCTAGCAATCGTCAAAGTCCTCGAGGCGATTGACCCTGGAGAACTGAACGGAGCGTTCGTGGGTTGCATGGCGATGAACCCGCCGGCATTCGCAGCCAATGAGCGCGGCAACGCCTGGGACAAGAACACCTACGACATGAATCGCATCTATCCGGGCAAAGCCGATGGCTTCCCGACCGAGCGGATCGCCCACGCGCACTCGGTTGCGATGGTCGAAGCCGCCGATCTTGAAATGACGATCCATTCCGGTGGCGACCACTCCTATCTCAGCATGGCGATCTTTCACGCCGGTGGCGCGTCGGAGGAGCTTGCCAAAGCAATGGGCCCCGGTTGGGATCTGCTACTGACCGGCGGTCCGGGCGGAAAGAGCCCGATGACGACGATGTCCGAAGCCGGCAAGGCCGGAATCACCGTCGAGCTTGGCGGGATGTGCGCGACGCTGCCGCACGACTTCCATCGCGTCGGGGACACGCTCGCCGAGGCGATCTTCAATGTCATGCGGAGCTACGGAATGCTCTCCGGCGAGTCCGGCCGCTGCGAGCGCTGGCTCCACGGCGTCCAGGAACTGGTGAGCGCTCCGGTCGGTGGGCTCTGGGTGCCCGAGCGGGACATCGAAATGCGGACGCCCATGAACGAGGGCGACATCATCGCCCGCATCTACGACCTCTTCGGGAATGAAGCGGCGGTTGTCCGCGCTCCCTGCGACGGCCAGATCTTCGGCCTCCGGACCAACCCGACGGTGCATCCTGGCGATTGGTGCTGCTTCTACGCCAGGATCACCGGCGAGAGCAGTTGATCGGACACTGGGAGCTAGTGGTCTTTGACAGCTGATCTGCCGTCACGTCGCTTACTCCCGGGGGAGTCTCAAGACCATCAGCAATGTCTTTTCGAGCCGGGTACCCGCGTTAGCGGATGGGAGAAATCTCAGCTCAGCATGGCCCTCGGGTTCGACTGAGATTTCTCGCTCCGCTCGGAATGACAAGCTTGTTCCTTATTGGGCCTCCCATGATGCGATCGGGCAATCTGCCACATCACATGTCACGGGCCACTCGTAGTCTGTTCGTTGTGAATTGAAGGAATTGTCCCGTCTCGACTGGAACTCGACGGTAAGGAACTTGTCATTTCGACCAGCGGGAGAAATCTCAGACGAACAGGCTTCAACCGTCTACACGAGGTTTCTCACACCCACCATTGGGTCCCCGGCTCCGTTCCGCTCGAAATGACAGCGTTGGTGTTGTGGAGTCACCCGGGACGCACCGGGCAAACTGCCACATCACATGTCACAGACTACTAGCGACTGGAAAGCCGTCCGACGAGCTCTTCGATGCCGGCCTCCGGTCCGTCCGGATGTTTAAAGATCGCGGAACCGGAAACGATCAGGTCGACGCCGGCGTCAACTGCCGGTCCGATGGTCTCGGGGTTGATCCCGCCGTCGACCTCCAGCGCTACCGGGCGGTCCGACTGGTCGATCGCCGCGCGCATCTTCTGGAGCCGGTCGATCGCCTCGGGTTTGAACGATTGCCCGCCGAAGCCGGGATTGATGCTCATGATGAGGACAAGATCGAGAACCGGCAGCAGCTCGATCGCGTGGGCAAGCGGCGTGCCCGGGTTGAGTGCCAGACCGCTCATTGCGCCAGCGTCCCGAATTCTGTCGAGCGCGCGATGAACGTGCGGGGTGGACTCCGGGTGGACCGTCACGGAGTCTGCGCCGGCCTCGACGAACGCCGTTACATAGTCTTCCGGATCCTGGATCATCAGATGAACGTCGAGCGTGAGCGACGTCGCCTGCCGGAGCGAGGCTACGACCGGGATGCCGATCGAAATGTTCGGCACGAACCTGCCGTCCATCACATCGACGTGGACTGTGTCGATCCCGTTGCGCTCCAGTATCGAGACCTGTTCGGCCAGGTTGGCGAGGTCGCTATCGAGTATCGACGGGGCCAGCCGCGGTACGGGGCGCTGGAGCAGTATGTTCTCGGGCACGTGAGGTCCTTTCGTCGTGTCATGCCATCACTATACTTGGCTGTATGGAGCAGTCACTGCCGCGCAGGCCATTCGATCAGTTTCGCAACACCCCGCAACTCGCCGCCGGGCTACTCCTCATTGCCGTCTGGTGGCCGCTTGCCTGGGGTGAATTCGGCTCGATCTCCCACTACTACTTCTTCCCACTCTGGCTCGGTTACGTCCTGTCCGTCGACGGGCTGGTCTGGCTCCGCCGGGGAACCTCGCCTCTCGTCCGCCTCGGATGGAGCTACCCGCTGGTCTTCGTCATTTCGGCCCCGTTCTGGTGGATGTTCGAGTTCCTCAACCGGACGTTAACGAACTGGTCCTACATCACGCCCTGGGATTACGGCCTGGTCGGGCGAACGATCATCGGATCGTTCTCGTTCGCAACGGTGATCCCGGCCGTCCTGACCACCGCAGAGCTTCTCTGGACATTCATCGGGAGCGACCGGGGCGGTGTCCGGCTGCGGCTGGGGCGCAATGGACTCATCGGGGCGCACATCGCTGGCTGGCTGATGCTGATCTCGATGATGATCTGGCCGGAATATCTCTTCCCCTTCTGCTGGCTATCCGTCCTGTTCATACTCGACCCGATCGCCCGGGCGCTGGGAGCAACGACGATATCGACCCTGTTTGAACGCGGGCGGACGGGGCCGCTGCTGAGCCTCGCCGCCGCCGGCCTCGTCTGCGGCTGGTTCTGGGAGATGTGGAACTACCTGGCGATGCCGAAGTGGATCTACTCCGTCCCCCACGTCGGATTCCTGCACGTCTGGGAGATGCCGATCCTCGGTTACGGGGGCTACATCCCGTTCGCGTTCGAGATCTTCGCGTTCTACGTACTGGTCGTGGCGGCCCTGCCATGGCTCGGGTTGGAACCCGACCCGAAATCAGGACGTCCTCAAATTGACCCTGTAGAAGGCCGGTTCCTATAATGGCGCAAGGCTCTTTCCACGCGTCGCCGCGGATTTCGATGAATACCCGGGATAGCTCATGAGCAGGCTCGATCGTTTCGAAAGCTTCTTTCAGCGCGTTATGGAGGATTCCGTCGGGCGGATCTTCCGGACACCGGTCCAGCCGGCCGAGATCGGCCGGAGGCTCGAACGCGCGATGGAATCCAATCAGGTCATCTCGGTTGAGGGCGTGATCGTACCGAACGATTACGAAGTGATCCTCAATCCGCTCGACATGGTCGTGTTCGCCGACTTCGTGTCAGCGCTTTGCAGACAAATGGAAGACTGGCTGATCGACATGGCGTCCGACCGCGGCTACGGCTTCGTTGACCACGTCCGGGTACAGATACGCGGCGACGAGAACGTCGGCCGCCGGACGATCTATGTCGACAGCAGCATCGTCGAGCTCCCCGACTTCGATCGCGAGCGTGACGACGAGCTCCAGCGCACCGAAGTGATGCGGGTGATCCAGGAGACCGGCAACATCCCGCCTCGCCTGCTACGGTTCGTTCAGGGTCCGATTTCCGGCGATTCCGTGATCCTGCGCCGCGAGTTGCTAACGATCGGACGGGCGCTGGACAATGACATCGTTGTCGATTCCGCCGAGGTGTCGCGCCATCACGCCCGTATCGAATATCACGCTCCGGACTTCCTCCTACTGGATCTCGGCAGCACGAACGGCACGACAGTCAACGGGTCCCAGATCCAGCAGCACGAGCTTTCATTTGGTGACCGCGTCACGATGGGAAACGTAGTATTCGAGTTCTTGCCTTATGAGCATCAAAACGCCGGGGTTGCCTAGACGCGAGGTACCCGGGCCACGGCATGGAAGTTCCGGCATCGATGCTCAATGACCTGCCATTCGAGTGGTTCGTCCTGCTGCTGCGGATCACCTTTATCTTTCTTCTTTACTTCTTCATCTTCCAGGTCATGCGCGTGCTGACCCGAGAACTTCGCACGGCGGCCGAAGATGCCGGACCGGAACCGGTTTCCGGCACATTGCTTGTCGAGGAATCCGGGAATAATCAGGTCCGCCGGGGTGACGCATACGTGCTCGAACCGGTTACGATTGTCGGCCGGGGGCGTGCGGCAACCGTCCGGATCGACAGTTCGTTCATCTCGAACGAGCACGCCCAGCTCAGCTGGAACGACGGGCGCTGGTGGGTGACCGACCTGCACAGCACGAACGGGACCAGGGTCAATTCGAAAACCATTCTGGAACCCGTCCGTTTGAATGTCGGCGACCGGATCGAAATCGGTGAAGTAGTTTTTCAGCTCGTGCCGTAAGTTGCGGCAGTCAACGTGGGCCGTAGGGGGAATGACATGTTGCGACGAATGGTGCTGGCGCTCGTATTGATGGTGACGGTCGGCGGGCTCGCCGGCTCGCTTGCCGGTCCGACCGCCGTTGCCCAGGAAGATCTGCGGAGTCCGCGCTACTTCGACACGACCGGCTTCTGGGTACAGGGTCCGTTCCGGGAATACTGGGAGACACGTGGCGGCCTGTTCGTCTTCGGCTTGCCGATCACCGGCGTGTTCCAGGACAGCGACGGCTTTTACAAGCAGTACTTCGAGCGATCGATCTTCGAATACCATCCGGTCCACGCCAACACGGAATATGAAGTGCTTCTCCAGCGGCTTGGCGCGATCCGTGTCGAAGGACGGGAGTCCGAGGAACCGTTCGTCCGCATCGACGGCATCACTCCGGACGAGAATTGCGACTACTACCCCGAAACCGGACACCGTCTCTGCTTCGGCATCCGCGCCTTCTGGTACAACAACGGCGGGCTGCCCAACTTCGGCTATCCGTTGTCGGAAGAGTTCGACGAACGCAACCAGCCGCCGCCGGCCGGCGACGGGGAGATCCACACCGTTCAGTATTTCGAGCGTGCCCGGATCGAGTGGCACCCCGAGTTCCAGGGCACGGAGTATGAATTCCTGCTCGGTCTGCTCGGGACCGAATACCTGGAAGAGCATGGCGCGCCCGCCGCAGCTCTCGAGCGGCAGTCTCCGGACAATCCCCCATCCGATCCCACGGCATTCTGGTGGTCCGATCCGGGTTTCCGGTACGGGTTCAACATCTCCTGGGCCGGCGACGACCAGGGAGAAGCGTTCAACCAGAAGACGATGGGGTACGTCGATGACGCCGGATTCAACTCGGTCAGAATCCAGGCTTTCTGGTCGGTGTTGGAGCCGGTTCAGGGTCAGTACGATTTCCGGCCCCTCGAACGGCTGCTCTCCGTTTCCGAGCAACATCAGCAACGAGTACTCGTCAGCATCGTCCGATCGCCCCAGTGGGCGCTGCCCGAGGGTGAACATGAGGGAATTCCCGTCGATACGGCACCCTTCGAAGAATTCATGCGGGAGCTGACCTCGACCTTCGGCGGCCGCGTCGACGCCTGGGAAATCTGGAACGAGCAGAATCTGGCCTTCGAGACCGGCGGATTCGTCGATGCCGGGCGCTACGTCGAACTGCTCAAGGCGGGTCATCGCGGCGCGAAGGCGGGATACGCGCCAGCCACGATCGTCTTCGGCGGCCTGACTCCGACCGGCGTCAACGACCCGACAATCGCGATCGATGATGCGAACTACCTCCAGCAGATTTACGACTACAACGGCGGCGAGGTCAAGGACTACTACGACGTCCTCGGGACTCATCCCGGCAGCAACAACAACTCGCCGGATCAGTTCTGGCCGGACAATCCCGGTCCCGATGGCTGGTCGGATCATCGATCGTTCTACTTCCGCCGGATCGAGGACATCCGGGCGGTCATGGTGGCAAACGGAGAGGGCGACAAGCCGATCTGGGTGACGGAATTCGGTTGGACGACAGAGAACCAGGCGCCCGGGTACGAGTACGGCGCGGACAACTCCGAGGCCGATCAGGCGGCATATCTGACACGAGCCTTCGAGATCGCGAGAACGGAGTGGCCTTACGTCACAGCGATGTACGTCTGGAATCTGAATTTCGCCGTCGTCGTCGAGCCTGGCGATGAAAAGGCGCCGTGGGGAGTCCTGTACTCGGACTGGTCGCCCCGACCGGCCTATGACGCGCTGCGCGATATGCCGAAGAACTAGGGTTCATAGCGCATATCCAGGACAACCACGTATGCTTGGCTGCCGGCGAGGGGCGTGACTGACTATCCGAAGGGTTTTCCGATTGATCTCCGGTACACTGTCCGTCGTATTGCCTGCATTCAACGAGGCCGACAATATCGAAGCGGTCGTCAAGCGTTCAAGCCAGGTTCTCGAGCCCCTCGTCCCATCGTTCGAGATCATCATCGTCAACGATGGGAGCGCCGACGGCACCGGGCGGATCATCGACCGCTTGAGCGACGAGGATGACCGGGTGCGGGCGGTCCATCACGAGCGGAACCAGGGCTACGGCTCGGCGCTGCGGAGCGGCTTCGACGCCGCGACCGGCGATCTGATCATGTTCATGGACGCTGACAGGCAGTTCGACATGTCGGACATCACGGCCCTCCTGCCGTACGTCCCGGACTACGACCTCGTCGCCGGATACCGCATTCGACGCAATGACGCCCTCTATCGCAAGCTCTATGCACGGATATTCGATATTGCCGTCTGGGTGCTGTTCGGCGTCCACATGCGCGATGTCGATTGCGCGTTCAAGATCTATCGCGGCGAGCTGGTTCGGGCAATGCCGCTGACGATGCCCGGAGCGCTAATCAATACCGAGATGCTGGCGATGGCCCGGCGCATGGGAGCCAGCGTCGTCGAAGTCGGTGTCCACCACTACCCCAGGACCGCCGGGAAGTCGTCGGGCGGCAGCCCGAGGGTCGTCTTCCGGGCTATGGGAGAAACGATCCGGCTCTGGTTCCGAATGCGCTCGATCAAGCTCCCCGAATACCGGGGCCGGGTGCCTGATGAGATCGGCTGGAGCGGGATATCGCGAACCGCCGTCCTCGGCGTCGGCGCGGCAGTCGCGTCGCTTGCCCTGCTGGCGGTTTCTCTATTTCGCCGGCGCTAGACGGCCCTCGCGGCCCCTGCGGGCCAGCTCGCTGCAAACATCCGACAGATGCTCGGCGACGATGACGTCTCTCCGCAGCTCCGTCTGAAGCTCATCCAGCCGCATATCGTCCAGCAACGTCTGGGTTCGCGCCGAAATCATGTGATTCGAGATGAACACCGGCTCGCTGCCCGGAAGGTCGCCGACAGCTGCGACAATATCCCCGCCTGTGAGCAATCCCGAGACGTTGATCTCCGGCCCGAAGAACAGATTGTCAACGACAACCGGCTTGATTTTCGTTCCGGCAGCGGCGTTCACCGCTTCGATCCCGTCAGTCATCGTGGGCCCGACCAGCGTTCCACAGGCGACGATCGCCGCCTCCGGCGGGATGTTGCGAGGAGGTGACTTGACGATTGCACTGACGTCGTCGAGGAATCGCCTCGTCAGTCCGATGCCGTCCTCGAGCTGGCCAAAGGTGTCATAGTGCTTGGTCGAGGGGATCGGCGTGCCGGTCATCAGGTAGAACTCGTCGCCGAGATAGAAGAACGTCTCTCCCCGCGTCTCCCGGAAATGTTGCTGCCACGCTTCGGCCTGATCGATCACGGCAAGCGCTTCGTCCTGCTCGTAGCGGCGGACGTTCAACGCGGTTCCCGGCAGCGTCCGCATGCAGGTTCGCGACAGGCGGACGCGCTTGCTCTGCCGCTCCAGGCCGAACCGGGTCAGCCCAACCGGCACCCCGGCAATTGACTTCAGGTGCGGTCCGACGGCTTCGAGATCCCGCAACGAGCGGTCAAGCTCCTCGCCGTCGTTGATTCCGGGATTCAGCACCAGCTGAGCGTGGTAATCGATCCCGAGATCTTCCAGACGCTGGAGATCCTCCATAATCTGCGCGCCGCGCGGATTACCGATCAGCGCCGTTCGCAGCTCCGGATTGGTCGAGTGGACCGAAACGTAGAGCGGCTCAAGGTGCTGTTCTTCGATCCGATTCCAGTCGTCCTCGGTCAGGTTGGTCAGCGTCACGAAGCTGCCGTAGAGCATCGAATAGCGATAGTCGTCGTCCATGACGTACAGGCTCTTGCGCATGCCCTTCGGGATCTGTTTGATGAAGCAGAATGGGCAGCTGTTATCGCAGACGTGGATTCCGTCGAAGGTCGGATCGGCAAACTCGACGCCCCACGGCTCGTCGAAGTTCCGTTCAACCTCGTAGGTGACGATCTCATCGCCCTGGAGGACTTCGAGCGTAACGTCTTCATCGTCGGAATAGAAGGCGAAGTCGATGACGTCGCGCAGACGCTGACCATTGACGGTGATTACCCTGTCACCGGCACGCAACCCGATTTCTTCCCCAAGCGAGTTCGGGGCGATCGAATTGATGATCGCCGGGACTTCGGGAGCCAGCGCGACGCGCCGCCGCTTGCGCGGATTGGCGATGTCTTTCGTCCTGGCGACGCCGGTGGAAATGTCGGAGCTACTCATGCCCGGAGCCATCCCGCCGCCGCGATGCGAGCACGACGTAGCTTGCCGCCGCAATCGCCGCCGTTTCGGTTCTCAGGATGAGACTGCCCAGGCTCACGCCGGTCGCTCGTTGCTCGATCAATTGGATCTCGGCTCCTGTCCACCCGCCCTCGGGACCGATCATGAGTGCAAGCCGGCCGACGGACGGTTCGAATGCTGAAAGATGCTGCGCGCTTTGACGTTCAACGAGCGCAAAGACCATCTGGCCAGAGCGCCCGTCGAAAAACTGTTCCACTGTCTGGGGATGTTCGATGGACGTTAGCGTCGTCCGTTCGGACTGCTCTGCCGCTTCGATGACGATGCGCATCAAGCGTTCCCGGCGTTTCAGCCAGGTAGGCTCGTCCTTGTAGGATATCATGGAGCGCTCCGCCAGAATCGGCACGATACCGCTCACCCCGATCTCGGTAAGCTTCTGAACCGCCATGTCGAAGCGCTCGTTCCGGATCAGCGACAGCCCGACCGTGATCTCGACTGCAGGCTCCCGATCCGGTCGGGACACCCCGCTGACGGTGACGGACCATCGATTGTCTTCGAAGGACTCGAGCACGCCGGCATACTCGTTCCCAGCCCCGTCGAAGAGGACCACCGCGTCGCCGGGACGGGAGCGCAGGACCTTGCTCAATTGACGGCTCTGATCCGTCGGCAACCGGACCGTTCCGGCGCCTGCTTCCACATCCGGTACGTAGAAGCGGTGGACGGTCATGCCAGAGAGCGATGAAGAACGAGCGTCACCCAGTCGCCGACGGTCATGCGGCGCTCGACGCTCAGACCGACGCCAGCGAACGCATCGAGGACCTCCCGCTCCCGCTCGCTGATGATCCCGCTGGCGATCATCCGGCCGTGAGGGGCGAGCACCGAACCGAAGGTCGGCGCGTCCTCGATATGAACCCGGGCGATAATGTTCGCCAGGATCAGGTCGTAGGTATGCCCATCGGGAACGGATGACCCGACCGAACCGACGATGACGGTCGAGCGATCCGCAACATCGTTGAGTTCCAGGTTTTTTTCGAGCGCGGTTCCGGCATACGGGTCGAGCTCAATCGCATCGACCGTCGCCGCTCCCAACAAGCAAGCCGCAACAGTGAGGATCCCGCTGCCTGCCCCGGCGTCCAGTACGGCCAACCCGTCACAGTCGATCTCCTCGAGCGCCAGCAGGCACATCTCCGTCGTCGGATGGGAACCGGTGCCGAACGCCATGCCCGGATCGAGATGAATCACCAGATCGTCGCCGGTCGCCTGGTGCTCCTGCCAGGTCGGTTTGATGACAAACCGCTTGCCGATCCGGAGGACCGGGAAGTGCTGCTTCCAGGCGGACTCCCAATCGTCCTCCCGGATGACCCGCTCGACGATCTCGCCGACTTCGCCAAGCTGACGGAGATGCCAGAGCCCTTCATCGATCGATTTGCGGCGTCCCGGCGCGTCGATATCATCGTGGAGAAACGTCCGCACGGTAACCGGGCGCGTCGGGTCAACTTCGAGATTCTCGCCGTCGCCGTCCTGCCGGTAGGCTTCCTCGATCACAACGCCCTCGTTGTAACCGTAGCGGCTGAACAGCTCGGCGACGCTCTCGACCGATTCCGCGTTCGCGAGGACGGAAATCTCGATCCAGGTCGGCGAGCCAGACGAATCAGCCATTCTCGCCCCTGCTGCCGAGATCAACGATGCTGGTGTCGCCGATATTCAGTGATGCCTGCTTTCCGCTGACGATCGCATCGCGGCCGATGATCGACCGGGAGATGTTCGCATTCTCGACCGATGCTCCGGCGTCGATGATGGAGTCGCCGACGATGGAACGCGAAACCGTCGCGCCCGGCCCGATGCTGGCAAAAGGTCCGATAACAGAGTTGCGGATCTCCGCGGTCGGATCGATGAGCGACGGCGGGATCACCACGTATCCGTCTCCCGACTTTGCCGATGTCGCGCGATCGAGCAGATAGCGGTTCGTGTCGAGCAGGGCGTCGTTGGTTCCGGCATCTTGCCAGACAGTCGCCTCACTGGTGGTGAAGGTAGCGCCATCGTCGATCATCATCTGGATCGCGTCAGCCAGGAAAAACTCGCCCTTCGTGAGGTTCTCATCCGCGATCTGCCGTTCGATGGCGTCGACGATCGCCTCGGCGCTCTTGAAGTAGTAGATCCCCATCACGGCGAGATTCGATACCGGCTCATCCGGCTTCTCAACCAGATTTGTGACCCGTTCCCCGTCCTTGACGACGACCCCGAAACGGCTCGGGTCTTCAACCTCGCGGACCCAGAGGATACCGTCGGCGTCGGTTGTCTGGGCGTCAGTCAGATCAGCCTCGAAGATCATGTCCGGAAACAGCACGAGGATCGGCCCGCTGATCGATTCCCTGGCCTGCAGCACGGCGTGTGACTGGCCGAGCATCTCCTCCTGTTCGACGAAGACGGACTCGAAATCGTAGGTCTTCCTGACGTGCTCCTCGATCTGGTCGCCGAGATATCCGGTGATAAAGACCACCCTGTCCGGGTCGAGCACCGACAGACGGTCGAGCACGTGGTCGATCAATGTCTTGCCTGCGACGGTCACAAGCGGCTTTGGCCGGCTCCACGTCTGCGGCCTGAGGCGCGTACCGAATCCTGCTACCGGCAATACGATCTGCATGGTTCCCCTTCAAATCCTGAATCTTGATGTTCGATTAGTTCGTGAACACTTGAACGTACATCGTGCCGTGATCCTCCGACACGACGGCCCCGATACCTACTCTACGATAGCCCGGCTCCAGGATGTTTGCCCGGTGCCCGGGGCTCTTCATCAATCCCTCGTGGGCGCCTTCAACGTCGGGAGCGAACGCGAGGTTTTCTCCCGCCAGCCCATAGCTGATCCCGGCGGCCTGGAGTCGGTCGAACGGCGAGCCGGTGATTGGCGACTCATGCGAGAAGTAGCCTTCCTCGAACATCTCGATGGCGTGGAGTCACCCGACAGCCGTCAGTTCAGGGTCGGCCTGGAGCAACGGAAGGCCCGCAGCCGCCCGCTCCCGGTTCACCAGTTCGAGCATCCGTTCTTCATCCGGCACCGAGATAGACAGATCCGCCGCATCCTCCTGGAACGGGAGAACGTGGCTGCCGCCCTGCGCCTGCCGTGTCAGGGCGAAGAACTCCGAAGGTCCGAAACCTGCCTCACCGGCGGCGTCGAGCACGGTGCCGGTCCCGGTGCGGTACATCCGAAGACCGAGTCTCGAATCAGAAAGCCAGTCGCCGGGGACCGAGGACACGGTGAAGAAACCAGTAGCGAGAACGACGACGAATGCCACGACAATGCCCTGTATGGCGCCAGGGATCACCCCGAGCCCGCGGTCGAGCGGGTGAACCCCCGGGATAATGCCGGTCAGCGATCTGAACCAGGCCACGACGGGCCGCAACAGGACGGTTCCCGGAAGTGCGACAATCGTGTAGGCGGCGATGAACCCGATCAGGTTGAGGGCGGGGCTCGAAAGGTCAACCACGCCGCCGACCAGCGAGCCCACCTGGTGATAGGCGAGCGCCGCAAACACCAGGCTGACAACGGCGACGATCATGTCGTAGACGCCGATGATGAATCCGCGCCGAATTCCAGCTGCCATCGAGACGATGATGATGAAGACGATGATGGCGTCGAGTGGATTCAAGATCATCTTTCAGTGAGTCGGGCGACTGGCGGACGCGAAGCGATTGTACGGAACGGGGCTCCCAACGTGACGATTCAGCAACCGCCGGGAGGCTACGACGCCGTGATCGTCGGCGGCGGTCCAAACGGACTGAGCGCGGGGATCACGCTGGCATCCAGGGGACTGAAGGTCGTCATCTTCGAGCGCAACTCGTCGGTTGGAGGCGGCGCGAGGACAACGCAGCTCACCGAGGCGGGATTCCACCACGATGTCTGCTCGGCGATCCATCCGCTCGGAGCCGGATCGCCATTCTTTCGCCGACTACCGCTTGATCACTACGGGCTGGAATGGGTTCACCCGGAGATTCCGGCCGCTCATCCGCTCGATGACGGTACAGCAGTCGCATTCCACCGTTCGATCGACGCAACAGCGGCCAATCTCGACGTCGACGCGGCCAGCTATCGCCGGTTGATGACGCCGCTCGCCGAGAACGCCGAGCGCATCTTCGGCCAGCTGCTCCGACCGCTGCGGCCGCGACTGTCCGCACTGGCGGTCGCCCGATTCGGACTGCTGGGTCTCCAGCCATCGAGAATGTTCGCCAGACGTCACTTCTCCGGAGAACGAGCCCGGGCGCTCTTCGCGGGGATGAGCGGACACTCGGTGCTCAGTCTCGATCAGATCGGCACGTCGGCATTCGGGCTCTCCCTGATGGTCGCCGGCCATACCTATGGCTGGCCGTTTCCCAGGGGTGGTTCCCAGGCGCTGACCGATGCCCTCGCCAGTTACTTCCAGGATGTCGGAGGAGAAATCCAGACCAATGTCGAGGTCCAGTCCCTGGATTCACTGCCTGGTGCGAGGATCTACCTGTTCGATACGACACCGAGACAGCTGCTCGATATCGCCGGCGGGCGCATTGGCGGACTCTACCGCCGCCAGCTTCGCCGATATCGATATGGTCCCGGGGTATTCAAGATTGACTACGCCCTCTCTGGTCCAATCCCATGGACGTCTGAGGAGAGCCGGAAGGCCGGGACGGTTCATTTAGGCGGAACCTTCGAGGAGGTTGCTGCATCAGAGCGGGCAATTCTGGATGGCCGCCACCCTGCCAGGCCATTCGTGCTGGTTGCCCAGCAGAGCCTGTTCGACGGGACGCGAGCGCCGGACGGCAACCACACTGCCTGGGTCTATTGCCACGCCCCGCACGGCTCGACGACGGACCTCACCGATGTCATCGAGCGCCAGATCGAGCGATTCGCGCCCGGGTTCGGATCGTTGGTAATCGCTCGGAATTCGATGTCGGCCCGGGACATTGAACAGTACAACCCGAACTACATCGGCGGCGACATCAGCGCCGGCAGCAACCAGATCTGGCAGATCCTCGCCAGGCCCGCCTTGAAGTGGGATCCGTATGCAACGTCGGACCCCGCAATCTTCCTCTGCTCGGCATCGACGCCGCCCGGTGGCGGCGTCCACGGCATGTCCGGCTACTGGGCAGCCCGTAGCGCGCTTGGCCGGCTAGGGGCGTCGTAGCTGAACGTCGATGACGGAGGTCTTGCCGTTCCTGACGCTCTCCAATCCGCGCCGCAACGCATCGAGAAGCTCGCCGGGTTCGGAGACCTGCTCCCCGTAGGCACCGACCGCTTCGGCAATGACGTCATATCGCGGCGGCGGAGCTAGGTCGATGCCCACGAACCGGTCGGTCGAAACGGAGTATCCCTCGGGATAGGCGGCGACGAGCGGCCGCTTGGTCGCGTTATAGCAGGCGTTGTTGAAGATCACGATCATCACCGGCGCCTGCTGGACCTCCATCGCCCAGAGGGCGGCGGTCGGAGCGCCGAAGACGAACGAGCCATCGCCGACGAGTGAAACCACCTGTTGATCCGGCCGGGCCAGCTTGATCCCGAGACCCGCGCCGAGTCCCCATCCCAGTCCCGAACCGCCGCTGACATACCAGCTCTCCGGCCGCCGGGCCGGAAACTGCTCCCAGACCGTTGAATTACTGGTGACCATCTCATCCACGACGATGATATCGTCATCGCCGGCTGCCAGCTCGTTCAGGCAGTATCCGAGCCAGGCGGGTGTGATGTCAGATCCATCGCCGTCGCTCCGTGCCTGCGCCTGCCAGTCGTCACGGAGCCGCTCATGCCGCTCGGCAAGCTTCCGGCGGCGGCGATCGATCTCCTCCCGGCGCGCGTTGTCGAGCGTATCCGAGGCGAGTGCGGCAATGTCCCGCAGTGCTTTCGCGCTATCGGCTTTGATCGGCAGATCCACCGGATACGTCCAGAGCGGGATGCGTTCTTTGACCGGATCGATGTCGATCTGGATCACTCGCGCATCCGGTCGTGGATTTGCGATCGTCGGGATGTAGGGAATGTCGTGATCGACGATCAGGATGACGTCCGCCTCTTCCAGCAGTTCGTTCGGGTCGTATCCCTGATGCAGCGGGTTGTCGCCCGGGAAGTTGGCGCGATTCCGCCACTCCACGACCGGCAACGCCAGCAGATCACAAAGCTGTTCCAGACCAGCATAGCCCTCGGCGGACTTGCCGACGTCCGACGTCAGGACGAGCGGGCGATCGGCGGCAACCAGCCACTCAGTCACGATCTCGAGGCTCTCGCGGTCGCCGCTGCCGAGCCGGGCCGGCCGGAAGCGCTCCGACGCATAGAGCTGCGGCTTGTCCGGCTGTGCCATCAGCAGCTCGCGGGGAAGGGTCATATAGACGGGGCCCGGCGGATCGCTGGCCGCAACCTGAAATGCCCGGTTGACCGCCTCGCCGACCTGGTCAGCCCGTCGAAGCTCGTAGTCCCACTTGGTGTAGTTGCGGACGATTCCATGCTGATCCAGCTGCTCCTGGAGCCAGTGGATGTAGCTGCTGCGGCTCCCCCGCTCCATCGGATCGCTGGTGTACGGCGCTCTTCCGGCGGCGATCACGACCGCCGCTCTTCCGCGCTGCGCATTGTGGAGCATGCTGCCGAGATTCTGGGTACCGACGTCGACATGCACGAGCACAGCCTGCGGCCTGCCTGTCGCCGCATAGTAGCCGTGCGCGGCAGCCAGAGCGACGATCTCGAACAGGCAGAGAATGACGCGCGGGGCATCGCGGCCCTGCTCTTCGAGCTTGCGGATCGCTTCCTGGACCGGAAACGTGTCGGTGCCCGGGTTCAGAAAAAGGCAGTCGACTCCCTGGGCAACCAGCGCCTCGACGAACGCTTCCGCCGTTTCGCCGACTTCGATTCGGGTGACGGGCTGGGTGCGTCCTTCGGGCGGCCGCGTCGTCGTCATGTTGTCCGTCCATTCGGTACTAGTGCGTGTAGGTTGGCCGCTTGGTGCCGGGGGCCGCAACTTCCCGACGCAGCGCCCGGCCGCCGAGATTGCCGGTTTCCCGACCTCCGGCAACCGCGTGCTCGCCGTTCACGAAGACGTGCTCGATGCCGATCGGGAAGTTGACCGGCTCGGCGTAGGTCGACGTGTCGATAACCGTATCCGGATTGAAAACAGTAATGTCGGCGAACGCTCCGGCAGCCAGGACTCCCCGATCGGCCAGCCCGCATCTCCAGGCGGGTAGCGACGTCATCTTGCGAATCGCCTCTTCGAGCGGCATGAGTTTGAGGTCTCGAACGTAATGTCCGAGAACTCTGGGATATGTCCCATAGGTCCGCGGGTGGGGCGTACCGCCCATCAGGCCGTCGGTCGCGTGCATCAACCAGGGTTGGACGAGCAAGGTTCGTACGTCCGCTTCGTCCATCATGTGGAGGATCATCGATACGGCATGGTTCTCTTCCAGCAGCAGGCGCACCATCGCCGAGTAGTTGTCGACATTCCATTCGGCTGCGATCTCGGGGATGCGCTTGCCGACGGCCCACTGGTTTCCATCGGTCCGGACGCCGGCGATCTGGATCGAGTCCCAACCGCTGGCTGCGATGCTGGATTCCCAATCGGCCCGTCCGCCTTCGATCTCCTGCTTGATCTGCATCGCCATGTCGTCGTCCCTCAGCCAGGCGTTCAAGCCATCGACGCCGCGCGAGTGGACCCAGGGCGGCAGCAGCGCGCCGAGCATCGTCGAGCCGGCCGTATAGGGATACTGATCGGCCGTGAGATCGACCCCATCCTCCCGGGCATTGTTGATCGTCGTCACCATCTTCGCGGCGTTTCCCCAGGCGTCGCGGCCGCGCGCTTGAAATGGAGATGTGCTGGGATGCTCCAGTGAAGAGCCCGACCGTCACCACCTCGCGAATGCCTTCCAGAACCCGCGCCCTCGAAGCGCATGTGATAGACCATGAACGACTGGTGACGGGAGACCACCCGGCCAAGCTCGATCAGCTCGTCGGTTTCGCAGTAGACGGCCGGCGTGTAGATCAGGCCGGTGGAGAAGCCGCAGGCGCCGTCCTGCAGCGCCTCGCCAACGAGAATCTGCATCCGGGTCAACTCTTCGCGCGTCGGTTTGCGGTCGCCCATCCCCATCGCGTGAAGACGGACGGTGCCATGACCAACCATGCAGGCGAAGTTGATCGCCGAACCGTTGAGCAAGCGGAAGTACTCCCGGAATCGCCGCCAGGTCCACTCGAGGTCGGGATCGTCATTCAGCCCGGCCAGATGCGTCCGCCACTGGTCGACGTCGGCCGGTTTGATCGGGGCTTCGGAGAACCCGTCCTGACCCAGCAGATCGGTGGTGATGCCCTGGCGCAGCTTGGGGCTCACCTGACGGTCGGAGATACCAGTCAGATCGCAGTGGCTGTGGGTGTCGACGAAACCGGGCGACACGGCCAGCCCGCTAACGTCGATGATCTCGCCCTGCGGCACGGCTTCCGGACCCACCGCGATGATCCGATCGTCCGCCATAACGAGGTTGCCGACGACGCCCGGATTCCCGAGCCCATCGTAGAGCGTTCCGCCCCGTAGTGTCCTTACCGCCATATCGCCGTCCTAGCCTCCTAGTCGGTGCCGCCGTAGCCGCGCGGCAGGAACTTGCCGGTGCCCGTCTCGCCGATGATGCCGGAATCGACATCGAAGCGGACCTCGCCGCCAACGAGCGACTTCACCGCCGTCACGCCGATTGTCTTGCCCTCGAACGGCGTCCACTTGTTGCGGTAGAGCATCTCGGAGCCGCGCACGGTCCAGGGCCGGTCCAGATCGTAGAGCACCAGATCGGCGTCCGAACCAACCTGGATCGCGCCCTTGCGGGGATAGAGTCCGAAGACGCGGGCCGGATTTGCCGAGCTCAGCTCGACGAACTGGCTGACGGTCAGTCCACGGTTGTTGACCATCTCGGCAAGGACTCCCGGATACATGGTCTGGACCATGTTGCAGCCGAGCGGCGCGTCCCAGATGTTCTCCTCGCCCGGCTTCTTCTCCTCAACCGTGTAGGGCGCATGATCCGACGATATAACGTCGATCGTGCCGTCGATGACGCCATCCCAGATCTGCTCGACCTCGTCACGCGACCGGATCGCCGGGGCGCAGCGGCCCCAGGGTCCCTGTGCCTCCAGATCGCTCAAATCCAGGAGCAGGTACTGCGGGCATGTCTCGACCTCCACCCAGACGCCACGTGCCCGGGCATCCCGGATCAGGTCGAGCCCTTCCGGAGTCGCGCAATGGCAGACGTAGAGCCGGCCGCCAGTGACTTCGGCGAAGAAGATCGCCCGGTGGATTGCCTCGGTCTCGACCAGCGCCGGGCGGCTCTCTGCGTGGGCGAGAGGATCAGTCCTCCCGGCCGCCTGAAGACGCGCGATTCCAGCCTGAAGCAAGCTGTCACTCTCACAATGGAGACCGAACGGGATGCCGGTGTCGGCCAGATGCTCGAACACCTGGTGCATTGTCGCGTCGTTGATGTTCGGAAAGGAGGGGCTCGACGCGGGCATGAACGCCTTCAAGGCAACGACACCTTCGTCGATCATGTCCTGGACGTCCTCGATCGACTGGCCAATGACGCCGCCCCAGAGCGCGATATCGATGCGCGAGTCCTGAGCGACGAGCTTCTTTTTCTCCCGAACGACCTCGCCGGTAGTCGCCGTCGGCGCCGCCTGGGGCATCTCGATCGCCGTCGTCACGCCGCCGGCCAGCGCGGCCTGCGAGCCCGTGTCGAAGCCTTCGACCATACGCGGGTCTGGCACCCGGAAATGGGTATGAACATCGACGCCGCCCGGTACCACGACGAGCCCCGTCGCGTCGATGACCTCGGCTTCATCGTTCGCCGCAACCTCGGACGTGATCGCCGAAATCCGGCCGTTCCTGATCACAATATCCGCCCGTACCGGGCCGTCGGTCGTCACGACCGTTCCACCGGTGATGTGCTTCAAATCGGTCACTTCTTGCTCCCTCGCCACTCCCAAATCCACACGCCGAACGGTTCAGCAATGCATGAGTCAATGATGGATCGTAGCATCGACGGCGCCGGTCTATTCCGAATCGTAATCCGGGAACCGGAAGGTCATGTCGTCTTCGAGCAGCCCGCCGTAACCGAGCCGGGCGACGTCGTCCGACTGGACGGTTCGGCCGGCAAAGACCAGGGAAGCATCAGATCGATCACCGTCGCCTCGCTATACATCGAGCAGGACGCCAGGTTGAAGATCGGCACATCGCCGGCCGACGCGACCCAGAACATGCTCCCCGGGTCGGCCGGTGCCCCGTAATGGATCATCTCCGCCCCGAGGAGATCCAGCGACTGCAGCACTGGATCCAACGGATCGAGTGTTGCCGCCGGCAGCCATGATCAGTTCCACGCCGTTGTCAAGCGCCTCCCGGATCGCATCCGCGACCTGTTCCCGGTCCGGATCGACATAGGTAAACCCGCAATCCAACGCCCCGTACCAGCCCAACTTCTCGAGCACCCGCTTCTCGAACGATTCTCGCAGCCGGGGATGCAGCGATTCGGTCGCGACGACCGCCGCCTTACGGGCATGAAACGGGAGGACGTCAACGATCGGGCCGCCAGTTCGACGAGCAATGGCTTCGATTGCCTCTACTTCCGACTCTCTGACAACGATCGGCGTGGCTTTCACGCCGGCGACGGTCTGTCCGGCCGTGACCGCCTGATCGGTAAAGCGGGTAAAGAGCGATAGATCCCCAACGGCATTGAGTTCATGCACGACATTGGGGCGAACGACGAGCAAACCACGAGAACGACTGTTCAGGTTGTACCGGCTGTTGAACGGCCCTTCAATCTCGATCCCCGGGCCAGTCACGGCCTCGGCGACCCTTCGACCGGCAGGATTCTCGTGGATGTCGCCCGCTTCGAGTTCAATGAGATGCAGGATGCCGTCGGGCATCTCCGGCCAGCGGGCAAGCACGTCCTCGTCGATCAGGCCGCCTTTCGGCAACAGCCGCTCGCCCCCCTCGGTGCGGATCGACTCGGTTACCGCCCAGCCAAGCTGTCGATCTGAGACTCGTCGAACCGGGATTTCATGCGCTAGCATCGCGGGTGTTCTTTCCTCGTTCATCGCGAAAGATCACAGATACCAATCGTAGTCCGCCGGCGCACCTGTATGCCCCGTTGAGAAAGGCACCGCCCTCATGACCGGATCTGCACACGACGTGGAAACCGCAATCGCCACCGCAAATGAAGCATTCGACTCGGCTCGAGAGTATGTGGAATCGATCGAAGCCGAGGACATGCTCCAGCCAGACCGGGTCGGCGTCTGGTCCGGCAAGGATCTCATTATCCACATCGCGGATTGGGAGGCCCAGGCGGCACGGATACTCGTCGACCTCGCCAACGACCGTCCCGAGACATGGTTGCCCGAGGGTGTCGACGGGGATACCTACAACAAGCAACGCGTCCAGGAATTCGCCGGGACATCCATCGCTGAGGCGATGGGATACTGGACCGAATCGCACCAGCAGCTCATCGAGGCATATCGCGAGTCCGGGCAGGATCGCGAGGATATCCTCTTTGGACTGACGAGGGATCACTATCGCGCCCACTACCCCGATTTCCGTCACGTCAAACCATTCAAGGGACTCTCGGATGACGAGCGCGCCCAGCTACTGGCCAACATGGACTCGGCACATCAGGCGTTCCTTCAGCTCATCGACTCGATCGACGATGATCGCCTGCTTGAAGCAGAGACTGTCGGCATCTGGTCGGGCAAGGATCTGATCGCCCATCTTGGCCACTGGCAGCAAGCAGCCATCGACCTCACCCGCGAGCTGGAGAATGACCGCCCCGGGAAATGGCCCGGCGAGGACGGCGGGAACATCAACGAGTGGAATGAAGCACTCGTCGAAGAAACCAGGGATCAGAGTCTTGATGAAGTCCGATCGGAACAGCAGCGCCGGTACGACGAGTTACGCGAACGCATCTCCAGCTCGCCGTTCGCCACCCGCGCCGCCGGGATCGGGGCTACCGAATTCCATTACGGACTCCACATCGAGGACTTCGAGAAGCTGAAGTAGCAACTTGGGTATAGCCCGGCGCAAGCCCGCCCGGTCCTGGTGATGCTGCGAAGCAGGTGTTTTGCGGTCTACGGCGACCGCGGTCCGGCTTCACCGGGCGACGTGCGATCGCCTCAATGAAACGGCGCCGGCGGATGTCCGCCGGCGCCGATGAGTTCAAGAACTGAGCTTGTCTGTCAGGCGCTGGCCTTGTACTCGATCGGGCGGTCGTTGACCGTCATGAGCAGCGGGCTGGTGTGGTTATTGATGACGTCCGCATTCACCACGCACTTCCGCACATTGTCCAACGACGGGATCTCGTACATCACGTCGAGCAGAACTTCCTCAACCGTCGTACGGAGACCGCGCGCGCCGGTCTTGCGCTTGCCGGCGTTGGCGGCGATCGCTTCACGGGCATCCTGAGTGAAGATAAGCTCGACGCCGTCTAACTGGAACATGCGCTGAAACTGGCGGAGGATCGCGTTCTTCGGCTCGACGAGGATCCGCATGAAGTCTTCGTGGGTAAGCTGGTCGATCGAGACGACGACTGGCAACCGGCCGACGAACTCGGGAATAAGCCCGTACTGGAGCAGGTCATCGTGGCTGACGTGCGACAGCACTTCCACCTCTTCGGAAGGGCTCAATCGCCGGTTGCCGAAGCCCATCGCGCCTTCATGCCCGAGGCGGCGGCGGACGATGTCCTCCATGCCTTCGAACGCACCACCGACAATGAACAGGATGTTCGTCGTGTCGATCTGGATATATTCCTGATGCGGGTGCTTGCGGCCGCTCTGGGGCGGCACGTTCGCGACGGTGCCTTCCATTATCTTCAGGAGAGCCTGCTGGACGCCTTCGCCGGAGACATCACGGGTAATCGAGGGATTCTCTGCCTTTCGCGAGATCTTGTCGATCTCGTCGATGTAGATGATCCCGCGTTCGGCCCGCGCCACATCACCGGCGCTCTGGATGAGCCGGAGCAGGATGTTCTCGACGTCTTCCCCGACGTAGCCCGCCTCGGTGAGCGCCGTTGCGTCGGCGATCGAAAACGGCACGTCAAGTATTCGCGCCATCGTCTGGGCCAGCAGCGTCTTCCCGCAGCCAGTCGGGCCGATCAGCAAGATATTGGACTTCTGGAGTTCGACCTCATCCGGGTTCTCGAGCTTGGCCGCGACACGCTTGTAGTGATTGTAAACGGCAACCGAGAGGATCTTCTTCGCCCTGTCCTGGCCGATCACATACTCGTTGAGACGTTCGTAGAGCGCCTTGGGCGGCATCATCTTACCGATGCCGGGATCGTTATCCTGAGCCGGCTGATCTTCTTCTTCGATGATCTCGCGGCACAACTGAACGCACTCGTCGCAGATATAGACCGATCCCGGTCCTGCGATCAGGCGCCGGACCTCTTCCTGGCCCTTGCCGCAAAACGAACATCGATAATGGACTCTACCCCCGCGTGTGCCGCTCATTCATCGCCCTCTTCTTCGATCTCGTGGCGTCCTGGCTGGTTACTCGTCGGATTCTGCATCGGAATCGGATGGATCGCTGCCGTTGTTTTCGGCAGCGCGCATCGCCTTTAGTTTCTCAATCTTCGGCGACTCTAGTACATGGTCCACCAGTCCATACTCGACGGACTCTTCGGCGGTCAGATATTTGTCCCGCTCGGTATCCATCTTCACCCGCTCGCGAGGCTGGCCGGTGTGAAGCGCCATGATGTCGATCATCCGGTTGACGACCTTCATCGTCTCTTCCGCCTGGACCTCGATGTCGGCGATCGCACCGCGGAATCCGGATGAACCCTGGTGAATCAGCACTTTCGAGTTCGGCAGCGCATACCGCTTGCCGGGCGTTCCAGCGGCTAGCAGAACGGCGCCCATGCTTGCAGTCAGCCCGCAGGCATAGGTCCGGACGTCAGCGTTGATCGACTGCATCGTGTCGTAGATGAAGAGTCCGTGGTAGACGCTGCCCCCAGGTGAATCGATGTACATCATGATGTCCTGATCCGGATTATCGTGATCCAGGAACAGGAGCTGGGCGCTGATCAGGTTGGCGATCTGATCGTCTACCGGGGTGCCGAGAATAATGATCCGGTCCCGGAGCAGGCGAGAGTAAATATCATAAGCTCGTTCGCCCCGGTTTGTGCTCTCGACAACCATCGGGACGAGGTTCTGGGGACTCGGTCCTCGCGAATACCATTCCATAGTTTCACTGCTTCCTAACTCGAAGAAAATGTCCTGTCGGATCGTTGCTAGGAACGAGACGCTTCTTCTTCTGCCTCGTCGTCTTCAGCTTCATCGTCAGCCGCAGCTTCCGCCGTCACATCTGCCGGCTCTTCGTCCGTTTCCTGGACTTCAGCCTCGGCGATGGGAGCGTCATCGGTACCTCCCGACTCAGTCTCAGCGGATGCTTCGGGCTCCCCGGAAGCCTGTTCTTCGGTTTCCACCGGCCCAGCGGCAATTGCGTCAGCGTCGTCGGCTTCATCTTCAGCCGCGGCTTCGTCTTCGACGACCGGCGGAGCCTCGTCCGCTTCCAGCAACTCCGCACCGGGGCCGCTGATGGCACCCTTGCCTTCGGTGCCGATCTCAACGACG
Organism: Thermomicrobiales bacterium; assembly: GCA_041390865.1. Lineage (GTDB taxonomy): Bacteria > Chloroflexota > Chloroflexia > Thermomicrobiales > CFX8 > JAUIIK01. Next base: position 25,765 of record JAWKPC010000014.1, read on the forward strand.
AGCTCCATCATCTTGCGGTCGTGAATTTCATTTTCGAGCATGCCGCGGAAGTAATCGGAGTCGTAGATGGAACGCAGCTGCTCGGGATTCGGACGGCCGGCAATGAGCTTCTCGATCTCGGCGTCGTAATCTTCCTGAGTGACCTCGAGTCCTTCGGCCTTGGCAACCTCCTGCAACACCAACGTATTGCGGACCCGCTCGCCGGCGGACTCCCGGAGCTCTTCTCGGAAATCGGCTTCGGTCTGACCGTTCGAGGCGAGATAGTCTGAGAATTCCAGACCCTGCTGGGCCAGACGGGTGCGAAGCTGGTTGACCTGATCATCAAGCTCGGACTCGATCAAGGTATCCGGGACATCGACCTCGGATGTGCCGACGATGCCTTCGACGATCTCGTTGAAGACTTCGGTCCGTGCCTGCATGGCTTTCTGCCGCAGGACATCTTCGGCAATGCCTTCGCGGAGCGCTTCGACGGTCTCGAATTGCCCCTCACCGATACCGGCGGCGAACTCGTCGTTCAGCTCCGGCATCTCGCGCCGCTTGATCTCCTTGAGCGTGATCGCATAGCGCAACGTCTTGCCGCGCATCGTCGGACGGACGGAGGTGTCATCGTCCTCGAACGCGAGGGTAAGCTCCGACGACGAACCAGGCGTCATCATCTTCATCGCCTCGACGAGAGAATCGAAGAGATTGCTCTCTCCCAGCACGAAGACTGCATCCTCGGCCGGTTCCTGGAAATGCTCGTCTCCCTCGAAGACTTCGAGGTCGATCGTGACCTGGTCGCCGTCCTGCGGCTGCCGCGCTTCCTCAACATCGATCCACTCGGCGTGGTTCTTGAGCAGCGCCTGCAGTTCCTGTTCGACTTCTTCATCGTCGAGCTCGACGTCGCGGGTCTCGACGCGGACGCTCTTGTAATCGCCGAGTTCGACGGTCGGGAAGACCTCGACGACGACTTTGAACGCCAGCGGCTCCTCGTTATAGACATCTACTGAGGGCTCGCTGATCGGCTGGAGATCTTCTTCTTCGAGCGCCCGCTTGTAGAGGTCATCCATCATGTTGCGGCCGGCTTCGGCTACGATGGCCTCCCGGCCGACCATACGTTCGATGATGTGCCGCGGTGCTTTGCCTTTTCGGAAGCCTGGCACGACGGCGTCCCGGGATAGGTCCCGCATCGTCGTGTCGACCGCCTTGGCGAATTCCTCGGGGTCTGATGCGATATCGAGCGTCACTACACTCTTCGGCAACCGGTCAACTGTGGTCTTCAATTACGCTTACCTCGATGGTATCTACCTGCGTTCGACTCCAGCGAGTATAGCAAAGCGGGTCCGGTTTCCCCGTTGACTGGCGGCCATTTGGGACCATCTATCATCACGAACCGGGCTGGTAGAATCGACGGCGAATCGTCCCAGCTTGCAACGCGCGGCTTTCCGTCGAGGCCACGCCCGCCTTTCGATCACCGCCTAGCTTCGGAGCACGATGAAGCACCCTCGCATTCCAGACCACGCTTCCGAGCCGCCGGATTGCCGGAATGACGCTCCGCGCAATGACCCGGCCGATTTCGGCCTGATCGAGGCATTTCTGCGCCGGGCGACGATCGAGGATTGCGAACTCGTACCCTGGGGCTCGAACTACACGTTCGCTGTCCTGTTGAACGACCCGGCCGGCGAGCATGAGGAATCCCTGGGTATCTACAAGCCGGTTGCCGGCGAGGTGCCGCTCTGGGACTTCCCGAGTGACACCCTCTACCACCGGGAGTACTCCGCCTATCTCGTTTCCCGGGCATTGGGCTGGCACTTCATCCCGCCGACGATCATACGAGAGGGGCCGCACGGCACCGGCTCGGTCCAGCAGTACATCGAACCGGAGGAAGAGGCGCACTACTTCAGCTTCCGCGACGAGCACCGGGACGACCTGGAGCGTATCGCGCTCTTCGACATCATCACCAACAACGCCGACCGGAAAGCGGGCCACACACTTCGTGGGCTGCAGGACGGCCGCATCTGGGGCATCGATCACGGTCTGACATTCAATGTCGAACCGAAGCTGCGAACGGTGATCTGGGACTTCCAGCTCGAACCGATCAGGCCCGAGCTCCGCTCCGACATCCAGCGAGTAGCCGCCGACGAAGACCTCGCGAGAACTCTCTCCGAGCACCTGACCCGGAACGAGGTCCGCGCCTTCCAGATACGCGCCCGACACCTGGCCCGGGAAGGCGTCTACCCGCCGCTCATGTCCCGGCGCAGCATCCCCTGGGGCTGGTAGCCCGTAGCCGCTAGGACTCGATCACGCCGGCGCGCGCCAGGAGATCGATTGTTTCCCGGATCGGCAACGCGTGTTTCGTGATGTCGTCCCGTCCCTGGACCGTCGTCGCCGCAAATAACGCGTTGATGACAGCCTCTTCGGTCGCCTCGACGACGCCCTGAAACAACCCATCGATGAGCCGTCCATCTTCGACGACCTGGCGGACCTCAAGCACGTGATCTTCGGGAGCGTGGGGGATACGTTGGGCGGTGGAGAACGCGATCACGAAGTCACCGCTGCCGTGACCGGCGATCGAGCCGGTGCGTGCCAGCCCGAGCGGCGCTCTCCGCGCCAGCCGGCGGAGCGGGCGGTCGAGCATCGGCGCGTCGGTCGCGACGATCATCATGATCGACCCGGATTCGGGAACATCGGGCGCGGGGTTCCAGTCCTTCAGGTGTCGTCCCACCGGGACGCCGGAGATGACCAGCTGATCCCGCCGTCCGAAGTTCCCGAGCACGAGTACGCCGACAGTGTAGCCACCGAGTTCGTCGGGAAGCCGGCGGGACGCCGTCCCGATACCGCCCTTGAAGCCATACAGAACCATCCCGGTCCCGGCTCCGACGACGCCTTCGTCGACCGGCCCGGGCGCTGCCGATGCGATGGCTGACAGAACGTGCTCCTGCGTCACCGGCCGACCCTGGAGGTCGCTTAGCTGCCCGTCGTTGCACTCGCCGACGACCGGGTTGAACGACGACGTCCTGATGCCGATGTCCGGGTTCGTCGAGATCGCGTGCTGAACGAGCCCGTCCGCCACAATGCCGACGTTCAAGGTGCCGGTTAGCGCAATCGGGCTCTCGATCACGCCGAGCTCATCAATCTGTGGAAATCCGACGCTCTTGCCGAATCCGTTCATCACGAACGTCGAGGCGGCAACCTTTTCCTGAAACAGGTTGTCAGTATGGGGCAGGATGACGGTAACGCCGGTTCGGAACGGGCCCGAGCCGGGATCGATCGCTCCACTACCGGATACGATCGTTGAATGGCCAACCAGCACCTCTTCAACATCCGTGATCGCGTTCGCGGGCCCGGTTGCGAGGTCGCCAAACCGGAGGCCGAGGTCCCGTGCTCGCGGCCGTTTCTCATCCATCGCCGTTCTCCAACCCCCTAGTTGCCAGGGCGCGCTCGACGCCGGGCCGAGTTCTGCCGCCGGACGGCTGCCGAATCCGCAAAGAACCAGACCAGAACGACACCGGCGACGAATCCGCCGATGTGAGCGAAGAACGCAGTTCCGCCCTGGATTGTTTCCATATTCAGCGAAGCGTAGCCGCTCATCGCCTGAATGAGAAACCATAGCCCGATCACGACGATTGCGGGTAACCGGAAGATGAGTGGAATGATGATGAAGAGCGTTGCGACTCGGATCAGCCCGCGCGGAAACAGCACGATGTACGCCCCCATCACGCCGGAAATCGCTCCGCTCGCGCCAATGATCGGCACCACAGAGGATCGGTCGAAGAGGATCTCGGTCATCCCGCCGGCAACGCCGCAAATCAGGTAGAAGAGGAGGAACCGGACATGGCCCATGGCGTCCTCGATGTTGTCACCGAAGATCCAGAGAAAGAGCATATTCGCGCCGATGTGCAGGAAGCCGCCGTGCAGGAACATCGAGGTGAGGAGCGTCACCACCACGGGAGGACCGATCTCCGGCGGGAGATCAGTCATGCGGGTTATCTCAAGCGGGGTGGCACCCCAGGCCAACACGAGGCGAGTGAGCTCGAGATCGGTACGGGTTATCTCGTAAACGAAGGCGGCCAGATTCGCGAGGACGAGCGCCGCGACGATCAAGTGCGGGCGCTGTACCCCGCTATCGTCATCGCCGATCGGAAGCAGTGAGCCACCGATCATTCTCCGGAATTAGATCCCGGCAACATAGAACGGAGATAGTCGATGATGCGCTGGCGCATGTTCTCGCCAGACTCGGGAGCGAACATGATGCCCAACACCAGGCCAACGGTAAAGAACTTCGCTGCCGCCCTGAATCGCCCTGTCATCGTGTCTACCCTCCAACGGCGACCGGTTGCTCGCCAGGGCAAGCAACGATCGAGATTGATTGCTACGTACTGGACTTGTCGTCGTTGTCGTCGCTCGCCCGGCTCGTCGTCTCGTCGATGACGTGATCGGCTTCGGCCTCGGCGGCCGAGGCCAGGTCGGAAGCTGCATCTTTTGCATCGTCGGCGGCGTCCGAGAGCTGCTCGCCGGCGTCGTCATGCTCGTCTCCAAGGGTGACGGGTAGGGGAGAACGATCGACCAGCTCGGTGACTTTCGACCGGGTCGACTGGACGACTTCACCTGGCGACTTGCTGCTGGCGGCCTCGCGAAGCTGGCCGGTCTTTGCCGCCGCAACTTCCCGGAGACTCGCTGCCCGAGCCTTGACGTCATCGACCGGCATGTCCTGCATGCGCTCGCGCCAGCGATCTCGAGTCTCGGTTCCGGTCCGCGGTGCCAGCGCGAGCGTCGCCAGCGCGCCGCTCACGGCACCGATCACCACCCCTGCCATGAACGCAAAATCGTGACGGCTTTCTTCACGCTTGATCAATGCATTGCTCCCCTTCATCGATTGGAAATGTTCCCGCTCCAATAGCAACAATGCTGGCACCGGAGCCATACAGTCATCCTAGCAGGTGCAGGGCTTTACCAACCATGTGTTAGGATGCCGCGGGTACCTGGAGGGACACGGGAGCAACGAACATCCAATGAATATCCACGAATATCAAGCGGCTGAACTCATGGCCCGTCAGGGCATTCCAACCAACGCAGGCAAGGTCGCGCGAACGCCAGAACAAGCACAACAGGCATTCGGTGAACTGGCGGGATCGGCAGGCCTCGTCGCGGTCAAGGCGCAGGTCCACACTGGCGGCCGGGGCAAGGCCGGCGGCATCAAGCTCGCCCGGTCCGCCGACGAAGCGCGACAGGCGGCGACCGAGATCCTCGGGATGGACATCAATGGACACACCGTCCATCAGGTGCTCGTCGCTCCCGGCGTCGATATCGCTCGCGAGTACTATCTTGGAGTCATTCTCGACCGCGCGGCACGCGGGCTCACGATCATGGCCAGCGCCGAGGGCGGAGTCGAGATCGAAGAGGTGGCGCGGGTAAGCCCCGAGAAGATCATCAGAGTGACCGCCGACCCGCTACTCGGGCTGCTGGACTATCAGATCCGCGAGGTCGCATTCGGGCTGAAGATCGAGCCGGCGCTCATGTCAGGATTCAGCAGCGTCCTCCGCTCGCTCTACGACACCTTCGTCGATAATGGCGCCTCGCTCGCCGAGATCAACCCGCTGGTGTTGACCAGCGATGACCACTGGCTGGCGCTCGACTCGAAGATGACGATCGACGACAACTTGCTCCCGTACCGGCCGGACCTCGAAGAGCTTCGTGATCTCGATGTCGAAGATCCGACCGAGATGCGGGCGAAGGCGAATGGCATCTCGTTCGTCAAGCTCGACGGCGACATCGGCTGCGTCGTAAACGGCGCCGGACTCGCCATGGCGACGATGGACGCGATCAAGCTGTCCGGCGGGGAGCCGGCGAACTTCCTCGACGTCGGAGGCGGGGCGACGGCAGATCAGGTCGCGCTGGCACTCGAGCTTGTGCTGGCCGACGAATCCGTCAAGGCGATCCTGTTTAACATTTTCGGCGGGATTACCCGGGCCGACCTGGTTGCCGAAGGTATCGTCGAGGCGCGAAAACGGGTCGATGTCGGTGTTCCATTGGTCATCCGGCTTGTCGGGACGAACCAGGACGAGGGCCGCAAGATCCTCGCCGACGCCGGTATCAGCACCGTAGAGACCATGTCTGAGGCCGCGCGGTCGGTCGTCGAAGCCGCCCGCGGCTGATTCAGACACAGAGAGAAAAGGCTAGGTAGATTCCATGAGCATCCTCGTCGATGCCGACACACGCCTGCTGGTGCAGGGTATTACCGGTCGCGAGGGCACCTTCCACACCGGGCAGATGGTCGAGTACGGCACGAACGTCGTAGCCGGCGTGACCCCGGGCCGCGGAGGAGCTTCCGTCCACGGCGTCCCGGTGTTCAACACCGTCTCGGAAGCCGTCCGCCACACGGGCGCCAACGCATCGATCATCTACGTCCCGGCCCGTTTCGCTCCGGATGCCATCCTGGAATCAACTGATGCGGGAATCCCGCTGGTCATCTGCATCACCGAGAATATCCCGGTAAACGAGATGATCAAGGTCCGGGCCCACGCCAAATCGGCCGGCGTTCGATTGATCGGCCCGAATTGCCCGGGACTCATCACGCCGGGTGAAGCGAAGGTCGGGATCATGCCAGGCTATATTCACAAACGGGGCCGGGTCGGGCTCGTCTCACGCTCCGGCACGCTGACCTATGAGGTCGTCTGGGCGTTGACCGAATCCGGGCTCGGCCAGACAACGGCGGTCGGCATCGGCGGCGACCCGATCAACGGCACGTCGTTCATCGATGTGCTTGAGCTTTTCGAGGCTGACGACGAAACCGAGGGCATTGTCTTGCTCGGGGAAATCGGCGGTTCGGACGAGGAAGACGCGGCTGCCTATATCGCGGACAACATCAGCAAGCCGGTCGCAGCGTTCATCGCCGGTCAGACGGCGCCGCCAGGGAAGCGCATGGGACACGCCGGCGCGATCATCTCCGGCGGTGCCGGTACGGCGCAAAGCAAGATCGACGCGCTGGAGAAGGCTGGAGTGGCCGTCGCTGACCGTCCCTCAGGCGTTGCCGATCTATTGCAGGAACGCCTCTCCTGATCCGGCGAGGCAACCTCAAAGGCGTCTCGCATGCAACCAGAACGCACCCGGCTGCCTGAGTCCTCACGGCGCAGTCAGGGTCAGGTATTGACCGGAGCATCAGCCTTTTCGGATAGCTTCTCGTCCTGGCCAGGAATCACCGCGATCACTTCGACCTCGAATCGCACTTCCGGCGAGCCGAGCATCGAGATGACCAGTCCGGTATGGGGAGGGCGGTGATCGCCGAAGTACTCGCGCCGTACGCTGGTGATCGCCTCGACTTCCGCTGGATCGACATAGTACGTCGTCACCTTGACCACTTGATCGAAGTCCGTCCCGACCTCTTCGAAGATCGTCTTCAGATTCTCGAACGCCTGCCTGGCCTGAGCGACGGGATCGAACGGTCCGACCAGGTCTCCGTCGCCGTTTCGACCAACCTGACCAGCTACGAACAGGAGGTTGCCGACCCGCGACGCATGATCGTAGGTCAGCGCCCGATACATGCCCTCCGGCTGGATGAGCTCGAACTGCTTCTCAGAATCCATCACTGAAGGACTTCCTTCCCAAAACGACCATTTCAAACGCTCCCGGTCAGCGTGGCGATGGCATCGCCCAGCGAACGATACCTGCTGCGTTCGAGTTGTTCCTTCGAGTCGACCCCGGCATCCTTCGCCAGCTCATCCTCGACGCGGTCAATCAACGGCTGAGGAACCGCGCCGGCCGTCATTCGATCTTCATCCGAACCCAGCGCCCTGACGAGATCCGCGAATGTTGCGGCTTCCGGATGCTGCAACCGCACAACTTCCGTCCGGGCCGGTTCGAGGAGCAACCGCTGTATGGCGACGATGAAATCATCAGCCGTCGACCACGCGAATGCCCGTCCTCCGAGGCTGGCCTGCTCGAGTTCGAAGAACTGGCATGCCCGGGCGAGTCGAAGCAACGGAGCATCCGGAGTAACGATCCGGGCCGATGTCAGGATAATCCCGCCGTCGTTCGCGGCATCGGCACGTGCGATCTCGGCTCGCAAACCCGTTGAGTAGTCGCCGGAGACGACGACGGTGTCAGACCGGCCGTCGTGCTCGCCCTCATCGACCTCATGGCCGGCGATGTCGAGAAAGGCCTTGAGCTGCTTAACGACCAGTTCCGGGCCGCCGGACACCCGCACGTTCCGCCTCGCGTAATCCCGCAGCCGGTAATGCTCGACGAAATCAAAGAATGTCACGGCGTGCCGATAGCGAAACATCCGCCGCAGTTCCATTCGAGCGATCCCGAGGCCGAGCGGATGGCTGACGAACGACAGCGGGAGCTCGAACTCGATCTCATCACGAATCCGGCACGCCTCATCACCCTCGTCGATGAAGCGGTGCTGGTGCCGCCATCGACGGAAGGGGCCGCGTACGAGCCGATCGGTAAACAGGCGGCCTTCGCGATACTCCTCGTGAACCGCGAGCCACCTGACCGACGCTGGTCCGAAGAGAAGCTCGATCTCCCGCGTATCGCCCGGCTTCACGGAACCGCTGGTTTCCAACGTTTGCAACTGCTGCCAGGGAGGGCTGAGCCGGTCAAACATCCCCGGTCGCACATAACGGGACCAGGCGTAGTCCCTGGGAACTGGTATGACGCTCTGAAATGTCAATGATTCTGTAGACACGGCAAGCCTCGCGATGCTACAAGTTGAAAATCTCCGGATGGCGATTTCAAGATACTGGTGTAACCTATACTACAGCTTGAGGTACGTAGTAAGGTGACGGGGGAGCCATGCCGCCGGACGAGGATCATTCGAACTTTTTTCAAACGATCGGGCAAGTGGTCGACTTACTCGCCTCCGAGTATCCCGACGTCACACACTCCAGCCTGCGTTTTCTCGAGCGAGAGGGCCTGATCCAGCCGGCCAGGACACCTGGAGGCCATCGACTTTTTCCTCCAGACCAGATCGAGCGCATCCGGATGATCAAGACATGGCAGGGCCAACGGCTCTCGCTCGAAGAGATCAAGCGCCGCTTCGCTTCGATCGAACAATTGCCGGAGCTCACCTCCATCGCCGAACGCCTGCTCGAGCTGCTCATCCAGGGTGACCGTGCCGCAGCCCAGGAGCTCATCGTCCAGGTCGACGACGCGGGATTGCCGCTCGAAAGCATCTTTGACGGAATTGTCCGGCCGATCCTCCGCGAGACAGGCGACCGATGGGATCGACAGGAACTGACCGTGGGCCAGGAAAAGGAGATATCGGGGTTCGTGCGGGATCTCATAGCCAACCTCGGTCAACGCCGGAGGGAGGACAGCGAATGGGAGGGCCCGGTCCTGATCGCCGCATGTGTCGACGGAGAGAACCATGAACTGGGTCTTCGGATGATTACGGCCTGCTGGTGGAACGCGGCTTCGCCGTCTACTATCTCGGGCCGAGCGTTTCGAACGAGTTTCTGATCGAGCGGATTACCGTCCGCCAGCCCGCTGCCGTCCTCTCTGGCCGCCGTTACCCGTGAACGGCTCCCTGCTCTCGCCAGTGCAGTATCGAGCATTTTTCACACCGAAGATCTGGATCCGAAACCGACGGTGATCGTCGGCGGTGCCGGGTGTGCCGGCGGACTGGCAGCCGGGCGTCAAGGATCACACAGTCGTCGTCACCCAGCCGGACATGAGCCAGACCATCGCCCAGATCGAACGAATCCTGAGCCGCTCCGAAGTCCAGATCTAGGCGTTTCCGTCGAAACATTCAACGGACGATGCTCTACGGGCGATCCAGGCCCGCAATCTCGGCGATCGCATCGAGGTTGTCCCAGCTCATCCCTCGAGCTCCATTCTCTATCTCGTGGATTACCTGAACTGTCGCAGCGTTTACCGGCGTCCGGATGCCGTTCCGCTGTCCGTAGTCAACGAGGACGGCTGACTGCATGTCGATCTCCGTCTTCCGCTTCTTGACGGCAAGATCGCGCCAGATCCCCATATGCTGCTTGATCTGGCCGCGCATGGACGTCGCCATCTTCTCCAGCTCCGCCGCCGACCGCTCATCCATATCGTCGCCGGGAGCGAAAGCAGTCGGATCGAACTCGCCGATTGACTCGAGATGAGGAGTTTGCGATACGCCGACGAGGTAGGCCTCCTGCGATGCACGAGCCGCGAGCATTCGACCGAGGTCGTTGTCGAGAACGTCGGGCACAGGCGCATCCACAGCGGACACGACGAACGCCATCGCGCCGTAGACGAGCTTGCCCCAGAGGTAGCCCCAGATATTCGTCGTCACTTCGGCGGGCATGACGTTGCTCAGGGCGGTGCGGATCGCTTCAACGCGTGGCGTGATCTGACCGGTCAGCTCGCCAGGATAGATTGTCTGGTCGTTTCCGAGGAGAATGTGCCCCGGCTCGAGATAATCGGCTCCAAAATGGACGAAGCAACCGACGGTGCGATCTTCGCCGATCTGCTCGGAGATGATCGCTTCGTTCAGCCCGTTTTGCAGCGACAGGACGAAGCCGTCATCCGACAGCATCGGTCCGTACTGCTCGATTGCCGGCTTGGTGAAATGACCCTTGACGCAGAGAAACGTCGCGCCGAGCGGCCCGGCCAGATCATCTGCATGGACCGCCTTGACCGGATATCTCCGGTCTCCCCGGATGCCGCTGATCCGCAGACCGTCCGAATTCATCACGTCGACGTGCTCGCGGACGACATCGACCAGCGTCACGTCGTATCCCGCCTCGGTCAGAAACGCGCCGACCGTTCCGCCGATTGCACCGGCGCCGATAATGGTGATCGGCCCGTAAGGCCACCCGTCCGGATCAGACATAGTCGTACCTCCCCATGATGTTCCACAATCGCCCGCTGCATCCTAGTCCGAAACCTGATTCAGGTAGACGGTCCCGGATCGGGAACGGAATATTGACGCCACCCTCGTCCAGGGCGTACTTGACGGCAGTGATCACACGATCCGACGTCGCAACCACGTCCGAGCGCACCGAGTTCGTCCACCAGCGCACCCGCAGGTTCACGCTGGAGTCGGAGTAGCTCGACGGTAAGCACATCCGGGCCAGGATCTTTCAGCACACCTTCAATGTTCTGAATTGCATCCATAATGAGCCGCTTTGCCAACCGGATGTCGTCGGGATAGCCGATGCCGACATCGTATTCCGATCGCCGGATGTCGTAGGCCGTGTTAACGACGACCGTGTCGGTCAGGAAGTCAGCGTTGGGGACGACAACGACCCGGCCGTCGTAGGTCCGGATGAACGTCGCCCGGGTCTGGATATCCTGGACGGTGCCCTCGAACCCGTTGATATCGATCTGGTCGCCGATCTTGAATGGCCGGGTCAGGAGAATCAGGACGCCGGCCAGGAAGTTCTCAGCGATATCGCGAAACGCGAAGCCGATTGCCAGAGAACTGATGCCCAGTACGCCGACGAGCGTCGCGGCGTTGATCGAAGGGAAGACAACCGATACGGCGACGAGGATCCCGACCGCGAGAGTGATCCATTGGGTGAGGCGCCCCATGATAATGCCGGCGTAGTCTCCAGCGCCTGAGCGCACGAGCACCTTACGGACGGTGCGGCGCAGAGCTCGCGCCAGGACGAATACGCCAATGACCACCAGAATAGCAACGACAAGGTTGGGTAGAGACGACAGAAACCCATTCCCCATCGCTTTGAGTTTGTCTATCGTCGGATCAATATCCAAAGAGCGCCTCCCCAGCAATCGAATATGGACCGGGTCATCAAAGGATAGACAACGCTGAGGACTGACGGCGCAGTCCACGAGATGTAAACCGAAAGTTCCTGCTCTTTACTGTTCCATCCCAACTTCGCGGGTGGCTCCGGAGGGAGTGAGTCAGGACCAATGCCGTAACCCGCTCTGCGGAAACGTGTTGGTATACTCGGGGATGGTAGTTTCTGCGTCGGGGGGATGGCGGAATTGGCAGACGCGCATGCCTTAGGAGCATGTACCGCAAGGTGTGAGGGTTCGAGTCCCTCTTCCCCCACCCCGGTTGAGCCGAGCGACCGCCGCCCCATCACGAAAGCTCAAAGCTGATGATCGACGACACGGTCTCACCAGAACACGCACCGGCAGCCGATCATGACGGCTATCCGGCAGCCTCGGACGACGCTACCCAATCGAGTGTTATTCGCACCCGCGTCATACCGGCGATCGCCGGCTTGCTTATGGTCGCTATCGTCGGCCTGATCCTCTGGTCGATGTTCGCGCCCGAATCAGCCCGGCAACAATCCAACCGCCGCGTCGCCGGCGCGATTGTCCTGGACGAGCCCGAACATGTCGAGAACTTCGAACTCCAGACCCTGGATGGCAAAGAAACCTATTCCCTCGCCGATTTCCGCGGCAAGACGGTCGTGATCAACTTCTGGTCGACATGGTGCCAGCCATGTATACGCGAGATACCGATTCTGATGCAGGCGAACCGGGAATTCAGCGACGACGTCGTCCTGATCGGCCTCAATACTCTGGACGACAAAGACGAAGCGATCGACATGATGAACGAGTTTGGCATGAACTACCTGGTCCTGAACGACAATGACCGGCGCGATGGCGCGGTCGCTGTCGAGTTCGGCGTCGTCGGCGTCCCGGAAACCTACATCATCAACGCCGACGGCGATCTCGTCGCCTACCGTCGCGGCGACTTCACCTCCACGGAAGACATTCACACCCTGGTAGCTCTCGCAAAGTGACCGACGCATCGACGGTCGGACTGCTTGGCGCGTTCGGTGGCGGCGTGCTCTCCTTCTTGTCGCCCTGCGTAGCGCCGCTCGTGCCCGGATATCTCGCGATGATCTCTGGTTCTGTGTCCGGCTCGAACGAGCAACAGAGCCGCTGGGGACTCCTGGCCACGAGCGCGATGTTCGTCGCCGGCTTCTCGCTGGTCTTCGTGGCGCTCGGAGCTTCCGCGTCGGCCTTCGGCAATCTGATCTTCGCCGACTATCGGCGGGAGATGGCCCAGATCGCCGGTATCGTCATGATCGGGATGGGGCTGATACTGCTCTGGGGCTTCAGGATCCCGTTCCTGATGTCCGAGCGGAAACTGCACTTCACGCCGCGGCGCTTCACGTACGCGGAGACGCTGCTGATCGGCATGGCCTTCGGCTTTGGCTGGACCCCGTGCTTCGGACCGATCCTCGCCTCGATCCTGGCGCTTTCCAGCACGGTCGATGGCGTCCGTGAGGGCACGGTGCTGCTGGCCGCCTACTCGCTCGGACTCGGGGTGCCATTCCTCCTCGCTGGGCTCGGGCTGGGATACTTCCAGCGCCTGCTGCGCTTCTTCACCCGCCACATGGGCACCGTCGTGGCGTCGAGCGCCACGATCATGATCTTCGTCGGCGTGCTCTTCGCGACCGGTCAGGTGTTCCGGATTGCCATCGAGACCCAGCGCTGGATGAACCAGATCACCGGCCTGAACGTCGGCTGAACGATGGACGTCAATCAGATCGTCCTGATCTCGCTCCGCGTCTTTCACGCGGTCGCTGCTGTCGTCTGGCTTGGCGGGGGACTGTACTACTTCGTCGCCCTCCGGCCGCTCGGTGACCGCGAGACCGCCCGGCAGGCGCAGCAACGATTCCGGGAGTGGGCGCAGCCGGCGACGCTGATCATGCTCGCGTCCGGCACGATCCTGCTCTTCGACGGTCTTTCCTCTTCCCGCGCCGGTGTCACGTACGCCGCGATTCTCGCCCTGAAGATCGGAGCCGCCCTGGCCGCATTCTGGCTCGTGTCGTTCCGGCGGCGCAGGCCGGGGGCGCCGCGTCCGAGCCTCGCGCTGAGCCTTGGCATGGCAGCGTTCGTGCTTGGTGTCGTCATTTCCTCGATCTGGGCACCGGAATAGCGGAACCATTTTCCTCGACCTGGATTGTGCATGATGTAACAATATCGGGGGACGTGGTCGTCGATGCCTGAAATCGTCGCTCCCATGACGGTATAATGCAGGAGATTCCGACGAGCATCCGGGGGATCTGAGCGCAGATTCAAATACAGTCGAGATGTTGGATCAGTCTCCAGCGAAGCAGCGTGTCTGGCTTAACCGGAAGCTGCTGTTCGCGGGCGTGATCCTCGCCGTAGCTGTCGGATTCCTGATCTACAACGCCATGGACGGTTCGGCCGCGTTCTACATGACCGTCAGCGAGATCGAATCGGAGGGCACCAACCTCCACGGTCAGAAGGTCCGGGTTGGCGGCGATGTCGTCGACGGATCGATCGTCCGCGGCGACATCGGCGAAGAGATTCGCTTCGACGTCACCGACGGTACATCCGAGATATCAATGGTCTACGACGGAGACGTGCCCGATATCTTCGCGGATCACGCGGAGGTCATCGCGACCGGCACGATGGGCCCCGACGGGGTATTCGTCGCCGAAGAACTCCTCACCAAGTGTCCGTCACGGTTCGAGAGCGACGAAGGCGTCTCGGACTAGCGAGACGAGGTCTCATTGGCCCAGATAGGACAGGGCATACTTACGCTTGCCCTCGCGATGGCAATCCTGGGGATAGGACTGAGTATTGTCGGCGAACGGCGCCGGATTCCTGAACTCGCGAATAGCGGTCTCAGGGCCCTGATCGGCGTCACCGTTCTCCTGATTCTCGCCGCCGCCGTACTGATGCTCTCCTTTGTCAACCACGACTTCTCACTCGCCTACGTATCCGGCCGGTCGAGCACCGACATGCCGCTCCAGTACGTCATTACAGCTTTCTACGGCGGTCAGGCCGGTAGTCTTCTGCTCTGGTCGATGGTTGCCGGCATCCTTGCCTCGATCGCGTTCTACCGGAATCGAGCACGTTTCCCGCGGCTCGTCCCCTATGCCACCGCCACGACGCTTGCTGTCCTCTCGTTCCTGATTTTCATGCTGGTCGTCGTCGCGACGCCGTTCGCGGTTAACCACATCACGCCGGCGGAGGGACGCGGCCTCAATCCGCTCTTACGAGATCCCGGGATGATGATCCATCCTCCGATGCTGCTTTCCGGCTTCGCCAGCTTCACCGTCCCGTTCTCGATCGTCGTTGCGGCACTGATCACCGGACGGATGGGCAGCGAATGGCTGAAGTTCATCCGGAACTGGGCGCTGATCTCCTGGGGCATCCTGAGCGCCGGTATCTTCCTCGGCGGCTGGTGGGCCTATCACGTCCTCGGCTGGGGCGGCTACTGGGCCTGGGACCCGGTTGAGAACGTTTCGGTCCTGCCCTGGTTCACCGTTACCGCCTTCATTCACTCGATCATCGTCCAGGAACGCCGGGGCATGCTCCGCGTCTGGAACGTCGGATTGATCCTGGCTTCCTTCGTCCTCTCGATCATGGGCACGTTTATCGTCCGAAGCGGCTTGATCTCGTCGGTCCACGCCTTCGCACTGTCCGACATCGGGCCGTATTTCCTCGGCTTCTTCGTAACGACGATGGTGATCTCGATCGGCCTGATCATTTACCGCCTCCCGCTCATGCGGGCGACTGGCGGGGTCGAGTCAGCAGCGTCGCGCGAGGCCGGGTTCCTTCTGAACAACCTGCTCTTCGTCGCGATCGCCTTCGCGACGCTCTGGGGCACCCTCTACCCGCTCGTCACCGAAGCGGTCAGGGGCACGGCCATAACGGTCGGCATTCCGTTCTACAACCAGGTCAACGGGCCGATGCTGCTGGCGCTGCTTTTCCTGATGGGTATCGGACCGCTCTTCGCCTGGCGTACCACGGCACGCGACGCGCTGATTCGCGCCACCGGCATCCCGCTCGGCGTCTCGATCATCGCGATCGTTGTGATTCTGTTCCTGTTCGGGCAGCCGATGGCGGCGCTCGGCATCGGCGCGGCCATCTTCGCTGCCGGAGCCGTCGTCGTCGAGTACTACCGCGGCGTGCGGCTGCGGCAGAAGAACGCCGGCGACAGCGTGCCGGTGGCCATCTTCCGGCTTGCCAGACGAGACCCGCGACGCTACGGCGGCTACATCGTGCATCTCGGCGTCGCCCTGATCGCCGTCGGCATTATCGGCTCGTGGTTCTTCCAGTCTGAGCGCCAGGTGATCGTCGCGCCGGGAGAGACCGTCGATCTGGCCGGATACTCGATCACCTACGACGGGCTCTCAACCAAGCAGAACGCGGACAACTCAGAAGTGACAGCGAATGTCACGATTTCCGAGGATGGCAATGAAGAGGCCCGCCTGGGCGCCAAGCGCTTCTTCTATCGTGGATTCGAGGATCAGCCGACGACCCGCGTCGCAGTGACGACAGTCGGCTTTGACGATGTTTACGTCATGCTCCTCGAATGGACGGACGACCAGCGCGCCAATCTCCGCATCTTCGTGAACCCGCTTGTGACCTGGATCTGGGCCGGCGGCGCGCTCTACCTGTTCGGGATGATCGTCCTCGCCTGGCCAGCCCCGGCCGTCCAGCCGGTCCGTGCTGCCGCGCCGGCGAAACAGGGAGGGATGCTCGGTGAACCTGCGAGCTAGATCGTTCACTGCCGCGGCCATTATCGCGCTGCTACTCGTCCTCATTGGAGCGTTCGGGGCGTCGACGTCCGCACAGGAGGACGTCTACTCCGAACGAACGGTCGAGATAGGCCGGAAACTGGCATGTCCGGTCTGCCAGGGCCAGACGGTGGCGGACAGCCACTCCCGCGTCGCACTCGAAATGATGTTGGCCATCGATGCCCAGGTCAAAGCCGGCCGGACCGACGAAGAGATCTACGACTACTTCCGCGCCCGGTACGGAGACGAGGTCCTGGTCGAGCCGCCCCACGAGGGCATCAACCTGGCGCTCTGGTGGCTTCCGGTCGGCGCGGTCGTTCTTGGCCTCGGCGTCGTCGCACTCTATTTCCGCGATAGCGTAGCCCTGGGTCGCGGTCTCCGAAGACAACGAGAAGAGCCCGCGGACCCGGAACTCGAGCAGCTCGCGCGCCGGGTATTGAACGATGCAGATCCGGAGACAACGTGATCATTTCCGCGATGGTGATGCTGGTGCTGGCGATCGTGCTGCTGGCCTATGTCCTGGAGCCGGTGATCCGGGCACATGTCGACCGGGTCGAGCTTGACGCCCCGGTTCATTCCCCGCCGGTCCCCGATTTTCGGAGCCTGCTCGACGAAGAGGCCGATGAGCCTGAAGAAGAGCGTGTTGTCGAAGAGCAGCGTCAACCTTCCCCGAATCCGGAACCGGCCGAACATCGATCCTGACGGGTGCGCTCCGTGATCGTTCAGATGCACGCAATCTCAAAACGCTACGGACGCCAGGCGGCCTTGAGAACGGTCGACTTCACCGGTGAGTCGGGATCGGTCGTCGCGTTGCTCGGCGCGAACGGCGCCGGAAAGACGACGCTCCTCCGGATCATCGCCACGCTCACCCAGCAGGACAGAGGGGAGTACCGGGCATTCGGAGTCGACGCCTGGCCGCGCAGGCGGGAAGTGCGATCACGGTTGGGCTATGTCGGGCATCGTCCGTTCATCTATCCGGAGCTCACCTGCGCCGAGAACATCGGCTTCTTTGCACGCCTCTTCCAGCTCGCGGACAACGGAGAACTGGTGCGAAATGCTCTGGATCACGTTGGATTGCTCGAACGCGCCGACCGGCCCGCGTCGTCGCTCTCGCGCGGGCTGCTCCAGCGGCTCGACCTCGCCCGGGCGACGCTCCACGATCCATCCCTGCTCGTGCTCGACGAGCCCGACACGGGGCTCGATGTCGCCGGACGCGATCTACTGCTCCAGCTTATGCGCGAACGCGCCGGGAAGGGCTGTCTCGTCATTTTCACGTCCCACGCGCTCGATTTCGCGATCGACGCTTCGGATCGTATCGTGACCCTTGTCAACGGCGAGATCGTCTCCGATGATCCGTCGGCGTCAATCACGATCGCCGGCTTGGAAGCGACGATCCACGGACGCCGGCAGGCGGTGAGCATCGCGTGAACCGCATCGGCGCGATCATCTGGAAGGACATGCTGATCGAGGTCCGGTCGCGGCAGTTTATCGGCGCGATGCTGGCCTTTACCTTGATCGTCATCGTCACCCTCAACTTCGCGTTCGATCTGATCCGGGAACAGCGCGAGACGAACGGCGCCGGGGCGCTCTGGATCGCGATCCTCTTCGCGGGGCTGATCGGCATCGGCAGGTCGATTGCCGTCGAGCGCGATCGTGGCACGCTGGACGGACTGATCCTTTCTCCGATCGATGGTGGTTCGCTATTTCTCGGGAAATTCGGGGCGGCATTGCTCTCGATCGTGACCGTCGAAGCGATCGCGCTTCCGGTGTTCGCGGCGCTGTACGACCTGCCGGCGCTCGATCCCCGGGTCATTGGAATCGTTCTGGCCGGGAGCATCGGGCTTGCCGGGCTTGGTACGCTCTTTTCTGCTGTCACCTCGGGAATCCGGTCCCGGGAAGTGCTGTTGCCATTGCTCCTGTTCCCGCTCCTCATCCCGGTTCTGATCGCCGCGGTTCGGGCAACCGCCGAGGTGTTCGAAGGAGACAGCGAAGACGTCGTCCGCTGGATCAACCTGCTCCTCGGATTCGATCTGGTGTTTATCGTGCTTTCTTACCTTGGATTCGGGTATCTGATTGAAGACTAACGAAGGGCTGGCCGAATGAGTGCACTGTTCGATCCTCGAGACCTGCGGCTCAACGCGGTCGGAGTGCTCGGATTCCTCGTCGTTCTGGCCGGGCTCGCGATGGCGTTCCTCTATGCACCGACTGATTCGATCCAGGGACACGCCCAGCGCATCTTCTACGTTCACGTGCCGATGGCCTGGCTCGCCTATCTCGCATACGGCGTGCTGTTCGTCGGATGCGTCGGCTACCTCTGGAAGAAGAACCCGAAATGGGACCGGCTGGCCCGGGCGTCGGCAGAGCTCGGCTTCCTTTTCACGACGCTGGTGCTGATTACCGGCTCCCTCTGGGGACGCCCGATCTGGGGCACCTGGTGGCAGTGGGAAGCTCGATTAACGACGACGCTCGTCCTCTGGTTCATCTATCTCGGCTACTTCATGCTCCGCTCGTATGCCGGCGACCGGGAACGAGCGGCGCGGCATTCGGCGGTGCTCGGGATCATCGGGGCAATCGACATCCCGATCATCCACCAGTCGGTCGAATGGTGGCGGACGTTGCACCCCGAACCGGTCGTCCTCGATACGACTGGCCCGAATCTGCCTGACAGCATGCTCTACACCCTGCTCGTCTCGTTCGTCGAGGTTCACGATCTTTTATGTCCTATTTGCTCCGGATTGAGATACCGCATCGAAGCTGTCCGGGATGAGATCGGAGAGCCGCAGATGACGGAGATGTTTGCGACTGCGAGCCAGCCGGCCGATGCGCGAGCCCAGTCGCCGGTATCCGGCGGAATGGAAGACTGATATGGAAGACAATCTCGAAGCTGCCTCTTTGCAGCCTTCGCGATCACCTGGATCGGCCTCGGCGCCTACCTTGCCTGTGAACCAGCAGGTGCGCGTCTTGCGCGACGACCTGGAAGATCTGTCAAGCGACTGATCTCGTCTCGACGACGGTCAGTTCCGGTTTCGGGTGTCGGAGGTCTCTCGTCCATCTGATTCCATCACCGAGAGACCCGTCCCCACGCATCCGGTGAGGATGGGGCATACGGAATCATGTCGGAGACTTCCTCAATCTCCTGTCCAACATAGCGAGTACGTACCATGGCAATGCATCGCATTGCCGGTACCTGCCACGAAAGGAAGAATTCATCTGACGTGTCTGATCTGCAAAGCCACAGCTTTGGCCTGATGACTCGCTCGGTGCATCAAGAAAGCAGTCCAGAGTAGCCGACGAAGATAGAAATGCCGACACACTCCGGAGCAAGAACTTCGCCTATCTCACCGACTTGCCGCCGCGATCAGGATGACTGCAACAGCCGCCAGATCTTCTCGGATGTCAACGGCATATCGACGGCCTTCACACCGTGCCCCTTCAGGGCATCGATCGCCGCGTTGACGATAGCCGGCGGCGCGCCGGTCGTACCGGCCTCGCCAACGCCCTTCGCCCCGTGGGGGGTGAACGGGCTCGGTGTGACTGTCGAGTAAAGCTCGACGGCCGGTAGCTGACTGGCTTTCGGCGCGGCGTAATCCATCAGCGTGCCGCTCATCACCTGGCCGTCATCGGAGAAGACCATATGCTCCCAGAGCGCCTGGCCGAATCCCTGGGCCAACCCGCCGATGCGCTGCCCCTCGACGAGCAGCGGATTAATGATCGTGCCGCAGTCGTCGACCGAGAGGTATCGGGTGACCGAGATCTCGCCTGTGTCGGGGCAGATCTCGACCTGCGCGATGTGAACGCCGAAGGGAAACTGGCGTCCATCGGGCTGGAAGAAGGACTGGGCGTCCAAACCCGGCTCAAGCCCGCCGGGCATTGATCCCATACCGTGCGCCGTCCGGGCGATCCGGTTGAACGAGACGCTCTGATCCGGCACGCCGCGAACCCGCGCTTCCCCGTCGATAAGCTCGATATCGTCGGCGGAGACTTCGAGCATCGCCGCGGCGAAGGCTTTGACCTTTTCAGCCACTTTTCCTGCCGCCAGCATGACGGCGCCGCCGCCGATTGCCGTGCCGCGAGATCCGAACGTCCCGATACCCTGTGGCACGACGGCGGTATCGCTGGCCTTGACCGTGATCGCTTCGAACGGGACGCCGAGCTGGTCGGCGACGATCTGGGCCAGAGAGGTCTCATTTCCCTGGCCGTGGGGGGAGATGCCGGTCATGACGGTGATGTTGCCGCTGGGCGAGACGCGGACCTCGCCGCTGTCCCAGCCGGGCCCGGCGAACTCGCAATAGACGCCGATTCCGGTACCGACGATCCGCCCGTCTTCCCGAGCGGCCTGCTGGCTTGCCATCGCATCCTGCCAGCCCAGCTTCTCCGTCGCCACGCTCAGCGCCTTATCGTAGTCGCCGCTATCGTAGAGCACGCCGGTCGCGCTCCGGTGAGGAAACGCATCGGAGGGGACGAAATTCAGCCGCCGGACATCGACCGGATCGAGATCGAGATCGAGACAGATGCGGTCGATCACCCGCTCGCAGAGGTAGGCGGCTTCCGGCCGTCCCGCTCCACGGTAGGCCGCCGTCGGGGTCGTATTCGTCATCACGCCGATGACTTCGACCGCCATGTTCTCGATGTCGTACGGTCCACTGGCCATCATACCGGTCCGCTGTCCGACCGACGCCGCTCCGTAGGCGCCGCAATTGGAGATGACCTGGACGGTCATCCCGAGAATCCGGCCTTCGTTCGAGACGGCGGCCTTGATCCGTTGCACCTGATCACGACCCTGGTTCGTCGAGACGAAATGCTCGCTACGGGTTTCGATCCACTTGACCGGGCGTCCGGTTCGATGGGCCATGAGCGCGGCCAGCAAATACTCGGGATAGACGCCGCCCTTCGAGCCGAACCCGCCGCCAACGTCCGGCGCAATGCTCCGGATGTGGTGCTCGGGTATGCCGATCAGGTCGTTGATGTAGGTCCGAACCCGGTGCGGTACCTGGGTTGAAGACCAGATCGTCAATTCTTCAAGCCCGCTATCCCAGGCGGCGACCACACCGCGCGTTTCGAGAAACATCGAGGCGACCCGCTGGTATTCGAGTTCCAGTTCAATGGTGCGGTCTGCGGCTTCGAACGCGGCATCGACGTCGCCGTCGCCCGCCTCCCAGCGCCAGGCCACGTTGCTGTCCCAGCCGTCCCAGACGATCGGGGCATCGTCGGCCATCGCGGCAACCGCCGATCCGACGCCCGGCAGCACGTCGTAGTCGACCTGGACGAGCTCGGCGGCGTCGGTTGCCGCTTCTGACGTCTCCGCGAGCACGGCGGCGACCGGATCGCCGACCATACGGGCCTTGTCATTCGTGATCGGGTAGCGGCTCATCTCGCGCCCGGGAAGCAGCGGATCGTGCGGGCCATCCGGCTTCATCCACTCCGCAACCTGCGCGCCGGTAATAACCGAGTGGACGCCTGCGGCGCTCTCAGCTGCCGACGTGTCGATTGACCGGATACGGGCATGAGCGTGGGGGGAGCGGACGAAGGCGATGTGCAGCGTTCCCGGGAGTTGAATGTCGTCGGCGAACTTCCCCCGTCCCGTGACGAGCTTCGGATCGTTGACCCGGCGAACCGCCGAGCCGACATAGTGTCCCGACGTCTTTTCCGCAATCCTGGTAGTCATTGTTTCTCGCTGCTCCCTCGTAAGATCCCTATTCCCGTACTTGCGGTCATCCTAGTCCGATGATCGCCGTTGCTTCCACCGCTCCACGATCCGATGGTCTCTCGGGAAGGCCAGTTCCGGCAGATTGTCCGGGTCGACCAGAGCGACATCCGTCGATTCGTCACCGATCTGCGGCCGCTGGCCAGTCGCGCTCGCGCTGAAGACGACCAGATTCACCGTCGCTCCCGGTTCACCGTAGATATCCATCAGCTGAAGATCATCCAGCTCGATCCCCACCTCTTCGAACGCTTCACGCGCCGCAGCCGTCCTCACCGGCTCGCCCCGGTCGACAAATCCGGACGGGAACGTCCACTTGCCTTTGCCCGGCTCACCGGCACGTTTCAGCATGACGATGCGACCGTCGATTTCGATGATCGTGGCTGCCGAAATCTTCGGGTCGAAGAACGCAGTGAAATTGCATTCAGGGCAGACGGGCCGAAGCCGTCCATGGCGTTCGACAGCATGCATGGATGCTCCGCAGCGCTGGCAAAGCCCCGGGATGTCGACGCCGCCCAGAGACGCCCAGTCTTCCAGCAGGCGCTCGTAGTCCTCGATCGTGTCGACGTCCGGTGGCGCGGACCAGCCTGCCACCTCGACTTCGCGAATCTCGTCACGGTGGGCGCGCAGGACGTCTCGCGCGCCCACATCCCCGGTGAGCTCTGAAATCTCAGGAAACAGCCGCTTGCTGATCAAAACAGGATTGCCGGCCCCGGCGTCGTAACGCGGGCGAACCGCCGCATCCCGCTCTGGATCAAAGTTTTCAAGTAGGAGTTCGATGACGCGAGGTGGCAGCAGTGGCTGGTCGCCGAGCAGAACAAGTGCCCCGTCGACATCGTCAGGCAGCGCACCGACCCCAGCCACCAGGGAAGTGGATTGGCCCTCATCAAATCTGGGATTGGAAACGATCTGGAATCCGGCCAGCGGGACCGACGCCCGGATGTCGTTTTCATAACCGCCAAGGACGACGACGAGAGGATCGAGATCGCTTCGCCGGGCAAGCTCGAGGGTCCGGGAAAGCAACGGCATATCATCGACGTTGAGAAGCTGTTTCGGCTGTCCAAGCCTGGTCGATCCCCCGGCAGCCAGAACGACTGCCGCGACCCTGGGCTTTCCGATCACGCGGACTTGGCGGTCGCCATTGCGCGCGACGGATCGACCCCGTTTCTGACCGCGATAATCTCGGCCATGATGCTGAGCGCGATCTCCTGAGGGGAACGGCCACCGAGATTCAGGCCGACCGGACCATGGATCCGGTCAAGCTGCTCATCGGAAAAGCCATTCGCCTTCAACCGCATCAGCCGCTCCTCACTGGTCTTGCGGCTGCCGATAGCCCCGATATAGCCGACCTCGCTGTTCAGCAGAACCTCGAGCGCGGGGTCCTCGAACTTCTCGTCGTGGGCGAGAATCACGGCCGCAACGCCGGGATGCAGGTTGATCTCGGCAAGGCCTTCATCAGGCCAGGCCTCGATCAGATCGTCGCTGTGGGGGAATCGCTCGTCGGTCGCAAAGACGCCCCGGGCATCGATGACTGTCGTCTCATATCCCATGATCCTGGCGATACTGACGAGCGGAATCGCAACGTGAACGGCACCGATCACGACGAGATGCGGTGGCGGCAGGTGCGCCTCGAAGAAGACGCGGTTTCCGTCGATCTCTTCGCTGGCGGCCCCACCGTCCTCGATGTAACTGGCGAGCCGGCCGCGTACCGCCTCGTCGAGCGCAGGGTCGTCGAATGTCCCGACGAACTCATCCTGCCCCTTCAGAAGCATGATCTTGCCCGCCTGCGGCCCGCTGATGCAGGTTGCAGAAGCAGCGGGCACGGCGGATTCTATTGCTTGCTTGAGTGCGGCGTACGTCTCTGATCTCATGGCTCAGTTCGACGCTGCCAGCGGCTCGATGAAGACCTCGATCTGGCCGCCACAGGACAGCCCGACATCCCAGGCCATGTCATCGCTGATGCCGTACTCGATCAACCGCGGCTCGCCTTTCTTCAGCACATCGAGCGCGTGCTCGATCACTGAGCCTTCGACGCAGCCGCCGCTCACCGATCCGTGCATCTTCCCGGTGCCGCTGACGATCATCTTCGCTCCTACAGGGCGAGGCGTCGAGCCTGCCGCGGAGATGACGGTCGCAAGCGCGATGGTTTCGCCGTCGGCGCGCCAACTGTCTATCTGGTCGACAAGTTCTCTCATGAATCTTCTCCTGTCATTCCGATAGTTAAAGCGCGCCGGCCAGCGTTCGTATTCCATCGGCTGGACTATCGATTGGCCGCCTGCCGTATCCGGTCCTGCTCGAACGAGAGCGGCACCTGCTTCCGTACCGGGCGCGTATCCGCCAGATCGGACAGGTGATTCGCCAGCAGTTCGAGACTTTCGAGATTGTGAACCGGCAGGAAATCGTCGATGAACGGCAGCGCCGCCTGCATGCCGCGCGTCAGCGGCTGGTAGCGCGGCGAGCCGAGCAACGGGTTCAGCCAGATCAGTCGATAGCTGGAGCGCTGGAGCCGCGACATCTCGGCCGCAAGCAGATCCGGATCTCCCCGGTCCCAGCCGTCCGAGATAACGAGAACAACGGCGCCGTTTCGGAGGACGCGCCGCGCCCATTCCTGGTTGAACGACTGGATCGACTCGCCGATACGCGTGCCGCCGGCCCAGTCCTGGACCTCGCTCGAAACGCGCTCGATCGCCTCGTCGATCGGCCGGTTCTTCAGCAGCCGGGTGATGCGTGTCAGGCGCGTCCCGAAGACGAAGGCCTCGACCTTCGCCATGTCATTCTCGATCGTGTGGATGAAGTGCAGCAGCAATCGCGAATAGCGGTCCATCGAACCGGAGATGTCGCAGATGACGACCAGGGCTCTCGGCTTGTCCTTGACCTTCCGGTCGAAGATTCGGAGCGGCACGCCACTCGTCTGGAGAGACTTCCGCATCGTCTTGCGATAGTCGATGAAGCGGCCTTTCGGCGACGATACCTTGCGCCGCGACCGCCGCTTACCGATGTCCCATTCGAGCATGTTCATCATCCGGCGGGCGATTGCCAGTTCTTCCTCCGAGAACTCGGAGAAATCCTTTTCCCGGAGCGCTTCCGAGGCGCTGTAGGTCAGGATCGATTCCTCACCCTCGCCCTCTTCGTCACCGGGTTCGCCGCCCTCGCCGTCGTCGCTGACGAGCCCCTCGACGGTGTCGGACATCATGCCCTCGTTATCGCCGGGCATATCCTCGCCGTCCATCATCGCCTCGGCTTCTTCAGGCGAGATTTCGGTGTAATCGGAGAGGTTCTCGGCTCCGGTATCGATCCGTCGCCGCGGCTGCCAGTAGCGATCGAAGACGGCTTCGAAGGTCTCCATGTCTTCGTACTTGGTCACCAGGCAGGTTTCGGCGGCTTCCCGGAACAGACGCCGGTCGTTGAGGCCGACGTGCCGGGTCGAGTCGATGAACGTCATCACCTGGCCAGGCGTGACCATCACGCCGTTCGCCCGCAACACACGACCGAAACGGAGGGCCCGGTTGACGAATCGCTCGCCGAGCTGAATGCCGTTTTCCGTCGCGTCCCTATCCGTCATTCTGCGCCGCCGCGACCAGCTTATCGAGGTTGTTCTGGCGAATCGTGTGAACGTCTTCCTGGTGCTTCAGAATCGCGCCAAGCGTGTTCGAGGCGATCTCCTTGTTGAGTTCTTGCTGATCGAGCGCGAGCAAGGCCGCCGCCCAGTCGAGCGTCTCGGCGACGCCAGGGACCTTGTAGAGGTCGACCTCGCGGATGTCGTGCACGAAGCGAGCAACCTGCATCGCCAGCCGATCGTTGACACCCGGCACCTTCGTCTGGACGATGGTGTATTCCTTGTCGACGGTCGGGTAATCGATCCAGTGGTAGAGGCACCGGCGCTTGAGCGCGTCGTGTAGCTCTCGGGTCCGGTTCGAGGTGATAATCACGACCGGCGGGTGTTCGGCGACCATCGTGCCCAGCTCCGGCACCGACACCTGGAAATCGGAGAGCAGCTCGAGCAGGAACGCTTCGAACTCCTCGTCAGCACGGTCGATCTCGTCGATCAGCAGCACTGGAGCGCGGCCCGAAGCCGAGGCTTCGATAGCCTGAAGGAGCGGGCGCTTGATCAGGAAGTCTTCGCTGAAGATCTCCTGCATGGCGACTTCCCGGCTCTCTTCGGTCGAGTCGGCGGCGCGGATTGCCAGCATCTGCCGCGGGTAATTCCATTCGTACACGGCGTGAGAGACATCGAGTCCCTCATAGCACTGGAGCCGGATCAGGTCGGTTTCAAGAATGGCCGCGAGAACCTTGGCGATCTCCGTCTTGCCGACCCCAGCTTCTCCCTCGAGCAGCAGCGGCTTCGGGAGCTTCAATGAAAGATAGATTGATGTCGCGAGGCTCGGGTCTGCAACGTACTGCTGCGTCCAGAGTGCGTCCTGAACCTCCTGCACGGAATCCAGGCTGACCGCCTGATCCTCCACTTTTTCCTGTACTTCTACCAACGATACGTCCTCATCACTTCCCGATTCACGGCGCTTTTTCTGGCCTGTGGGAACCGGCTACATCTGTCCGTTACAACTTGCACAAGTGTAACATCGCGCCCCCGGCGCTCCGCATATCCGGCGAAAATACCGGCACCCTCCCCGTATCGACCGGGAAGGGTGCCGCATTGGTCTTGTATCCCGAACCTTAACCGTTGCCGAGTGCGCTATTCAGCGCCCGCTTGGCGAAGACCTTGGTCAGGTGAGCGCGGTATTCGGACGACGCGTAGTGATCGCCCGCCCACTCATTGACGCCGTCGTTCGCGTGCTCGGCAGCGGCGGCGACCGCGTCGGCATCGCCTGACGTTCCGGTGATCGCATCCTCGACACCGGTCAGGCGCGTCGGCTTCAGCGTCGAACCGGTCGCGACGACCTTCGCACTGGTGACGTTTCCGGAACCATCGCGGGTCACGACCGCAGCAACGCCGCAGACCGGGTAACCGGACGCGGGATGCGCGAACTTCTCGTAGGCCGAGCTCGTGTTGTCGGCCGGCTCCGGCAGGTTGATCTTGATCAGCACTTCCTCCGGGGAGAGGGCAGTCGTGAACAGATCGATAAAGAATTCGTCCGCCGGGATCGTGCGCTCGCCGTTCGAGCCCTGGACGACAAACTCCCGCGCCGTGGGCGACGAGTGCTGCCGTTGTGTCGGCCGCCGGGTCGCATGCGCGGCCAGACCGCCGATCCGTGCCCCGGTTGCGCACCTGGACGTCACCGACATGGCTGACGGCCTGATGGAGCGCGGCAAACTTGCTCGCGAGATCGCTGTTGTTCATCGCGTCGTCATAGGTCGTCATCGCGCCGATCGAAGCGCCGCCGTTGACCGAGATTCCGGTCAAACCGTCGACATCCGCAAGATCGACGAGGGCGCCCGGAGCCGCCAGCCGGAGCTTCATCGCCGGCAGGAGCGAGTGCCCGCCGGCGATAATCTTCGCCTCCGGGTTATCGCTGAGAATCTGGATGACTTCTTCCACCGACGATGGCCGGTGATAGTCAAATGCAGCAGGATACATGCTTTAGTTTCCCTTCGCTTCCTGTATCGCCGCCCAGACTCGCGGCGCACTCAATGGCATATCCATATGTTTGATTCCAAGTGGTGAGAGGGCATCCATGACGGCGTTGACGATGGCCGGTGTCGAGGCGATCGTGCCCGCTTCACCGGCACCTTTCGCGCCCATGGGATTCACGTCGGTTGTCGTCACGGTCCGATCGAGCTCGATCATCGGCATCCAGCTGGCCTTCGGAACGCCGTAGTCCATCAGCGTCGAGGACAGCAGCTGCCCATTCTCGTCGTAGACCCCGTTCTCCCAGAGGGCCTGTCCAATACCCTGGACAATACCGCCCTGGACCTGGCCGTCGACGATCAGCGGGTTGATCACGTTACCGACGTCGTCGATCGCGACGTACCGCTTGATCTCTACCTTGCCGGTGTCTTGATCGACCTCGACGACGGCGATGTGCGTGCCGAACGGGAATGTGCAGTTCGGCGGATCGAAGTATGTCGTTGCATCGAGGAATGGTTCGACCCCAGCGGGTAGCCCGGCGCCGACGGCCGCCGTCGCGGCGATGTCCGCAAACGAGACGCTCTGGTCGGGAGCGCCCTTGACGAAGGCTGTCCCCGCTTCGAGGTCGACCTCATCCTCGTCGACTTCGAGCATGTGGGCGGCGATCTTCGTCATCTTGTCGCGGATCTTCTCCACGGACTGGACGATCGCGCTACCACCGACGACGAGCGAGCGGCTTCCGTAGGTGCCGTAGCCGAACGGCGTTCCGGCCGTATCGCCGTACTCGACGATGATGTCGTCGTACGGAACTCCGAGCTGATCCGACACGATCTGCGCGAAGGTCGTCTCATGACCCTGCCCGTGCGGCATCGTGCCCGTTGTGACGACCACTTTGCCGGTCAGCTGAACCCGGACGTTTGCGCTCTCCCAGAGTCCCGCTCCCCAGCCTTCCGAGGTAACCCAGGCCGTCGGAGCGACGCCGCAGACCTCCACATAGCTGGAGAAGCCGATTCCGAGGTGTTTGCCCCGGGACCGCGCCTCTTCCTGCTCCTGGCGGAGATTCTGGTAACCGGCCATCTCCAGCGCTTTGTCCAGCGCCGCCGGGTAATTCCCGCTGTCGTAGGGGAGCATCCCGATTCCGGTGTCGTAGGGGAAGGATTCCTGGGGGATGAAGTTCTTCCGGCGGACCTCCGCCGGATCCATCCCGAGTTCGCTGGCGACCAGGTCGACCGTACGCTCGATGACGTAGGCGGCCTCCGGCCGGCCGGCGCCGCGGTAGGCGTCGACCAACGCTGTGTTCGTGTAGGTGCCGAAGACACGGCAGTGAAT
This sequence comes from Thermomicrobiales bacterium, assembly GCA_041390865.1. Lineage (GTDB taxonomy): Bacteria > Chloroflexota > Chloroflexia > Thermomicrobiales > CFX8 > JAUIIK01. Next base: position 54,767 of record JAWKPC010000014.1, read on the forward strand.
GTTCGGGATCTTGTAGACACCGGCAACCATGCGCCCGTAGAGCGTCGTCGGAATACCTCCGGCGGCGGTCGAGAGATAGGCGCCCAGGTTGGCCCAGGTCGTGACTTTGAGACCGGTGATCGTCCCATCCTGCTCGGCGGCGATCTCCAGATCGGTCACGTGGTCGCGGCCCTGAGCTGTCGCCAGTGCATGCTCCTCACGCTCCTCGATCCACTTGACCGGACGGCCGAGCCGTTTCGAGATGAGCCCGACCAGCGGGTATTCGGTGTACATGAAGATCTTCGAGCCGAACGCGCCACCGATATCGGGAGCGATGACTCTGATCTTCTCCTCCGGATGGCCGAGCACGAACGCGGCCATCACGAGCCGGTGGACGTGAGGTGCCTGGGATGAGAGCCAGAATGTGTACTCGTCCGTTCCGGCGTCGTACTGGCCGATCGCGCCGCGGGTCTCGATCGGCGTCGCGATCAACCGCTGGTTGCGGATGCGCTGCTTGATCCGCACCGGTGCCTCGCCCAGCGCCGTCTCGACGCCGGCTTCGTTTCCGCAATCCCAGTTGAACGCGATGTTGTTAAGGGCGTTCTCATGGAGCTGCGGCTTGCCGTTGTGCGTGGTCTCCTCGGCATCAACGACCGCTGGCAGCGCCTCCAGATCGAGATCGATCAGTTCGAGCGCATCAGCGGCCTGCTGGGGTGTCTCGGCCACGACGACGGCGATTGGATCGCCGACCCAGTGGACTTCATCGACTGCGAGGACACGCGGCGTATTGCCGTGATTGTCGACGCCGGCGGCCTGCCACGCATATGGAAGCGCGTTCACCTCGGCAAAGTCCGCGCCGGTATAGACGGCGAGTACTCCGGGTGCGTCGGCGGCCTTCGACGTATCCACACCATTGATCTTCGCATGAGCCAGCGGGCTGCGCAGAATCTTGACGTGCGCCATGCCGGGTAGGACGATATCGTCCATGAACCGGCCCTGGCCGCGCACCAGCCGCGGATCTTCTCTTCTCTTAAGTGCCTGTCCTACAAGCTTCTCTCTAGGTTCGGTCGCCGTCATCGGAGCTTCCCTCTCTCTCGCCTGGAATCTGAGCTGCGTGCATACGAGATCGCCGAGCCGACTAGTCGCCGGGCGCAGACGCCATCTTGTTGGCGGCCCACTGATCGACTTGACGATGTGCTGGCAGCCCGTGCAGCGACAGAGGCTGCCTTCGAGCGCATGGCGAATCTCGGATTCGGACGGGATTCGGGTTGCGCTTGAGCAGGTCGGCGGTCGTCATGATCATGCCCGGCGTGCAATAGCCGCACTGCAGGCCATGCTCTTCCCAGAATCCTTCCTGGATCGGGTGGAGCTGGCCGTCCTTCGCCATGCCTTCGATCGTCGTAATCTCGGCGCCGTTGGCTCGACCGCGAGCACGGTGCAGGACTTGACGGCCTTGCCGTTCATGTGAATCGTGCAGGCGCCGCACTGGCTGGTGTCGCAGCCGATGTGGGTGCCGGTAAGTCCCAGGTGTTCTTCAAGAAGTGGACCAGCAACGTCCGGGGCTCGACGTCGCCCGACCGCCTCTGGCCATTAACTGTCATGGAGACTTGCATCTGGTGCTTTCCTCCTTCGCTCAACCGAGCGGTTCTAATTTGCTTCTAACCTCCGCTGGACACGGCATCCGGCCGATCAGATCGGCGGCTGATTGCTCCGTTGTAGAGCGCGCGCCTATCTGGCGACCCTTCACCCCGCGTTCGTCGCGATACTAGTCCCTGTCATCCAAATCGGTCAAGCACTCTTCTGGTTCATTGCACGCATCGACTCGGAAATGATCGAGACAGGTATCGATCCGTATGAAAGGAATTGATCGTGGAAGTCGCGGATCGTCATGCCGGCCCGACCCGTGACGAGATCCCGCCGCAGCCGGTGAATCTCATCCGTCCCGATCAGGTACATCAAAGCGGCACCTGGATTCATACTGTTTTTGACCGCTTCGGAACGGGCCGCGCCGGGCGTCATGCCGGCCTCGTCGCGGTAGAGCGCGACGGCATCCCCGATCGTCATGTCGCCGGCATGCAGTTCCGCGTCGGCAACCGCCCTGGCAGCCATCCGGAGCCGGCTCTGATGTTGGGAGAGGCTCTCCAGCGGCGTGCAGAACCCGTATTCGTCCATCAGATCGGTCGTGTAGCACGACCAGCCCTCGGCCATCGTTCCTCCACAGAGCATCGCGATCCGAGAGGCGCAGTCCACAGCCGCAATGCGTCCGATCCGCGATGCGGCCCGATAGGCATGCCAGTTCTGGACATGATGGCCGATGCCGCCGTGGTGGACGACATGATTGAGTTTGATGACCGATGAGTTGTGAGCGCGCAGTACCGGTGTCGGATCTCCGTCCGGCAACGGCTCCACGAGGTAATCGTAGACATTGATCGGATCGAACGCCGACGGCGCGCGGTAGAAGAGGAAGTATAGATGAGGCGAGGCCGATCTCGCCCAGGCGGGACGCTCGACGAATCGGATCGGAAAATCAGGCCAGGACACGAGATCTTGCTCGACAGCGTGGGACCGTGCGGCAAGCCAGGTTTCGCCGTAGGCGTCCAGATAATCTTCGGCGGACGGATGACGGTCCGCGAGCTGGGCCAGCGCCTCCTGCCAGCTCTCGAATCCAAGCTCTTGCGCTCCGGTAAGGAGCCGCTCCCGCGCTTCGTCCATCGCCTGCCGGCCGTATGCGGCGATCTCGGCCGGAGACATATCGAGGAAATGGCCGCTGCGGATGCAGAGATCCAGCTCCTCCGCACCGCAGCCGTAGCCGTCATCCATCGCGGAGGGCAGCATCTCGGACTCGAGATAGCGGCGGTAGTCCTCGAAGGCCAGGGCGGCACCGTCCGCGGCCTGGACTAGACCGGCCTGCTCGATCCCGTTGGCCGCGAGATACATCCCGACACCCTCGCGAGCGAAATTGATGCCGCCGGCGCATTCATCGATTGCCTTCTCGATCCAGAATCGCGGCGCACGCTCGATAGTGGACTTCGCCTGATCGAGCAAGCCCGGCACTGCCTCGAATCGGGCGCGTGCGCTCTCCATCCGATCGCCAATCGGAGTGCCCTCTCTGAGGAAAAGGGACATCGGGCCGAACACCGCCTCGCCGACGTAATGGGACGGGTTTCCGTTCTGGAAGTGGCCGGAGCCGAATTCCCAGAGCTGGACCCGGAGATATCCCTCAGCCAGCCTGAGGTCGATGGCCGTTGGTTCCGGCGCGCCCTCGCGGTCGACGTCGTCAAGGTCGTTCAGCAGTGACTGCATCTCGCCAACAACGTCGGCAATCCCGTCCTCGGAGTAATCAGGCAGCCGGTTGTCATAGTCGTGCACGCCGATGAACGTGGCATTGACCGGACGATGGCGGTAATAGGAGTCGAAGAAGCGATCCAACCATGCTTCAGCTTTCACGTTTCCAGCTTTCATGAGCGCAAGCGAGTCGTTTCGGATATCGTAGCCGGACAGCGTGAACCGGAGTGCGGATCCAGACGCCTTCCGGCTACCGGGCCACAGGCCGAAATCGCAGGGAGATGACAATGGAGATCACGATCCGACCGGGACGGCTATCGGACGTGCCGGCCGAAGCAGAGATGAACAAAGACGTCGACTGGTGCTACGACGAGCGGAACATGGTCGCCGAGTACCACGACGACGCCTACGAGCCATCATCCGTCTTGATTGCCGAACACAACGGCGAGGTCGTCGGTAAGCTGGAGCTCTTCATCGCCTGGAAGTCGACCCACGGAAAGTTCGCCCTGATCCGGCGCTTCGTCGTCGCGCCCGGCTGGCGAGGCAAGGGCGTCGGCCAGGAGCTCCTCGATGCCGCCGTCGACAAGGCGAAACAGGAAGGTTGCGCCTTTGTCGAACTATCGGTGGACGTGACAAACCCGATCCCGCACGCCTTCTACGCTCGCGAGGGGTTCGTCGAAGACCGGGTCGAGGTGCTGATGCGGAAGCCGCTCACCGATGACGACGTGTCTTCCCGATATCCACGCGAGGCGCCCTAGTCGATACACTTGAGCAACCGCGTCGGCACGAAGAGATACCCGGAGGATTTCCATGAGCGATTCCCAGAACTCCGGCAGACCGGTTCAACCGCCGCTGTTCGACGTCAAAAATGGCGGTCACTTCGAACCGGAGATCGGCACGATCGGGCCGCTCCGATTCGATTCCCAGCTTCCGGTAGCTCGCTACTGGTTCCGCGAGCACCTCATCGAACAGCAGCGGCCGGAGAACACGGTCAAGTCCTACGCCTACGACCTCCAGCTCTTCGAGCGCCAGGTCGGCCTCAAGCGCATCGACCAGATCACAAAGCGGGACGTTGCCCGGTTCCTCGGCGACGCCAACTCGCGTTCCACGAAGAAGCGCCGGCTAACGAGCATCAGCCAGTTCTTCGATTGGCTCGTGAAGGACAGGCAGGTGCTGAAGGAGGACCCGTCGGAATCGTTCTATCCGGACAGGATTGCTCTGAAGACGCCGAAGCCGCTGCATCCGGACGAGCAGGAACGGTTCCTCGAAGCTGCGGCGGAGGATTCCCCACGTTCGGCGCTGATGTGCTGGGTCATGTTGCGGGTCGGTCTCGGGCGAAGCGAGCTGCTCGACCTGGAGCGGATGGATGTCGACGTGCACGGCGATGGTTCGGCGGAGATCACGATCTTCCCGAGGACGACCAGGCTCCGGAACAAGGAGCGCAAGCTCTTCGCCCCGTCAGAGTTCGGGAAGCTGCTGGAAGCCTACGAGGCCGAGAAGGATGATTCCGACAAGCTCTTCGACATCCTGCCCCAGTCGGTGAACAAGATGGTCGACAGGATCGCAGCCCGGGCGGGAATCCGGAAGAAGGTGACGCCCCAGATTCTGCGCGACACGTTCGCCGTCGAGCTGGCGAAAGATGGAGCCGACGAGGAGCAGCTGCTGCACATCCTCGGCCTGGCTGACGACGCCCGGAACCGGATGAGTGTCCAGCGCTATCTGAAGCTCGGCGGCCCGCCGGTCAACAGCAGTCTAGCTTCGAGCTAGAGAGATCGCATGCAACCGGTCCGCCAGGTGCACGAAGTGGTCGTGGCCGCGCAACGCATCGAGCCATCGTCCGGGAATCTGCGAGTATCCCCACTTCGCCCCGGCCAGCGCACCGGCAACCGCGCCGGTCGTGTCGGCGTCCTGCCCGAGGTTGACCGCCGTCACGATCGCGTCCTCGAATGAACCCGCCCGGCCAACAGCCCAGAACGCGCTCTGCATCGTCGAAAGCACGTATCCGCTGGCATCGATGCCGTCGACTGTCTGTGAGGACGTCCGTTCCAGAGACGCGACGAGGTCGGGTTCCGTTGCCGCCTGGATGGCAACGTCAAGAATGTCGGCATGGGGATCCGCGAGGAGAGACGCAACCGCTGCATTGAGCGCAACACAGCTATCGACGGCAAGCGGGTTCCCATGAGTGATCCTGGAAGAGTCGACGGAGGCCGTTGCGTTGGAATCCGGATCGTCCCGAAACAGGAGCGACACCGGCGCGCAACGCATGATCGACCCGTTCGACGCATCATTCGGCCGCAAGCGCCGGTGAGTTTGCTCGCCCGCCTCATGCCATGGAACACCCTCGTCCAATTGCCGCAGCGACTCGCGAGTCGTGTTGCCGATATCGGGAGGGTTCGAGCGATACCAGTCCACGAATCGGGCCGCGATGTCGGCCGGGTCGAACCGCTCCAGTTCGACGATCGACTCGGCGATGCAGAGCGCCATCTGGGTGTCGTCGGTCACCTCGCCGGCCGGCAGGCTCAGCCAGCCGCCGCCGGTGATCTCGCGGTGGACGCCGTAGCGATCCCGGATCTCCTGCCGATCCATGAACTCGACGGTTGCGCCCAGCGCGTCGCCGACGGCCCCGCCGACCAGCACCCCGCGGTAGCGATCCAGCAGATCTCGCCCCATAGCTTCGCCTCCAAAAATCCCGACCGGCGAGAAAATCACCCGAACCAGATCCGCGCCGGCCGTTCCCGTACTACACTGCCCGGCATCGTACAGCGAAACACGAGGAGCAGTGATGAGAGAGAACACCGCCAAAGCCAAAATGCTGAACGGCAAACCCGCTTTCGGTTACGCACTCGGACTGGGATCCGTGCGCGCCGCCGAGATGCTGGCGTATTCGGGAATCGACTGGATCCTTCTCGACACGCAGCACGGCTCGTTCGGGATCGACCAGATCAACCAGACCTTCGCCGTCATGCGCCACTCCCCGGCGATACCGATGGCCCGGGCGGCTCGCAACGACTACACCCTGATCGGGCGGCTGCTCGATGAGGGCGAGATGGGCATCGTCGTGCCAATGGTCGAAAACGCCGGGGACGCTCAACAAGCCGCCGACGCCTGCCTTCATCCGCCGCGCGGCAAACGTTCGTTCGGTTGGGGCGGAGCCGGGCTGTACGGCGCGGATTATCCGGACTGGATCAACCAGGAGATCTTCGTCGCCGTACAGCTTGAAAGCATCACGGCCGTCGAGAATGCCGAGGCGATCATGTCCATCGAGGGCATCGACGGCTGCTGGGCCGGTCCGGCCGACCTGGCTCTTTCGATCGGCGTCGATCCCCGGAATGCAGGTGAAAGCGAGCGGCACGCCGAGGCGCTTCAGGAGATCGTCCGGGCCTGTAAGGCGGTCGGAAAGATCCCTGGCATCGCCGCCGCTTCGCCCGAGGACGCAGCCAGCCGCGCCGAGCAGGGATTCCAGTTCATCACGGCCGGCGGCGATGCCGGATTCATGATGGGCGGAGCGACGGCCGGTCTCAAAACACTCGGCCTCGCCTGACAGGCGCATCCGTTTGTGAAAGGACGTACAATCTTGACAATCTCGGGGCTCCATCTGGCCGGACAGCAGGCCGGAACGATCGAGCCCCGGTTTACGGTTGCCCGCACCAGCTAGAGGCCGAACGGTGACCGTAGCCACCGGCAAGTGCTTCGAGTCGGAAGGTGAAGCGGACCATGCGGACATTCATCAAGCGCCTGACTGTCGCCGCCGCAATCGGGATGTTCATCGTCCTGATCCAGGGATCTCTCGTAACGACGACCGGCTCGGAAGAGGGTTGCGGCAAGTCGTGGCCCCTCTGCCACGGCGAGTTCGTTCCGAGCTACGCCCTGGAAACGATGATCGAGTTCTCCCATCGCTTCGTCGTCGGCATCGAGACCTTCCTGATCGTCGGCGCTGGTATCGGCGCCTGGATCTTCTGGCGCGGCCGCAAGGAGATCAAGGCCTTCGCACCGGTTATGGTCGGGTTCCTCGTGATTCAGGCGTTGCTCGGCGCAGCAGCCGTCATGTGGCCACAGACGCCGGAAATCCTGGCGCTCCACTTCGGCGTCTCGCTGATCGCCTTCGCGAGCGTGCTCCTGACCGCCCTATTCATCCACGAACAGGGCAGCTGGGACCGGCTCCGCGACCGTCCACTACCAAGATACTTCCGGACCGCCGTCTTCGCCCTGCTCGGCTACACCTATCTGGTCGTCTACTGGGGGGCCTACGTCCGCCATAAGGAAGCCAGCATGGCCTGTACCGACTGGCCGCTCTGCAATGGAGAAGTCGTCCCCATTCTCGACGGCCCGATCGGTATTGTCTTCGGGCATCGCGTCTCGGCGCTCGTTCTCGTGCTCGGTGTCGTCGGGCTGACCCTGATGGCCTCCCGGGCCCGGTCCAGCCGGCCGGACCTGTTCTGGGGCTCGATGCTCCTGACCGGGCTGGTGATCATTCAATCGCTGAGCGGTGCGATCGTCGTCTGGACCCGTCTCGACGTGTTCGCAACGCTCTCGCACGGGATGTTCGCGTCGCTGTACTTCGGCACGCTCTGCTATCTGGCGCTCCACAGTCTGCCCCGTCAGCGTGACGCCGATGCCTACGTCCCGCTGTTCGAGGAATCGACGTCGAAGGAAACCGGAAGAGTCGGCGCGCCGGCCACCTCCTGATCCCGTCTACGGATAGTCCCGCGCCTCGCCTTCAACAACTGTTGGTGGGCTATGGCCCCTTGCCCAACGCATTCCAATGACGGCTCACCTTCATCCCTGCGAACACTGGACCACCGCAGGTCAAACGGTTTACCCGGCAGTGCCGGCACTGCTATAAGTCCTCGTGAACGTCCGTAAACAAGTCCGTCAGCGTTCGGAGTTTCGCGATGCTCGAGCGGTTCCATGTTCCCGAGTCCGATCAGATCCGCGTCCCGGTTCAGTCTCTCCGGCAGACCGTCGAGCGGATCTTCGAAGCGGTCGGCGTCCCCGAGGAAGACGCGCGCCAGGCAGCCGACGTCCTCGTCTATGCCGACCTGCGAGGGGTGGAAACGCATGGCGTCTCGAACATGCTGCGCGTCTACGTCGCCCAGTACCGTGCCGGACAGCTCAATCCCACGCCGGAACTGAAGATCATCCGCGATTCCCGGGCCGGAATCGTCATCGACGGTGATGGTGGGCTGGGCCTGATCCAGTGTCCTCGCGCCATGCATATCGTGATCGAACGAGCCCGGGAGTACGGCGTCGGTACGGCGGCGGTGCGGAACCTGGGCCACACCGGGGCGATTGGCTATCACGCGTTGATGGCCGCCGAGCAGGACATGGTCGGCTTGTCGATGACCGCCAGCGGATCGCAGGTACTTCCCGCTCTTTCGGCCGAACCCCGGATGGGGACGAACCCGATCTCCATCGCTGCCCCGGCTGGTGAGAAGCCCTGGCTCCTGTTTGACGCCGCGATGTCGACCAGTGCCAGCAACAAGCTCCGGATCGCCCGGAGGTTGGGCATCCCGATCCCGGCCGGTTGGCTCGCGAGCTGGAACGGCGCGCCGATCATGGAGGACAGCCCGCTGCCGGAAGATGGTGATTTCCACCAGCTCCCGCTCGGCTCGACCCGCGAGCTTGGCGCCCACAAGGGTTTCGGGTTGGCGCTGATGGTCGAGGTGCTGGCGACGATGCTCAGCGGCTCGGTGCCACGGATGCTCGACGAAGACGTCGGCTCGCGCCACTTCCTGGCGGCGTTCGACATCGCCTCGTTCACCGATGTCGATCTCTTCAAACGGACGATGGACGATATGCTCGGCAATCTCACGGCGACCACGCCGGCACCCGGTGCCGACCGAGTTATCTATCCCGGCGTATCCGAAGCCGAGGCGCTGGAGGACCGCACGGCCAACGGCATTCCATACCATCCGGAGGTTATCGACTGGTTCGGACAGATCACCGGCGAACTTGGCCTCGCAAAACTGGAGACAGTCTGATGCTCGAACGATTTCATGTCCCGCATGACACAGAAGTACGCGTCACCGAAGCCGCTCTACGGGCAACGGTCGAGGGGATCTTCACCGCGCTCGGAATCCCCGAGGAGGATGCCAGGCAGGGAGCCGACGTCCTGATCTATGCCGACCTGCGCGGCGTTGAGACGCACGGGGTCTCGAACATGCTGCGCGTCTACGTTCAGCAGTATCAGGAGGGCAAGCTCGATCCAACCGGTCAATTCACGATCATGCGGGAACGCCCGTCGACGGCTGCGATCGACGGCGGCAACACGCTCGGGATTTTCCAGGGACCGAAAGCGATGCGCCTGGCAATCGACAAGGCCAGGGACACCGGAGCGGGCATCGTCACCGTCCGGAACGTCGGCCACACCGGCGCCGTCGGCTATCACGCGATGCTGGCGGCTGACGAGGACATGATCGGCGTCTCGCTGACCGCCGGTGGCGCCCTTGTCGTCCCGACCTTTGGCGCCGAACCCCGGCTCGGTACGAACCCGATCGCGATGGCGGCGCCGACGCGGGACAGGCCCCGCTTCCTGTTCGACGCCGCGACCTCCGCCGTCGCCGGAAACAAGCTGATTCTGGCGTCCCGCCTCGGAGTCACCCTCCATCCCGGCTGGATCACGAGCTGGAACGGCGCGCCGATCATGGAGGAGGCGTACCTGCCGGAACGCGGCCAGTTCTCGCAGCTCCCGCTCGGCAGCACCCGGGAGATGGGTTCCCACAAGGGCTATGGTCTGGCCGTGATGAACGAGATCCTCTGCAGCGTCCTCGGATCGGCGCTCCCGTCGATGCTCGACGTCGAATCGGGATCGAAGCAGTTCCTTGCCGCCTACGATATCGGCGCATTCTGCGATGTCGACAGATTCAAGGAGGCGATGGACGACATGCTCGGCGCGCTACTCGACACGCCCCCGGCACCCGGTCACGATCGAGTGATCTATCCCGGCGTATCCGAGGAAGAGGAACTCGAGGAGCGAACGGCGCGCGGCATCCCGCTCCATCCGGAAGTCATCGAGTGGTTCAGCGCGACCTGCCGCGATCTGGGCATCCCGGAGCTTGAATCGCTCTAACGACGACGATTCCAGGCCGGTCGAACGCTGAAAAGGTCATGCATCGTCTAGTCGTCTGTGACATGTGATCTGATCGATTACCCGATGCGTCCCGGGCGACTCCCTAACCGCCAGATCGTCATTTCAAGCGGAGCGAGAAATCTCAGTCGAACCCCAGGGACATGCTGCACTGAGATTTCTCACACCCACTTTCCGCTGGTACCCGGGTCGAATTGACAGTCTTGGATGCTCTTGGGTCATGTGGGAAGCCTGATGCTATCGACCAGGTCAAGTGTCACAGACCACTAGGGTCATACGCTTCCGGGTAGGAGAACCAGAGACGTCCAACAATACTCCACAATCCTCGCGCCGGGAACTCGCAGCACGATAGACCGGCACCCCGCAAGCTCCAGAACTAGACTCCGCAATGCGCGTTGGCAATCTGTCTCCTGACAGTGCTTTCGGCAATGAATGGCTGACGGCATAGGGTCGTGATTCGTCACGGCCGCGCTTCGAGATCCCATACATTCGACGATTGCGTCTACCGGACGTGATGAATCACGCCCCTACAAGTCTCCTTCCCTTGTTACGGTGAGTCTGCACAACCAGCAAAGTCATGTTCGTAGATCCCTCTGCTGTCGGTAAGCCAACGCGGGAGGTCGGGGACCGAGCCTACGTCCCGTCAGGCGGTTCGATACGCCAGTAGACTCCATGATCCCTGGCCATGAAACGTTCGTCGACGAGCTGTCGTCGCAGCAGGGCGTAGTCCTCGTGGAACGCCGAGAGCGTCTCGTTGACCTCAGCCTCGGAGTAACGCCGGTCATGGTCGAACTTCTCGACGAGCCAGGCCAGAACGACCAGCCAGCGGCTCCGTTGCGACGGCAGATTCGCCAGCTTTCCGTCAACGACGAAGCCGCGCAGCGTTCGCGCGTCCGCATCCGATCCGGTCGCTGAATCGTCGGACGACTCCGGACGCAGGGCGAGCGCATACTGCTGGAGCCTGGAAACGTCGAGTCTGACCGCCGTCGGCCGTTCCGCCGAACGGCGTATCAGCCTGCATTCTTCGAGTGTCTGGATGTGACGAACGACCGCCTGTGGCTTTAGCCCGAGGCGCGACGCCAGCTCCGTGACCGTCTGTTCCTCATCGACGAGCAAAGCGATCAGGCGCAGCCGGTCGACGTCGAGAAAGACGCCGACCAGATCGTGCGTGCGAACCTGCCCCGTATCCACTACTTGGCTCTGACCGTCGAAGCCAACGATGTCCGCCCCGTCGACGACACCGCGGCCAGCAGGCCGAGGAAGATGTATGTGCATCCGCTGATCGTCTGTATTGGCCGCTGGAACGACTCACGGCTCCGGATCCAGCCCCCGAGTTCCCCGGCGGCGATACCGTAGATCGCGTCAGTGAAGACCCCGAGGACGCTGAACCACAATCCGAGCAGGAAGAGTTGGGCTGCCACCGAGCCTCGACCGGCATCAACGAATTGCGGGACGAAGGCGAGAAAAAAGATCGCCACCTTCGGATTCAGCGTGTTGACGACGATACCCCGCCGGAATTCGCGGCGCGCCGTCGTGCGCGGCACTTTGACGGCGGCCAGATGCTGATCCCGCCGGCGCAACGTCTGGATGCCAAGAAAGACGAGGTAAGCGGCGCCGACGTACTTGACGGCGCTGAAGGCGAATGCGGATGACGCCAGTATCGCGGACAGCCCGACGGTTGCGGCGATCGCGTGAACGAAGTTGCCGACGCCGAGACCGAACGCCGCCCCGACCGCTGTCTGGCGGCCCTCTCTAATGCCCAGAGCCGTGATATACATCACGGCCGGTCCAGGCACCAGGAGGAGCGTCAGCCCGGCGATGGTAAAGGCGACGAAGGCCTCGAACGACGGCGTGATCATCTCAGCCTCGCATTTCCGGGATGAAGGTCTTCGCGGCCTCGGAAATCACTTCCATCTCATCGTCATTTGACGGCCAGGCGAACTGGAAGTCATCGAAGCCCTGTTCGCGGAAGCTGGTGATGTAGCTCTCCAGCGTGTCGAGCGACTCCAGCTGGCTCGGCCCCGGCCAGACGCCGCGCAGGATCTCGTTCGGATCGCGCCCGATCTCGCGGCACTTCTCGTCCAGAATGTCGCTCTTCGCCTTGGCCTCTTCCAGCGGGCTGCGTGTGTTCCAGATATCCGCGTATTTCGCCGTGATACCGAGCATCCGCGGCCCGCCGGCGCCGATCAGGATCGGCATGCGCGGCTTCTGGACCGGCTTCGGCTCGAACGGCGTGTTGACGTAGGTGTAGAACTCGCCATCGAAGTCGGTGCGTTCGTTCGTCTGGAAGCTGTCGATCGCCTCCAGCGCCTCCTCGAACATCGAGACCCGATCCCCGGCCGAAGGGAATTCATAGCTGAACGCCTCGTGCTCCCGCTCCCACCAGCCGGCGCCGATCCCGAAGTCGACCCGGCCGTTCGAGATGTGATCGACCGTCACAGCCTGCTTCAGGAGTACGACCGGATTGCGGTACGTATTTCCGGCGACCATGACGCCCAGACGCACCTTCTCCGTTGCCATCGCGAGTCCGGCTAGCACGGTGTACGCCTCGTGTGTGTCGCCCATCTCGTCCGAGCCGCCGAAGAAGTGATCGACCACCCAGATCGTGTCGAGCCCGAGCTCTTCGACAACCTTCGCCCGGCGGACCAGCTCGTCCCAGCTATCCCGCTGACCAACGACGAGCCCGACGCGCAATTCGTGTGCTCCAGCCATGTATTTCATCCATCCTATCAGTAAAGCGTCCCGGTCCGATTCCAGGACCTTCGTGTCTAGCCCATATGTACCAGTCCCACATAGGATAGTCTCAGTGCGGAAGTCATGGAACAACGACAGCCACGACATCGCACAGGCAGTGATCGGCGATAGTATCTGTCTCCTCGTTGCAGAATGCGGCGCCATTCCCCACCATCGGCGCCGCATTCGCATTTCCGGGATCCTCCGCGTTGACAACGGTAGTCACAACATGCGAAGAAGAACGCTGGCACGAGCGCATGCACTGCGCTGGACTACCTTCGCGGAGAGGAGCGCGTCATGCGCATCGCGATGTACGGAGACAATCGAATGGGCGTCGTCGCGAACGACGACACCATCGTCGACATTGGGGACTTACTCGAGCAATATGACCAGCCCGGGCCCGAGTTCCTACTACCCGATCTGATCGAGCACTGGGGCGAAGTGGAGGGCGCGCTACGCTCTCGCGTCGCGTCGGGCGGCGGAGTCCCGCTCGATGAAGCTGATCTCCAATCGCCGGTCGTGCGACCCTCGAAGATCATCTGCCTGATCGGCAATTACCGGGAAGGGACCGACCGGCCGATCCAGATCCTCGATATCTTCTTCAAGTCCCCGGAAGCGATCATCGGCCCCGGCGACACAGTCGAGCTGCCGCCCCACGAAGCATCGATCTTCCACCATGAGGCCGAGATCGCCATCGTCATCGGCCGGGAAACGTCCCACATCGACCGCAATGAGGCGATGGATGCCGTCTTCGGCTACACGGTATTCAACGACGTCTCGGCCCGCGGGCTGGGACGGGCCGGCTCGGCCAGCTTCCTGGGCAAGTCCTTCGACACGTTCGCCGCATTCGGCCCCTGGATCGTCACGCCGGATGAGATCGACGATGTTTATGACTTGCACATCACGGTCGAAGTCGACGGCGAGCTACGACAGGATTACAACACCAGCGATATCGAACGCCCGATCGACGAGCTGATTTCCTACATCAGCTCCGTCACGCCGCTTCATCCCGGAGACGTCATCTGCTGCGGCACGAATCACCAGGGCCTTGGCGCGATGCAGGCCGGCGACACGGTCGTCACCGGAATCGACGGAATCGGCACATTCCCGATTCATGTCATCGACTCGGCAGCTCGCGAATGGCAGCGCGGCATCGATGAAGAAATGGCCCGCAGAGTCCGTGAGAGCGCCGAGCAGGCGGCAACCACTGCAGAAGGGGAACAGGAATGAAACTCGTCCACACCGCGGAGTTCGATCTCGGCGTTGTCCGCGACAATGACGTGGTCGACATCACCTCCATATTCGACGATATCCGGTATCGCAGTTCGCTGGACCGCGTACCGAAACTCCTCGGCGCATTCATGGAACGCCGCTCGGAAATCGAGCAGCTGGCCGAGAATGCAGACAGTGGCACGAGTCTCCAGGAGGTGAAGATCCTGGCGCCGGTGCCGCGCCCGCCGAAGCTCGTCGCTTGCCTCCGCAACTACTACGAAGGCGTCGATCGCGAGCGCGAGACACAGGATATGTTTCTGGAGAGCCCGGATTCCGTCATTGGCTCCGGGGGTGTCGTCGTCCTGCCGTCGCACGAAGCCGACATCTTCCATCACGAAGCAGAACTTGCCGTCGTGATCGGCAAGCGGTCAAAGGACCTCGCAGCGGACGAATCGGCGCTCGACGCGATCGCGGGATACACAATGGCGATCGACGTCTCGGGCCGAGGCATCGGCCGGATGGGTCCGAGCCGTATGGGCAAGTCCTTCTCGACCTTCACCCCGCTCGGACCGATGATCCTGACCGCCGACGAGGTTTCCGATCCCCAGAACCTGGAAGTCGAGCTCAGCGTCAACGGCGAGCTGCGCCAGTCGTACTCGACCAGCGACATGGAGTACTCGGTCGTCGAAGTCCTCGCCTTCCTGAGCAGCTACATGACCCTTGTTCCGGGTGACGTGCTGATGCTCGGAACGAATCACCAGGGACTCGGCCCGGTTCAAGACGGCGACGAGGTCGCGATGACTATCGACGGCTTCGGATCCCTCGAAGTCTCAGTCGTCGATGAGATGAAGCGGTCCTGGCCAGTTGGTATCGATGAAGCCGTGGCGGCCAGGACGCGCGGCGAAACGGCCTAGCTTTCCGGGAAGTCGACCTCGACAAGCGGACTGTCGCTGACCCAGTTATCGATTTCTTCGGAGCGCTCGAGCTTTGTCAAGATCTTCTCGAGGACCTCTCGCTTTTCACCCGGGTCCGTGACCGGTCGCGCCGTCGCGGCCAGATCGGCCCGGGTGCTTTCCTTCAGATGGAACGTGAAAACCGGGTTCTCGATCAGGTTTGCGTACCAGTCGCGGGCGCCGGGCGTTCCGGTGATGTAGATATCACCCTCCACATTGTGGAACCAGATTTCCTTGCGGCTGGGGTCGCCACTCTTCCTGCCGATCGTCGTTATGTCGATAACACGATCGCTGGATAGGGCCTTCTTCACGTCTTCCTGCATGGATTCCTCCTGATCATCTACCGGGGCCATCTGGGATACGATTATCCTCGACGTAGCCGGATAGGCGTCAACTGCCCGTCTGGACAGAACCACGGACGCCGACGAGCGGAGCGATTCATGCAGCCTTCCGATCTACGAGCGGTCTTCCTCTCGGGAGAACGCGTCTATATCCGGGCCT
The DNA here is from genome assembly GCA_041390865.1 of Thermomicrobiales bacterium. GTDB lineage: Bacteria > Chloroflexota > Chloroflexia > Thermomicrobiales > CFX8 > JAUIIK01. Next base: position 70,517 of record JAWKPC010000014.1, read on the forward strand.
ACACCGACGACGACAAGCACTCGGCCGGCGCCTGGGCCGGCTCGCACTTCCCCGTCGGCTCGCCGCGGGGAGAAGCTCTCGCGACTGGCACAAGGAGTGGTGGCCGCGAACCCGGCACTACGCCCTCTGCCGGGCAAACACCGACGAGATCGTCGGCGGCGTCACGATCGGCATCCGCAATCTCGTCGGCGAGTTCATCATTCACATGGCGCGCTGGCTCGAAGACAGCGACGAATTGCGGGCCGAAGCGTTCGAGATTATCGTTCCCTGGCTCGTGGAGGAATGGACGATGGTTTCGGTAACCGCCCACGTCGCATCCGACCAGCCGGCCACCCGCGCCGCCGCCGAACGGCTGGGAATGTCTCATCAGGCGACGATGCGCGAGTTCTTCGCCCGGCCTGGCGGTGTCCGCGCCGACGACCTGCTCTACCAGGCCTACGGAACGATGGAGGCATCCCTCGATGCGTAACCCGATCATCGTTGGAGAGAGGGTCTATCTCCGGGCGGAAGAACCCGACGACGCCGACACGATGGCCCATCACTATGCGGTCGAGACGGACGACTGGATCGACGACTTCGGCCGATTCCTTCAGTCGCCGATCATGTTCCGGAGCTCGATCGAGGAAAACGCCGACGTCAGCATCCCGGAGTCCCTGACGCTGCAATCCTGCTTGATCCAGAATGATGCGCTCATCGGCTGGGTCGGCCTGTTCGGCATAGATTATGTGAATGGAACAGCCGAAACATACTCCCACTTCGCTCCCGGCGAATGGAGAGGAAAGGGCTATGGAACCGAGTCGAAACACTTACTTTTGGCGTATTGTTTCGACTATCTCCAGCTTCATATCCTTCAGTCGTACGTCTTCGGCTCAAACGAGCGCTCGGCCGCTGCATTGCGGAGACAGGGCTATCAGCCGGCGGGGCTGTTACGGCTCGATGGGCCGCGCAGAGGCAAGTATCTGGATACCTGGGTTTTCGACGTCAAGCGAGACGAGTGGCGCGAGGCTTACGAAGCCTGGCAGCGCCGAAACCGGGACCGTTAGACCGCTGTTCCATTCAACAAGCACCGAACCGGTCCTCCCCGAGCCGGATCATCAAGCATTCTGAACGTTACGTCGATACTTATGCTGCCATGATGAACAGGAATAAAGAACACCGGACATGACCCAGTCGCCGAAGAGTTCAAATCGAGTCAACCCGACACTGCTCCGGCCTACGTACCAGAACCGGCTGCGCGTCATCGGCCACCACCTCGACACCAACGAGTACCGCGATGTCGCGATCCTCGAGATCGACGGCGGGTTCATCGCTCGCGCGACGCCCAGGCGCGGAAAGCGAGCGCAGGCGTTGGAGTTTCCTGACACCCAGTTCGAACAACTGATGCAGGGTGCCGTAAACTACCGTGGGCACGGCCCGACCTACGACAACCGCTCCAGCGTCCTACCAACCGGCTACGAAGACTTTCTCCGCGGGCTGGGGTTCCTCCTGGACAACCAGTCAGCCATCGCTGTGACGATCTGCGAGCTGGATCAGCACGTGCTCATCACCGGACAGGAGCCTTCGGACAACGTCGCCGGCCACGAGGCGTTCCGGCGTTTCGAGCGGTACCTCAGCGGCGACGACATCCAGCAACTTCTCGATGACGCATTCAATCGGCGGACGGGACGACCCAGACGCGGCGGCTTTCTGGGGATCTTCTAACAGCATTTTCAGTATGCGTGCGGGTCGCCGCCTATGTAGGGCGGGAGTCATCACGTCGGCCGATGCATCCCCTTCTCCGACGGCAAAAGGACGAGGCCGCCCGTTGCCTTCCATGCCACCAATGACAAGCCCTGATCTCGACAAGGGTACGGATCTCTCGATATCGCGAGCACTGCGTCTCCACGAGGCTGGTCAACCGCGTTGCGAGAAACAGGTGCTTCCGATGCCAAAGGGGAAGTCTTGTGGTGCCGTTGGAGATGATACGAAGTCGGGATGAATGCTTCCTGTACCTTGTACCCGCAATGCGATGCATTGCCGTGGTACGGACGCACTATGTCGGGCAGGAAATTCAGGTAGCCTCCGACATGATCTCGTATGACTGGTTCATTGGACAAAGGGAGACTCTCCGAGCCTGATGACCCGGCGGTACCGGGGTCGGACTGACGGTGAAGATCCATGCACTCCCGTCTTGACGATGTCCACCGTTCGTATGGAACTCTTTCCGCCACTTGAGAAGCGGGCACGGTTTGACGGTTATCCAATCAGTCTTCGTGCGCGGGGATCACCTGCCCTACCGCGTCGGACTCGCGCTCGGCAGCGAGCTGCGAGCGACGGATCTTGCCGGCCTCGTTGCGGGGGAACTCGTGGAGGAATTCATAGGTCTTCGGCGCTTTGTAGTTCACCAGCCGCTCGCGAACATGACTGTTTAGCTCCGAGACGGACGGTAACTCCGCCGGGTGGCGCGGTTGGATGATCGCGTGGACCCGTCGGCCCCATTCGTCGTCCGGCACGCCGACGACAACGACGTCGGCTACCTCCGGATGCTCGCCGAGTGCGGCCTCGACTTCGGCGGGGTAGACATTCGCCCCGCCGGTCACAATCATGTCGGTCCGCCGGTCAGCGATGTAGAGATAGCCGTCCTCATCCACCGACCCGAGATCGCCGATCGAATAGAAGCCGTCCGGCGTTGATTTCCAGTTTCGGCGCGCCGAGATATTCGAATGTGGGCCCGGGGGGAGTCCGCATATAGATCTCGCCGACCTCGCCGGCCGGAAGCTCCCGCTGGTCCTCATCGAGGATCTTCAGCTCGGCATCACCTGAAGGACGGCCGACGCTGCCCGGGTGTTCGAGCCACTCGTCCCCCCGGATCATCGTCGCGCCGATGCCCTCCGACGACCCGTAGACCTCCCAGACCTTCTCGGGGCCGATGTGATCGATCCACCACTGCTTCAACCACGCTGGACAAACGGCCGCGGAGCTGTGGAACGCCTCGATGCTCGACAAGTCGTGCTGTTCGATCTCCGGCATCCGAGCGATCCGCTGCATGATGATCGGCGGCAGGTAGGCATAGTTCACCCGGTGCCGCTCGATCAGGTCGACCGCCTGCTCGGGCGTGAAGCGCTGCATCACGACGATGACATGATCTTTCATCAGGCCGCTATTGCCGATCAGGGCCGGAGAATTGTGATAGAGCGGCGCGGCCATCAGCTGAACCTGGTTGTCGGTCATCCCCAGAGTTCGCCGCCAGACCGACGGATCCCAGGTTCGATCGACGATGATCTTCGAATGGCCGGTCGAACCACCGGAGGAGATCGCCTTACCCGGATGAGGGTGAATATTCGACAGTCGTTCGTCGGAGTAATCCTCCGCCCGCTTCAGCTCCTCCGGGCTGATCACCGGATAATCCAGGTCGGTCCAATCGGCATAGACGACGGCGGGTCGAGCCAGGTCGAGGATCTCGTCCCGCTCCCGGGCCGGGAGTTCCGCGCGCAAGGGCAGCGCCAGCGCCCCGAGCTTCCAGGCGGCGTAGGTGACGAAGTAGTGCAGGTGCGAGTTCCGCGTTGCCGCGACGACGGTCGAGGTCTCATTGACGCCGTACTCGTCCCGGAACAACCGTGCGATCCGGGTCGACATCCGGTCGAATTCTTCCCAGCTGACCTCTATTTCATCCCCGTGTTCGGGCGCATAGATCAGCGCGGTCTTCTCAGGATGCAGGTCGACAAGCTCGTAGAATCGGCTGAGGACTCTGCTCCCGCCACGCCCTGGACCATCGCGACGGTCGGATCCATGCTCTCGCTCCACGGTCGGCTTCGATTCGTCGGAACTGCCAGACATCGCGATCCTCACAGCCAGAGACTCCAACATGGTCGTCGGGGCGATCATAGGCGGACGGCCACCAATCTGTCACGCCTGGACAAATCCCGCGTGCTTGACAGGACCGACCGGCTCCACTCTGCAAGACTTGGCCAGCAACATCGGGGCAGAGCAACTCATTCTTCTACAGACAAATCAGCGATCGGTACTACCGTTCCTACCGGCCACTATCGCGGTGAAGTACCATCTTCCAGGACGCTGGCAAGTGTCCGTTCGCCGTAGCGTGGAGATGAAGCCATCTTCTTGAGATCGCAGGAGCGCGATGACCGCACGAGATCACATTGGAACATCTTCGCTCAATCCCCCGGCGGACCTGCCAAGTCCGGAATCCGTCCCGACGACGGTCATCGAACCGGCCAACGGCTGGATACCCTTCAAGCTGGGGGAAATCTGGGCCTACCGGGAACTGCTCTACTTCTTCGTCTGGGCGAACGTGAAGGTCCAGTACAAGCAGACCGTGCTGGGCGCCCTGTGGGCGATCATCCAGCCATTCTTCACGATGATCGTCTTCAGCATCTTCTTCGGCCGTCTGGCCGGAATACCGTCCGGCGACCTTCCGTACCCCGTCTTCGCCTACGCCGCCCTGGTGCCGTGGACCTACTTCGCCAACGTCGTTTCGATCTCCAGCAACGTCCTGGTCCAACATCAGGGCGTGATCACGAAGGTCTTCTTCCCGCGCGTGATGATGCCGTTTGCGTCCGTCGTCGGCGGCCTGCTCGACTTCACGATCGCGTTGAGCGTCCTCGGGGTGCTGATGGCCTACTACGGCATCGCGCCGTCGGCAGCTGTGATTGCGTTACCCCTGCTAATCGCAATGGCCTCCCTGACCGCGACAGGCGTGGCGCTCTGGCTCTCGGCGCTCAACGTGCGGTATCGGGACGTCCGCTTCATCATCCCTTTTCTGATCCAGGTCTGGCTCTTCGCGACGCCGGTCGCCTACCCGACCAGCCTCGTTCCGGAGCGCTGGCGTCCGCTCTACGGCCTCAACCCGATGGCCGGCGTCGTCGACGGTTTTCGCTGGGCATTGCTGGACCAGCCTGCCCCTTCGATCGGCATGCTGGGCGTCTCGGTCGTCGTCGTTCTGCTCCTGCTCTTTAGCGGGATGACCTATTTTTCGAGAGCCGAGCGAACGTTCGCGGATGTGGTGTAGCCGATGAGTCACCCGGTTATTCAAGCGAGCGACCTGAGCAAGCGCTACTGGCTGGGCGAGCACCAGAACTACGTGACCTTGCGGGACGCTATCGCCAACACGCTATTCGGACCGGCGCGGAATCTGAACCGGCGCATTCGAGGCGAATCAAGAGATCAAGCCCGGCGCGGCGCTCATTCCGATGACTTTATCTGGGCGCTAAAGGATGTCGATCTCGAGATCAATCATGGAGACATCGTCGGGTTCATCGGTCGAAACGGCGCCGGGAAGACGACCTTGCTCAAGATCTTGTCGCGAATCACGACGCCGGATACAGGACGGGCGGTGATCCACGGACGTGTCGGCTCGCTGCTTGAAGTCGGGACTGGATTCCACCCGGAGCTGACCGGAAGAGAGAACGTCTATCTGAACGGCGCCATCCTCGGGATGCGTCGGCACGAGATCAAGCGCCGTTTCGACGAGATCGTCGATTTCGGCGCGGTCGAGCGGTTCATCGACACGCCGGTCAAGCGCTACTCGAGCGGTATGTACATGCGCCTGGCCTTCGCCGTGGCGGCCCATCTGGATACCGAGATTTTGATGATCGACGAGGTCCTGGCGGTCGGAGATATCGCGTTCCAGCAGAAGTGTCTCGGGAAGATGGGCGACGTCGCACGCGACGGCCGGACCGTCCTGTTTGTCAGCCACAACCTGCTGGCGCTCCAGAGCCTCTGCAACCGCGCCTACTGGATCGACCAGGGGCGGATCATCGAGGAAGGTTCGCCTGGAAAGCTGGTCTCCAATTATCTTCAGGCGTCCTATTCCCTTCAGACCGAACAGATCTGGGACGACCCGGAGACCGCACCCGGGAACGACGTCATCCGGTTGAAACGGGTCAGCGTCCGTCCGACCCACCCCGACGAAGACGATCAGATCACTGTCCGGACTCCGCTCACGATCGAATTTGACTACTGGGTGCGAGAAGATGATGTCTACGTGAAGCCGAGCCTGAATCTCTATAACAATCAGGGTATCCAGATTCTCAGCGCTATGGATCCCGAGCTTCAGGACTGGCGCGGCACGCCAATGCCGGCTGGCACGTACCGGGAAATCTGCCGGATTCCCGGCGATCTGCTGAACAGCGGGATGCATCGAGTCGAGTTCTGCACGCTCGTCAACGGACAGGACGAGTGGCGAGCGAACGACGTCCTGACCTTTGACGTCCTGGACACCAGTGATTTCCGGGCGGGCTGGTACGACGACTGGGAGGGCGTCATCCGGCCAATGCTGCCGTGGAGGCGGGAGCACCTCGCGTGAGTAATCGACGGGAGCACTGCAGCCCGCTCGTTTCAATCGTGATCCCCTGCTATAACCAGGCGAGGTATCTCCACGAATCAATAGAGAGCGTCCTCGCCCAAACGTATGACCGCATGGAGATCATCGTCGTGGATGACGGCTCGACCGGATGACACCGCTGAGGTTGCGACTGCATACAGTGGCGTAACGCTCGTATCACAGGCCAACATGGGCCTTTCAGCCGCGCGGAATCTGGGGTTGAGGGTGAGCCGCGGCGAGATGCTCGTGTTCCTCGATGCCGATGACCGTCTGCTGCCCGAGGCAGTGAGCGCCGGCGTTGCCAGCCTGGGCGAACATCCGGATTGTGCCTTTGCTTACGGCCAGTACCAGTTCATCGACGAAGACGGCTTGCTGATTCGGACGATGGAACGAGACGGGAACGGTGGCAACACCTATCTCGACTTTCTCCGAGACAATCGGATAGGCATGCACGCGACGGTTATCTATCGACGCTGGGTCTTTGAACAGCTCGGAGACTTCGACACGAAACTGACGGCCTGCGAAGACTACGACATGTACCTCCGCGTCGCGCGATGTTATCCCGTCGTCGAGCACCCGGTGATGACAGCCGAGTACCGCCGGCATCCCGAGAGCATGTCCAGCAATGGCCGGGCGATGCTCAAGTCTGTCCTGACCGTGCTCGACGCCCAGCTTCCTTATGTCAATGACGACCCGGACCTGCTGGACGCGCTCATCGACGGAAGGCGCCGGGTCATCGGCTTCTACACCGCTCGGATCGTTCGCCGCACGCTTCCGCCGCGTATGAGCCGTTATAACTTCCGTCACTCGCTATCCGATTTCTGGTGGCTGCTCCGGTCGCATCCCGCCGGATTCATTCATTCGATGTTGTGGCTGCCGAAGATTTTCGAACGCAGAGCCAATAGTCGGGGAGAGTATGCATCAACCTGATCATCCGTTTGAGAACAGGCCGCTCGTATCGGTCATCATGATCTTCCTCGATGAAGAGCGCTTCATCGAAGAGGCGATCGAGAGCGTCCTGGCACAATCCTATCCGGCCTGGGAGTTGCTTCTCGTCGACGACGGTTCAACCGACCGGAGTTCCGAGATCGCGCGCGAGTACGCCGCGAAACATCCTGATCGCATTACCTATCTGAGCCATCCCGAGCACGAGAATCGCGGGATGAGCGCTACGCGCAACCTTGGAATCCAACATGCAGGCGGAGAATACATTTCGTTTCTCGATGCCGACGATGTCTGGTTCTCCTACAGCCTGGCGCGCCAGGTCGCGGCGATGGAAGCTTGCCCCGATGCCGGCCTGATTCACGGCTCGACCGAGTACTGGTTCAGCTGGAGCAATGCACCGGATGACCTCTATGCCGATTATGTCGATTTTCTATCGGATGAAACCCCCGGCCTCGATCAGCTCTATCCGCCCGGCGAGCTGCTTATCAGATTTCTGGAAGACTCGCACACGCTCCCGAGCATGTGCAGCGTCATCGCGACCCGGAAGCTGGTGGAACAGATCGGCGGGTTCGATGAGCGATTCAAGGGCCTGTATGAAGATCAGGTCTTTCTTGCCAAAGCCGGCCTCGCAGCCCCGGTCTACATTTCCAGCGAGGTCTGGGCACGCTACCGACAGCACGGCGGCTCCGCCTGCAACATGGCTGCGCCTGAACGCCTCGCCGCGATGCGGAAGGTGTATCTGCGCTGGCTGGTGTCCTACCTTCGAGCGGAGCAGGTCGAGGACGAGCGTATCTGGGAATTGCTTCGGGAAGCGTGGACGGAAGTTCAACACCCATTCCGGACACGTTTGAAAGACCTACGGAAGCCGCAACGGTTCAAACGAGTTGTCGGGAGCCGGCTTGAAGCTGCTGCTGCCGCGATACTTCCGGAACGGGTGACAAACGGCCTGCGTCGAGCGTCCGCCGGCAGCCTCGTTACCGTACCGCCGGGCATGGTGCGGTTCGGCAATCTCCGTCGTCTGAGCCCGCTCGATCCCGGATTCGGGTACAACCGCGGCGGGCCGATCGACCGCTACTACATCGAGCGATTCCTGGAATGGCATGGAGACGACATCGCCGGCCGGGTCCTCGAAATCGGAGAGCGGACCTACACCGTCCGTTTCGGCGGCGACAAGGTCAGGCAGAGCGACGTACTCCACGTCCACGACGGCAATCCCGAGGCGACCATCGTCGGGGATCTTGCGACGGCCGACCACATTCCTTCCGACACATTCGATTGCGTGATCATCACCCAGACACTCCACCTCATCTACGACTATCAGGCCGCGCTGGAGACGATCCACCGGATTCTCAAACCAGGTGGAGTCATGCTGGCGACCGTCCCTGGCACGACGCAGTCGAGCCGGGATGAGTGGGCCGGCATCTGGTACTGGTCGTTCACGCGGCATTCCGTGCAACGCCTGATCGCCGATACGTTTCCGCAGGGAATCGCTCAGATCGAGTCCTACGGCAACGTCCTGGCAGCCGCGGCGTTCCTCTATGGGGTCGCGGCATGGGAGCTGACCGATCAGGAGCGCGATTATCGCGATCCGCAATACGAGATGGTCGTTACGATCCGAGCCCGTAAAGCACCGACCCCTGCATGAAGCAAGGGCTGCGAGCGGCAAGGAGACGCCTTCGAAGACTCCGGCGGCCCGGTCGCGGGGCCATCGTGCTGATGTATCACAGCATCAGCGAGGGACTGTGTCCCTGGGAGCTTGCGGTCAGCCCGGGCGTGTTCGCCGGGCAACTGGAGATACTGACGAAGCACGCATCGGTCATGTCCCTCAGCGACATGCTGGCAGGACTGGATCGTGGAATGTTGCCGGAACGCTGCGTCGCGATCACATTCGACGACGGCTACGCAGACAATCTGGAAGCAGCGAAACCGATCCTCGAACAGTTCGAGTGCCCGGCCACCGTCTTCGTCGTCGCCGGCCTCGTTGGTTCGCAACAGCCCTTCTGGTGGGACGAACTCGCGCATCTCACCCTGACTCCATGCGAGTTGCCGAAGGTCGTTCGCCTTATGATTGACGGCCGTCCATTCAGTTTTCCACTGGGCGACGACGCGGTGATCGATCGTTCCCCATCAGGCGACGGATCCTGGCGCTTCCACGAGCCTCCTCCAACCGGGCGGCATCGCTTGCTTCAGGCAGTGTGGGAGCGATTGCAACTCGCGTCGGGCGAGATTCGCCGTCAGGCCCTCGATGAATTGAGACGCCAGGCACAACTGGACGATGCGCGTGCCTTGGACCGCCGGATTATGGATGCCAACGAGGTCGCTCGGCTGTCTGAAGGAGGGCTGATCGAGATCGGCGCCCACACCATGACGCATCCCATCCTCGCCCGCCTTCCGGTAGCCAATCAAATCGATGAGATCAAGCAGAGTAAGACAACCCTGGAACAGATCACCGGCAAGCCCGTATCGGACTTCTCCTACCCGCATGGAGGCCGAGCCGATTACAGTCAGGCGACGGTCCAGGCAGTACGCGACGCCGGTTTCCGTAGCTCCTGCACGACAATCGAAGACTGGTTACGACCGAACGTTGACCGCTACCAGCTTCCCCGCATCCACGTCCCGCCAGCCTCCGGGACAGACTTCGAACGGTTGCTGAGCTACTGGCTGTAGAGTGCATCTGTTGTCGAAATCCGGGATGGTTCGGATGGGGCTCGCGCCCATCCAGACAAGACCGTGCATACGTAGGCGAATAGAGACGAGCCCCATCCCTACGGTGTTCCCGTATGAAGGCAACCCGCGGCGACTTCTGGATGACCGAGTATTGGTCGAACGCTGGCGCCGCGATGCTAGCGGGGCGTAGCCGCGCCCTTCTTCTTTGCCATCGACCCTGCGACGATTTCGGCGAGGTCGAGGACCTGGAAGGTGTCGTCGGCGCCGACTCCGCGAATCCCATCCTCGAACATCGTCATGCAGAATGGGCAGGCGGCGCAGAGCAGCTCGGCGCCGGTGTCGATCGCCTCCTGCACCCGGGCCTGGTTGATCCGCGATCCGCGCTGCTCCTCCATGAACATCCGGCCGCCGCCACCACCGCAGCAGAATGATTTGTTGCGATTGCGCCGCATCTCGACCAGGTTCGCTCCCGGCATCGCCGAGACCGCATCGCGCGGCGCGTCGTAGACGCCGTTGTAGCGGCCGAGGTAGCAGGGATCGTGGTAGGTCACCTTGCCCCGCGCCATCGCCGACTCGGGGTCGAGATCGATCCGCCCTGTGGCAATCAGGTCGTTGATCAACTGGCTGTGGTGAATCACCTCGTACTCCCCGCCGATCTGCGGGAACTCGTTGGCGATTGCGTTGAAGCAGTGCGGGCAGGCGGTCACGATCTTCTTGAACGAGTAGGCGTTCAGCGTCTCGACCGTCTGCTCGGCCATGATCTGGGCCAGATACTCGTTCCCGATCCGCTTGGCGGGGTCGCCGGTACAGGTCTCTTCTTTCCCGAGAATCGCGAAGTTCACCCCGGCCGCCTGGAGAATCCGGCAGAAGGCCAGCGTCGTCCGCTGGTTGCGCTCATCAAACGACCCGAGACAGCCGACGAAAAAGAGGTATTCAACCTCCTCCGCTTCTTCGAGCTCGGCCATGTATCTGACTGGCTCGTCGAGACGCTGGTCCAATCGTCGCGCTGGCTTTGTGGAATCGGATAGGGGCTCCCGAAGCGCTCCAGGTTGTTGAAGGTCGGCGTGATCTCGCTCGGGAACTCGCCCCGCTCCAGGACGAGATGCTGGCGCATGCTGACGATCATCGGGACATGCTCGATGTAAACGGGACAGTGCTCTATGCAAGCGCCGCACGTCGTGCAATCCCAGAGCTCCTCGGGTGAGACGACGCCGGGAATCAGCTCCCGCTCCGGTCCCTCACCCCAGCGATGGCGCGCCAGCTTCGCCTCGCCGCCAAGCTCACCGGACCAGATGCCTCCCTGGTCGGCCTGGAAGCTGGCCAGCTCCAGCACGAGATCGCGCGGGTGCAAGGGTTTACCGGTGTTGAAGGTCGGGCAGTACTCCAGGCAGCGGCCGCAGTGCATGCAGGCGTCGACGTTCATCAGGTGCGCCCAGGAAAAGTCCTCGAGCTTCCCGTAACCCAGCACCTCCGCTTCCTCGATATTCGGAATCCGGGCCAGCTCGCCCTTCGGGTTCAGCCGGTGGAAGAAAACATTGGCAAGGCTGGTGAAGGGATGGATCATCTTGCTGTAGGCCCAGTAGGCCAGGAGAACGTAGGTCGTCAGGAAATGGCTGATCCAATTGGTCGTATGCAGGAACTCGAGCGTCCCGTCCGAGAGCGAGCGCAGCGGTAGAGACATCGGGTAGCTGACCCAGGACCAGGGCCCCCAGGGATCGTTCTCGACGGCCAGCCGGAGAGCCTGGACGGTGAAGCCCTGAACGGCGAGCAGGAGCAGGAAAACGAGCACGAGCTGATCGTCGGTTGCCGTCTCCTGGTACTTCGGACGCATCAGGTAGCGCCGGGCGAAGGCCATGAGGACACCGCTGATCAGCATGACGCCGCCGAGATTCACGACGAGCTTGTAGCCCAGGTAGAAATCGCCCTGGTAGAAGCTCCAGCCGAAGATCGGGACAGTAATGTCCTCCTCGATCAGGACGATGATCGTCCCGAGCAGGAGAATGATGAAACCGCCGAAAATGTTGGCGTGCATGATCCCGGCGTAGATCTTGTTCTTCCGGACGATCCGGCCATGGAAAATGCTCTTGGTCAGGGCGTCCTTCAGCCGCACGCCCCAGTCGGCGAGGCGGGAATCGTCCGGCTCGCCACGCAGCCACATCCGCACCCGCCGGGCCACGCCAAACGCCAGGAAGGCGATCGGGATACCCATCAGGAAGTAGAGAATGAGAACCGAGACATCGCTGACGTTCCAGAGGATCTCGCGCGTCGGTGTCATACCGCGTCCTCACGAGCAGCCCGGCCGATGCCGGCCATGGCACTCAGCCCGACGGCGAAGGCGGCGCCGGTCGCGGCGAGCATCAAGGCCAGGATGAGGCCGCCGAGAGCGACGACCCATCCGGTTCCGTCCGGGCCGTTCAGCAGCCCGATCAGGCCGGCGACGATCCCGGCCATGGCCGGTAGGAAGAGCAGGACAACGAGGACGATGCCGAGCGGCTGTCGGGCGGCGGCCAGTCGGGCTTTCGCGGCAGCATAGCGGCCGGGCTGGGTCAAGCCGACGTAGACGCCGATTCCGATCGCGCCGAGCGATATGGCTGTCGCGCCAAACACGCGGGTCCAGTGCAGGCTGGGCATCTCTGCGACCGTGATCAATGCCACACCAACCACCAGCCCGATGGCAGAAATCAATTGGTAGTTCTGGCGGATGGTCGTCATCATTGCAACGGCCGCCGTCCGTTTCTAGTGGAGAAACCGGGCGAGAGCGGCAATGCTCGCCGTTCCCGTTTCCCTACGATTCCTCTCGCAACCGCGCCGTCAATGCCGGGACGATCTGGAGGGCGTCACCGACGACCCCGAAGTCGGCCACGTCGAAGATCGGCGCGTCCTCGTCGGTGTTGATCGCGATGATATTGCTACTGCCCTGCATACCGACCAGATGCTGGATCGCGCCGGAGATCCCGACAGCGACATAGAGGCTCGGCTTCACGACCTTACCGGTCTGGCCGACCTGGTGGCTATAGGGCACCCAGCCGGCGTCAACGATGGCTCGGCTCGCGCCGGGAGCCCCGCCGAGCTGTCCGGCAAGTTCCTCGACGATGATGTAGTTGTCGGCCGATCCCAGTCCCCGGCCGCCGCTGACGATGACCGTCGCGTCTTCCAGATTCGGGCCTTCCGATACTTCCTCGATCGTCTCGAGCAAGCGAACCCGACAACGGGAATCATCGATCGCCGGCGATACCTCGCGAACCTCGGCGCTGCCGCCGACCGCCTCGATCGGGAACGCCTTCGGGCGTATCTGGACGAGGTGCGGCCCATCATTATCGAGGGTTACGGTCCCGATCGTCTCCGCACCGTACGGCGCAGTTACGACGATATCGTCGCCATCGTAGGAAACGTTGGTCGCATTGGAGATCGCGCCGATGCCGAGGCGGCCGACAAGCCGGGCCTGAATATCGCGTGCCGAGAACATGCTCGGAAAGAGGACCAGATCGGGACTCTCGTCGTTGAGCAGCGCCGCCATCGCGTCCACGTGCGGGTCGACGACGAAATCGCCAAAGCGAGCATCATTCCCGACATAGACAGCGGAGGCGCCGTGCTCGCCGAGCAACTCGACCGTCCCGGCGGCATCCGGATGGAGGACGACAGCCTCCGCGGTTCCAATCGATCGGGCAAGGGTCAGCAATTCGAGTGACAGCTTGTCCGGCCGCCCCTCAACATCCACCTCGACCCATACCCAGACTCGTCGTTCAGCCATCAATACTCCCCCGTAATTCTGCTCTGCAAATTCTTGTTGTATCGGACAGTATCCGGCGACTAGATCACTTCGATGCGTTTGAGATAGGCGACGATCTGGTCGATGCTGTCGCCGCCGTCGTCGTGGATCTTGACGCCCTCTTTTTCGACCGTTTCGGTCGCGATCTCGGTAACTCGCTCCTGTGCTCCCGCCTCGCCGACCAGCGAGGCATCCAGGCCGAGATCGGCGAGCGATTTGACATCGACTGGCTTACGCTTCGCCTGCATCAATCCGCGGAACGTCGGATAGCGCGGTTCAGCGATGCTGGCCGTGACGGTCATGACGACCGGAAGCGTTGCCTGGATCGTCTGGACGCCGGTGTCGACGGCACGTTTCACGGTAATCGAATCTCCGTCGACTTCCGCTTCGCGTGCGAAGGTAAGTTGCGGCAACCCGAGCATTTCGGCCAGAGCGCCGGGAACCATGCCGCTGTAGGCATCGGTGCTCTCCGTTGCGCAGATGACCAGGTCCGCGTCGAGCGGTTCGACCGCCGCCGCAAGCGTTCGGGCAGTTCCGAGCGCGTCGCTTCCGGCGAGACTCTCGTCGACGATATGCATCGCATTGTGCGCGCCCATCGCCAGAGCACGGCGTAGCGCATCATCAGCCGCTTCCGGCCCCATCGTGACGACGGTCACCTCGCCACCGTGCATCTCGGCGAGCTGGAGGGCGATCTCGACTCCGTATTCATCGGCGGTATCGAGCACGGATTCTCCGGGATCTCGAACGAGCCGTCTCGTTTCCGGATCGACGACCATCGGCAGATCGGGATTCGGTACGTGCTTTACGCAAACAACAATATTCATGCTTTAACCTTGCTGGCTACGATCGTCATTCTCCCCAGGGGAACGGATCGCAAAACATCATAGGAGAGGACCCGGGGTAATTCAACCGTGGCCCATATCTTACGGAAATCTTACGAACAATCGAGCTATCCGGTACGTCCATCGCTATTCTTAACTGCGTATGTCAGTATGAGGGACCAGTCGAATGCAAGGAACCGGACTACACCTATGTCAGAGGACGCTACCTACTACCTGGGATTCGGCGGCTGCCGGATCCGGCCCGGATCCGTTCGGCGGGGACGGAGGCGCTGATGGGTGAAGCAGCCGTTGATTTTCGAAGTGAATGGTCGAGGAAGTTGACCGTCTCGGGAGCCCGCGTTAGCGAGATCAAATTCCATCCGGACCAGTTCTGCCCGAAACACTGGCACAAGCATCCGAGCCTCGGGATTGTCATCCAGGGAGTTGTCGTCAAGGAATTCGCGAAGGCCACCGTCGTCATCGAGTCCAGCGGCGGATTCGCGATGCCGGCGGGCATCCTCCATAGCGACCACTTCGGACCCGGCAGCCGCGTCGTCATAATCGAGATCGATCCGGAGCACCCGATTAGCGCCCAGCGGCTCGAGGTATGCGGGCCGATCTTCGAGCGATGGCACAAGTTCGACGATCAACGGCTGAGCCGGCTCGGACAGCGGCTCGTCCGCGAACTCCGCCGCCCGGACGACGCCACGTCGATGGCGGTCGACGGGCTCGTCGGTGAGATCCTGTCAGTCGCCACGCGCTGCAACGGCTTCACGAGCGAATCGGACCAGCAGGACCTTCCCGACTGGCTCATCGAGGCTCGCGATTACGCGCGTTCGGAACTCAACCGGCGCATTTCAGTGCCGGAGATCGCGGAGCGGGTCGGCGTTCATCCCGCCTACCTCGCCCGTCGCTTCCGCTCAGAATTCGGTGTCACGCCAGCAGCTTACGCGCGCAACGCCCGGCTGAACTGGGCGTCGGAGCGCCTGATAGAGACCGATCTCTCTATCGCCGAGATCGCGATCCAGGCAGGATTCTCGGACCAGAGCCATTTCACCCGCGCATTCAAACGCTTCGTCGACCTGACGCCGGCCCAGTACCGTGATAGCTTCCAGAACAATAGCGGGATGCGCGGCTAGTCCCGTCCGAGTCAGGCCGGTGAGATTGCCGCCGGGGGCCACTGCTCCATGTTCCAGGCCATCTCCCAGAAGCCAAGCTCGTAGCGGCAGCTCAGGTCGAAAGCACGCGTCGCCGCGTCGAGCTGATGGCGGCCGGCACTCTCCCCGAGCTCGTTGAAGCGGCCGATGACCCAGTGGACCAGCTCGCCGTATTCGTCCGACGCGTATTCCTCGATCCAGGCAGCATAGCGCCCCTCATCCGGCAGGCCATTTTTCATCAGGTGCAGGCCGATATCGTGGTAGCCCCAGTGACATGGCAAAACGGCGGCGAGGCTGACCAGCAGATCTCGTTCGTAGACGGATGCCAGCAAATGGTTGCAGTACGCCTCGCAGGTCGGGGACGGCTGGATGTCGTCCAGCGCTCTCGGGTCGCCGCCGAAGCGTTCGTAGAGCGCCCGCAAGGCGTCGATTTCGTCATTGATGGTGGATGTCACGAGTTTGCCGAGCTGGGCCATCGATTCGAGATCGGGCGCCGACGATGCCGCGATCGACAGAACGCGGACGAACCGCAAAAGGAATTGGAAATCCTGCTCGAGGTAGAAGCGAAAGGTCTCCTCCGGCAGGCTGCCGTCGCCGATGCCGGTGACGGTCGGGTGTTCGAGGGTTCGCTTGTGGACGCTCGATGTCTGCTTTCGCAAAACGTCGAAGATCGGCATCGTTGCCGTCGAGATCATCGCTAGCCACCCCCGACCATCTGTAGGAGTTCGAGGTGATCTCCCGCGTGGATCTCCGTGCTATCGAAGTCGTAGCGCGGGATGATCTCGCCATTCAGTTCGACGGCGACCATGCGCCGTTCAATCTCCCGTCCGTCCAAAAGCTCGCCGATTGTCGAGTTTTCAGGTATCTCGATCGGCTTCCCGTTCAGTTCGACTTCCATCACTGTCTTACTCTGGGACACCGTGCGTCCCTTCCTGTTCCATAGTTCGTTGTACTCGTTCGGCGACCATCTTCGGGTCGTCTGCGCCAAGAAACTCCCGCCCCAGCGCAATGCCGTGGACTCCGGTCGACAGCACCTCGATGAGGTAGTCGAGGGTAATGCCGCCGATCGCGATCACCGGCGTTTCGACGGCGCTAGCGATCTCGGCAAGCCAATCGGTTCCCCTGCCTGGCTCGCCCTCCTTGCTGGGCGTGTCGAAGACATGCCCGGCTATCAGGTAGGACGCTCCAGCCTCGGCGGCACGCTTCGCACCGTCGACATCGTGGATGGACCGGCCGATCAACATACGCTCGCCGGTCAGATGGCGGGCGTCGGCGACATCGAAGCCACGCTCTCCCAGTTGAACTCCGTCCGCTCCCGATAGCAGCGCGACATCAATCCGGTCGTTGATAATCAGCCGGGTTCCTGGTGTAGCCGCAAGCTCGCGGCGCATCGAGCGAGCCATCCTGAGCGCATCGCCGCCAGAAAGATCCCGCATCCGGAGATGCACGGCGCCGCAGCCGCCGGCGGCTGCCCGGGTCGCGATCCCGAGAAACTCCACCGGCTTGACGACGCCAAGCGGTCCGATGAGATGAAGTCGAGGGATGTCCATCATCGCATCGCCTCGACGATCTCGCGTGCGGCGGTTGCCGGATGATCGGCAAAGAAGACGGAGCTGACGACGGCGACACCCACGGCTCCGGCAGCGCGCACGCTCCGGGCATTGGAGCGGTCGATGCCGCCGATCCCGATGACCGGGATATCGACGCTGCGGACAACCTGGCGAAAAGCCGGCAGCCCGAGCGCCGGGCCGGCGTCGGCCTTCGTCGTTGTGCCGAAGACGGGGCCGACGCCGAGATAGCTCGCCCCGTCCCGCACCGCTCGCTCACGGTCCTCCTCTGTTTCCGGCGAGTAGCCGATGATCGCGTCAGGACCGAGGATCGACCGCGCCGCCTCCACCGGCAGGTCATCGACACCCAGGTGGACGCCGTCCGCCCCACTCGCCAACGCGATATCGATCCGGTCGTTGACCAGAAACATCACATCCTGCTCCGAGCAGACGATCCTGAGGCGACGAGCAGCGTCGAGAGCCTGGCGATCGAGCCAGCCCTTCGAGCGAAGCTGGACGGTCGTGACGCCTCCCTCGATCGCTCGGCCGACGATCTCTACCAGACGCTCGACGGATTCGACGGCCGGATCGGTGACCAGGTAGCAGGCGAGCCTGCTCGTCAGCCGGTCGACGTTCGTGACGCTCATTTGCTTATGCCCGTCGTCGGGCTGCTCGGGCTGGCCTGGGCCCGTTTTTCGATACGCCCGGCGAGGTAGGCGTCGCGGCCGGCTTCGATTCCGGCGCGCATCGCCCCGGCCATCCGTGCCGGATCTCCTGCCAGAGCGATCGCCGTATTGATCAGGCAGGCGTCGGCGCCCAGTTCCATCGCCAGGGCCGCGTCGCTCGGCGCGCCGATCCCGGCGTCAACGACAACCGGCACGGATGACTGCTCGACGATCATCTGGATGCGGTCGAAGTGGGTCAACCCCTGACCGGAGCCGATCGGCGCCGCGAGCGGCATGACGGTGGCACAGCCGATGTCCTCCAGACGGCTGGCAAGCACCGGGTCGTCCATGATGTACGGAAGAACGGTGAATCCGTCGTCGATCAGCGTCTTCGCGGCTTCGAGTGTGCCCACCGGATCGGGGAAGAGGTACTTCGGATCGGGGATCACTTCGAGCTTGACCCAGTCGGAGAGTCCCATCGAGCGAGCGAGCCGCGCAATCCGCACTGCTTCTTCCGGCGTCGCACAGCCGGCGGTGTTGGGGAGAATCTGATACTTGTCCCAGTCAACATCCTCGAGAATGCTCCGGCTGGCGGGATCGTCGAAGTCGATGCGTCGAAGCGCAACGGTAATCATCTCGGCTCCACCGGCATCGAGAGCGGCGTTCATCTCGGCGGACGAGCGCCACTTGCCGGTTCCCATGATCAAGCGCGACGAAAATTCCTTGCCGGCAATAACCAGCGGCTGGTCGGTTGCCGCTCGCGGTCTGTCTGAAACGGTCATGAATACATCCTTTCGATTTCTTCTTGAAAAGCGTGAAAGTGGTTGATCGGAGAGCGTCCCGCGCCGACGACGTACCCGGCCCGCAGGCCGGCATTGACGAACGCCTTCGCCTGCCTGATCGCGTCGATCAGGGAAAGATCGCGAGCCAGCCCGGCCGCGATCGCCGCGCTGAGACTGCAGCCCGTTCCGTGCGTGTGGTAGGTGTCGATGTGGTCGGCCCGGAGCCAGGTCTCGCTCGTGCCGTCCGCGAACAGATCGTCGGCGCTGTCGGTCAGATGACCGCCCTTGACCAGCACAGTCCTGGCCCCGCGTTCAAGCAAAACCTCGGCGGCGCGCCGCATATCGTCGCCATTCTCGATTTTGAGGCCGGAGAGGGCCGCAGCTTCCCGCAGATTCGGCGTGATGACGACTGCCCGTGGGATAAGCTCGCTCTGCAGCGAACCCATGGCATCGGGCTCGAGCAGCGGATAGCCGGTCGACGTGAACGCGACCGGATCAACAACGACCGACAGGTCGGGATAGTCATCGATCGCTTCGACGACGGCCCGGATGATCGTCCGATTAGCGAGCATGCCGGTCTTGGCAGCCGCCGGCGCGATGTCGTCCATGACCGCCCGTATCTGTCCTGCGACGAGCGCGGGAGGCAGGTGCAGGGCGTCACGAACCTCTGTCGTATTCTGGGCCGTGATTGCGGTGATGGCTGAGGTACCGAACGCTCCAAGTGCTGCGAACGTCTTGAGATCCGCCTGGATCCCGGCACCTCCGCCGGAATCGGATCCGGCTATCGTCAGTGCAGCGGGCCAGCCGGTTGCAAATCCAGCCATGGCCTCTCCTCCCCTTGCATCAATCATCAATGCTGCGCATGATGGACGGGCCAGTGGAGGATGGAGCGTTCCGAAATGACAACACCGTCGACTATGATCGTCGACGGTGCTCACCGGTTTACGAGATTCTGGTGCCGTCCCTACGCTGGTACAAGCCAGATCAGGTTCGGAGGGTTAGCCGCTCATTCGGCAATCTCAGCGCTCTCGCGCTCCCCTGGCATCCGTCGTTCACTTGTCCTACAAGTCTAACAGCACGCGTGAAGATCACGCGATACCACGATGGGAATCATCTTGAAGTTCGGCTATGACGCGGCAGTTCTGGAGGCAGCCCCGACACTCGCAGCCGGCGTCCTCTGGTGCCGCGGCCTTGACAACCTTCGATCCGTCCCATCGATCGAAGTGGGACTGATCCAGGCGGAGAACGTTGTCAGGGAACGCTTCCCAAACACCGCCGACATCGCCCTCCATCCGGCCATCGCCGCCTGGAGACGAACCTATTCGTCTCTCGGGCTGACGCCGAACCGGTATCCCTGTGCCGCCGAGAGCCTGATTCGCCGGGTCGTCGGCGGGGGCTCGATTCCCCAGATTTCGCCGCTGGTCGATCTCTGTAATTCCAGCTCGCTGGAGCACTCGATCCCCGTCGCGCCGGTCGATCTCCACCTGGCGGAAGGCAACATCGTCGTGCGCAAGGCAACCGGCAGCGAGACGTACCGGTCCATCGGCTCGGACGACCTGGAGCCGGTGCCGGAAGGCGAAGTGGTCTACGCCGATGACACCGCAGAGGTCCTTTCTCGCCGCTGGAACTGGCGGCAAACCGCAAAGAGCGCGATCCGTCCGGAGAGCCGCGACGTCCTGATCACGACCGAAGCCGTCCATGATGGGGGACGCGACACCGTCGAACGGGTGATCGAACAGCTCCGGAGGGAGATCGAAGCGCATCTCGGAGGTCACGTCGTGAGTGACATCCTCGCTGCCAGAAACCCGTGGAGCACGCGCCCGGATGCATCGTAAGCCGGTCAAACTCCGCATCTGGAAGGAGAAACACCTTGGAGATTTTCGGGATCAAGCACATGGCAATTGCCGTCGAAAACGTCGACGATGCTTTGAAGCGATATCAGCAGTTTCTCGGCGTCTCGGACAAGATCGAACCAATGGACCTCGTCAAGGGCGGTTCCCGGGAAGCCCACTTCGACTTCGGGGACGTCGAGATCCAGCTCTGCCAGTCCTTTGAACCTGACCACCGCTTCGCACGGCATATCGCGGCTCACGGCGAAGGCTTGCACCACATGTGCCTGTCCGTCGCGGATATCGAGTTAGCGGTAGATCAGGCGCTAGCCGCCGGGGCCGAGTTGAAAGAGTGCACATCCTGCAGCATCACCGGTATTCACGAGCACAGTGAGGGCTGGATCTGCTTTCTCGAAGGCGAGTCCGTTCCCGGCATGGAAATCGAATTCATGCAGGTCTACAAACCGGACGAGATCCCCGAACGCTTCCGCATTGGGGAGCGCGAGATGTAGCCGGGATCCAGACATTCCGAACGTTGCGACGCATTTAGGTAAGAGTACCGATGCGGGTAACTTCGAGGCAGGATAGGATCGGGGGAGACTCCCGTTCAGTGCCCCGGTGGCATCCATGTTTCCGCTATCCCCCCAGGGAGCGGTTGATAGGCACGCCCCCGATGTTCCTGAACGACCTTGATCCGGTCGATCCAGCGCGAAGGGGATCACCATGCCAGACAGCTTGCCTACTCCCGGGACGTTCTTCGGAGAGTCACCCCAAGAAGATCTCCTGATCGAGCTTGCGAATGACGGCCCGGAGCGATTCCGTCTTCTGAAGCGCATAGGCTACGTCGACCACGAGTTTCCGAGCCAGGCATTCATCGTGCCCGACGACCTGAGCACATTTACGACTGATCTAACCTCAACTCCACGCCTGTTCACCTGGCTCGTGCCGAAATACGGTATCCATCTGCCTGCGGCGCTCGTCCACGACGCCTTCGTCGTCGACCGCGACGAGAAGGCGGACTACATCGGACCGCCGATCACCCGCGAGCAGGGAGATCGCATCTTTCGCGACGCGATGAAGTCGCTCGGAACTCCTCCGGTTCGCCGCTGGCTGATCTGGTCGGCGGTCGTGCTGGCAACGGCCTGGATCGACATCGAGTCTCGCTTCTGGTGGCGGCTGCGATGGATCCTCACTGTCGCGATCATCGCATCACTCGGAACGATCGCGACGCTCGATCTCCTGGACATCGTCGACTGGTTACCCTGGATGGGCAGCCGCCCGTTTCCGGAAGAGCTCTTCCTGGGCGGCCTCTTCGCTGTCCTGATACCGGCAGCGATCTCGGCCTTCTGGGGCCGGCTCTGGGCCGCGGCCTTGATTGCATCGATAGCCTTCGCGCTGCTGATTCACGTGACGTTGGCGATCGGGGCGCTTTTGCTCCTGTACCGCGTTGTCGAGCGGGTCGCCACGGCCATCGAGCGTCGCCGTCGAAGCCGGCCTCCGGCGGCCCGGACAGCGCGCGCTAGTTCCACGTGATCCGCCGATTCCGTCACCAACGCACTGCCAGGGTTTCCTCGACCCTGCCGCGGGTCGAGGATAGCGGTTGCAACAGATATCCGGGCTAACTACACTGCCCCTGTCTTCGATCGATCCCACATCCACTTCGCTTGCGGCATCGATCGCGACGCGGTGATAGACGGTAGGGCCAGCGGACCGGGAGGGGTGACATCTTGGAGGACAACAGAGTTCTATTGCAGCAGGCGGTGGCCGAATTCAGATACTCGGCGGTATCGCCGCTGCGCTTTCCCTCGTCGCCATTTTCCCGGACGAGATGGTTCACAGCGTTCGGCTTGGCGTGCCCCAGGTCGGCGGCGCTTTCGAGCCCTCGGCGGCACTTTTTGCCGAAGTCATCCTGACGTTCTTCCTGATGTACGTAATCTTCGGGTCCGCCGTTGACCAACGCAGCGATAGATCGATTGCCGCGCTTGCCATCGGTTTGACGATCACGATCGACATCTTCGCGATGGGCGCCGTCACAGGTGCGGCGATGAATCCGGCCCGCCATTTCGGACCGGCGCTCGTCGAAGGACTCTGGACCGACGCCTGGGTCTGGTACATCGGCCCGGTGGTCGGCGCAGCACTGGCGGCCATCGTCTACAACTGGGTATTGCTCGATGAGGCCGTGCCGGGAGCCGCACCGCATGATGATGAGGCCGCGCAGCTGCCCGATCAGGATCAGCCCAAACCGCGGCGCAGACGGCGACGCCGGTGAGCCGGTTACTCCCGATAGTGCACAATTAGAGAGATACGAACACTGTCGCATCAATGAGAAAGGAACAAACCAGCATGCCAGATCTCAGTGGCAACACCATCGCGATGGTCCTTGCAGAGAATTTCGAAGATTCGGAAGCCGTCGAGCCCAAGCAGTACCTGGAAGAACGCGGAGCAACCGTCACCGTCATCGGAATCGAGACCGGCACGATCAACGGCAAGAAGGGCGCCCAGATCGAAGCGACCACGACCTTTGACAGCGTCGAGCCGGGCCAGTTCGACGCCCTCGTCATTCCTGGCGGCGGTTCGCCGGAGAATCTCCGGATCGTCGATGACGCCGTTGAATTCACCCGCGAATTCGTCCAGACCGGCAAACCGGTCGCGGCGATCTGCCACGGCGCGCAGCTCCTGATCTCCGCCGACGTCCTGCGCGGTATGACCGTCACCTGCGTCGCGAAGGTCCGTGACGACGTGATCAACGCCGGCGCGAACTACGTCGATGAAGAACTCGTTGTCGACGGCAACATCATTTCTTCCCGCGTGCCTGGGGATCTGCCCGCCTTCAACAAGGCTATTGCAGACGCCCTCGCAAAGGTGCCGGCCGGCGCTTCCTAGGACGCACGTCTTCACGACCACCATTGCAGCCGTAGCCGTCGCGCTACGGCTGCTCCATATTCAATCCACCCCCGGACGTCCGAAAGCAAGTAAGGTAATGTGTTTGGAATAGAATTAACCGCCTGGACCCGATCCGTCCTGGTCACACTCGGCTATCCGGGTATCGCGCTCCTCGTGATTCTGGAGACCGTCTTCCCGCCGATCCCTTCCGAGGTCATCCTTCCGTTCGCCGGTTTCCTCGCCAGCCAGGGGGATTTTCAGATCGTCATCGTCATCGTGTCGGCGACGACCGGCTCCGTTCTCGGATCGCTCGTCCTCTATGCGGCCGGACGCAAGGTCTCCCTCCCGAGAATGCAAAGCTGGTTCGAAGACTATGGCCGCTACTTTCTGTCAGGCCGGGATGATCTGGATCGAGCAGAGGAGTGGTTCGGCCGTCGTGCGGACTGGGCAGTACTCTTCGGCAGGCTGGTCCCGGGGGTCCGTAGCTTCATCTCCATCCCGGCGGGCCTGTCTCGCATGCCGGTCGGGCGCTTCGTCCTCCTGACGGCGCTCGGGAGCGGTATCTGGAACACCATTCTCGCCGGTGCCGGCTGGCTGCTCGGTAGCCAGTGGAGCAGGGCGTCCGACTACACGAACGTCTTCGAATACATCGTCATCGCTGCCATCCTGCTGGCCGGTCTCTCCTTCGTTGGCCGCCGTCTGCTACAAAAGCATCGCGGCGAGAGGGTTTAGTGCCGGCAGCCACGTTATTCGTAAGGACGCAGAGACCGCCCTCCGACGCTGACTGTTCCATGGCAAGTGTGCAGGTCCGCCGGAAAATGGCCCGTGCGGGCGGTGCGATTTCCGCGTACGGCTCCGGAGCATGGTTTGCCGATTACGCCAGAGAGGACTTTCCAGGATGACGCTCTATCTCGCGCTGCTACGAGGCATCAATGTCGGTGGCCGCTCGCGGGTGCCGATGAAAGAACTCGCAGCGGCGATGCAGTCGAACGGGTACGACAATGTCACGAGCTACCTGCAAACGGGTAACGTGTTCTTCGAGTCGGAACAAACGGACGTCAACGAGCTGGCCAGCGACCTTCAGGAACTGATTTTGACCGAGTTCGGCACGACGACTCCGGTCGTCATCCGTACAAGCGACCAGTACGGGGCGGCATCAACCACCCACCCGTTCGGCGACCACGAGGACGACTTCAAGAAGCTCCATGTGATGTTCCTCGACCTCGAGCCGGAACCTGCCGCGATCGAGGGATTGGATAGCGACCGCTCGCCCGGCGACAGCTTCAGGGTCGACGGACGGGAAATCTACCTGCATCTCCCGAACGGAGCAGGGAGGACGAAGCTGACGATCGATTACTTCGAGCGCTGTCTCGGCGTCGTTGCGACAGGCCGCAACTGGAACACGGTGCAAACGCTCCGATCCATGATGGAAACGCGGGCCGACTAAACCGGCCAGACGCTATCGGTCCTAAGATAGGGTCGCGACGCATCGAACACGAGAATGGGAACGCTGCGGACATCCCGCACGCAAAGATTGGAAGAACTCCTGAATGGCAACGCTTCTGATAGGTGGACCGGTCATCACGGTTGACGACGAACGCAGGATCCTCGATCCGGGCGCGGTGGCGGTCGAGGCGGACCGCATCCTCGCCATCGGCAGTCCCGATGAACTGAGAGCCCGGTTCCCCGGAGCGGATGAGACCGATCTGTCGCATGCCGCGATGCTTCCCGGACTGGTCGATAGCCACGGCCACGCCGGACACGGCATGACGAAAGCGCTCGGCGATGGTGCCGACGACTGGCTCGATCTGGTAGCCGAGATCTATTTCCGTCAATCCGATGTCGAGTTCTGGCGGGCCGAAGGATTTCTTTCCGCCCTCGAGCACATCGA
Organism: Thermomicrobiales bacterium; assembly: GCA_041390865.1. Taxonomy (GTDB): domain Bacteria; phylum Chloroflexota; class Chloroflexia; order Thermomicrobiales; family CFX8; genus JAUIIK01. The sequence continues at coordinate 95,792 of JAWKPC010000014.1, forward strand.
ATTCGGCGTCACGACTTCCCTCTCGATGACCGGTTCGATGCCGAGAGTCGATGATCCAAAGTACGCCGTCGCAGCGTCGAAAGGCTATGCCGATCTCGGCTTGCGTCACATCGTCGCCCTCGGCCCGCCGAACACGCCCTGGCCCGCGACGTATCGAGATGTTGAATCCGGCAAGGAACGAACGGTCGACCTCGACGGCATGATGGATACCGTTGAGGCGACCATCGACCAACTCAACGGCACGGCTAACGGACGTCTTTCCGTCTTTGTCGGCCCGTCCGCCCTCGTGCCGGAGATCGATGCATCCGGCAACGCGACCGATCAATCGATCGCCATGATGAAGGCAGTCCACGCCATGAGCGAGGATCGCAACGTCTCCATCCACACCCACGCCTACGCTGGACACTTGCTCGCCGCCGAAGCTGCTTACCCGGACATCCTGACGCCAAAGCTGACACTCGCCCACTGTGCAGGGATCTCGCTCGATGAGGTCCGGATCATGGCCGATCATGGCGTTAACGCGACCCACGGCCCGCTCACGCATGCCTTCGCTTCGGCCAGATTCCCGCTCACCGAGGCACTCGAAGCCGGCATGAACGTCCTGATCTCGACCGACGGCTCCGGCCCCGACCGCTCGTTCGACCTCCTCAGTCAGGGGCGCATTGCCGCCCAGCTCCAGCGGGCCCACTTCGCGGACACCTCGATCCTGCCGGCCGGCAAGATCCTCGAGATGATGACCATCGATCCGGCACGCGCCTTCGGTATGGACGGCGAGATCGGATCGCTGGAAGCAGGCAAGAAGGCCGACATCATCGCGGTCGACCTGCGTTCAGCACGGATGGGGCCGCGCTTCATGCCGCTCGAACGGGTCATCTATGTCGGCAGCGGGCTCGATGTCGAATTCATGATGGTCGACGGCAAGGTCCTGAAGCAGGATCACCAGATCGTCGGCATCGATGTCGATACGATCCTCGACGACGCCGACCGCGCCGCCCGGACGACCTACGAACGCGCCGGCATGCTCGATCGGGCCGTATCGCACTCGAGCACCTGGGGCAACGTGCGCTATCAGCAAGGCTAGACAGGGCCGGTCAGCCCTGACCGGCCCTATACTGACTCTTCCCCGCCGTTTAGAACGCGGCCGACGCCAACAACATCTGTCCCGACGCGCTGAACGACGCCTCTCTTTCCGCGTCTGCAGCGTCGCCGACCACGCTGCATCCTGACACTCGCTTGAGAATCCCTGTAACGCAGAACACACCTCCCCCGTATCGCAGTTGATTTCGAGACCGGGTGCGCGCCGATATTCTGGATACAGATGAGATCGAAGCGGCCGGTTGAAGAAGCCGCGACACGGAGCGAACGGAGACAGCGGAGCACCCACAGCCAGACACTCGAAGCGGCGCCCTCCGCCGGAGACGAAGCGAAACGGAAGCGGTCGAGGGCAACGACAGGAAAGGCTTCGAGGGCTGACGGGAGACAGAAACCAGGCTCAGCTGGACTCAGAAACCCGGGAGCGCACAAGAGAAAGCAGGCGCGGGAAACCCGGCAGGTCAGGATCGAAGAGATCCCGGCGAAGCGTGAAGTGGCGCGGCTCCTTCAGCCGGAAGCAGGACAAACGGCAACGTGACGGAGCGAGGAGTTCGAAAATGGAAAAGCAGATCAACCGACGCGCATTCCTCAAGCGTGGAGCGGCGCTCGCCGGCGGCTTCGCGCTGACATTCGGATCGACGCTCGGCACGCTTGCTGGAGAGTCCAGCGACACACAGGAACCGGATAGCACCGGCGGCCGGGCGAGAACGTACTTCGCGCTCGCCACGACTCGGGAGGATCAGGACAAGGCTTGCACGCGGCACGCGGCGAACAAGCTCTTCGCGAGCCCGGAAGCAGCCGACCAGAACCGTGCCCACCCGGGCTGCAAGTGCCAGGTGATCAAGGGCGGCGCGCTGCCGGAAGCAACATGGCACGAGCTATTCGGCAACCCGAGGTCCCTGGAGCGCGCAGCCGTCGATCGCCGGTGGGGCTGGGTCGGCCAGACATTGAAGGCAGGCTAGACGACGAATCGATCGCTGGCTGAAGAAGCCGCAGGATGTCGCGAACGGAGACAGCGGAGCGCCTACAGCAAAAAAACGGACGGGCAGCGCCCTCGACCGAACTCGGAGAAGAAGCGGGAGCGGTTGAGGGTGGAAGACAGCAAAGGAGACCCGTCTGGTTGTAGGAGAGAAGACAAGCAGGCTCCGCCAGGCTCAGACACCCGGGAGCGCACGGAAGAGAGAAGGCGCGGAACACCCGGGAAGCGGGAACCGAAGAGGTTCAGGCGAAGCGCGGCATGATGCGGCTCCTTCAGCCGGCGATCGGACGAATTGGAAGAGCACCCGTCGACCCTTCACGCCACACCTGGAAGATGTTCATCGGATGGCGACACCTGCATCACTGGTGGCGACTCGACATCAGAAAGCGACTTCTGGAGAACGCGAATACGATCTGCAGCCCGTGCACGGTCATCGAATTGTTAATGAATCGACGATATCTGTTGACAGTCCGACAATAGCGCTCTAATATCATCCTAAGGCTGATATAGGCCGGCTGCAGAAGCCGTATGAGGTAAGGAGTACGTGGAAGTCCGGCGTGGAAGCCTGGGAGCTGCGGAGAGAAAGCGGAGTGCGGGGCATCAGAGTCCGTGAGCCAGTCCGCCGAAACGATGAAGCAGCGTCCAAGCCCAGGTGGAAGCGAAGGATGGAAGCGTATGAGATACAGCGTGCGGCTCCTCCAGCCGGTCTGTCTATTCATCGGCCTGCCCGCACAGGCGGGAAATGCAACAGGGGGAGCGAACCGTGGAACGCAGACTCGACCGACGAACACTTCTCAAAGGATCAGCAGCGATTCTCGGCGGCGCGGCAGCTTCACTGTCGACCGGCCTGAGCGCGTTCGCCGGGCTGGACAGCTACGGTTCCACACCTCAGGGCCAATCAACGCTCACCTGGTACGCGCTTGACCCCGAATGGGGAGCCGGACTGGATGGCTGCCCGATCGATCCTTCCGCCGTCCATCAGTCGACTCACGCCTGTCACGCGTGTAATTCCTGCCACCATCACGCTCAGAACAAGCTCTTCCCATCCATGACCGCGGCCGATGATAATCGGGCACACGTCGGCTGCAAGTGCCTCGTCGTCGAAGGCGGAGAACTACCGGCCGATACCTGGCAGGAGCTGTTCGGCAGCCCGGACAACATCGAACGCCAGCAAGTCGATCGCCGCTGGGATTGGGTGATGGCCGCGCTCGAGGGCGAGCCGGAGCCGGAGCCGGTTGAGTATGAATTCGCCGATCCCGCTTTCCGCCGGGTCTGGGAACGCACCGATCTCCCGGTTCAGCAGGGCCTCGTCTCACGATCCTGGCTATGGTCCGACGGCAAGCCGTTCACCGGCGGCCTGAGTGAAATGTACGAGGAAGGCCCGTTCGGCCAGCGACTGGTGCAGTACTTCGACAAAGCCCGCATGGAGATCACCGATCCGAATGCCGACTCCGATTCGATCTGGTACGTTACGAATGGCTTGCTTGTCGTCGAGCTGATCACCGGGCGGATGCAGGTCGGCCACAACGCGTTCGAAGATCGCCAACCAGCGGTGGTGAACACCGCCGGCGACGCCGATGACCCGGACGGACCAACCTACGCCACGTTCGCCTCGGTTCTGGACGCGCCCGCGCTGGCCCTGGGCTCGATCATCGCGCAAGGCATCAATCGCGCCGGACAAGTCGCGGTCGACAACCAGCAGCTGGCGGATCAGGGCGTCGTCGTCGGTCACATCGACGAAGTCACGAACCACAGCGTTGCCGCGCCATTCTGGGATTTCCTGAACTCGAGCGGCCCCGTCTACCAGGACGGTCAGAACATTGAAGCGCAGTTGTTCCTGGATCCACTCTTCCCGGGCGGCCGCCCGATCACCGAGCCGTACTGGGCGCAGGTCCGGGTTGGAGGCGTCCAGCAGCTCGTCCTGATCCAGTGCTTCGAACGGCGAGTCATGACCTACACGCCGCAAAACGAGCCCAACTGGCGCGTCGAGGCCGGCAACGTCGGCCGCCACTACCACGCCTGGCGGTACGACGAGTCGTGATCAGTTTGTAGGTTGTAGCGGGTAGTTCGTCGGCCGACGAACTACCCGCGCTTTGTACCCCCTCGTTCACGGCTCATGGCAGCTCACCCGCGATCGTCAACTCCGAACAGAGAAGGACCGGCTGTTCTCTTCTCCCTATTCCCTAGTCACTGTTCGCTACGCTAGGATCTCAATGACGCACCACCGACGATGGACATCCGAAGGAAACTAAACATATGGCGCGTTTTCATGGTGTATGGCCGGCAATGCCGAGCCTGCTGACTGAAGATTTCGAGGTTGATGCCGAGGGAACGGCGAACGTTGTCAACTGGCTGATCGAGAATGGCGTCCACGGCATCTCGGCGCTCGGCTCGACCGGAGAGTGCGCAGGGCTCAGCAAGCAGCAGCGCCGCGACCTTCTCAAGGCAACGATCGATGCCGCCGACGGCCGGGTTCCGGTCATGGGCGGCGCCAACGGCACCCACTACGCTGACGTCGTCGCGGATCTCGAGATGTGCGGCGAGGTCGGTGCGGTCGGCGCGCTGACGCCGCCTCCGTTCTACTATCCGCTCGAAACACGCGGGGTGATCGACTGGTTCACCTCACTGGCCGATGAGAGCCCGGTGCCGATCTTCCTCTATCACATTCCGCGCATGACCAAGGTCGCGATCAGCGTCGAAGCCGTCGAAGAGCTTGCCCGTCACGACAACATCGTCGGGCTGAAGGACAGCGACGGCCAGCTCGCGTTCTTCTCGGAAGTCGCCCGGATCGGCAACGAGGTCGACGACTTCAGCGCCTTCACCGGTAGCGACGCGATGCTCTATCCGGCGCTCTGCGTCGGCGGCCACGGCATCATCGGCGCCCACGTCAATGTCGTGCCTGATGTGGAACGGGCGATCTACGACGCCTTCAAGGACGGCGACCACGAGAAGGCTGTCGCCCTCCAGCGCGACGTCGTCCGGACCGGACCGGTCCCGCGAGTCGGCAACTTCCCGGCCGGGATCAAGGGCTCGCTGGCCGCGCGCGGTCTCTGCGGCCCAACGATGACCCGCCCGATCCGAGCCTCTCGGCGTCCGAAGTGTCGGAGCTTGGCGACGCGATGGTCGAATCCGGCATCACCCGGAAGAAGCCGTCCGCGGCCAGACTAGACGGCCCTCACCCCCAGCCGCCTCTCCCACAGCTTCGCGGGGAGAGGCGGAGCAAGGCAGCAAAGAGATAGCACGATCGCGCCCGAGAATCGCCCTCCTCTCCCCCGCTTCCGTTACGTTTCAGCAGCGGGGAGAGGGGCAGGGGAGAGGAAAATCCTCGGTTATCTCCCTGTTACCCGCTCCCCACTTCCCCGTTACATCCGCCCTTCACATTCGTTCAAGTTCGTAGAAGGGTGGTGTCGTGGCAAGGGATAAGCTCGTGCAACAGGCCCAGCGAGGGGACTACCGAGCCCTGGAGGAGTTGTGCCGCCGGGAATGGAAACCGGTCTATGCGATCGCCTATCGGTCGCTGCGCAACGTCTCTGAAGCTCAGGACCTCACGCAGGAAGTGTTCTTGCGAGCACTTCGTTCCCTCGACCGCTACGAGGACACCGGAGCACCGTTTCGCGCCTACCTCGCCACGATCGCCCGGAATCTGATCCGGGATCGCTGGCGAAAGCACCGCCCACAGCTCGTCGATCTCGATGTCGCATCCCACGTCCCGGGCACGAACGACGTTCCAGAGGACCGGGCACTCGAGACGGTCGACCGCGAAGAGCTCCACCGAGCGCTGAGATACCTGTCCGACGATCACCAGACCGTCATCCAACTCCGGATCAACGAAGGGCTGAGCGCCGCCGAGGTCGGCGAGATCATGGGGCGCAGCCCGGCAGCCGTACGGCAGCTCCAGTACCGGGCACTCACCTCTCTACGCACACACCTACAGCAGGAACGAGGTTCCCAGGCATGACCGGCTCATCACACTCGAACATCCCGATCGAAGACCGGCTGGACGACCTCCTCGATCAGCTCTCCCTGGACGGAGATACGGCAACGGCCGCATCGACCGATCTCCGGGAGTTGTCGTCGATCGCGAAAGCCATCCGGAACACCGATGAGCTCAAGTGGCCCGAGAACGACTATCCGGCACAGCTCGCGGCAAATCTCTACGCCGAGTTGGGCTTCGACAGGAGCGGCGGGTCTGTCATGTCACCCGAGCACGAACCGTGGAACCGGACGGCTGAAGGTTTTCCGAGCGCGATCAGCCAGGTATCCCAACGGCAGGCCGGCCGATCTTCGACAGCGACCGTGTCTCTGTGAGCCGGTCACGAAACTATGCCCAGATTGCAGCGGCGATTGCCGGATTCGGCCTGCTCACACTCGTCTTGATCGCCGTCTTCCGTGGATTCGGAGACGAATCACCAGCCGCGGTGGGGAGCGGAGACGCCCATCCGCCCCAGCTTGCCGTTACGATGCAGACCGACCCGATCAACGGCAACCCCGACATCTTCCTCGTCGGCCTTGACGGTTCCGAGCCAATCAACCTGACGAACAACCCGGCGAACGATACGTTCCCGGCATGGTCTCCCGACGGCAGTCAGATCGCGTTCGTGAGCGATCGCGGTGGCGCAGACGCGCTGTACCTGATGGATGCCGATGGCAAGAACATTCGCGAAGTGCACTCACCGTCAATCGAAGATGATCTTCACCTCCGATATCCCTCGTGGTCGCCTGATGGACGATCCATCGCGTTGAAGCGATTCGATGCCGGATCCGTTGCGGGCGGTTCTCTCAGCGGCGTCGTCGTAATCGACGTCGACAGCCGAGACTGGCGTCAAGTCGAGTCACTAGAGAACTATCCCGCTCCAGGTTCTACCGACGCGCCGGCATGGTCGCCGGACAGCAGACTCCTGATGTTCGTCGTGTACGACGAGACGGATTCACGTCTGGTAATCGCGGACACCTCCGTCCCGGACGAGGAGCGTCGACTGCTATCCATACTAGCTAGTACGCCTGGAGACGGCGCAAGCTGGTCGACCGCCGACGAGATCGCGATTTCCGGAGACGGCGAGATCCGGATCGTTCGTTTCGTCCCTGAGACTGCTACGTTCGAGGACATCCATCAATTCACATCAGACGGATCAAGTCCTGTCTGGTCAGCAGACGGTTCTTCCCTGGCATTCGCAACATCGACGATGAGCGGATCAACCCTTTGGATCTCGGATAGTCTCGGTAACGAAGTAACCCAGGTTCCAGACTCCTTTACCGGCGCTTTTCCGGTCTGGTCTCCAGAGGAACGGAAACTCGCATTCCTGCGGTTCGGGGCGCTGTTCTCCGGAAACTCAATCGGCTATGAACTGATGCTCTACGACGTGGTCAGCGGATCGCTGACAAATCTCGTCGACACCGGTTTCAGTGGACCGCTGATGAGTCCGCCGGCCTGGCGGCCCGGTGAGATACTGCAGGCTGACGACGAAGCCAAACCAACAGCAACCGTAGTGTCGACGGCCACCGAGGTGGCGCCTCCGACCCCCACATCGATAACGCCGACGCCTGCCGGTGAGCCCTCCAATCTGATGATTCCCCCTCAAGCGCGGTTGCGCGATGGCAGCACGCTGGTCGATGGTTATCTTGGCAGCTAATCCTGGCAGTTTAGCGATATCGATCAAACGTACGCGAGCATCGAAGCTCCAGTAGTCGTTTTCGATCGAGAGCCAGTTCAAGTTGAAAATGGAGAGCCGTTCGCGCTCGAGATATACGGCGACGAATTCTCTCGACCTCCAGATGAGGTGACGTTCGAACTCTACCGGTATGCCGGCAACGAAGCGTCCAACGCACAAGGCGAAACCATCGATGACCCGGCATTCGCGGTTCAGTCAGCGCCGACCCTCACCGACATCGCAGAAGATCCGACGGCGCCGGAGGTTCCTTTCCAGATCGCGACCGAGGGACACTTTGTAATCGTCGCCCGCGCTTCATGGGGCAGCCATCCCACCCTCAATCGTGAAGTCTTCGTGACGTGGGTGTTCGATGTCGTCGTCGGCGGAAACTCGCCGAGTTCAGCAACGCCAGCGACCGTGCAAGCAGTTCAGAAGGTACGTGACTTCCTCGACGATCAGACTGCGGAACTCGTCGTGGACCGGGTCCAGGAGAGCGCCGGCCTCGTCTTCGTTAATCTCAGCCGTTCGGCACCAGCGATGGAAGATCAGCCCCAGTATGCGAACCAATTCTTTGTGGAAGTCGCAGAGAATTCGATTTTCGCAGCTGATCTCAACAGCAACACGTTGCCGGTTCAGCCCTGGCATTCTGTTGATAAGCGGGAAGCTCGGGCCATCGCCGAAGACTTCTTCGAGCAAAAGAACGTGGATTTTGGTGAATTCACACTCGTATCATCCGAGACTCTGCAACTCAATGACTACCTACTGAATGTCACCTGGGCTATCGAAGACGACGGGGTCTGGTTACCGACCACGGTTGAGGTTGGTGTGAGCCTGCAAACCGGACTCGTTGTCCGCTATATAGATCGCGATTATCCATACGACGGGCCACGGGAAGCCGAGATTCCGGAATCTGCCGCCCGCGACACCGCCGAACAGATCATCGCAATCAATCCCACACTAGAAGGCGCAAGTATCGAATCGGTGAGACTTGCGGTGACCTTTAGTAACTTCGTTGAAGACACGGTGGATGGCCAGGTCATCATTGACATGGAGGCTCACTGGAGGCTCGCATGGGAGTTCGGGCTGAGCAATGTACCCAGCCCGGACAGCGACCATTTCATCTGGATTGATGCGATGACGGGAGAGCGGCTGACGACCGGTCAGTGACGGTCAGTCGTCATCCTCTTCGTCCTCCGGCGGCGGGAGGGCGTAACGGTTGATCAGCTCGCCCATCTCGCGGTGGAACTGGGAGTTGGCGACGACCCTCGTGACGCCCGCGCTCTTGGCCATCTTGAAAAGCTCCACCTCCCGGTGCGGCCCAAAGGCCAGCACCCGGACGCCGGTCTCGACGACCTCCTCAATCCGGTCCCAGGCATCCTCGTCCTCGCCCGGCACGGTCATGTCGACGATCAGCAGGTCCGGCTCGTAGACGGCCAGCGTCTGATCGAGCTCGCCTGGATCGCGAATCAGGATCATCTCGAAATCGAGCTTTCTACCGACGTTTCGCACGGTGATCCCGAAGAAGACATCGCTGATCAGGGCGATCACTGTGCCGCGCTCCTTGCGCGTGGCCGAGCTCATGGGCGTGAGAAAACGACAATGGACGCGCGGGAGCCGTATTGACCTGCACCCGTGGCCCGACCAGATTGCGTTCGATCTGCCATGTTGACCATACCGTTCGTTCGAAGCGGCTGCTTCCCAGTTCCCAGCGTCCTCAACCCCGCCTTCTCGGCTAGCCCGGGAGTTCGAGCGAGTCGACGATCTCGCGTGCGGCGTGGAGCCACTCCTCGGGCGTGTCGTCGGGAACGGAACAGCCGTTGGCGAGGATGAAGCGGCGGCCGTTGGTCTGCTTGATCGCGTCCTCGGCTTCCTTGCGAATCTCGTCTTCGGGTCCATTCGACAGCGCGCCGAATTCGTGCCATCCGCCCATCAGGCACTTGCTCGTTCGTGACCGGACCTCCTTCAGGCTCGGGCCCGCGAGACGGTCAGACCAGGAAAGCACCTGGACCGGATAGTCCAGAATCTCGTCGAAATGGAGATCCTCGTCACCGTGGACGTGGAGAATATTCAGCCAGCTCGTCGCGCGAGCCCTGGAGGGAAACGAGATCGTACGGCCGGCCAAGCTCCCGGTACTGGTCGCGGGTCAGACGCGTCGGTACAGCCTTGCAACGCGAAGAAGACACCGTCCGCGCCGCTATCCAATGTGTGCTGGATGTGCGCTCGCAGATTCTCGGCGATCGTCGCCAGCGCCTCGTGAACGACCGACGGCGACTGCTCGTAGTGCTCGAAGAACATCTCGCGGGTTTCAGTGAAATGGAGCGCTTCGCAGAGCGGCGAAAAGACGGTCATGATGATTGGTGTCTCGTAGCCGACGGCGTCTCTCAACGCCTGGATCGCAACGGCACGCTGGTTGAAGAAACGGGAGCGGTCGACATCGATCGGCTCGATCAGCCTCCAGCCATCGAGGTCGCGAATCGAGCGGCGCGGGAATGGATATTCGATGTCTGGCATGATCTTGATGATGTCGAGGTCGAACGTCGCCGCGAAGAAATCGAAGGTGGCTTCCGCCATCCGCCGTCCGGATCCGGCGGGCCGGAAATGGTGCCAGAAACAGACAGGTATGCGATCGACCTCCTCGCCATGCACCGCCGCCATAACTCGTTCGGTTTTTGTCATCTCGCCGTAGTTGGAAGCCATCGTCTGTCCTCTCTGATTGCGAACTGAGACAGGTCTCGAATGTTCCAATCACAATAGCACGGACGGGCGGACAGACTCTTTTCCCGTTTCCCGTAACTACTGTTGAAATAGCGGATTTACTGTCCAGAAGCCAGTTCCCCCGACTGGTTTCGCGAAAAACCATCCCCTTTCCCATGCGAGTTGTGACGACAACTCAGGGTATGCACACTCTTCCTTCCCACGAGGCCCGCTTTCCCCGAAGCGGGCCTCGTGCTGTGACCCGGGACGCTGAAAACCATCGGAAAGTCACACGTTATGTCTCGTTGCGTTTTCGTTCCCGTAGAATGAGGGAAATGCATCGGGCTCGGCCTGCGTTAATGGTGATAGACGAGACGCATATTTAGGAAGATCAGGAATGCAAACGACCGGACAGCTAACCATTCGACGATTCATCGGCGGGCCGATGCTGACGGCATGCTATGCCATCATCGCGCCAGGCCGGGAAAGTATCCTGATCGACGCCCCACGCGACGCCTGGAGGGCGGCCCTCGAAGCCGGCGAAGAGCTTGACGCGCCGGTCCGACGATTCATCGCCACCCACGGGCACTGGGACCACATCACCGACGCAAGCCAGGTCCATAACCTCGGTATCCCGATCTACGGCCACCCCGCCGACAGGCCGCTCTTCTCGGACCCGATGGGGCAACGGACGGATATCCCATTCGTCATCGAGCCTGTAGAGTTGGACGAGGAGCTCAGCGAAGGCGACCGCATCGACATAGCAGGACACGAGATCCAGGTACTCCACACTCCCGGACACAGCCCGGGCAGCATCAGCCTCTGGCTCCAGGACTCCGATGTGCTCTTCACCGGCGACGCAGTGCTGAAGGGCGGAGCAGGATACCTCGAGCGGCCCGAATCCGACGCCTGGGCACTGGCATCAACCGTTCTGCGAATCGCGAAAATGCCGGAATCCACCACCCTCTATCCCGGCCACGGCGCGCCAACCACCATCCGCGAGGAAGACTGGCTCACCGATGCCGGGGATCGCGAGTCACTGGTCGAACTCTGGAAATCTGGAAAGGCCCGCTGGACGCCGCGCTCGTAGCGCCAGCGCACGGATTAGAAGACCCGAACGGGAATCGATTCCCCTCCGGGTCCAATACGTAGCTCTTCCGGAACCTAGCTAGAAGTTGCGGCTTCGATGCTCGGCTTGTGCATACCGATATGGCCGATGACCACCATTTCGATCCAGTTCCGCGCCGCCAGCGGTTCGGGACTGAACGCGGCGACAACGGCGCTCTTGTCGAGCGCCTCATCATCGAGCGCGGCGATCGCTTCGGTGACGCTCGCCGCCGAGTCTTCGATCAGTGCCAGTGTCTCGGCTCTGTCGGGATTCGGGAACTCGGCCGCGTGGGCTGCGTTCATCGCATTGATGTCGTCCCAGGAAACCGGCGGCACGCTGCCGGCCATGATTGCTTCGGTGATTCCCCAGGTGGAATTGAAGCTCTGGCCAACGTGATGGGCCGTCGTCCCGACAGACCAGTTCTCGGCCTCGCAGAGCGCGTGCCACTGTTCGTCGTCGAGGCCGCGAATCAATTCCGCGAACTCGGTCGCGCGGTCATTGAACTCGCTCGACAAGTCCGCGCCTGTCTTTGCCATGTTTACCTACCTTTGCCTATTATCAACGACATTTCAGTATCGCTTCAGGAACGCATTCGACGCAGGCCGAGATACTTCACGACCGCAAACAGGGCGACGATCTCCGCCAGGATACCGATCGTCCACTTGCCGGCCGTCGTCAAATCCAGACCTCCTGAGACGAGTACTCCATAACTTACAACAACCCACGCGATATCGGCGCCGATCACCAACTTTGCGGTGTTGGCACTCAACGCCTCCCGTCTCCCGAGATAGCCAACTTCGACGCCCCAGAGCAGCACCCCGACGCCGATGACCGCCGGAACCCAGTTCGGAGTGAGTCCGGTGAACTGGCTGATCCTGCTGGAGCCGCCGATCATCGCGGCACCGGCCACGGCGCAGAAGAGCGCATCGCCAATCAGTGCCCGTCGAAGCAATGACTCCCGATCGCCACCGGCCTTTGAGGAGACCGCCTGTGTCTGAACTGCCATCCGCCAAACCTCCTTGCGGCGAAACAATCGAATCCGTTGCCCGCACGGTATGCGTCGCACCACTGCCGGCACCACCAGAATCACTGCAATCTACTGCCGGATTCCGGCCGATGGCAGTACCTGGCACCGATTTCCGGCCATTCGGATGCCGCCTCGACGGCCAACGGACGATCCTGCGGACATCTATTGCTTGAGAGTGGTACTTGTCACCCGAAGTCGGGATGAGTGTTTCCCGTGCCCTGTACCTGCAATGCGATGCATTGCCATGGTCAGTGCGCGCAATGTTGGACAGGTGATTCAGGAAGCCTCCGCCATGATTCCGTATCATCCACGAACGACCCAAACATCCGCCGAGCCGTGTCGGTTGTGTCCGCCACGCACAACTGAGCCCTCGATGTTCCGTGCTGTTCGATTCTGCTCATCCTCCCCGAAAGCTCCAAGAGTCCCCTCAATGTCATCCTGAACGAAGGCTCCGCGCAGTGAAGGATCTAGCCAGGCCGTTGGAGCTAGGCGGGGAGCGGCATGGAGTTTGTAGCCGTTCGTTCGCCTCGTAAAGCTCCAACCCCATGAAGATCCCGCCGGTCCGCTGCGGTCGGGAAGACGTGGATGAGGATGACAGGTACTAAGGAAAACACCAGACTACTCAGCCTGCTCGCACGATCTCCGCCACGAACGTCTCCAGGCGGGACGATGCAGTGGCATCGACAGTGTCCATGAATGTTCCGGGCTAGCGGCTTGTGGCTCTGGATTGACAAGCATGTTGCTCGATCATGGGTTGCCCAATAGTATCCACGGTGTGCTTTCGAGCCGGGTACCAGCGGAAAGTGGGTGTGAGAAATCTCAGTGCAGCATGTCCCTGGGGTTCGACTGAGATTTCTCGCTCCGCTCGAAATGACTCTTTGTCAGAATAGGGGGAGTGGGACGCGCCACTGACTCACGAAATGACTGGCGCAGTTGTTGCCCAGCTGTTGACTTGTCGTGGCGCGTCCCCTGCGTGATTGGCGACCGTCTCCATCTGCCTCTGCCCTTATAGGAGCCTGTCGATCCCAGCCGGATCTGTCCCAAAAGAGTCCTGGCGAGCCAGACAGGGTGACGGTCAATCCTGACGGGAGTGTACGGCATGCACTGGATCGGCGTCGATTGTCATAAATGGCAGCATACGGCCGCTCTGCTCAATGACCAGGGCCAGATCCTCGACTGGTGGCAGGGAGACACGACCCCGGCCGGCTGGCAGGACCTGTTGCAGTGGGTGCAGGGGGTTGGGGACGAGCGCCAGTGGGGGCTTGAGGGGAGCGGGAACTACGGGCGAGGCCTGGCTCAGTTCCTGGTGACCCAGGGCGAGGTAGTGTACGAGGTCAACACGCGCCTGACCGTCCTCGGCCGTCGTGGACGTGGCCGGCTCGACAAGAGCGACCAGCAAGACGCCGTCGCCATTGCCGCCGTTGTCCGGGCACAGGCCGTGCGGTTGCCCCGGATTCAGGCCGAGGATATCAGTGCGATCCTTGCGCTCTTGACCCACGAACGCGATGATCTGCAGGCGGCAGCGACCCGGGTACGCAATCAACTGCATGCCCTGATCCAACAGCTCGAACCGGGTCAACCGAAGGCCCGTCTCCAACGGCCGGCCGATCTGGAGCAGTGGCAGATGTACGAGATCCCGGGAGCATCCCCTCTTGATCAGGTCCGGGTTGAGCAGGTTCGGCGTCGAGCCCGGCAGCTGGCGGAGCTGGTGGGGGAAATCGATGGTCTGGAGCAGCAGATCCGGGACACGGCGCCCGCGGTGGCGGCACCACTCATCGAGATCGTCGGGGTGGGGTTGCTCACGGCCGGGATGCTGGCCGGCTATCTCGGGCCAGGCAGACGCTTTGCCAGTGAGCGGCAGTTGGCCGCGTATGCCGGGGTCGCACCGCTCGAAGTGAGTTCCGCGGGCCGGGTGCGCCATCGCTTGAACCGCAACGGTCACCGGCAACTCAACGCCATCATGCATCGGATTGCCCTGAGTCAGGTACGGCACAGCGCCGAGGCGAAAACGTACGTTGCCAAACGGCGAGCGCAAGGCAAGAGCTATCGGGATGCGATCCGGGCACTCAAACGCTACATCGTGCGCCGGATCTACCGGCAATGGCAACGCTGTCTACCACTCCTCTCCCCCGAACCGGAGCGGATGATTGCCTGATATCGCCAGCTCCATTGACATAGGAGCGTCAATGTGGATGCTGTGGAGTCGCCCGGGACGCAGTGGGGGATTGATCAGATCACATTCAGATCACATGTCGCAGACTACTAGACGGCCGTGCTGAGCTCGGGTGATGAGACGCCTGGCGGAGACATCGCCAGCTCCTCTTGCTCCCGCAGATGAGAGGCGATCAACGCGGCCGCCGAGTTCTGCCAGTTGTAGAGTGTCCGCTCCGGAACGTAGGTCCGGAACCACTCAAGAACCTCCCACTGTTCCGGCGCGTCGAAACTGTGCACGGCGGTGGTGCTGTAGGGTCGCATGCCTATGATGTACGGATAGTAGAGCGCGTTGTAGAAGCGCCACTCATCGGTCGTGCCGTACTCTTGACCGGTACGCGGCTTCAACTGCTCGATCGCTTCGGCCAGGAGGACTTTCAGCTCTCCGGCTCGCTCCAGGGTCGATGGTTCGACCGAGCGCGCGGCAAGCCGCCGGTGAACCTCGGGCAGGTTGGTCAGCGGGCTCGTCGCCAGCTTCGTCAGGTCACCATAGCTGCTCAGCGCACGCCGAGTCAGACGGCTGAACTCGTCCTCCTCGATCGTCAACGGATCGGTCATGTTCACCCGAGGCAACAGATTCTCAACCTCACGTAACTCGGCGCGCTCGTGACGAAGCCACGGTACATTGGCGAAGGCGATCCGGTCGAGCAGCGTCTGCACCCGATCGAGGTAGACCTGGATGGCGATTGCCGCCGTAATCGTGCCGAGCAACAAGAAAACCATCGGACCGGTCGCGCCGGGACCGGTCCACATCGCCAGGACCACCTGGCCGCCGAAAAGCGACGCGATCAGGAATGAGTAGTCGTAGGAACGGAACACATCCGGCAGAAACGCCTCGCCGCGCTCCCGGCCAGCCGCCGGCCGACCACCAGCCCGCCAGCAACGAAGACGGCGCCGGCGACCGCGATGACCAGACCGGCAACCCTCGCCCCGGGCGACAGTTCGAACAGCCTGGCCGCTACGATCGCAACCATGCTCGTAGCGGCGACAGCGACAGCGGCCGGAGGCCCAAAGCGATCGGCCTCATCGGACGAACGAGATAGAGAGTAGAACGCAAGGGCAAGCAGACCAGCCGTCGTGAGCGCCAGCAGCAGCGCGAAATCAGAGGTCGGATCATCAGCATCCGCGTATCTATGGAGAACGACTGCGTAGGCGAAGATCAACAACGCGGCGGACGTGAGGTTGCCAGCCCTGCTGTCGCCGGCGCGGTTGCGAAGATAGAGGCCGAGCCAGACCAGATGTGCGAAGACGACGACATGAATTGCCAGCATGAACGCGCACACTCCGAAACTATGACATGGACATGGCTATATGGGGCAATTCTACGTGAACCGTCGATCGACGAAGGATCTAACCGAGCAGCGCCTGCATCGCCCGGATGAAGAAGGCGACGTGTGCGATCTGGGCGATCCCCAGGGCCAGTGCGGTGGGCCGGACGATGACACTCCCGATCCGGTAGCCGATCGATGGAGCGAGCAGCGAACCGATAACTGCGACCTGAGCCAGCAAGGCTCCGACCATCAAGCGTCCCGGCATGGCGGCCGCGAAGGCAAAGCCGATGATCAGCGTACAGATCGCGATCGAGAAGAGGATCTCGACGAGGAGCATCCAGAGTTCGGTTGGACCGAGGCGGTCGTCGGCGGGAGGGGCCTCGGATACGACGCCGTCGGGCCCGAGGAACGTCGTGGGTTGCGAGGAATCAAGCGATGCCGCGAACGCGAACGCCATCGATCGAATTGAAATGATCGTAAGCCCCGCCGCGACGGCGATAGCCATCCAGATCAACATGCGAGCTGTTCACTTTCAACCGTGGGGCTGTGGCTCCTCAGGCCGAACAGCCCCTCTCATCCCTCACTACATCTAACGAATGAGCCCGGCCATGGATTCGCGTCTTCGGAGAATCGAAAGTACTGGACGGGCGAGTACAATCTCACCTGCTATAGCTTGGAGAAGGGGAAACACGGCGATGTCGCTGGCCGATGAGATTGCGGGATGGATCCGGGGTGAGATCGAAGGTGCGGGCCTGTCCGGCGCTGTGATCGGCCTGAGCGGCGGTATCGACTCCGCCGTCGCGTCCGGACTTTGCGCAAGGGCGGTCGGCCCCGAGAACGTCGTCGGCATCGCCATGCCCGCTCACTCCTCGCCGGAGGACGTCCAGGACGCCCGTCTCGCGGCCGACACCTGGGGAATCGAATATCGGGAGATCGATCTCGGGCGCATGTTCGATCTCTTCATCGAATTACTTCCCGACGGCTCCCAGCTGGCCAACGCAAACCTGAAACCCCGACTACGCATGATGACGCTCTACCACGTCGCGAATACGCTGGACTATATGGTCGTCGGCACCGGCAACCGGAGTGAGCTGCAGGTCGGCTACTACACCAAGTACGGCGATGGCGGGGTCGACCTGCTCCCCCTCGGCAGCCTGCTGAAAGTCCAGGTCCGCGAACTCGCCAGAGATATGGGCGTGCCGGCCCGGATTATCGACCGTCCGCCTTCTGCAGGGCTCTGGGAGGGCCAGACCGACGAAACCGAGCTTGGCATCACCTACGAACAGCTCGATGGCGCGCTGGAGGCGATCGCAGCTGGCGACACCAGCAACATCGATCCCACGGTACTCCATCGGGTAACCAGTCTGCACCGCTCCTCGGAACACAAACGGAAGCTCCCACCGATCTTCGTGCCATCCCGGTAGCCGCGTAACCACATTGCTTCTGCAGCTGGCAGTGCCGGGCGGGGGCTTGCCAGCCGCGTGCCAACGTTACAAGCCGCGTCGCCGGCGACGTTCTGAATCCGACGACACGCACCGGATACGCGCTCGTTTCCTCGCGACGCCGTTGCACACGCCGGAAAAGTCGAATGCCCCGACGACCGGCATCCCTAGCCAGGGAGGGATCTACGACCACCAGCCTGGCGTTGCGGCGTGGAGATGCTCCTTCGCTGTATCGGTTGGCTACGCTGTTCTCATCCGTGGCACGGATCGATTTCGGAGCTAGATCCCTCCTTCCATCGGGATGCCAAGAAATGAAACGTGACACCTTGCGGGTCGTTGGGCCATCCTGCCGCTGAAGGCAACGCACAAACCAGCATCACCAAACCCGATTCCGGCATGTTCCATGCATATCTCAGCGGCTAGTTACCCGACCGGAACCGCTCCAGTGCCTGACTGAACCCCTGCGGATCATTGGCAAACTCCGCAGTCGATTCGGCCAGAAAGCGCTCCTGGGACGCGAGCAGTCGGGACGCTTCATTGTCCGTCAGGTTTCCCCAGGCGGCGATGGCGGCGACCATCCGGCCGGAGAAGATCTGCGGCGCGGCCCGCATCGGATCGCGCACCGCCAGTTGCTGAAGGTCAGGAACACCCCGCCGCTCGCGAATGCGGTCGACAGCGACGACGCGTCGGACCTGATGCCCGTCGACCATACCCTTGCGGAGCGTCACGATCAGGTCGATGCCGGTGACATATTGAGGAGGAACCTCCAGCGGATACGACTGCAACGCGTCGATCGCCTCCTGGGACGAGCCCGCGTGCATCGTCGTGGCGAGCGGAAATCCATTTCCCAGACCGGCAAAGAGATTCCGGACTCCCCGGCCCCAGAGATAGGTAGGCAGATGGGCGCTGATCTCGTTGCAAAGCACGTAGCGATCGACGGGATCGAGCTGGCTGAGATACTCGAAGCGTTCGTAAATGCCGCGGATGTAGACCGGGCGGGTTGACGGGTCCATGAACTGGAGCAGAGCGGTAAGCAGCGTCGTCTTGCCGGCTTTGTCTTCAGCCGCAGCAACGATGACGCTCCGCCGCATCTCGACCGCCAGCGACAGGATCGCGGCCTCGGCGGCGCCGAGCGTGCCGGTGGCGATCAGCCATGGGAGCGAGCGAGGTTCGGCATGGTCCCGTTCCAATCCCCACCAGCCGAATGGTTTCTCGTAGTTCGATGACGGTCCAGCTTCGGTCAGCGTCCGTTCCCTCCAACGGCTGCTTGCCTGCTACTCTTTCAATAGTAAGAGCAGGGGATACAGATGCTACTCCCTCTCGGCGCTCGGGTCGAGCCGGTCAAGACGGACTCCGATCCACGCATGTTGATGAGAACCGTCAAGTAGCACTGTTATACTGGAGATGTCCGGACAGCGCGCCGGACCAAGTGCGTGAATTCAGCGAGAGAAAGTGACGATATCCATATGTCGGCGAACGACTACGACGTCGTATTCCTGGGTGGTGGCACCGGCGGCTATGTTGCCGCGATCCGAGCGAGCCAGCTCGGCCTGAAAGCCGCCGTCGTTGAGAAGGACCTTGTCGGAGGCACCTGCGTGCATCGTGGTTGCATCCCGGCCAAGTCCCTGCTCAAGGCAGCAGAAGTGGCATCGACTGTCCGCAAGGCCAGCGAATTCGGCGTCAACCCCGGCGACGTAACGCTGAACTACGCCCAGGCGATGCGCCGCTCGAGGGATGTCGTCGACCAGAACTACAACGGCATCGAGTACCTGTTCCGCAAGCACAAAATCGACACCTTCAAGGGCTGGGGCACGCTCGTCTCACCGCGCGAGATTCGCGTCGAGTCTGAAGATGGCGAGACCCAGACGGTCAAAGCAAGCAAGGCCGTGATCATCGACACCGGCTCGACGCCGCGTGAGATGGAGGGCCTCGAATCCAACGGCACAACGATCATCAACAGCGATCACGCAACCTTCAGCGAAGACCTCCCGAAGCGCGTCATCATCCGGGGCGCTGGCGCAACGGGACTGGAATTCGCCAGTGTTTATCACGAATTCGAGTCCGAAGTGACAGTTGTCGGCAATATCGCTCCGAACGAAGACGCCGAGGTTGCCCGCGATCTCGAGCGCTCGTTCAAACGCCAGGGCATCAACGTCATCTCCGGCCATCGTCCGGCCCCGGACGACTTCGAGGTCTCGGAGAACGGCGTCAAGATGAAGTACAAGGACGACGTCATTGAAGCCGACGCCCTGCTCGTTGCCATCGGACGCTACGGCAACATCGAAGGGTTCGGCCTGTCCGACATCGGCGTCGAAACCACCGATCGCGGCTACATCGCCGTCGATGACTACATGCGAACAAACGTCGATGGCGTCTATGCGATTGGCGACGTCACCGGGCTCCAGCAGCTCGCGCATACCGCGATGCACCAGGGCATCGTCGCTGTCGAGCACATCGCCGGTCACAAGCCGCACGTGCTCGATTACAACAAGATCCCGTGGGTCACATTCTGCCATCCGGAGATCGGCTCGGTCGGTCTCACCGAGCAGGAAGCCAAGGATGCCGGCTACAACGTCAAGACCGGCAAATTCCCGATGCAGGCAAGCGGCAAGGCGCGCGTCGACGGCGACACGACCGGCTTCGCGAAGATCGTCGTCGACGAGGATACCGACACGATTCTCGGCGTCCACATCCTCGGTCACCTTGCGACGGAGCTCATCGCTGAAGCGGGGCTTGCGATGATGTTCGAAGCCAGCGCCTGGGAGCTTGGCATCACCGTCCATGCACACCCGACAGTGTCGGAGATTATGCATGAGGCCGCGCTGGCGACCGCCGACGGCCCGCTGCATCTCTAGGCAGCGCGCGGGGCTCGAAAACTGAATACGGCAAAAGCCTGACGAACCGGGCGAGTTCTGGATTATCTCGATCAGGAACAGTCTCTCGTCAGGTTCCAACGAATCGGAGGACCCACCATGGCAACCGAAGCCAGGCACGAAACACCGCCGCGTACATCAGACGGTCCGTCCGAGGAGTTAGCCGACCTCGATCCCGACCTTCTGCGTTCGATGTTTCGAACGATGTTGGTGGCCCGAGCGGTCGACGAGCGCATGTGGCAGATGAACCGTGCCGGTCAGGCTCCCTTCGCCGTCTCAGGGCAGGGCCACGAAGCCGCCCAGGCAGGCATGGCGGCGGCGATGGATACCTCGAAAGACTGGCTCGTCCCGTACTACCGGGACGTGGCGCTCTCGATCGCCTTCGGGCTGACGCCAAGAGACATTCTGCTCGCCCAGCTCTCGCGAGCCGACGACCCGACCAGCGGCGGCCGGCAGATGCCGAACCACTTCAGCGCCCGTGACCGGCGCATCTTCTCCGGTTCCAGCGTCATCGCGACCCAGATGCCCCATGCGACGGGGATCGCATTCGCCGCCAAAGCGCGCGGCGAGGATACCGTCACCGTCGTCTGTTTCGGCGAAGGCGCGACCAGCGAGGGAGACTTCCACGAGGCGATGAACTTTGCCTCGATCTATGACTTGCCGGTAATTTTCTTCTGTCAGAACAACGAATACGCGATATCGGTCCCGACGAGGCTCCAGATGGGTGTCGAGCGGGTAGCCGACCGGGCCAGGGGCTATGACATGCCCGGCGTTCGGGTAAACGGCATGGACGCAGTCGAGGTCTATCTCGCCGCCCGAGAAGCAGTCGACCGGGCTCGTAACGGCGGAGGGCCAACGCTGCTGGAGGCGATGGTCCGGCGATTCCACCCTCACTCCAGCGACGACGACGACCGGACCTACCGGCCGGAAGAAGAACTCGCAGTCCTCCGGGAGAACGGGCCGATCCGCGTCACGGCCGAACGCTTGAAATCACTCGGCGTGATCGACGACGAGTGGGTCGAATCGACGCAATCGGAAATCAGACAGCAAGTCAACGACGCGACGGCCGAGGCCGAAGACGCGCCGCTACCCAGCCCCGACAGCTACGCCAGACACGTCTATTTCGAACGGTAGCTCGTCGGCTCGTCACGCTCCGGCGCGGGAACAAGAACGGGAGTCCGGATATGGCAGAGAAGCTTCTGATTCAGGCAATCCACGATGGCCTCGACGAAGCGCTGGCCGAAGATGAGCGCGTCGTCATCTTCGGTGAAGACGTCGGAACCCGCGGAGGCGTCTTCCGGGTCACGGACGGGCTGAAGGACAAGTACGGGCCGATGCGGGTGATTGATGCGCCGCTGGCCGAGTCGCTGATCATCGGCGCCGGGGTCGGGATGGCCGCCAACGGACTCATCCCGATCGCCGAGATGCAGTTCCAGGATTTCAGCACGCCCGCCATGGACCAGATCATGAGCGAGGTCGCGCGGTTACGCTACCGCTCGAACGGCGACTGGGGCTGCCCGATGGTGATCCGAATGCCGTACGGCGGCGGCATCCACGGCGCGCTCTATCACTCCCAGTCGATCGAGGCGATCTACACGCACGTTCCCGGTCTGAAGGTCGTCGCGCCGATCGACCCCTACGACGCCAAGGGGCTGCTGCGAGAAGCAGTCCTCGACCCCGATCCCGTCATCTATTTCGAGCACAAGAAGGCGTATCGGGCGATCCGGGCTGAAGTTCCGGACGAGCCGTACACCGTGCCGATCGGCAAAGCGAAGATCGTCCGCGAGGGCAGCGATCTGACGATCATCTCCTATGGAGCGTACCTTTACGAAGCACTGCAAGCCGCCGACGACTTCGTCGACGA
Organism: Thermomicrobiales bacterium; assembly: GCA_041390865.1. GTDB lineage: Bacteria > Chloroflexota > Chloroflexia > Thermomicrobiales > CFX8 > JAUIIK01. The sequence goes on from JAWKPC010000014.1 coordinate 118,001, forward strand.
GCAGGGCGGATCGATCGAAGTGATCGACCTTCGAACCTTGAAGCCGCTGGACAACGAAACCATTCTCGAATCGGTCATGAAGACCGGCAAGGCATTGATCGTCCACGAAGCGAACCGGTTCGGCGGCATCGGCGGCGAGATTGCCGCGATCATCGCCGAGGAAGCATTCGCCTATCTCGACGGGCCGGTCGTCCGGCTGACGTCTGCGGACGTCCCGGCGATGCCCTACAGCCCACCGTTGGAGAAGGCATTCTTGCTCGACAAAGACGATATCCGGGCCGCCATCGACCGTCTGACAGCGTTCTAGAGCAACCGAAAGAGGACCGGCATGGCAGAAACCAGGCAGGGCACGACGATCAAGATGCCGAAGCTCGGCGAAAGCGTGACCGAGGGAACGATCGCCGGCTGGCTCAAGAAGGTCGGCGATCGGGTCGACCGCTATGACCCGATGGTCGAGGTCGTCACCGACAAGGTCAACGCCGAGGTACCGGCGCCGGTCAGCGGGACGTTGATCGAGATCATATCGGCCGAGGGGGACGTCGTCCCGGTCGGCGAGGCGATCTGCGTCATCGACACCGGTGACGGCACGGTCGAGGTCCCCGTAGACGAGCTCGAAGCCGGTGAGGAGACCGAAGACCGCACCGTCGTGATGTCCGCCGCTCCGATGTCGGAGATGGAAGCCAGCGACGAGATGATCTACGACGCCGGTGACGACGATTCCAGCGCCGCCCGGTCCGCAAACGGTGCAGATCGAGACATTGACGCGGCGATCGCCCGGGCACGCGAAGATCGCGACGAGCAGGCACTGCTCCAGATCCGATCATCGCCGCTCGTCAGGCGCCTTGCCGAGGAACACAGCGTCGACCTGACGACGGTCGAAGGCACTGGCATCGGCGGCCGGGTGACGAAATCCGACATCGAGGCCTACATCGCGCGGCCGGATGCAGCCGAACAGGCCGAACCGGCCCGGCCGGCCAGCCGCGCTCCGGAACCAGGCGCGGAGCGAGCTCCGGCGCCCGCGCCGCGGATCGAGGTCTGGCCTGGCGACGAAGTGATCGAAGCCAGTACGATGCGCCGGCAGATCGCCGAACACATGGTCCGGTCGGTTTCGACCGCCCCGCACGTCACTGTCTGGATGGAAGTCGATATGAGCGCCGTGGTCAACTACCGCGAAGCGCACAAGGCCGAATTCCAGGAGCGCGAAGGGTTCAGCCTGACGTATGTCCCGCTCGTGCTCAGCACCGTCGTCGAATCACTCCAGGAATACCCGGAGATCAACGCCGTCTGGGACAATGGTCGGATTATTCGCCGCAAAGCGATCAATATCGGTCTTGCCGTGGCACTGGAGGACGGGTTGATCGTCCCGGTTCTGAAGCGCGCCGACGAGAAGAACATCACCGGTCTCGCCAGAGCCGTCAACGACCTCGTCGAGCGCGCCCGGGACGGCAAGCTGTCACCGGACGACGTCAGTGGCGGCACGTTCACCCTGAACAATCCCGGCACGCTCGGCTCGATCTCATCGACGCCCCTGCTCGTCCAGCCTCAGGCCGGGATTCTCTCGATGGAAGCGATCGTCAAGCGGCCGGTCGTCGTCGACGACATGATCGGCATCCGGCCGATGATGAATCTCTCGATGTCCGTCGATCACCGGCTACTCGATGGGCTGGCCGCCACCCGGTTCCTTTCCGACGTCAAACAGCGTCTGGAGCATTTCCGGCCGAATTAGGCACCGCTATGCGGTGCGTACGTACGCATCCTCCGGACTACGAGGTTCTTCGTAGGACGTTTCGCTGACAGTCTCTCAGGATGTGCGAGGTTTGGCCGATGTTGGATTGACCGCAATCCCCGATACTTGATATTGAGAACAAGAAAGGGGATCACGCGAATGAACGAACTGATGCTGATGGCAGAGATGAACAGAGACCGAACCAACGAGCTGCGCTCGGACGGCTGCCGGCGATGCACGCGGACCCGCACGCGCTGGATCACCAGTGAATATCGCCAGCGGCGCCGAAGCTCCTGATTTCTTCTCCCAACGATAATGTCGAACGGCCCGCTCGATGATTCGAGCGGGCCGTTCTCTATTGCATTGATCGATCAATGGGTTCTCGATCGCTCTCAAGCGAAAGCGTCCACTACCATCGACTTGAGCAGTCAACGGCATAGAGACAATCATGACTCAAACGAAGTCGGGATGAATGCTACCCGCATCCTGTACCCGCAACGCGATGCATTGCCATGCTACGTACGCGCTATGTTAGGACAGGAGCCCAGGAAGTTACCGACAAGATTTCGCATCAATCGCCGAGGCTTGGGAACTCATCGAAACTCTCGGTGAACATGTCATCGGCCGGCCCGACGATGAGCGGATCTGGGGCGACAGCGACCGATGGATCCTTGCCGCTGTAGTCGATCTGATGGAGAACGCGCTGGATCGCCCCGATCCGCGCTCGACGCTTGTCGCTCGACAGCACGACCGTCCAGGGCGCGTGAGCCGTGTCGGTGTAGTAGAACATGAGCCGCCTGGCTTCGGTGTACTCGTCCCACTTCGACATCGCAACATCGTCGAGCGAGCTGAGCTTCCACTGCTTTAGTGGGTCGTCCCGGCGCGCCTCGATCCGCGCTCGCTGCTCGTCTCTGCCGACCGCGAACCAGAGCTTGAAGAGATGCGTGCCGCTATCGACCAGCGAACGCTCGAGTTCCGGGGCCTGGCGCATGAACTCGAGATACTCTTCCGGCGTGCAGAATCCCATAACCCGCTCGACCCCGGCGCGGTTGTACCAGGAGCGATCAAAGAAGACGATCTCGCCTCCGGTCGGAAGCTGGCTGATGTAGCGCTGGAAGTACCACTGGCTGCGCTCTGCCTCGGTCGGCTTTTCAAGGGCCACCACCCGGGCGCCGCGAGGATTCAGATGCTTCCTGAAGCGCTTGATCGTGCCGCCTTTGCCTGCCGCATCCCGTCCTTCGAACACAATCACGACCCGCTGGTTCTCGGCTTTCACCCAGCGCTGGAGCTTGAGCAGCTCGATCTGGAGGGCATACAACGTCTCGTCGTAGAGATCGCCATCCATACGCTCGTCGTACGGGTAAGCAATCGCGTCCTGCGGCGTGCTGTGCTCGTCGTTCCCCACCGGATCTCCCCGCTTTCATTCGTAGAATCCTTCAAACCGCCCATCGGCAAAGAAGTGGCACCGTTCGATCGCGAGGCCGTGACCACGCCGCGAGACATCGCAGAGCCAGACCGCATCGTCGTTGCGGAGCGCGCGATCCCGTATCTGGTCGACGGTCAACCAGGCTATGTCGGTTACGTCCTGCTCCTCGACCGGGGCGGACGTGGTCGACGCAAGTCGAGCCGAGACGACGATCCTCCACCAGTGCAGGCCTTCGAAGCCGGTAAACGCCCCATGATCCACCGCGACGACCTCGATCGGCTCGACCTCGTAGCCTGACTCCTCGCGAACCTCCCGGCGGGCGGCCTCGGCAAGAGTCTCGCCGGCCTCCAACGCACCGGACGGGAAGTACCAGACATGCCCTTGCGGCTTGCCGCGATCCTCCTCGATCAGGAGGAACCGGCCCTCGTATTCAGTAACGACGACGATGGCGACGTGGGCCGGTATCCTCACGAGTCCACCAGAGAATCGGCGGAAGACGAGAGATTTGCTGCGTACCGGACAACGTCGCGCTGGCTGCCATCCAGGAGAGACGCGACTTCGCCGGCGGCGAGGCGATAGAGATCGAGCGCCGCCATGCATGTCTCGGCGAAGGTCTCGTCGCCAAGACCGAAGGCACGGGCTTGCGTCGATCTCCAGGGCTCGCCAAGGCGCTCGTTCACCAGCCCCCAGAGCCGGTTCTCGGTGTCGAAAAGTATTCGCAGATGAATCGCCATCACCACGCCGAGCCGGAAAGAGAGAATCCCCCGCTGAACCGCCGCGCCGGTCAGGTTTCCCTGCTCCCTCAGATTGACGAGCTTGTGGACTTCTTCGGCCAGTCCGGCTATCTCTCCCGCAACGTACTTATCAAGGGCCCCATCGCCGACAACGTCCCAGGTCCAGGCGAGAGCCTCCGCCTGAAGCTCCGCAGCGACGCCGCCTGCGTCAGCCAGCACCCGCGCTGAACGCCAGCCGGGCACCGACCCTGGAGCCTCCCGGGGAGAGTGAAACGAAGCGCGAACTGCTGCTGGGGTGGTCCAGGAAATCGAAAGCAGCCAGTTCTCCCGGCGGGTCAACAGATAGGGAGCTCCCTCGCCGAGCGCGATGATGTCGACGTCCGACTCCGGCATCGCATCCCCACGGGCATGACTCCCCATCAGGACGACGGCCGCTGCACCCTGATCCACCAGCTCATCCGCGACCCGTTGAAG
>JAWKPC010000015.1:0-104458 GCA_041390865.1 Thermomicrobiales bacterium
ATCGAGATACCTGAGAGCAGCGGGCTCTGCGCCGGTAGCGGCAACTGGACGGTCCGCGTCGACGCATCCCGGGAAATTCTGGCCGAAGCAGTCGACCGTTACAACGGAATGCAGATCGCCGGAGGAGATCTGCGGCAAGGCTGGATCTTCGGCGGGCTACCCCGGGACCGGTACGGTTCCACCGAGGTCGCCAGCCGCCTCCTGCTCCACAACCCGACCGGCAACACACTACAGACGACGGTGCGCCTGGTCACGAGCTCGGACCAGACGACGAGCGAGATCACGATCGGATTAGGGCCTGGCCAGACGGTCATTGAACCGCTCCCCGTTTTCGGCGCAACTACGGTCGTGGTCCGAGTTACCGAAGAAGCAGAGATTTCGGCGGGTCTCTACGGCATCGTCGACGGCAACCGCTATCGAATACCGCCGCTGGAGATGATCGGGACCTATTCCATAGAACTATCAGCAGATTCAACCCACGATGCGGGCCTCTGGCTGACGATGTTCAACCCGTCGCCGGACGCTGCAACGGCAACGATCGATAGCGGCACAGGCACTGACCAGCTCAGCATCTGCGGCCTGTGCGCTGAAATGGCCCTGGTTCCGGCCGGGGAGGACAGGCAGCTCGTAACCGTATCCGGAGATGTCGGCGTCACTGCCGTCGTGTACGAAGAGCGGACCGGGGAACTCCACTACGATATCGGCCTTCCTCTCCTCGCGGCGCCGCTGACGCTGTTCGACCGAACCTGGCTCGTCTTGCTGGTCACTGCCGCAGCAGGCGTCCTCCTCGCCCCAGGTCTCTACCAGCTCGCCCTAGCATCCGGAGTTCGACCAGCCAATTCGTTCACTGCCGTCGCGGTCGTGATGATGCTGGCGCCGTTTTCGACCTACGCCGTGCGCTTCTACACCGACCTCGTGGCGGCAACGATGCTCGTTTGGGGACTCGTGCTCTGGGAGCGGGGGTCGAAATCGAATCGCGCGCTGGCTGGAGCGGCGGTAATCGCCGTCGCCCTGCCGATCCTGCATGGACGGCTCATCCTGCTGGCTGCGGGACTCTTCGGGTTGGCCGCCTTCACGGCCTTCCAGACGAACAGGGATCGATTGAGGAATATCGATCGACGGCGGATGGTTCCGGCCGCCGCGATTCTCGGACTTCTTGTCACGATCGTCGTCGGCGTCGTCTTGTCCCAGTTCGCTGTCGCACTCGGTTCACGAGGGATCGGAACATTCTTCCGTTTGACCTGGGTGCTGCCGAACACCTTCGGCATGGTGCTCGACCGGGGCTCCGGAGTCCTGCCGTTCGCCCCCTGGCTCGCCTTCGCTCTTGCCGTGCCACGCCCGCTGCATCGGACCCAACGGGCAGCCCTGGCACTGGCGATCGCCTACTACGCGTTGCTGGCGCTTCGCGCCGGAGGATGGCAGACGTGGGGATCGCCGATTCGTTATCTCTTGCCGGTCGTGCCGTTGGTCGCCGCGCTGGCGATTCCCGGGATGATCCGCGTCTGGCGATCACATGATGTCTGGGGAAGGGCAATCGTCGTCGCCGTCCTCGGCTGGAGCGCTGCGGTGTCGGCTCTGCTTCACTGGCTGCCGCTCGCCGGTTACATCGACCGCACGACACCCGGAAACGATTACCTGATGGATCAGGCGCTCGACTGGCTTCCGATTCCGTCGCCGTTCGCCGCGATGCCAACGATCGAGGCTCTCCCCGGTCCAACCTGGGGAGAGCCTGTCGGAATCGCTATTCTCGTCCTCTTCGCGGTCGCAGGAACCTGGACGGTGTGGGGGCTGGTGAGGGAACAGGGAGCAAGGTCGTAGTTTGTCGTGAGTAGGATGTCGACGATCCCGAAAACAGTTCGGCGTCTTCCCTATTCCCTCTGTTCCCTTCCCCCTACTGGATGCTTTCCTCGTAGCGGTGGGCGAAGCCCTGGGTGATGCGGTCGATGATGATCGCCAGCGCGACGATACTCAGACCGGCTTCGGCGCCGCGGCCGGTGTCGAGGCGATTCAACGCCAGAACGACTTCCAGCCCCAGGCCGCCGGCGCCGACCAGTGCGGCGATCACGACCATGGCAAGGGCCATCATCGTCGTCTGGTTGATTCCAGCCATGATCGCCGGCAAGGCCAGCGGCATCTCGACGTCGCGCAGAATCTGGCCGCGCGTCGCTCCGTACGACTCGGCAGCCTCGACGGCAGACGGCGATACGCCCTTGATGCCCAGCGTCGTCAGCCGGATCAGTGGCGGTACGGCATAGACGATAGTCGCGATGACTGCCGGCACCTTCCCGAGTCCGAAGAAGAACATTGCCGGCAGGAGATAGACGAATGCGGGCATCGTCTGCATACCATCGAGAATCGGACGCAAGATCGCGTCGAACCGCGCGCTCTGGGCGGCCAGGATCCCGATAGGCAGGCCGATTGCGAGAGACAGCAGCACGGATGCGATGATGATCGCGAGCGTGATCATGCCGAGCTCCCAGTATCCGAAGGTACCGATCAACGTCATCAGCAAGACCAGCGTGACGGTCGTTAGCTTGCTGCGGCTGCTAACCCAGCCAAGGACGCCAACGGTGATAAGGAATACCTGCCAGGGAATTCCGACCAGAAAGTTCTCGATCGGCAGGAGCACCCGCTGGAGGATGAACGTCGTGATGCCGTCGAAGAAGGAATTGAACTCGGTCGTCATCCAGTCGATCGCGCTGTTCGTCCAGCTCGCGAGCGGGATATTCGTGTCCAGTCCGAACACTTCCGTCGGGAACTGCGTCTCGCCGGTCACACGGGTCGAGATCCACAGTAGACCGAAGCCGATCAGCGCCCAGACAAGCCAGGGGACGTTGCGGATGCGCTCTGCAATATCGATATTGCCGGTATCTGCCGTATCGCGAAATGGTTCGCTTACCATCTGCTAATCTCCAATCGCTGTTCTGGTCTGGCTGGCTCCGAGTTCATCTTCTACTCCGTCTGGCTGAACGTGCCCGTTGCCGTTGACTGATGCTTCGCTGCTTGAATCGTCCAGAATGACGTCTTCTTCGAGGTCGCGCGCCAGCGTCTGGAGCAGATCGAGCCGGCGAACTGCGCCGACGAGCTCATTGTCCTTCCCGACGATTGGCACCGGATGGTCGGATTGGACGGCCATCGGCACGATGTCTTCGAGTCTCGTTCCCGGCGATGCCGAAGGAGCGGGCTTGACGTGGTCCGCAACGGTCCCGTCAGGGCGTTTCGCGATTGCCCACCAGCTCAGAACCCCGTCAAGCCGGTTGTCGTCGCCAACGACGAAGGCCGAATGGAGGTTGCGGCGGTTGAAGAATTCCGTCGCTTCGACGACTGATGCCGAGGCCGCAATCGTCGCGATATCCTCTTCCATCAGCTGGTCCGCCGTCATGAAGCGAGCCGGCGAAGCGCCTTCGACGAAGCGTTCGACGTAATCATCGGCCGGCTCGGTAACAAGCTCGGCGGGCGTGGCGATCTGGATGATCTCGCCGTCACGCATGATCGCGATGCGGTCGCCGAGCTTGAGGGCCTCATCGAGATCGTGCGTGACGAAGATGGTCGTAATCGCCTCTTCGGCCCGGAGGGTCGCAAACTCATCCTGCATGTCGCGCCGGATCAGCGGGTCAAGGCCGCTGAACGGTTCATCCATCAGCAGAATGCGCGGGTTATGGGCCAGCGCGCGAGCCAGGCCGACACGCTGCTGCATGCCGCCACTGAGCGAACCGGGGCGGGACTCTTCCCAACCGCTGAGACCGACCTGATCGATCGCCGCCAGGACGGCTTTTCGCCGTTCCGCTTCCTTGATCCCTCGGGTCTTGAGGCCGTACTCCACGTTCTCGTAGACGGTCTTGTGCGGCAGCAGGCCATAGTGCTGGAAGACCATCGCGAGCTTCGTGCGCCGAACCTCGCGCAGCTGCTGCTTGTTCGCGGCGGCGACATCCTCGTCGTCGACGATGATCTGCCCGGTCGTCGGCTCGACCAGCCGGATCAGACATCGAGCGAGCGTCGATTTGCCGCTACCCGACAAGCCCATGATGACGAAGAACTCGCCGCGGTGAACGTCGAACGAGGCGTCACGAACACCGACGACGGCCCCGGTGGTATCCCGGATCTCTTCCTTGGACACCCCGTCGTTAACGAGCTTGACCGCTTCTTGAACCGCCTCGGGATCCCCGTAGATCTTGTTCAGGTTGCGAACCGACAGGATCACGTCCCGTTGATCGTCCATCCGGATACCTTTCCCCTCTTCCCATAAAAACGTTTCGTCAGAGGGCCCGTCGGGACGGGCCCTCTGACATGTCGTACCTGATCCGCGAACCGATCCCGCTATTCGCCGGGGATGGATTCCTGGTCGAGGTCGGCCTGCACCTTTTCAGCGATGTCGGCCGGCACCCAGTCCTTCCACTCCGGATTGTTCTTCAGGAACCAGATCGCAGCCAGCTCGTGCTCCTGGATGTCGTTGTCATTCATATAGAGCAGGAATTCATTGTTCTGCTCCATCGTCGTCGTATAGCTATCGATGAAGTTCAGCAGTTCTTCCGGTGCTTCATCGGCAAACTCGGCGTTCGCCGACTTGTTGACGGCGACGGACGGGTAGGCGCAACCAGCTTCGCCGGTCGGATTACCCTCTTCGTCCTGGATCGCTTCCCAGCACTCGTCGGTGTATTCCGGCTCTTCGATCATCGTCAGGTCGACGACGGCGAAGACCCAGGTCGGGGCCCAGTAGTAGCCGAGCCACGGTTCGCCGTTCTCGTAGGCGCTCACCAGCGATGTCGCCAGCGCTGCTCCGGAGCCCGGCTGGAAGCGGTTGTACGAGTCGTTCAGGCCGTAGAACTCGAACTTACTCTCGTTCACCCGCTGGCATTCCCAGCCGGCGATGCAGTCGTAGAAACGGCCCTTGTCCGGATCCTCGGGATCCTCGAAGACATCGGTGTATTCGGGAAGATCGTCGACGCTCTGAAGATCCGGGGTCATCGGTTCGATGCCGCGCTCCTCATCGCCCTCGATCATATACGTCGGAACCCACCAGCCCTGAATCGAATTCGGGTAGTTGGGTCCGTAGTCGATGATCGTTCCGGCTTCGACTTCCGGCTCGAACTGCGGCTGCTGGTCGACCCAGATCTCCATCGAGACGTCAATGTCGCGATTGACGAGCCCCTGGAAAAGAGTGATCGTCTCGCCGGCGACCGAGTCCGTCTCGATGCCCCAGCCGTGTTCGATAACGTACTGCGCGACACGGTTGTGGACGATCGCACTATCCCAGCCGTAGTCGCCGAAGGTGATCGTGCCGTCGTAGGCTACGTCACCGGAATCGCCATCTTCGCCTTCGTCGCCGGTGTCACCGGTATCGCCACTGTCCGTTGTTTCGGTTGCAGTCGCTTCAGAGCCGGTATCACCGGTATCGTCATCATCGTCATCGCCGCAGGCTACCAGGGCGATGGACAGTGCCATCAGCACTGACATAAATATCAGGAATCTGCGCCATGAAAACACGTCAGATATCCAATCCTTTCGTTTGCTGCCTTGCATCAAATTTCTTGCAGGCCAAATCCAGGCTGCACCAACGGCAACGACAGTAAGACGTCTACGGACGAGTGGGACAGGTACGAGAACTCAGGACTTAGCCTTTGTGGAATCCTGGTTTACCGGCCAGCAATCGACGGACAGGTTCTAACTGCGATCAACCGACGCATGGTCCTGGAATTGTCAACTATGCGGGGGTAACTAAGGACGGCGCGCAAAGCGCGCGATCATGAGGCGGTGACCAGTTGGTTTGTCCCCCGACGCGTTATCTGAACCGATGCCCGGAGAACTGAATCGCCCGCACCGGTAGCTACCGCCCATACTCGGTCACGGCCCTGTATCACCCTATCACTTGGGGGATACTTCACCAAATGTACCCGAACGCCAACGCGACTGGGGCAGAACCGGGTACAGATGTGGATACAATCGCCCGATTCGCGCCTCACTGCGCGCACGATAATTCAACGGGGTCGAGAGCATCGTCCGTACAGCCAGGCCATCGAACTCCGGCCCCTATCGGGCGTCCGATTCCGACGCGATCACTCCAGCCATCGCGTACAGAAACGCGTACATCATGACCCAGTGCAGTTTCATGGCGTCGAATGGCATCGCCATGAACGCGATCCCGCCGAAGCGCTCTCGCCCGGCCAGCTTCCCGACGGTGTAGCAACCCCAGCACAATTCTTCGGGATGGAGGCCAAGCGGCTCGTCGCCGAAGTCCTGACTGACGCTCATATCCAGCACATCCGGATCCACGGCCAGCCAGACCTTTGCCGCGCCATCGACGTTCGGGGCGATCACGGACTCGATCCACTCTTCATATCCCGTCCGCCGGGCACGATACGTCTCCCAGAAGGTGTGGATGTTCTCGCGCTTTGCGCCCTTGGCGATGAACCGGTCGAAGACGCCCTTGTCGTTGCGCGGGCCGCGCAGTCCGATGTGGGTGTAGCGAGCCGGATCGACGTTCTCCAGATCGAGGATGCGGCGCGCCCAGGTGCCTCCCCAGCGAGGAAGGTAGGGTGGATCGTCTTCGATCTCGCCTTCAAGGTTGTCGTGGTGGGCGTCGAAGTTCACGACCGCGACCGGTCCACCCGCTTCGAGTCCGACGCCCTTGAGGACGCCGTAGGTCGAGGGACCGGAGTTGCCGCCAATCGTGAAGGGCATCGCTCCGGACTGGATGATTTCCCGGACTCGCTGGACGGTGTTGTCGAAGGTCGTGGCGTGATCGTTGCTGATCTCGACGTCGCCGCAATCGACGAGCTTCAAATGCTCGAAGACGTCGACGTCCATTTCCGGCAGGAAGCCGCCGTACTTGACCGAGTTGGTCCGGAAGGTCTGGGGAGTCAGGTTCGTGCCGAAATAGGACGCCCCCGCCGCGCCGATTCTCGAATCCGGCACCGGCGCCTGCCAGGGCACGCCCAGGAACCCGATATCCGCGCCCTGGACGTCCTCAATCGTCTCCGCCTTCGGAGCTCCGAAGAGCGTCGGCACGCTGCCGTAAAACCGGGGCAGCTTCAGTTCGAGAACCGGATCAGACGGTTTGCGTGGTTGTTCAGTCATGGATCTGTCCCTCTTCAGATTCACCAAGACACGGTCAGGGTTCAATAGAGCTGTCGCTGACTTCTCCAGGCATCCTAGCAAACCCCTAACCGGCACTCAGGGAATTCACAGACGGATCATCTATAATCTGTACGTACACCCGCCGTCGAGGAGATCGCAACTGGGACGAGTCTCTCGAGGTCGGGCGCTATATGGGGGACAAACCATGAACGTACGTCGTCGACGTATCCTCTACGCTTCCATCACCGCTCTGGTTCTATCCGCGACACTTCTGGTATCGGTTGCAGCTGACTGGGATCTCACCGCTGGAGACAGCGCCAGGGTCGCCTATACCGGTGGGGACGGCGTCATTCTCCGGACGCAACCGGGCGGCGAGATCATCGACTATTTGCCCGAGGGCTACCCCCTCACAATCCAGGATGGCTACTACGCCAGCGACGGCAGCTACTGGTACTCGGTCTCGGTCGATCTCGCCTGGGGCTGGTCGGAGGGCTGGGTCCTTGCCGATTACGTTGCCGGGGATTCCGGGGTAAGCACATTCATCTATGAAGGCGACGCCGCCGCGGCGAGGTTCCGGCGATCATCAACACCGGCGGAGGTCCGCTCAATATGCGGGCAAATCCCTGGTCCGGCTCAGAGATCCTCACCTCGATCCCCGACGGAACATGGGTCGAAGTGCTGGCACCATCCGTTCTTGATGCCGCGGGCGTCGCCTGGTCGGAGGTCCGTTACGCGGGAATGATCGGGTACGCAGCATCGGACTACGTCGGCTACAAGTCCTTCGGAACGGCTCCAGCAGGCTCCGGTCTCTGGATCGGTGCGTTGTCGATCGTCCGCGGCACCGGCGGCGACGGTGTCTACCTGCGGGACGATGTCTACGGCGCGACACTGGTCATTCTTCCGGAGGGCGCGGTCGGGGATGTTCTCGACGGACCGCTCTACGACATCGACGGGCTACCCTGGTGGATGGTCGCGACCGATTACGGCACGGGTTGGGTCCACGGCGGTTACCTGGCAGCCACGACCTGGGCAGAGCTTGCCGCCGGAGGGGGAGCCGGCCAGAGCCTAGCCAACGTCGCCATGGACTACATCAACACCCCCTACGTCTGGGGCGGCGTCACGCCGAACGGCTTTGATTGCTCCGGATTCACCTACTATCTGATGACGTCTATCCTCGGCTATGACTTCTCGCGAGTCATCGAGACACAGATGGAGAGCGGCTACTGGGTCTCGTCCGATGAACTGCAGCCAGGCGACCTGATCTTCTTCCAGAATACCTACACATGGGGGCTATCGCATGTCGGCATCTACATCGGCAACGGCCAGATGATCAGTGCCAGCGGCGAGCACATGGCGGTCGGCGTTAACGATCTCAATGATCCCTACTGGAGCGCCCGATACCTGACCGCCCGCCGGGTGCTGTAACGATCGAGTCCGATAGCCCAGGCAAGGGGTCGTGGATGGGGAGGGGACGAGCAGGGTGGTTACCACCACATTCGTAGGCATTCAGTTTGGTACTGATGAGACCCCGAGCATGCATCATTCCGGGCGTGTCGAAGAATCCGACCCGGGAGGCTGAGCGTCTGGATGGCAACGATTCGACTTCCAGTCGCCACTGGAGCGTGACAGACGATCTTCCAGGCGCGTCAGTTCCGCGTTCATCGCGATCGGGGTTCATGGACATGCCCGGAATGACATAATGTCTGTTCCTGGACAACGATGGATCTGCATTGCTGTCCAGGCGAGAACCCGGAGCGATTCGTTACACGTTCGCTACTGTTCGAATTCGAAGGCGACGCCGAACCGCTCGGCATAATCGATGGCCTCGGTGCGCTGCCAGGGACCCGCCGGATTGGACTCCAGTTCCTGCTGGGTCGCCTGATCGGTAATGATCACGACATCCACTGGAGCAGAGGAGAGCGGAAATCGGTCCAGCGCGTGCCAGGTGCCGGCATTCAGCACATAGCCGGCCGAACCGTCCAGCAAGAACGCCCGGACGTCCTCGGGACCCGGTGCGGCGTCAGCCGCCGTCGGAGCCGCCACGGCAATGACTGACCGAGCGTTCCCCAGCGGCACGAAGGACTGGGTGACATGGTGATGCCGCTCGAGCCTGGTGAACCGCAGACCGGCCGCCTGGCTACGGTAGAACATCACCTCGGCCGGGCTGTCGCTCCGAAAGCCGCTCCGCCAACCGGCACTGTTGACGCCGACGAAATCCGGAGAACCGTCTCCCGCAGCGAGTAGTCTTCCGAATGGAGCGAAGTCGTCTGCCGTCAGCGGCTCTACTGGAAGTCTGACAATCCGCAGGCTCTCGTCAACCACAGGTCCCCCCTCGCGCTGCTCTCTTTTCCCGGAACATCCACGCCTGTTCTACAATGCCGGGCAACCTGAAGCCTCGTTCCAGATCTGATGAGAGGACAATCCCCACATGTTCAGAGGATCGCTGGTCCCACTGGTTACCCCATTCAAGAACGGTGAAATCGACGAAGACGCATTTCGAGGGCTAGTCGAATGGCACATCGAAAGCGGCTCGCACGGCATCACGATCACCGGCACGACCGGCGAGCCGGCTGCGCTGTCGCAAGACGAGCGCAAGCGGATCATCCAGCTTGCCGTCGAAGCCAGCGACGGGCGCATCCCGGTCATGGCCGGAACCGGTTCGGTCCACCACGCCGACACGATGGAGCTGACCGCGTTCGCGGAGCAGATCGGCGCCGACGCGGCAGTCGTGATCGTTCCATACTATGTGAAACCTTCACAGGAAGGGCTCTACCGGCATTTCAAGACGGTCGCAGACTCGACCAGCCTGCCGGTCATGCTCTACAACATCCCCGGACGCGGCGGCGCGAACCTTGAACCGGAAACGACGCTCCGACTCGCGCAAGACTGCCCGAACATCATCGGCGTCAAAGAGTCGAACAAAGATTTCGAGCACGTCGCCCGGGTCTTCCACCGGACGCGCGATCTCGGCCGAGACTTCGGGATTTACTCCGGCATCGAGCTGCTGACCTTCCCGATTCTAGCTCTGGGCGGCGCGGGCATGGTCAGCGCAACCGGCAATGTCATGCCGAAGGAGACCGCCGAGCTCTTCGACCTCTGCGAGGCCGGAAAGTGGGACAAAGCCCAGGATCTCCATTACGAGCTCACGCCGATCAACGACGCGATGTTCTACGAAACGAACCCGGTACCGGCCAAGACCGCGCTCGGGCTGATGGGCCGCATCGACCCGGAAGTCCGGTTGCCGCTGGCGCCATTGTCCGATGCCAACCACCGCAAGCTCGTCGAGTGCCTGGAGTCGTACCGCCTGCTGCCGGCCGCGGTAGCTGCTGATTAGAGGGGTGAGGGGTTGGGGATTAGGGACTAGTCTGGGAGTCTGGGATTCGGCTGTATCCCGTTCCCTGTTACCTCTTCCTGTTCCCTCCAACGAAAGAGGAAACATGAGACTTTGTCGATTCGCAGCGAATGGCCGGATTCACCGGGGCACGTCGGTCGAAAACGACAGCGTTGTCCTGGACGAAGCGGGCAAGCGGCACGATCCGAACGAGATCATGTGGCTGCCGCCGTTCGAGCCGAACGAGATATCGGGCTGGCGCTGAACTTCGGCGATCATGCCAAGGAGCTAGGTTTCACCGAAGCCGAAGATCCGGTCCTGTTCCTGAAGTCGCACTCGTCGTTGATCGGCAACAGATCGAACGTCGTCGCGCCGCCGAACATCGACTACATGCACTATGAGGTCGAGCTCGGCGTCGTCATCGGTAAGCCGGGCCGGAACATCAAGCATTCCGACGCGATGGACTATGTCCTCGGCTACACGATCGCCAATGACGTCACGATCCGCGACTACGTCGTCAACATGTTCCGCCCGCCGGTCAAGGCAAAGGGGCACGATACGTTCACGCCGATGGGGCCGTACCTCGTCGTCGATGAGGTCGACGATCCGCACAACCTGAACCTGCGCAGCTACGTCAACGACGAGCTCCGGCAGGAGGGCAATACCTCGGATCTGCTCCGGGACATCCCGACGCTGATCGAGTACATCTCGGAGTTCATGACGTTGAATCCATATGACGTGATTCTGACCGGAACGCCGGAAGGCATCAGCCACATCTACCCGGGTGATGAATTGCGCCTGGAGATTGATGGCCTTGGCGCGCTGGAGAGCACCGTCATCGCCGAGGAGTAGCCGGTACGGCGAGGAACGACTAGCTCGCTTCGTTCGGGGAGCGTTTGCCGGCGACGGAAGGCGCTTCCCGAACACATTTCCAACAGCAGATATGGGGCAGTTTCAAGGAATCGCCGGGCAGCCGGGCTGTCTGGTTTACCAGTCGATGTCGAACAGGTCGGAGACCGGGACTTCGAAGCCCGGCAGGACGTCGCCACCATCAAGCACACCGTCAGCAGCCAGCTCGGTTGGCGTCATGCTGCCAGAGTAGACCGATACCGTCCGGTCTTCCGGCTAGACGATCCAGACGAGCGATACGCCTGCACCAATGTAATCGCGCGTTCTTCGACGGAGCTCCAGCGTCGTTTCCGGCGACACCACCGACTACTATCGCAGGCTCATGCTCGACTGCCCTTCCTCAGGGCCACCCTCCGGCAACCGCTCCGTGGAACAAACGACGTATCTGGGATACGCATCGTGTCCGGGTCGCGCTGCAGCAAGTAGGTGAGTCCATCCGGGAAGCGGACCAGATTCCGATCACGCACATATTCGCGAAGAAGACTGAAGATATGCATGACAAGCTCGGCATGGAGCCACGTACTTCCCGACGTTTCGATTGCCGCTCCATCGACCAGTTCGAGCCACAGGCCGGGCTTCTCGGGTAGCTCCCAGAATTGATCGGCGCTAAGGATCTTTGATGCAGTTGGCGCCATGGATGCTCTCCAATCAGCAGGAGGTCAGGCCAAGTCGCGATGAAGCAGCGGCTTCTATTGTAAGTGGTGAACCGACAGCCGGACGACCGCGACGAGTCCGCCATCGTCGAAGGCTACAAGCGAAACCGAACCAGCGTGCGCCATCGCCACTGATCGGACGCTTACCGAAACCGGCTCGACCGAAGGCGGAGGCCAGAACGACGGCAAGGGCAACTTCAGCATGCTCCAGCGACAAGACTATTCCCGGAACGCTCGCCGGGACAATCCGGGCGGGTGTTCTTCGTGTACGCTACGATTCAGCCATGAACCAGCAACAGGTGAGGAGCAACGATTCATGCCGGCACGAACTGGGAGTGAATTCATCGCGGGGCTCAAGGCCGAGCCGCGTGAAGTGTTCATCGGAGGTGAGAGGGTAACCGATGTCGCCAGTCACCCGGCGTTCGCCGGCATTATCGAAAGCCTCGCCCATCTCTACGATATGCAGCACGATCCCGAATACCGCGACGAGCTGACCTACGTTTCACCGGATACCGGCGACCGCGTCGGGACATCCTTCATGCAGCCGAAGAGCAAGGCGGATCTGGAGCAGCGCGGGGCGGCTATGCGGCGCTGGGCACTGTACTCGAACGGCATGCTCGGCCGGACGCCGGACTATCTCAGCTCGTCGATCATGTCCTTCGCCGCCGCCCACGATTTCTTCGCGGACAACGACTCCCGCTTCGGCGACCACGTCGTCAACTACTATAAGAAGGCGCGCGAAGAAGACCTCTGTCTGACTCACACGCTGATCAACCCGCAAGCCAACCGCGCCAAAGCCACCCACGAGCAGGCCGATCCCTTCCTGGCAGCCCGGGTCAAAGAGGAGCGCGACGACGGCATCGTCATCAAGGGCGCCAGAATGCTCGCCACTCTCGGACCGGTGTCCGACGAGATCGAGGTCTTTCCCTCGACGGTCGTCAAAGCCGATCCCAAGGACGCCCCGTACACCTTCGGCTTCGTCATCCCCTGCAGCACGCCCGGCCTGAAGTTTGTCTGCCGGGAGTCTTACGATCTCAACCGCCTGAAGCACGATCACCCGCTCGGTTCCCGCTTCGAGGAGATGGATTCGGTCGTCGTCTTCGATGACGTCTTCGTGCCCTGGGAGCGCGTCTTCCTCTATGGAGATCCCGAGCTGGCCAACGGCGCCTTCGGGGCGTCCAACGCCGTCCTCCATATGGCGCACCAGGTCATCGAGAAAAACATCGTCAAGACCGAGTACATGCTCGGCCTGGCGAGTCTGATCATCGACACGATCGGTATCGAACCGTTCCAGCACATCCACGAGAAGGTGACCGAGATCATCATCGGGCTGGAATCGATGCACGCTGCGGCTCGCCGCGATTCACGGAGCCGAAGTCGATCAATGGGGCATGATGTCGCCCGCCCGGGCCCGCTCGACGCGGCCCGCAATCTCTATCGAAGCTCTATCCGCGCTTCGTCGAGATCATCCAGCAGATCAGCGCCAGCGGCCCGATGGCCGCGCCGACGCTCGCGGATGTCGAAGGCCCGGGCGGCGAGAATTCACGAAGTTCTTCAGTGCCGCGCGGGCCGAGCCTCGCGAACGGATCGCCCTCTTCCGGCTGGCATGGGATACGGCGATCAGTTCCTTCGGCACTCGCCAGGCGCTCTACGAGCGGTTCTTCTTCGGCGATCCGGTGCGGATGGCCGGTGCGCTCTTCCACACCTACGACCGCGAACCCATATGGAGAGAGTCCGGAATTCATCGACCGGGGCATCGACGAGAGCCTCGAAGCCATGCGGTCGGAGAAGGACGACACGGCGAGATCATGAGCGGTCAGGCCGCCATCGACCAGCACCGGTTGCGCCGCGCCCTCGGCCTGTTCGCCACGGGAGTGACAGTCATTACCGTCCAGAACGGCGAGATCATGCACGGAATGACCGCCAACGCGTTCAGCGCGCTCTCGCTCGAACCGCCGCTGGTGCTTTTCTGCGTCGGCAGGAAGGCCCGGATGGCGCGATTCCTCGATGGCGCGGACGGCTTCGCGATCAACGTGCTGAGCACCGACCAGGAGATGATCTCGGGGCAATTCGCCGGTCAGATGAGTCCAAACGAGCACGAGGTCACCAGGCTCCAGCCCGGCCTGGTCGCACCGATCATCCCGGGCGCGCTCGTCTCATTCTCCTGCGCGCTGGAAGAATTGCACGAGGGCGGAGACCATTGGATCGTCGTCGGCCGGGTGCTGGAGATTCACGAGCCGGATGGCGGGAATACGCGGCCTCCGCTTGTCTTCTTCCGATCGCGCTACGCATTGCTGACTGAACGAAGCGCGCGTGCCGGAGACGAGATCGCCTGGTCGAACGACGCCATACGGATCTATCACGACGAATGGTCAGTGAACCCCGAAGAGAGAACGGAAGAGGAATATGTCCGCGCCCACATCTGGTAGTGCCGCAGCCGATCCCGAACGCAGCAGCCGCGCGATTCACCAGGGCATGCCCGAGCCGGAATCAGGAGCGCGGATCGTCCGCGGCGGCCACGGCGAATTCCGGGTTACCGATCTCGATAAGGCCCGCCACTTCTACGTTGACCTCCTCGGATTCATCGAGACCGAACGCACATCCGACGCTCTCTACCTGCGGGGTTATGAGGATCGCGACCATCACAACCTCGTCCTGAGACGCGATGCCTCGCCCGGGGCAGGCCCATTGGCGTTCCGGGTGCACGACGATGACGATCTCGACAAACTCGAGCGGTACTTCGCGCGCGAAGGTCTGCCGCTACGCCGGATCGAGGAGGACGAGGAGCCGGGCCAGGGAAGAGCAATCAGAACGCAGTCGCCTGCCGGATTGCCGTTGGAGTTTTTTGCATCGATGGAGCGGGTCGAGCGCATGCTGCAGCAATTCGACCAGTACCGCGGAGCCCAGGTCATGCGCTTCGATCATTTCAACTGCCAGGTCCCGGACGTCAACGCCGAGTATCGCTTCTTCGCGGACGGTCTCGGTTTCGGTTGCTCCGAGTACACGGCGACCGACGACGAACCGGAGCGGCTCTGGGCGGCCTGGCTGCACCGCAAACAGAACGTCCACGACATCGCGCTGATGAACGGTATCGGCCCCCGGCTCCACCACTGCGGATTCTGGCTCGCAGACACGCTGTCGGTGTTGCGCGCCTGCGACATCCTGGCCGGAGCGGGGATGGAATCGGCGATCGAGCGCGGCCCGGGGAGGCACGGCATCTCGAATGCCTTCTTCCTCTACCTTAGAGATCCGGATGGCAACCGGGTTGAGTTCTACGCGAACGACTACCTGATCGCCGATCCGGACTGGGAGCCGATTCGCTGGAGTCTTGACGACCCGAGACGGGCGACGTTCTGGGGGCATGCCGCGCCGGCGTCGTGGTTCGATGAGGCGTCCCATTGCGAGTCGATCATGACCGGCGAGCTCCTGCCGGTTTCCGAACCGCAACTGGTGGACCGTCCACAGCATGTAACCTGATCAGTATCGGGTCTGGGATCGAGGGTGCAGGATGAACGCGAGCGACAGCAACGGCCAACAGTCGAACGTCCAGGAATTCGACGCGATCATCGTCGGCGCCGGCGTCGCCGGGTTGTACATGCTGCATCGCCTGCGGGGCCTTGGTCTGACAGCTCGCGTCATCGAAGCCGGGGACGGCGTCGGCGGCACCTGGTACTGGAATCGCTATCCCGGCGCGCGCTGCGACATCGAGAGTCTCGACTATTCCTACTCATTCTCCGAAGAGCTCCAGCAGGAGTGGACCTGGAGCGAGCGCTACGCCGGTCAGCCGGAGATTCTGCGCTACGTCAATCACGTCGCCGACCGCTTCGACCTGCGACGCGACATCCAGTTCGAAACGCGGGTCACGTCTGCGATATTCGACGGCGACACCGCCACCTGGCTGGTTGAAACCGACGCCGGAGACAGGTTTGCTGCAACGTACTGCATTATGGCGACAGGCTGCCTGTCGGTTCCGCAGGTGCCGCAGATCAAGGGCCGCGAGTCGTTTGAAGGTCCCCATTACTACACCGGCTGGTGGCCGCATGACGGGGTCGACTTCACCGGCCAGCGCGTCGGCCTCATCGGCACCGGTTCGTCGGCGATCCAGTCGATCCCGGTCGTTGCCGGGCAGGCAGATCACCTCTACGTCTTTCAACGGACACCGAACTACAGCGTGCCCGCCCACAATGGACCGCCAGACCCCGAACGGGTCCAGGCGGTGAAAGCCAACTACCCAGAGTTCCGCAGGCGGGCCAGGGAGTCGCGCTCGGGATTTCTGACGGCGCCTAGCCCATACCAGGAGATTTCGGCGCTCGACGTGTCCGAAGACGTGCGCCGGGAACAGTACGAGTGGCGCTGGTCGATTGGCGGCTTCGGGTTTACCGGCGCATTCTCCGATCTCCTGCGCAACAAGAAAGCCAACGAAACGGCGGCGGAGTTCGTCCGTGAGCGCATCCGCGAGATCGTCGACGATCCCGATACGGCCGAGAAACTGATACCGCGCGACTATGCCGTCGGTACGAAACGGCTTTGTCTGGATACGAACTACTACGAGACCTACAACCGCGACAATGTCACGCTGGTCGATATCCGGTCCGCCCCGATCGAAGAGATCACCTCGCATGGCCTCCGGACAACGGACGCCGAGTACGAGTTCGACACGCTTGTCTTCGCGACCGGATTCGACGCGATGACCGGAGCGCTATTGCGCATCGACATCCGGGGTCGGAACGGACTCGGCCTGCGAGAGGTCTGGCAGGATGGACCGAAGACCTATCTGGGTATCTCCGTCGCAGGCTTCCCGAATCTCTTCCTGATCACCGGGCCGGGCAGCCCATCGGTCCTCAGCAACATGATGGTCTCGATCGAGCAGCACGTCGAGTGGACCTCGGACTGCATCGAGTACATGGAAGAGCACCGCATCAGAACGATCGAGGCAACCGCCGATGCCCAGGAAGAGTGGGTCGAGCACGTCAATGAGGTCGGTGACTCGACGCTCTATCCGCAGACGAACTCCTGGTACATGGGAGCAAACATCCCCGGCAAGACGCGCGTCTTCATGCCCTACGTCGGAGGTGTCGGCGCGTACCGGGAGAAATGCGACGAGGTTGCGGCGGAAGGCTATGCCGGTTTCGAGCTCGAATCCGCAGTCTCAGCCGATTCGTCACAAGCGAGCTGACCGGCATATCACCCGCGTGCCGGAAATAGCTCTGTTAAACCAGGGCCATACGATCCTGATCTGGATCGAGACTATCTGTCCGAGGATCGCACCTTGCTGATCGCACGCGCAACGTTGCCGATGAAGGTCGGCTCGCGTTCGCCGCGCGCTCGCCGGGCGGCGGCCTCTTCGGCTTTGATTCGCTGGCGCTCGGCTTCGGCCTTCTTCCAGCGACGGTGGTAGACGTAGGCAACCAGCGCCGCTACGCCGATCGCCACCGCGCCGGCGGAGCCGAGCGGGTCGGTCGAGACGACGCCGTAGCCGGCTTGCTCGAGGACGTAGAAGACGAACAGCGAGCCCATCCAGCCGACGCCGAACCAGACCATCAGGTTGAACGCGTGCCGGAGACTCCAGGTGTAGAAGAATCCGATCAGGAACACCCCGACGAGAATGACACCGAGGCCCAGATTGCCCATATCAAGTCACAACCATTTCAATCCGCTCGCCCGGCCACGATCGCCAGGCGCACACCACAATTTACGTCTGAATACAGATCGGAGTTCTCACCGCTAGGGTAAGATTGTCAGCGATAGATACCGGCAGAAGGATACCAACCGATCGCGGATCGAATACATCGACAGGAGGCTTGACGACATGGAAGTCCAACACTGGTGGCTGGCGTTCGGCGTCGTCTG
Organism: Thermomicrobiales bacterium; assembly: GCA_041390865.1. Taxonomy (GTDB): domain Bacteria; phylum Chloroflexota; class Chloroflexia; order Thermomicrobiales; family CFX8; genus JAUIIK01. The sequence goes on from JAWKPC010000015.1 coordinate 17,818, forward strand.
CAGCCTTCTCCCCGGTTATCTGCTCGTCCGGGCAGTCATGCACATCCTGAACCTCAATTCCTCCCAGCGCTGGCGCACTCTCCGCTAATTTCTCATCCCTCGCGACAAAGGGAAGCACTCCCTTCCCTTTTATCTCCAATACTGGAGATGAAGGATTCGCTGTCATCGTTCATGGCAGAGCGCGAGGGGAGCGCAGGATATTGCGCGATTTCGACCAGACTGAGCAGCAGAGCAGCCGCCAACTCGTCCTTGAGGTCGACGGTACGCCGTTGCATGGCGGGGCGTCCGCCGGATACACGGTCCAGGCTGTCCTCGATAGCTTCGACGACGCCGAACGCAAGCGCCTGGCTCGTCTCCGGGACGCGATCGGTCCGGCCGTCGGTATCGTCGACAGTCACTTCGACGATACGCCGATGCTCCTCGGACAGCTCGGATTCACGCCGTGCCGGATCGCCGGCGAGGATCTCGGCGGATCGGAACGCAAACTTGTCGTCATCAGCTGCCCGCATCGCCATACCCGGCTCGACCACGAGGATACGCGCCGATTTCTGGATCGAGGAGGGATACTGATCTCCAGCGACCGCGCCATCCGGCTGCCGGGCATCAGCACGTACCTCAAACACCTGAGTGGGCGTGGCCCCGCCCGGGCCCGTCTCCTGATGGAAGCCGGGACGGACTATCCGGCGCAACCGCCGGTATGGCTCGATCCGGGCCATCTGCCAATCGATCCGACGTCGCTGTCTACCAGGATGTCCAGCGTCCTCGCGTCCAACGCACTGACCGGCGAACCTCTCGTCGTGCATGTTCATGCGGCCGGGGGAGGCATCGTCCATAGCGTCGGGCACTGGCTACAGATCCCCGATGAGAGTGCCCTCACCAGCGTCGAGCGGCGTCCCTTGCGCGATGTTCCTCATTTCCGGCACGCCGGAAATTCCTATCCAGGGATTAGCCTGGGAGGATTCCTCGCCCAGCGGTCGATGGTGGAACTCCTGATCCAGGGTATCGAAGCAGTTCTCGAACCGGAAGGCCCGGTCGAGCAATCTCGCATGGAACGCGGAAAGTAGAACGCGAATGGCGCGGCTCCCGGAAACGACACGCATCGCCCGGATTCTCGAGATGGTCTGGCTCATCAGCCGCCAGCCGCGCCACTGGACGCGGGCGGCTCTGGCGGAGAAGTTCGAGATCAGCGAGCGCATGGTGACCCAGGACATCCAGGTCATACGCCACGGCCTCGTCTTCGATCTCCAGTCGGCCTACGGCGAGGGATACTACTTCCCATCGCTGCCGAGCCTCCCCGCCGTAAGCTACTCGTTGCCGGAAGCGTTGGCGCTCATCCTCGCTGCCCAATCCGCAAGACAGCTCAGCGGCATTTCACAATCCGATCTTGCGACGGCGATCGCGCGGCTCAGCGCCGTGATCCCGGATGAACTGCGCGAGATGGTTGAACGCCTGGGAGCGAGCACGCCGTCGACTCCCGCCGACGACCACCGTCAGTTCCTGCTCGCGGCGGTCAGCCACGCGATCTCGTTGCGCCGACAGATTCACATCAGCTACGCCTCCGCCTCACGCGATGGAGCAGAGACGGAACGAACGGTCGATCCGTACGCGATCGTCCCTTACCTTCGCTCCTGGCACATGATCGGATACTGCCATCTACGGGACGATGTCAGGGTCTTCAAACTGGACCGCATCGGCGACATCACGACGCTGCAAACGAGTTTCGAGCCGGAACCGGACTTCGACCTCGCGGCGTTCCTTGGTGAAGGCTGGGGGCTGATGCGCGGTCTCGATGTACCGGTCGAGGCTGTCGAAATCCTCTTCGATCAACCGGCGGCGCGGTGGGTTGCGGAAGAGCACTGGCACACGTCGCAGAAGCTCGACTGGCTCCCGGACGAGAGGCTACGGTTCCGGGTCCGTATCCAGATCACGCCCGAGTTCCAGCGCTGGCTATTTCGCTACGGCAGCCAGGTGGACGTTGTGGCACCGGACCACCTGCGAGCCTGGATGCTCGATGAAGCGCGGGCGGTGCTCGAGCGATCCGAAAGCCGGCAAGCACAACGCGTCTGACGCTACGCCAGGCCGCAGACTCTTCTCCGGAGTCGCGTAACGGCGAATCTGTTCCGATCCGGCGAGGTAGCGGAGTTGATCGGTGTCTCGATCCGAACGCTGGAACGAGATGCTCGACCGGCCCCGACAAACGCGGCTACGACAGCTACGCAGATCTCAGGCAAGCAATCGGCGGAAACTACGCCGCCGGCAGCTTCGAGAATACCCTCCGGGCTCCAGATCAGAACGACGTCGCGTTCATCGAGGCGCGCCCGGAAGGCCAGCGGGAACAGGCAGGCCGGCACGCGCGCTGAAAGCCCAGAGGGCGGAAGCCCCTTGCCAGTGCCGAACCAGTTCCACCGCGACACTCCCACGAAGACAGCGCGTTTCAGCCATCGCTAACCTGTAATCCCAGGCAAACTGTTAGCGGAAAATAGTACTATCGACAAGACATGTCGCTTCAGCTACGATGACCTCAGTACCGGCCGATCCACAATCCGCTCTGGACCGCACTTCCGCCGTTTCTACGGAGGAGTGCCAGGTAGCGCGCCGCCGGTACGAACCAGGTAATTCAGCAAGCAGTAGCGGGAGATCAACATGCGACGATACTTCATCTTCATCTTGATTGCAGTCGCGTTGGCGACGCCGATGGCGCTGTTCGAAATCGGGGGATCTGCCCCGGTCTCGGCCGCGCCCAATAACAACAACCGGATTCCCGGCCAGTACATCGTCACACTCAAGGCTGGCGAGAGGCCGGTATCGGTCGCCAACCGGTTCCGTGCCCAGGACAATATCAACATCAAGCACACTTACGAACACGTCCTCAACGGCTTCAGCGCGAGAATCCCCGACAAGCTGGTCGAGAAGCTTCGCAAGGACCCCGCCGTCCTGTCAATTGTCGAGGACCAGAAGATCAGCATCGCCAGCGACAGCCGGCCATCCGGTATCCGGCGGTCGGAAGCGGACCGCAACGCGATCTCCCAGATTGGCAGCCATACGAATCCAATCGCAGTAGATGTTGCCGTCATCGACACCGGTATCGACGGCGACCATCCCGACCTCAATGTTGTCGGCGGCATCAATTGCGTCGCAGGCGAAACGAGTTGGGAGGACCTCCACGGCCACGGCACGCACGTTGCAGGGACGATCGGCGCGCTGGACAACGGCTCTGGCGTCGTCGGCGTCGCGCCCGGAGCCAGGCTCTGGGCAGTCCGCGTCCTTAACGCAGACGGCGAGGGCGAATTCTCGGACGCGATCTGCGGGATCGACTGGATCACCGCGAACGCGCACATCCTGGAAGTCGCGAACATGAGCCTCGGAGGGGAAGGTGCAACCGGCACCTGCACCGACGGCGGCTTCCGCCAGGCTGTCTGCGAATCGGTCGAAGCCGGGGTGACCTACGTCGTCGCTGCCGGCAACTCCGGAGTCAATGCGGACACCTTCGTTCCGGCGTCATTCCCCGAGGTCATCACCGTCTCGGCACTCGCAGACACGGATGGAAGGCCGGGCGGCGACGGGCCGTCATCGTTCTTCTACGGCGCGGACGATACCCTGGCGACCTTCAGCAACTACGGCCCGGCCGTCGATATCGCCGCGCCGGGCGTCAACATTCAATCCACCTGGATCAACGGAAGCTACAACACCATATCGGGCACGAGTATGGCGAGTCCACACGTGGCCGGCGCCGCGGCAATCTACCTTTCCCAGAATCCGAGCGCATCTCCCGCAGCAGTGCGAAGCCATATCCTGGCGGAAGCATGGCCTCAATCCTCGCCGCAGGGATTTACTGGCGATGTCGACAACGATCCCGAGCCGTTGCTGAACGCGGGGACGATCGGCGGTCTCGATCCGCTGCCTCCCCCACCACCCCCGCCATCCGGCTGCAGCCTGACATCCGAGAGCGGAACTGTCGGCTCGCAGACCACACTCAACTGCACCGGCTACGAGCCGTATGAATGGGTCTGGATTCATTGGGACAGCCTCGACCAGCCAAGCCGGGGACTTTTCATCGCCTCGAACGCCGGCGAGGGCAGCTTCAACTTGACCGTTCCGGACGCCGCCTATGGCGAGCATGCGGTCATTGCCCGGGGCTCGACGACTGGAATCGAAGCGAACCTGACTTTCTTCGTTGAGCCGAGCCTGCAAATCACGAACGATACTGGAACCGTCGGCTCGTTCGTCACGATGTACGCAAAGGGGTTCGCGGCAAATGAAACGATTGACCTGCGCTGGCACTCGGGCCCAGGTACCTTCGAAGTGCTTAAGACGGTAACGACCTCCTCGACGGGCCGCGCGACAATCTATACCCACATTCCGGATGGTCCGGGCGGCGCCTATACGGTGGAAGCGGTCGGTTCCACGAGTGGCGTCAGCAAGACGGGATCCTTCACGATCATTCCAGGCATGAAGCTCTCGCCACCTTCTGGCAAAGTGGGATCGAACTTCTCGGTCAGCGTCTCCGGATTCCAGAGCGGCGAATCCATCGAACTGCGGTGGGCGGGCCAGACAGTCACCAGCAGCACTGCGGACCAGCTCGGCAAGGCCTCGTTGGTAATCCTCGTGCCCGAGAGCCCGACGGGTACCAACGCGGTCGAAGCCATCGGCGACGCCGGTAGCCAGGCATCCGCGAACTACACGATCTACCCGTCTCTGTCGCTTTCAACCTCAGTCGGACGCGTCGGCAACGAGGTCCACGTGACGCTCCACGGCTTCGCTGCAGACGAGTCCATCCGCCTGGAGTGGAGCAGTCACTCGACCGGCAGCACGGATCTCGGGACGGTTCAAGCATCGTCGCTCGGCAGCGCCTCGCAAACGATCCAGATCCCGGAAGCAACCAGCGGCTACTACTCCGTCCGGGCGACGGGGCTAACCAGCAACAAGAGCGCTTCCGCCGGGTTTACCTTGTTGAGCGAGCTCGAACTGTCCCAGACATCGGGTGTAGCAGGCGATACCGTTGTGGCAACACTCTCGGGCTACAAGGCCGGTGAGACGGTCAACCTCAAGTGGTACGAGCTGCCCTATTCCGGCTCAGTCATCGAGACCGCAACGACATCGCCGCTTGGCTCGGCGACCATCACCTTCGACGTGCCATCCAACACGTCCTATGGCGACCACAAGGTCGAGAGCGTCGCGGCTACCGGACTGGGCCGCGCGAGCGTGATATTCACGGTCGAAAACGAGAACGGGCCAGTCGAGGCCACCTGCACGGTCGATCCAGTCTCCGGCGCTCCGGGAAAGCAAGTCACGATCGACTGCTTCGGGTTCCAGACCGGAGAGTTCATCCGCATCTACTGGGATACGATGGCAACGTATTCGATCCGTTCTATCTATGTACCGAACGGCACCGGTTCCGCGACGATCAACATCCCGGAGAGCGTCAGCGGCGACCACTCGATCATCGGCATCGGTTCAGCGTCGGCATCCGAAGCAACAGCCACATTCATGGTCGAGCCGAGCATCGGAATGAACTCGTCCAGCGGCACTGTGGGATCGTCTATCTATGCGACCTTCCGGGGATTCGGCGCCAACGAGACAATCGACATCTACTGGGAAGACGGTTCAACATCGACTCCGATCGGGACGGCCAGCACGTCGAGCACCGGCCGGGTAGCAAAACCCATCTACATACCGAACGCATCGAGCGGAACCTACACGATCCGGGCGGTCGGCCAGACATCGGGCAGCGTCGCGGCGACGGAATTCACCCTCGTCCCGAACGTCAGATCATCCCTGACTGCCGGCAGCGTCGGGACGAAGCTCACAGTCACCGTCACGGGATTCTCGGCTGGCGCGAGTGTTGACATCTTCTGGGACGGCACGCAGGTTGCAACGATCAACGCCTCTGGACCCGGCGACGGGTCGACGACGATGACCGTCCCGGAAGCGCCCCAGGGGCACCACGCGATCAGTGCAACGGACGATGAAGGACTGTCCGGCAGCACAAACTTCCTGTTGAACCCGAGCTTGTCGCTCTCGGATTCCAACAGCGTGGTTGGCGATGAGATCATCGCAGAACTGGCCGGATTCGCCGACGGCGAGACGGTCGAAATCCGGTGGTTCAGCACCACATCTTCATACACCGTGGTGGCCACGACGGATGTTTCGGAACTCGGCAGCGGCAGTGTGGACTTCGTCGTCCCGGAGGACGTCAACGGCTTGCACTGGGTCAAGGCGTACGGCACCGATAGCGGGAGGCTGGTCAGCGGCTACTTCACCCTCTCGGCCTCGGTTTCGCTATCCGCCAGCGAGGGTCCGACCGGAACAACGGTGACAGCGACATTGCACGGATTCAAGAAGAATGAAACGTTGGGCCTGCACTGGTTCACGTCGGCCTATAGCTCGTACCAGATCGCATCAGGTACGTCCGACGCGTCCGGTACCGGCACGATCGTCTTCGACGTCCCGGCTGACGCAACGCCGGGAGCGCACAAGGTCGAGGGACGTAGTTCGTCCGGTTACCCGCGTGCTAACGCGACATTCACTCTGAACTGACCGGGCCTGGCGCCCGAAAGCTCACTATCGACAATGACCGCGCCGGCTCCATTCGAACGGAGCCGGCGCAGTCATTTTGGCCGCTTCCGGATTAGCTGCCAGGAGTGATGTTGATGTTGCCGCGGAACAGGTTCGTTGGATCGTAACGGCGTTTGACGTCTTTCAGGCGCTGGAGATTGTCGCCATATCCGGCCCGGATCAGTTCGTCATTCTCTTCACCAAGACCAGCGAAGTTGAGATAAACGCCGCCACCAGTGAGGTCTCGCATGCACGCCCAGGAATCTCGAGTCCAGCCAATGACCCGCTCGCTGTCATCCGGATCGCGCCATGTCGCGTCGATACTCAGGTTGAAGCTTGCGTCTCGATTGCCGTAGGCCGTCGCGTCTTCCGACACTCGCGCCATCACACCGCCGAGGCTCCGTAGAGCAAGCAGCGTCTGAGGGGTGGGCCGGTTCACCGCCAGACTGGCGATACCTTCGATGGCCTCATCGTCAAGGTCGCTGGCGAAGAGCGACTTCCAGTAGTACTGGAGCCCATCCGGGAAGAGAGGATCGAAGTCGCTCTGAAACTCAACATAGGGGCGCGGCCCGCTCAGATCGGCAATCACGGTCCCGAATTCCTTGACCGGGTCGAACGCGCCGTCCACCTGATCGACCGGCCCCGCATACATCCCTGCCGCGATGATGACCGGCGCCCAGTGCTGTTCCTCGGGAACGTCCGGCAGCGGCGGCATCCCCCAGATGAACAGGTCGCAGGTCACTTCATCCGGCGCATCGACGATGTAATCGCGCCAATTCCGGATGACCTCGGTCGCCTCGTCCATCGGGAAAATGCTGACAGCGCCATAGATCTCCGGACCGAGATCGTGAAGCTGGAACTCGAACGATGTCACGACACCAAAGTTGCCGCCACCGCCACGGATTGCCCAGAAAAGATCCGGATGCTCATTCTCGTTGGTAACGAGCACCTCACCATCGGCGGTGACAACCTCGGCGGATATCAGATTATCGCAGGCCAATCCCCATCGGCGGCGCAGATTGCCCATCCCGCCTCCGAGGGTGAAGCCAGCCACCCCGGTCGTCGAGATCTGACCGCCGGGCGTTGCCAGCCCGAACAGTTGTGTCTCACGATCGACGATTCCCCAGTCGGCGCCCGGCTGGACCCGGGCAGTCTTCGACTGCGGATCGACTTCAACACCGGTCATCGGGGAGAGATCGATCACGAGCCCATCATCCACCAGCGCGTTCCCCGCCACGTTATGGCCGCCTCCGCGCACCGCGACCAGGAGATCGTGAGCCGCGGCGAACTTCACCGCCTCGACGACATCAGCCGTTCCGGTGCATCGCGCGATCAGCGCCGGATGCTTGTCGATCATTCCGTTCCAGAGTTGTCGCGCCTCGTCATAGCTAGGATCGCTGCGCTGCAGCAGCCCACCCCGAAGCGAGGCGGCGAATCGATCAATTTGATCCGCCTGCAGTTCGACCTCACGATCGGATGTCGTTCTTATTCGTTCAGCAATGGACATTCTTGTTCTCCTCCGTTCGTCGATGCGGATTCATCGCGCATCGAATCAACGACGGTTAGATAGTCCGAGCCTAGGAGAAATCAGCGCCGTTGCCATCGAGGTCATTGCTCAATCGAGCGGATGGGTGATTTCAACCAGTCGCGCGGAACCGGTCAGATGAGATCGTGGCGAACGGCGAGAGTAGCGGCGGCGGTACGCGACGAAACGTCGAGCTTCTTGAGGATATTGCCGACATGCCGCATGACGGTCCGGGGACTGATAAACAGCTCATCGGCGATTTCCCGGTCGGTCTTGCCTTCGATGAGATGACTCAGGACCTCGTGCTCGCGAGGCGTCAGCGGCTCGTTTCCGAGCAAGGGCTCTCCGAAGGCGGAGTCGGGGCCGGGCTTGATCAATGCTTCCGACTGCGATCTGAACGTCTCCCGGATGTCCGCATCCCCGAGCTTTTCTGCGAGCAGCTCGATCGTCGAGCGCGCCGACTGATGGGCAGTGTCCGCGTCCCGGGTTCGGTCGTGTGCTCTGTAGAGATTTCCCAGCGCGGCGTTGATACGCAAGCGCAGGGGAAGGAATCCGTGAAGCGTTGCGATCTTGGCTGCGGCCCGATACGCCGCTTCGGCTTGATCGACCCGACCAACCCGTGCCAGCACATCGCCGTGAAGCTTCAGAAGCAGCGGCGAGAATTCGGCGTCATCCGCGTGCCGCGCGGGCTCGACCAACCCTTCGACGAGCCTTAACGCCTCCTCGACATTGCCGGTGGCGAGATGCAGCTGCGCCCGGGCATGCCGGCGCTGAACTGCTGCCATCGACCGGCTGAGATCCGACGGCTCGTCGAGGGTGCCGAGGACTGCCGCGCCGCGGTCGGCATCTCCGAGCGCCGCACACAGAAACGCAAGCGTCGCGCTAGCCAGCATCGCCCCGAGTTGCCAGCCCGTTTGCCGGGCGAGAGCGAGAGCGAGCTCGAGTTCACGCTCGGCAGATTCGATCTGATGCAATTCCATTAACGTCCTGCCGAGCGAATAGCGCGCCATGACGGTCCATTCCCGGTGGTCGATCCACTCGGCAATTTCGAGGCCCGCACGCGCCGAGTCGAGCGCCTGTTCAAACTCGCCGCGCGCCGCATATGCCATGCTGAGCATGATCAGGGCGAATGCTTTCCCAGCCGGCCAGCCGATTTCGTCCGCTATTTCCAGCGCCTCTTCGCCGCTGCGGATCCAGTAAGCAGCCTCGCGATAGACCGGTGTGGCCATCACGTCGAGATCCCCGCCGTTCAGAGCCAGCATCGCGAGGCAGGTCGAAAGCCGCTGGCGGTCTCCGAGATCTCGAAAGAGACTGACCGCCCGTTCGTAGTGCTCGGTGCTGGCCGGATAATCACGGTTGAGATAGCTGGCCATGCCAATGAAGTCCAGCGTGTCGGCGATGCCCGGTCGATCGTGGTCGCTCTCCAGTATTGCCAACGCTTCCCGGTGCAGAGACAGCGCCCGCTCTTGATCGTCCAGGTTGACGTACCAGTTCGCGATGCGGTTGAGGCTGCGGGCGATCGTCGAACGATCCCCGATATCGCGTGCCAGATCGAGCGCGGCTCGACAATAGCTGCCCGAGCGATCGTAGTCCCGTTCCGCCCAGAGCAGGGCCAGATCGATCAGTGTCTGCCACTCGAGCATTCGATCGCCGGCTTCTCGCGCGCGTTCCAGTACGAATTCGAAATCCCGACACGCCGGATCGAAATCCCCGAGCATCATGAAAGCTGAAGCGCGCATTCGATATGCCCCGGTCGGGAAACGCTCGGCGAACCGAACAGAGAGGTCATGGGCCCGGCTAAGTGCTCTGGCCGCGTCCCTGGCCGCATAGAGCGCGAGAGCCCGCTGACCTGAGCGGATTAACCACTCGATCGCTCGGGGATCGTTGGCCTGGGCATAATGCGACGCAACGGTGTCGGGAGATACTCCCCGCCGGTCCGAAATGATCTCGGCGACCTCCCGGTGCAGGACCTGGCGCTTCGAGAGCGGCAACCGCTGATACAACGTCTCACGTACAAGCGCATGGGTGAAGCTCACCCGCAGGGTTTCCGGATGCTGGATCAACAGTCCAGCATCGAGCGCCCGGTCTATGGCAACCGCCATCCGATCGGCATTGACATTGGTTGCTGACTCCCATATCTCAGGAGCGAGATCCTGGCCGATAACCGCCGCGATTTCGAGCAGATGCCGGTCCTCATCGCCAAGCTTTGATAACCAGCCCTCGATAACCTGTCGAACGAGCGGCGGGACCAGAATTCCTCCAAGATCGCCGAGCCGCCAGCCCGGGCCCTCCTGCTCGATCAGCCCTTCCGCCTCGAGCAGCCGTAGCACCTCGGTGACAAAGAACGGATTTCCGGCCGTGCGTTCAAGCAGATCATCGACCAGCTGCGCCTCATCCACCGGCTCGAACTGGTAGCGGCTTCTGACGAGGGATTGGATCTCGACCCGGCTAAATGACTGAAGATGGATTCTGACGGCGCCAGATTCGCGGACGAGCAATGGCAGCATCTCGTAGAGAGGGCTGTTCGGCGCGATCTCATCATTTCGCATGGTGCCGACGATCAGCACTGGCGGCATGTGGTGCTGCCGCACGATGTAGCGCAGTGCATCCAGGCTGGCAGGGTCGCTCCAGTGAAGATCTTCGAGCGCCACCAGCAGCGGTCGTGTCGCCGCAACCTCGGCGAGGAAGCGGCGTAGATCCTCATGCAATGCCCGCCGGCTATCCAGCATTTCGTCAGGGTCGAGCTCGTCGATCCAGGGGGGCGCGGCGGGCAATCCTTCTCGGGGCTCATAGTCTCTGAGCGCCTCGGCCCACAGCCCGTACGGCGGCATGCTTGCCAGCGCGTAGCTTCCGCCGGAGACGGCAAGGAGGTTCCGCTCGCGAGCCGCATTTATCAGATCATTGACCAGCGTGGTCTTGCCGATACCGGCCGTACCGGACACCAGCGCAAGCCCTCCCTGCCCGCTGATCGCGAGATCAAGGCATTCCTGAAGCTGTCGCCGTTCATGCTGGCGTCCAACAATTCGCAGATTGGAAAGTCGAGCATCGCCTTGCTGCATTGAAGAAGTCACTCCGGTAGCGATTACGAACTGGTGACTCCATGCTGTTCCGTGCGTTCTGGTCCGGGTCTGTCAAACCTGAGGGCTGCCTCTCATGGCGTTCTGCGAGGCCTTTAACGCCTGTGCGCCAGGTCTCGGGCGGAGACCTGGCGCCTGGATCAACCTGGCGCGTCCCGTGTCCTCGTATGGGTCAGGCGGACACGGCTGCTTCTCGCTCGCGTTCGATGAGGGCACGGCGAAGCGATCTTGCCGGAGGCGGTCTTGGGAATCTCATCGGTGAACTCGACCAGGCGTATTACCTCTTGTACGGCGCTACCCGGTCGGCGACGTAGGCGATGATCTCATCCCCGGTCACTGGTGCCGACTGCACAACGTAGGCCTTCGGCAATTCGCCGGACGCTTCATCGGGGACGCCTACCACGGCAGCGTCGGTGATCGATGGATGTCCTTTGAGCACGTCCTCGAGCTCGGCCGGAGCGACCTGATAGGCCTGTACTTGATCAGTTCTTTGATTCGACTGACGATATAGAAGTAGCCGTCCTCATCAGCATAAACCGATGTCGCCGGTCTTCAACCAGCCATCTTCCGTGAGCGTCTCTGCCGTCGCGTCCGGACGATTGAGATAGCCCTTCATCAGTTGTGGACCACGTATCCAGATCTCTCCTCGCTGGCCTGGCTCAAGATCTTCTCCGCTATCGACATCGACTACGCGGGCTTCAGTGTTCGGCATCAGGACACCGGTTGATCCGAGGACAGCCCGGCCAGGGGGAGTCAGGAAGGTCATCGGGCTTGCTTCCGTCATCCTGCATCCTTCGCGCACCTCACAATCGAACTGAGCCTGGAACTGTTCCGCCAGCTCCTTCCCGACCGAGCGGCGCCGGTGATGACGTGCCTGAGCTCTACAGGTCATACTGCTTCACGGTCGGATCTTTGACGAACATGAGAAGAATTGGGGGACAAAACCTGTGGCGGTCACCTGATGTTCCTGGATGGACCGACAGACATGCTCGAGATCGAAGTGGAGTGCAAGACGCAGGTGTTATTGGTCACAAACCCAACGTGCGGGAAGGTAATCAGGCCGGCCATGTGAACATTGGCAGTGTAGCCAGGACGACGTCATCGGGAGCCCACGTCTCACTTCGAGACACTGGCAGATTTGCGACGATAGCCCGGTGCGACAGTATGACACCCTTGGGCAGGCCGGTTGTTCCACTCGATGTCGGCAGCAGAGCGATGCTCTCCGGATCGATCTCGATCTCTGGCATCCGGCGGTGCTTCCAGTAGCGCCGAAAACGGTGTCGCACCAGCTGCCTCTCCGAGGACAAAGATCTCGCGAACCCGAGTTGCTGAGCGAGTCCTGGACTCGGTCAAGCAGTGCCGGCGTCGTGGATATCCATCACCGCGCCGGTATCCTGAGTTGTCGCTCTAGCTCGCCGCTGGTGGTAGAGGGGATTGACCAACGTTACGATCCCGCCAGCCGCGAGGATGCCGTAGGCGACGGCCAATCAAAACACCGTTCGGGCTATAGAGGGCGCAAACCTCGTCTCCTTCCTGCTTGAGGCCACGCTCGATCAGCCCGGCCGCAACTCCCGCCGGGGTGCTGACGACCTCACCGAATGTTCGGCTACGTCCGGTTCCCCATCGATGTAGGCCGCTCTTCCGGCCGCTGCAAGGCATGCGAGAACAGAAAATCCGGGAGCGACATCGGTCGGAATGTCAATGTCCGGATAGGGCTGCGGAAGATCATCGTCCAACCCTTTCGACCTGCGCTAGTGGTATGGAATCAGTTTGATCGATGGAATCGCCGGAGCGCATCGTGAGGCCTACGTAATCCCTCCCCTACGCGATAGGTAGAGCTGGCTGTATCGGCCGGGATTGTCAAACAATCTGGATGCTCTTCCTCGACGGTGCAACGCGTCGCTTCGGTCCGGTTCGCGACGCCAAGTTTGCTGTAGATCGATCCCAAGTGCTGTCCGACGGTCCTGGCTGATATAGAGATCCCCGGCGATCTCTCGTGATCATGCCACTGGCGACCAGTCTCGCCAGCACCTCGACTTCCCGCTCTGCCGAGCCCACCGGGGGCATCCGGGCCGTACCGGGCCCGGCGTTCATCCTCTCCCCTGAGGCGCTCCGCACGCTCGAGCGCCGGTCTGGCTTCGAGCGCGGTCAGGATCTCTTCGGCCTCGGCAAGTGACAGCGCGGCCTTTTTCGATTCACCAGTCGCTACTTGGAGCTCAGCTCGTGCTAACAAGGTGAGAGCGCGCTCGAATGGAGCGGCACAGGCGTTAGCGAGCCGCATCGCCTCGACGAAGCGGTCGCTCGCGTCATCGAAGCGAGCTTCCTTCGTATCGAGTTCGCCGATGAAACGCTGGATCGCAAGTTGGATCAGCGGTTGGCGAGCCTGATGAGTGAGCTCCAGAGCTTGCTCCGCCTCTTCACGAGCCCGTTCAACATTTCCAGAACCCAGGTGATAGCGAGCCCAGAGTAGGCGTGTTTCGGCCCGCCCCGGGACATGGCCGCTCCAGTCGAGCCAGCGATCCTGCGCTTCCAGCCATCGACGAGCCTGGTCAAGATCACCGATATCGAGCAGGATCCCGGCGGCCAGGCGTTGGATATGGAGTCCTTCGCGATACCAGCGGGCGGCCTCACTTGGCTCCAGCATAGGCCCGCCCGGAAACAGCTTGTTGATGTATGTCCAGGCTAGATCGTAGTTCGCGGTGTGACGCGCGACGCTGACGATCCAGGCCGGCGCGAGCGTGAGGAACCAGGAGGAATGCCTTTGGTGCAGGTACTGTCTTCCAACATCAAGAATCTCCGCCCAGCGCCCCTCGATTGCGAGCAGAGCAAAGAGCGCAACCCGCTGCGGGTCATTCGTGATCTTGGAAATGGTTTGGTCGGCAACACGCTTCATCATTCTTTCGCGCATCTCCCGCCCAGCCAGGTCGTCGGGATATGCATCGAGGGCGATGTCCTGAAATTCGTAGAGCGTCCATATGTCGGCATGAAATTGGAATCCGAGTGCAACAAAGATATCTCGGGCACGCAAATACTCGTATCGCGACTGCTCGGGATTTCCCCGCGCCCACGCGACGTATCCGCGAATGCCATGCAGGTATCCAGCTATAGCCTGATCAAACTGTCCCTCACCAGATTGCTCTCGCTCACTCGTTTCAACGAACGCCTCAGCCATTTGATAGTGACCGCAGATGGCGTACCAGACACCCAGGAGTGCGCGTAGATACCGCGGAGCGAAACCACGCCCTCGAAATCGACCGGCCAGTTCCCGACGTTCGTCGGTCGTCAATGACTCGACCAGATCGATCGCCGACTCCATATCACCAATTCCTGGCTCGCCGATGATGACCCGCACCATGCCGAGATTCCAGAGTGCCGCTGCCTCAAGCGCCCGATCACCTTCTACCTTGGCGATCTCAAGCGCCCTGCGAAGGTGTCGGGCACTGCGTTCGGCCCTCGACCAACGTCCACCGAGCGCATAGCGAGTCAGAAGCCAGCCATATTCGATGCGGCCTGCAGTATCTCTCTCCAGCATCGCCAGCGCAGCGTCGTAGCGCTCTGTCGCGGTGCGCAACGCATAGGCTTCGTAGTAGGCGCGGTCACCGGCACGGATGAGCCACTCGGCGGCGCGATCGTCACCAGCCTGCTGGAGGTGGTGCGCAACCCGGTCAGGATCTGGGTCGGGCGCGGCGAGCAGCACCTCAGCGACTTGCCGGTGCCAGCTCCTGCGTTCCAGCGGCATCGTGTCCTCATAGAGAGCCTCGCGGATCAGCGCATGCCGAAACTGGATACTGGTCCGGTCGCTAGCCTGCTCGACAAGTCCAGCCGCTATCGAGTTGCGAATTCCTTCGCCAAATTGATCGTCAGGAATCCCGGCAACCTCCTGCCAGACATCCAGCATCACTTGATGGCCGATAACGGCAGCAAGGGCCAACCATTCGCGCTGCTCGTCCGACAAGCGAAGCAATCGGGTCTCGACCAGCTGTCGCAGCAAGATCGGCACGGTGACGTCATCGAGCCGGAGCAGTTCCCATGAATCCCCGGCACGACGGAGCATCCCATCCTCTTCCAGGGTCCGCATGAGTTCCTTGATATAGAAGGGATTACCCTCGGCACGGTGCGCCAGGTATCTGACCAACCGGTATTCGGCGGACGGAGCGAGGGCATAAGCATCGCGAATCCAATTCGCGATCGACTCCTCATTGAGCGGCTGGAGAGCAATCCGCTCCGCTGCCGCTTCGCGGACCAGCATCGGCACAAGGGCATAGAGTGGATGATGGCGAGTGATCTCGTCGCTACGGTAGGTGACAACGAGCATCGCCGGGAGATCATGAAGCCGCCGTGCAATATGCCGCAAGAATTCGAGGCTCGCCTCGTCCGCCCAGTGCAGGTCTTCCAGAACAAGCAGCAGCGGCTGGTCCGCAGACAGGCGGCTAAAGAGTTCCAGCGCCCAGTCGAAGAGCGCCGACTGGCGGTTGGCGCTACCAGCCTCATCCTCGATATTGCTTCCGAGAATGGTCGAGAGAGAAGACAGCCCCTCGACGTGAGGGCTGGCCCGGACGATCTCCAGCCAGGGACCATAGGGCGGTGTAGTCGTCAGGTCGTAACAGCCGCCGGCCAGGACGAGTGCACCCTGTTCGGTCGCAGTGTCGAGAAGATCCTCGACGAGCGTCGATTTGCCGATCCCGGCTTCGCCGCTGACCAGCACAAGCCCTCCCCGGCCCTGGAGAGTCATCCCGAGCAACTCGGCCAACAACTCGCGCTCGTGCTCGCGGCCAACCATGCGCCCGGCAGATTGATGTCTTGCTTGATAGCCCATCGTGTTCATTGCGCTATTTTTCGGTCAGGCGTGTTGGGCCAGTCTAGCATGCCGTACCTTCGGGTCGGCTATCTGACGAGCGACTCCTCGACCCATTCCAACCCGGACCGGCTCGGCGAGGCGATGTAGTTGTCGGAGACGACGGCGACGTCGCCGGTGACGCGGGCGCCGTGTGGGACGCCGGCCGGGATCGTCGCGAGCATGCCCTCCTTGAGGACGACCTTCTCACCACCCACCGTGAACTCGATCTCGCCGCTATGAACGATCGTCAGCTGCTCCTCGGGATGCATGTGCAGCGGGAAGACGCTGCCGGGCTGGTAGGTGTATCGCACGACGGTGAAGGTCGCGCCGCTATACCGCTGCCGAACTACTCCATCGAGGACCTCATCAGCTGCGACATCGTCCCACCGAATTGACTTCCCAGACTCCATCGATCCCGCCCTCCTTGCCATCTACGAATGAGATTTTCAGGCCGTCAGTGCCAGTTATTCCGACTCTGGTCCCTCAAACGGCCGGTACTTTTAGTGGATGTTGAACTACTAGCACGTTCTTATGATACGGGGGTAGGCCCGTCCTTCCCGCACGGCGAGAGCAGAGCTATGCACGATCACGAGTCAACCGTTCTTATCGTCGATGACAGCGCCAGCGTCCGGAAGCTTGTCGAGCTCACGTTGCGGCGCTCCGGCTTCTCGGTCATCAGCGCCGTTTCCGGCGTAGCGGCTCTCGCGACGCTGGCGGAGACACGTCCGGACCTGATCCTCCTCGACGTCATGCTGGTCTCGCTCGATGGCTTCCAGCTCTGTCGTGCGATCCGCAATCATCCCGACTACGCAGACACGCCGATCATCATTCTCAGCGGCAGGGAGAGCGAAGCGGACCGGCAGACCGGCCTGAATGCCGGCGTCGACGCCTACCTGACCAAGCCGTTCAAACCCAACGAACTCACAGAAGTCGTCCAGAGCCTGCTCGCGAATCGCACGGAGGCACGTCTGGCATGAGTGTGGAGCGGGCACAGATTTCCTATCTCGGGAACGCACTGAGCTCGTCAGTACCGGTCACGATGCCGGAGACGATGGCGAACCGAGCCCAATCCGTGACACGCTCGGTCATCATGCGCTGGCTGCGCGGCGTCATCACCGGCGATCTCGACGGATATGCTGTCATTTCCGGCGGCGGACGGACGATTATCGTCCTCTACGGTGAAGAGATACCGATATCGGCGGCAGTCACCCGCGGGCCCGACGTGGCCAACATGACCGAAGCGCTCGAAGCGCTTCGCACCGAGGGGCCCTCCGATTTCTTCGCGATGACCTATCACCTTCCCGAAGGAGCGCCGGCGGCGCTGTCGGGATTGTTTGCCAGTCCATCGTCCGTCGTCACCCTCACCGATCCGCGGCCTCAGCTCAAGGCCCTACTGTCCGAACAGCTGAACACTGGCTATACCGGCTCGGTTCTGGTTCGCCATCAGGACACCCTCTGGGCGATCCTGCTGCTGGTCGACGGAGACATCATCGGGTGCTACGGATCGGATGATACCGGCCTCAAAGGCACGATCGACGACGCGATGGCGCTCCTCCACCTCGATGAGCTCGACGTCGCGCTCTATCCGGGCTTTACCGACGAGCGGCTGGAAGACGTGATCAGCTTCGATTCGACCAGCTATCTCGGCGACAGCGCCAACGAATCGATCGAAGAAACCGAGATGGCGATGATCTCGCTGCTCTCGGAGCTCGAAGCCGAGATCAGCGGCGTTACCGCAGACGACGAGCCCAGCCGGCTCGTCTACAGCCTCATCGAGAGCTATAAGAACGCCCTGGAACTCGTCCACGACGGCCCGGAAATCATCGCAAGCGAACCGCCGGCACATCCGCTGCTGGACTCCCACTGGCTACCCGAGCAGCGCATGGTCGATACCGACAGCCTCGCCCGGACGCTGGAGATGGCCGCGATCCCCGACGCCTGGCTCGCCGCTTCGGATGCCTTGATTCTGGCGCTGGAGTCGACGGTCGAGCAGCAGCTTACCTGGCTATCGATGTCCGACAAGCTCTCGGCGACGGCCCTGAAAGAAGCACTGGCAGAGCTGCTCGGGGAAGCTCGCGGCCGGGTCCGGGGTTGGAGGCAGGCCCGTCGGTCGGCGGAATCCGATACGAATCGACCATTGGCCCGGAAGCACGAGGGCCTGACAATTTTCTAGTGGGAGATGCCGGCCCGGTCGGTATGAAAGGACAGCAGAGACATGCAGCGTATTCTCGTCGTCGATGACAGCCCAACCGAACAGAGCGCCATCAGGCAGCCGCTCGAAGCAAGCGGCTATCAGGTCGTCCTGGCTTCGGATGGCGACGAGGGATTGAACCGTCTCGAATCGGAGCGATTCGACCTGCTGGTGCTCGATGTGATCATGCCGGGCAAGAACGGTTTCCAGATCTGCCGCCAGATCCGCAGAGACGAGCGCTGGACCGATCTCCCGATCTTGATGGTGACCTCGAAGGACCAGGATGCCGACCGGTTCTGGGGCATGAAGCAGGGCGCGACCGAATACATCACCAAACCATTTGATCAGCGTGATCTCATCACGGCCGTACGCCGGCACATTTAGGTAAGGCAATAGGTCTAGACGGACATGAGCGACCACAGATCCCTCGAACTCGCAGGCACAGCACCGCCGGCGGGCCAGCAACTCAGCAATCAGGCCATCATCGCCGACATCGGCGGGAGCACCTACGGCATTCCGGTTCAGGACCTGGTCGAGGTCGAACATGTGCCGAACATCGCGCCCGTCCCCAACACCCGGGACTGGCTGCGAGGCGTCGTCAATCTCCGGGGAGCGATCCTGACGTTGATCGATCCGGCCCGGCTCCTCGACGTCGGCGAATGGAACCCGTCTCCGCTGTCGCGGATGTTGGTCGTCGACCGGGAAGATCCGGTGGCGCTCGCGGTCGACCGGCTACGCGGCATGCGGCAGCTCAACGATCCGGTGTCACTGGACTTGCTCGATGACATGCCCGGCAAGGTCGCCGACTACGTCGAAGCCATTTACCGGGACGGTGATGCATTTATCCGCGTCGTTGACATCCGGCGACTTCTCAACGACGCCGACACCGCCGCCAGCCGATCGAGCGAATCGATGCCGCACGCTGGAGGCGGTCCACTGGAAGACGATATCTCCGTCATGGAAAGGGGTGCCTCGTGAGCGACGCTCAGCCGAAAGAGGAGCGAGCAGACGTTGGTGGGCGAAGCCGCCTGGCTCACCTGAGCCTGAGATGGCAACTACTGATTGGAGCAATCGTCATTGCGGTTGTTCCCGTACTGATTGCCGCCTACCTGCTCAACAGCAACGCATCGGACTCACTCGAGCAGGAAGCCGAGCGGGGCATGACCAACCAGGTCCAGGCCCTGCAAGGCACGCTCAACCAGCTGGTCAATGACCGCGCGTCGGATGTTCTCCTGATGACCGGGTCGGACTTCCTCTACGACTCCACAACGGAGCTTGCAAATCGCCAAGAGTTCCTGTCCGAGCATGGCGAGATCTGGGAGTATCCGGCCGATATCACCGTCATCGACCCGGAGGGCACCGTCCTCGTCGGTTACGAGCAGCCCTCGACCTACCCCAGCCAGTTCGAGACCCAGTACTTCCAGCGCACCGTCGATCTGGAAGAAGGTCAGGCATTTGTCGGAGACGTCGGGCCGGACCCGATTACCGGTCAAACGGTCATCAACATATCGGCGCCTTCATACGCAGCCGATGGTGATCTGCTCGGCATCCTGAGGATCGCCTGGCCGGTATCGGAATTCAACGCCTTCCTCGATACGCTGTCGGAGGGCGAGAACCTCGAAGTCAACGTCTACAACAGCAACGGCATCGTCGTCGGCAGCTCCGACGTCTCGAATCTTGACACGGCGGCCGATGGTTCCGGCGCCGCGGCACTCGCGCTCGAAGGCGAGTCGGGCGTCGTCCGCGATACATTCGACGACTTCGGCAGCGGCGAGGAGGAGTACTTCGTCGCCTATGGCCCGATCCAGGAATCCAACCGCGTCGCGGTTCTTGACTGGTCAGTCACGGTTGCCTCGCCGGCGGACCTGGTGTTCGCGCCGGTCGAGGACAGCCAGGGATTAACCGCCGCAATTGTTATCGGCGTCGCGATCCTGGCTATCATCATCGCGATCCTCCTGACCCAGATCCTGGTCCGTCCGATACGGCGGCTCGCCGATGTCGCCGCTGAAGTGGCAGCCGGCAACTTCGGAGCTCGCGCTGACGTGTCCGGTCCGGCAGAAATCCAGACAACAGCAGTCGCCGTCAACCAGATGCTCGATGAGATCACCGGGCTGGTCCAGACGCGTGAGGAACGGGACGCGATCCAGCGGGAGGTCTCCCGGCTGCTGGTCGAGGTCTCGGACGTGGCGCGCGGCAATCTGACGGTTGAGGCCCACCCGGACGCCATCCGGGATGAGACGCTCGGCTCGATCGCATCATCGTTCAACTACATGGTGCGGCAGCTCCGGGCGATCGTCTCCGACGTCAATGAAACAACCAACGCAGTCACCAGCGCTTCGACCGGCATCGCGGAGCGTTCGACGAGCCTGGCTCAGGTTTCGTCCGCCAACTCCCAGCGCATCGCGGAAACGGCGAGCGCGCTGGATGAGATGGTCCTCTCGATCCAGCACGTCAATGAAAACGCCCGGCTGTCCTCCAGCGTGGCGACCGAGGCGCGCCAGAACGCCGAGGCTGGAGCCCAGGCGATGCGCGACACGATCGAAGCACTGCAGGCCATGCGCGATCAGATTCTCGAAGCGGGACGGACGGTCGCACGGCTTGGCGAGAGCTCGCAGGAGATCGGACAGACGGTCCAGATCATCAGCCAGATCGCCCGACAGACCAACACGCTGGCATTGAACGCTTCGATCCAGGCGGCGAGATCGGGCCAGCACGGCCGCGGGTTCGCCGTCGTTGCCGACGAGGTTCGCAAGCTGGCCGAAAGGGCGGCCACCGCGACGCGCCAGATCGAGACGATGGTCAAGACAATCCAGGCCGACACCGATGAAGCGGTCACGGCGATGACGATCGGCTCCCGGCAAGTCGCCGAAGGCGTCGATCTCGCCGGACGCACCGGCTCGCGCCTGGCCGAAATCGATGCGGTTATCAACCGGCTTGGCGAGCTGATCGACACGATGTCGGTCGCAGCCGAGGAACAGGCAGCCACGGCCGTCGAGCTGGCGCAATCGATGCGCGTCGTCTCGACCTCGACCGCCGAATCGACCGAGAGCACGCAGGACGCGGCCGAGTCAGCCACGATGCTGGCGCGACTCGCCGAGCGGCTGCGTGATTCAGTAGCCGTCTTCCGACTTGGCGAAGACGATGGACAGACCGCCGCACCGGCTCCGACGCCGGCGGATGGCGACTAATCGGCCTCCTGTGCCAGCTGAAACGGAGAACACAGAGTGATCAGACGGATAAACGAGGCCGTAGTTGGTCGGCTTAATGAGGGACAGCGCCTGTGGGCACTGGCACTGGTGCCGATTGCCGCGCTGTTCATCTTCGCCGCCATCGTCGCCAGCAACGACTGGAACGAACGATCGAAGGCGGAAGACGTCGAGACAGCGGTCGAGTACTCGGAGCTGGCAGGAAATCTGCTCCATGAGCTCCAGTTCGAGCGCGCCCTGCTCGTCCTCCGCAGCGAAGACGCGAGCCTTGTGACGGACCAGCAGCTCTCCGAGCAGTACGCCCGCACTGACGCGGCTTCGGATGCGTTCCTGGGGCTGGTCGGAAAGAACCTCGAAATCCTCGGCCCGGAGAACCAGGAAGCCATCGAGCACATCGTCGGAGATCTTCGTGAGGATGAGATCGTCCGCCAGCGGGCCGCGATCGCCAACGGCACGGCGACCCCTGATGAGATCATTGGCGACTACACCGATGTGACGGGCGAGTTGCTCGAGTCTGTCGCCATTGTCCCGAGCCTGTCGCCACAGGTTGATATCGCGCTCGAACTCGATTCCTATTTGAATCTTCTCGAAGCTCAGGACGCCTACAGCATCGAAGCGGCAAAGTTCATCTCCGTCTTCGCATCGAACACGATGGCCGAGGACCAGCTCGCCGACCTCCGGGGCCTCACGCTCAACGCGGCGGACGACCTGGCGAACTTCGAAGCCAACGCCCAGCCATCGGTCCTGAGACAGTACGAGCAGCTGAACACGATGGACGCCTTCGCCGATGTCGAGGAAGCGCGTCAGACTGCCTATGAGCTGGGCACCGAGGGGGATTACGGCATCAGCCCGGCCGGCTGGCACGACGCCGCTATGGAACGCGTCCAGGCACTTTACACCGTCCAGCAGGTCCAGGAAACCGCCCTTCTCGACGACGCCAGCGACCTCAGCTCGGCTGCGACCACCGCGCTGATCTGGTCCGTCGCACTTGCGGCCGGCGCAATTCTGCTGGCAGTCATTCTCGCGATCACGGTCTCGCGCAGCTTCCTCGATCCGCTCGGTCACCTGCGCGACATCTCCGAGGAGATTCAGGCCGGTAACCTGAGCGCCCGCGCCAACCTGCATGACGAACATGCGATTGGCCGGACGGCGGGCGCGCTGAATCTCGCCCTCGACGAAGTCACCTCGCTGGTGCAGACCCGCGAGGAGCGGGATCGGATCCAGCAGCAGATCATCACCCTGCTCGACGAAGTCAGTGCGGTTGCGGAAGGCGACCTGACGGTCGAAGCCGAGGTCACCGCCGACGCGCTGGGCTCGGTCGCCGACTCGTTCAACTACATGATCTCCGAGCTGCGCGACATCGTCGCGAGCGTGAACCGCACGACGGCGGAGGTCACGGCGGCGTCTGGCGACATCGCCCGGTCATCAACGACGCTGGCCGAGTCCTCCGAGCTCCAGGCCCGCCAGATCGCCGACGCCGCGATCGGCATCGAGGAGATGGCGCTCGCGATCTCGAAGGTCTCCGAAAGCGCCAGCCTTGGCGCTTCGGTCGCCAGCGACGCCCGGTCGAACGCACAACGCGGCGCAGAGTCGGTGCGTGCCACGATCGAAGGAATGCAGCGCATCCGCCAGGAGGTCCAGGGCACATCCCGGACGATCAAGCGGCTGGGCGAAAGCTCGCAGGAGATCGGCTCGATCGTCGCACTCATTGAAGAAATCGCGAACCAGACGAACTTGCTGGCCCTCAACGCCGCGATTCAGGCGGCAATGGCCGGCGAGCACGGCCGTGGATTTGCCGTCGTCGCCGAGGAAGTTCGGCGGCTGGCGGAGCGCGCCGGTGAAGCGACCCAGCAGATCGGCAACCTGGTCACCTCGATCCAGCAGGAAACGAGCGAAGCCGTCGTCTCGATGGACAACAGCACCCGGGAAGTGGTCGAAGGCTCGCGGCTGGCTGACGAGGCCGGCGCGACGCTGGCCGAGATCGACGCCGTCGTCAGCCGGATGTCCGAGCTGATCGAAGAGATCGCCGTCTCGTCGAACGAGCAGGCATCGACAGCCGGACAGATCGCAACCACGATGAAGGACATATCCGAAGGCACGCGAACGACGACCGCGAGCACGCGCGAAGCGGCAGAGTCGGTCAACCGGCTGGCCGGGCTGGCCGAGCGGCTGCGCGAATCGGTGGCGACCTTCCGCATCGGCGAGGAATCGATGCCTTCCGTGGCGCCGACTCCAGCCGACGGCGACTAGAAATCAGTACTGAGGCGGCATGGAACCTGCGCTGCGCTATCGCGAATCATTGGACTCACAGCGCGGCTCCATGCCGTCCGGCGACTTCAGGGGCGGTCGATTCGGATCGCCTCGGAAACGAATGCAGAGCCGACGCTCGATGACGGATCGGGACCCGATACTTGCCGAACCAGTGTTCGGTGCGACCCAGCAACGTAGCCGCCGCAGAGACGCGGGCAGCACCGATCATGAGGAGACATAGATGGTTTCACAGGCCGACCGAGAACTAATCAACAACTTCGTCAACGAGCTTCGACCCTACCTTGAGACGGTCGAATCAGGCGTCCAGGAGTTTGCCCAGCCGCATCGTGACGGCGTCGTCGTCGGCCAGGCGGTGCAGGCGCTAATGATGGTCCGCGGCGCCGGGCAGATCCTCATGGTCGACGGCCTCGTGTCCATCTCCAGCTGGCTCGTCGAATCGCTTGAGAAGATTCAGAACAACCCGGATATTTCTCCGGCAGAGGCAACACGACGGCTGACCGGCCTCTTCAGCGCGATGGAGGATTTCCTCAATGCGCTCGACCGTGGCGAGGATGCCGACGGTATCGTTCTCCGAGCCAGAACGATTTTCGAGGCGATTCCGGCCTACGGCGGACCGCTCCCCGGCACCGGCAAGCTGCGCCCGCGCACCGATCTCGACGCACTCTTCGGCGACGAGCAGAGCAAGGCTCCGACCGACCGGATCGGCGGCAAAGAAGCGGCGGACACGGAAAAACTGGCGGCACGTGCTTTGGACCGTGCAAACGATCAGACCGCCGAGATCCCGGACGCCCTGCCGACCGTTCCGCTACAGCGTTCGGACGCCGCCACACGGCGGGTAACCGACCAGCCCGCCCGCATCGTCCCCGTACCGCCCCAGCCGACTGAAGAGCTGCCGGATGTTGATCCAGAACTGCGGGAGATCTTCGAAGAGGAAGCGCTGGATATCATCGCCGCATTTGGCGATGGAATCCGGGAGCTTGCCCGTAACCCATCCGACCAGCAGGCAATTCGGAATCTGAACCGCGCCGCCCACACCCTCAAGGGCGCGGCCAACATGACCGGCTTCCCGCTCATCGCCCAGATTGGCGCGGCGATCGAGCATCTCTTCGACGCACACCTCGAGCACGGCATGACCGTCAGCCGCGATGTCCTCGAACTGGTGGCGGTCAGCTGGAAGATGCTCCGGGCAATGATGCCGAAACTGAACAACCTTTCCAGTTTCACGTCGCCGAGCAACTCGATCGTCCAGCGCGCGAACGTCCTTCGGGAAGAGCTTGCCCAGGCCCTGGCCGAGGCGGAAACCATCTCGATCGACCAGCAGCACTACGAGGAGCCAGTCCAGGAGCCGGCTGCACAGTACGAGGAAGCGGCCGCCGACAAGCCGACCGACGAGATCGTCTCGATCAACATCCAGATGCCGGCATCGACCTATCAGTACGTCGAAGTCGATGCAATGATGGTCGAGGCCGCGCCGACCGTGCCGCTCAATCGCGAGGCCGTCGAGCCGACGCCGGTCGTCCCGCAGCCTGCCGATGACGTTCCGTTCGCGGACGAACCTGAAGTAGCCGAAGCGGACGACGCAGCGGCTGAGACCTTGCAGACCGACGCCGCCCCGACGAACGAGATCGCTGAGCCGATCATCGAAGAGCCTGTTCCAGCCGAGGATGTCGACGTCGATGCCGACGCGTCCACCGGGGAGAACGTCGTCGAGCCGGATAGCCCGTCACCCTTCTGGGGCACCGACGAAGCTCTGGCCGAACCGGAGGAGACTCCTCAGTCCGAGCCATTCTGGACGCCCGGCACCGAGGAACTGATGCGATCTGCCGTCCATACCGACCGGCTGATCGCCGATCTCTATGACATCCCGGATTTCGATGACGAGATCGTCGAAGAAGCTCCGGAAGACGAGGCCAGCGAGTTCTTCACCGCCGTCGACGAAGACGAAACGACCGTCACCGACGAGGTCGAGGCCGACGATGCAAGCTGGCTCGAAGAGTCGGACCGGCCCGGCACCGATCTCCTGAACTTCGATTCCACGCCACATACCGAGCCGTTCTGGGGCGACCTCGAAACTCCGGAGCCGGCCGCATTCGAATCAACTGAATCAGATGAGCCGGTCATGATGGATCCCTTCTTCGAACCGGTCGAAGGCGGCACGACATTCCTCCAGGCTTCGGGCCTGGCCGAATCCTTCACCGACGAGCCCGAGACTATCGACGAGTCGATCTTCCAGGAAGACTGGCTTGCCAACGGCGTCGATGCTGCGGCTGCGGGAGAGGCGTCGACGGCGAGACTGTCAGCGCCGGAGGCCGTCGAGGTGGAGCCGGAACGATTCTTCGTTGAAGAAGCCGAGCCGCTTGGTCCATCGTTCCCGACCGATTTCTTTGATGCGCCGGTCCCGGACGCAATGGAGCCCGCGGAAGCTCCCGACGAAGCCGGCGAAGAAGCGGAAATCGAACCAGACTACGCCTACGAGTACGCGTTCGACTTCGAGGTCACGAGCGAACCGGATCATGAAGAGATGATGGATCGGGCCGACGCATCCGATCAGTCGCCTGTGTCCGAGGCCGTTGCTGCTCCCCGGCCGGTCGTCCGTCCCGCAGCCGAGATCGTTGTTGTCCCGGCGTTCCAGAGCGACACGGCCGAAGTCTTCGCCAGCGCCGCACTCGAAGCGCCCCATTATGCCTTCGCGACCTTCGAGATCGAGGACGACAGCGCAGTGGTTGAGGAGCCTGCGCCGCAGTTCGATGCCACCCACTGGGAGACTCTCGATGCGGTCATCCCGACCGACTTCGTCGATCAGCGAACGGAGCACGACTTCGTCGCGTTCAACGCCATCGATCACGCCGAAGACGACGACATGCTCGCGGCACTCGATGCACGGATCGCTGAGTCCGAAGAGCAGTCCGACGTCGTTGTACCAATCGATGAAGCCCTGGAAGTCCGTCCTGACGTCGGAGACGCTGTGGGTGACATCGACGAATTCGATGACGTGCTCATCGCGCATGAGGACTTCAGCGTTGAGGCAGACGAGGAATTCGAAGAGTTCTGGACTCCAGAGCCGGCAGCGCTCGAGGCCGATCAGATTGAAGTCGCCCACGAAGACACCATCGTCGAACCGGCGCTGGAGATGGACGCGTCCGAACCCGCGAGCGAGCTCGACATCGTCGACGACATGGAAATCACCCCGTTTGACGAGCACGTTCCGGCCGAAGCTTTTCAGGATACTGAAGCCTTCCCTCTTATCGAGGAGACACCGGTCGACCAGGTCATCGAGGTCGAAAGCGATGGCGTTATTGAGGAGGCCCAGGGGGACGCGAACGTCGATCCGGAAGTAGCGGATGTCGCCGAAGACCTGCTGATCGAATTCGATGAGGAGTCGATCTTCGATCTCGATACGATGGAAGCCGGAGACGTCGGCACCCCGGACTGGTTCGAGGAGCCGGAAGCGTTCGATAGCGAACCGGATCAGGAATCAGTGATCGCCGGGCCGGAACCGCCGGCGGTCGAACCGGAGAGCCCGCTGCCGGGCACCGGCCTCCTGCGCGACTCGGGCACGGGCATGCTCCGTGGACCCGCTACGGACCCGATCGGATTCGGATCGCTGGACCTCGCCCGATTCATGACGCCGGAAGGCTCGATGGCGCTGAGTTCGGCGCTACTCGACATGGCGTTCGCCGGCCAGGGCCCATCCGACGACTTCTATGGCGATTCGAGCACCGCGAACGTCTCTGTCTTCGACGAGAGCAGCGACCGGGCCCTCGAAATCGAGATGTTCGAGACATTCGCCCTCGAAGCCGAGGACCATCTCGTCACCCTGAACCGGGCGGCGATGCAGCTCGACCGTGATCCGTTCAGCCACGAACCATTGGTCGAGATCAAGCGAGCGCTGCACACCCTCAAGGGCGCCGCCGCAGCCGCTGATTTCGAATCTATCAGCAATCTGACTCACCGACTCGAAGACGCGCTGGCCTCGCAGGAGCAGCTCGGTACTCTCGGGGACAGGACGTTTACCTCCGATCTGTTCACCGCGATCGAAGAGATCGAGTCGCGACTGGCACAGCGCAAGGACGAGATTTTCGGCAAGTCGGAGGACGAGCAGGAGAATCCGAGCCTGCGAGTCGATATCAGCAGCGTCGACAATCTGCTCAACACGGTCGGCGAGCTCGTCGTCAACCGGTCCAGCTTCGAGGAACGGCTCGAACGCCTGGAAGCGATGATCGAAGACCTCTCAACCGCTGCAACCCGGCTCCAGCGTTCGAGCTACATGCTGGAACGCGAAGCGAATGCAGAAGATGCGATCGGCCGGCTGCTGCGCGGTGAGATGAATCACCGCGATAACGGCTTCATCGTCAGCGCCCACAACGAGTGGGACACGCTGGAGATGGATCGCTATACCGAGTTTGATCGGCTGATCCGCCAGCTCGCCGAAGTCGGAGCGGACGTTGCGACGGTCGTCGGGGAAATTTCCTCCCTGCGTGGCGACTTCGAAACCGTCTCGACCCGGCAACGACGACTGACGACGGCGCTCCAGGACGAGCTGATGGACATCCGGATGGTGCCGATCTCCTCACTCGCGCCGCGTCTCTATCGCGTCGTTCGGCGGGCCGCCGGACAGCGAGGTAAGGACGTCAGCCTGGTATTCGAGGGCGGCGACACGCCGTTCGACAAGATCCTTCTCGACACCTTGAGCGAATCGCTGCTCCACCTTCTGCGGAATGCCGTCGATCACGGCATTGAGGACGTTGGCGAGCGCCGGCGGCTCGGGAAGCCCGAGCACGGCACGATCCGCGTCCGCGCCTTCCGCGACGGCAGCGAGGCCGTTATCGAGATCATCGATGACGGAGCTGGGATCGACCATTACGCCGTCATCGAGCACGCTCGCGAGAAGGGCCTCACCGTTTCGGACGGCATGTCTCGCGAAGACGCACTGTCCCTGATCTTCACGCCCGGCTTCAGCACGCGCGTCGAAGCCGATGACATCTCCGGCCGAGGTCTCGGCCTCGAAATCGTCGAGCAGACCGTTTCCCGCTACAAGGGCCGGGTCGCCGTCGACTCCGTGCCGGGCAGAGGGACGGTTTTCAGCCTCCGGCTGCCGGTCATGCTCTCGGTCATCCAGGCGTTCCTGGTCAAGGCCGGAAACGGAGACTTTGCGATCCCGGTCGCGAATGTCGACTACGTTGTCGACCGGATCGACCAGCCACTAACGCAGATCGGCGAATCGGTCGTCGTCGAAACGGCCGGCCAGATCATCCCGGTCGTCGATGTCGGGATGAAGCTGGGCGATGCTCAGACGCCAGTCCTCGAAAAGGACGCCGGCTGGGTCATGGTGACGGAGATCGCCGGAAAGCGCTGGGCGCTCGTCGTCGACGAGCTCTACGGGCAGCAGGAGATCGTCGTCAAGCCGATGGGCCGCTTCCTCCGGGCGATGCCGAGCCTGATGGGTGCGACGATCCTCGGACACGGCGACGTCGCGCTGATCGTCGACGTGCCAGCCCTGCTCGGAGCCGATTCGCTGGTTACCCGACTGAGCCCGGCAGCCCTTTCCGGTAGCAGAGCCGAAAAGAACGGCGCCCGGACACCGGACCTGAACATACGGGACGATGGCGACACTCGCGTCGTGCTTGTCGTCGACGATTCGCTCAGTGTCCGCCGCGTGGTCAGCCGCACGCTCGAACGGCACGGTTGGGTCGCAATGCTCGCCCGCGATGGCGCGGAAGCGCTCGAACTGCTCGAGCAGGGTCCAGTCGACGTCGTTCTGACCGACATCGAAATGCCCCGCATGGATGGGTTCGAGCTGATCTCGACGATCCGGAAGCCGCGAGGACTTTGGCGACCTGCCGGTCGCCGTCCTGACCTCGCGTTCCGGCGACAAGCACCGCGAACGAGCGCTGGGACTTGGCGCGGACGAATACCTCGTCAAGCCCTTCCAGGAACGCGAACTGGTCGATGTCGTCGAGAAGATCTGCCGTGTCTCAGCTCATGCCTAGACCGGTCGCCCCTCCGGCGGCGAACTCGACCGCAATCGGAGATCGGCTCGTGATAGCGCAACGTGAACGGATCGAGCAGTGGTAGCGCAGGCAATAGCTCCCGGATTCTCCACGGCGCAACATGAGGCGGACCAGACCGAACTGGTCACGCTGGCACGGATGGAGATCGGCGGCACGCGATTCGTCCTGCCGCTTGCCGACATCACTGCGGTGATCGAGCCGACGGCGATGGAACCGCATAGCGGAGACCCCTATGGAATCTGGATCGGCAACGTTCGGAGCCTCCAGGGAGCGATCGCGATCGCCAGCGGAGCTGCCCTGATCCGAACGGCCAACCGATCGATAGCTCCGGGCCGCATCGCGATCCTTCGCGGCGAATATCCCGTTGGCCTTGCCGTCGACCGGATGCTCTCCGCCGGCGCGGTGGACCGCTCCGCGATACTGCCGCTCCCTGCAACCGTCCCGGCGACGCAGAACACGCCGGTTTCCGGGGTGATCTGGGGGAACGATGACGAGCTCGAACTGGTGCTCGACCGGGACAGGCTGATGAACGACCTGGATGCCGATTTCACGAGACCGCCCGGAGGTCAGGGCAGGAGCAACCGGCAGGCACAGCAGCGGCTTCTCGATCGCTACGGTGATATCGACTATCGGCGAGGACTCGAAGTCCGCTTCGATTCGAGCCCCGAGCGATGGATCATTCCGATGGCGAGCATTCGTCTGGTAACTGACTCGCGGAGGCCTCACGCGCTGCCGCGAGCGCCGGAAAAGGTACGCGGCCTGGTCTCCTGGCAGCGGCAGCCGATCCCGGTGATCGATCCGTCGTTCAGCATCGACCTGCCCGATCCGGTCGCGCTTCCGGCGAAGTTCGTCGTCATCGGACAGCCGGTCGGAGTCGGACAGACCTCGGTTCAGGCCGACGCGGCGATCCTCGTCGACGGCATCGTCGGAATCTACCACAACCTCCAGATCGAGCATGGATACGCCTGGGACGTCACCGGCGACGCCCACAACATCCTCCGGCTGACCGACATTCTGTCCTGAAACGCATACGAGCGGACGACGACCAGCGGCATCGACGGCGGTGCGCCGAAACGTTTCGATCGTAGTCAACATGCACGACTGTCAGAGCCGTCGGTGGTTTGTGCTGCCCGAGCTGCCGGCCCTCCCCGCAAACCCCAACAGCACCAACGGCCTGGCTAGATCCTTCCACTCCGCTGTCGCACCGGTCAGGATGACGTGGTGGATGAGGTAGACACCTTGGGGACCAGCATGGAGCCTCGATCTGGCCATACCAACGGGCGAGCCACGACGAGGAGCGTCATGACGACATTGCGGCGTCCCCGAATACGCGGGTTAGCGGGACTCGAGGCGAAGGGCCTGGTTGGTCAGCTTGCCGATCCCGTCGATCTCGATCGTTATCTGATCTCCCGATTGCAGCGTGAAATCCGACGGCGGGACCAACCCCGTCCCGGTCATCAACACGGCGCCAGAAGGGAAAAGCAGCGCCCGGTAGAGATGAGAGATCAGATCTTCGATACTCCGGTGCATCCGCGCCGTCGATATCGATTCGCCGTAGACACGTGTGTCGTCGCGATCGATCGACATCCGAATCTCAAGGTTGGACGCATCCCCGAGTTCTTCCCTTAATACGATCCAGGGACCGAGGGCACAGCTCGCGTGGTAGATCTTGGCCTGGGAAAGGTAGAGCGCGTTTTCGCCCTCGATCGAGCGAGACGAGACATCGTTGCCGACGGTGTAGCCGAAGACCTCGCCGCTGGAGTCGATGACGACGGTCAACTCAGGTTCGGGGACGTCCCAGGTGGAATCGGCGCGAATGCCGACCGGCTGGCCATCGCCGACGCAGCGCCAGCCGGTCGCCTTCAGAAACAACTCCGGCCTCTCGGCGTCATAGACCCGCTGGTAGAGATCCTCCCCGGCAGATTCTTCCATCCGCGCATCGCGGCTCTGCTCGTAGGTCACCCCGGCCGCCCAGACTTCTTGCTCGTCAACCGGGGCTCGCATGACGACCGTCTTGAGCGGGAACGTCGCCACCGCGGAGCGCCGCAGCTCGCCGAGGCGTCCGAGACGCGTCTCGGCATCCAGCGCGAGCAGATTCGCCAGCGAATCCGAGAGCTCGTAGACCCGTCCCTGCTCGGTATCGACCCACCCCAACCTGACGATCTCGCTACCGGTCGCGTGAAGCTGGAATCTACACAGGGGCACGAAAAGACCTTTCGATGGCTAGAGAACAATCCACTGGGCCGCGTCCGAAAGCCAAACAGCCGGCACACGAACGCCCGATCTGTACTTCGATCCTTCAGCCTATGCGAGCCGCTGTGCGATCTGCTCGATCACCGGCAGGTGGTCCTGCCGGACACCGAAGATCACCTCGTCGCAACCAGCGTCACGGAAACTCTCGATCACATGGAGGGCCCGGTCGAGCGACGAGAGAGGATCGACCGGCGCGATGAAGAGCCCCACCGAGCGTTTGATTTCCGCAGGATCGCGGCCGATTTTCTCGCAAGCGGCGTCGAGATCAGCGAAGCGGGCGCGCACGTAATTCGGGCTCCCGGCTACGTTGTAGTGATCGGCGTACTTTGCGCACAACCGCATCATTCTCGGTCGGGTGCCGCCGATCATGATCGGGATATGGCCATTGACCGGCTTCGGGACGCAGGGCGCCTGATCGAGCGTAAAGTACTCGCCCTCGAACGACGCGTAGTCGCCTGTTTCAAGCAGCCGCATGATCTCGAGCTGCTCTTCGAGCATCGTGACCCGTTCGCCAGGCGGCGGATAGGGGATGCCGAATGCCCGGTGCTCTCGTTCCGTGTAGCCGGCCCCGAGACCGAGCGTGAACCGCCCATCGGTCATCTGATCGAGCGATAGCGCCTGCTTGGCAAGCATAGACGGGTGTCGGAACGTCACCGGCGAAACGATCGTCCCGGTCGTGACGCGGGCTGTGCGGCTCGCCGCGCCGGCGAGGAGCGTCCAGCACTCCAGCATCGGCGTCAGCGGCGGCGGCGCGTTCGGATCGGTCGGCTCTGGTGCGCCGGATTCGGTCGTATAGCCTTCCGTCATGATGTGGTCGCTCATCCAGAGCGAGTCGAAACCCATCTCTTCGGCGTCCGCCCAGAATTTCTGAACTTCGGCCCAGCTCCAGCGGCTGCCGGTGGTTAGCCCGAGTTCAACGCCATGATCCTTTGTCGGCATGCTGCGCTCCGTTCATGCAACCACTTCCGTTGCGCCATCCTAACCTGAATCCGATCGATGGCAGTAGCCCGCCGGCGATCCGAGCGGCAGCAGTGGAATCTCGACATGAGATTGGAAAACCGCTCGAAAGGTTGTGGAATGTTTCACAACCTGCATGCTAGACTTTTCCAGCCGGGCACTGGAGAGCCAGATGCCAACCTCTCGGGGGAGAGTGATGACGGGGAAGGACACAAGCCGTATGCTGCGACGAGTTCCTGTCAGGCTCGTCCTGTTTGCCCTGCTGACGTTCATGATTCCGATGATTCTTACTGCATGCGCGGGCGGCGTAGATAACCCACAATCGACGATTGATCCCGCCGGCGCCGCAGCTGACGAAATCGTCGACATCTATTCACTGATCTGGTGGCTGGCTGTCGTCGTATTCGTCCTCGTTGAAGGCGCGTTGATCTTCGCGATCTTCAAATTCCGCAACAACAAGAAGCTGATCAATGGCCGGCCGGCGCCGGTTCACGGAAACACACGGCTGGAGATCATCTGGACGATGATCCCGGCGGTGATTCTCGCCGTTATCGCCGTTCCGACCATTCAGGGCATCGCGACGCTCGCCGAGCAGGACGATGACGCCTTCCAGGTGCGGGTCATCGGCAACCAGTTCTTCTGGGAGTTCGAATATCCCGACATCGTCGGCGCAGACGGCGCACCGCTCAAGGTAACCGACGAACTTCACATCCCGGTCGACACGCGGGTTCAGATCACGCTCGTCTCCAACGACGTCATCCACTCGTTCTGGGTCCCGCGGCTGGCAGGCAAGACCGACGCGATCCCCGGCCGCACCAATCACATGTGGCTCGAAGCTGAAGATGTGGGCACCTATGAGGGACAGTGCGCGGAGTTCTGCGGAACGGCACACGCGCTCATGCGCTTCTCCGTCGTTGCCGATACCCAGGAAGATTTCGATGACTGGGTAGCGACCAGCCAGTCCACGCCGAGCGATCCGGTTGAAGCCGGTAAGCAGATCGTCGAGTCCGTTTGCGCGACCTGTCACCTCGTCGAAGGCACATCGGCGCAAGGAAACATCGGGCCAGAACTGACCAACTTCGCGAACAACGATCAAATTGCCGGCGTACTCGAGAACAACGAGGAGAATCTCCGAGCATGGCTCCACGATCCGCCGGCGGTCAAGCCCGGAACAGCCATGCCGAACCTTGGTCTCTCGGAAACGCAGATTGACGCACTCGTTGCCTATCTCTACACCCTGGATGGTTCCGGGGCACAGTAGTGACGCATTCATTCTCGGCCTGCAGCTTCGTCGCAGGCTGTAGCTAGGACGCTCGGAGGAGCAGAGATGGCTACCCAGGTCACAACTGCTGGACAGGTCGTTTCAACCGAACAGTTCGCCTATCCAAAAGGCATCTGGAGCTGGTTGACGACGGTCGATCACAAACGAATCGGTGTGCTCTACCTCTTTACCTCCCTGACGTTCTTCCTCATCGGTGGCATCGAGGCCCTGCTGATTCGGCTCCAGTTGGCATCACCGAACAACTCGTTCGTCTCTGCCGACACCTACAACCAGCTCTTCACGATGCACGGCACGACGATGATCTTCCTGGCCGTCATGCCGCTGTCGGCAGCCTTCTTCAACTTGCTGGTGCCGCTGATGATCGGCGCGCGAGACGTGGCATTCCCCCGGCTCAACGCGTTCTCCTACTGGGTATTCCTGTTCGGTGCGATCCTGATCAACCTGGGCTGGCTCCACGGTTCGGCTCCCGACGCCGGATGGTTCGCCTACGCCAACCTCACCTCCAGCCAGTACTCGGCTGGACAGGGCGTTGACTATTGGGTCGTCGGCGTTCAGGTGCTCGGCCTCTCGTCGCTTGCCTCCGCCTTCAACTTCCTTGTCACGATCATCAATATGCGGGCACCGGGTATGACGATGATGCGGATGCCGGTGTTCATCTGGATGACGCTCATCGTCGCCGTCCTGATCGTCATGGCCTTCCCGGCCCTGACCGTCGGCGTCACGCTCCTGATGTTCGACCGCTGGTTCGACACGTTGTTCTTCGTGCCGGAAGCGAACGGTCAACCATTACTCTGGCAACACTTATTCTGGGTATTCGGCCATCCCGAGGTATACATCCTGATATTACCCGCGATGGGCATCGTGTCCGAGGTACTGCCGACATTCTCGAAGAAGCCGCTCTTCGGCTACACCGCCGTCGTGTTTGCCGGCGTTGGTATCGCCGCCCTCGGGTTCAGCGTCTGGGCCCACCACATGTTCACCGTCGGTATGGGGCCGGTGCCGAACTCCGTCTTCTCGATCGCGACGATGCTGATCGCTCTGCCGACCGGTATCAAGATCTTCAACTGGATCGGCACGATGTGGGGTGGAGATCTCAAATTCTCGACCCCGATGCTGATGTCCATCGGATTCGTCTCGATGTTCATCATCGGCGGTCTGTCGGGCGTCATGCACGCCTCGCCGCCGGTCGACTCCCAGCAGCAGGACAGCTATTTCGTCGTTGCCCACTTCCACTACGTGCTCTTCGGCGGTTCGATCTTCGGCCTGTTCGCCGGTATCTACTACTGGTGGCCCAAGTTCTTCGGCCGGTTGCTGAACGAGGGGCTCGGCAAGGCGCAGTTCTGGCTGATGCTGATCGGCTTCAATGCGACCTTCTTCCCGATGCACTGGCTTGGCGTCATCGGCATGCCGCGACGCATCTACACCTATGAAGAAGGCCTGAACTGGGATTTCTGGAACCTGTTCACGACCATCGGGGCGTTCGTCATCGCCCTGGCTATCACTGTCTTCCTGATCAACGCGATCAGTAGCTTCCGTAAAGAAAAGGGAGCGCCGGACGATCCATGGGACGGCGCGACGCTGGAATGGGCGACGAGTTCGCCGCCGGCTCCGTATAACTTCGAGAAGGTTCCGGTCGTCAACAGCAACATCCCGCTCTGGGTCGAGAAGTATCCCGAGGTCTACGGCCACGAGCCCGACTTCCGCGACATGGCTGCTCCGCCAGCGGAAGAGCAGGAAACGGTCGAGCATGGTATCGAAGATCATCACCACGACGATCACATCCACATGCCGAACGCGTCCTACTGGCCGCTGGTCGTCGCGCTGGGTCTGTTGCTCGGCTTCGCGGGATTCATCTTCACCTTCGTGCTGACGTTCATCGGAGCCGCGGTACTGTTCGTAGGCGTCTATGGCTGGGCACTCGAGCCGGCCTTCGGCGAGCCGGATCACATCTACTAATCGGGGGAAGGTAGAACACGATGGCTGCAAACCAGGGCACGGCTAGCCCACCAATACAGCAGAACATCATCGAGCACCCGACCTCGACCGGTCTCGACAGTCGCAAACTCGCGATGTGGTGTTTTCTGGCTTCGGACTGTATGTTCTTCGGATCGCTGATCACCGCCTATCTGGTATCGCACAATCGAGCGGCGGTTCCGCCATATCCGCAGGGTTTCTTCGACATCCCGTTCACGTCCGTCAGCGCCTTCGTCCTGCTTATGAGCTCCGTCGCGATGGTGCTGGCGCTCTCGGGCATTCAAAAAGGCAACATGCGCCGGTTCCGGATCTGGATTGTCTCGACGGGTCTGCTCGGGCTGATCTTCCTCGGTGGCCAGATCTATGAGTTCACCGAATTCCACCATGAGGGTCTCGGACTCGATACGAATCTGTTCGGCTCGTCGTTCTACACATTGACCGGTTTCCACGGCGCACACGTCACCGTCGGCGTTATCTGGCTGTTCAGCCTCTTCTTCGCATCCTTCAGAGCGCCGCTCGTGACGAAGGAAAAAGCGCTCAATGTCGAGATCGCCGGCCTCTACTGGCACTTCGTCGACATCGTCTGGATCATCATTTTCGCGGTGGTCTATCTGATCCAAGCCGGATAAGACAAAGAAAGGCAACATTTCAATGTCCAGCCAGGAATTCAGAGAAGTCCAACACAGCGAGCACGCGCATCCCGATGCGCGAGAGTACGCGATGATTGCGTCGATCCTGACGATCGTGACCGGTTTCGAAGTCGCGTTGTTCTTCTTCACCGGCGTCGGTCACAGCACGCTAGTCGGGATGCTGATGGTCCTGATGGTCGTCAAGTTCGTGATGGTCGTCGGCTGGTACATGCACTTGCACTTCGACCATCCCTACTTCACCTGGATATTTACCGGGGGCCTGATCATCGCAATCGCGATCGTGCTGGCGCTCGCAACCCTGTTCGGCGTGTTCACCGGTGGCGAAGAGCTGGTGCGCCAGCTTCCGGCAGGTGAGGTTCACTAGCTGGCCGGACGATGCGACGGCGTTTCGAGCGCCACAGATCACCCGACGTCACGGCGCGTGCCCGTTCGTATCCGGTCGCATAGCCAGTCATGAACAGCCAGGGACAAGCAGACGGAATCGAGCCGGTCTCTCTTCTCAGCTGGCAGCTGGACATTCCGGTCATGCTGGGGATCATCGGCGCGGCCGCGATCTACCTCTGGATAACCTCCGAAAACGAACGAACACGCTACCCGGATGGAGCAGCGGCTAGCGCCGGGCAGATGGCCTGTTTCTTCGGCGGGTTGGCCGCATTCGGGATCGCGCTTTTATCTCCGATCGAACCCGTTTCCGACGACTATCTCCTGAGCGGCCACATGGTTCAGCACATCTTGTTGACGATCGTCGGACCGCCGTTGGTTCTGCTCGGCATTCCCACCTGGCTCTACCGGGTTGTCGCCCAGGCCGTCGGGCCGGTCTGGACGGTCTGGAGATTTCTCACCAAACCGCTCCTCGCATTCGTACTGTTCAACCTGACCTTCGCGCTCGTCCATTTTCCTTCGTTCTATAACCTCGCGCTTCAGAATCAGAATGTCCACATTCTCGAGCACGTCCTTCTCTGGGGCACCTCCTTCATCGGCTGGTGGCCGATCCTGGCGCCTACCGAAGATCTCGGGGCTCTCCCCCGACCATTGAAGGGGCTCTATCTGCTGGGCAGCACGATACCCGGGCAGGTCGTCGGTGCGCTGCTGACGTTCGCCAGCACCGTCGTCTACCACGAGTACGAGCGAGCGCCGCGCCTCTGGGGTATCTCGCCGTTGGCCGATCAGCAGATTGGCGGGCTGCTTATGTGGGTGCTCGTCGGCACGTTCTTCCTGATCGCCGCGCTGGCAACTTTCGGACGCTGGGCAGCAGAACAGACGAAAGCCGACCAATCGCGGCCAGCTCAGATCGGTACCCGGCAGAAGCCGGTGCCGTAACATCGGTCGCAGGCCGGATGGGTATGATACGGGTTCAAACCACGACCGGCTCCCACGCGGTCTGATATTGGCAGACAAACAGGAAAGCAAGGAATAGATCATGGCAAGCGGTTCCGCTGGAGAAACGAACTTCCGCATCGCCCGGGATTCGCTCGGGGAGATGCAGGTGCCCGAGGATGTCCACTACGGTGCCAGCACGATGCGCGCATCGATCAACTTCCCGATTAGCGGGATCCGGTTTCCGCGCCGCTTCGTCCGAGCGCTCGGCCAGATCAAAGGCGCTGCAGCCAGAACGAACGCCGATCTCGGTTTGCTCGATGAGAAGTTGGCGACCGCTATCCAGCAAGCAGCACGCGAAGTCGCTGACGGATCGCTCGACGACCAGTTCGTCCTCGATATTTTCCAGACCGGATCCGGCACGTCGACGAACACCAACGCCAATGAGGTCATCGCGTCGCGCGCCAACGAGATTCTCGGCCAGGCGCGGGGGCTGACCAGCCCGGTCCATCCGAACGATCACGTAAACATGGGCCAGTCCAGCAACGACGTGATCCCTTCGGCGATGCACCTTGCCGCGCTCAGCGCGATCCACGAGGATCTCCTGCCGGCTATCCACCACATCGAGAAC
The DNA here is from genome assembly GCA_041390865.1 of Thermomicrobiales bacterium. GTDB lineage: Bacteria > Chloroflexota > Chloroflexia > Thermomicrobiales > CFX8 > JAUIIK01. The sequence goes on from JAWKPC010000015.1 coordinate 56,555, forward strand.
GCGCTGAAAGCAAAGTCTGACGAATTGATGCCAGTCATCAAGACCGGCCGAACCCACCTTCAGGACGCGACCCCGATCCGGCTCGGTCAGGAGTTTCTTGGCTACGCAGGGCAGTTCGAGCTCGGGCGCCGCCGCCTGCGAGGAGCGATCGAGGAATTGCGCGAGATCGCCCTCGGCGGCACGGCCGTCGGTACGGGCATCAACACCCATCCCGAGTTCTCCAAGCGCGTCTGCGAACTTCTCAGCGAGTGGAACGACTTCGAGATAGCCGAATCGCCGCATCACTTCCAGGCCCAGGGAACGATCGACAGCGTCGTCGCGACAAGCGGCGCACTGAAGACGATCGCCGTGAGCGTCACGAAGGTCGCCAACGACATTCGCTGGCTCGGGTCAGGACCTCGCGCCGGCCTTGGAGAGATCGAACTGCCGGCCGTTCAGCCAGGCTCGTCGATCATGCCGGGCAAGATCAATCCGGTTATTGCCGAGTCGGCAGCGATGGTGGCGGCTCAGGTCATCGGGAACGATGCGACGATCACGATTGCCGGAGCCTCCGGAAACTTCGAGCTGAATGTCATGCTACCCGTCGCCGCCTATAACCTACTGCAATCGATCGAGCTTCTGGCCAATACCTGCGTGAATCTGACGGATCGCTGCATCAGCGGGATCAAGGCGACCAGCCAGGGCCCGGACATGGTCGAACGCGGATTGATGATCGGAACGGCCCTCGCGCCGGTCATCGGCTACGACGCCGCGGCCGACATCGCCAAAACCGCCGCGGCAAGCGGCCGGACAATACGCGAAGTTGCCCGGCAGAAGACGGACCTCACCGACGAGCAGCTCGACGAGATCCTCGATCCGGCCCAGATGACGGAACCATCGGCCTGACGGCTCTGCCTTTGTGTGGCGCGACGCAGCTACAGGAACGTGGATTGGTTCGTGTTCATTGACGCGATGGGTCACCGGCTCAATGGGTTGAACAGCGGCGCAGGAATGCGAGCCGGTCAGGCGGCCGCGCCACCGAACTCACGAAGACAGACGATCACGCCGGAACGGCTAATCGAGATGATGTCGTTGTCTTCGATGAGATTGGCCGACGAGAGCTGATCGATGTGATCGGACGCGGCCTCGAACTCCCGACCCGTCGGGGCATGCTGCAACTGACCGCTATCGTGGCGCACCTTATAGGGCCGGTAGACGAAGCTGTTCGTCGGCTGCTTCTGGATACACTCCCACATCTGCCGCAGCACCTCGTATGCCGGGGGCGACAATAGCGGGACCGGGGGTTCGATACCGAACGCAGCCAAGCGCAGTCTCTCCGGCAGCGCCCCGAGCGTGAGGTCGATGTCGTGCTTCTTCATGCACAGCGGGCAGGACAGCTCGACGCCGACGATAACCCCATCGAGCATGCATAGCGTTCCGATTTCCTCGCCGCATGTCTCGCAGTACCACGCCTCATGGTGGATCATGTAGTCCTCGACCATCCAGGGCATGCGGCGATAGGGCAGATAGGTCCGATTGCCGTCGACCTTACAGGTCGCGCCAAGCTGGACTCGCGCGTCGATGTCGGTTGTGCGGTTGATCTGGATCAGCGTTCGGCCATTACAGTCACACGAGTACCCACCAAGGATCGCCTCTTCGAATCCGTAGGGGTCGTCTACCCGGGCGACGATCCAGTCGCCGGAAGACTGAAGCCTGGGTAGTCGCCGCGTCAGTGGACCGGTCGCTCGTGTCTTGATCGCGCTCATGCTGTACTCCGAGATCGTGGGCGTAACTGGTGCGGAAGCACCGCGGTTAGGCTTTTCGTTTGCTCCTCGATCATAGGGGTTGCCCGCCAGCATGGTGAGGTGCCCCGGTCATATTTCGGCTTGTCCATTTGTACGACCTGAATCGTCCTGGATAGACATCTGTCCTTTGACAGCGTTCTCTAACCGGTCTAGTCTGGCGGATGATTTTCGATAAGCAGGTATGGAATGAGGTACGGCCTATGGTCATGTGACCGTCGGGACCTTATCTCGGCGATGCGTCATTTACGTTATGGGAGAGGAACACCAATGAGTTTCCGAAGCAATCGCGTCAGCAGGCGCGACGTCTTGAAGGCTGGAGCGGTCGCCGCAGCGGGGGCAGCGGCATTGAGCGTCGGAGGCGTCGCCCGGGGATCAACGCCATACGGCGGACATTTCTCTCCGCACGCGGATGCACTGGAAGAAACGTCGATCGCAGAACTCCAGGCCCGCATGGAATCCGGAGAGCTCACCTCTCGCCAGCTTGTCGGGATGTACCTGGAGCGCATCCACGCCCTGGACAAGAACGGGCCGATGTTGAACTCCGTCATCGAACTCAACCCCGACGCCTTGCAGATCGCGACCGAGATGGACAGGGAACGCGCCGATGGCAACGTTCGCGGTCCGCTTCACGGCATTCCAATCGCGATCAAAGACAACATCGACACCGGCGACAAGATGAACACGCGGGCCGGATCGCTCGCTCTCGTCGACTCCCGGCCGCTACAGGACGCGACCGTTGCCGCGAAGCTCCGGGAGGCCGGCGCGATCATCATCGCCAAGCTCGGGCTGAGCGAATGGGCAAATTTCCGCGGCAACAACTCGTCGAGCGGCTGGAGCGCCGTCGGAGGGCAGGTCCGCAACCCGTACATCATCGACCGCAACCCGTGCGGTTCCAGCTCTGGCTCGGGTACTGCCGCGTCGGCCAGTCTCGTCGCCGCAACGCTCGGAACCGAGACGGACGGCTCGATCGTCTGCCCGTCGAACAACTGCGGCCTGGTCGGCATCAAGCCGACCGTTGGACTCACCAGCCGCGCCGGAGTGATCCCGATTTCCCATACCCAGGACACCATCGGCCCGATGGCGCGCACTGTCGCCGATGCAGCGGCCGTGCTGACAGCTATCGCCGGGGCTGACGATCGTGATCCTGCGACCGACGACGCCCAGAACGTCAGCGATGATTACACCCAGTTTCTGAACCCTGAAGGACTGGGCGGGGCGCGTATCGGCGTCGCGCGCGAACTCTTCGGGTTCAGCCAGGAAGCCGACCGGGTGATGGCCGACGCGATCCAGGCGATGGCCGACGCCGGGGCGACGATCGTTGACCCGATCACGCTGCCAAACCTTGAGGAGATCAACGAGAGCGGCGCGGAGTTTCAGGTGCTCCTCTACGAGTTCGGGCCAGATCTGGAAGCCTATCTCGCCGGGCGCACGGCCAACTCGCCGAAGACTCTGGCCGATATTGTCGCGTTCAACAACGCCCATTCGGGCGTCGAACTGAAGTGGTTCGGGCAGGAGCTCATGGAGATCTCGGCCTCGCTGCCCGGCCTCGACGATCCGGACTATCTCGAGTTCCTCGAGATCAGCCGCGACGGCTCGCGTGCCCAGATCAACGAAGCGTTGGAGGAGAATGATCTGGATGCGATCATCGCGCCAACCGGCTCTCCGGCCTGGCCGATCGACCTGATCAATGGCGACCATTTCCTCGGCGGGAGTTCGTCGCCGGCTGCCCGCGCCGGTTATCCGCTGGTGACCGTCCCGGCCGGCTACGTCTACGGGCTGCCGGTTGGCGTCACGTTCATGGGTCGAGCCTGGGATGAGGGAACGCTTATCACCCTGGCATCCGGGTTCGAAGCGGTGACACAAGTGCGCCAGGCCCCGCACTTCCTCTCGACCCACAACTGGTAGCCGCATCATTCGGCAAAGCAACGCCCCTTCCTTGAAACGAGGAAGGGGCGTTTTGGTGAGCTATTCAAGGCTGCTGAGAGAACGCGAAACCGAGCGGTGGCAGGGAGACGGACCGGGACAGAACGCGCCTATGATGAAGGCGTCTGATCATCCGGCGGTTGATGATCGCGGAGGGTGTAGGGTTGGGAGGATATGAACTCGCGCCAGAGCGAGCGTATCCAGTGCAACAGTGCCATCGCCCTCGGCCTCCTTGCAGCCGGTGGAGCCATCCGAATACCGTCCGCCTCGACGCGGTGCGAGTCTCCGGGATCACGGAATCGATGTACTCAAGAATAGCCGATGACACAATACTATCCTATAGCACTCAGGTCGTGTTCGAGCCGGTCATTCGGTAACGACAGAGGTCGCGGTTGTCCCGGTTCGAGAGGAGATCCCGGCTGGACGAATCGAGCGATCAACGTCCCCTGGTTCGCGTGGCCCCTGTTGATTGTCGGGATATACGATAGCCGCCTAATGGCGGGAGAAATAACGCCGCGCCCCCTCGGGCATCTTGCTTCCGAGGAGACGCGGCCCTGTATCAGTCACGCCCGTGCTTCGCAGCGCGAAAAATCTGAGTACAGATTCAGGAACTTGTATAGCGATGTAGTCGCTGCTGGATGATGGGAGGCTGAGATTCAGACATCTGGTAGGAATCCGAAGATCTGAACTCGTCCCGAAGATTCTTGATCCAGCGAGAAATGACAGCCATGGTTCCGTCTCCTTACGGTCGGTTACGCCACTTGCTCCCCTGGTGGTGTCGGCGTCCATTCTCGCCACCAGGATCAACGCATCCGTGTGAATAAGGTTAGGAGACATGGAGCGGCCAGCGTGAGGGACGAAAGTGGCACTGAGGTATGTCCGTTCGTCAACACCCCAGGGCCATAGGTTTTCCGAGTTCGATCCAGACGCTGATCCCGATCCTGCCTTCAGTGACATCTGCTTTCCATAATACGACTGTGATGGGACCGATTGACGAGCGCGCAGAACATCATTCAGACTGCGTCCTTGCCGCCTGCCAGTTCAACTACTTCCGGAAAGTCCCGGCGATAGTTCCCAACACCGGAAGAATGGAGACATGCATCCCGTTCCAGCGTCACGACTGGTGAAGGAGCACCACGCCGTTATCGGCGGACGCAATCAATGCAGTGAAAAGAAGAACCGGAGAAGGGACCGTCGACCGTGCAAGGCCATGCATGTTTTACCGGTGCTCTTTGTCTTTCCGTTCCTCGGACAAAGCAACGCCGATCGCGACGCCGATCGAGATGCCTATCCCGACACCGAGCGCCAGATTTCCCAGCGCGAGACCCATTACCGCGCCGAGCCCGACTCCGAGCACAATCGCCGCTCCAAGGTCAAACGGTTTGCGTTTCGACTTATCGGATTTGCTGGTCTGATCCGGTCTATCGCTCACGGTCGTCTCCCCGCGTGTCCAGCGGCGCTCCTGAACAAGTCTACGACTGGCTACTGAATTTCAGGGGGGGGGGGTGAGCATAGCGCCGCACACATCCATCTACTCGAGCAGTTCCTCCGGATCATCAAAGTAGCGGTCGACCATCGCGTCGCCGGTGCGGTAGGCGAGCGCGGCCAGCGTATCGGTCGGGTTCGCGCCGGCATTCTGGGGATAGAGCGCGGCGCCGGCGACGAAGACATTCGGCGTATCCCAGACCTGTCCATAGCTGTTCGTCACCGAGTTGCCGGGGTCGGTACCCATGATCGCGCCGCCATTAATGTGCGTGCTCTGGTAGTCATGCACGTTGTAGGGGCCGAGCTCTTCGGTGACGCTCATATTCGACGGCCCCATCGCCTCCATGATCTCCGCGCAACGCTGGGCCATGAAGCGATAGAGATTCCTCTCATTCGGCCCGAAGTCCAGCGTCAACCGAAGAAGCGGCATACCGTAGACATCTTTGTAGGTCGGATCGAGATCCATGAAGTTGAAGTCATAGGACATGAACGCCCCCTCGATCGTGATCGGAACGAAGTTGTCCCAGTTTCGCCGGAGCGTCTCTTTCCACTCCTGACCCCACTTCTTGCCATCGCCGATCGGAAGCGAACCGACCGATGTTACCGGCTCGCGCTCGCCGATGGTCGAGAAGATCGACGCGCCGTCGATGAAATCCAGGTCACTGTGATCGAAGTTGTCGTTGTAGAAGTCGTGCAGCGCCGTCTGGGTACTGGTGTTCCCCATATAGAGGTTGAAGCGGCGGTTGTCGAAGGTACCGAGCACCGGGCTCTGCCAGATCTGGTGGGTCAGGTTGCGGCCGACCATGTCCCGCGAGTTGCCAATCCCCTGGGGATGGTCGCTGCTTCGCGACACAAGCAGCAGCTTGACATTCGTCATCGTGTATCCGGTCAGCAAGACGACGTCGGCCGGCTGGAACTGCTCGCTGCCCTGATCATCGACGAATATCACCCCGGTCGCCAGCCCGTCGGCACCGGTCACCACCCGTTTGACGTGGGCATTTGGCCGGATCTGATAGCGGCCCGTCTTGAGCGCCTGGGGAATGTGCGTCGTCTGGGGGCTGCTCTTCGCGTCTACCTCGCAACCGAATCGCGTGCAGAAGCCGCAGTAGAGGCAGCCGGAACGGACGTTGCCGAACGGGTCGGTGTAGGCGCGAGAGAGGATTCCAGAGGGATGGGGATACGGATGATAGCCCAGCTCCTCAGATGCCTCCGCAAACATCAGCGATGGGATGTTACGCGCCAGTGGCGGATTCGGATAGGGGCGCGAAAACGGCGGAGCAAAGGGATTACCGCCCGGGACGATCTCGCCGTTCAGGTTGCCGACCTGCCCGGAAGAACCGATGTCCCAGTCGAAAGCCGTAAAATACGGCTCCAGTTCCTCGTAGGTAACCGGCCAGTCCTGAATGGCCGAGCCTTCCGGAAGAATATCCTCGCCGTACTTTTCAACGTAGTGACTCCGGAGATTGAAGTCGGTCGGGGTGAAGCGGTAGAGCTGCCCGGACCAGTGAATCGCCGCACCTCCCACGCCCTGCCCCGGGTGAAATGAGCCGTACTTGCGGATAGGGAGCGAGGGCGCCTGGACGTTCGGACGCCAGCTCCAGGTTTCAGAGCTGAGCGGGTACATCATCGCCTTACGAACCGAGTAGCGAATGGAATCGTGGTTGTGATCGAAATCGGGGTTCGCCCAGCGAGACGGCCCCTGCTCGATCGACGAGACACGGTAGCCGGCCTCGGTCAGTTTCCAGGCGAGGATCGCCGCCGTCCAACCAGCGCCGACGGTAACGACATCAACTTTCTCGAGCGTCTTCAACGTTCACTCCCTGTAGGGTCGAAGGACCACATATCTGTTCGAGTAGCAGGCTCCGGACTTCGTCGTCATCGGAACCGCTGACCGGCCGGATGACGTTATCATGGGGTTCGCCGGGATGGAACTGATGCATCTCGATAATGCCCTGGGTCTGGTGCAGCAATCCCGATCCGTCGGTATGCATCTCTTCCGGCGTGTAGCCGCGTTGTGCGCCGGGATAGCCGATCAAACGCCAGCCGGCATAGTCCTGGTTTCCGCCATAGGCCGGATCACCGAAATAGCCCTGAATCGTGTGCTGACGAACGGTCTCGAAGAAATCCGAAGCCGACGGCTCGGTGAAGGTCGAGATGTCATCGCCGTCCGCCATCATCGTCACGATCTCATCCTGCTCGTCCTCGGACAGGTCGGCGAACATCTCACCGTATTCGTTGTCGGCGAACGTGTTGAGCGCAGCGATACCGGACTGATAGACGGCCACCGGGCTGAGGACGCCCTGGGGACCGTAGCGATCGATCTGATCGCTGGCCACCCAGACGTACTGATAGGGACCGCTCTCCTGCTCGGGCGGTGTGTCGCCCTGATAGGTTTTCGCGTATGGCGGCTGACCGTAAAACCGCTCGACCGATCCGTTGTTGAACGAGAGCATGTTGTCGATATAGACGACGACCTCGGCCTCGCGGGCTCCCGGGTCGTCCTGGGTTCCCGGGATGATCCTCGCCGTCAGCGCATCAACGGTGCGCGCCTGATCCAGCGTGAACGAGCGCAGAATCGAGCGGTCCGGCCTCACCGTCGGCGTCCAGGGAACCTCCGGGTACTGCTCGGGCTCGGGAATCGGCTTGCCAAGAATCCCGCCGAACTCATCATCTTTCGAGATGGGCCCGCAGCTCAACGCCGCCCCCGTCATCGTGACCGCTGCGAGCGCACCCACGCCGCGAAGAAACCGGCGCCGGGTAAGCCGTCGAGTTCGAGATGTTGTGGATGAAGGCATAGGGGATCCTTCCAGGTAAGACTATTCCAGGGTGTAGAGATAGGCAGCGATGTCGCGCGCCTGTGCTTCGGTGACGTCGAGATTGGGCATCGCCGTGCCGGGTTCGATGGCCTGCGGGTTCATGATCCAGGCGATGAGATTGTCCGGTTCGTTCGGAAGGTTCCCGGCGATGAAGCTACGCTTGGACCAGAAGTTGAGCGGGGGTCCAATCGTGCCGTCCGCACCATCGATGCCGGGAATCGTGTGACACCCCGTACAGTCGAACTGGTCTATGGCTTCAGCGCCACGCTCCGGGTCTCCCCCATCGACAGCAATTACCGGATCCCCGATCGTGTCCCGGCAGCTCGCGAGGGCGAGGAATGCCAGAACCAGCAGGACTCCAATTCCAAGATAAGCGGTCGAATGTTTCATGGTGCGGAATCCTCGCTTCCGAATCGTTCTCGATACCCCTTCCATCCCGTCTTGCCCGCGTCAGTGAGTACAGGCGCTCCAGAACACGACCTGGACCGCACTGCCGATGATGATCAGGGAGAAGAGCGCGGCCATGACGAGCGCGGAAGTCATAAGCAAGTTTTCGCGTCCCCAGATGCGGGATCGTTCATCCGGGTCGACCTGCTGGAGCTGCCGCCAGGTTCCGTACGCGTAGTAGCCGGCGATTCCGACTGCTGCCAGCGCCACCAGGGTCGCCAGGTAGATCGGCAGTCCGGTTCCCCAATCGCAAACGAGCCCGACCATCATGTAGCTGACGGAAACGTGGATCGCCCAGATCAACGGCCCGGCGGCCACCGAGTACCAGAACATGAGCCCCTTGCCAGGAACCCGGGGCGGCGCTCCGGTGCGGTCCGGTATGCGGTCGTCCACGATCATCGCGTCAGCGTATTCGGCGTGATATAGACGGTCAGCAGGACGAACAACCAGACAACGTCAACGAAGTGCCAGTAGAGGCCAACGTTTTGAACCGCGAGGTAGCGTCGCGGTGAGAAATGTCCCTTCCACACCCGCAATTGAAGATAGATTGACATCAATAGCCCGACGACGACATGGAGGCCATGAAAGCCGGTGATGACGAAAAAGAGCGATGCGTAGGCATTGTCATCGAGCGCTAACTCGGAAACGCTGTACTCATATGCCTGGATGCTGAGGAAGAATGCCGCCAGCAGCGTCGTCAACGCCAGACTGATCTTGAGCGCAGCCCGGCCATGCTCCGATTTAACGAAGCGCTCGGCAAGCACCATCATCGTGCTGCAGCCGGCCAGCAACACCGTTCCAATCAGTGGCCGCACCAGCTCCGGGGCCTTGATGCCGGGAGGCGGCCAGGAATCGGAGCCCGACCAGAGGTAGAAATAGCTGGCGATCAGCGTCGTGAAGAACGCTGCCTCGGTAATGATGACGAGGACCATGCCCCACCAGCCGGTCGAGCGTGGGCCGGCGACCTCTCGCGGCAATTCCCGGTCGAACATTGGAGCTACCGTCATGCCGACTCTCCTTCCTCCGGCGCGGCCAGCTGCTCGGGCCAGAGCCAGCCACCGATCGCAACCATGACCGCCGCACCGGCAAGGCCCGCCAGCCAGAATTGCTCGGTAAGGAGCGAGTAGAACAGGCCGAGGAGGACAAGGGCGAGGATGACCGGCCAGTAGGAGTCGTGCGGCATTTCGTCGACCGAGTCCGGATTACCGTCCAGAACACTGGTAGCGATCAACTCATGCTGGAGCGGGTCGACAGGCCGGCGGCGTCCGGTTTCCGGAGCATCATCGGCCCAGTCGAAGCCGTCCGGCATCCACAGGGGATCGCGCTCGCGAACGATTGGCGTCACCCGGAAGTTGTAAGCGGGCGGCGGAGAAGAAATGCTCCACTCCAGGGTCCCGGCTCGCCAGGGATCGGGCCCGGCATCCTCGCCGTTGGCCCGGCTGTAGAGCAGATTGAGGATGAAGACAGCGATCGAGAGCGCCAGGATGAAGGCTCCGATCGTCGAGAGCAGGTTGTAGATCGCCCAGCCGAAGCCTTCGTCATATGTGTAATTGCGGCGGGGCATCCCCATCAATCCGACGATATGCATCGGGAAGAAGGTGAGATTGAACCCGATGAACAGCAACCAGAAATTGGCATGCCCGAGGGCGCGGTTCATCAGCTTGCCGGTCATCTTCGGGAGCCAGTAGTAGAAGCCGGCGAAGATCGGGAAGATCGCCCCGCCGATGAGGGTGTAATGGAAATGGGCGACGACGAAGTAGGTGTCCGTCACCTGCTGATCGAACCCGATCATCGGGAACATCACACCGGTCAAACCGCCGATGATGAAGGTAAAGAGGAATCCGAGGACGAACAGCAGCGGCAGCTTCAGTTGCGGACGGCCTGTCCAGAGCGTTCGGAGCCAGGCGAATATCTGGATGCTCGAAGGGATGACGACCCCGATGCTCGCGATCGCGAAGAATCCCATCGAGACCTGCGGCAGCCCGGTCGCAAACATATGGTGAACCCAGACGCCGAAGGCGATGATCGCGGTCAGAACCGAGGCCAGGGCAACGTAGTAATAACCAGCAATCGGACGGCGAGAGAAGGTCGGGATGACCTCGGAGACAATCCCGGCGCCCGGCAAGAAGATGATGTAGACATCCGGGTGGCCGAAGATCCAGAAGAGATGCTGCCAGAGCAGGACGTTGCCGCCAAGGCCGGCATCGAAGAAATGGGTGTCCAACACCCGGTCGGTCGTCAGCATGACCGAGGCGCCGGTGAGGGGCGGGATCGCCAGGACGATCATCGCCGACGTCGCCAGCACCGCCCAGCAGAAGATCGGCATGCGATCGAGCGACATGCCGGGAGCGCGCAGCTTGAAGATGGTGACAATAAAGTTGATCGCGCCGGCCGTAGTGGAAATCCCGAGAAAGATCAGTCCCAGGGCCCAGAAGGTCAACCCTTTATCCGGCAGAAACTGCTCCTCGGTCAGCGGGGTGTAGGCGAACCAACCACCCTGCGGAGCCAGGCCAAAGAGGAAGCTCGAGTACAGGAATATGCCGGCCGAGAGAAACACCCAGTAGCTGAAGGCGTTGAGCCGGGGAAATGCCATGTCCCGCGCGCCCAGCAGCAACGGGATGAAGTAGTTTCCGAACCCGGAGAGCATGGGCGTGGCGACGAGGAAGATCATCGTCGTCCCGTGCATCGTGAAGAACTGGTTGTAGGTCTCCGAGCTGAGGATATCCTGGTTCGCGCCGGCCAGCTGCAAGCGCATGAAGAGCGCCAGCGTACCGGCGATGACGAAGAAGCAGAACGACGTCACCAGATAGCGAATCCCGATGGCTTTGTGATCGACCGTCGCAAGCACCCGGGCCAGCACGGTCGGCGACTCCCAGGATCGTTCCAATCGTTCGGCTGCTACGGTCACACCGTCTCCTTATTCCAGGCTCTCGAGGTAGTCGATAAGTTGCTGGAGTTCCGGCCCTGAAAGGTCCATCGGCGGCATCTTGTTTCCCGGCTTGAAGTGCTGGGAGTCGATAATCCAGGCGGCGAGATTGCCTCGCGAGTTCTCGATCGTCCCGGCCCCGAGCGTCTCGCGGCTGGCGATATGCGTGAGGTCCGGTCCGATCTCGCCCGACGCATTGGTGCCGGCGATCCTGTGGCAATAGACGCAGGCGGAGCCGAGAAACACTTGTCGTCCGGCGATCAGATCCTGATCTTCCGGATTAGCGGGAACCTGCTGCTGCTGATCGACCCAGGCGGCATAGTCGTCTGAGTCATCGGCCACGACGGTGAACGCCATGTGCGCGTGCTGCAACCCGCAGTACTCCGCGCACTGCCCGCGGTAGGTGCCGGGATCGTCGGCTTCGAGTTGGATCTCGTTGGTGATGCCAGGTATGAGATCGATCTTGCCGTGGAGTTGCGGAACCCAGAAGCTGTGGATGACGTCGGCAGTCGTGACAGTGATATCGACCGGCTCGCCGGCCGGTATGTGGATTTCGTTGGCGGTGATGATGTCTCGATCGGGGTAGCGAACTTCCCACCACCACTGATGTCCGATGATTTCGATCCGTTCGGCCGGATTATCATCGTCGTCAGCCAACGCAACCTCGGTGTAGATGATGAAGCCTGCGAACAGAATAAGCACGAGTCCGGGGACAACCGTCCCCCAGGTCAGGATGAAGCGGGAATCCTCGTCCGGCTGAGCCGGGCTGATCTCGTCCGGATCGCCGGTCTGGCGACGGAACACAGCCCAGAGCACCAGTCCCATGACAATGGAGAAGGTAATCGCTGCGATGCTGAGCATGATCCACCAGGACAGCGCGATCGTCGATGCCGCAGGCCCCTGCGGATCGAGCGCCGACTGCCGGTCTCCACAGCCAGCGAGCACCAGACTAGCCAGCAACGCTCCGAGGATCGGCAACGGTCGAGGTCGAAGGAAGGATCGAATATTGAAACCGGGAGTGCGTTCGGAATCTTCCATGGGAACACTGTAGGGCGAAGTAGCTGCAAGACCGAATGGATCGCCGTCTCTCGCTCAGGTACAGGTTCCGGTATAGATCATGGCTGGAACTTCTCCCCCGGCGTTCAGCGAGACCATGACCCATGTCCATCAAGAAAGCCAGAGCCCCCGAGAGGCCGAGTGATTCGTTGGCCGTTGCGGCTCCGAGGAGAATGTCATGCGGAGCGGCTGGCGCCCATCGTCCTGGAAAGTCCAATTTCCAAGCGACGGGCGAGCATCAACCGTTAGATGGCGCCGATAGCATCAAGCATCCAGGCGAGATGTCGAGTTGCACGTTTCCGCGCCGGCTGCGTTCGGGTTTACCGTAGGTCTTCATGGGTCAGGATCCACCAGGGCATTCGTAGTGCTGGATCCGCAGTCGATCTTTGCGTCAGCGCGTCGGGGCCTGGTGCCTGGCGGTGGTGCTCAAGCGGCACCGGATCGAAGGCGTTTCGATTCGACGGGCTGTTACCGCTGAGTTCGGCGGCCTTCGGCGCCGTTTGTTCCACTTTCAGCACCGTTGCCCGGCGACGGCTGCCTCGCAGACGCCTGATCGCGGCAGTCCGAGCGCGCTCGAGCCCGTACAGCACAGCGAATCCGTCAGGGCAATCGCGTCTTTAGTTCGGTGGATCACTTCGGAGAATGTGGGTTGCATAGTGAACAGCGTCGCTTCCAGGTTTTGTACATCACTCATTCGGTCAGGTTAATGGTAAGGATTGGCCGAGGGTTCAAGGATATGCCTCAACTGAACTGTCGAGCGATACCCATATCGCTACATTTGGAAACGAAACACGCGATCATGGGAGCAGCGATATCGATGAAAGCACGAGTGCGACGCTTGAGGGGCACACCGCCGCAAGAGAAACTCTTCGGGAGTTCAGACCGTCTGGGGCAACTCGTGCTTCTTGGGGCAACGATACCGGCAGTCTCATTTCTCCACTATATGTCTCGCACGGCTTATCGGGCACAGGTCAGTCACCGCCCACGGTCGGTCACTTGTGGAGAGCAGCCCAGCGCGGGGTGCGCGGGTTTAGAATGACGAAGATTCGCAACTGGAGGCGAGCCCGAACGATGGTCAAGCAGGACGAACGCCAGCGATCGATCCGGCGGAACTGGGACGAGCGATCCGCGAGGGCAGAGCTTCCCTCGCGACGGGCGAGCCTTGGGACCCTGCCGTCACGAGCGGGTTGCGTTCATATCCGCCCGCCGATCAGTGGGACGACTGGGTCGAGCTGGACCCACGAGCACTGGCCGGAGCGGGTAGAGCGGCGCTACGCGATCGTTCCGACGATCTGCTTCAACTGCGAGGCGGCCTGCGGGCTGCTGGCATACGTCGACAAAGAGACGCTACGCATCCGCAAGCTGGAGGGCAACCCGCTCCACCCAGGCTCCCGCGGCCTGGTACGCCAAAGGGCCCGGCGACGGTCAACCGAATTACTACGATCCCGACCGCATCCTCTATCCGATGAAGCGCGCCGGCGAGCGTGAAGCCGGCGGTAGGTCCGGACGACCTGGGAGGAAGTCCTCGACGACATCGCCGGTCGGCGTATCCGGACGGCGCTGCTCGAAGAGCGTCACAACGAGATCATGTACCACGTCGGCTGGCCGGCCCGGCGGGGATGGGTATATGGAGAAGGTGCTCCAGAGCTGGGAGCATCGGCCACAACTCGCACACCAACGTCTGCTCGGCCGGCGCGCGCCGGCTATGCCAGTTGGATGGGCATCGACCGGCCCTCGCCGGACCATGCCAGCGCGAGGGGATTCATCCCTCCTGATCTCGTCTCACCTGGAGACGGGGCACTATTTCAACCCACGCCCAGCGCATCATGGAAGGCAAAGATGGCGGCGCCAAACTGGCGGTGATGGACCCGCGCCTCGAACGCCGCTTCGATGGCTGACCACTGGATGCCGACCTGGCCAGGCTCGAGCCGACCGTCCTGCTGGCGATGGCGAAGGTCATCCTCGACGAGGGCGGCTATGACCGCGAGTACATCCGCCGCTGGGTCAACTGGAAACGTACCTCCGCGTCGAGCGTGACCTCGATCTGAACGTCGACAGCTTCATCGAAGCCTTGCGTGACCTCTACGCCGACTACGCACCCGAGCGAGCCGAGGAAGGCGGCGTCCCGGCGAAAGCAGGTCGTCGAGATCGCCCGTCAGATCGCCGCCGCCGGATCGCGCCTCGCGACCCACAACTGGCGCTCGGCCTCGGCCGGCAACCTCGGCGGCTGGCAGGTGGCCCGGTACTCTTCCTGCTCACTAACGTCCTGACCGGCTCCGGTCGGCACCGAGGAGGCACCTCGCCGAACGCCTGGGACAAGTTCGTCCCGACGCTGGAACAAGCCGGGGCCGCGAAGGCCGCTGGAACGAGATCATGTGGCCGAAGGAATACCCGCTGGCCCACCACGAGATGTCCTTTCCTGATGCCACCACCTGATGCGCGACGCCGGACCCGACCGCAAGATGGACGTCTATTTCACCCGCGTCTACAACCCGGTCTGGACCATGATCGGACGGCTTCTCCTGGATCGAGATGCTGACCGACGAGAACCGGATCAGGATGCACATTGCCCTGACCCCGACCTGGAACGAGACGAGCTGGTACGCCGACTACGTCCTGCCGATGGGCCTCACCCGAACGGCACGACAACCAGAGCCAGGAAACGCACCAGCCGCTGGTTCGGATTCCGCCAGCGGTCGTCCGGGTTTGATGGAGAAGATGGGCCAGAAGGTCGATTCACCTGGCAGGCCAACCCCGGCGAGGTCTGGGAAGAGGACGAGTTCTTCATCGAGCTTTCCTGGCGTATCGATCCCGACGGCGAGCTCGGTATCCGGAAGCTACGAATCGCCATACCGGCCGGGCGAGAAGATCGCCGTCGAAGAGCACTGCCGCTGGATGTTCGAGAACACTGTCCCCGGCCTGCCCGAGGAAAGCCGCGCGGAAGAGGCTGACCCCGCTCGAATACATGCGGCGCTATGGCGCGTTCGAGGTCAGAAAAGGCCACCTACAACTGGAACGAGAAGAAGGTCTTCCCCGAGGCGCTCCGGCCGACGTTCGCATCGATCGAACTCTCATCTGGCGATGCGGGGGCTGAACGGATCGACCGAGACGGTCGGTATCGAGGTCGCGGCGAGATTTACACGCCGGATTCCCGACACCGTCGAAGAAGCTCGAGTTCTATTCAGAAACGCTCCGCGACTGGCGCTGGCTGGCCGGGAACACACCCTGCCAGGAACGATCGAGAGCCACGTCGCCCGGAAGAACATCAACTTCGAGGCCGGCGAGATGCTCCTGCTGCCAGGCTTCCGGCTGCCGACGATCATCCACACCCGCTCGGCCAACGCCGAGTAGCTCTCGAGATCTCCCACCAACCCGGCCTGGGTCCACCCGCGAGACGCGGCTGAACGTCGCGACCGGCGACCTGATCCGGGTCGAGACGCAGATCGGACATTTCGTGGCAAAGGTCTGGGTGACCGAGGGCATCCCGCCCGGCATCGTCGCCTGCTCCACACATGGGCCGCTGGCGTCTCCGAAACCGATGCTCCAGGACGGCGACCACGCCCGGCACGTTGAATCGGATCGCCTCGGCCAAGGTCGAGATCGAACCGAGGGGCGACGGCAAGTACGACATGCACCAGATCGAAGGGATCAAACCGTTCGAGAGCGATGATCCCGACACCCAGCGGGTCTGGTGGGGAGATGCCGGGGTCAACCAGAACCTGGTGTTCCCGGTCCAGCCCGACCCGATCAGCGGCCAGCACTGCTAGCACCAGCGTCAAGGTCACCAAAGCCCGGCCCGACGACCGCTACGGCGACATCCACGTCGATCTCGAGCGATCCCGCCAGGTTTACGAGCAGTGGAAGGCGCTCACCCGCCCGGCCCCCGGCCCGAACAACCTCCGCCGCCCGCTCTGGTACGCCCGGCCCTACAAGCCCACCGCGGAGATGTTCGTCCTTGCTGAGGAAGAGCGTGA
Organism: Thermomicrobiales bacterium; assembly: GCA_041390865.1. Classification (GTDB taxonomy): domain Bacteria; phylum Chloroflexota; class Chloroflexia; order Thermomicrobiales; family CFX8; genus JAUIIK01. The sequence goes on from JAWKPC010000015.1 coordinate 72,966, forward strand.
GACGGTGGAGGCGGATTAGGAAGGGTCGCGGCAATATGCGATCTTCCTCGAATTCAGCGCTGACGTAAGTGCCTGGGTCGCTAGGCATTCTGCGCTATCACGGGGCTACACGCCTGAAAATATCACTGACGAAGCAATTGAAGGGTTAGCGAGGCGATCCCGGGTTAGACCGATGCACGTACGAAGCACGGCAGATAGATGCCGGATAACTCTGTGAACATCCGCTCTTGGCGGTCGTCGTGTCTCAGTCGGTGTTGCGGTAATCAGAATAGAAAGACCTGTCATGTGCCCGAAACAGAAAACCTAACGGCTGACATGGATCCAGTCGATGGTCGACGCATCGCTCGAAATCTGCGCGCGATTTTGGAATCGCTGCCTACAGATGCCCTGCAGGAAACGATCTCATTCGTCGATCGATTTGAACTCAACTTTGATATGACGGTTGGCGAAGCGTTCGCTGAAATGATCGATCAACTAGATAATCCAACGTCGGTCAACCGAAAGTTCGATCCTGCGTGGGCGATCATTCGGAGCCAACCTGGGGATAGTTCTCCTACCGGAGAATATTGGCGCGTCCGGTCCATCGTGTGGGACAGCGACTTCGCCATGCAAGAAGTCGCTCGTCTAAATGAAATCAATCGTGAGCACGGTGTTCGGTATTTCTTAGCAGGAACCAAGGTTGAGCGCAGGACTCGCGAGCACCAGCACATTCTGCAACCGATTGGGCCCGAGGCAAGAACTCGCAAAGCCGTCACTAGGTCAATCGTTCACTCCTTCACATCGGTCGTGGAATTCAACTCCGAAATCACATTGTACGAAGGTAGGATTCCCGCATTTCCTGACTTACGGGTCGTTTCGAGTACATCGGATGGATGCGCGGAAGATCTAAGATCTGCGCTCCAACAACGCATCGACAAGATTGTAGAAACGGGGAGATCGGTCCCGTATGATCCGGCCGACATCCGACTGCTGCCAATCGAGATCCCAGAACCACAGCGGGACCAAGTTGACTGAAGTGCCTCGCGAGAGTCATGAGCACTTCGATTCCGACGTCTACTTCCACAGCATCCTGCTGAAACCCCATCCTCGGGAGGGTCGCGGCGAACGCCACAAGGGCGTTCGCCGGTTCTTCAGTCGACCACGTGCTAGAAGATTCCGCAACCGCCGTTTCACAGCAGGTTCATAATCTGGCACTAACCCGTTAGTTCGTGACCTTCTGCATGCCTTTGGTCATGACTTCCATGCCGCTCCAGAGCGGTCCCTCGTGGAAGGTTCTGAGCCGTCCCATCTGCAGCGCGAGCATCATGTACATGCCCCACTTACCCATCTGCCACAGCCTCGAACCGCGCACGATGTAATCGCCCGCCCGCTCTTCTGGAACTTCCACGGCGCGGGTCGGGTCTCCGGTGAGACGCAACGGCACCTGTGCGTAGAGCCCGGCGTCGAGCTGCTCCATAATGCACATGCTCAGCGGGTCGAACTCTTCGTGCCCCGCCTCGCCCCTGATCTCGCGAGCGAGATTGTGCGCGACGGTGCCCGCCATGCCGAGTGCCAGGAACGCCTGCTTCACGGGGAAATCGCCGCCGTCCCCGACGACGTAGATGTTCTCCATCCCGCGAACTTTCCAGGTGCCGGGATCAGCGTGGATGAAGCCGCGATCGTCCGTCGGCATGCTGTCGAAGCGAGTGTGACCGACATAGGGGGGAAACGAGATCATCCAATCGAAATCGATAGTCGTTCCGTCCTTGTAGACGGCGCGGTTCGGCTCGACTCGCTCGATCAGCTTCTCGCGGTGCGCCTCGATGTCGCGCTCGTTGAATTCCTGCGTCGTCCGCTCATTGAGCTTGGGCCCGAAGGCGGCGATGAACGACTTTTCGAAGGTCGTCCAGGTGATGCGGAACTGATCACGCACCTTTTTCCGCCGCAGGTAGGTCTCCAGCATGAAAACCATCTCGTAGAGCGGCCCGGCACACTTGTTGTTCTCGGGCACGTTGAAGAGCACGTGCTGCTTCTCGCCCCGCTTCGCCCGGTCGATCATCTGCTCGACCGCCTTCGCCAGGTGCAGCGAATCCTCGAAGCCCCAGATCGTCTCCGAGTTCTCGGTCATGCCGGGGACGTCACTCGGCTGCATGCCGGCGCCGGTGGCCAGGATCAGATGGTCGTAGGGCTGCTGGCGTCCATCGCTGCGAATGACACCCGCGGCCGGATCTATCTCGTCGACGTGCCATTCCTGGAATTCGACTCCGCGGCTGGCGGCCGCCTTCCGCAGCCCCAGATGGGTCATGCGCCGCCGCTTGAAGATGTGCGAGAAGGGAGGGTAGATGAAGAAGGGCCGCAATGCGAGTTCGTCTGTTTCGGAAACCAGCACGACCTTCGCCTTATCGTCCAGCCGGTTCACAAGGCCTGCGGTCGTTTCGACCCCGCCCATACCACCACCAACAACCACGACGACCGGTTTCTGCGTCGCCATCTCTGGATCCTTTCGATCTATCGGGCGCCTACGGTGATCGCTACAGGAAAATCTCCACCCGACTTCCAAGTACAAGGCGTGTGGCGAGATCGGCACAGATCGAGGTGTGCGCCGTTTCGCAGCACGATTGTCTCGATCCTAGGGAGGGAGCCTAACAACCGCATTCTGTTACTGCCCCGAGACATATCAATACCGTTACAGTGGGCTCGCTGGCGTTGCAGTTTACAGCTCATCAAGGTGACAACGACGCTCTGGCGAGATCTTCAGTGTCACCGAGGAGGACCAACGAAACGAATACGATTTGACCTCGACGCCTACGTCCACGAAATCCATGCAAAGCCGTGCTTTCTGTGCGAGATCGTGGCGCGGAATCCGGAGTACGACCATCATCCGGTCTATGAAGACGAGATACCGATCGCATTTCTGAACAAGTATCCGGTGCTCGATGACTGCACTCTCGGGGTACCGAAAGCGCATCGGGAGCTGGTGACCGGGGATTTCACGGCCGAGGAGTATCTGCAGCTCCAGCAGATCATCTACCGGGTTGCCGAGCCGGTGCGGCTGGGGACCGGGGCTGAACGGGTCTATATCCTGTCGCTCGGCAGCCAGCAGGGCAACAAGCATGTCCACTGGCACATCGCACCACCGCCGCCCGGCGTCCCATTCGAGGACCAGCAGCTAGCGGCGCTCGACATCGACCAGGGCATCCTCGATCTGACCGGCGAAGAGATGGCGGATCTCGCGAGGCGCATCAGCGGCCGCATTGCGTGATCTGAGGCGTATACTCGACATCAACTCGGAACCAGCAAGACCGCGCGAAAGACCTCAATCATGGCGACGAAGACGGTAACCATAGAACTTCCGGAATCAATCATTCAGTTGCTTGGAACGACGGAGAGTGCTTCCAAGGAGACCCATCGGGCAATTGTGATCGAGCTCTTTCGACGTGGGGAAATCAGCCAGGGCAAGGCTGCCGAGCTCTTGGGTATCTCGAAGAGGGACATGCTTCCCATCATGGAAGAATACGGAATCTACCATGGTCCTCAGACCGAAGAAGAAGTTGATGAAGAGCTTGAAACAGTGAGACGCCTTGGAAGGTCGAAGTAACCGATTCAGCGCGATCTCGGATAGTAGCCCATTGGTGCACTATGCTCGAATCAGCAGGCTTGATCTCATCCAGGGAGTAGTCGGCGAGATAGCAGTACCTGGCGCTGTCTGGAACGAAGTCGTCGATGAAGGACTGGCCCATCCAGGCAGTTCCGATATTTATGAAGCGACGTGGATTCACCGGATTGCCATCGCGGGCTCCCCTCTCCTCACTGATCTGCACATCCAGCTTGATCACGGCGAGTCAGAAGCAATTGCGCTAGCGTACGGCCATTCAAGATCGATCCCGCTGATCGTTGATGAAAGACGCGCGCGTCGAATCGCCAGGTCTCTCGGACTTCAAATTATCGGCAGTGCCGGGCTCCTATTGCTCGCAAAGCAACATGGTCTGATCACAGGAGTCATACGAAGTCGGGATGAATGCTTCCTGTACCTGTACCCGCAATGCGATGCATTGCCGTGGTACGGACGCACTATGTTGGGAACGAAATTCAGGTAGCCTCCGACATGATCTCGTATCACTGATCTACTCTACGAGCTTGTTCGCTCTGGCTTTCGATTGAGCAGTGAAGTGATAACCCAGGTTCTCTCGGAATCTGGCGAACTGTAGCGCCAATTCGATCAGGAAGCAGCCGCCCCGGCCTCCACGTGCGCGAAGATACTGAGGCCAATCCAGTCCTGGAAGCTGAGCCGGAGGGTTGCGGAACCATCAAGCTTCAGCACCCCGGATCTCAACGCGATCGGCACCTCCATGTCGCCCATCCAGACCCGCGTCATCGATTCCAGGTCGGTCCGAACCCGGAGATCGATCTCGTAGCCGGGGTCGTGCAGGCACAACTCGATCTCGTTGGATTCAGCCTCCTTCAGGAGCCACCAGCGCCGCTGGGCGTCGGTCTGGTCAGTGAACTCGAACTCGATCACCGTCCTCCCCTTCGGCAGGTGCCGGATCTGCACCAGCCGCCGGATATCCCACATCAGCAACGACGGATCGAGATCCTGATGGGTGAAGTTACTCCGAACGTACCGCTGGCCCCACTCACCGAGAGCGATGATGATCGGACGCAGCGACTCGCCGGCTTCAGTCAGGAAGTAACCGTTTACACCCTCGCCGGGAATCTCGCGACGGACGATCACACCGGCGTGCTCGAGTTCCCGCAGCCGCTTCGAGAGCAACGACTTCGACATCAGCGGCACGCCCCGATGGATGTCGTTGAACCGGTTGCAGCCGGAGATCATCTCGCGGAGAACGAGCGGAGTCCAGCGTTCGGCGATAACTTCGGAGGCCTTGGCAACGGGACAGAACTGTCCGTAGCCGGATCGCTGTGCCATTTCCGGTCTCCTCTCCTGAAAAGTGGCCAATTCTGACGTACCCCAGATACTGATTCTGTACCGGGTGAAAGCCGCCGACAACCGCTATGCATCGGCCCGATGGACGGATTTCCCGCCTGTCTTCCGTTGTCGGCTATCTCTACCGTACAACATCAGCTTCGATCACGGTACAGAAATCGTACTTGAGTGCCGTCCTGCCCGAACTTACGGTGGATTCATAACTGATTCAACAAGTGGCGGCACGACGGATGACGGGGCTGCCGTGAAACGATTGGACACCACCGATGAACAATCTGACCGTTCGGAGAAGAGAAGAAGGCACCACCGATATCGAATTGTCTGCCCTGGAAGGATTCCGCGCGAAGCTCCGAGGCGATCTCCTGCTTGAAGACTCATCGGGCTACGACGAAACGCGCAAAATCTGGAATGGCATGATCGACCGCAGGCCGGCAATGATCGCCCAGTGTCTCGGCGCATCGGACGTCGTCGAGGCCGTCAACTTCGCCCGCGAGCACGACCTGCTGATCTCGGTGCGCGGTGCAGGCCACAACATCGCCGGCACCGCCGTCTGCGACGGTGGATTCATGATCGACCTCATCCGGATGCAGGGTATCCGCGTCGATCCCGAGAGCCACCGCGTCTGGGTTCAGCCAGGCACGACCTGGGCCGATGTCGATCTGGAGACGCAACTGCACGGCCTGGTTGTTCCGGGCGGCATCGTTTCGACAACGGGCACGTCCGGGTTCACCCTCGGCGGCGGCTTCGGATGGCTGACCCGGAAGTGGGGCTATACGTCCGACCTGCTACTGTCAGTCGAGATCGTAACGCCCGACGGCCAGCTGCGAAACGTGACCGCCGATAGCGATCCAGATCTGTTCTGGGCTCTCTGCGGCGGCGGAGGCAACTTCGGCATCGTCACCGGCTACGAGTTCGAGGCGAAGCCGCTCGGCCCATCAGTGATGGCGGGAATCGCCTTCTACCCGTTCGATCGGGCCGCAGATCTCCTTCGACACTATCGCGACGTCACGGATTCGGCACCGGACGAACTGGCCTGCCTGTTCGCCGTCCGTACGGCGCCTCCGGCACCCTTCATCCCCGAAGAACATCACGGCAAGCTGATCGCCGGTATCGCGATGAGCTATGCAGGTCCGGTCGAGGATGCCGCGCCATACGTCGAGCAAATCCGCTCGTTCGATGGAGACCCGCTGGTGGATCTAATCCGGCCGCAGCCGTTCATGGATCACCAGAAGTTCCTCGACGCCGGGCAGCCGCATGGCCGGCAGTATTACTGGAAGTCGGACTTCTTCGACCGGCTGGACGACAACCTGATCGACATCGCCGTCAATCACTGGAGCGAAATCACATCGCCTCTATCCTCATCACTGATCATGCACCTCGGCGGCGCGGCGAAGGAGGTCCCGGTCGAAGCCAGCGCCATCGGATACCGCGAGACGGAATTCGTCTTCAACATGCAGTCGGCCTGGGAAGATCCGGCCGAGTCAGACCGTCACATCAGCTGGGCGCGGGCGATGTTCGATGCGATTCACGAGCTTTCCAGCGGATCTAGCTACGTCAACTTTCAGACAGACGACGAAGGTGAAGAGCGGGTGCGGCAATCGTATCCATCCGAGATCTACGAGCGGCTGGCCGAGGTCAAGCGTCGATATGATCCGGACAACATGCTGCGGCACAACAAGAACGTGCGACCGGCAGGCACTCCGTCGGAAGCTTTGATTTCCGATTAGCTTCCTGGAAACGGACACGAGGCCCGGGCCGGACCGGTTCGGGCCTCCCAGCCTGTATTTCCCGTTTGCCAGTATCAAACCGAGCGATCGTCGGCCAGGAGGGGTAGTAGAAAGCCGTGCGCTCTACTCGCTGCTTTTTTGCCACGGAAATTTGCCGCTGATCTCCAGTTCAAGCGCAAAGCTCAGGAAGGTTCGGATCAGGACGATCCCACCAAGAACCGCCACGCTCTCCAGTGTCGGCGTGATCGCAATCGTCCGGATGATGTCCGCCGCGACGAGCAATTCCAACCCGAGGAGCAGAGCCCGGCCGAGCGATCGACGGTATCCAACATAGGAGGATTCGTAATCAGTTTTCCCCCGAACGCGACCGAGGAATATCACCGTCGACACGATAATGCCCAGCACGATCGCGAAGACCCCGCCAAGATCGACGATCTTGCCGACGATTTCAACCGTCTCGGTGAATTCCATTCCCGACTCCCGTCACTCCCGGAGACTCTACCGCAGTTTTCAGCGGCATTCCCCGAAACACCTTTCGTCGCCCCTCCCTTTTATGCATGTCTCAGCCGGCTCGCTGCCTTCCCCCACTACGGCCAGGCTCTAATCGCAGTAGACATAAGGAATCCTGCCTACGTGCGCACATCGTGAATGAAGTACGGTTAAAGACCGTCGAACATTGAAGCTCACGCCGATATATCGAAAGGAAATCATCAGATGAGTGAAGAAGAAAAAAAGAACGAGTCGTTACGCGAGCACCTGGAAGATGACGACCATCAGGATCTTCGCGAGCGCATGGACGAGATCGAAGGAAACGTTCGACGTCCGCCGCGCAACGATCCCCGTCACACGGATGACAGCGTGACGCCCGGCGGTCGCGACGTTCCTGCTGGCGGATCGACCGGCGAAAGCATGGGCGGATCGGCCAAGAAGAGGAAGGGCCACACCGGCTAGCTATCCTCACACGATGTCACCGAACAAGCGCCGGGAGGTAATCGCTCCCGGCGCTTCGGCTATGCTGATGGTGATAGATACCCTGGCTAGGGGAGAGGAGCAATGGATGGCATCACAGCCACTCGTCGGAATCATCATGGGATCGCGATCCGATTGGGACACGATGTCGAACGTCACCGACGCGCTGGACGATCTCAGCGTGCCCTATGAGGTCCGGGTCGTCTCGGCACACCGGACGCCGGATCTGATGTTCGAATACGCGGAGACCGCCGAAGAACGCGGGTTGGAAGTCATCATCGCCGGAGCCGGCGGGGCGGCTCACCTGCCGGGGATGACCGCGGCGAAAACGGTGCTGCCGGTGCTCGGCGTTCCGGTTCAGTCACGGGCGCTTAATGGACTGGACTCGCTGATGTCGATCGTCCAGATGCCGGCCGGCATCCCGGTCGGAACCCTGGCCATCGGCCGTGCCGGGGCGATCAACGCCGCGCTACTTGCGGCAGCGATCCTCGGCGTGAAACATCCGGAGATCCGGGACGCGCTCCGCAGTTACCGGGAAAATCGCACCCAGACGGTGCTCGACGATCCCGATCCATCGATACCCCTGGAGTCGGTATGAGAATAGGCATTCTCGGCGGCGGCCAGCTCGGCCGCATGCTGGCCCTGGCCGGCTATCCGTTCGGACTCCACTTCCGATTCTTCGACCCATCCGAAGACGCGTGCGCCGGAGACGTCGGCGAATTGATCAACGGCAGCTACGAGGACGAAGCGGCGCTGGAGAGATTCGCGTCCGGCGTCGACGTCATCACCTACGAATTCGAGAATGTGCCGGTCGAGGCGGCGCGCCATCTGGAGCAATACGCACCGGTTCTTCCGGTCGCCGCCGCACTGGAAGCGGCTCAGGACCGGCTGGTCGAGAAGCAATACTTTCGCACGCTCAACATCCCGACCGTCCAGTTTAAGGACGTCGACACTCGCGATGCGTTGGCGGCGGCGGTCAAGTCAATCGGGCTTCCAGCAGTCCTCAAAACCCGCAGGGAAGGCTACGACGGCAAAGGACAACGTATCCTGCGCCAGGAATCAGATCTGGACGCCGCCTGGGCCGATCTCGGGGACCGGCCGCTCATTCTGGAACAGTTCGTCCCGTTCGACCGGGAGCTGTCGATCATCTCGGTCCGCAGCCTGTCCGGAGAGTTTCGCTACTACCCGCTCGTCGAGAATACCCACGTCGGAGGCATACTCAGCCGAACTGTCGCCCCGGCGGCGAACGTCTCCGAACGGCTTCAACGGGTTGCTGAAGGCTATGCCCACCGCATCCAGACGGCGCTCGAATACGTTGGCGTCCTTGCGATCGAACTCTTCGAGGTCGATGGCAGGCTCATGGCCAATGAAATGGCGCCGCGCGTTCACAACTCGGGCCATTGGTCGATCGAAGGCAGCGAGACCAGCCAGTTCGAGAACCACATCCGTGCCGTCGCCGGACTGCCTCTCGGTTCGACCGCGATGCGGGGAGAAGCGACGATGCTGAATCTGATCGGTGCGATCCCGCACGTACCGAAGATGGTCAGCGTCCCGAACAGCCACCTGCATCTCTACCGGAAATCTCCGCGACCGGGCCGCAAGGTCGGTCACATAACCGTCCGCAGCGATGAGCCGGAAGCGCTCCGGGACGGAGTCGCCGCGCTGGAGAATCTGATCGAGTAGGCCCGAGCCCGGGCAATACGACGAGTGACAGATAGATCCGCGCGGTTGGCGGCAGGGCCGAGCGTTACGTCCTGTTGCCCGTGGCGAATCTTCGCCCTGCATCCGTGACCTGGATCCCGTCCGGAGAATCGACGATGAACCCGCGAGACTTCAGCAGGCGGGAATCCTCCTCATCGATGAATGACGCTGGTTCGACGAGACCCATCTCCATTGACATGAAGTCACCAGCATAGCGAAAACCTCCGTCATGGCAGATCATCGCATCCTCTCCGGTCTCGGCTTCCAGAAGCCGAGTGAGCAGGATGGCCAATCGCTCATTTTCTCCGTCTCTATCAGTCAAATCGCAACTCCAGTTTCGTTCGACGGCCCACCGTTTCGCACTCGATATGCTGGAAAATAGCGTGCCGATTTGCGTGCATTTTTGTCACAGTTGCTGTACAATTAGAACATCTGTTCTGTGAGGACAGAACGCCAGTCGCTCTGGTGATTGATCGTAACGTAAAGGAGTTCTAAAGCGATGAGCGACACCAAGAATGGTAAGGCAACAGTCACGGCTACACAGTCACGACAATTCAACCCGAATGAGCATCTGCGTGTCTTCGAGCGTCGCCAGCGGCAGCTCGACGGCAGCTACAAGACGGTGAAGGTGGACTACCTCGACGTCAAGTGGCGCATCGTCTGGTTCCGCACGGAGCATCCGAATGGTTCGATCTCGACCCGGCTGATGTCCGATCCGGGCGTTTCACCGGCCGTTATCCAGGCAACCGTCACCCTCGAGAACGGCGTCACGGCGACCGGTTTCGGGCAGTGCGGCGAAGATGACTGGAGCGATTGGCTGGAGAAAGCCGAAACCCGCGCGATCGGTCGGGCGCTGGCATTGCTCGGTTACGGCACCCAGTTCTGCGAGGAATTCGACGAGATCATCTCCGATTCTCCAGTCGAGTCGCCCCGGCGGCAGTCGTCGACCGCCCAGCAGTCGAGCTTCGGCACGTCAGGAGCGGGAACGACCGATCCGATGACGCCGAACCAGCAGAAGTATCTCTTCTCGCTGGCGCGCGAGGCAGGCATCCCGAACGACGAACTCGATGAGATCGTCCACGAGCGCTTCGGACACGGCGTGACCGAGCTCCTGAAGAGCGAGGCCAGCACGTTGATCGGGTCGCTCCAGGAACTGCGAGACGAGCGCCAGATCAGCGACGCAGCCTGATCACTACGTTCTACCCTTCCCTTAGAGCCCGCCCGGATTAGACCGGGCGGGCTCTTTTCTTCTTCATCAGCCATCTTGACATCCAGTTGCAGCCGAATCTACGTTGACTGGATGAACCCGGTGGGACCTTCACAACGAAAGACGCAACTGCATGAATCTCAGAGTGGCCGGCCGATCCATTTCTGTATCCGTTGCGCTTTCGCTCGCGATTCTGCTGGCCTCCTTCCCGTCCCTGCCGGCAAGGTCAGCAGAACAGATCCCGCCAGCCCGGCCGACCCCCAACCTCGAATTGCCCCATGTGCCTGGGGAACTGATCGTGCGGTTCGATGACGATGCCAGCGAGGAGGCACGCAAGGACGCCCTGGCGACCGGCAAGCTGACCGAGCTCCAATCCTTCGACGAGATCAGCGCCAAGCTGGTCCGGACTGACGCCGAAGACCTGGCCGCCGTCATCGCCGAACTGAGTCTCGATTCCCGGGTGAAGTACGCGGAACCCAACTTCCTGCTATCGATCGATCAGGCGGCGCAAGACCCGCAGTACCCGTATCAGTGGAGCCTTGAGAACACCGGCCAGATCATCGAAGGCAATGCAGGCACGGCTGATGCCGATATCGACGCTCCCGAAGCCTGGAACGTCACGACCGGCAGCCCGGACGTCATCGTCGCGGTCATCGACAGCGGCATCGATCTCAGCCACCCGGAATTCGGAGGCACCGGCAGCGGCGGACCAGCGATCTGGACGAACCCGGGCGAGCTCTGCCCCGGCTGCTCGACCGATGGACTGGACAATGACGGCAACGGCTATATCGACGACTGGCGGGGCTGGGACTTCGTCAACCTCGACGGCACACCGCAGGACGACAACGGCCACGGCTCCCACGTCGCCGGGATCATCGCCGCCCGCAGCAACAACGCCCAGGGCGGTACAGGCATCGCCTACAACTCGACGATCATGGCCCTGAAAGCTTTCGGAGCCGGCGGCGGCGCGTCCGCGGGAGCCAGCGTCGGGGCCGTCATCTATGCGGCGAATCACGGGGCCGACATCATCAACGCCTCCTGGGGAGGCATCGCCCCGTCGATATCGTTGGAAGAAGCGGTGGTCTACGCCGGACAGCAAGGCGTGCTCTTCATCGCGGCCGGGGGCAACGACGGGCTGAACACGGACCTCATCGGCCACTTCCCGTCAGCCCTCGATCTCAACAACCTGATATCGGTCGGCGCGACAAACAATCGTGACGAGCTATCGGACTTCTCGAACTACGGCCTGAAGACCGTCGACCTCGGCGCGCCCGGCGAGGACGTCTATTCCGTCTGGGTTCGTGAGGACGTGACCCTGCCCTACCGGTACGCAAGCGGCACGTCGATGGCAGCCCCGCATGTCGCGGGGGTCGCCGCGCTGATCAAAGCCCGGTTCCCGAACGCGACGCCGCTCGGAATCAAGAACCTGATTTTCAACTCGGCCGACAGGAAACCCTCGCTCGACGGCCTCGTCAGCACCGGAGCGCGGCTCAACGCAGCCAACGCCGTCACCTGCAGCGGCGAGCCGCAGGTCTGGATCGACCGTCCAGTGCCCGGATTCGCGGCAGTCCCCGGCGAACAGGTTGACGTGCGGATCCTGGCATCGAACTGCGCCCTGCCCGGGGGAGTGAGCGTCTCGGCCAGCGCCGGCGACCAGGCGTTCGACCTCATCGATCAGGGCGGCGGGCTTTTCACCGGGACGTTTATTCCGGACGACGCCGGTGAGATCCGGGTGAGCGCGCAGGCGCGCCTCGGCGACGCCGTCGACAGCCACGAAGTCACCGGCGAGGCGGTGCTGAACTACCGGTTCCAGAATGACGCCTTCGACTGGATCGACGCGACTGGAGGTACCCGGATCGCGTTCGAGGACGAGCGGGACTTCGAGGTCACGGCACCGCTTCCGTTCCCATTCACGTTCTACAACCGACCGTTCGAGGAGATCCTGATCGGCGAGAACGGCCTCGTCGGCTTCGGCGGAACAAGAGTGACGAACCCGGCCAACCAAGAGATCCCGGATATCTTCGCACCGAACGGATTCATCGCCGCATTCTGGGACAATCTCACGCTCGAGGATGGCGGCGAGATCTGGTACGACACCGTTGGTGAAGCGCCCAATCGCCGATTTGTCGTCTCCTGGATCGACATCCCGAACACCGTCCAGACGAGCGGCCCGACCGCGACGGGCCCGTTCGATGGGATCACCTTCCAGGTCGTTCTCGAAGAGAGCACCAACAACATCTTGCTGCAATACCTCGATGTCGATTTCAATCTCTCGTCGATCGACTACGGAAGCGGGGCGACGGTTGGCGTCGAGCATTTCAGCGGCACCGTGGGGCGGCAGTTTTCCTACAACGACGATTCCCTACGTGACTACGAAGCCACGACGTCGATCAGGCTCTCGCTCCGGAACCCCGCCCAGCCGGAGATCCTGACCAGAGCGATGGAGAACGCCATCGCCGGCCAGCCATACGTCCAGACGCTCCGCGCCGACGGCGGCGAAGCTCTCTATACCTGGACAATCGTGGACGGCAGTCTCCCGGAAGGCATCCGTCTCGACGCCGCGACCGGCTCCATCGGAGGCACGGCCTACGATCCGGGCACCTTCCAGATCACCGCCCGTGTCACCGACGCGAATGGAGTTGCCGTTTCCCAGTTCTATGAGTTCGATGTCGCAGCCGGCTACGAGTGGCGCGACGAGGATTTCGCCTGGATCGACCCCGACGGCGGCGAGCAACTGCCCTTCGAGCGCGACGATCAGGCGTTTGTCCGGGACCTCCCATTCGCCTTCGAATACTTCAACCAGACGTTTGACCGGTTCCAGATCTCGAGCAACGGCTACGTCGCCTTCACCGAAGGACGGGCTACGAGCTTCATCAACACGAATTTCCCGAATCCCCGCGACCCGAATGGCGTCGTTGCCGCACTCTGGGATGACCTCAGCCCGCAGGATGGCGGGAGCGTCTGGATGACAACGGTCGGCGAAGCTCCGAACCGCAAGGTCGTCGTGTCGTGGGTCGGCGTGCCGCGATTCAAAGAGCACTTCTCCGGTACCTTCCAGATCATCCTGGAAGAAGCGAGCAACGACATCGTGATGCAGTATCTCGATCTCGATTTCGGTGATCCAAGCTACGACGGTGGCGTATCCGCGACGGTCGGGCTGGAGAGCCCGGACGGCACGACGGGGGTCGAGTTCTCGATCGATGAAGCACTCCCGGACCAGTACATCGGAGAGACTGCTATCCGCTTCACCAGCGGTGCGCCGGCAAACCCGGAGATCAACACCGCATCGCTGGCCGACGCCGAATCTGGGGAGCCCTATTTCGACCTGCTGTCGGCCCGGGGCGGCGACCCGCCGTTTGCCTGGTCGATCGACTCGGGTAGCCTGCCGGCCGGACTGTCGCTGGATGCCGTATCCGGAACGATCACCGGCGTGCCTATCGAGACCGGCATCTTCAGCTTTACTGCCGACGCGACCGACGGCGAATCGCGGACGGTCAGCGCCGAATTCACCATCAGCGTACTGCCCTCGTACGGGATTTCTGACGGGCCGTATTCCTGGATCGACCCGCTGGAGGGCGGTGTCCGGATCGAATTTGAAGGGGACGATGATGCCCGGACCATCGCGCTGCCGTTCGAATTCACGTACTACGGGGATGGATTCAGCGAGCTACAGGTATCAACCAACGGGTACCTCGTGTTCGGCGATGGTCGGGCGACCTCGCTCCGCAACCGGGCGATCCCGTTCCCGAGCGAGCCCAACGGCCTCGTGGCGGCACTCTGGGACGATCTCGATCCTGATTTCGGTAGTGGAGTCTGGTACCAATCAACGGGAGAAGCGCCGGACCGCCGCTTCGTCGTGACGTGGCTCGATACCGCTCGATTCAGGGAGATCGGAGCCGCGACATTCCAGATCATTCTGGAAGAAGGAAGCAACCAGATCATCTTCCAGTATCAGGATGTCGTATTCGAGGACGAGCGCTACGACGACGGAGCCTCGGCGACGATCGGTATCGAATCCCCCGGCGGCACCATCGGCACCCAGTTCAGCTATGACTCGCCGGCCCTCCTGCCCTACGAAGGAAAGCAGTCAATCGTGTTTACGCCCAACGAGGAGTAATACGAAACCGCGCTGGACACGTCCTGACTGGAGTGAATGGGGGCATGCCCCAGTGTTGAGAGCGTTTGGATGGACCAGCGAACACCCAGCGTGATCGCGCATAACATCCGGCCAGTTTCACACCGGCCGGATGTTTCACTATTCCCTACTACCTGTTCCCTATTCCCTCTGCCCTCGGCTGCTCGTAGTGCTTGAGCTCGATGCCGTGGCCGTCCGGGTCCTGGATATAGAGCGCCCAGCCCATGCCGTAGGCGCCCTGACGCGCAACCGGACCATCGGTGATCGGAATACCCATCTCCCGGCATCGATCAGCGATGGTTTCGAGATCGGCGGGCTCGATCAGCAATGCCATATGGTTCAGGCCGGTTCGATCCGCGTTCCAGTCAACCGAGCTATCCGGTTGGATGTCGATCAACTCGTCACCGACCCGCACGGCCGCGAAATGAATATCTCCCTCTTCATCGCGGTCCAGGCGAACGAGACGAAGTCCGAGAACGCTCGTGTAGAACTCGATCGAGCGCTCGATATCGCGGCTCTTGATATTGATGTGATCGAAACCGATCACGGTGGTGAGTGGCTGGCTATCGGCCATGGTTCATCCTGCCTTTCCCGAGGCTAACGGCCGCAGTTGAAATGTGATTCCGGATCGCTCGCGCGAGTTACCCGCGGCGTTTCAGATCCTCGATCCGGAGATCGGTCACGAACATGTGGCCGGGCGAGTGGGTAATCATGAATCCGGGCTTGCTCTCCAGGGCAACCGCCTGCGGGGTAACACCGCAGGCCCAGAAGACCGGCACGTCGCCGTCTTCGACGATCGGGGCATCTCCCCAATCCGGCTTCGAGAGGTCCGAGATGCCGAGTTCGCCCGGATCGCCAACGTGGACCGGTGCTCCGTGCACCTCGGGCAGCCGACCCGATACCTCGATCGCAAGATCAACCTGATGCGCTGGAATCGGGCGCATCGAGACGACGAGCGGGCCATGAAAGTCTCCGACCGGAGTACAGGCCCGGTTGGTGCGCCACATCGGCACGCCCGTCCCGGCGTCGATGTGGCGCATCGGTATCCCGGCCCTCAGCAGACCGTGCTCGAAGGTAAACGAGCAGCCAAGCAAAAACGCAACGAGATCGTCTTGCCACCACCCGCTGACATCGAGCGGCTCGTCCACGAGATCCCCGTCCCGATACACCCGGTATCGCGGCAGGTCCGTCCGAAGATCGGCCGCCGGAGCCGCCAATATCGGATGCGGAGATCCCGCCTTAGTCGTGTCGATGACCGGGCAGGGCTTCGGGTTCAGCCGGCAGAACTCGGCGAAGTCGAGGGCATCGGCAGACGGAAGGATCACCAGGTTCGCCTGGACATAGCCCTCCGCCAGCCCGGCCGTCTGTCCCGTCCAGCGACCTTCCCGTATCGCCAGCCGGGCCGCATCCGGCGGAAGGGAACGGATCTCAGTACCGGTCAATGCTGCTGTCATGCTGGTTATCCGTTCACGTCAGAGAGGTGATTGCCCGCTCATTCTAGGGGCACTTCGGCCTGCCGTCGAATCCCACATCCCGGGATCATCCCCGACCGACGGGGTCGGCGTGTTCGACACGCCAAAGACGAAGTGCGAGATCTTTGACATCGCCTCGCAATTCCTCGTCGACTGCCCGCCGGACGTGCTGGCGCTCTTCGACGACTGCTCAATCCAGGATCTTCCTCCTTGCAGGAAGCCCCTGTGGTTAGACCACCGGGGGCTTCTCTAGGCGCTCATCCGGGACATCAGCGGCAGAAAAGGGGAGACCGCCGGCCCGGTGGGGGTGTGAGCCGGCGGTCGAAGGGGAAAGTTATGGGTGTTGGGGTGCACCCTGTAGTAGATAGACGACGCCGCGACACGAAATGTTCCCGAAGTTGGCAAGGATGATGAGAATCGCCCCCGGAACCAACCGGTGCGGGTCGTCAAAGCGGATCGCGTTGTCTCGAAGCAGCTCTTCAGGCAGCTTCCCGGTCGTCAATATCGGGCCGCATCCGGTGGTGACGGTCCGTCGGATCCTGTCCGTCTTCCGATGGGCGGTCCTTGCTCTTTCGCGAATACGGCTTGCGCGTCGAGTGCACGGTCGGAAGCAGGAAATTCGCCCACCCGGTCCGGTGAACCACAACCAGGACGAGCGCTGCCAAGATGAGCAGAATCCCGAGGATGATTGATGAGAGAGCGATGACCGGTTCCAATCCGCAGCAGCATTGACAACCAGTCCCAAGCCTATATTCCGGCTACCGATGAGCCCCAGAGAGATTAGTCCCAGCATGGCTACACCTTTTTCTGCTATGCCCTCACCACTTTCCCTTGACGGCGAGTAGGCACGAGAGAAGAGCCGCCGGTTGACGGTCGTGATGACCATCTCCCGGCGGCCCGATTTCGTCCCCTGATCGGGACACGGTGGCGGTGCGTCTTACATCGGGCTGAACTTCTGAACGCGGAAGTTCCCGACGTCCAGCACGTAGACGTTCCCTGCCGAATCGGTCACGACGCGGTAGGGGGAGTTGAACTGACCATCGCCGCTGCCGTTCGTCCCGAAGTGCGCCAGATAGGCGCCGTCAGGAGCGAACTTCTGGATGCGGTAGTTCGCCAGATCCGCGACATAGACGTAGCCGTCGTCGTCAACCGAGATACCGGACGGATCGTCGAACTGACCATCGCCGCTTCCGAAGCTACCCCATTGTCCGGCGTAGTTGCCGTCGGGGTCGAACTGCTGGACCCGGTAATTGTTGGAATCGGTGACGTAGACGGTGTTGCCATGAACTGCGATGTCAATTGGTGAATCAAACTCGCCGTTGCCGTTTCCGAGTGTTCCCCACTGCCCGAGATACGTTCCCGTACTGGAGAATTTCTGGATGCGATTGTTGCCGGTGTCGGCGACGTAGACGTTACCGTCAGCATCCAGAGCGAGACCGAGCGGATCATCAAACTGGCCGTTGCCGGTCCCGTTGACACCCCACTCGGTAACGAAGGTGCCGGCCTGCTCGAACTTCATGATCTTGTCGTTGCCTGCGTCGGCGACGTAGATGTAGCCGTCGGTGCTGGCGACAACTTCGACCGGGTCGTCAAGCTGTCCCGCGCCGGTGCCCTTCACGCCGATATCCATAAGCCAGTCGCCGTTGTCGTCGAACTTCTGCACCCGGCCGTGAATCAGACCGGTGACATAGGTATTCCCGTTCTCGTCGAACCCGAGGCCGAGACTGAGCGTCCCGATCCGGCCTCGCCGGTCATCGCTCCACTGGTCGAGATAGGCACCGTCGGAGCCGAACTTCTGGACGCGGCCATTGTTGTAGTCGACGACGTAAACGGCGTCGGATGGGTCGATCGCCAGCCCGATCGGCTGATCGAACTCGCCATCGCCCGTGCCGCTGTTCCCCCAGCTCGCGAGGAACGAGCCGGCGCCGTCGAACTTCTGAACACGATCATTCCCGTAGTCGGCAACATAGACGTTTCCGGCACTGTCGATATCGATGCCGGCCGGCGTCGTGAACTGCCCGTCCGCAGACCCGGCCGAACCCCACTGACTGTCGTACGCCATGGTGTTGTCGAACTTCTGAACGCGGTTGTTGGTCGAGTCGGTGACGTAGATGTTCCCGGCCGAATCGACGGCGATGTCGTACGGGAAGTTGAACTGCCCGTTTGCCGCGCCAAAGCTCCCGAACTCGCCGGTGTAGACGCCGTTGCTATTGAAGCGCTGCACCCGGCTGTTGCCCATGTCGACGACGTAGACCTGCCCGGAGTCCGAGACGGCGATGCCAAGCGGCATCGAGAACTGGCCCGCACCGCCCCCGACCGAACCCCATTGCATCAGGTAGGCTCCATTTGAATCGAACTTCTGGACCCGGTGATTCGAGGAATCGACGACATAGACGTTGCCGGAGGAATCCGTCGCCACACCGCGCGGGTTGGAGAATTGCGCGTTGCCTGCGCCCGGTCCGCCCCACCTGGTAACGTACCCGCCGCCGGTCGTGTATTTCTGGACGCGGTCGGTTCCATCTTCGAGAAGATAGACCGCACCACTATCGCTGACGGCGACCGTCGATGGGTCGCTGAATGCCGTGTTCGTGTCGAGCGGCTGTCCCCACTGGTCGGCGTAGCCGTAGTTCAAGACCGGCGTCGGGCTAGGCGTCGGCGATGGCTCGATCGTCGCCGTTGCGGTCGGCTCTTCGATGGCAGTCGATGTCGCGGACGGCTCGGCCGTCTCGGTCACCGAAGGCTCTACCGTAGCGGTCGGAGTTCCCTCGCCCTCTCCCGGGATCTGGACGTAGCGCCAGTTGTAGTAGTGCATCCCGACGTTGCCGGCTTCCACCTGCCAGCCGGCGGGGTTGCCGGGCGTGTAGGTCAGGCAGCGCCGCTCGAAACACTGGAGCAGCACATCCTTGTAGGTTCCGCCGACCTTGACGTTGGCCCAGTACGCCTCGGAAACCGGAAGGCCGGTTGCGTAGAACTCGCTCTGAAACAGGTCGTCAATGACGTAACCACCATCGACGTAGACCGTCCCGGACGAATTCATGAAGTCCCAGAACGGCGAAGCCACCTGATGATCGATACCGGGCACGACGACGTGGTGAGCGGCGGTTACGCCCTGAGCGGCGAGTGCGGGATCGCTGGTGATGTTGCCATCCCGATCGACGCGCTGGATGATCGTCGCCCCGTCTGCAAGAGCGGGTTCGCCGGTCAGCATCGCGATCGTCTCGTAGGTTGGGCCGCTGGGATCATCGGAGTCACCGGCGACGTTCCCGGTAGCCGGTTCATGCTGCTCGAAGGTGCTGTCACCGAGCTGGAGGTTGCCGGTCATCAGCTCGACGACGAGCAAGCCGTTCGTGACGTACCAGGGGGAATTCTGGTCCGCGGCCGGATCGGTGATCTCCATCCGGCTCTTGTCGAAGTACTGGACGGTCCGCATTCCGCCCGGGGCCTCGTCGTATTCCTCGGACATCGAGCCGGTGAACGGCTCCGGAGCCCAGAGCCAGGTGCGGTTCTCCAGCCCGGCCTTGACCGGTTGGTCGGTCCGGGACCATGTCTTCTGGAAATGGGGATTGGCCGGGTCGGCGGCCGACGCCTGGTAAAGCGCTAGAAACACCAGCAACGCCGTCAAACCCAGCACGATGAGAAATCGAGTGGGACTGCCGATGAATAGGTCGGGACGCGGCGAGAATCCGCCGCTGCCCGCCACGGGGTTGGTTTCGACTCCTAAGCGCGTCACGGTGCGCTCCTCTCTGTCCTGATCTCGTGATTCGCGACGTTCCGGTTACCAGCCGGTTCGTCGCCTTCCTGGTATCAAGACAGGAGAGGAGCGAAGTTCTTACAGATTATCGCCACGATCGAGATCCAATGGAGCGGGGGTGGGGAATCATGTTGTTGATGCGGCGGATTACTCCAGGGCTGCGTAGAGATCAACCGGGTTACCGTCAGGGTCGAGGACGGATGCGTAGCGCTGATCCCAGAAGGCGTCAAACGGTTCTTTCTTCGCTTCGTAGCCCGCCGCAGTAACAGCGGCGAATGTCGCATCGACGTCCGACGGCGAGGCACACCGAAAGGCAAAGCCAACCGCGCGCCCGCCTGCCGGCGGCTCGTAGCTGCTGAAGCTCTCGACGACTTCGATGGTGTCGAACATGACCCTGAACCCGCCGGCAAGCTCTGCCTCGACGTGCCCCTCCGACTCCGCCCCTTCCGGGAACTCGAGCCCGAGCAGGCGATAGAACGCCAGCGTCTTCGCCATGTCCGTCGCGACGATGCCAATTGCATCGAACGTTGCCATCGTCTCTTGTCCTTTCCTAATCTCTCGATCCGGTGGACCGATTCAGCAGCCCGCGAGCTGCCTCGACAATCCGAGCCTGATCGGGTTCGTAGACATCTTCGAGGATCGACGCGAACGGCGAGGGGGCGAATGGCGCGCCGAGACGGACGACCGGTGCCTTCAGACGAGAGAAGCACCGTTCGGTGATCTGAGCGGCGATCTCGGCGCCGATGCCGCCGAAGGTGACTGCCTGATGGGCGACGATCACCCGGCCGGTCTTTTCCGCCGACCGCGCTAACGTCTCGATATCGAGCGGCTGGAGGCTCCGGGGATCGATGACTTCAGACTCGACGCCTTCGCCGGAGAGCTGTTCGGCTGCGGTAAGAGCAGCCTGCACCTGCGGTCCGATGGCGATCAGCGTCAGATCCGAACCTTCACGGAGTACCCGCGCCTTCCCGATCGGCAGGCGGTAGGCCCGTTCCGGCACCGGACCTTCCAGGCTGCTCAACTGCCGGGAGTCGAGGACGATCGTCGGATTCGGATCGTCCAGCGCCGCAAGCAGCAGCCCCTTGGCGTCGTATGGAGTCGACGGATAGACGACGGTCAAGCCGGGCACGTGGGCGAACCAGGCCTCGAGCGACTGCGAGTGCTGGGCTGCGGCGTTGACGCCGCCACCGATATGCATCCGGATAACCAGCGGAACATCGACCTCGCCGCCGAGCATGTAGCGAATCTTGGCGGCCTGGTTGACGATCTGATCCATCGCGACCGTTGCGAAGTCGGCGAACATGATGTCGACGACCGGCCGGTCGCCCGCCAGAGCCGCGCCGACCCCGAGCCCGGCGATCGCGACCTCGCTGATCGGCGTATCGCGGACCTGCTTCACAGGAAAGCCTTTACCCCGCGATCCCGATTCGAGGTCCTCGCCGGAGTAGGTCACAGCCGGGTCCGACTCCATCGCCTGGCGCATCGCCTCGTCCAGCGCTGCAGCGTAGGTAAGCACGCGCTCGCCCGGCTCGGGAGCGGACTCGACAGCCGGCCGCGCGCCGTAGACGCCGCGGTCCATCTCGGAGGGATCGGGCAGCGGCGCGGACTCGGCTGCGGAAATCGCCTGCTCGATCTGGCCGTCAATCCGGCGCTCGATCTGATCCCGGTCATCAGCGACGCTGTCATAGTAACGGGCGAGCGCCAGGACGGGATCGCGCTCTCGCCAGGACGCGACCTCGTCCGCCGGCCGGTCTTCGGCGCGCAACCCGGCATGGGAAAAGTGGCGATAGGTCTTGCACTCGATGAGCGTCGGTCCGCCACCGGCGCGGGCGCGTTCGACTGCTTCCCTGGCGGCCGCATAGACGGCGAACACGTCGTTCCCGTCAACGGTCACGCCCGGCATGCCGTAGCCAATCGCCCGGTCGGCGATCACCGGATTGCGCTGGTGCCTGGACTGGGGAACCGAGGCCGCGTAGCCGTTGTTCTCGCAGACGAAGATCGCCGGAAGCTGCCAGACAGCGGCCAGGTTGAGGCTCTCGTGAAACGCGCCCTGATTCACGCCGCCATCCCCGAAGAACGCGACGGATACCCGGTCGGTACCCTGCCGCTGGTGGGCGAATGCCGCGCCCATCGCCAGCGGGATCCCGCCGCCAACGATCCCGTTGGCGCCGAGGATACCGAGGTCCAGATCGGCGATGTGCATGCTTCCGCCACGGCCATGGCAGTAGCCGGTCTCTCTGCCGAACAGCTCGGCAAACATCCGCTCGAGGTCGCCGCCCTTCGCGATCAGGTGGCCGTGTCCCCGGTGCGTGCTCGAGATCGTGTCATCCGGCCTGAGCGCGGCGCAGACGCCGGTGGGGACAGCTTCGTGGCCGATCGATAGGTGGGCGAGCCCGTCAAGCTTGCCCATCTCGAGCAGGTCGCGGACGGATTCCTCGAAGCGGCGAATCGTAAACGCGGTCGTGTAGAGATCGCGCGCCTGCTCGGCGCTAACGCCAGTATCGACAGCCATGGATGTCTCCCGTAGATGATGCGACTGGTCGGTCAGGCGGACTGTAGCACGCGGGGAAGCCTGGCGAGCCAGGCCGACGGGAACTGCAACCCGCTGATCCAACGAGAGCCGCCGAACCCGTTTCCGTCAGTGATTCCCGGCGCCTTGTGCAGCCTGCACAAAGGACGCTCGGACTATTGGTTATGCTCCCCGTTGTCAGGCGCCACGTACGCGACTAGGCTCTCACAGCGAAAGGGGACGAGGCGTGCACGACATCGTCATCCGTCCGGCAACGCTCGATGATGCGCAGCGATTGCGGAAATTTACAACCAGGGAATCCGGGAGGAACGCGACATTCGAGACAAGAAAGGTACCGCCGACGAACGGCGGGCCTGGCTCGCGGTCATGATGAGCACCACCCGACGCTGGTCGCGACGGTTGGATCAGCGGAGAACGCGGTCGTCGCCGGCTGGGTCTCGGCGACTACCGGCCGCGTGAATGCTACCGGGGCATCGCCGAATTCTCGGTCTACGTCCATAACGACCATCACGGCAAAGGGGCTGAAGCTGATGGACGCCTTCATACCCGCCTGCACCGAAGTCGGCCTCTGAAGATCCTCTCCCGAATCCTCTTCCGGAGAACAGCCAGCCTGGCCCTGTAAAGCCGTCAATTCAAAGAGGTCGATCTGGCCGAGAAGCACAGTTACCTCGACGGAGTCTGGCGCGATGTCGTCATAGTCGAACGACTCTTCCTGAAAACATCACCGACCTGCCACCAGATCCAGCGGAATGGTAGCCGGCACGGCAGGCAAGGAACGCTTCGATCGTCGCCAGGACGGTCCCGCTCCTGGCCGTTGTCTTCTATCATGGTCGGCAGCGTCAGCACCCTCTGGCCGGTCCTGACGCCGTTCGCCCGCGACATGGGCGCCAGCGGATTCCAGATCGGGATGGTCGTCGGAGCGATCTACGCGACACGACTCTTCCTCCAACCTGTCATCGGCAATTTCGCCGACCGGCATGGCTACCGCAAGGTTCTGCTCTCGGCACGCTGCTATACATCCCGATCGGGCTCGTCTATGCAGCGGCGTGGAAACGTCGCCGTCCTGACGCCGCCCGGCTCCTTCACGGCGTCGGATCGGCGATCGTCCTGCCGATGGTCATGGCCGTCCTCGGCTCGAACGCTGAGGCAAGGGTGGAGCGGCGATGGCCCGCTTCAACCTGGCCCAGTGGATGGGCTGAAGTGGCTGGGCTGATCCTCGGCGGCGTCATCATCGAATTCTGGGGCAGGGAGACTGCCCTTGCTGCTCGGTCCGGCCGGTGTGCTCTCCGCCGTCGCGGTCGGACTGACCGATCGATCTCATGGCATCGGATTCGAAAACCGGTCAGGGCGGCAGTCCCCAAACGCCGAAAAGCGATGGTATCCGGTCGGACTCGCGGTTTCGCTCCTGGCCTTCAACTTCCTGGCGGCTCCGGCGAGCCTGATTATCCTGTCATTCTTCCCTCTGCTTGGTGAGGAACGCGGCTACGGCCCGGTCATGATCGGCGTGCTCCTGGCGATCGCCAGCTTCGTGACGGCAGCAATCCAGCCGCTCTGGGGCAACGTCGCCGACAACCGCGGGCTACGGCCTCCTGCTGACCGGCGGATTCGGTCGCTCTTTTCGCTTGCCTTGCTGGGCCTGGTCGACTCCTGGCAGTTTCGGTTGTCGCAACGATCCTCGCCGGCGCACCCTGGCGGCGCTGGTAGCTGGTACATCGACCGCCGCCGTCGAAGCCGGAGAACGCCGGGGCATGGGCGCGTTCATGGGCTGGTTTGCGTCTTCGCCGGAAGCACCGGCCAGGCATTGATGCCGCTGCTCTACGGCTTGCTGCTCGGAGCCATCGGCGTCGAAGGCCTCCTGACAGCGGTCGGCGTCCTGATCACCATCGGCTCGCTCGGCTATCTCTGGCTCGTCAGACGACGGCGGCGATCAAACCGGTCTTGAGGCGGCCATCGACGCCGGTCCGTCACGCCCGCACGGTCACGGACAGCACAATCCTGAACGTGTGCTGCGGATATCACGCGGATTTGTGGACTTTGGGACTTACGACATCATCAGGATCCACACAGACTGAGGACGAATATGCGACGGCGTGCGTCCTATCCATGAGGTGATCATCAATGTCCGACGACCCCCGGCAGTTTCGAACGCAGACCGACATTTCCCCCGAGGGGAGAACCGAGCCCTCGATTCCGTTCTCGGGCGCCTCATTGCGGTCAGCATGACCGCGCTCATCGTCGTTGGCGTCGTTGCGATCGTCATCGTCCCTTCGCGGCCGTGGAAATGCCAGCGCCAGTGAAGATCCCAGCGCGAGGCTGCTCAACCGCGACTTCGCGGTGACCGGCTCGGAAGTGCTGAGATCGATCCGCCGCTCGTCTTCGGGAGCATGCCCAGCCGACGTGCACTTCATCGCCGAGATCCGACAACCGGCGGCGAAGGATCGCTCGTCTACTGCTGGTTCTTCGATGATGCCGGCGCGACCGAACTCCGAGGAGATCAGCATCCAGGACGGCCAGACGAGCGTCACCGTCGAGATGACGAACTGCTGGGTGGTAGCGATAGCAAGTATCGGGACTTGGCGAAGAGGTTCGATTCAGGTCCTCGAGCAGGACGGTGAATCGGTGCCGGTCGCATCCCGCAAGAGCTCATTCACGATCGCCTGTAGCTCGTAGGAACGCTTCCAGACAGAAGAAACAACACCCGAAGCCGCTGAGCTCCTTCCGATCGCACCAGGGTGAAATCGTCCCCCGCTGTACGATTCATGGGCTCAAGGAACGCCGAACATCTCCGCCCTCCTGGCAAGAGAAACCGGCGATAGCGCGTCTACTGCTTCGGGGAGCGGTTACCGCCGGCCTGTTGGATGCTGTCACAGCCGCGTCTCCACAAAGCTGCATCATCGTACTGCTAGATCCCTCGTTCCTCCGGATGCCAGTGGGGGAGTTATCGAGCGTCGCTGGATCTGTTGCGTTGTCGAGCGGGAAGTGTGGGCATGTCGGGTCACGCTCGTGCGTCCTCTCCGCTATCCCGCTAGCACCAACGCAAAGTCTGGTGACATGATCGCCATCTCGCGAGATAGCTCGGTGTACACGCACAACCAGACACTCTCTACGAAGTCAGGATGAATACGTCCTGTTCCCTGTACCGGCAATGCGAGGCATTGCCAACGTTCGTACCCGCTCAGTTGGACATGAAATTCAGGAAGTCTCCAACATGAATTCGTATCACCCGCCGGGTAACGCTTTGCGCTCGCCAAACCGGGCAGGCTCTGAATGCTATCTCGCGGGCCGGGAACTGGCTGGTTCGGGGCATAGTGGCCTTGCGGCCCGGGCGGGTAGCTGCCAGGCCGGGACCGGCGGACAGAACAGGTATCCCTGGGCGAGATCGCATCCGAGATCCTGAGATGCAGTGCGTCTGGGCGTGTGATTCCACTCCTCGGCGACGATGCTCAGTTCGTGAGCGCGAGCCAGGCCAATAATCCCGGACACCAGCACCGTGTCGGTCGGATTGTCCGGCAGCCATTCACAAACGAACGGTCGATCTTCAATCCATCGACCGGTAGCATCTTGAGGACGTTCAAGGTCGAATAGCTCCGTCCCGAAGTCGTCGACGTTGATCCGGACGCCATCGACCGCAGGGCGTTCCAGCGTCACCGCCGCTTCCCTTCAGGGACTCCATCATCGCCGTCTCGGTGATCTCGAGCACCAGCTGACCGACGCCGATGCCGCTTTCCTCGATGGCAACCCTGACGTCCTCGATCAGATCTGACTCGAGAACTGGCGGGCCGAGACGTTGACACTCATGCGAATGCCGCTCAACTCCGGCTCGGAATTCCTGCCAACTCCGAGCCGATGCCGGCACGCCTCCCTGAGAATCCACAGCGGCCGAGCGACACGATCAGCCCGGTTTCCTCGGCGATCAGAATGACATCCTGCGGAGGGGATGAGACCCATGGATCGGGTGCTGCCACCGCAACAATGCCTCGACGCCGCAAGCGCCCCGGTCGCCATGTTGTAGAGCGGCTGGTAGTGCAGCACGAATTCGTTCTCAGCGATCGCCCGTCGGAGATCATTCTCCAACTCCAGGCGCTGATATGCGCGAGTTTGAGTGCAGCCTGAAGAGCTCGTAGCGCGCCCTGGCCGCGGCGCTTCGCCCGGTACATCGCGGTATCGGCGTCGCGCACCAGCGTCTCCGGATCCCGCTCGTCGTTTCCGGCGACAACGATCCCGATGCTCGGTGGAACGAAGATCTCGCGGCCGCCGATCGAGAATGGAGACTGGAAAGCGGCGAGCAGGTCCTTCGCCACCTAAAATAACATCCCGCGACCAGAACACCCTCCAACAGGATCGCGAACTCATCACCACCGAAACGCGCAACGGTATCTTCCGCCCGAACCAGCGACTCCAACCGCTCGGCTACGGCTACAAGCAGCCGATCGCCAACCGTATGGCCGAGGCTATCGTTGACGACTTTGAAATTGTCGAGATCGAGAAAAAGAATCGCGAATCCATCATCGGACCGGGAAGCGCGCGCTTTCGCGCGTGCTCGATCTGTTCGAAGAACAGCATCCGGTTCGGCAGCTCGGTCAGCGTCATGCAGAGCCTGGAAGCGAAGCTCGGACTCGAGCTGTTTTGCCCGTCACGTCGATCAGAACGCCTTCGAGAACGCCGCTGAGTCCTTGCCTGCAGGCACCAGAACGGCTTCGTCACGCAACCATCTGACGCCGCCTCCAGCATCGTACACGCGATACTCGAGCTGTAGACGCCCGCCCTCCCGCTGCATCTGCGCCTGTGCCCGTTCAAATACGAGCCAATCTTCCTCCAGCATCCGGTCCTGCCAGGATTCAGGCTGGAGACAGGATTCCACGGAGGCGCCAAGCAAGCGTTCGATCTGGGGCTGATGTAGGTCAGCGTCAGATCGGGCCACGCGTTCCGGGCATAGGCAACCGCAGGCATGTGCTCGACAAGGGAGCGATAACGCTCCTCGGCGGCGCGTGCGTCGGCATAGAGCCTGGCGCGCTCGATCGCCTGGGCAGCCCTCCGGGGCCGATCTGCATGGCGATCACCATGTCTTCATCTTCATAGACCCTGCCGGCGCTGGACCGCACAAAGGAGATGACACCGAAGATCTCGCCGCGCCTCCAGCGGGACGATCATCGCCGATTCAACGCCGAGACCGTCGAGCAGGTCGGCTTTGATTGAATCCAGCGGCTCGGTCTTTCGCAGCTCGCGGTGGACGTTCTTCTGTAATAATGGCTCGCCGTCTGCAGGACGAGACGCGCGCCAAACGGTCAGCTGCCGTCATGGAGCGGGTACCTGTGCTCGAATCTGGCGGCCAGCTGCTCTTTCTCCGGATCACGGTGGCAACTGCGACGCGCCGCACCATCTCGGTCGACCGGTCCAGCACACTTACCGAACACCAGTCGGCAAGCTGCGGGATGGCCAGCCGCACGACCCGCTCAAATGTTGCTTCGTAATCGAGTTCGGACGTGTTCAGCGCCTGGTCGACGCTGGCAAGTAGTGCTCTCTCGGGAGTTGATCTTCCAGTTGAGCGATACGATGCCCAGCCTGCGCTGCCCCTGGATCGCGTTCGACAACCCGCCCGACGAGCAGAGCCAGCTGTTTCATCGTTTCAAGCGTCGTTGCGTCCGGTTCGAGCTCAGCGTCGGTGAAGAACTCGATAACTCCAACGACCTGTTGGTCCACGAGCAGAGGGACGAAGAGGTCGAACTTGAGACCGACCTGCCCGGCGTACCACCGGCGGCGAAAGTCGGGATGTTCAGTGAGACGTTCGAGCCAGATCGGCTCACCACCTCTGACAACCCTTCCGACAATCTTCTCGGGCAGCGGGATGATCGGCTTTCGGGTCTCCTCACGATACTCGCCCGAATCGAGCTTCATCGGCGATATACCAGCAATCGGGATCTTCGAGAACATCGCCAAGCGGATCATATTGATAGGCGTGGCCGACCGGCCAGTCAAGGTATTCGCAGATCTGATGGAGGATGATCGGAAATGCCTGCGTAGCAGAGGAACTCTCGTTTGCCGAGGTGGCGATCCGCCCCAACAGGCCGAGCAGCCGTCGTTGCCTTGCCAGTTGCCGCGATGCGTTCTTGCGCTCCGTGATATCGCGAACAAACGCAATCCGCGCCGCTGCCCGCGGTACTGGATCGGTCTCGCCGCGACCTCGACGGTAAGGGAACTGCCGTCGGCATGAAGCAGCCTTGACTCGTACGGCTGATCGTAACCGGCCTTGATCAGTTCCATGACGCGGGCGCGATCAGAAGGAATACAGACATCGATCGAGCGTTGCGGGAGATCTTCCTGGCCTGTCGTAGCCAAAGATGGTCACGAACTGCTGATCGTAGCCAGCATCTCACCTTCGCAATGAATGAAGATGCCTTCAGTAGCGCTTTGAAAGAGTTGCTCGAAACTCTCTGCGTCCTGCAGGAGGTTTCCGTGCACGCTTTCCTCTCCCCGCCTGGTCCAGGATGCAATGATGGCTAAGGGACTAAATCCGCTGGTATGGATCCTATCGATGGTCGGGACCAAGGACACGGCCAAAAGGCGCAAGGTTCTGGTCACCAACCGTACTTGTCAGCCATGACCAACCGGGGAAGCGCGGCTATCGCCCTGTTGATACCAGGCGAACGTGCCAGATGATGACAGAGGATGGCAACAATCGCGCATGGGTTGATAAGGACGGGCAATTACCCGTATCCGGTCCGTCGCGAACGGAGATCGCGTGGTCGTCGCTCGGATCTGGACGTTCGACGTCAAGCCCGGTCGTATGGCCAGCTGCATGGAATGGATCGCCGAGAACATCCGGGAACCAAGGCGTCTGATGACAGCGATCTGTTGATCGCGTTTTTCGGCGGGAGGTCGTCGGCGACACCGGTGCGATCGACGCTGTCGCCAAATACGAGAACACGGGGCGGCGGGTTCCGCGGCCGACCGTCTCCACGCGGAACCGGATTACCAGCGGATCGTCGCACATGGCGCGGCAGCCGATGCCCTGGCATCGAGGATTTCCTGCCGGCTTCTGAGCGAGATGGCCTGATCGTCTGACCTGAACTCGAGGCCCGCCGGGCGTGCCGGAAGAAGCCGCTACCCTAGAGCGTGATCACCTGATCCGGCATATTGCCGGACAATGCCGAATAGAGTTCCGGGAAACAGCCGACCTGCACGCCCTTCGACGGTGCCGGTCGGGGTCGCCGACCGTGGCCTACCTCGGCAAGACCTCGCTCGATTGCACACTGATCGCACATCATCAGCAGGACGTTCTGATCTGCGCGACCGGCAAGCCGCCGCCGATAGGGATCTGCCCTGACGGAGGATGTAGTTGTTGTCATCGAAGAAGAATATGCCGACGACCTCGGACGCCGTGATCCTTGTCCTCGAGCTGGGGCAGGATCATCTTCCCCAGCTTGTAGCTCGCCGTATGTCCCGACGCTGCGAACACGTATGCAACTTTCATCGCCTGTATACCTTTCTCGGATTTCGAACGTCCTGTAAGCCGCCAGTTGGACTCAAATCGAGACCGGCCCGACTGGCGGACGGGCACAGATACGTAGCTGCCCCGGGTCGATCTTAGGGAATCCAAAGGGAACTTGACAGTGCGATCGTCGCACCCTAGCCTAATTCCGATGAAGCTAGTAGGGATTACAGTCCCTGCCAAGAACAACGGCCCGAACCTGGCGACCAGGGCGCGCGGTACCGAGCGGATGCCCCCGCTTCGTGGCGATGGTACTTCACAGAGGAGCGACCGGGCCATCGAAGACTGAAGAAGTCCAATGAGAGGACACGATGGTGCAATTGAGCCTCGCGCACGCCGCGAAGATCGATGAGATATTCAGCCGTTGGCAGAGCGATGAGTCTCCCGGCTGCGCCATCGGCGTCTACCGTGACGGCGAGATGGCCTACGCCCGCGGCTATGGGATGGCGAACCTGGAGCATGGCATCCCGATCACGCCGGATTCGATATTTCACGTCGCGTCGATCTCGAAGCAGTTCACCGCCCACTGCCTGGCGTTGCTTGAGGAGGACGGGAAACTCTCGCTCGACAACGACATCCGCGACTACTTCCCGGAGATTCCCGATTACGGCCAGAAGATCACGGTCCGTCAGCTGATGCACCATACCTCGGGCTTGCGCGACCAGTGGGTATTGCTGCGGCTGAGCGGCTGGCGGCCGGACGACGTCATCACCGACGTCGACGTGCTCGACATCTGCCTCCGGCAGTCCGAACTCAACTTCGCTCCCGGTAGCCGTCACCTCTACTCGAACACCGGCTACACCCTGATGGGGCTCATCGTCAGCCGGATCACCGGCCAGTCGCTGCGCGAGTTCGCCCGGGAACGGATCTTCGAGCCGCTCGGCATGACAAGCAGCCACTTTCACGACGACCACAACGAGATCGTGCCCGGCCGTACGCACGGCTACGAGCCGCTGGAGAACGACGCGGGCGGCGACGGCTGGCGGATCAGCAACCCGATCTTCGACACGACCGGGGCGACCAGCCTCCACACGACCGTCGAGGACCTCCTGCGATGGGATCGATACCTCGCGTCGTGGCTCGCCAACCCGTCGAACGAAGAGCTGACCCGCCCGGCCATCCTCAATGACGGCGAGAAAACCTCCTATGCCTGTGGCCTGACCTATGGCGAGATCGGCGAGATGGAGACGATCGGCCACAGTGGCAGCGATGCCGGCTACCGGGCCCACTACCTCCGCGTGCCGGAGCGCGGTACAGCCGTCGCCATCCTCTGCAACGCCAGCACGATGTCGCCCGGCGAACTGGCCGAGCAGGTTCTCGCGATCGTCCTGGAGATGGAACTGAACGAAGCCAAGGGAGCGAATGGGGAAGCGCCGGATCTGTCGCAAGAAGCGCTCGATCGCTTGACCGGCGTCTACCGGAGCGCCAGGACCGGCATGTATCAGGAGGTGACGCTCGCCGACGATCAACTCCGGCTCCCGATGATCTTCGACATGAAGCTCGTACCGGTCGCGGACAACAGATTCCGGATCGACGGCCCGCGCAGGATGACCGTGACATTCGAGAGTGTGGACGGCTCGCCGCGCCG